>CAVVJG010000020.1:0-547498 GCA_963748365.1 Candidatus Acidiferrales bacterium
CAAAGGCGCGGGCGGGCCCGCCAGTTCTCTCTTCAACTCTTCTCTACGCTGAAGCTCAGCCAGTTTCGAGAGTCTATCGGTCGGAGTCTTCAAAAATTTCGCCATTTTCTCATAGATATCTGTTCGGTCAGGGGCCGGGGCAGCTTTTTACGAGCCAGCAGTTGGGAAATATAGGACTCCGTAACCTCGGCGGGCAGCTGCTAGATCTTTCGGCTAAATTCCAGTTCATCCAATCGCCGCCTAATCACCAGGCAAACGTCTACAGTGCTCCTCCGACCGACTTAACTATCTAGGTTAATCACAAGAATGGTTTCAGATTGGGACTGACAGGTCAAGTAGATTAACTCATTCTAGTTAATGGACTGAGGGAGTATTCACGAGAGCTGGAGAGAATGGTTGTCTGAATTGCCCCCTTGGCATCGAGAACCAAGGAGAGCGCCATGTTGCACGCAAAGTTTATATGCATCTGAAGCCGAATAGTGTTGCGGAGTTTACCCGAGAGGCTGGAGAAGGACGTTTTTCCCCTGCTGCGGAAACAGAAGGGATTCCAAGACGAAATCACTTTAGTTGGTCATGGTGGTACGGAAGCATTGGCAATTAGTTTTTGGGACAAGAGGGAGAATGCCGAGACTTACAACCGCGGAACTTACCCAGAGGTGAACGAGCTCCTCGCCAGGGTAGTTGAGGGAGCTCCTCAGGTTGAAACCTATGACGTCGCTAACTCGACGTTCCACAAGATCGCCGCTGCTGTAGCAGTCTGAAGCCGGCGGTCGTTTCATTTGGCGGGGGGCGGGCTAGTCCGCCCCCGCACTACTCCGGCGGAGAAGAAGACGAGGCTGCCAATGGTCAGGAAAATCATTCAGTGGGTCTCCATTGACGGAACTCGATGGAGAAACGAGTTGCTCAATGATTACGAAAAACATGGGGTGGGTGTCCATTACGGCGTTGCTGCTTGTGGTGTCATGGCGCCCCATCGCGAGTTACCAAATACCGCTCGACTTTGTGGTTTGTGCGGGCTCAGTCATGGGGGTTCTGGCTTTATTCTTCATCAAACGTGAAGTAGAGCTCACTGTGACGTCGATAGCGGCGGGGAACAACGTCACGGAGCAGTGGCCAGAAACCAATACGCGGCTCTGTCTTCAAGTTCTTAGGAATTTCGTGGGAGAGATGAAAATGAAAACGATGCGCAGTGTGGGCATTTCCCTCGTGATGATCCTGCTTTCAGCTCCTTTAGTTCCCGGGCAGGACTTTCCAAGTATCGAGACTTTTCTTTGGGGATGAGTTTTGCCCGAACTATCTAGCCAGGTTGACCTAAGACCGCTCCAGACGAAGCTGATCCAAAAGCACCCAGCGGTAATTCAAGAGTTGACGTGTTGGCCAGGCAGCTCTTCTGAGTATTCGCGCCAAACAGACTCGGTCTGGCAGATTTTCTTCAGCTTCTACAATGGCGAGCTCTTCAGGATTTTGGTGACTTATGATCCGGACGCAAGCAAGCGTCATCACCTGAAGATCGCGTTCAGGTCGTCGATCTCGATCCAGTCCGTCCTGTGCTCATTGTTGCGGTTAGACATTAACGGTGCTATACACATTGTTCTATGGGAGAGGCAGCACGAACTCGGACGCCCGACATTGAGCTTTTCCGTGATGTTTTCAACGCGAGTCCCATTGGCATCGCAGTGGAAACTTTGGAAGGGCAGCCTTTTTTCGTCAATCCAGCCTTTTGCTCGATGCTAGGTTTCAGCGAGGAGGAACTCCGCTACAAGCACTGTGTCGATTTTTCTCCTCCTGAAGATGCTCAGAAGGACTGGGCGCTTTTTCAGCAATTAAAGGCAGGTTCCATAGATCACTACCAGTTGGAGAAACGCTATTTCCGAAAAGACGGCTCTTTGGTCTGGGGACGCTTGAGCATCTCTTTATTGAAGAGTCATTCATCTCCGCTGGTAATCGCGATGGTGGAGGACATTACAGACAAACAGAGGGCAGAAGAAGCCCGGTTCCGACATGCCGCAATTGTCGAATTATCTGAGGATGCGATCATTTCCAAGAATCTGGATGCAGTTATCGTGAGTTGGAACGCAGGTGCGCAGCGCATTTTCGGGTACACCGAGTCAGAAGCCGTTGGACAGCCAATCACGATTCTCATTCCGCCTGAATTATGGGACGAGGAGAATCAGATTCTTGAAAGGCTGAGGGCGGGAGGACGTATTGAGTACTACGAAACGACTCGCGTTACGAAAGCACGGAAGAAGGTCGCTGTCTCTCTGATAATTTCCCCGATTAAGGATTCAACCGGGAGGCTGGTGGGTTTTTGCAAGCTCGCCCATGACATCACTGAGCGAAAACGGGCGGAACAGGTATTACAAGAGACGAATCGTGCTTTAGAAACTCAGACAGCGGTGCTTCGATCACAGGAGGAACTGCTGAAAATATTCGTCAAAAACGTGCCAGCGGGAGTAGCGATGCTCGACCGTGAGATGCGCTATCTGCAAGTGAGCGAGCGCTGGTGTGCAGACTACGCGTGGATGGTTCGCAGGTGCTGGGACATTCGCATTACGAAATTTTTCCCGACATCCCGAGCGCTGGAAAGAAATACATCGCCGCGCTCTTGCTGGAGAAACATTGCGAGCCGAGGAAGACCGTTGGGATCGCGAGGGCGGCACCACTTGGCTCCGATGGGAGATTCGCCCTTGGCAGAATCTCGACGCGGTGCCGGGAGGGATTCTTATCTTTTCGGAGGACATTACCCACCGCAAGCAAGCTGAAGAGGCACTCTTAGGTATGACCCGAAAGCTGATTGAGGCACAGGAGCAGGAACGTAGCCCGGATTGGCAGAGAGCTTCACGACGACATCGGTCAACGTCTCGCCCTGCTGGCTCTCCAGTTGCAGCAACTCCACGACGACACTCTCATTTTGCCTGAAGTCCGCAGCCGTTTGGACGAACTCCAGAAGCAGACTTCGGAGATAGCCACCGATATTCAATCCCTGTCACACGAGTTGCATTCGGCAAAACTGCAATATTTGGGTATTGCTGCGGCCATGAGAGGCTTCTGCCGAGAATTCGCCGAGCAGCAAAAGGTGGAGATTGACTTCAAAGCCCACGATTTGCCCAGCCCCTTGTCGCCGGACATTTCTCTGTGCCTCTTCAGAGTTTTGCAAGAAGCCCTCCACAATTCGGCGAAACACAGTGTAGTACGGCACTTCGAAGTGCGCTTGTGGGGAACGTCGGATGAGATTCATCTGACGGTTAAGGATTCCGGCGCGGGCTTTGACCGTGAAGCAGCAAAGGAGAGCCGTGGCCTTGGTCTCATCAGCATGGAGGAGCGGCTGAAGCTGGTGAAGGGAACGCTTTCAATTAACTCGCAACCGAAGTGTGGTACCACCATCGACGCTCGCGTTCCTTTCGATTCAAGCAGCGATTCTGCACGGGCGGCAGGATAGGAATAGTGGGTTGCCGCCAAGGTCGTCAAGGACCTTCACCGGGAATAAACGGCTGAATGCTCTGCACAGATTTGTTGGAAGATGTGACTGTCCATCCCGCTCGGAACCGTGCCTAAAGAATATCCGCACAGAATATCTCCTTCGATGTGGCTGGTTGGCTGCTCTGATGGCAAATTCGTTGTGTCCGGGGCAGGAGAAGCATACGATGTGCGGGCGAGAGACCTAAATCGCAAATTCAGGTTAAGGTGGTTCCATGAATCGAAAAAAGCTGGAATATTCTTTCTGGGCATGACTAAGGATTTGAGCCCCACAGGAAAAGAAATAAGAGTGAGTCTTAGTCACCGGCTAGCCCTTTGTTCAGCAGGACCTTGACCTCAACGCGGCGGTTTTCTGCGCGTCCGGCTGCGGTCTCGTTCGAGGCTACTGGTGCCGCTTCACCCATGGCGCCTGGCGCCACGATGTGGCGAACCGGCACGTTACAGTTCTGAAGCAAGAAAGCGATTACGTTCTGTGCGCGTTCCTTACTGAGCTTCTGATTCATGGCCGCGTTGCCGCTGGAATCGGCGAAGCCCTTCACCTGTATGATGTAGCCCTTAAGGTTGACGGCATCGTGGGCCAACTTCTTCAGGGTTTCCTGATCCGTTGCGGAGATCTTGGTGCTCCCGCTGTCAAAGTGGACATCCAGTTGAGCCTTGGTGTCGTACTCGCTCAATTCCGAGAAGCGCTTGCTGGTTTCCGCAGCTTCAGCGGCGTTGGCATCAATGGCCGCCCTGTTGGAAGCGATATCTTGCTGGTTTGCCTCAATGTTCTGCTTGTTTTTGGCAATGTTCTTCTGATTGGCGGCTACTTTCTGTTCGGTGGGACTCAGACCGGCCTGGATCATCTCGGCCGTTTGCAGATCGTCTGCACTGAAAGTAATGGATTTGGCAAGGACGTGCGTGGCGTCCTGGCTTGTGCCGTCAACCGAAATCTTAAGACCGGGAATCAGGACAGCAGCGGACATTTGCTTTTTGCGAATGCCAAGCCCTTTCGGCTGCTGCACCTTCGTGTCGTCATCGAGAGTAACGGTCATCGTGTTTCCGTCGGTAGTCTTGAGGACGATTGTGTCGCCGGTACGAGCGGTAATCAGCCCCTTTACCTTTGTCTTCTCGCCCTGAGCATAAGCCGAGAGCAGTGCCACAAAGCATACTGCCAGCAGGCCCACTACGATTCTCATTCGCTTGTTATGCATAGTGTTCTTTCTCCTTGATAGCTAGGCGGGTATTCTGAGGATTCTTGCAAAATTCGTCGAACAGTTGATTCCGTTTGGTCTTCGATTGGTCTCGCACTGCATTCTTTGGTTTTTGCACGGCGGGTGACCCTTCCCATCCTACTCGTGCGCGCTTTGCCGCTAGGGGAAAATGACAGGCCTGCGAAATCGCCAACGGTCAGGTCAAAGACTGTCTAGATCCAAAAACAGTCTATTTTCCCGGTGGATTCACGTCTGTCCAAAATTGTACACTTCCCAGCTCGGGGGCCACATATCCGCGGTGCAAGAATGTGCAGATGGGCGAATCCGGACCCTTGGAACTCTAGGACCGCGATGAAGGCAATAGAATTGCCGAAACGTCTCTTGAGTGTGACGCGCATTTTTCGCCAGCAGTTTTTGATGTATCACTGAGATTCTTCAGGATTCCCCACTTTCTTGGGGTCTAGAGTAAGAGTCACAAATTGCGTGAGATGATGTTGGTGGGCCAGCTCGGAAATTCTGGGAAACAAATAGGGAATTCGCAGATTCAGGCGCCCTACGTGCGATGGATTCCAGTCGCTCTTCAACGATTGTGCTAGGCTCTCGGTCGTTGCGCGGCGTTCATTCGCTATCCAGGTGGTGTTCGCGCGTTGCCGTTTATTTCTCTACATTTTCGGTGCGAAATTTATCGCCGCCGCTTAGCTGGACGATGACGGCACTTTCCTTCGCCGCGACGAAATGCGGGAGACCAGCGGGAATCAGAACAAAACTGCCCGCGGGGTAGCCCTTCAGCTTTGCCGGATCGTACTTATCTCCCACGCCGACATACCAAGTACCGTCGATTACTGTAACCAGCTCGTCCTGCGGGTGAGTGTGGGCAGCGACATGTTTCCCGGCCGGTATCTTGACGCGGTCGATCCACGGGCCGCCCTGGTTGGAATCGCCATATAGCTGCGCCCGCTGCCGGCCATCAGTGTAATAGGGTGGCGTGAACCACCGCACTTGCTCCGGCATGACTCCGACAATACCCTTATCCTCTTGGCCCTTTTGACCCCTGATTAGCGCGGGCGTGATCGCCACCAGGACGATGAATGTTGCAGGAAGAAATGTCCTTCTCATACCTCTCCCCCTTAATCACTGAACCCATTTTAGTGCTGCTGTGGTCGGAATCGAAGAAGAATGAATCGGCGGTGTATTGCTTTTGACGCTGCGAATGCCATGCGGTGGTCGCCTCCACCGCCCGGCTCCGACGTCGGTTTCCAGTCGGCTCGAACTGGTGTCCGGATCGTCGGCCACTCGGAAGTAATCGTCTAAGTCCCGATAAACGCTGCCAGCTCAACCGGTCGATGCAACACCATATGGTATCAATCTGCTTTCAAAGGTGGTGTTCATGGTCCCAGAGAAACGGTTTGGATTTTCTGCGATGCAGAAGAGCGACATGTGGAGCCGTTGGAAGGCGGGACAGTCGCGGCGTGAGATCGGGCGTGCGTTTGGTAAAGCTCATTCGTCAATTCGCTGTGTGGTGTCGCGTCACGGCCGGTTTATTCCGGCAATCCGTGGGCGATCAGTCCTCGAGGGATCGCTTCCGGTTCCTCAATTCGTGAGACAGCCAGACCAATATCGGGGGTCAATCATGAGCCGTCTTGGACTGAAGCGACTCTAGACAAGTGCGAAGCTGAAATATGCGGTTCAAAATCGGCAAGAGCGCCCGACCACTTCCACGCAATTTCTGGTCTTTCGTCTACAGGGCCGTGGGCGATTTTGTGGTAGATGTGATTTGGTAGGGCCCGAGGTCCATGTGGGCCATTTGGAGCGCCGTGTTCATGCGAATGGTTACTCAAGGCGCAGAGCGCGCATAGGATCAATCGAGGCAGCGCGCCAAGCCGGAACAAAGCAAGCAACGGTAGCAACGGACAAGAGTAGTACGGCGGAGAGCGTTAACGTGACGGGGTCACGCGAACTGCCGCCGGACCAAGCAGCAATGACTTTGTTGAGAGCCAAGCTCAACGCCACACCGACGAGTATGCCAATGCCAAGCGTGGTGGCCGTCGAAGTGAACACAAGTCCAACGATGCTGGAACGTTGAGCACCGAGGCTCATGCGGATACCCATTTCCTGAGTACGCTGCGTGACGGAATAAGAGACGACGCTGTACAGACCCGTGGCAGCAAGAATGAGCGCGAGTGAAGCAAACAGGCCAAACAATGTGGCAATGAAACGCTCGCGACCCCAACCCTGAGTGTCGAGCCACCAAGCGATGGTGTGGTCCTGACCAGCAACCAATTCCGGATTAATTTCGCGAAGGCGTTGCTTGACGGAGCGGATGGCGGCTTCGGGATTGCCGGTGGCGCGGACGAGGAGAGACTCGTCGGGAGTGAGGACAAAACTGTAGGGAAGAAAGATCGAGGGCTTGACGGGATGATCGAGGCCATCGTTACGAGCATCGCCCACCACTCCAATCACTTCCATCCAGCCGTCGGGAGCTTCGGTGAGAAAAAAATCGGGCTGTGAGACTTTAAGCATGGGACTGCGAACGTGCTGGCCGATTGCGTCCCCATTTCCCAGATATTGCTTCACGAAGGCCTGATTAACGAGAGCCACGTGGGCCCCGCGCATCAGTCCGGCATCGTCAAACATGCGACCGTTCACCAATGGGATATGCATGGTGGTGAGAATTTCGGGACTAACCAAGGCAAGAGAAGCTAGTGGTTCGGCGAGAGTGGGTTTGCTTTGAATTTCAATTTTTCCGGTGAAGCCGCCAAATCCGGGGAACCATGAGGTGGAGACAGAGGCAGATTCTATGCCAGGAGCTTGAGCAATGGCCTGACGAATACTTTCGTTTGCCTGTAGTCTGGATTGCCAGGTAGGATTCGACCCTTTCGGGAAGCCTATATTGACGGCGAAGACGCGGTCGGGGTCGAAACCGAGGGGCGTGTGAGTCAGATTTGAGAAAGCTTTCATAGCTGCGCCGGCACCAGTGAGAAGAAGTAAGGTTAGTGCCACTTGCCCGGCGATCAGAAGACGATGAACCAGGCGGCCGTGCGCGTCACCCGAGTGTTTAGCACTCCCCGCTTGAATAAGTTGGCTGAGATTGGGATGCGACAGTTGCCAAGCAGGAGAGATGCCTGCGATTACCCCGGTGAAGAGAGCCAAAAAGGCGCTGAACAGAAGCACCACACCATTTACGTGAATCGCTGCTTCGTGCGGGAAGGAATAGTAAGGGACCATCTGAGAGAGCAAGGCGACGCCACGGTAGGCGGCCAAAACACCCAGGACTGCGCCGAGTAAGGAGACCATGATCGCTTCGGTGAGCAACTGCTGGATCAATCGCGAGCGTTCCGCACCGATGGAAACGCGAAGGGCCAATTCGTGCTGTCGAGCAGTTCCGCGTGCGAGCAACAGAATGGATACATTGGCGCACCCGATGAGCAGAAGAGCCAGGACGGCGACGAACAGGAGCACCAGAGTGCCGGCGAATTTGCCAAGCACTTCCTCATTTAGGGTGACGATGGTTGCGCGCCGATCTTTGCGGAAATCGTTAGGATCAGATTTCGTGAAATTATCGAGAAGAACCTGGATTTCGGCAGCCGCGGTAGGGTGCTTCGTGCCGGGCTTCAACTTGATAAAAGACATCCAAAACTCGTGGGAATCGCCAGTGGGCACGCCAGCCAGATAAACGTCCGAGTCTCCCCAAGTAAAGCGAGGAGGGGCAACGCCGATCACGGTGAAGAGAGTGTGATCGAGTTCGATCGTTTTACCGAGAGCGTTCCGATTCGCTCCGAATTGACGACGCCAGAAAAGGTCGCTAATGACTGCGACCGAAGCGACCGTTTGTCCCTTCACATCATCCGCAGTGAAGGGGCGGCCAATTTCCATAGGCAAGCCCATGTATTCGAAGAGATTGGGCGAATAGGTTCCGACTTGCACGGTGATAGGAAACTGCTCACCGCTGAGATTTCGCTGGCTATCCTGCTGCAGGAAAATGTCGTCGATGGAAGCAGCGGCGCGCAATTGCTTGTATTCAGTCGCATTGACGAAGAGGAGCGGGCCGTGGCCAGACTTGTCGCGCAACTCGACGTGGACCATGCGATCGGCATCTTTATAAGGATAAGGATCGAGAAGTATAGCGTAGACAACACTGAATATGGCGGTGGTGGCGCCAATGCCGAGCGCAAGAGAGAAGACGGCGGTAAACACGAATCCCGGGGAGGCGCGAAATTGGCGGAAAGCGAAACGGATGTCTTGCAGAAGATTTCCCATATGTTTCTCCCCAGACCACCGTTGGCGTCTTAGACGCGCGCTGGCTGCATTTGGACAGCAAAGGCGAAACGCAACTGCGTTACGACCACGACCAGATGAGGGATGCTCACTCGTAGCGCAAAACCACCATCGGATCGACCTGCATGGCGCGGCGCGCCGGGAGGTAGCAAGCCAGCAGCGCTACACCCGTCAGCAGAAGCGCAACACCAACAAAGGTAAATGGATCAGTGGCGCTGACGCCGTAGATCATTTTAGCGAGGAGCCGGGTGAGTGCGAACGCAACAACCAAGCCCACTGCAACACCGACGAGGGTAATCCGCATGGCATCGTTGAGTACCATGCGCAAAACGTCGCGGCGTGAAGCACCCAGAGCGAGACGAATGCCGATCTCGTGAGTGCGTTGCCCGGCGAGGTAGGAAATTACACCGTAAATGCCGATTGCGGAGAGTAACAGCGCCAAAATCGAAAACAGGCTAAGGAGCATCATGGCGAGTTTTTGATTGGATATTGAGCCCGCAACAATATCTTCCATCGGCTTGACATCGTAGAGAACCGCGCTGGTGTCAAAACGGCTTGCGGCTTCGCGGAGCCTGCCGGCCAGGCCTTCGGACTGAGATGTGCGCACGACGTAACCGGAGCCGCCAGCCAGAAGGGGCCAGAGTTGGTCTGGAAGTTGCCAAACGGGAGTGTACATTTGAGATTGCAGCGTTTGATGGCCGGTGTCGCCAAGCCCCCAATGTTCGACGTGGCCAACGATGCCGACAATTTCTGGCTTCGCTTCAAATATGCCCAGATTAAGGTGCTTCCCGATAGGATCCTCGTTAGGAAAGAATTTTTTGGCGAGACTGGAATCAATCACGATCACGGCAGGAGAATGCTCGTTGTCCTGATCGGTAAGGAAACGGCCACGAAGCAAAGGAATGCCCATGGCCTGGAGATAGTGCGGCGTAACAGTGTAGAAGAGTGCGAAAGGCATTTCGCTTTGGTTGGCGGGCTTGGGCTGGCCGTCCACCCAGAAAGGTAATTCCGAGTCACCCGACATAGGCAGAGAGCCGACGAGCATAGAGGCCTGTTCAACCCCGTTAACAGACTCAAGCTGCTTTAGAGACTCGCGAAATTTGGCGCGCAATTGATCGGGAGTAACCTTGCTTTCGGAAGTTACGGAGAGAGCGAAGGAGAGCACGTTGCGCGGATTAAATCCCGGGTTGACCTGCCAGAGTTCAGAGAGGCTGCGGATCATGAGCCCGGCGCCAACGAGTAAAACGAGGGCCATGGCCATTTCTGTGGCCACCAGGGCACGCTGCAGAAAACTGCGTTTACCGCTGGAGCCGCGCGAACCCTCTCTTAAGGTTTCGTCCAGCCTGGGGCTGAGAAGTTTAATAGCTGGAGCGAGGCCGAAGACGACGCTGGTCAAGATGGATATGGCGGCAGTGAAAAAGAGCACATGCCAGTCCATGTGAATTTCGTCGGCGCGGGGCAAGGCGTCGGGCAAGGCCGAGAGCACGGCTTTGGTACCGACTCTCGCGAGCAACAATCCGAGAAAACCTCCAACGGTGCCGAGAATCAAGCTTTCGGTAAGAAGTTGACGGACCACGCGCCACGGGCTAGCGCCGAGCGCGGTGCGGATAGCGAACTCGCGCGTTCTGCCGGTAGAGCGGGCCAGAAGCAAATTCGCGACGTTTGCACAAGCGATTAACAAGACGAAACTAACAGCGCCGAGAAGAATTAAGAGGATGGCGCGAACATCGCCAACGACGTCGGTTTTCAATGAAAGCATCTCGATCCCAGAGGCCTTGTTGGAATCGGGGTAAGCATCCGCGAGATTTTTCGCAATGCCATTCATGTCCGCGCGAGCTTGTTGCATTGAGACGCCGGGCTTCAAGCGGCCGACGACGCGCATGCCCATGCTGACATGACGATTACGGAAAGTAGGATCGTTCCACTGGCCGATCGGGACGTATAGGTCAGATGGCGCGGTCATGGGCAATCTTTGCGGGGCGATGCCCACCACTGTGTATGACTTCCCATTGAGAGTGATGCTCTTGCCGACGATGTCCGATGCGGAACCGAAGCGCCGCCTCCAGAATTCGTCTCCCAACATGGCTACGGGCCCTGCGCCGGGCAAGTCTTCTTCGGGGCGAAAATACCGTCCAGCGAGGGGTTGAACACCGAGAGTGGGAAAAAACTCAGCGGAGATCATTCGTCCATGCAGCCGCTCCGGTTCGCCGGAACCGGTCATGTTGAAGTCGTCACCACGATAAGCAGCGAGGGCCGTGAACGAGTGATTGTCCTTTTGCCAGTCGAGGAAGTTCGGATAGGAGACGGAGCTTCGATCAAAATTGTTGGTGCTGGTGTAGACAGAAAGGAGTTTGTCGGAATCCGTGAAGGGAAGTGGGTTCAGGAGCACGCCGTTGACCACGGAGAAGAGAGTGGTATTGGCGCCGATACCCAATGCCAGAGTGAGGATGGCGATGGCCGCAAAACCAGCATTTTTGCCAAGAACTCGAAGTTCGTAAGTTATGTCGTGCCAGAGGCTGATCATCGCGTACCTCCGCGTAGGCAGACTACTTCGTCATCAAATGGTACGAGGGGGCCGAACGAATAGTTCCTCGGAACCGGGACTTTTCCGAGAGATGTGGAAACGGCAAGAGCCGTGAAGGATGCGGAGAAGATTCGGGCATAAATAATGTGACGCCAAACCAATCTTAGGCCAAGAAGATTGACCGGTTCCGAGAGAGAAAATCCCAATATCGGACACTTCTTCGCCGAAGGCGTCGGCAGCGAATTCCTAAGCCATTGAAACGCCCCGAGTTCCCAGAGCTCGACAAAGGTACCTCGCGTGCCACTTGAGAGTAATGAAAGAACCAAAACTATGGACATCCCTCGCCCTTCAAACGCCCGCGCCAAACTAATTCGCCGAATCGTGCTCGGCAGCATTGCCATCTTGTTTATAGCCGGAGTCAGCTTTGGACTGACACGCCTGCGGCCCGCCGCCCCTTCTGTAGATCGGGCGACAGTGTGGTCTGACGAAGTGAAGCGCGGAGCGATGCTCCGCGAAGTACGTGGACTCGGGACTTTGGTTCCAGAAGACATTCAATGGATACCAGCGCAGACGGAAGGGCAAGTTGGAAAGATAGTCATTCGACCGGGTGCGATTGTCAAACCGGACTCCATCATTATCGAAATGACGAATCTGACGCTTAAGCGCGATGTGCTAGACGCTGAATTTCAATTGAAAGCTGCGGAGGCTGATTACAGCAGTCTAAAAGTTCAGCTTAGTAGCGAACTGCTGAACCAAAGAGCAGCGGAAGCCGCGGTGAGGAGCGAATACGAGCAGGCCAAGATCCAACACGAAGTGGATGAAAAATTGTTCGCCGAGGGCCTCGGTTCGGTGGTGAACGCGCGTTTGACCAAAGTAAAGGAAGATCAACTGGCCATAAGGGTGCAATTGGAGTCGGAACGGACGAAGAACACAGCGAATGCGGCTGAAGCGCGTTTGCAGGCGCAAATGTCGCACGTTTCACAACAACGCGCGTTGTATGAATTGCGGCACGCGGAACTGGATGCGCTGCACGTGCGAGCGGGGATCAATGGCGTGTTGCAGCTGGTTCCCGTGGAAGAAGGGCAGCATGTGACGCCCGGCACGAATCTAGCGCGAGTGGCGGACCCCAAGAAACTAAAAGCGCAAATTAAGGTGGCGGAAACTCAAGCGAAGGATGTAACGCTGGGACAGAAAGCCGCGGTGGACACAAGAAATGGAGTGGTAAGTGGACATGTGTCACGCGTGGATCCCTCTGTGGTGAATGGAACGGTAACGGTGGACGTAATGATGGACGGTCCGCTGCCGCTTGGCGCGCGGCCTGATTTGAGTGTTGACGGCACCATCGAGCTGGAAAACCTGAGGGATGTGTTGTACGTCGGGCGTCCCGTACATGGGTCTTCGGAAAGCACAATCAGCTTGTTCAAACTGGTAGGGGATGGTTCTGAAGCGGTGCGAGCGAACGTGAAACTCGGGCGCAGTTCGGTGAACACAGTTGAAATTCTGGAGGGGTTGCAGGGCGGGGACCGGGTAATTCTGTCGGATATGTCGCAGTGGGACAACTACGAACGAATACGGCTGAAGTAATTCACAAGCGAGACGAAAAGATCGCAAGTGGTGGAGGGAGCTGTGCAAACTGTCCGGCAAGACACACGTGAATGCCTGCGGAAATTGGCCAAGAGGCCAGGATTGACGGCCATATCACTGCTGATGACAGGGATTGGAATCTTGGCAGTTGCAAGAGCTATTCCTTCTGTGGAAGCGACAATTCTGAGGAATAAGACAGTTCGTGACGCAGGGCAAATTGTCGTGATAGCCGCGCGGGATTCGGATGGACCTGCCAGCTTGTCATTTTCCTATCCGATGCGCCTGGAATTTCAGGAAATGGTTGTGAATCAGACTGGAGTCACTGCGCGATATTGGAGTGCGGTGACCGAGAAGATGGTTTGCCCAGGCGTCACCGGGCAAGTTCGCGGAGAGCTGGTGTCAGGGAATTATTTTAAAGTGTTGGGAGCGCAACCGTGGGTTGGCCGACTGATTACGGAAGCGGATGAGGAAGAAGGAATGGCGTCGCCCGTTGCCGTCATCAGTTACGGCTTCTGGAAGCGCCGCTTTGGAATGGATCCTTCCATCGTTGGCCGAACGATAGTTCTGAATGGCTATCGGTTCAAAGTGATCGGAGTGACGGATCCTCGCTTCGTTGGCACTGACAGGTTGAACAAAGCAGACATTGTAGTACTCATGGCGAGCATGAGGGCGCTTCATCCTCCCGTACTGCGGGCCTCGCGCGTCGATGGGAAAAGTAAGTCTCCTTTGTGAGCGGGAGAGCCTGATGCAGACGCTGTGGCAGGACATACGCTACGGATTGCGGATGCTGGCGAAGAATCCAGGGTTCACAGCGGTCGCGGTTCTGACGCTGGCACTCGGAGTCGGTGCGACTACTTCGATTTTCAGCGTGGTCTACGGGGTGCTGCTTCGTCCCCTTCCTTTTTCGCATCCGGAACAAATCGTTCAGCTGTGGGAAGTGAACGGCGCCGGCGGGCGCATGAACTTTGCCGATCCGAATTTTGCGGATTTGCGTGATCAGAATCATTCCCTCCAGAGCGTCGCGCAATATGGCGGAGGCCTGGACTCCGTTTCCGGGGGCAGTGAGCCAACTCCCGCGATGATTACAACTGTTTCAAAAGATTTCTTCTCAGTGATGGCCGTGCAGCCAATTATCGGGAGGAATTTTGCGCTTGACGAGCAGCGCGCGGATGCACCGGCCGCCGCGTTGGTCAGCAATGCATACTGGAAACAGTCGCTTGGAAGCACACAGGATCTATCGAGGATTCACCTGAAGATCGCGGGGCAATCCGCCTCAGTTGTTGGCGTACTTCCTCCAGGATTTCGCTTCCCAGACAACACTGACATCTGGATCCCTCGCGAAATATCTCCAATGCTTCCAAGTCGCACGGCACACAACTGGCGTGTGATCGGTAGATTGCGCGACGGCGTGCCGGTCAGCACGTCGCGGAGTGAACTTACCGGGATTGCGCAGAGGTTGAAACGGGAGAACGGCGAAGACACTGCAATGGTTGCCGTGGCCATCGAGCCATTGCGCGACGCGATGACCAGCAATGTGCGCCCGGCGCTGATGATGCTTTTCGGTGCAGCGGGATTTCTGTTGTTGATTGCCTGTGCCAACGTTGTGAACCTCATGCTGGCGCAGGCTGCAGGCCGCGAACGGGAACTTTCCATTCGTGTTGCATTGGGTGCGCGGCGCAACAGGCTGATTCGGCAGTTTCTGACGGAAGCGTTTCTGCTCTCCGCGATCGGAGGAGCGTCCGGAATCATCCTGGCAATCTGGGGATTGAGCGGATTATTGAGCATTGCCCCTGGGAATCTACCAAGAGTCGAGAACGTGGCGGTAAATCTACCTGTTTTATTGTTTTCGCTCGCCGTCATATGCCTGGTGGCAATTGGTTTGGGAATTTCGAGTGCGGTTCGCGCCACATCCGATGATCCACGCGCGGCACTGAATGAGAGCGGCCAGCGACAAGCGGGGAACTACGGCAAGCAGAAGTTGGGGCGCTTGATTGTTGCCGGGCAGCTTGCCGTTACGCTCGTGCTCCTGGTTGGCGCGGGGCTCCTCGGCCGCAGCCTGTTGCGCGTGCTGTCCGTTGATCCGGGATTCCGGACGGAGAACGTCCTGACAATGGAATTGAGACTTCCCGAGGATGCGACGAAGGTCCAGCGGATCCGGTTTCTAAAAGATGTCCTTACTCGACTGCGCCAGGTTCCCGGCGTGCAAAGAATTGGCGGCACGAATGTGCTCCCACT
Organism: Candidatus Acidiferrales bacterium; assembly: GCA_963748365.1. GTDB lineage: Bacteria > Acidobacteriota > Terriglobia > Acidiferrales > UBA7541 > Acidiferrum. Next base: position 15,289 of record CAVVJG010000020.1, read on the forward strand.
TTCGAATGGTGGCCCAGCCGACGGAACTTACGTGGTTATGAATCCCGGGCAGATTTCACCTCATATGGAGGATTTGATCCAGCGATCTGCGAAAGGTGGTCTGGAGAAAGACCCGGCCCTGATGCTTGAGTTCACAAAATTCTTCGATGGAATCTTTCGAGACCGGGCGCATGCGGGAGACGCAGATTATTGCGTAGCCTCTGACGATTTCTTCACCGCGCTGGGAATTCCCCTGTTGAGTGGGCGCTTTTTTGACGAGCGTGACACTATCGACAATCAGCCTGTCGCTATCATCAGCTGGTCTCTGGCGAAGGAAAAGTGGCCGGACCAGGATCCCGTCGGGCAAGCGCTTGAATTTGGAAACATGGACGGGGACGCACGCCTGTTGACAGTTGTCGGTGTAGTGGATGACATCCGCGATCACAGCCTGGAATCGCCGGTGCGCCCAACCATTTATGTCAATTACCGGCAGCGCCCGCAAGCGGCGCAGCAGTTTTCGATAGTGATGCTCACGTCAGGCCAGCCGGACTCGATCTATTCCGCGGCGCGTGAAATTGTTCGCGAATTGGATCCAAACGTTCCACCAACATTCAGCAGCCTCTCGCAGACTTTTGCTGCTGCACTCGGTGGGCGTCGTTTCAGCCTGGTGCTAATCGGAGTTTTTTCCGCAACGGCGCTTTTCCTTTCAATCGCCGGCATTTATGGCGTGACGTCATACTCAGTGGTGCAACGCACGCGCGAGATTGGCGTGCGTATGGCCCTCGGAGCAAACGCAAGGGAAGTGCTCGGCATGGTGTTAGGCGAAGGAACGCTAACGGGGGTTGCTGGTATTGCCGTTGGAGTACTGGGATCGCTGATTCTTACTCGGTGGCTGCAATCGCAACTTTTCGGCGTGACGCCTACCGATCCCGTCACCTTCATTGGAGTCGCAATTCTAATGTTGCTGGTCACGTTGGCTGCCTGTTGGATTCCTGGGCGGCGTGCAACCAGAGTAGATCCGATGGTTGCGCTGAGGTATGAATGATGCTGCAAAATCTCTGGCAAGACACACGCTTTGGCTTGCGCATGCTAGGCAAGAAACCCGGATTCACCGCAATCGCCGTCATTACGCTTGCCTTGGGCATTGGTGCCAACACCGCGATCTTCAGTTGGGTCCGCTCCGTACTGTTAAATCCACTTCCTGGAGCCGGCGATCCTGAACGTGTAGTAGCGCTGGAATCCTTGGCACCCAACGGCGATTGGGTGCCCACTTCCTATCTGGATTTTCGAGATTTGCGCGACAACTGCAAACTTGTGGAGTCAATGTCTGTCTCGAAACCCATCGCGCTTGCAGTTGGGGAAGAAGATTCCGTAGAGCGAGTTTGGGGCGAAGTCATCTCTGGAAATTATTTTGATCTGTTGCACGTCAAGCCGGTACTCGGCAGATTCTTTTCTACTGCGGAAGTGGACCACGAGCAGAATGCGCATCCCCTGGCCATCATCAGCCATTCTTTTTGGACCAGTCACTTTCACGCCGAGGCGAGCGTTATTGGGGAAACCATTCGCATCAATCACTTCCGTTACACCATCATCGGTGTGGTGCCAGATGCATTTCACGGCTCGATGCCGGGGCTGGCGTTTGAAGTATGGGTGCCCGCAACGATGTACGGCCAATTGACGTCGACAGGAGAAGCAACTCTTCGCGACCGGAAATGGAGGACATTCCGCGTGCTTGCGCGGTTGGGCCCGGGAGTATCTCTTGAACAAGCCCGTGGGGAAGTTCAGTCGGTTGCGGGGGTTATGGCGCGTGAAGACGCAAATACCAATGAGGGCATGAGCGCAACCCTACTCCCCATGTGGAAAGCCCACTACGGAATTCAAGATCCGCTTTTGGGTCCGCTCAGCATCTTGATGGCGGCCGGTGGAGTGCTGCTCCTGATCGTTTGCGCGAATGTCACTAATTTGTTGCTGGCACGTGCTACCACACGGCAGAAAGAATTCAGCGTACGGTTAGCGCTCGGGGCACCGCGCACTCGAGTAATTCGCCAACTCCTCACGGAAGCACTTCTTCTCGCTGTGGCTGGTTCATTTGTCGGACTCGCCATTGCATCTCCACTTGGTGGTTCGCTTGGATATCTCCTTCCACACACGTACGCGCCGGCTTTGGCGCGGGCTCCGCTCGATACCGGAGTGCTGTTGTTCATGATTATCGTCACCATTGGGGTTGCGCTGCTGGCGGGGATCGCCCCGGCGCTGCAGGCCGCAAAGGGAAGAGTGAGCGACGCGCTCAAGGAAGGTGGACGCGCCGGCTCCAGCCGCCGTTCTGCACGTCTACTGGGACTATTTGCGACCTCTGAAATGGCATTAGCGGTCGTGGCCTTGATAGGTGCGGGATTGTTCGTAAAGAGCTTTCATCACGTTAGCGAAATCCACCCGGGGTTCGACCCGGAGCACATTGCCATCGCGAAGCTCGACCTGTCGGCGGCAAGCTATGACAAACAGCAAGCGGATTCCTTTTGCCTTCAATTGCGTGAACGGCTCGAGCGCCAACCCGGTGTCACTACCGTTAGCTATGCAGACTACGTTCCCCTGAGCGTCGAGGGTGGCTCATGGGAGGACTTGCAGATACAGGGATACATAGCCGCGCCAAGCGAGAACATGAAGATCTATCGGACGTTGGCGGCGCCCGGCTATTTCGAATTAATGAAGATGCCGATACTCCAGGGTCGCGACTTCAATCTACGCGACGACAGTAGCGCTCCGCCGGTCATGATCGTTAATGAGGAGTTCGTCCGCCGATTTGTGCCGACTGGAATTGTGCTTGGCCGCAAGGTCCACGGCTGGGGACAATGGTTCACGATCGTTGGCGTTGTTCCGGACAGCAAGATCTACCGGCTCACGGAGGCAAAAGCTCCCTATTTCTACGTTCCCATACGACAAATCTACCGGCCCGAGATGGGCCTGGTATTTTACGTACGTACCTCCGGAACAATCGATAGCGCCACTTCGGCTTTGCGGCAAGAGGCACAAGCCGTCGCCCCTGCCGTCCCCGTGTTTGATACCATTTCTCTGAATGACAGTATTGCCACATCTTTGTTCAGCCAACGAATCTCCGCCAGTCTTCTAAGCGTCTTGGGCAGCGTTGCACTGGTATTGGCGGCCCTGGGACTCTACGGCGTGATGGCGTATTCGGTTGCGCAGCGGACCAATGAGATCGGTATCCGCATGGCATTGGGAGCACGACGGAGCGACGTAGCGAGGTTGGTGATGAGTCACGGCGGCAAACTCGCTGGGATTGGAATTTCCATTGGCGCTTTGGCGGCTCTTGCGCTTGCTCGACTGCTCTCCAGCTTTCTGTTTGGCGTTAGCGCAACGGATCCTATGACTTTCATCGGCGTTGCTTCTTTGCTGCTGTTGGTTACGTTAGCTGCGTGCTGGATCCCCGGGCGGCGAGCGACGCGTATCGATCCCATGGAAGCACTTCGCTATGAGTAGGAGCTATTGATGCAGACTCTTTGGCAGGACATACAGTACGGGTTACGGATGCTGGCGAAGAATTCCGGCTTCAGTGCTATTACCGTACTGACGTTGGCGCTGGGAATTGGTGCGAACAGCGGGATTTTCTCAGTGATGCGTCAGGTCCTGCTGCAAAGACTGCCAGTGCCACGGCCGCAGGAGTTGGTATTGCTGTATGGGCCGGGGCAGCGAAGCGGTCACATCAGTTCCGATGAGGGTGACGGTTCCGAGTCTTTCTCGTACCCGACGTATAAGGATTTGCGCGAACACAGCACAGTCTTCGCAGGACTGGCGGCGAAAGCGGATTTTCCGCTGAGCGTGGCGTATCGCGGGGCGACAGAGCGGGCCGACGCGGAACTTGTGTCTGGAAATTATTTCGAGACGCTGGGCGTGCAACCAGTTCTTGGAAGGCTGCTTCAACCGTCGGACGAAGTCCGTGGCGGAGGGAATGCGGTTGTCGTGCTCGGATACGGATATTGGCAGAAGCGGTTTGGTGGTGATCGTGGAATCCTGAATCAGAGTCTGCAAGTGAACAACCAGTTGATGACGGTTGTTGGCGTGGTGCAGGCGGGGTTTGATGGAATCCAACTGGGACGAATTTCGCAGGTGTATCTGCCCATTACGCTGAAACCGATTGTTACGCCGACGTGGGATGGGTTAGACAATCACCTGGATTACTGGGTGAAGTTGATAGGGCGATTGAAGCCGGGAGTTTCGCAGACGCAAGCAGCAGCAGCGCTCGCACCCACTTACCATGCGCTGCTGGAAAATGAATTGCCGCTGGTAAGTAAAAGAATTACAGACCAAGAGCAAAAGGAATACGTAACGCAACCGCTCGTACTGCATAGTGGAGCACGCGGGCGACCATTGCTGGAGAATGACACGCGCCCCAAACTGTTGACATTAATGGGGATGGTTGGGCTGGTTTTGTTCATCACCTGCGCGAATGTGGCGGGATTACTAACCGCACGCGGAGCATCACGTCAGAAAGAGATCAGCGTACGGTTTTCGCTGGGGGCCAGCCGGTGGAGGATCGTTCGCCAATTGATGGTTGAATCTTGCCTGCTATCGCTGGCTGGCGCAGCGTTGGGATTGCTGGTGGCAAGTTGGTTGAGCTTCGCGCTGGTGCGTTTTGCGGAGAACAACATGATTGCCGACGGGCTTTCGTCGTCGCTAAATCTTCCGGTACTGGCCTTTACCGTGGTTCTTGCGCTGCTTTGCGGTATTTTGTTTGGCATCGCGCCCGCAGTAAGCACCACGCGCGTGCAACTAGCAACGACCCTGAAAGAGCAAGCCGGGGCGCTAGCTTCAGGCCTATCGCACGCGCGGCTGCGCAAACTGCTGGTGATTTCCCAAGTGGCTTTGACATTGCTACTGGTGACAAGTGCCTGGGGGTTCGTGCGAAGCCTTTACAACCTGCAACACGTGAATCTGGGGATGCGCGCGGACCACGTGCTGCAGTTTTCCATTGCGCCGCAACTGAATGGATATGACTCTGCGCGCAGCCTGAGCTTCTATCGTCAGATGGAGGAGAGAATTGGAGCATTGCCGGGAGTGGTGTCGCTGAGCGCAACCGAAGAGCCTTTAATTGCGGACAGCAATCGCGGCGGAAACGTGACTGTTGAAGGGGAACCAGCGGAGCTGGCGGGCACGAGACACATTCTACTGAATGGGATTGGGCCTGGACATTTCACAAATCTCGGAATCCCGCTATTGCAGGGACGCGAATTCGCGCGCCAGGATGGTGCGGAAAGCCCAAAAGTAGCGGTGATCAATCAAGCGATGGTGAAGGAATTTTTCCCGAAAGGGCAGGCGGTCGGGAAACACCTGATGCTCGGGGCTGGAAACGGCCCGCTAGACATAGAAATTGTCGGGATAGTGCAGGACAGCCACCATTCGGGAGTAAAGGAAAAATTAACTTCGTTCCTCTACATCCCGTACACGCAAGAAAAGACAATATCCTCGCTCAGTTACTACGTGCGCACGACAGGCGACCCGCTGATGCTGGCGAATTCGGTTCGCACGGCGATCGCGGACCTGGATTCGAGTTTGCCGATTTACGATGTTCGATCCTTCACGCAACAAGTGGACCTGCGGCTGAGTGGGGACAAGCTTGTGGCATTCCTGGCGCTAGCCTTTGGGGCACTGGCAGCGGTGCTCGCGGCCCTGGGAATCTATGGATTGTTGGCGTACACGGTGACGCAGCGAACACGGGAAATTGGTGTACGCATGGCACTGGGAGCAGAGCCCAAGCGAGTGGGATGGATGATCACGGCAGACGTCGCACGGCTGGTGGGAGTGGGAATAGTCGTGGGGGTACCGCTGGCATATGCATTTAGCCGGTTGATTAACTCGATGCTGTATGACGTGCAGGCATTTGGATATTCGAGCATCGGGATTGCGTTACTGGCACTGGGGGTAGTGGCAGCCATCGCGACGTTTGTACCTGCGCGACGTGCCACGCAAATCGATCCAATGGTGGCACTGAGGTACGAGTGATGCTGCAAATTGCGTGGCAGGACATTCGGTACGGGGTGCGGATGCTGCTGAAGACGCCCGGTGTGACTCTCGCGGCGCTGCTGATGCTTGCGCTGGGGATCGGCGTGAACACGACATTGTTCAGCACAGTCAAGACGGTGCTGCTGAGTTCATTGCCCTACGCGAATCCGGAACGCCTGGTTACGCTGGCATCCGCGGATCACGACACGGTGAATCCGATCACAGTTTCTTATGGATTGGTGGAGGATTGGAAGCAGCGCAGCCGTTCTTTCGAGTCCATCGCAGTGTTTCGAGACTGGGAGCCGACACAAACCGGGCAAAGTAGACCGGTAGTGTTGAAAGGGCTGCGCATCTCCCAGAATTTGCTTCCAATGCTCGGAGTATCGCCGGTTGTTGGTCGCAATTTCTTGCTGGAAGAAGATCGTCCTGACAGGCGCTATGAAGTTCTACTGAGTTTCGGATTCTGGATGGACAAATTCGGTGGCAATCGGAATGTGGTCGGCTCGAAAATCCGGTTAAACGAAATCTCTTACGAGATCATAGGAGTGTTACCGGCAAATTTCGAGCCGTTGCTTTTTTCGTCGGGGACAAATCCCCCGCAGATTTGGGCGCCGCTGGGTTATGACGCGTCACTTTCAATGGCCTGCCGTTCTTGCCAGCATCTGCGAAGCGCTGCGCGATTGAGGGGTGGTGTGACCATCGAGTCCGCCCGCGCGGAAATGAACACGATTGCCACACAACTGGCGAAGGAATTTCCAAACGACTATCCGCTGGATTCTACGGTGCGGGTAACGGCGCTGCACACCGCGATCGTAGGAAGGATTTCCTCAATATTGTGGCTACTGATGGCGGCAACTGGATTCGTGTTGCTGATTACCTGCGCGAATATAGCGAATCTGGTGCTGGTGCGCGCTGCGACGCGACAGCGAGAGATGGCGGTCCGTGCAGCGCTGGGTGCGGGAAGGAAGCGATTGCTTGCGCAGTTACTGGCAGAGGCGCTGCTGCTGACGATAGTCGGAGGCACTGTGGGCGTTTTGGTTGCGGTATGGGGAGTGCGCGCGCTGCAGGCGTGGAGCCCGGCGAACATTCCGCGATTGGAACAGGTCCGAGTTGATTCCGGCGTCCTATTGTTTTCACTAGTTGTGAGCATTGGGGTCGGAGTGTTGGCGGGAATTATACCAGCGATGCAATCGGCGGGGTGTGAAGCCAGAGAGGCGTTGCAGAGCGCGGGGCGAGGAGCAATTGGAGCGGGCCGAGGAAAACTCCGGACGGCGCTAGTGGTCGTGGAAATCGCCATGGCGTTTATATTGGCAATCAGCACCGGATTGCTGGTACGCAGTCTGGGCCGGATAGTCGGAGTTTATCCCGGCTTCGAAACCGCGCATCTCCATACAGCGGCGTTCAATCTGATTGGGGGGAAATACCAGAAGCCAGAGGAATCGCTGCAATTTGAAGAAGCGTACCTGGATCGAATCCGGCAAATTCCGGGGATCGAGAACGTTGCGATGGTGAGTACGTTGCCGCTTGGAGGCGGGTTTGATCGCCGCGGATTCCACATTAAGGATAGGGTTCTGGCGGGCACAGCCGAAGCGCCCGACGTGGATGCTTACTATGTGACACCCCAGTATTTCGACACGATGCGCATCCCGATCCTGAGGGGCCGGGGATTTGCCGAAGGGGACGCAGCGGTGGCAGCCTCTGCTCCGGTGGCGGTTATCAGCGAAACCACTGCAAAGCACGTATGGCCTGGGGAAAACCCGCTGGGCAAAGCGATCCAACTTGGGGGCCGCGAAGAGGACAAACCGTGGGCGGTCATCGTGGGAATCGTGGGTGACGTCCGGCAAACGGGGTTGGATGGAGGCATGACTGCGGATGCCTATTTGCTGGAAAGCCAAAATCCATCCGGTGGCGGAACTCTGGTGGTGCGCAGTTCCCTGGATTCGGCACAAGTGTCGCGTGCGTTAGAAGAACAAGCGGCAGCATTGGATAAGAACACCCCAGTCTACGATGAAGCGACCATGGAGCAGCGTATATCGGTAAGCCTGGCACAGCGTCGATTTGTTGCGGCGTTGGTGGGGGGATTCTGCGGATTGGCAATGTTGCTGGCGTGCCTGGGAATCTATGGAGTGATGTCTTACGTGGTATCGCAACGAGCGAACGAAATCGGGGTTCGGATGGTGATTGGCGCGCAATCCAGCCAGATTTTGAAGATGGTATTCCGCGAAGGGACTCGCATGGTCCTTCTTGGCGGCGTGTTTGGATTGGCCGGGGCGATTGTGCTGGGGCGCTTCCTGAAGAGCCAACTCTTTGAGGTCAGCCTGACGGATCCGGTGACTTACGCGCTGGTTGGGCTGGTGTTGGCAACAGCAGCATTCTGGGCTTGTGCGATTCCAGCGCTTCGGGCAACACGAGTCGATCCGATGGTGGCTTTGAGGTACGAGTGAGGAAGGCTTTGCTTGGGAACATAAGCAAATTCGGAACTTTTGATACGTAGGGCTTCGTATCTAAGAGTGGGTAAGTGTCTGGACAGGGAAGCAAGCGGCGGGCATGCCTGCCAAATTGAGTGAACTCAGGAGCGCAAATGAACAACGGAAATAATGTACTGATCAAGATGGAAGGCGTGAAGAAGGTGTTCCTAACGGATGAAGTGGAGACGCACGCGCTGGAAGAGATACATCTGGAGATTCACAAGGGGCAGTACATATCGATCTCCGGCCCATCGGGCTGTGGCAAATCCACCCTCCTGTCTATTCTGGGTCTACTGGACTCGCCCACGGATGGAAACTATTTTCTAAATGGGCAGCCGGTGGCCAATCTTACCGCGAGTGAACGAACGCGTATTCGCAATCGAGAAATCGGTTTTATCTTTCAGGCGTTTAACCTGATTGGCGATCTAACCGTATACGAAAACGTGGAATTGCCGCTTACCTATCGAGGTACCAGCGCCGCGGAGCGGAAACAAAAGGTGGAGCATGCGCTGCAGAGGGTGGGCATGGCTCATCGAGTACGGCATTATCCCGCGCAACTTTCCGGTGGTCAACAACAGCGCGTGGCTGTGGCGCGTGCGTTGGTCGGAGACCCACTGATTCTGATGGCGGATGAGCCTACCGGAAACCTCGACTCGCGAAACGGCGAGGCGGTGATGGAACTGCTACGGGACTTGCATCGAAACGGAGCGACGATCTGCATGGTGACACACGATGAGCGTTATTCGCATTTTGCGGAGCGCACCATACGACTGTTTGACGGCCGGATTGTGGAAGAAACCCAGGAAGCTCATGTCGGAGCCTGAATCCCGGAGGCAGTAGATGCTGACGATCTGGCAGGATGTGCGTTTTGCACTTCGCACCGCCGCAAAAAGGCCCGGGTTTGCCCTATTTGCGATTCTCATCCTCTCCTTGGGAATAGCAGCGAATACGACGGTATTTAGTCTTGCCAATGCTGTCCTGTTAGAACCGCTTCCCTACCGTGACGCGAACCGATTGATGATGGTCTGGGAAGATGCGTCCTTCATCGGATTTCCAATGAACACGCCTGCACCGGGAAATTATGCAGAGTGGAAGGCGAGAAACCACACATTTGACGATATTGCCGCGCTTGCAGGCAGGACACTTAATCTGACCAGTCATGGTGAGCCTACGCAGGTCACGGCAGTGGCCGCTACGTCGAATCTATTTTCGGTATTGGGCGTTTCTCCGACGATAGGGCGTAGTTTCAGTGCAGAAGAAGATCAACCAGGGGTAGCGCCTGTCACTGTCTTGAGTTACGGATTGTGGGTGCGCCAATTCGGGGCCGATCGAGAAGTGCTGGATCGCCAAATCCTGCTCAATGACACCAAATTCACCGTAATCGGCGTGATGCCGAAAGGCTTTGTATTTCCGGAACGTGAAGCAGAGATGTGGGTGCCTGCCCAGTTCTCCAGTAAAGAGCTGGCAAATCATGGCTCTCACTATTTGCGCGTCGTTGGGCGGCTGAAACCGGAAGTTTCACTGGTGGCCGCCAATGCTGACCTGGCATCTATCGCGAAAAGGCTTGCGGAGGAAAACCCCGAGGAAAACACGAATGTAGGAGCGTATGCGATGCCGCTGCGCGAATACCTAACTGGAGAATCGCGGCTCCCCATACTTGTGCTGCTAAGTGCGGTGGCATTTGTTCTGTTGATCGCGTGCGCGAACGTAGCAAACCTTACGCTGGCAAGGGCAACAGGGCGTCGAAGAGAACTGGCAGTACGGATCGCACTGGGCGCGGGACGACGCGACATGATTCGCCAGTTGCTGACGGAAAGTTTGTTGCTCAGCACAATTGCGGGAATTGCTGGCCTGTTGTTGTCGGTATGGGGCTTTGTAGTTCTAAAGCAACTGGTTCCTTCCGGGATTGCAAAGATCGACCAGATCTCGTTGGACTGGAGACTGCTTGTATTCACTTTGGTAGTTTCGACCATGACCGGAATATTATTTGGCTTGATCCCGGCAATTCGTGGCGCTTCTATTCCCGTGAACGAGACGCTGAAGCAAGCTGGAGACCGCGGCGCCGTTGGAGCCGCCGGAAATCGCGTAAGGAACGTGCTGGTGATTTCAGAGGTCGCGCTGGCGGTTGTATTGCTTTCCGGGGCGGGATTGCTGATAAAGAGTTTTTTCCGGATGCGTGGATTGGATTTGGGCTTTCGTACCGACAACGTACTGGTGATGGAAACCGAATTGCCCCGTCCCCGCTACGACGAATTTGCCCGTCGCACAGCTTTCTATGAGGAAGTACTTGCACGCGTCACACAAATTCCCGGAATCAAATCCGCGGGATATACAACCTGGCTTCCGTACACCAATCGCGGAGGAACACGCGGTTTCACTATTGAAGGGAAACCGCAGCCAAAGCCTGGCGAGATAGCTGACGCCAATACTCGCGTTATCAGCACCGAGTATCTACAAACCCTGGGAGTACTGCTGAAGGAAGGACGGCTGCTGGAGCGCCGCGATTCTGCGCATAGTGTACCAGTGATGCTGATCAATGAAACGATGGCGAAGCAATTTTGGCCGGACCAAAATCCGATCGGCAAGCGGATGAAGATGGGCGATTACGACAGTTCCCAGCCTTGGGTCACCATTGTTGGAATTGTGGGTGACATGAAGCAGATGGGATTCGATCTGCCCCCGCGAGCAGAGATGTATTTTCCATATCAACAGCAGTCTTTTTATTCGCCCGGATATCTGGCCGTGAAGACCGCCGGCGATGCAACGCTAATCGCCGGGGCAGTGCGAGCGGCAATATGGTCGGTCGACAAAGAACAACCCATTGATGGAGTTATGCCGCTTGAGGAGTTGGTGAATGTGGATCTGGCTCCGCGGGAACTGCAAGCGAAACTCCTCGGTGGACTTGCCGGCTTCGCTTTGCTGCTTGCGGCGCTGGGCATTTACGCAGTGCTTTCATTTTCGGTTGCGCAACGTACCCAAGAGATTGGGTTGCGCATGGCACTCGGTGCTGCCCCCGCGCAGGTGTTGCGCAGCATTCTTGGTGAAGGGATGAAGCTGGTGGTTTTGGGCTTGCTGATTGGCGTGATGGCGTCATTAGTTCTCGCCCGACTGTTGGGGCACCTGTTGTTTGGACTTTCCGTAACTGATCCGCAGACATTTATTGGAGTGGGAATCTTGTTAGGAGCAGCAGCATTCGCGGCCTGTTACGTTCCAGCGCAACGAGCCACTCGCGTTGACCCCATGGTTGCGTTGAGGTACGAATGATGCTGCGGACGGTCTGGCAGGACATTCGCTATAGCCTTCGAATGCTGGAGAAAACCCCCGGCTTCACAGCGGTCGCGGTACTGACACTGGCACTGGGCATCGGCGCAAACACAGCGATCTTTAGCGTTCTGGATTCGGTACTCTTGCGCTCCCTGCCTGTGGCACATCCCGAGCAGCTGGCAGTTCTAACCGATCCCGACGATCATGGCACTCATTTCGGGAGTCAGACGGGTGAGCGGTCGCTGCTGGCGTATTCAGAGTTTGAATACTTGCGCGATCACAACGAGGTTTTTTCAGAAATCTTCGCAGCGGACAGCAGCCTGCCCGAAGTAGAGGTAACGATTGGAGATTCCGTGCGACACGCGGGCGAGGGCGGAGAAACTGTGCGCGCACGGCTGGTAAGTGGCGAATATTTTTCCACACTTGGAGTGAAACCTGCGGCCGGCCGAATGTTTACTCCAGAGGTGGATCGGGCGAGAGGTGGTTCGCCGATCGCCGTCGTGAGCTATGCGTATTGGAAACGGCGCTTTGGCTTGAATCCTGAAGTACTGGGCAAAACCCTTGGTATTGGGAATAGTGCGTTCGAAATCGTTGGCGTAACGCCTCCGGGATTCTTCGGCGAGACGGTGGGAGAAGCGCCGGATATCTGGCTGCCAATCACGATGCAGGATGCCGTGTATCCGGGTAGGGATTTTTTGACTGCGTCTTCAGAGGGCCTGGTGAACCAGTATTTGTGGCTTCAGGTGGTGGGGCGCTTGCGGCCGGGGACGGAAATTTCACAGGCGAACGCAGGCATGAATGTGGTGTTCAAGCGCATGCTGGAAAACACCCCAGGGGCAGGGCAGGCGACAGAACAAATCCAAAGAGTATTGAACCAACGACTCAATGTGCAGAGTGGAGCCCGAGGTGCCTCTACACTTCGAAACGGGTTCGGGGCGCCACTGAAGTTTCTGATGGTCCTGGTGGGCCTGGTGCTGTTGATAGCTTGCGTAAATGTGGCGAATCTACTGCTGGCTCGGGGAACTTCCCGACAAAAAGAGTTTGCCCTGCGACTGGCCATGGGCGCTGGACGAACGCGCCTACTGAGGCAGTTGCTGACGGAGAGTCTGCTCCTTGCGGGAATGGGAGCCGTGTTTGGGGTTTTGTTGGCGTACTGGGCGGACGAGTTGTTGCTGCGCATGGTGTCTGGTGCGTCCAACGAGGTGCAACTTAATTTGGTGCCGGACGCACGCATTCTGGGTTTCACGCTGTGCGTCACGATAGTGACGGCGATCTTGTTCGGGCTGATTCCATCGCTTCACGTTACCCGGATGGACCTATCGCCGTTGCTGAAGTCTACGGGGATGGGAGTTGGAGGGGATTCGTCGCCGCGGCGATGGCCTATAGGGAAAATCCTGGTGGTAGCTCAGGTAGCGGTGTCACTCATATTGCTTGTGGCAGCGGGATTATTTGTGCGCAGCCTGGCAAGACTGAGCGAAGTGAATCTCGGCTACAACCGCGAAAATCTGTTGCTGTTTCGCGTGAATGCGGCGGCAGGCGGTTACAAAGGACCCGCGGCGACGCAGTTGTATCAAGAGCTGTTAGAGAAGATTTCAGCGATTCCAGGTTTGCGTGGGGTTGCGGTTTCTCACAACGGTTTGTTCAGTCATTCCGAATCGGGAGATCCGATTGCTGTTGAAGGATACACGCCAAAGCCCGGCGAAGATTTGGAGTCACGCATGGATCATATTGGACCGGGCTATTTTTCGACCATGGGAATTCCAATCCTGATGGGACGTGAAATTGAAAAGCAGGATAGTAGCAACGGACCGCGAGCCGCAGTGATCAATCAGACATTTGCGCGAATGTTCTTTTCCGGCAGAAATCCCATCGGCAAGCAGATTCGCGACGTGTATCCCGGGAATCCGATGGAACTGGTGGTTGTAGGAGTAGTGGCGGACGCAAAATACAACAATTTGCGCGAAGAAATGCGGCCGCGACTTTACGCGCCGTTGTTTAATCCGATGTGGGAGCAGACCGCCGCAGTGTTCGAGGTTCGTACAGTAGCGGACCCCGCCGGCGTGAGCGCCTTGCTCCGCCAAACGGTTAAGGCTACGAGTTCCGCGGTGCCGTCGGTTGAAATCAACACTATGTCGGGTCTGGTCGACGACTCTCTGGAGACTGACAGGTTTGTTCAAAAACTCTCGGAAGCATTCGGCGCGCTGGCCATAGTGCTAGCAAGCATAGGGCTGTACGGAGTCATGGCCTACACAGTGGCTCGCCGCACTCGTGATATCGGAATTCATCTGGCGCTTGGGGCGGAACCGGCGAATGTTCTTTGGCAAGTGCTGCGAGAGACGCTGCTACTGGCCGTGATAGGAATTGCGATCGGCCTGCCTATCGCGCTTGCGGGAACCCATTTTGTTCGCAGCATGGTATTCGGCCTTGGATTTGCGGATCCCGTAGCAATTGTAGTGGCATCAAGTCTTCTGGTGATTGTTGCCGCACTTGCCGGATTCCTGCCGGCTCGTCGAGCAGCACGAGTGGACCCTATGGTGGCTTTGCGGTACGAGTAGTTACATCCGAGGTGTATTGGGAATGAACGCTTTGTGGCAAGACATTCGATTCAGCTTGCGGCTTCTGCGGAGCAAACCGGGATTTACTCTCGCGGCGTTGGCGATGTTGAGCTTGGGAATCGGTGCTGCAACGGTGGTTCTCAGCGTGGCGAATACTGTTCTGCTTGCTCCCCTCTCCATGCCTGAAGCAGACAGATTGATGCAAGTGGAAGAACGGCATTCCGGCTGGTCATGGACGAATTTTACGTACGCAAATTACGCGGATGTGGCTCGCTCGAGCCGCACCTTGCACGGAGTGGCGGCCTATCGGCCATTTCCATTCAATCTGAGCGGAGGGCAAGAACCGGAGAGCGTCGATGGCTATCTAGTGACATCGAATTTCCTTCCAAGTGTGGGAGTGGCGCCATTTCTTGGGCGCTACTTCACAGCGGAAGAAAACCAGCCGGGCAGTAGTTCGGTGGTGATACTGAGTTATGGACTGTGGCGCCGACGTTTCGGGGCAGATCAGAACATTGTAGGAAAAACGTGCAAACTGAATGGCAGCGCCGCACGGATCGTAGGGGTGATGCCAGAAGGGTTTCACTTTCCGATGGATGCCGCGCTTTGGATGCCGCTGGCTCCCGATGAAGAGTTGATTGGCAATCGGAGGGCGCACCTGTTTAAAGTGATTGGCCGCATGAATCCGGGTACGACGATTGGAATGGTTCGTGCCGAATTGCACACGCTTTCTTCATCGATAGACGCGGAGAATCGAGGAATCGATCCCGATTGGTTTGGCTACGCGCTTACGGTTCGAGAAGGACTCACAGCTAAAGTGCGACTCCCATTACTGCTTTTTCTGGGAGCAGTTGCATTGTTACTGATTCTGGTTTGCGTCAATGTGGCGAACCTTCAATTGGTGCGCGCGATCGGACGCAGAAAAGAGCTCGGCGTGAGGATCGCGCTGGGGGTAAGCAAGTTGAGATTGTTGCGCCTGGTGCTGGTGGAAAATGTTCTGCTGGCCGTCGCTGGAGGAGCTCTTAGCTTATGGATAGCCAATCTTGGGCTACGGCTAATCGTGAAATTTGGCCCGCGCGATATTCCGCGACTCGAGAGTGTGCGCGTGGACGCGCTCGTATTGTGTACGGTACTGGGTCTGACAGTTCTTGTTGGGCTGTTTTTCGGACTGGCTCCCGCGTATCGAGCGTTCCGAACGGATGCGCGTGATGGATTGCAGGAATCTCGGAGAAGTTCGTCCAGTGTGTGGGAGACGTACACCTTGCATGTGTTAGTTGTGGCTGAGGTGGGGCTTTCGTTGGTTTTATTGATCGGAGCAGGCCTATTGACCAACAGTTTCGTTCGACTCCTGCACGTTCCGCTTGGATTTGAACCCAATCATGTTTTGACCATTCAAATGTTCTCGCCAGATGTGGACGAAGCGCGGGCTAATCCGCGAATTATTCAGAGGTGGAACGATCTGCTTGAAGGGGTGCGCGCGATACCCGGGGTACAATCCGCCGGGCTGGTCAACAACCTACCGATCGAGGGCGGAGCGAGCACAGATTTTGCCATCGAAGGCAGGCCAGCCTTTCGGGTTGAGGACGAACCATCGGCAAATATTCGCATCATCGATCCGCACTACCTGGAGACCATGCAAATCCCGGTTCTAAGCGGCCGAGGTTTTGACAACAGAGATTCGGCGAGCGCACCAAAGGTGATGCTGATCAATCGCACTATGGCGAACACGTATTGGCCAGGGGAAAACCCAGTGGGGAAGCGCGTGACGATGAAGGACTGGGGTCCACCCCTGACGGGAGAGGTTGTAGGTGTAGTTGGCGATATCAAGCAGGATGGCCCGGATATGGACCCAGGTGCCATGATTTATTGGCCATTCCCTCAGTTTCCTTCGAGTTTTAATTTCATCGTGATCCGGACCGAGGGGGACCCGCTGAACGCGGTTGCGGCCGTGAAGCACCGAATATGGTCGTTTGATTCAGAGCGGCCGCTTACACAAATTCGAACCATGGAACAAGTATTGAATGCATCTCTTGCGCAGCGCAAATTCAGCTTGTTCCTGGCAGGTTGCTTTGCGGTGCTTTCGCTAATTCTAGCGGCGATCGGGATTGCGGGAGTGATGTCGTTTACTACCGCGCAGCGAACGCGTGAACTTGGAATTCGCAGCGCGCTGGGAGCGCAAAAGCGCGACATACTTCAGTTGGTACTCGGCCGTGGGGTACGCCTTGTCCTGCTTGGAACCCTAATCGGCGTCGCCGGCGCTTTTGCCGGGCTGAGCCTGCTTGCGAACATGCTGTATGGAGTCAAACCGAAAGATCCATTCACTTTCATGTCGGCAGTCGGGGTAGTGGCTGTGACCGCGCTGGTTGCCTGCTATATACCGGCACGCGCTGCGGCGCGCGTCGATCCTATGGTCGCTTTACGATACGAGTGAGAAAAGGAGCAAGTGTGCTGCCACTGATCCAACTTAAGAATCTGGAAAAGTCTTTCGACGCAGGCGGTCAGAAATTCTATGTGCTGCGACGGATCTCACTGGACATTCAACAGGGGGATTTCGTCACTATTATGGGGCCGTCTGGTGCTGGAAAGTCAACGCTCTTGAGTATTCTCGGGATGTTGGATGGTGACTGGACTGGCGAATACTATTTTCTGGAGCATGCGGTTCACCGGCTCAATGGAAAACAACGAAACGAGTTGCACAAATACAACACGGGGTTCGTATTTCAGAGTTACCACCTGATCGATTCGCTCACCGTTTACGAAAACCTGGAAATTCCGCTTTCCTACAAAAACATTCCGCATAAGGAACGGGTGAGCCTGGTGTGCGATACGCTAGATCGCTTCAACATCGTGGGGAAGAAGGATCTCTTCCCCAATCAACTCTCCGGGGGACAGCAACAGTTGGTGGGTGTGGCGCGCGCGGTGATTCAGAATCCCAAGCTAATACTGGCCGATGAGCCAACCGGTAATCTTCATTCAGTTCAGGGCGAAGAAATAATGGAATTGTTCCGGAAGCTGAACGAAGGGGGCACGACAATCATCCAGGTGACGCATTCAGAAAAAAACGCGGCATATGGCAATCGCGTAATTCACTTGAAGGATGGCTGGCTGGATAGGGAGACGGGGTCACAAGTCGCAAATTCCGCGTCATAAAGAAGACCTTCCGCGGAGAAATTTTGAAATTGTCGAGGGGGGAATCACATGAGGGGACTGTTTCAGAATCTACGCTACGCGATGCGCATGCTGGCGAAGTCCCGCGGGTTTACCGCAGTCGCGGTGCTTACGCTGGCGCTGGGCCTAGGTGCGAACTTAGCGATTTTTAGCTTCGTCAATGCAGCCCTGCTGCGCCCCTTGCCTTATGCGTCGCCGGAGCAGCTATACACATTGGGCGAGGGACGTCCGCAAATGGAGGATTCCGGACAGAACGCGTCCTATCCGGATGTGCAGGACTGGCAGAAGTCGACGAAGACATTCGCATCCATAGCGGGATACACATCTGATGCTGTTACCGTGACTGGAAAAGGCGCTCCGGAAAACCTTAACGTGGCGCGCGGTACATTCAATTTGTTTTCCACGCTGGGCGTTTCACCCGCAATCGGCAGAGAGTTTCAAGCAGGCGAAGACAAAATTGGGGCCCAGGTCGTCCTCCTCAGCAATAACTACTGGAAAACACATTTCGCAAGTGATCCCAGAGCGTTAGGGCAGATTATTCATCTCGATGGAGTGGGTCACACGATCATTGGAGTACTCCCCACAAATTTTGAGTTTGCACCGGCCGGAACCCCGGAACTCTGGCTGCCTGTAGACCTGAGTTCCGAATTCACTTCGCGGCGCAATCTTCGCTGGATGAAAGTGGTTGGCCGATTGCAGGATGGTGTAACGGATCAGCAGGCAATGTCGGAGATGCGAACAATCAACGCAGCGCTGGTCAGCGCATATCCGAAAGAAAATGGGGCTATCCAGATAAGAATGACAAGCCTGCGCGAGACCATCACCGGAAAAGTTCGACCTCTTTTGTTTGTGCTGTTGGGCGCAGTGGGATTTGTGTTGCTGATTGCATGTGCGAATGTTGCGCACCTGATGTTGGCTCGCGCAACCGCGCGCAGAAGAGAGATTGCCATCCGTGTGGCCATGGGGGCGCGCAGAGTACACGTCATTGGGCAATTGCTCACGGAGAGTGTGTTGCTGTCGTTATGGGGTGGAGCGCTGGGCCTTTTATTTGCGTATTGGGGAATTGGATTACTTACCAGCGTGCTGCCGGAACAGACCCGCACCGACTTGCCATTTCTGAATGCAGTGCAATTGGATCTGAATACATTTCTGTTTCTACTGGTGATTGCGTTGTTGACGGGAATCGTGGTGGGTGTGGTGCCTGCGTGGCAAATGTCACGGGCGGAAACTGGAGAAGTGTTGAAAGAAGAGTCGCGAACCTCGGCAGGAACACGGATGGTTTGGCTTCGGGATGGCCTGGTTGTTGCGGAGTTGGCTTTGTCGATTGTGTTGCTGACGGGCGCGGGGCTTATGGTGCGGAGTTTGAATAGCTTGTTGAAGCAGAATCCGGGGTTCGAGGGTGGGCACCTGCTGACATTTATCGTAAATCTTCCGCAAAGTTCTTATAAGGACGAAGCCGCCGCGCTGCAGTTCCAACATCGACTGAGCGACGCACTGGAACAACTGCCAGGAGTGCAAGGGACGGCGGTGGTGAGCAGATTGCCGGTGACGGCAAACGGGAACACGATCCGGTTTGTGATCGATGGGCACCCGAAGGAAAAAGGAACAGAAGACGAAGTCAATATCCGCAACGTCTCGCCCAGTTATTTTTCACTCATGAAGATTCCGACACTGGAGGGGCGTGGATATTCCGCAGCGGATGACGCAAAGGCTCCACCAAGAATGGTTGTGAATAAAGCCTTCGTTGATCAGTATCTGGCAGGGGAGAATCCAATCGGGAAACGAGTCAAATTCACATATCTGGACACGTTGCCTTACCAGGAGATCATCGGCGTAGTTGCCAACGAAAATACGGAAGGGCTGGACGTGGCAATGCAGCCGATTATTTACAGCTCGTTTGAGCAAGGCCCTAACTCTGGTTTTTACGTGATTGTGCGGACAGTGCAGGATCCTGCAAGCGTGACCTCCGCGGCGCGGAGTACTTTACAGAGCCTCGATCCGCAATTGCCCATGATTCAGCCGCGATCTATGGAAGAAGTCATATCCAATTCCTACGCGGTATTTCTGAGGCGCTTTCCTTCGCGTTTGATCACCGGATTCGCAGTTTTGGCCCTCATACTGGCGGCGGTCGGTTTGTACGGACAAATTTCCTTTGGTGTGACGCAGCGCACGAAGGAAATCGGGGTGCGCATGGCGTTGGGAGCTGACTCTCCCGCTATCCTTCGGCTGATCATCGTCAAAGCATTCGCGTTAACGTTCGGAGGATTACTTATCGGGTTTGTTGCCGCGCTGGCGTTGACCCGCCTACTGGCGAGCCTGCTATTCGGCGTCAAACCTGCCGATCCTCTGGCACTTGGAGCCGCGGGAATCGTACTGACGCTGGTGGCCGTGCTGGCAGGCTTGATTCCGGCGTTACGCGCAACGCGGGTCGATCCATTGGTGGCGTTGCGTTACGAATAGGAGAAAAACCGTGCAAACTCTGTGGCAGGACCTCCGTTACGCGATACGAATGCTGGTTAGGTCGCCGGGCTTCACGCTGGTTGCGGTGCTGACGCTGGCGCTGGGGATTGGCGCGAACACTGCCATCTTCAGCGTCGTGAACGGCATTCTGTTGCGCTCGCTACCATACCCGGAAGCGGATCGCCTGATGTTCTTGAGCGAACAATCGGAGCAGATTCCGGACATGAGCATTTCGATGGCGAACTTCAATGACTGGCGCGCTCAGAACAAAGTATTCGAGAGCATGGTGGCTTACCAGAACGAAGATGTTGTGTGGACTGGAAAGAAAGAATCGGAACGCCTTCGATTGCGAAGGATCACCGATGGTTTCACGCCAACGCTGCGCGTTCAGCCAATCCTGGGTCGAGCGCTTGCCCCCGAAGACGACAAGGTGGGTGCCGCGCGAGTTGTGCTGCTGGGCGAAGGATTCTGGGAACGCCAGTATGGACGCGATGCGGGTGTGGTTGGCCAGGAAATGATCCTCGATGGTGAACCTTACACCATCATAGGAGTGCTTCCTTCGCGCCTCCATGGATCGCTGCGGCACGTGGATGTGTTCTCTTGCCTGTGGTGCCTGGAAGACAAGCAAGGCGGAGAAGCCAATCGTGGGAACCATCCTGGCATCTACGCTAATGGGAGATTGAAGCCCGGAGTCATGCCTGAGCAGGCGAGTGCCGAGATGAAGAGCATCGCTGCCCGGATTGATGAGCTGCATCCGCAAACCAACGGTAAAGATACGATTGCGGTAAGGCCGTTGTTGGACGCAATCGTTGAGGACATCCGCCCTTCCTTATTAGTGCTGATGGCTGCCGTCGGGTTCGTGCTTTTGATCGCGTGTGCGAATATCGCGAATTTATTGCTGACGCGCGCCACTGAACGTCATCGTGAACTGGCGGTACGCCTAGCCCTGGGAGCTGGTAGAGGCCGGTTAATCCGCCAAATGCTGACGGAGAGCGTGGTTCTTTCGCTGCTGGGTGGTGGTCTGGGATTATTTCTGGCGGTGTGGGTGACGATTGCTCTGGTACACTCCACGCCTGCGGGAATACCGCGACTGGATGAAGTGTCCGTGAACACTCCCGTTCTTCTGTTCACACTGGGGCTCTCTGTATTCACTGGGCTGTTCTTCGGGATATTTCCCGCGCTGCAAGCCTCTCAAGCAGATATTAGCGATGCACTAAAGGACGGGGGGCGTACCGGAACAAGTGGCCGGAAGCACCGGCGGTTCCGCGACATCCTGGTCATTGCCGAAGTGAGCGTTGCGCTCGTGTTGCTGGTGGGTGCGGGATTGATGGGAAAGAGCCTGTATGAAGTGATTCGGGCGGATGCGGGGATAATTACCGACCATGTTCTGACAGCAAGCATGGCGTTGCCAGAGATTAAGTACAAAGAACCGGCCGCGCGGCGTGCCTATGTGAATGAGTTGATGCGGAAAGTGCAATCACTACCGGGGGTAGAAGCCGCCGGCGTCAAGACACCACTTCTGGGCGGTTGGCAATCCTCATACATGGTCAATGGCAGACCTCAACCAGCTCCCGAACATCTTCCATCGACAGACGTTGGCCGTGTAACTCCAGATGCAATGCGGGCGATGGGCATGAGATTAGTTCGCGGGCGTTTCTTCACGGACTTTGACAATGAAAACGGGGCGCACGTTTGCATTGTGGACGAGACCTTTGTGAAAGTGAATTTTGCTAACGAGAATCCTATCGGAAAACAGGTGACGCTTAATGGGCCACCAGCGGCCGGGCAGAAATCAGATTGGCTCACGATTGTCGGAGTTGTTGGGCATGTAAAGAACTATGGAGTCGATCAACCGTCGCGTGTGGAGACGTATGTTCCGTTTCTACAAAATACAGCGGAAGTAGGCACAATCGTTGTACGCGCAGCCGGAGATCCTGCTAGTCTGGCCGGCGCAATACGCTCTAGTGTTCGCTCCATCGATCCGGATATGCCGCTGTACAATGTGGGCCCGTTGAAAGAACTTATCTCGGAAAACACCGCCTCGCGGCGCCTTGCGGTGATCCTTATCAGTTCGTTTGCGGTGCTGGCCCTGACGTTGGCGGCAGTGGGAGTCTATGGAGTGATGGCCTACTCCGTGACACAGCGGAATCACGAAATTGGAGTGCGCATGGCATTGGGTGCAGCCCCCGGCGACGTACAGGGGATGATTATCCGACAAGGTTTACGCGTTGCTCTGATTGGAATTTTCGCTGGTCTACTTAGCTCGCTCGCCCTGAGCCGCCTGATCGCCAGCTTATTGTTCCGCGTCAATGCTTTTGACAAGGGGACATTTCTCACCGGAGCTGCCCTGCTATCGATTATCGTAATGTTTTCCGCGTGGTTTCCGGCGCGGCGGGCTTCGCGAGTCGATCCGATGATCGCGTTGCGCTACGAATAGAGCCGCAGTTCGCGAGTGTGCCGCTGCGCCAAGCCTGTCCGAGAGCCCGCAAACCGATAGCGGGAAGCTGCCCTTGACGCGGAAACCCTTGTAGAATGGCCACAAGCTCCAACATCTATGAAGATTGAAACGACGCAACGCCATCGCATCCTGATTGCGGATGACCAGCCGGACATCCGCGAATCGCTACGCTTGCTGCTGAAGAACGAAGGATTCGATACTCACCCCGCGGCGTCGCCCTCGGAGGCGTTGATAGCCATTGAAGCTCGCGAATTCGACGCGGTGCTGATGGATCTGAACTACACGCGCGATACAACGTCGGGCAGGGAAGGGCTCGACCTGCTGACCGCTATTCAGCGGATCGACGGCGCCTTGCCAGTAATCGTGATGACGGCGTGGAGCAGTGTCGAACTGGCCGTGGAAGCAATGCGCTTGGGAGCTCGGGATTTTCTGCAAAAGCCCTGGGAGAATGCACGACTGCTGAGTATCTTGCGAACGCAAATCGAATTGCGCCAGGCACTGCGGCGTGCAAGCCGGCTGGAGGCTGAGAACCGGCTATTGAATGTGGAGTCTCGCCCGGCGTTCATAGCGGAATCTGAGGCGATGCAGCCTGTTCTGAATCTGATTTCTCGCATCGGGCCATCTGACGCGAGCGTGCTGATCACTGGCGAACACGGTACTGGAAAGGAGGTTGTCGCCCGCACCCTGCATGCGCTTTCGGAACGATCCACGCGGCCGATGGTTACGGTAAATGCCGGAGGACTCTCTGGCGGGCTGTTTGAAAGCGAACTTTTCGGTCACGTAAAGGGTGCATTTACCGATGCGCGCACGGATCGCATTGGAAGATTTGAATTCGCTGACACCAGCACACTTTTTCTTGACGAGATCGCCAATGTGCCGTTGAATCTTCAGTCGAAACTCCTGCGCGTGCTGGAGACTGGCGAATTTGAGAGAGTGGGCTCTTCTCATACGCGTCGGGTGAACGTACGCGTACTGGCAGCGACCAATGTGGACGTGAACGCAGAAGCGGCCGCAGGCCGCTTCCGGGAAGACCTTCTTTTCCGATTGAACACGATCGAAATTCGTTTGCCCGCTTTGCGCGAACGGCAACGCGATATTGAGCTGCTGGCGAACCATTTTCTGAAGATATATGTTGGCCGCTACCGAAAAAAAATTTCAGGATTCGACGCCGGGGCGGTGCAGGCACTACACGATCACCCGTGGCCGGGAAATGTACGCGAACTGGATCACACCATTGAGCGCGCTGTACTGCTCTCTCTCGGCCCATCGATTCGCAGCGCAGATCTGGTACTGCGTGCCGCCCCCGGAGGTACATTGCGCATCGAGGACATGAGCCTGGAGGAGGTGGAAAGAAATCTGGTGCAAAGAATGCTTGCTCGCCACGGCGGGAACGTCAGCCAGGCAGCCAACGCACTTGGATTGAGCCGCAGCGCTCTGTATCGCCGTCTGGAAAAATTCGGCTTGGAATGAAGAGAATTTCTTACGAGCGGCGAATTCACTTGCTGGCACTGGCGGCGGGACTCCCTGGTTCCTTGATTGCGCTTCTACTCTTGTGGTTCGGTCCTTATTCTTCGCATACAGCCTGGACGTTGACGATCCTGATTCTGGTGTGCTGGCTGGGCTTTGCCATATCTCTACAACACCGGGTGGTTTTTTCGCTGCAGACGCTTTCCAATCTTCTGGCGGCCATGCGGGAGGAGGACTTCTCCCTGCGCGGTCGTGGGGCGCGAAACGACGATGCCATGGGCGAAGTAATGATTGAAGTCAATGCCCTGAGCGAAACGTTGCGCGAGCAGCGGCTGGGAGCTTTGGAG
This sequence comes from Candidatus Acidiferrales bacterium, assembly GCA_963748365.1. GTDB lineage: Bacteria > Acidobacteriota > Terriglobia > Acidiferrales > UBA7541 > Acidiferrum. The sequence goes on from CAVVJG010000020.1 coordinate 39,467, forward strand.
GCGACCGCGCTTCTGCGAACGGTGATGGAAGAGATTGATGTGGCGGTCTTCACGTTTGATAGTTCCGAAAAGCTGAAGCTGGTGAATCGCGCGGGGGAGCGATTGTTGAATCGGCCCGTCGAACGATTGCTTGGACTGACCGCTGCGGAACTGGGACTTCGCATCTGCCTTGAAGGAGAACCGGCAAGAACCATGGAATCGAGTTTTTCGGGGGGAGTGGGGCGATGGGGAATGCGCCGAGGATCGTTTCGACAGGGTGGATCCCCGCACCATCTTGTGGTCCTGACCGACCTGAGCCGTGCACTTCGTGAAGAAGAGCGACAGGCATGGCAACGATTGATTCGCGTCTTAGGCCACGAGTTGAATAATTCGTTGGCACCGATTCAGTCGGTGGCGCAGAGCCTTGAAACGAGCTTGCAGCGGGCGGAGAATGCGCGAGGGGACGGAGGAGTGTTTGCCGACATGCGGCAAGGACTAAACATAATCCGGTCGAGGACTGAATCGCTTGGGAGATTCATGGCTGCGTATACGCAGCTTGCGCGGCTTCCAAAGCCTTCGCTGGTTTCTGTAGATTTTGCAGAGCTTGTTTGCCGAGTGGTTGCGTTGGAACGGCGCGTCAAAGCGGATCTTGCGGAAGGTCCTGCGGTCAAAATACAGGCCGATCGCGATCAGTTAGAACAACTGCTTATTAATTTGCTACGCAATGCGGCAGATGCGGCGGCAGAAACGCGCGGCAAAGTGCGGATTGAATGGTCTTGCGTTGACTCCAGCTTGGAACTTTTGATTCTCGATGAGGGGCCGGGCATATCCAATCCCACCAACCTTTTTGTCCCGTTCTTCACTACCAAGCCGGGTGGTTCCGGGATTGGCTTGGTTCTGAGCCGGCAAATTGCGGAAGCCCATGGTGGTTCGCTAACCCTGGAAAACCGAAGCGATCGCCGCGGATCCAAAGCCTGCTTGCGACTTCCTCTATGAAGGACTGAATAGGGCAGCGATGTAAATAAACGATTGTATGGCGGCAAGAGAAATACCTGGGCATATAATCAGTCTCAAGAGTGCTCATCCTATGAACCGTAGAACATTTGTGAAGGAAGTTGTGTCAGCGTGTGTGGTTGGCGTGTCCGTCTCCAGGGCATCTGTGGTGTCGGGCAGTGTTGGCGCGGCGAAGGTTTCGGACATCACTGCAGCACACATACCGCGGTGGCGTGGTTTCAATTTGCAGGGCCGATTTGCGAATCCACAAGATTCATACACCGGCCCGGCGTACCAGGAATTCGACTTTGCGACGATGGCCGAATGGGGTTTTGACTTTGCGCGGCTTCCCCTCTCGTACTGGGATTGGAGCAGCCGGGACGACTGGAATGTGGTGCGTGAGGAGTCTCTAAAGAAGATGGATCGGGCCGTTGAGCTGGGACGCCAGTACAACATTCACATCAATATTAATTTTCATCGCATTCCCGGCTATTGCATTAACGAACGAGAGTTGGAACCTGCCGATTTATTCAGCGGAACCACGGCACAACGGGAATCGGCACTGAAAGCGGCAAAATCTCACTGGAAAATATTTGCACAGCGCTACAAAGGAATTGCGAATCGCCAGCTGAGTTTTGATTTGATAAACGAACCGCCCAAGATGCGCTCGTATGAAGGCTATTTGGAAGAACGGTACTTGGAGATTGTGCGGGCTCTGGTGGCTAGTATCCGCGAAGTCGATCCCAACCGATTAATATTTGCGGATGGAATGAATATCGGACAGGCGCCCGTCGTAGGGCTGATCGATTTGGGGTTGGTGCAAAGCACCCGAGGTTACCAGCCAAAAGCTGTCAGTCATTACACGGCGACGTGGGTACCTAAAGACGAGTTTGAAACGATGCGGAAACCCACATGGCCACTGACGGATGACAAGGGACAGGTGTGGGATCGTAACCGATTGAAGCAGGAATACATCGAGCGATACAAAGTGCTCACCGACAAGCAAGTGCAGATTCACGTGGGCGAATGGGGCTGTTATAACCAGACGCCGCATGATGTGACACTCGCCTGGATGCAGGATTGTGTGTCGCTGTGGAAAGAAGCCGGCTGGGGAAATTCGTTGTGGAATTTGCGCGGAACGTTTGGTGTTCTCGACAGCGAGCGGGCCGATGTGGCCTACGAGGACTACAAGGGACACAAACTCGACCGAAAGATGCTCGAGGTGCTTCGCACTAGTTGAGGGGAGGCCGCCCCTCATGGTGTTTTCTCAAAAAGTAAATCCCGTTCCGCGAACTGGATTTAATGGCTGGTTGTTTCTCGTAGGAAAAGGGAGTATGAAATGAACTGCCGTTGCGAGTATGTTGGCAAAAATGGAGCCGCATGAGCCTGAGCAATGGATACAAGCGACCTGCCGAAGGAACACAGCCGGCTTATCTTCATCCGTCCTATGTCAGTTCGATTTTCCGCTCACCGACCAAGCCGTTGGTGCAAATTCCACAGACCATCTCGGAGTTGACAGGACCGTGTTTCGGGCGCCACATCGTTAAGCCGGGCGGCTTCGATCTCACGCGTCAACATGCGGGAGAACCGCTCGGTCAGAGGATAGTTGTGTCTGGAAGAGTGCTTGACGAAAATAATCGACCGGTGCCGCACACACTGATCGAGATTTGGCAAGCGAATGCCGCAGGCCGCTATCTTCATGAAAGGGACCAACACAACGCACCACTTGATCCGAACTTTACGGGATGCGGACAGGTGTTGACCGACGAGGAGGGCAGATACAGCATCGTAACCATACGTCCCGGGGAATATCCCTGGCGCAATCACTACAATGCATGGCGTCCCGCGCACATACACTTTTCGCTTTTCGGGCCGGCGTTTGCCACCAGGCTCGTAACGCAGATGTATTTTCCAAGTGATCCATTGCTTGAACGAGATCCGATTTTTAATTGTGTCAATGACGAGGAAGCGCGCAGCCGCATGATTTCGATATTTGATTGGGATACAACGATTCCCGACCAGGCGCTTGGCTACCGTTTTGACATAACACTGCGTGGTCGCGACGCATCTCCATTCGAGAACCAGCCATGAGCGTCCCCGCTACGACTTCGCAAACGGTTGGCCCTTATTTCAGTATCGGTTTCCGGCCACTCTATCGTCATAACCTGGCTGGGCCTGCTACGCACGGTGAGCGAATTACGATCCACGGAAATGTTTTGGATGGGGAAGGGAAGCCGGTCCCGGATGCGGTGCTCGAGATTTGGCAAGCCGATGCGCAAGGAAACTATTTCTCTGCGGAGGGCGAGGAAAAATGCGGGTTTGAAGAAAAGTTTTTTGGTTTCGGACGCATTCCGACGGATGAAAACGGTTCTTTTTGCTTCTCGACAATCAAGCCAGGAAGTGTGCCTGCTCCTAATGGGAATCGGCAAGCCCCGCATATAGTTGTTTCCATTTTTATGCGTGGGCTGCTATCGCGCCTCGTCACCCGTATCTACTTCAGTGGGGATTCGCACAATGAGGGCGATTTTGTCCTAAAACATGTAGACGAAGAGAGGCGCACCTCTCTCCTTGCCAATCCGGTTTCTGGCAAGGAAGGCATTCTGGAGTGGAATGTGATCTTGCAGGGAAACAAAGAGACTGTATTCTTTGATTTCTGACCAGTTTCCCCGGAGTGATATGCACAAACAGGTAGGAATTGTTGGCGCAGGCCCTGCCGGCTTGATTCTCTCGCATTTGCTACTGCGACTTGGAATTGATTCCATAATCATTGAAAAATACAGTCGCTCGCACGTAGAGGAACGTGTTCGCGCCGGGGTGCTCGAGCAGGGCACGGTTGAAATGCTCGTGGACTTGGGTCTTGGCGAACGCCTGCTGCGCGAGGGTCTGATTCACCACGGAATAGAGCTAAGCGTTCAGGGGCGGCGCCACCGGATTGATTTTCAAGAACTCACGGGACGGGGCATCACGGTATATGGGCAAAACGAGGTCGTGAAAGATCTCACCAATGCGAGGCTGGAACGTGGAGGAGAGATTATTTTCGAGGCGGAAGAGGTATCTGTGCACGACGTTCAGACAAATCGTCCTTCAATTCGCTATCGAAAAGATGGGAGCAGTCAGCAGGCGACGTGCGATTTTATTGCGGGCTGTGATGGTTTCCACGGGATTTGCCGCTCCAGCATTCCGACCAAATTGCTAAAAATCTATGAGCGGGTTTATCCCTTTGCCTGGCTGGGTATTCTTGCGGAGGCGCCGCCCTCTTCGCACGAGCTGATTTATGTAAATCATGAGCGCGGTTTCGCGCTGCTCAGCATGCGCTCGCCAAAGGTCAGTCGTCTGTATCTACAGTGTGAGCCGGAGGAAGACATCTCCCAGTGGCCGGATGAGCGGATTTGGGAAGAGCTTGAGACTCGGCTTGCAGCGGACAACTGGAAACTTACCCGTGGGCCAATATTCCAGAGAGGCGTTACGGGAATGCGAAGTTTTGTTGTAGAGCCGATGCAATTCGGCCGGTTGTTTCTGGCGGGTGATGCTGCTCATATCGTTCCACCTACCGGAGCCAAGGGGCTGAATCTGGCGGCGGCAGACGTGCGTGTGCTTGCCGTAGCTATCGCGGATTTCTATAAGTCCGGGAATGCATCCTTGCTGAACCGATATTCAGAAATTGTGCTGCGGCGTGTCTGGAAGGCGCAGCGATTTTCGTGGTGGATGACCTCGTTGCTGCACCGGTTCCACGGCGAAAACGAGTTCGATCACCGGCGCCAGTTGGCTGAACTCGATTACCTGACGGGCTCGCGCGCGGCTTCACAAAGCCTGGCGGAAAATTATGTGGGTTTACCTTTTGACGCGTTTTAGTAGTGGCTTCTTCGCCGAAGAAATGGGGTACAATCGCGAGTATCGCTCAAAATCGCTCATTCATAAGGAGAGTTAAATGAAATTGCGTTTGTATGTTGTCCTGTTTGTAGTTATGGCTTTGATGATATCCGGGATTGCCCGCGCACAAACTCCGAAGGCTGGAGATGCCCCTGCAAAAGAGTCAGCATTGAAGGCTGCAGAGGTAGGCAACAAGTTACTTCCTGAAAAAGTATTTTTTCGAGGCCAGAATGCCCCTGTGCAGGCACGTAACAGTGGTGGAGTCCGTTATGCCGATGGGTTCTATGTGCTCGTGGCACTTGTAGATAACTCTGGATACTCTTCTGGAATTCGGGAAAAATATCAGGCGTACTTCATCACAGAAGTTCCTCTTGAAATTGGAGGACAGAGCCTGAAGCCGGGAGCATACGGAATTGGCTTTTTGGATGCGGATAAGTTTATTGTGATGGATATCGGAGCGAATGATCTGTTTACGACGGCCTCAAAGAAAGATGCCGAATTAAGACATCCGGTGCCGCTGCAAGTTGTTGCGACCGATGGAGCATACCGGCTCTATAAGGGACGTGATTTTGTGGAATTTCATCGCGTAAAGTAATCCTAAAGAGATTGGGACCTGCCGTGAAAGCAGGTCTTTTTTTTGGTACGCCGAGCAGGGTCGACAGCTTGGAGGTGAAAGTCCTCTTCAACCTAATAGAGGTGAAGTGATAGCGAAGCGCAAGGGCGTCGCCGTGAGGTGGGGTCTGAAGGAAGCGTGGAGCAAGAGCGCGAGCCAATGTACAAAAACCGGATCTGAGGCGTGAGTGTCGGGCGAGCGGGCCAATGATCGCGAAGCCCATATCTATCAAGGACGCAGAGCGTAAATTCGGTGGTTGCGCGCGGAAAGCGGTCGAACTTATCTCGGGAGAGCTGCTGCACGTCTCGGATTCGTGAACGGGCGTAGTACTCACGCGAGTGAGGAAGGCCCAAACAGTGAGAGCGAGTAGTAGAACATCGAACTCACGGGTGGCATGGCGCCAACCAATCAGCCTCGGCTGAGCTTTACGGGATCAGAAGACGGTGAAGCCGAAACGGAATCCTGTCGAGTGGCGAAGCCCCGGTGGCGAACGATGACTCGAACCTCCGGCCCGCAAGGGCTCAACTTGCTGAACCGCCGTATGCGGACCCGCATGATGTACGGTGGTGTGGCAGGTTGTGTCAAGAAGATGCGAAAGCGTCATGCTGTACGAGAGATGAAGGTGGGCCCTTCGGAGTCCTCTTGTAGGAGAGGGCTTCAAACAGCCGTGAGCTGCTACGGTCAAATGCCGCAGTGGTGAACGTCACGGTTAAAAGGCGTGCTCAAACACGTCATGTGAGAATTAGAGAGACGAATGCAAATGAAGCTCTGATGACACATCGAAACACCACTTAGATGACATCAAAACCGGAGATGCCTGCCACCTCCGGGAAGAGCACGGCGGTCACCTGCTTACTGGCTGTGCGATGTCCGGTGTACAGGAGCCGTGAATCTAATTCGGGCTTTCGTACGGAACTTGAGAACCTGGTCGGTGATGCTAAGGGAAAAGGCCCAAGCGGCAGCCCCGCGAGGCCGAAAGTACCGACGTGCCGGCCAGGGGCGGACTGCTCCGTAGTAGCGGTGAAACGGATTAACAGCCGTGGAGCGAAGGGAGCAGGTCACCCGCGTTGAGATCACTCAGAGTCAACTGGAAACAGAACGAACTCACTGGTCTCGATGGAAGGCGGCAGCCTTCAATGGGTGGCACGAGCCGTGATAAGTCGAGAGGCTTACGTCCGGTTCTGTGAGCGGCCCGGGGTGAAATTCCCCGGGCCTACTCGGCGGCGGAGAGGTGACTCTTTCCCCTATGCCGATTGCAGATGAAGCGCGGAGAAATTGCACTTCGTGATAGCAAATGCCTCGCTACTGAATTCAGCCTTTGATTTCTCCTGAAGCTGCGTCCCATGTGACGATATTGTGCCTAAAATAAGACTGATTCGACATGTGGCAGGCCAGAGCAGCATTGTGCCCGAACACAGCGTCTTCGACTACGGGCTTGCGTGTGCGCACAGCCTGGAAATAGTTCCAGAGGTGTGGCCGAACATCATCCCATGAATCGCCTTTGTAGGTGAATCCGTCGAGCAGGGGTTCTTTGCCTGGCGCGGGATCGTGCTCCTGATGCCATTTTTTTTCATAGGCCTCACGCATCGCATGGGGGAAACTCGAGTCATAGTAGCTGGGAGCAGGGTCTTGACCGGTTTGGGGAGAATAGGTCATGGTGGTCTCGGTAACTTCCAGGTAGCCCTTGGAGCCCTGGAAGCGATAAAATTCCGGCGTTTCGCAGCCGAGGTTCAGCCGCAAGTACACAGGGTATTTTCCATATTCAAAAAGCGTTGGTTGAACGTCGGGCATATTACGGCCGTCAGGGAACCGAAGAATGGCGCCAAAAGAAGCTGCGCGCTTAGGAGGTTCGTTCCAACCGAGCATGTAGTTCATGCCACTGACGAGGTGGACGAGGAGATCTCCGGCAACGCCAGTCCCGTATTGCGACCAGCAACGCCAGCGGGCAAATAGTTTCGGATCGAATGCGACCTTGGGTACGGTACCCTGCCAGGTGTCCCAATCGAGCGTTTCCGGCGACAAGTTATCGGGTAAAGGATAAACCCAAGCGCCACCAGGATCGTTGCGGCCGAGCGAACCCTCCACCAAAGTTAATTCTCCGATGATGCCCTGGGCAAGAAGCTCCTTCGCTTTCGCGCAGATCACTGAGCTGACGCGTTGTGACCCGATTTGCACGATGCGTCCGCTCTTTTTGGCGGCGTTAACCATTTCTATGCCTTCCGCAGGGCTGTGTGACATAGGTTTCTCACAATAGATATCTTTGCCTGCGTTTACCGTGTCGACCACGATTTGTTTGTGCCAGTGATCGGGAACTGCGGCGATGATGCAGTCGATCTCTTTATCATCGAGCAGTTCTTTGTATTTGCGAGTTGTTTTGATTTTTGGTCCAGCGATTTCCTTTGCCAAGGCGTGTCTGCCGTCCCAAAGGTCGCAGGCGGCAACGCATTCGACGCCGGGCAGGGTGACGGAAGTGGCGAGGAGTCCTGAGCCCTGCATGCCAACACCGATAATGCCGAAACGGACTTTATCACTTGCCGCGACGTTGGTCTCCCAGGGAGCTGGAATATGCTGGGGCTTCAGGAAAATGGTGTTCGCGGCCATCATGGCGCCAGTCGTGCCAGCGCTTTTTTGCAGGAAAGCGCGCCTGCTCATCTCACTAAATTTCATCGAATCCTCCTCATTTAATCCGGATTTCACAACAATACTTAGGGCAATGGCTGAATGCTGACTTCCTTGAAAAATACGACATCATTCTCACTATGGTTCTGCAATCCAAACCAGCCTTCATTGGGCCGAGTACCGCGCTGGGGTTCGAAATCGAACTTACGCGCTGGGACCGGCTGACCTTCCGTATAGTCGGTGACTTTCACACCATTGACCTCAACCACAGTGTGGGGGCCGTCGATGGTGATGAGCATGGTGTTCCACTCGGGACCAGGCTTGGCCGGTTTCGCAAGGGGCTTGGTAAGCGAATAGAGGGTACCAGTGATGTGATAATCATCCTCATTCGATTTTTCCGGCTCATTGTCGATTTGAACTTCATATCCGTAATTTACGGGCATCCACTCTTCCCGAGGTTCGACGGGAATACGAATAAAAACGCCCGCGTTATCATTGTGATCGCGCATACGGAAGACAATTCGCAAGCGACAATGGCCGACCTTGCCGCCCGCCCAGTAGAGTAGTCCCATCCCCCCATGGGTGTGAATCTCCCCATTCTCGACAGTCATGTTTCCCGGACCGACGTGTTTCCATCCGGTGAGATCTTTTCCATTAAACAACGGCTTCCATGCAGACTCGGGAGCGCCCGCAGCCAACAAAAAGGTTGCGGAGAGCACTACCGCAAGCAGGGCACCAAATTTTCGCATCCAACACCTCCTGGAATTTAAGAACTAAAAACATTACGAAGCATAAACCAAAGATTTGCAGGGCGTTCGGCGAGCCGCCGGACAAACCAGGGATACCAATAGCTGCCATAGGCAACCAGGACGATGGAACGGTTGCCACCGCGCGCCAGTCGTTCTTGTTCGGCGCGTTGAATGCCATAGAGCATTTGCACTTCAAAGTCGCTGCTCTTGAATCCCTGCTGGGCCATAAATTCGCTGATACGGTGAATCAGAATGACATCATGAGTGCCAAAGGCCGCTCTTATGCATTGGCCTGCAGACTTAGCGCGTAACATCTCTTTGGCCAATACGAAATAATTTTCGTCGACATCCGATTTCTTCGGGTAGGCAACATTAGCCGGTTCTTTGTATGCACCTTTAACCAGCCGGATTGATGGGCGAAGAGAAAGGAGATCGGCAATATCTTTAGCTGTTCGGTACAAGTAGGCCTGCAGACAAATGCCGACATTGGGATGGCGGGCAAGTGCTTGCTTGTAGATGTCGAGAGTCGCGTCGACATAGTGGCTTGCTTCCATGTCCACCCACACGATGGGCGCACTATTCTCGGCCTTAATGATTCGATCGAGATTTTCCGCACAAAACTCTTTGGAAAGGTCCAAGCCCAGTTGTGTCAATTTCACCGAGACTTCCGCATCAAGTTTCTGTTCGTGAATCCGGCGAATCACGTCAACATAATGATCGGTCACTGCTTTGGCTTCCGCTTGATCCGCAACATTTTCGCCAAGGTGAGTGAAAACACTTCCAATTTGCTTCGCGCGCAGGGACTGCGCGGCGCCCAATGCGGAGTCGACAGTTTCTCCTGGCATGAACCGGGACACACTGCGCCGAACAAAAGGGTAGTTAACCGCGTGCTCGCGCAACCAGACATTCTGTGAGGCGGCAAGCAGCATCGAGCGCATCAGCGCCATGGGTCTATCAAGCCTCCAAATGGGGAGCGAACGCGGGAGGTGAGGTTCCGCGGCCCTATTCTAGACCAAATTGCGGCGTGAGCAACACTGGTTTAAGGACAAATTCAATTGAGGAAACAAGTGAAATAGCCAGGGCTAAACTTCAAACAGAACCGGATTATTAGTCGGCCCGTCGAGGTGGCCAACCAGCCTCTTCTCCAAGTCCCCTCGGGAAGGATTGAGCTTTTCGCGAAGTTGTTGCATATCCGCTGAGCTCAAGGGAGAGAAATTTCGCGCGACCGCGATATTGTGGTCCAGCATTTCCAACGCAGGCATTCCTACAACCACGGTGGTTACTGGCAAGCTCATGGAATAGTGCAACAGGGAATCAATGTCTGCTTTTCCGGCTCCCTTTCCCAACAGAAATTCCTGACCGCTAACCTTCATCGCGATCACACCAAGATTCTTCTTGGTGGCGGCAGGTAGGGCCAGCTCCTCAAAGCGCCCGTTACAGGAGGCGTTTAGGGCCATCTGTACACAATCCAGATCATTGTGGCGAATCGCTTCAGCCATTACTTCACCATTCGTGTGACTGGTCATTCCGATAAAACGCGTCATCTTCTGTTCGCGAGCTTCGAGCAGGGCTTTCATCGCACCATTGGGTGCCTCAATTGCGGCTAGATCGTCGGCTTGGCCCAGGCTGTGGATGTGAAGCAGGTCGACGTGATCCACCTGCAGTCGTTTCAGACTGCCCTCCAGGCGGCGAAGAAATGCGTCGCGCGAGCGATCTGGAATCTTGCTGGCCAGCCAGACTTCCTTGCGGCGCGTAGCCATCACCCTTCCAACTCGCGTTTCGCTCTTGCCATCGCCATAGGAATAGGCGGTGTCCAGGTAAGTGATTCCGTTGTCGATGGCATGATGGAGAGCGGTAAGCGCCGCATCTTCTTGTTCGTACATGAGAAAACGGCTGCCGCAGCCGAACGCGAGAATAGAGACTTTCGCCCCGGTCCGACCAAGAGTCCGGCTAGGCAATGCATTGACCTCGGCCGGTCGAGCAAGAGCAGGCTCTCCAAACAAAGAGATACCTACTCCAGCCGCCGTACCCAATCCAATTTGTTCCAGGAATCTTCTACGGGAAGAGTTTTGATTCATCGCATTCTCCTCGATGAATTTTCGGCAAATACTGCTACGGCTCATTGTAGAACAATTTTCGTGTTTAACTGCTATTTTACTGCTTAGGACGCCTGCTTGGTCCCGGCTGCATCCGCGAATGCAGCGGCTGGCAGGGAAAGAGCTTCCGAGAGCAGTTTGGACAAATTCTTTGGAACTGAATGAGATTCAGCACCAAGACGAGTCCCACTTTCTTTTCGTGCGGCAACGATCGCCGTCAATGTGCCGCCCGGGGTTGTGTTCATAATATCTTCCGCGCGGTAGAGGCAGGCAAAAACAAGGCGTTCGGATTGCTTGTGCCTGCGCAAGAATTGCGCATAGTTGAACCAATCCGTGGCGGTCGCTTGCAGTTCACCTTGCGTTTCATCAAGAAGGAGGGCTTGCTGATAGGATGAAGCGGCTTCCGCAATCTCTCCCATGTGCTCCTGTACTTCGGCGCCGTGGACCATCGCGAGGCTTTGCAGGGAAGCATTTCCCATCTTTGCCGCAAAATTTTCTGCGGCCTGATAATTCTGCATTGCTTCTCTGTTTCGATTAATGGCAGCATCCGCGTCCGCCACTTTCACCAATGCAGACAATACGGTCGCACCCTCGCCCGCGTGCTCTTTGGGGTGAAGGCTCACGACCTGCAAATATACTCGGTAGTGCCTTGCCGCTGCCTGGGGTTCACCTCGCTGCTCCATGGCCTGCGCAAGATAAAGTTGTGCATTCGTCTGCCCGGGATCCAATTCCACAGCGCGTTGCCACGAATCCACAGCTTCCTCGCCGTAGCCGAGTCGCTGTGCCAACAAACCATAATTGACCAGCGCATCAACATTTTGGGGAGTGCGTTCGAGCAGTTTTTGATAAAAAGCGTATGCTTCGGTTTCGCGTCCCGCGGTAATCAATCCCCGCGCGTACGCTTCCTGCATGGAAAGTTTGTCTGGATTCAACGCCGCAGCTTGCCGTAATGCACTAAGTGCAGTCTCATGATTGCCGGTTGCTTCCGCTACCTTTGCCAGGCGCACCTGTACCGAGCTGTCATCGGGATTCAAATGCGCAGCGCGCGTCAGGGCAGAGAGAGTGTCAGGTACGTTCGCCCAATAGAAACGCAAGCGGTCGAATCCCCCCCATATCAGAAGTACGGCTACGAGGCTGATTCTGAGTGCGCGAGCGCCGGAACTCGCACCCGAGAACCAACGTATTTTCTTGCCAAGCTGGCCATCCGGGTCAACGGCAACTTCCTGTCTGCTTTCGGGTTTATTTAGAAGGAAGGATGCGATTCGCGAATCACGCAACTTCCAGATAGCTCCATCAAGAAGGAAATGGTGCAAATTCACGAGCGCTGTAAAGGTCAAGAAGCTGGTCGCGAAATCGGCATGAAAGACGCGGCTGGCGAGCCATGGCCCGGGAACAAACAGGGCAATACCTCCCGCAACCAGAGTAAGCAGGTATTTTGGGAGGTTCCACTTGGATTGGGAGACTGCTTGCGCTTCCTTCCCCTGAAAGTAACTGGTGATCCAGAGGTATTGCGCGGAATGGAGTACCGCCAGAATGCCGCTCGAATAGCGAGTTTGCGGTACCTCTTTCCCACTAATCAATTCGATCAACGCGGGAAGGAGAAACCAGAGGAACTGAGTGCTGACGAGGGTCACAGTGGGCAGAAGTGCACGCCAGGAACTGCGGCGGGACATTGAAAACAACGCCCACCCGCTGCTGGCAACGAAAAATGCGGCCAAAAACGCCCGAGCCGGAAGCGTAAATTTCCAGGGGAGACCGAGTGACAATATGAGGGAATCCCCCGAAGTGCCGGTTTGAAAACTCAGCATCAGCAAAAGAAAGGACGCAATGAATGAAAGATGTAATGCCTGACGCTCGTTTTCTGTTGGAGAGAGACCCGCACGGCGAGCAAACATCATTAACAGGCCGTAATTCTGGCCAGTATAGTGCCAGGGGCTCCAACAAATGTAGAGCGTGAAGATCCAAGGAAGCAGAGGGCTCCATAGATGCGCGATGACTCCTGCCAGTGCCAGCAACACTGCGAGATGTACGGTAAAAACCCTGTACTTCGTGAACTCATCATAAGTGTGATACGCCCGGTAAACGGTGGCCATGAAATGCGGGTAGTTGAACAACAACGCCAACAGATAGAAGGCAAACGACCATGCGGAGGCCCTAGAACTGGAGACGTACGCGGCCAAAAGAAGCAGGGGCGCGGACCATGCGCCGCAACCAACCAGCAGGTCAAGCCAGGGCCCATAGATCCATAACCCGGAGGTGGGAGGCCGTTGGCCTGAAATCTGCAATTCTGAAGAATCTGGCGTTGGAGTATTTGTGGCCATCTTTATAAAGAGTAACTGAGGCAAAGCTTCCTGGCTGAAACAGGCTGCAGGAAAATGGGGAATGAGTTACCATGCAGGAAAATTTAAGGACAGAAGCTGCGGCAGGCCGCCAAAGGCTGATGCTGGCATCAAGGCAGAAGAAAAAGATACACCTCGAACCTTTCTTTACTCATCTAAGTAATAATGTAAAGGAGTACGCAAATGAATCGAGAGCTTAGTCCGTTCCGATGGATCGCATTGATCGGAGCTATTCTTTTTCTGACGACAGGCCTCAGTTTCGGCCAGAGTAAGGCCGTCGCCGGCGCAAAAGCGGGCAGCGCGACTTTCACGGTGACTGTCGTCGGTAAGAAAGATGCCACGCCACCACTCGCGCTCGACGATGTGCAATTATTTACCGGGAAGGATCGCAAGCAGATTGGCGACTGGAAGAAAGGCGAGCAACTCTTTCTGTCGATATTAATTGACGATTCGATCGATAGCGGTGCTGCCGGCCAATGGAATTACTTAAAAGAATTTATCATGGCGCAGCCCCCTTCCACTTATATCTCGGTGGGCTACATCAGCAATAACGTTACGAGAGTGGCTCAGGATTTTACCGACAACCATGAGCTCGCGGCCAAAGCGTTGCGAATTCCGATGGGCCTTGGTGGCCTTGGTTCCAGTCCTTACCTTGGTACTATCGATATGCTGAAGCGTTGGCCGGAGACCGGGATCCGCCGCTCCATTATTCTGATCACCTCGGGTGTTGACTACTTCCGTGGTCCCAGCTTTGGCACGTTTTACCCTGACCTCGATCCACTCATTCAACGCGCCGAAAGACAAAACACCAATATCTGGACAATTTACTATCCGACATCAAGCCACCGTGGCCGGAGTCTCTTCCAAGTGACCAATGGTCAGAACAACCTTTCCAAATTGGCAGAAGATACCGGCGCAGAGACATTTTATCTTGGCGCTTCAGCACCAGTCTCGTTGAAGCCATATTTCGACGAAATTACCATGCATCTCGGCAATCAGTACTTGCTGACCTTTGCTGCCAGCGGCGGCGAAAAAGGGAAATACCAGACGGTGAAGGTGAAAACTGAGATCAAGGACGTAGAGTTCTTTACGCCTGCGGCCGTCTATATTCCCGGAACAAAATAGTTTTCTACATACAAAGAAATTACGGAGGCGCTTCGAGATGATCGAAGCGCCTTTGCTTTGTTCCTCGCACATCTTGCCAAGTTCGGGTGGGCAAAAGCGATTTGCGGAACGCAAAAAAGCAGGGTTTAGGAGGACGGCTAAACACTCCGCGTTGATTCGCGTATCACCAGTTCCGGGTGCAATTTCTGAGAGACCGCGGCCCATTCGCGGTTTTCATGCCCCGCTTTGATCGCGTCCATCACAATGTTCACAGCGGTACTGCCCATCGTTTCCAATGGCTGACGCACCGTCGTCAGCGCAGGGGCAGAAAGCGCGGACAAGGCCACATCATCAAAGCCCACTACGGAACATTGGTCCGGAACCTTTATTCCGGCCTTCGTCAGCGCGCGAACCGCGCCGAGTGCTGTTAAATCATCAAAAGTGAGCAGAGCTGTGAACTTTTTCTTTCGCTGCAAGAGCTCTTCGGTTAGTCGAATTCCGTTTTCAAATCCTGAATTCGGGTCGAAAACATCGGGAAGGTTCAAGACCAGCCCGGGGTCGATTTCATAACCGGCGGACTGAGCAAACTTTTGAATTCCGCGCCACCTTGGTCCGCTGTCGATTAGACGCTTTGGCCCGCGAATGAACGCGATCCGACGGTGACCCAACTGGTACAAATGCTCAAGTGCCAGTCGCCCCCCAGCTTCATTGTCCACCATTACCGAACTGATGCGATCCTGCGGCAACCTCCAGCCAATGGTAGCCGCGGGGATTTCGCGTTTATTCAAATCCGCGAGCACATGAATGTCCACGAACAACCAGTTAGCCACTACGATCAGTCCATCGACGTGGCGTTCCAGGAGCATTTCCAGATAACGCTCGAAACGATCACGCTGATTCTGTGCATCCGCAAAAATCGGCAGGTAGCCCAAAGGATAGAGTGCATTCTCAATGCCGCGAAGGATGGGAGTGCAGAAGGGGTCGGTGACATCGAAGAGCATAACGCCAATGCTCTGACTGCGCTTGCTGCGCAGGAAACGCGCCATGGCATTTGGGCGGTAGCCAAGGCGCTTGGCCGTATCTTCGATGCGTTTGCGAGTGGTGGAAGCGATATAGCGCGCCAAGGGCGCATTGTTCAGAACAATGGAGACGGTCGCGGGCGAAAAACCAGTGGCTTCAGCAACGTCTCGCATCGTGACCATGCCGCGTTTTCCGCCAACTCGAGCCATAGCGCAACCTCGCGAGACCAATCTTCTTCCCGCTCTACCTCCAAATGCAATCGGAAAGCTCAGCCGCTATTCTTCGGGGGGGACTTCAAATGATAGCGGCTTGCGGAACCAGTTGGTTTTCCAGATGCCGAAGGCGATGCCGGCGGCCATCCAGAGAGAACCCGCAATGATCGCTGGCCGGCTTAGATTTACCCATAATGCGAAACAGATCAAGAACCCAATGACCGGGGGTATCAGGAATCCAATCTTTTTTGCTTCGGAACGAACGAAATATCGCAGAAACGCGGCAGCGTTCACACCCATAAAGGCGATAAGCGCTCCGAAATTTAGCATTTCGGCGCCCAGTGCGTAGGAAAGGAAGAAAGCGCCAAGCAGGGCAACAATCCCGATGAAGATCACGTTGTTCTTGGGGACACGACTTTTCTCATCGACCTTGCCAAAAAAGGAAGGCGGGAGAGCACCGCTGCGTCCCATCCCAAATAACAAGCGGGCCGCGCCAAGTTGCGCGCCAAGCCCCGAGCCGAAATTGGCGAGGAGCAGTGTGAAGCCAACGATTGGGAAAAAAGGCTTCCACGTTCGCGCCGCAACATATACGTACGCCGTATCCACGTTGGGAAACTTTTCGGTTGCCGGCCATATTAATTGGGCAACATACACTTCTGCTGCAGAGAGCAATCCGATCACCAGGCAGGTCAACACGGTAGCAAGCAATATATTGCGACGGGGATTTTCCGCCTCCTCGGAGAGCGTGGAAATTCCGTCAAAACCGATATAGGTAAGCACTGCAATTGAAGTACATCCGAACAGCCCGCCATAACTGAACGTGGAAGGGTCATAAAAAGGACGGGTAAAATAAGCCGCGTCATGGGGAGCACCAAGGATGTAACGCGCGGCGGCCACGAAAATTCCCGTGATGATCACTCCCATGAAGATAGCCATCCCTGTGTTGATTCGTGCGGATGTCTTGATGCCTCGGACATTCAGCAGCGTAAATACCGTGGCGAAGAAAATCTTCCACCCCCACACCGGAACTCCGGGAGCAAATTGATGGGCTTGCTGAGCACACCAGATCGTGCAAATCAGCGGATTGAGCATGTAGTCCATGACCATGCTCCAGCCAGTGATGTAGCCGACTGCTGGATTTATTTCCTGGGCGACGTACGTGAAGGCCGAACCGGCACTGGGGTACGCGCGGGCCATTCGGCCATAGCTGATGCCTGTAAATAACATCGCCACCATGGCGATCAAGATTGCGGTGACAACGTGACCACGCCCGCGTTCGCTAAGTACACCGAACACAGACATCGGCGCCACTGGCTGGATGACTATGACGCCATACAAAATTAAGTTCCAAAGGGTGAGGGTTCGCCGCAGGCGGGGGCCTGTGGATGATATGGCGCCGGCTTCTCCGCTCAAGCACCTCTCCTTTTTGGCGGTTGGTTCTCGTCAGAGCTGAGAACTACCGCCCGGGTCAGGTTTTTCGGAGCGTCAGGGTTAAGCCCCTTTCGCAAGCCGATCGATGTCCCCAAAAGATGAGCAGGAATCGCGCTGACAGCGTACCGTGCAAACTCCGGGCCGTCCAGAGCCAACTCAATGAGAAGATCAACATTCTTCTTGAGCTCAAGAGTCGCGCGATTCACGATGACGCAGGTCGCGGCATTCAATTGCTTCAACTCGACGCAAAGATCGGTCTCCGCTGCCGCGGCCACATCCGACATAAAAAACGTAATCAGCGTTTCTGGTCCGGCGATGGACCTTGGTCCGTGGCGGAATTCCAGTGAGTGATAAACCTGAGCATAGGAGGATGACATTTCTGTTAACTTTAGCGCGGCCTCTTGTGCCAACCAATAATTCACACCTTGACCGAGAAATACGTAGTCTTTGAAAATGCGTCGCCCCGCAAAGCGCTGAATTTTCCGAGCATTCGCGTCCAGCCAGACCTGCCCTTTTTGCGGCAATTGATCCAAGGCCGTCGAGAGGTGATTGTCGCCCACAAATTTCAGCCCGAGCCTCTGGAAGGAAAGCAGAATGGCCGTAAACGAGCGTGTCATTACCATGCTCTTTTCGTCCGCCCAGGGCAGTTGAAAAGTGTGGGTGCAAAGCCTTTCCAAGATACTTTCCGGATTGCAGGTCACACCAAGTGTTTGCACAGTCTTGTGCGCCTGCAGAAGTTCCGCCACGCGCAGCACTTCCGTTGTTTCGCCAGAGCGCGACATCAACACAACTTGCTCCGCTCCTGTTCGCCGCAAAGTCTCCTCCGGCGCAAAAAGCAACTCGCTTGCCGCTACGGCCATGGCCGGGATGTAAAAGTATTTTGTCCACAACGCGGCGATCAGCCGGGACAGGTAATAGCTTGATCCGCAGCCAACAAACAACCAGGGACTCCGAGGAGAAAAGATGTCGGCGAGGTGTTGCAGGGTGCCTGAATCTGCAAGATGGAGATCAGTCTCTCCCCAGATACGTGGTTGAGACAAAATTTCGACCAAAGTATTCTTGGCAAGTTGCTGCTTGCCTGGCCTGGTATTGCGAGGCTTTTTTCGTGAGTAGGTGGCCAACAATTTCATCCCCATATTGAAACGTTTCAATACAGGTTATTGTGCGAAATTGCGGACTCCGGCGCAAGTTCAAAGTTTGCTCACCTTTTCCCACTATTGGCAAATACGTTGCCGCAGACACGCCTGGGAAGCGAAGAATTTGCGGCCCGCTGAAGCTATCCTCCTGTACTTAAGGTCAGGCCGGCTGATTTCCACAGACGGTATCTCTTGACTCACACCCGGGATTTCCGCGCAACATCGCCCCGACAATTCGCGTCTAATAGTAGAAAGCGGGAAATAATTTAGCCAGGCGGACCTGATTTCATGATGGGAGAGTCGTTTCTGATAGCTGACCGGCGCAAGTTTCACCGCGTGCTGATACACGTAAGTGGTTTTATCCTTATTTTCCTCGCTGCGGCGTGGTTGCGGAGTATTACGCCTCGTCCTGACCCCATCCTGCAGGGATATCTCCAACTGACGACTGGTCTATTCGCATTTGTTTTTGCCGCGGTTGCTTTTGTTCGATTTCAAGGGACGCAAGACCGCATTTCGCTGATTCTTGGTTCTGGCTTTCTGTTGTCCGGAGCCACGCTGACGGCTTCGAGCGTGCTTTTCTTTCAGCTCATTCATGAATCGCAAATATGGTTCCTGTGGGCACCCGTCGCGTGGTGGATCAGCCGCTTGCTGTTGGCATTGCTGTTTGTGGTTGCGCTGCTTGTCGAGCATTTTCTGCCACGCTCGCGACATCCGCGCCTGGAAATCGCCGGTGCCTTGTTCACGGTGATTTCGTTCACGTATCTAATCGCGGCTACACTGCGGAGACTGCCTCCGGAAGTCTCCAGACACCCAGATACAATCATTCCCAACCCGCTGCATCTTTTGCCGGCGCTGATCTTTTTAATAGCCATGGTTGGCTATCGCCGTCGCCGGTACCTTAGCGATTCCGCGTTTGATCGTTCCATATACATCGC
The DNA here is from genome assembly GCA_963748365.1 of Candidatus Acidiferrales bacterium. Taxonomy (GTDB): domain Bacteria; phylum Acidobacteriota; class Terriglobia; order Acidiferrales; family UBA7541; genus Acidiferrum. Next base: position 58,563 of record CAVVJG010000020.1, read on the forward strand.
GGTGTGGTTAAATCTTGCGGCGCAACTGGCTGCCTGCCAGTCGGAGCGGTTGCTGGATGGGCCTTTCGTTTTCGCGCAAGGGCTGAATGTTTGCAGTTACTTTATTTTGCTCGGTGGTGCACTACTGGACAGCGCCCGCGTTTTTGAGCAGGTCCGCCACCTGGCCGCTAGCGACCCACTTACTGGCTTGGCGAACTACCGCAAGCTCCTCGATGTGCTGGATACGGAAACAGAGCGCACTCTTCGCACGGGACGACCCTTTGCCGTGCTGCTGCTTGATCTGGATGGACTGAAGAAGATTAATGATTCGCACGGTCACCTTGTCGGCAGTCGCGCGCTGTGCCGCCTTGCGGATATCCTTCGCTTCCATTGCCGCGCGATTGATACCGCTGCACGATATGGCGGTGACGAATTTGCCCTGGTACTGCCGGAAGCTCGAGAAGAAGAAGCACAGCGCGTCGCTACACGCATTCGTGAAACTCTGGAAGCCGATCAGGAATTTCCGCCCATTTCCGCAAGCATTGGCGCTTCCATCTACCACGGAGAAGGCGAGCGAGTGGAAAGGCTCCTGAAAGAAGCGGATCAAAACCTCTACGATGAAAAGGCTCGCCGTAAATCCACATCGAAGCTGATCGACACTTCGAGGCGCCGTGCCCCCAAAAAAATCTGACGAAAACCTTTAATTCGTCGGTCTAAATGGCGCGATTTGCTCTTCAATCTTTGATTTGTCGCCTACCACTACGATGGTCATGGATTCTGGTTTGATGTACTGGCCCGCAAGTTTCTTGACTTCATCGGGCGTGACTGCGTTCACACGCTGTACATAGTTCTTGAGATAGTCTGCACCAAGTCCCTGAAAATCGACATATTGGAGCTGTCCGATTAATGCACTCCGGCTGGAGTTTTGAATTACAAACAAGCCCGACAGGTAGTTTTGCACGCCCTTGAGTTCGCCGGCTGCCGGAGATTCCTTTTGCAGCCGATCGATTTCACCGAAAATTTCTTTGAGTGACGCACCCGTAAATTGTGTGGTTACGTCAGCATGTTGCGCCCAATAAGCGTCATGATAGCGGCGCGAGATCTCACTGTAAGGGGAATAGGTATAGCCCTTCTGCTCGCGAATGTTTGCGGTAATCCTGGAATTGAAAGAGCCGCCCAGCAGGGCATTGGTCACCCGGAGGGGAAGTGCATCTGGACTCGCAGGACTGGTCACTGGCAGGCCAAGCATCAACGTGGACTGAGGCGCACCCGGTCGGTCTGTCATATCCAGTACCTTTTTTGGCTGCGGGACAGGTTGCGCGTCAATCCGCGCGGGACCCTTGCTCCAACCACTGAATGCGTCTGCGATCGCTTTCTTCACCGCGGCCACGTCAAACTTGCCAGCAACATAGATGTGGGCGCGCTGTGCCCCGAAGTTTGCGCCGTAGAAATCCTTTACTTCCTGCAGCGTCAATTTCTTTACGTCATCCTCTGTGGGGAGCACAGTTCCATAAGGGTGATCACCATATAGAATCTTGCGGAATCGGATTTCGGCAATAGTTTGCGGCTGCGATGCCTGCAGGGCAATGTTGCGTAGCATGTCGGTCTTTAAACGTGCGATTTCAGAATCTGGAAAACGAGGATGCTGCAGGACGTCACCCAACAATCGCACTCCGTCCGGTGCGGATTCCTGCAAGACGTCCATGGAAAATTCGCTCTGATCCGCATCGGAGCTTACAGAAAGTGAGCTTCCCATCCGCGCAGTTTGTGCGGCCAATTGATCGGAGTTCAGGGTTGCGGTGCCTTCCTTGAAAAGATCAGCAGCCAGACTAGCCACTCCGGCATGCTCTTTTGCTTCATTGACCTGGCCTGCATCGACGACAACATTGATGGCCGCTTTGGGGATGATTCCGTAGGGTACCAGAGTGACTTTAAGTCCGTTCGGCAGCGCGTACGTTTCGCTGGCGGGAACGGCGAATGGCTTCGGCGCTGAGCCCTCGGGGGGTGCCTGTTTTTGTGCGTGCACCGGTATCGGCAAGGCCGAAATATTCAAAAGAACCAGCAGACTTACATAATTGAATATGGTTTTCATGTTCATTTGATTTCTCCTTTCCTACTGGTTCATTGCCGGCGTTGTGGCCGCTTCTTTTGGTGCCGGTTCCAACAGAACGATAGTTCGATTCTCGGGCCGCAAATATTCTTTTGCGGTTTTTTGGACAAGTTCGGGCGTGACCTTGCGGAACTCTCCCACAAGGGAATTAACACGCGCGGGATCATCGTCAAATAATGCAAAACTGGCGAGCAAGTCCATCAAACCAAATCCGCCGAATTGGCCCATCGTGTCGTATAGATTGGATCGCAGCTTAACCAACGCGAGTTCCAGGGTTTTCTGGTCCACAGGTTTAGTCCCCAGCGGTGTAACCACAGTGTCGATTGCCTCAATGACAGTTTCCGACTTGGTCGTTGTGTCATATTCCAATTCCGCGCTGAACAGCATGGGACCCTTGTAGTTGAACATGTTGCCCAGAAGGTTGATTCCGCCATCCACGCTGCCGGTCAGCCCGCGCTTTTTCACCAATTCCTGGCGAAACATCGCGTCATCTCCCTGAATCAGCATTTGCATGATCAAGCCCATGGCGTAATACTCCGGCGTGTTCCGCTCGGGCATGTGGTAGCCGACTGCAATTGCGGGACGAGGTGCCAGGGCGTCCTTCTTGTTCACGCGCTTTTCTTTATCCTGCCTGGGTTCAGTCAGATCCGGCTGTGCGGGAACCTGTGAGGCTTTTATTCCGCCGAAGTATTTTTCAACCATCTTCTTCGCGTCGGCGGAATCAAAATCCCCGACAATTGCGAGCACCGCATTGTTAGGAGCATAGTAAGTGTCAAAGAACGATTTCACTTCGTCGAGCTTTGCAGATTCAATGTCAGTCAAATCGCCGTAGAAATTGTGGGCGTTGTACCAGTTTGTATTTGCAGCCATCGGCAGATCGATCCACGGGAAGCCGCCGTACGGCTGATTTAGAACGTTTACTTTCACTTCGTTGCCCACCACGCCCTGCTGGTTATTCAGATTTGCTTCCGTCACCGCCAAGCCGCTCATGCGGTCGGCTTCTGCCCAAAGCACGGTTTCCAGCTTGCTAGAGGGCATCACTTCAAAGTAGTTTGTGAAATCAAATCGGGTAGAGCCATTCAGAATTCCGCCATTTGCCTGAACAAGCTTAACGAATTCCATCTTCCCCAGATTTTTCGAGCCTTGAAACATCATGTGCTCGAACAGGTGAGCAAAGCCGGTTCGGTCCCTCGGCTCAATCCGGAAACCGATCCGGTAGTAAACTCCGACGCACACCGTTGGCGCCGTATGGTCAGGCGATAGCACAACCCGCAATCCATTTGGAAGTTTGTAATACTCCACGGGGATATGAAATTCCTCTGCTGCCCGCGGAGCCTGACCAAGGGCCAACAGGCCCGCGGTCATGAGCATCATTTTGCACACTGCGGACACCGTTCGATTCACAAAACCTTGCATACGTCCTCCTGAACCATCACCCCGAAAACTGCCTGTGGGAGGCTAGGGACAAACCTCTACTCTGATAGAGACGCAATCCATTGGGGAAAGTTTCGTCGGCTCATAAGATCCTCAGTAGACGGCCCTCTGCTGCCTAGTAGCCTTGCTCTCCAGGCTGAATCGCGGCTCCGGACGCGCTCCACCTAGAATCTGCCCGGCAAGGTATTCTCCAAATGCCGGGCCATGCTTGAACCCATGGCCGGAGCCACCACCCGCCAGCCACACGTTATCCCATTGCGGGTGCCGGTCGATTAAGAAATCCCCGTTGGAGGTATTCTCGTATTGACAAACACGCGTCTCCACGATTTCTGCATTTTTTAGAGCCGGAAAGCGCCGAGCAACGTAGTTTCGCGCCCAGTCCGCCCCTTCTTTGGAGACCAGCCGCGACTGAGTGTCCGGGTCGACAAGTTCTCCGTGAAGATCACGAGCCAGTTTCAGCCCACGGCTCTCGATGTCCGGCATTCCATACACATCATCTTCCTGGAAAAACCAGGTGGGCAAGGCAGGGGGTGCATGCAGCGAATCTCCTGCTGGAGTGCCAAAGAAGAAAACCTCCTGGCGGGTGGGAAAGATTCTGTGCGCTAATAATTCAGGAAAGATCTTGCCTAGCCACGGTCCGCAGGCGAACACAAATTGCGCCGACTGGATGTGCGCTCCTTTGGAGGTGGTGAGGGAACTCAACTCGTTTTGGCTCCCAGGGGGAGCGATTTGCGAAATCTCAAATTGTGCGCCCATACGTGCGGCATCTTCCACCACGCAGGCGACGGCTCGGCGTGCCAACAGCACTCCACTCTCCGGCTCAAATACTGCCTGTGCCACACCGGCAAGATTTATCTGTGGATAGCGAAGTACGAGTTCAGAGTGTTCCAGTACATCGAAATTAACTCCACATCGCCTCAACACTTCCGTAGACTCACGTAAACGTGCAGCATCCTTGCCCGCCAGCCACAAAACTCCCGTGGGCAAAAATAGGTTCCGTCCGGTCGCGCTGAACAATTCTTTCCATTGCTTCAGGGAACGCATGGACCATCGCGTATAGATTTCATCCGCGCCATAGCTCATTCGAATAATACGCGATTCACCGCCGGAACTCGCTCGAGAATGGGCCGGCCCATAGGCCTCCAAGAGCAACACTCGTCGACCGCGTTTTGCCAGGTGCCATGCGGTCCACGATCCGAAGACACCAGCGCCGACAACCACAACATCGTATTTGGTAGTGTTTGCCATGGAGTGGTCATCCTATCCAAATACGTTCTCTGCGCAAAGTGCCATTCATACCGCACTCCAGGTGGAGTGCGTTTTGACGAAGCAACTTCTCTTGATGCGCGTAATCATGGGATACGGCTGAGCAGGGTAGTTAAGTTTGCTTCAGTTTCTCAACCCAACTGGCCAACTCAAGCAACGATTCGGCGTGTGTGGGGTCTAGATGCAGAGGGGTAATGGAAGCATCGCTAGCAAAAATAGCGGCATAGTCTGACTCCGGGTCCACGTCTTTCTCCTTGTCGATCCGTTGTTCGCTCAACCAGTAATAGGGCCGTCCTCGCGGGTCCTGTCCCTCTCGCAATAGGTCTCGCGTAATTTTTTTTGATTGCCGAGTGAATCGGACGCCACCTGTCCAGCTCTCAGGCACATTGACGTTCAGAACAACCTGGCCCTGCATCCCTTCATTCAGTATCAATTCCGCCAGTTGCCGCGCCAGCCTAGCCGTCGGTCGGAAATCCGTGCCCTGTTTTTTCGAGCACAGCGACATCGCCAATCCCGGCACGTGGTGAATTACGGCCTCTCTCGCCGCCCCCACGGTTCCGGAATAGTAGACGTTCTCCCCTAGATTTGCTCCGTGATTAATCCCTGAAATGACCAGGTCTTGTGGTTCTTTCAGCAATTTGTGCAACGCAACAATTACACAATCCGCTGGGGTTCCATCTACAGCCCATTCGTTATCTCCAATCGGGTGGCAGACAATCGGCTGCCGCAGCGTCAAGGACTGAGCCGCACCGCTTCGCTCCCAACTTGGCGCAACGATGGTTACTTGCGCGAATTCCTTTAACTCCTTTGCCAGCGCGCGCAATCCAGCGGCCTGGTATCCATCATCATTGGTGATCAGAATTTTTTTCTTGGTCATTTTTCATTCAACTAAACTGGGGCATGCGGGGGTTTCCTGAAGCTCTGGAGCGGAAAGGAAAATGGTCGGGACGGCGAGATTTGAACTCGCGACCTCACGCACCCCAAGCGTGCGCGCTACCAGGCTGCGCTACGTCCCGATCGAATCGACCGCTACAAATCAGCAGTCGAACTCACATTTTTAAGGCTATCACTTGCCTTCGAGCAGCGTCAAGAAACTGCGCAACGCATCGCGTAAATCCAGAAGCATTTTACGGTTCAAATGGCCGACGGAGTGTTCCACTGTGGACCAGCCTGTATTTCCACTACCGGCACGCTCAGCATGCGTTACGGTGCCGTCGCTACGCGAGGAACCTTGTTCCAGCAGATGCCTCCGCGCTCCAGCAATTGTGAAGCCCTCGTCATACAACAGGCGCTTTATCTTGAGCACCACATCTACGTCTTCCTGGCGATACAATCGATGCCCCCGGGGACTCTTCACAGGTTGCAGCATCGGAAATTCCGTCTCCCAATAGCGCAACACGAACGGCTTTAAGTCTGCCAAGCGGCTTACCTCGCCGATGCGGTACATCCTGGTGTCTTCGAACAACCCTGGCGCAGCAGCACTACTCATCGTCACTTACCCCTCCACCCTCGCGATCTCCGCGCGTCTTTAGCCGTTGAATGAATCGTACCGGGGTACCCGTAAAATCCCACTTGGCCCGCAACTGATTCTCCAGGAACCGTGAGAAGTTAAAATGTAACGGTTTCTTTTGGTTTGTAAACAGCAAAAATACCGGCGGTGCTACCTTGGCTTGCGTCATGTAATAAATTCGAACTGGGCGAGCCTTTGGATTTGATGCTCGCTGCAGATCCACTTCTTCTTTCAGCCAGCGATTCAACTCGCCTGTCGAGATCTTGCGCAGACGCGCGGCGGCAACGTGATCGATCAGTGGATATAACTTCTGGGCGCGTTCAGCTGTCTTCGCCGAAAGAAATACAATCGGCGCATAGCTCAAAAACTTGAACTTTTCCTGCACCATTGCTTCGTAATCCACCAGCAGTTTGCCTTTGTCTACATCTTTTGCAACGGTGATCTGGTCCGCCGCCATCTTTGCGCGGCCCCGCGAGGTCTTTGAGGATTCGTTCGCCGCTTTCTGTGCCGCTTCCACCGCTAGATCCCACTTATTCACCACGATAATTACAGAACGTCCGGACTGTTCTGCATAACTTGCAATCGTCGCATCACCCTGCGTCACGCCCAGTTCGCCGTCGATCACCAGAATCGCGACATCAGCGCGTTCCAGTCCGCGCCGAGCCATCACCACACTCAACTTTTCCGCTACCAGCGTAGTCTTACCCTTTCGCCGGATGCCCGCCGTATCCACGAAGCGATACATCTTGCCCTCGTGCACAACGTCCGTGTCCACGTTGTCCATGGTGGTGCCGGGAATAGGTGACACGATCGAGCGCTCTTCTCCCGCCAGGCGGTTCAGCAAAGTAGATTTGCCGACGTTCGGTCGGCCAATAATGGCAATCTCCGTGACCTTCTTCGCTTCCGGTTCTGCAGCGACGTCACCACCCTGAATCTCCAGCAGTGCTGCATCCAGCAGATCATCCACACCGGTGCCATGCTCTGCGGCAATTGGGAATACCGGTGCCCCTAGTGAATGAAACACGGCTGCATTCACTTCCTGCAATCGCGAGTCAACTTTGTTCGCTGCGATGAAAAGAGGCTTTCCCGTGGCCCGCAACATTCGTCCCAGTTCTTCGTCCAACGGCGTCAATCCGGCCTGGCAATCCACCACCAGCACCAGGAGATTTGCATTGTCAAAAGCCACGCGCGCCTGCCGGAAAATCTCTTTTGGGATTAGTGCCTTGTCGTCAGGCACGATTCCGCCCGTATCCACCACTTCCATCACTCGCCCGTTCCATTCCGTTTTGCCGTACATCCTGTCGCGCGTGATTCCCGGCTCATCGGTCACGATGGCGCGACGCGTCCCGGTCAAACGATTAAAGAGTGTGGACTTGCCCACGTTGGGCCGCCCTACTATAACCAGGGATGGAAGTTTCTGAGCCATGCTATTGGCAGCTTGAACCGAATTCACAGTGTCTAAGAGTCATTGCATTGACTGTATCGCATAGCACCATAAGTTAGTAGGGGCGCACCACGATTGCGACCGCACTCCATACGAATGAAACTCATCCCGTACAAAGGGTTTAGTGACCGGAGTTGAAGATACTGATGAGCCGAACGCCGACCTTCCCTTTCAACAGTCTTTGTATTTAACTCATTGAATTTAAGAGTGTTAACCGCTCATCGAGCTCGGGCCCATTCCATGCCTTTCTCCTCCTAACGCGAGGCTAGCGGTCGAAATGTCCCCTTGTTTGACCTTCAACCCACGTAAGAATAGCAACTTGTGATAGTTTTACGCCCAAGGCTGCGTATTAAATAATGGAACCACTGAGACCAGGGCGAATGAGCGCGCCGGGACAAGCTGAACCTACCGAACTGATTGCCCGGGCTCGGGCGGGGGACACTTTGGCCTGGGGCGATCTTTACCGGGAGTATGCTCCGGCCATTTTCCGCTTTTGTCGGAGGGCGATGCCTACGCGCGAAGACGCGGAAGACGCCACGATGGAGATCTTCATGAAGTTGCGCGACAAACTGACCCAGTACGACCAGGCGCGCTCCTTTACCGCCTGGCTCTATAAAGTCGCCGCCAACCATTGTTGGGACATGCTGAGACGCCGCAAATTGCGGCAGGATAAAGAAACGGAAGACATAGATGACCTGCCGCTGGAAGCTCCTGAACCAAATCAACTCGAAAAACTAATTGAGGAACGCACCAGTGAGGAAGTTCGCAAAGCACTGGACAAGCTTGGGGTGCGCGCTCGCATGGCTCTGGTCATGCGCTACTACTCCGATATGAGTTACGACGAAATTGCAGACGCTCTCGGCGTGCGGCGGGCGTTTGTGGGTGTGGTGTTACTGCGCGCCAGACACGATTTGCGCCAGGCCATCGGAGAAAAATCTCTGCTGGCCGCGGGAGGCTCGCGTTGAGTGAACAAGAATTGATTCCGGACAAACACGTAAGCGAAATCACATTGCTCCTTTATGTCGAGCGCCAACTGGACCGCGAAAGTGCGCAGGAAGTTTCTCTACACACGCAGACTTGCACGCGCTGCCTGAATTTGCTGCGCGCGCTCGACCGGGAATCCCGGCTACTGACCCGTGCGATGTTGGAACAAGACGAGCCGCTTCCGGTGCGGCTGGCCAACTTTCAATTTGCCGTGCGCCGCTCCATGCAGTGGGTCTGGGGCCTGTTCTTTGGTCTTGCGGTGATGGGCGTCTACGCTCTTTATACCGGTTATATCGAGCCTTGGGAGAAACAGTTTGAGCAAGCTGGTTTTGGCAGCACGAGTCTGCTCAGCTTGTTGCTCTTTCAGGGAGCGTTCTGGAAAGGATGGCAATCCATGTTCACACTGTTCCAAGCCCTGGCCCTCGCAGTGCTCCTGGGCCTCGTTGTACTTGCATTCCGTAAGTATCTGAAGAGGGGCTCGGCTCTTGCCCTTATGGTTGCCAGTCTTGGATTGGTCGGTGCTTTCGCCACTCCCGCCAGCGCCGCCGAATTTCGCAAGGGCGAAACCGTGGAAGTAAGGAAAGACGAGACGATCAAAGGCGATCTCTTCATCTCCGGCCGAGCCCTACGCGTCGAAGGCACGGTTGACGGCGACGTTTATGCATTCGGCCACCAGGTCGATGTTTCCGGACACATCACCGGCGACCTGATCTGTTTCGCACAGTCCGCACGCGTTAGCGGCCAAATTGACGGCAACGTCCGATCCTTTACCAACAACATCACTCTCAGCGGTTCCGTAGATCATAGCGTGACCGCATTCAACGAACTCTTCAATCTCGATCCAAACGCCAAAGTTGGACACAATGTCACCATGTTCTCGGAAACGGTCACACTGGACGGAAAGATTGGGCGTGACTTTCTCGGGTTTTTCCAGCAGGCCACCCTCTCGGGTGACATTGGTGGTGCCGTTGAAGCTAGGGGCGACTCACTCACGATTACAGGGAGCGCAGAGATCGGTGGCAAGACTGTGTTTGAAGGTAATAAGCCCGCGAATGTTTCTTCTGGGGCTAAACTCGCGTCTCCGATCCAGTTCAAGCAAAGGGAGCACAAGCACGGACCCGAGCGCAACGCGAGTTATTACGTTTGGCGCATCATCTGGACGGCGGCTTTCGTGCTGTTCGGGCTTGTACTCTTCGGCCTGATGCCCAGATTTGCCCTTGAATCTACTGACGCCGCAGAGAATTTGGGTGCTTCCTTTGGACTGGGTGTGTTGGTTCTGCCCGGTACCTTGATTGCCGCCATCATCGCCTGCGTAACCGTCATTGGGCTCTGGGTTGGGATTTCCACGCTGCTGATGTGGTTCATTGCGATGTTAAGCGCGGAAGTGGTTGTGGGCGCAATTGTGGGCCGCTGGATCATGGGAAGAGTCACGGATTTTTGGCCCATGGTGGGCCGGATGGCCGTCGGAATCGTAGTGGTTCGCATCATCACGACTTTGCCGTGGGTTGGCCCCTGGGCTAAGCTGGCCGTGCTTCTGTGGGGCATGGGAGCGATCTCTCTGGCCTTGTACCGCAGATTCCAGCCTTCCATGGCGCAAAGCATTCCAACTATGCCCATGGGTCCAATCGGTACCCCCCCACTGCCACCGACCACCACGGTCGGCGCTGCTTAGGTCCACACACTATTCACCAAATAAAAGACGGGCCCCGAAACTTCCGGGGCCCGTTGCCTTTGCGGAGGCGGAATAAATTGGTCTAGGGCACTCGAACTTTTGCCGCCTGGAATGGATACGTCGCTGGCGGTGAATTAAGGTACAGCGTGCGAATCGAAACCGCACTTCCTACTTGAAATGCAGAATCGGTTATGGAAGTGATCCCCTCGAACTGGGTCAGATCTTGGTAGGTCAATACCTGCGCGGCGCTGGTGCTCAACGATACATTCAAGCTGTAAAGGTAGCTGGGGAGATTCGCAATCGTGAAGACATTTCCGGTGATGGAATTCACTGTTCCTGAGAGGCGAGAATACCGAAGTAGTACGTTGTTCGCTGTGGCCGTGATTCCACCGCTGCCTGAGACTATATTTGTCACTTGAGCCCGTACCACTTGGCCGCCAAGCAGGTCCCCGCTACCCGCGAAACCAACCACGGGCTGGGCAAGCTGCGAAGAAAGTGTCTTTGTATCGACGGAGAAATTAGGGGTCGTGGCGGTCAAAAATATGATCGTGCCAGCCGTAGTCGTGGAAGCATCTAGTGTGGCATTGCCGCTCACCGAAACTTTGTCTGCAAGAACCAGCTGCACCACGCCCGAAGTGGTTGTCGGAAGAATGATACCCTCCACTTCGTCCACTGCCGTAGAATCAAGAACATCAACTTCCGTCGCCGTAAACGTACCTGCCGCGCTCAAAACCGTATCTACGCTTATGGTGCTGCCGACCTGGATGCAGGCCTGTGCGGTGCCGCTGCAAGCGCTGTAATTGACAGGCGCCAAATCATACTCGGTGTTGGAGCCGAGGGAAGCGGTGAGAGACACGCCAGTAAGTCCGGAGACGACTGTGATGCTGCTGTTAGGAGCGTAGGCTGTAACTTTGCCAATAAAGTCGTCCATCGTGGAGACGCTTCCGGGAGGAGTCCCGACAGGAGTTGTAGTTGTTGCCGTGAGAACTCCGGTCTGCGAGAAGTCAACACTGATGCCGTTCGAGGAGGTAATGGCCTTGTTCAAATTGAAATCCAGGCCGATCCATTGGTCTTGATTTTCGGCGAGAGTGAGCGAAAGTGGAACGGATACGGTGAATATCGCGCCAACCGGAAGAGCGCATACGGTGTTGTTCGGACAAGAGCCCGCGCTCGACGTGATCGTGGAACCCGATGTGTTGACATAAAGATTGTTGGTCGCGCTGGTTGGGCCAATGGTCACATTGATGGCGGTGTAAGTGCCCGCGGCAACAGAGAACTGGTCGACGATCACCGTCGAGTCTGTCTGAAGCCTGGTCACTTCCGAAGAGGAAACCGCCGTCGTTACTGAAACCGGGCTTCCAGACGTGGGAGTGAGACTGATGCCAGCGATCGGAAGGGTGAAGCTTAAGACATTGGTTCCAGTAGGGGGTGTATCGGTAAGCGAAATCGTCAGATTCGCGTTGCCTCCTCCACAATTTGTGACGCAGCCGCCGGATGGCAAGCCGCTGCAGGAAGTCAATATTGCTACAGCACAGATTGCCAGCGCACCTAAGAACCATTTTGATTTCATGAGAACATCCTTAATGACGCGAAAACTTTGGATAGTTTTGGGCAAAGGGCTGGGATTTCACCCACCAACACTGTAACGCGAGCCACTCACGTCAAATTCCAACGAATGGGATGTGTGCTCAACTGCTAACGACTGACCGCAGAAAGGTAGATGTCAATCGGGATCATGCGCCACCCACAAACGTTAGATCTCTCCCGAATAGTATCAAAATCGATAAACGCGAGTATGCTATCGTTAAAATTCAAAATGCTGCCGATGTCCAGGCACATGGATAGTGCCTCGAATGGAGAATTTTGGCGAAACGCAGTTCCAAGTCAGCCGGCAATCCTCTCCCCGAGCGTATCTATGCGCCCCTTGAAGAAGAACATGGCCATAAAGCATCTATAGTTGATCCACCCGCCACAATCCCCGACCCAAATAATGAGCCGCGTTTGGAAGCTTGCAGTCTCGAATCTGGCGATTCTGCTCAGCCGTCGATGCGAGCGATTTTTGGGCCAGGTGGACTGCTTGATCGCTGCATGATTGGTGGCTACGAGCATCGCCCTGCGCAACTGGAAATGGCGGAAGCGGTGCACGACGCCTTTGCAAATCATCACCACGCCATTGTCGAAGCCGGAACCGGCACAGGTAAAACACTGGCCTATCTGCTTCCCGCTATTTGCAGCGGACGCCGCGTGGTCATCTCCACGGCCACAAAATCCCTGCAAGAGCAGCTTTACCAAAAAGATGTGCCTTTCCTGCAGAAACACTTCGCGCCCGAACTCAAGGTAGCGGTCATGAAAGGCCGGGCGAACTTTTTGTGCCGCACCAAGGTGCATGCCCTGGCCGACCAGCCGATGCTACGAGGCATGGAAGAAGTCGACGCGTTTCGTCAGATTCGCGACTGGGCTAAAGTCACGGAAACAGGGGACCGTTCGGAACTTACATTCTTACCCGACGATTCCGAGCTTTGGTCAAGGATCGATGCGCGCCGCGATACGTGCACGGGCCAGAAATGTCCCGAATACAATCAGTGTTTCGTCACCGCAATGCACCAGCGCGCGAAAGATGCGGACCTCATCATCGTCAATCATCATCTGTTCTTTGCCGACTTGGCCTTAAAACACGATGACTTCGGCAGTATTCTTCCTGAATATTCCGCGGTTGTTTTTGACGAAGCGCACGAGATGGAAGATGTGGCCAGCGACTACTTTGGCCAGCAGATTTCCAATTATCGTTTTGAAGAACTGGCGCGTGACGCCGACCAGACGATGCGCCTCACGCATCAATCCACACCTGCGCTGCTGCGCAGAACTCAGCGAATCCGCGAAAAGAACCGGAACTTTTTTGATGCATTTCCACCACGCGATGGGCGCTTTCCCTTTTCGCGAAATGAGCGGGAAGCTTTTCTTGAACAAAACCGCGAGGCCTACGATTCGCTGTTAAATGCGCTTAAAGCCATGGAAACGGAGTTTGCGGCGCTGAGGCAAAAGCCGGAAGAGCTTGTACGTATCGCCCGTCGCAGTTTTGAAATACGTCAGGAATTTTCATCGTTAATGGAATCCAACGAGAAGAATTGCGTCTACTGGTACGAACGTCGCAATAAGGGCGTTTTTCTTGCCGCCACTCCAATTGACGTCAGCCAGATCTTACGCGAAAAACTGTTTGAGTCCTTTGACACCATCGTACTGACGTCGGCCACCCTGACCGTCGGCAATCGCTTTGACTACATCCGCCAGCGGCTGGGCCTGGACCACAGCAAAGAGAACGCGCTCCCGCCGGAGTTCGATTATGCAAACCAGTCGTTGCTCTATCTGCCGCAACGCATGCCCGACGTGCGCGATGCGGGCTTTGCAGGGCAAGCCGCGGAAGAAATCGTCAAGCTTCTTGAACTAAGCCATGGCCGCGCTTTTTGCCTGTTCACTAGTTACTCGCAAATGAACGATCTCTTCGAACGCGTCAGGAACCGCGTCGACTTTCCCGTTTTCCTTCAAGGAACTGCGCCACGTTCCGCGCTGCTGGAGCGTTTCAAGAACACGCCAAACGCCGTCCTGTTTGCCACTTCCAGCTTCTGGCAGGGCGTTGACGTGCCCGGCGATCAGTTGTCCTGCGTGATTGTCGACCGCTTGCCCTTTGCTGTTCCCAGCGATCCCATTGTGGCCGCAAGAGTTCGCGCCCTGCAGGAAGAAGGGCGAAATCCCTTTTCCGAATTTCAGGTACCGCAGGCTGTTCTGGCACTGAAACAGGGTTTTGGCCGACTTATTCGCGCCAAGACCGATCGCGGCGTCCTGGCCCTTTTGGATACACGCATCTCGCGGATGCCCTATGGTAGAATTTTTTTAGGGTCTTTGCCGCCCTATCGGACTACGCAGGATCTTTCCGATGTAGGGCAATTTCTTGAAGCCGAACTCCCGCCTGAACCTCACTCCGCAGTGAAGCGAAGCAAACGGGCAAGGCGTAGTCACGAGTGATCGCAGGTCATTGGCGCGGTTAATAAAGGGGAAGAAATGTTTCAAGTGAGTGTCGAAGAGACGTTTTCCGCGGGGCATGCGCTTCGCGGCTACAAAGGGAAGTGTGAAAACGTCCACGGCCACAATTATCGAGTGCAGATCACTCTCGAAGGTCCACAGCTGGATGATATTGGCCTGCTTGTTGATTTCACACGCGTGAAGCAGGTGATGCGCGAGGTCATCAAGCTTCTTGATCACCAATTCATCAACGATCTTGAACCTTTTACAACTGTCAACCCGTCCGCAGAGAATATGGCTAAGTATTTTTTTGAAGAGGTAAGCAACCAGTTGAAAGATTTGCCGCCAGGCGTCCTGGTTAAAGACGTGGTCATTTGGGAGACGGATACAGCGTACGCCAAGTATTGGGCACGCAGTTAGCGAATTGCCGAACGAGGGGCCTATGAATCGTTCGCTGTTCGTCATTCTGATTCCCGCTCTGCTGGTGGCGGCTGGCTATATTTTCATACTGCGTATGATGGGCATTGCCCCAAGCTATCCCCGCTCCATGCTAGCCATGGCTTTGTTCTTCGGCGTTATCTACTGGTTGTCGAGGCGCTCGCCGAGGAAAGCAAAGAGCGGTCGACAGTAGTTCACACGGATTCTGGTTATGTATATCACCGAAATTTTCAATTCGATTCAAGGAGAGGGTACACGCGCTGGCCTACCGTGCATATTTGTTCGGCTGACGGGCTGTAACCTTCGCTGCACCTGGTGCGACACTGCTTACGCGTTTCACGGCGGCAAGAAAATGAGCGTGGAAGAAGTTGTGAATCAAGTGGACGAGCTCAGCGGACGTAACGCTAGCAGCATCGCCCGAGTTCCCCTGGTAGAACTTACCGGCGGCGAACCGCTCTTGCAGGAAGATATTTATCCACTCGCCGAACAATTGCTGGCTGCTGGATACTCGGTAATGGTTGAGACCAGCGGAGAGCGCTTCGTCGGACGCCTTCCTAAAGAAGTGATCAAGATCGTTGACGTGAAATGCCCTGATTCCGAAGAGCCTGATACTTTTGACCTGCGTAACCTTAACGAACTGGACCACCAGGATGAAGTGAAATTCGTCATCTCCAGCCGCCGCGACTACGAATTTGCCCGCCAATTTACCCAAGAACACAATCTCCAGAGCCGCGTAAGGGAGGTCTTGTTTTCTCCGGTTCACGACGATCCATCTGGGAATTGGAAAGGACTTGAGGCGCGCAATCTGGTGGAATGGATCCTTCAGGATGGATTATCGGTGCGCCTGGGCCTGCAGCTTCACAAAATCGTTTGGGATCCCACAACTAAAGGCGTATAGGAGCCAGTGCAATAAAGTATGAACGACCAGCGTAAAGCCGTTGTCCTGTTAAGTGGAGGAATGGATTCGTGCGTTAGCGCGGCGATTGCCGTGGAGTCCCACGGTGCGGGCAATATCGCCCTGTTGCATGCCAGTTACGGTCAAAGAACCCAGCAACGCGAACGACGAGCCTTCGACGAGATTGCCAATTTCTATGGCATCCAACACCGTATGATCGTCGATCTTAACTATTTTCGTACGATCGGCGGATCGGCGCTCACCGACAAAAACATCGCCGTTCCGGAGCAGGAACTTGATTCCAGCGGCGCACACGGCAGCACCATACCGGTAACCTACGTGCCATTTCGAAATGCCCATTTTCTCAGCATTGGGGTCAGTTGGGCCGAAGCTATGGGGGCAGCCGCCATCTACATTGGAGCTGTCGCGGAAGATAGCTCTGGCTATCCGGACTGCCGGCCGGAGTATTACCGCGCCTTTCAGGATTTGATTCGCGTGGGAACCCGTCGAGAGACACAGATTGAAGTTGTGACGCCGGTCATCCAGATGAAAAAAGATGAGATCATTCGTCGAGGCTTGGCCTTGCACGCACCGTTACAGCTCACATGGTCATGCTATCAAGGCGAAGAACTAGCCTGCGGTACGTGCGATAGCTGCATATTGCGGCTGCGCGCCTTTGCCCAGGCAGGAGTGCCCGACCCTATCGCCTACCGCCAGGGCGCAAGCGCAAAATAGGTAAAAAGTGACCAAAGGCATTGGTTTCCGCTGCAGATGAGAGATAATGGGGTGAAACCGGCCACGGTTTGGCGACCGGCGCTCCCCACAGGCAAAAGGAGATCGGAGCATGTTGAAATTCATAAAGGCGTACGTGATCGTCGCAATGCTGAGCTTGGGACTGGCCACCGTGTTTGCAGGGCGGGCGACAGCACAAGATGGCAAGATCACAGGATCGATTATCGATTTTGATGGAAAGCCCTGGGCCAATGTGCCTTTGAAAATCAAAAGCGAACAGGGCTCAATTACAGAGGGAAAGACTGACGACAAGGGCCTGATCAATTTTTCGGGCCTCCGTAATGGCAAATATATCCTCTCAATTCTTGCCCCGCAGCTTCAGACACCGTTTGAGGTTACCGTGGGGGTTTCCGGCTCCGACACACCTGCAGTAACCATCAATTTCAAAGACATTCTCGAAAAGCAGAACCCAGAGGCCGCCGCGGCGTATAAGAAGCGCGCGGAAGAGCAATCAAAAGTGGTCGGGATGAAGGAACACTTCAATAACGGCATCGCATTCTTGGATCAAGAACGCGCAGCCAAAGCGGACTTGTCGAAAGCTCCCGCGGACCAACGTGACGCAGCGAAAGCCAAGGTCGCGGATCTCTCCACCAAGGCCGTTGCAGAATTCCAGGAAGCGCAGAAAGCCGCGCCGGAAAAAGATCCAAACGGTCACCTTTTCTGGGCTCGTATTGGTGAAGCCTACGATCTCGCGGGACGTAACGACGACGCCATCAATGCCTACAAGCAGGCAATTGCTCTGAAGCCGGAAGTTGCCAGCTACTACAACAACCTGGGCAACATTCTTGGCCGCATGGGAAAGATCGACGAAGCGCGCGCCGCCTACACCAAGAGCGCCGAACTCGATCCCCCAAATGCCGCAATGGCATGGCGCAATTTTGGCATCAGCCTTTATCAGGCGGGTCGTATGCAGGAAGCCGTCGAACCACTCAAGAAATCGCTGGAGATCGATCCCAAGAGCGCGCAGACCTACTACCTGCTGGGAGCTTGCCTTGTAGCCTCCGCGGATTACAAGCAGGTGGGCGACAAAATGGAAGTGACGCTGAAGCCGGGCACTGTTGAAGCCTACCAGAAGGCCGTGGAGCTTGATCCCAGCGGTCCCTGGGGCAAGCAAGCGAAAGAGGGTCTGGAGCAGGTTAACCAGCTCACCGGCGGCATTGATATGAAGACCGGCAAGAAAAAGAAGTCCTAACAACCTAGCCATACAATCGTGGATTGAAAACCGGTTCCCTATCTGGAACCGGTTTTTTGTGCCCGAGTCTTGCTAGCTGTGCGTCAGGGTACCGGTGATTTTGGTTCGTCGTAGGGCCCACGCGAATGCTGCCATTGACGAGGGGAGAAGGACGGCTGCGGAGAGCACCAGCACCAGGAGCGGCTTCCAGATAACCGCCAGACTCGCTCCGTCGAGCAACGCGGCTCGCATGGCATCCAGCGCGTAAGTGATTGGGTTCAGATGAGCGATCACCTGTAGCCAGTCAGGGAGAATGCTAATCGGGAACAGCATCCCTCCAGCGACACTAGAAATGCCAAGGATGAACCACTTACCTGGATTTCCTCGTTTGAAAAGTAAAAGATAACTTGCGGAAAATATTCCTAACGCGGAGAAGGCCAGCAGTGTTGCCAGAATCACTATGACCACCGATACCCAATTGGCCGCTGCAAGCGGAAATCCAAACAACACCGCTCCCCAGCCCAGATAGACTGCAATGCGCAGCGTCGTCGACGCAAATGGATACAGGGCCGACCCGGCAAGTACCACGGGGAGTGAAACCTGAGTGACCAATAGCGGTTCCAGTGTTCCGGTGTCGCGCGCTTCCATTAGCGTGCGGTCAAACGTGTCCATCGCCGCACTCAAATAGTCGAAAAAAACAAATCCAACTAGCGCGTAGGCAAAATAACTGTTTCCCTGGGGAAGGGACGAACGCAGCTCTGGTGAATCGACAAACCGTGCCGCATAGAAAAACATCGCTGCAGCAAAGAGCGCTTCGATAGCCTCCAGTATAAAAGGACTTCTATACGTGCGGGCTATACGTAAATCGCGCACAAATAAAAGCCATAGATCCCGGGTGATGCGAATCATTCCGTGACGCTCTCCTCAGTGCCGATAGGTTGACAACCCGTGGACTTAAGAAATACATCTTCGAGTGATTCGGACCGATACTTCGCTTTGAGTGCGCTCAACGTATCAACCGCCACTACTTTGCCTTCTTTCAGTATGACCACACGATCTGCCAGCAACTCTATTTCTTGCAGGGAGTGCGAGGAGAACAGCAGGGAAGTGCCACGCGCTGCGACAACTTCGTTCTTGAGAAAACGGCGAAAGTCGGCTGCCGCGATCGCATCCATGCTTCGGGTGGGCTCGTCCAGCAGCAGAACTTTTGGCTCATGCAGCAATGAGCGCAAGAGGCTCAGTCTTTGGATCGTTCCGGTGGAAAGCGAGCGCACTTGTCGATCTAGCGCGTCATCGAGTTGAAATCGCTCGCTCAGCGAAGCGATCCGTAAGTTCATGACATCGTTGGTTAGATGATTTAGTTGCCCAAAGAAGCGCAGGTTTTCCCGGCCCGTTAACCGCGCATAAAAACCGAGGTCGCTGCCCGCGTGGTACCCCAACTGTTTGCGTACAGCCGCGCCATCGAGTACTGCGTCATTGCCGGCAACGTGCGCGGTCCCCTTCGTGGGTAGAAGGAGAGTGGCAAGGATTCGCAAAAGAGTAGTTTTTCCCGCTCCATTCGCACCAAGCAACGCAATGGCTTCCCCTTGTGAAACTTTCAGAGACACACCGCGCAATGCGGCCGATGTTGGTGATGCAAATGGTTGGAGGAATGCTCGCCAGCCACTGTGCGTAGGTGGGAACCATTTTTCCAGTTTATCTACAGAAATCGCCGGAACAGGCACGTTCGAATTTATAGCGTTTCTCGCTCCAGAAAACAATCCGTCGCGCGAGGCAATGGTCTGCAGGATGGCAGCCAGCATGATTCACAGGTAATATATTTGCTCCAGCGCGTCGCGCGCTGGTTGTGGATTGAACGACGCCCCACTGGATGCTTGAGGAGTTTTTATTGTGAGCATATTCGGAAATCGAGGGGTTGTCCCGACACACGTACTTGTGCGCCATCTTGGCGGCGAATCCGTGCTCTTGAACCTTGAGTCGGAACGATACTTTGGTCTGGACGAAACCGGTACCCGCATGTTGGAGCTGGCCACTGCCATGCCCAGTATTGATGCTGCCTATGAGAAACTTCTCGATGAATTCGAAGTCGAGCCCGCCCTTTTGCTTGAGCATTTTAACGAACTACTAAACTGTCTCGTGGAGAATGGACTGCTCCAATTGTTGCCTGCCGATGTGGGAACCACTCCGACGCTATAGCGCTATGCCTGCGGAAGCACGGAGTATTTTTCGCCGTGCTGCCATTCTCGGGCCAATGATCGGTGCTATTCTGCGGTTTCGCGGCTATAGCAAGACGCGTGAGTGGCTGCAGAACAGGTTAGATTGTCATGCTGTTTCTGCTGTCGGGCCGCAGGAAATATCCCCTCGACTCGAGATGACCTGTCGAATGGTTCGTGCGGCGGAACACTACTCATTTGTCCGGGTTACTTGCCTGGAAGAATCGCTGCTCCTTTGGTACCTGCTGCAAAGGCAGGGAATTGCGGTTGCCATACGCATTGGCGTCCGAAAACCAACGGGGAAGTTCGAAGCACACGCGTGGGTGGAGCACGACGGAATTGCCTTGAACCAGGCGGAAGAACATCATCGCCATTACCACCCTTTCGACAACGATCTGCAGACGCCACCCACGGAGCAGCAATGAGTGGTTTCTTTGGCATGTTGCGAACCGACGGATCGGAAATTGATCCGAAGCTACTGCAACGCGCGGCTGGAGCCCTTCGATTCCGCGGCACGGATGGCGAAAATATCTGGACAGGGCCAGGTGCCGGCACCTGTTTTGCTTTTCTTTCAACGGGTCCTGCCAGGCAAGCTGCCCAACAACCGGTCACACTTTCAGAGAATTGGCTTATCGGCGACATACGCTTCGATGCGCAACGCGAACTAGTCGATCGACTCCATTCAAAAGGGAATCATCCGTCACCGACTGCAACCAATGAAGAACTGCTGCTGCACGCCTGGCGGACTTGGGGTGAATCCTGTTTGCAGAATCTTCATGGCGATTTTTCTTTTGCTTTGTGGGATCACCACCGCCGCTCGCTCTGGTGCGCGCGCGATTTTGTTGGTCCGCGCCCATTTTATTACGCGTATACCCGTGGCGTTTTTTGTTTCAGCAACTCTCTGGCGGTGTTTCGGACTGTGCCGGAGCTTTCTTCAACGTTCGACGAAAACTTCATTGGTGAATTTCTACTCCGCGGATCCTGTTCGGACCTTTCACGCACGGTTTATGCGGATATTCGCAGGCTTCCGGCCGGTCACCTGCTCCAATTCACCGAACACTCTGTTCACGTTCGACGTTTCCTGACGCTGCCTATCGAGGAATCGTTTCACTTTTCAAGACCCGAAGAATACTTCGAGGCCTACCACGAAATTTTGCGCGAAGCCGTTCAAGATCGCTTGCCACGAGGCGCGACTGCCCTGTACTTAAGCGGCGGACTCGATTCAGGATCGGTCTGCGCCGCAGCCTCTCAGGTGGCTAGCCAGCGGGGCGAACTTCAACACATCAAAGCATTCACGGTGGGTTGGCGGCCCCTATTTGAAGATCTCGAACCGGACTTCGCTACCCTTTCGGCAAAGCACCTGGGCTTGGCGCACCAGATCCTTGAGGAGCAGAATTTTGAACCCTTCGCCGGACCAACGGAATTGTCTGACTGCCCTCCCGAGCCTACCTGCGAGTCATTTTTTGCTCTCGCCCAAAGGCACTATCGCAAAATTGCCGGACACTCTCGCGTCATTCTCTCTGGGGATGGTGGCGATGACGTCCTAACGGGACAGTCCTGGCCGTATTTTGTGCACCTTTGGGTTTCCGGCGAACGACTGCAAATTGTGCGTACCCTCGGAAGTTTCATCTGGACTCACGGGACGCTTCCTCCTTTGCGGGCGGGGATTCGGGCGAAGTTGCGACGTCTGGCGGGCCGCGGCGATGAGTGGAATGGTTACCCCAGTTGGCTGAATCCGGAGTGCGAAGCGCGCTGCCACCTGCGCGAAAAGTGGCAATATCAGGCCCCGGCACCCGTTCAGCCACATCCCACCCATCCGGACGCTTACACTGCACTGCATCGCGGCTACTGGTCCACGATACTGGAGAGCGAAGACGCGGGTAACACTCACGTGGCGTTGGAGACACGCGCTCCTCTCTTGGATCTACGCGTATTGCGGTTCCTGCTGAGGGTCCCACCGGTGCCCTGGTGTGTCGACAAAGAGCTGGTGCGGCGAAGTATGAAGGATCTCTTGCCGGCAGCGGTGTTGAATCGACCGAAGACGCCTCTGGCAGGCGACCCACTGGAATCTTGCATCGAAACGGGGAAATGGACACCCACTCTGCCGGATCGCCCACCATTCATCGTAAGGTCTTTCATTGATTGGGAGAAATGGAAAGCAACTTTAAAATACTCTAAGGGTTGTACTTCCGGCCCGAATCTATTCCCGCTAGCTCTCCTCGACTGGCTAAAAGACGTTGAAAATGGTGAGGGGATTAAGTAGAGTGTTACCCGAGGGGCGTGAATGAAGCAGCCGTCGAATGCTACTCCTAAGAAGCCGTATCAATCACCTAAGCTGCTTGTTTACGGTGATCTCACGGAAATGACCAAATCTCGCGGCACTGTCGCGAAGATAGATGGTGGACCTAATCCGCGTAGACGCCGAACTGGCCGCTGAACTCCGCCCACAAGTCGCAGCGAGCAGCTAGTAAAAATTTCTTGTGAACCATTCCTACCGAGCCTACGGTCTGGGATTCGTATCTTCCTTGAAGTTCGCCGCACTGGAGCCCGCGCTCCCGTACGTCTCAAAATATGACTTTCGATTCGAAACTGGATCCGAGCCAGATTGGGCGCGATTCGGCACCAGCCTGCCTGGCCACATCCTCTCTCATCTGCCGGAATCCCACGAGACTGCGGACCCATCATTTGTCCTCACCGAACATGGGAACGCAGAATGCTTCCAATTGGCCTATTCCGATGGAACTCGATTTGTTGTCGATGGATGCGCGGAACGTATCTGGGGAACGTTTCAGCCGCCCCTTACGGTCGATGATCTCGTCACCTATTTCCTTGGCCCCGTACTCGGCTTCCTCCTACGTTTGCGACACATAACTCCGCTACATGCCAGTTGCGTGGAAATTTCTGGCTGGGGAGTTGCCCTCTGTGGTGACGCAGGCTTGGGAAAATCGACTACCGCCGCCGCGCTTGCGCTTCGTGGATTGCCGGTGCTTAGCGAAGACATTGTTCCGGTGAAGCCTGTAGCGAACGGATTTCACGTCGTGCCGGGCTATCCACGCATCTGTTTGTGGCCGGATTCTGTTTCCAATTTGCTGGGCTCGGCCCAGGCGCTTCCGCTGCTCACACCTGTATGGGAAAAACGCTATCTCGCACTTGATGGAAATCGCGCAAAGTTTTCCGCCGAGGAGTTGCCGCTCGGCGCAATCTATCTGTTTGGCCACCGGTCCGGCGAAATGAGCGCGCCCTCAATTCAGCACATGAGCCCCCGCGAAGCTCTTCTGGATCTGGTTCAGAACACCTATATGAATTGGCTTTTAGACCGCCAGCAGCGGGCTGTGGAATTCGAGTTCTTGGCGCAACTGGTTCAGCAAGTTCCAGTGCGCCGGATCATTCCGCACTCGAATCCCCAAAAAATTAGCGATCTTTGCCACCTTATCGTTGACGATGCCGGATCAGTTTTAAAGAAATTGGGTTAATGTCTGTCAGTTTTTAATAAATATTTTCTCACCACTTACCCGGCGCGGTTCCTCATGTAAACTTGCCCCAATGAAAGGGACGATGACTCTGTCGACAAATTTGCCAGCTGGCACCGTCTCCATTGAGCGGGAATGGGATTTTCTCCGGTTGTGTGCTTCTCCCTCCACGACAAGCGCCCAGATCAAAGAAACTTTATCCGCCGATTTGAATTGGAATGTGCTCCTGGAATTGGGTGAAGAACACGGTGTACTTGGCGTCTTGGCCTCGTGTCTTCAGCAATCAGGATTCGCCGGCGTGCCCTCCGCATCGCGCGAAAAACTTCAGTCTCGCATGCGCGCCCAGCATCTATTCGCCCTATCCATGACCGCGGAGCTTTTCCGTATCCTCCAGGATTTCTCCGCTTCTGGCATTGAGACTGTTCTTGTAAAGGGTCCACTCGTTTCGTTACTCGCCTTTGGGGACCCCGCCGTTCGCAGTTATGTCGATCTGGACTTACTGGTTCGGCATGCAGATATCCTTGCCGCTTCGTATCGGATGATTGAATTGGGCTTTGAACCTGACATCCCTCTTGATGTTATAAAAGCAGGAAAAATTCCTGGCGAATACCTTTTCAAGCGCCCGGGAACTCTGCAAATTGTGGAATTGCACACGGAGAGAACTTTTCGCTACTATCCCCGCGCTATGCCGTTGGAAACGCTTCTGGCAAGACAGCGGCGGGTGCCTCTTGACGGCCGCGAAATACCGGCATTGAGTCTTGAAGACGAATTTGTCCTCAATGCCATCCACGGCGCAAAGCATTTCTGGGAACGCCTGATGTGGGTTGCGGATATCGCCGCAATCGTGGTACGCCATCCGGAAATTGACTGGGCGAAGGTACGTCAATCGGCGGAGGTCGTTGGCGCAGGGCGAATGCTTCGCGTGGCACTCCAATTGGCGGCAATACTCCTGCAGGTTCCAATGCCTGAGCAAATGGCCGAAGAAGTTAGAAGCGATTCGACGGCCTCACACTTGTGCAGTCAAGTTGCTCGTTGGCTTCCAGGAGCCGGGTACGATCCACCCGTTCTCAAGGAACGTGCTATTTTCCGAATGCGGATGAGAGGTGGTCTTGCTGGTGCGGCATATCTTCTCCGTTTGTCGTTCTCTCCTACCGAAGAAGATTGGGTGGAAGGGGCTGAGGGACAGCGTTCTGGTTTCTGGGACTCCATTAAGCGCCCGCTACGCCTTTTTCGAAAATACCGTTCCAACGATTGATCGAAGCCGAGCCACCCTGGTTTGCCACCAGCCAGCGGCCCGGCCACTCCACAACTCTTAGAGGTTCGTCCGCTCACTATGTACGTGAATTTCTTTCTTCACGCGCGCCGGTAGTTGCACATCCACTGACAATTCGCTCTTATTCCGCAACAAACCTACTTTTAGTGACTTCGCTTCGCTTGTCGCTTTCATCGCTTGCCGGAGTTCTTGAACTTGGCGAATGTGCTTTCCATCCACGCTGGTGATTACATCGCCAGCTCTGATTCCGGCCTTTGCCGCCGGCGAGTCGCTAAAGACATTGCGAACCAGCACTCCTTCGCCATCTGGCGCTCCGAAATACTTTCCGAAGTCGCCCTGAAGGTCCTCCGCATCGATGCCTAACCGTGGCTGTGCCATGCCCGCAACGCCAAATGCGTTCAGTTCGCCTAATTCTGCAATTTCCGGAAGCCCCTCTGGCGGGGGAACGCGAAATGCGAATGTCCCCGGAGTCATAGGCATACGCATCATTCCCCCTACGCGGGGAAGTTCCTGTTGGCCAATCGTCACGCTGATGCTCTGTGACCGTCCATCGCGTACTACCGTCAATTGTGCAGTACGGCCCGTCGGAATCTCGCGGATCATGCGTCGGAACTGGGCTGTTCCTTCCACTTTTTGGCCATTCAATTCCGTGATTACGTCATTTTCTTTTAAGCCGGCCTTTGACGCCGGGCTGTCTGGAACTATCTTTCCCACGATCACGCCACGTTCTGCGGGAAGCTTCAACTCTTTGACTTTTTCCGCGGTCACCTCGTTGGTTTCCACTCCCAGCCAACTGCCGCCCCCAATGAATACTTCGAAGTTCTCCGGCCCAGAGCCCGGCATCTTTTCGATCTCCTGCGCGGCTTCCCAAGACTCTTCCTGGTCCGCGACATCTTGAGAAATTTGCCGCGCCTGCGCCTGGATTGCACGCACCTTGGTCTGTGCTTCCTTTGCGCATTCGTCAGCGCTCTTCACTCTCGCTGAATGACTGGGAAGAGCGGCCAGAGCGATAGCTAGAGCCCCCGAGATGAGGGCTATCCCGATAATTCGTTTGTTCATGTGTATCTCCTTCCGTCTTTTAGACGGAGTAAACGCTAAATCGCTGCTTTCAATTCCACGACACGGATGGCTCCGTTTACCGTCCCAAGGTGAATAGGTACGCCGCCACGCCCCAGCCGTCCGTGAAGAACGCGTGGCTCATCTTCGCCCATCATGCGGAAAGGCAGGTCCGAGGAAAAACTGCCGTTGCGGCAACGCGCTTCCAGACTGGCTTTTGTGTTCGCGGGAATGGCCAGCAGGACCGATCCATTGGTGGTCTCCGCCACCGCGCCTTTGGCATCCGCGGCATTCTTCCATTCCATATAGACATTTCCATTGGTCGTCCGCGCGTGTACGTTTCCGCTACCGCCATAGATCTCGATGTTGCCGTTCACAGTATGCAGATCGCCGATACCCTCTGCCTCGGTTACGCTTAGGGTCCCATTGACCGTGCTCAAGTGATTCAAATGAGCGTGACGGGGCACGTGAATGGTATAATCCACGGCCACTTCAACTCCACCCTCATCCGGGTAATGCGTAGAAATGGAAAGTGAATCGGGCTTCGCGTCCACATCGATGGAAACCTGATCGAGCGCTGATTCCTTGTCCTGCGTGGTTTTCACCGCGCGCACTTCTACCACGTCTTTGTCCCAGGCCTCGATGCGAATGGTGCCATTCACATTCTTCAGGTCAAACGATCCGTCAGCCTTCAGCGGATACGTTGTCGTTACTTCCTTTGTCACTGCACGGCATTCGGCTGCGGTAAACGAAGTAACCAATAGCAGGGCGAGGCCAACTTGCTGGTATGCGGAGCGAACCATGGTACTGCCTCCTTCGTGAACTTTCCGACCGATCCCCCGGTACGCGAACTAAAGCCTAGATCAACCCCTCAACGCGAATCCGACTACTCTACCGTAATTGAAAATTAAACGTTACCGTAGAAATAACGTCGACCTTCTTCCCACCATACTGCTCTGGCGTTGCGCGCCACTGCTGAATCGCCGAGGTCGCCGCTTCTACCAACGCGGGCTCGCCCTCGATCACCTTCTCGACCACCAAGGATCCATCGGTTTTGAGTCTTACCTGCAGTCTTACAACTCCTTGCAGACCTGCGCGGCGCGCCAGTTGCGGATAGTCGGGGGGCGGAGAAGATAATAGGTGCTTCTTGAATTCGTCAGGATCTTCGTGGACGCCACCCATAAACTTAAACTCAAACCAGGTGACCCACGATTGCCAGTCGTTTTTCGATTCTTCCTGGGCGTTCCCTGCATTTCCAGATTGCTGCAACACTGGCTGGGCACTGATCGTCACTTGTTCGTATCCTGCTTCGCTTAACTTTCTGGCAATTCGCGACCGCTGCTCTTCCAGAAGTGCGCTGCGCAGGGCATTGTCCGCATCCAGGTATCGCAAGCGAATCTTCCCAGTAGTTGTCCGCAGCTTCAGGAGCGCGCCGCCCCCATTCAAGGAACCGAGCGCGTGGGCTTGCCCATCCTGGCGGAGCTTCATGTTGAGCGGCAACGAAGGATCCGCCTCAATTCGTTGTATGCCGCCGTTTTCTACCGTCGCGTCAATTGTGGCCGCTATATTCCTCGGCAAGAAGACGACGATGTCGCCTGTCCCCGTGGCCAATTGCGATGGCCCTGGCAAGCGGACCGGCCGCATCTGGTCTGCGGATTCTGGATTGATCCACGCGGTAATCGATCCATCTCCAGTTTCTGCATGAACTGTGTTGGTGATTCGCGTCAGGCAAATGCTTCCGCCGCTCGTTTCCACTTCCATCGGTCCGGCCACATAAATAACGCGGATGCCGCCTCCTCCAGTCTGCGCGTGAACTGACCCGTGCACTTCCCCAAAATCAATTTGTCCGCCGCCCGTTCGCACGGCGACGTACGCTCCAGCCTCGCCAACGGTGATGTTTCCTCCATCCGTTTCCAGTTGCGCGGTTCCCTTGATGTGCCCGGCGCGGATGTGCCCCCCACCAGTCCGGAGTTTTGCGCTGCCAGCTATGTTGCCCACTAGCACGTGCCCCCCAGCCGTGTAGGCATCCAGATCGCCGGAGACATCCTGGACCTTGATATGTCCGCCTTGAGATTCTAATTTTGCAACCAGGCGATCGCCGGGAGCCGCCGGGCTGCCTCGAAAATTGATGCGTCCCGTCGTAATATTTCCGCCCTCTGTTAGCAACACCACGCGGCCACCGATATCGGTAGTTTGGATGTCGCCTGCACCGGTCGAAATATCCAAATTGTAGTTTGCAGGAACACTCACCACGAACTGCACCCAGAATTGAGCGCGGTTGGTACGCTTGGGCAGCGCACCGCTGATTTCTATACCGGTTCGGCCAGGAACTGCGGAGAGCGTATAGCTGTCTAGGAGGTTTTTGCCTGCCGGGCCGCTTGCATCTGTTTCTACCCGCACGGAATATTGCACCACGCGGGGGGCTCCCGGCGGCTGCGTTTGAATCTCAACAGAGCCCAGGTCAGTTTTCAAATGCAGCGTAGAGCCATCAGAGGTTTGGATCGCGCCGGTGCGAGTCGTGTTCTGGTGGCTTGTTCCAGGCTCCGCGGCTTTAGCCGGCGCCATCAGCAAGAACAAGCCAGCAAGCATAATTCCTGAAGGGGGGACGATCTTCCGTCCCATATTTTTGCATTCGGATAGGATCATCGAATCCGTTTTCCCACCACGTTAGTTTTGCGACCTCACCACCACACTTTAATGCTCTCGGTGATCGCTGATTTCTCGCAATGCCGCAGCACTCTGCAACCGTACGTAACGGCTGGGGTCCTTCTGCTGCAATTGTTCCAGAGTTTGAATCATGTAAGCCATCGATTCTTGCGGTGTCCGTTGGCCAACCGCGGGGGGCTGAACGCTTCCCGGAAGCCGCGGTATCACTTCGTTTTCAGGCATTGGAGGCAGCATCTCGCCATCCGTTTCTTCGAGGGAGCGTACCAGCAAGTTCACCGCTTCCACGCGCACGCCGGGATTGCTGTCATGCTGCAACGCCTCGAGTAATGCTTCGCGGACCGATCCATCGCCGGTAGAATCGCGAAGTGCTTCCAATGCTTTCAGCCGCACAGCGGGGTTTTGATCTTTCCGTGCCGCTTCCAATAATGCGCCGCGCACCTCTTTATCCTGCGAGCGCGCTCTTAGCGCGTCCAGGCAGTCCAGGCGGACGCCTGAATTAAATCGTTCTCCATTTTTCACAACGTAGGTCAGCACGCGCCGGACGTCGCTGTCATCCAGGCTGCCAGTCATCACCACCGGCTGTTCTGCGCTCAACTGAAGTCGCACATTCTGTTTCCCCGTTGAAGCCGACGGTGTCAGATTTATTCCTGCGACGGCCATCTTGGAAAGCTGGTCATCTGTAAGTTGTGTACTCGGACGAACGTTCACGGCCTGATCAAGGCCAAGGGTTTCATCGCGGCCGGCAAACCATTGTCCAAATTGCGCGCCCAGCACCAGGCCCAGAAGCACCAGTGCCGCACCACTCCATGCTGGATGCACAATCATCCAACGCCGGAACCACGCGAAGCGCAGCGTCTCATCCTTCACCGCAGGCCGTGTCAACTCATCCAGCTTTTCCGCTAATTCACTCCTGCATTGCGACAGGACTATTCCGGCACGATCCAGTTCGTCTGCAGGTTGCGGCATTGCCACCAACGACTGGCTGAAACTCTGCTCTTCCGCCAATTGTGCCCGGCAATTCTCGCATCCAGTTACATGTTGATCCACCGCACGGCGTTCTTGTTCGTCCAGTTCGTCGCAAACATAAAATACAAAGAGTTGTGTGATTTCGTCGCAGGTCATCTGACACCGGGGGCTATTCATCGCAGTACGCTCAATTCCTGCCGCAGTTTCCGCGTGGCGCGGAACAGAGAATTCTTCACCGTCTCTTCACTGGTTCCCAGCGCATCGCCAATCGCGCGCAGCTTCAATCCCTGGTAATGCTTCATCTCAAAAACAACGCGCTCCCTCGGCGACAGTCGCAACATCGCTATCGCCAATCGCGCCTTTATTTCCTGACCAACCAGGTGCTTCTCCGGATCCAGGGTAGGACGATATTCCTTCTGTCGCTCGAAGAAATCCGTATTGCCTTCTTCATACTTTGCGGGATGTAATTCGGGGGCTTGATCTTCGGGCCGCGCTTTACGGCGCCGCAGGTGATCCAGGCAAACATTCGTCACGATGCGGTATAGCCAGGTATAAAAGCTGCATTCAAACCGGAATCGATGCAGATTGCGGTACACCTTCAAGAACGCTTCCTGATAAACATCACGGGCATCTTCTGTCCGTTTCATCAGGTTCATGGCCAGCCGCAAAACATCTCGGTCGTAGCGCTGCACCAGCTCTTCGAAGGCTGCACGGTTTCCCGCCTGCGCCTCCAGCACAAGGTTCCGATCATCTAGGTCGGCCAAGGAGTTCACCGTAGCCAAGGCTGGCTCTGTGGTGCTGGCCTGGCTGGTCTGATCCGTCAAAGCAAAAGCCCATCTTATGAACGGCATATTCGCTTTCTCTTTGCCAGTTTTGGGTGTAACTCTCTACACCTAAATATTTTAAGGGACCGGAATGCCGCAGCAGCGCGCTGCCACTGCCGCTATACCCTTTGACGCCATCCCTCAAAATTCGTAAGCACGTTCTTCCTACCCGCTCTCGAACGCTGCTCTGTGCTTACTCTCGGACACCAGCACGATGAAAACGAATCACCACATATCAATACGGTCTAACCACAGTGAATGTTTCCATTTAGCGGCTTCACAGGCGTTCATGGATAAGCCATTTTAGATAGATGCAGGGGCTTCCGCGCCAGGCCGCATTCTCCATGTGAGCAAGGGCCACAGAAGCAGCAGGCCTAATGCAGCCACTACTATGTAACCTTGCGTTTGGTAAAACTTGCTGGGTTGCGAAAGAAGTTCTACAGCTCCCCCTAGTAGCCGAGTGCAGGCAATGACCAGGAACCAGCCCAATAGATTGAATCGGGCCACCCGGCGGATGCCAAATACCACTACGCCCAACAGAATTGCCGCGACCACAAACTGTTCCACGAAATCGAGTGGTGATCCCCAACTTGCTATCATCGATGCTGCCACCGTCAGGAACAAAACCAATCGCAACCAGCGAACGCGCAACTCCGCGGCAAGAAACGCGGACGCCAGTGCCGCCACGCCGGTCAGAAACAACGCGCGCAAAATCCCTCCGCCTATCACCATGGCTGCTGGATACACCGCGTCGAACGTGCCTCCAAAATGCGCTGGATATCCACGGTGTAGTGCAGGTAGCAATGTTAATGTTGCTTCGATGAGCTGACGCAGTCCTATCATTAGGGCTGAGCCGCCAACGCCAATTAGCAATGCATCCCGATAATAATTGCCCGGCATGCTCAGCCACGTCGGAACCCTCTCTTCACCAAATGCGCGCGTCGCAAAATCCCAAGCCACGCCGAACAACAGCACAATTGCACCCAGAATGAATCCGCCCTGTAATATGGTCACTCCAATTTGTGTACCGAGAAACAAGCGGAAGGGAAACGCAGTCCGGTAATTGCCCAACAGTTCCGGAATCCCATTTCCCAACAAGAAACTGACTGCAAAAGCTGCGAACCCGCTAAATCCCCAAATCAACAACCGCCTCCATGGTACATGTACAGGTTGTGTTTTCATCCGCTTGAAGTAAAACACAAGCGTTACTATGGCCAGAACCAAATACAGAACGATCCGCCCGACAACGAAAAGCGTGCGTGGCAGCGTCCGCTTCTCCTGCTCACGAACAAAAAATTCCGGAATCTTGACATATGTCCTGTAATTCACGGCCTGGTCGCCCAATACCTGCACTTCCAATCGTGCATAGGCATGATCCGTGGGATCGTAATTCCCATCTTTCTGTGAATCCAGCGGCTCTTGTTGCTGCCAGGTCAGGGTATGATCGGTGCGGTTTGGGCGCTTGTCTGAACTCGCGTCCACCAGCCTCCACTGGCTTAAAGCAATCTGCTGCTGTTCCGTCAAATATTTCTCGGCAATTGTTATGGCTTCTTCCTTCGTTAGAGTTGCTCCTTTTGCCGCCTCAGCCAGAGTGTGACGGAAAGCATGCACCGAGCCATCCGGCTTCAGAGTCACTGCAAACTCTTCTGGATCAGAGTCCTTAAAATAACGCACCAGCCAGAGTGAGCCCGGTGCTCGCTCCGCATAAATCTTGTTGATCTCCTCTATGGAAATCCGTCTTCGAAGATATTCATTGGTCGTCGGATCCATTTTTTCTACGAACAAGGCCGTCTTGTAATAACTTTTCGGCTCCAATCCGTGTTCTCTTAACACGGCATCGGCCCGCTCGACTGCTGTTCTCGCATTCACGGAAACGCGCAGATAGTCACCGATCTGTTCCTGCTTCAATTTCCAGCCGGGCAAACCTCCTGCAATCAGGCACGCCACCAGGAATCCGATGCTACCTGCGGTCAGCGGATCGTAGCGTCGGCCAGCGATGCTTTTCTCGGCATTTGCCGTTTGCTGTCTTAATTCAATTTCTGGTGCAGGTTCCGCTCCATTCAGCAAATCGTCAACTGCTTCAAATTGTCCGCGTCGCAAGCAATAAATTCCCGAATATGCCAGAGGTACAAGCGCGGCCAGCGCAACAACAATTCCAGAAACCCTGAAATACACACTATCCGAACGGATCAGCAGCAATCCAACTAAGGAGGCGTCCACTGTGTAGTGCCAGGTCAACGTCGCCACAATTCCCCAACGCAGAATTACGTAACCCGCAACGATTCCGATCAACCCCACTTCCAGCCCTCGAATGTAGGCTGGCTCTTGCGGATAATTGCTATGCAGGAATCCCCACAAAAAGGCTGGAACGAACACCGCAACCCATCGGAATCGCGTTAGCCGCGCAAAGAAGGGAATTGCGAATAATCTGAAAAGGAATTCCTCGCTCGTCGCTGCTGTAATACCGATAGCGACTCCGCTGATCCATGGAAAAACCGTACTCGCTGAATTCTCGTAATTTAATTCCTGTGGCGCCCACACGCCCAGATTGCTGCCGATCATGTAGAACGCCACAATGAAACCAATGTGCGCCGCAGCCATCGAAACCCCGACTACCGCTGAGGAGAAGAACTCTTTGGATCTCAATCCACGCAGCGTAAAGGCCTTGCTCAGTCGAAGCCGGTCCGGTTGCGCGCCGCGATATAGAATTTCCCCTGCCGGAAGAATAAGTGTGACTGTGAGTCCTGCTGTAACCAGCGCCCCGAATAGAGCAAAGGCAATCTGTGAAGCAATGAAACTCACATAAGAATCCGTTGTCCTATACTGAGCCGCCCATAATGGCCAGCCATTCAAACTCTGCAAAAACATCAGCACAGCCACAACCATGCCGACTTTGATTGGAAGACTCCACGAAATTTGTCCCTTGCGAGAGAGCACAATCGCAATCCACGCCGCTGCCCCGATCAATACGAAGTACGGAACCGCAAAAACAAAGGCTAGCGTGTCGTTGCCGTTTCGCAATCTCTTGTAGCCCAACGTCCACGCTTCCGGGACCTGCAAAAATTCCTGGGCTTCGCCAATCTTGTTGCCGGTCAGTCCTACTTCCAGGCGGTAGGGAGCTTCTTTGGCCTTAAATCCCTTTCGCTCCCAGGTGAATGACCAATCCACTCGATTCGGCCTTGTTTGGGAATTTGCTTCTTCCTGTAGAAATTGCCAGGCGCCCAGATCAGTTCCCAATCTTTTCTGCAGAAATCTTTCAGCATCTGCCTGCGCCTCTTCGCGACTCAAAGATGGACTTGCACGCGCCTCTTCAATCTTGTGTTCATAGGCAACAATTCTCCCCGCCGGGTTCACGCGTGCCCGGTATTCCTCCTCCTGCAGTGGCCGGAATAATCGCACTTCCCAATACCAGATATTCAGTTCGCTCGACATCAACCGGTTTGCCTGCTGCAATCCCAATTCGCGTTCCAGATACGTCTTCGCGCCTTCGTCCACTTCAAATGTAATTGCCGACTGATACCCCTGCAGGTTTTCTCCCAATCCCTCTACAAATTGTTTTGCACGGGCTTGCGCCTCAGCTCGCGGAATCTTGAAGTCGACGGAAGCTTCAGGGAATGCTTGGAAGAAATAGCGGTGCGCAAACCACACACCAACAAGTCCGAGTGCGATCCAGAGAATCAACGCGCGCTTTTCAGTTCCCGTCAGTCGTTGTTCAGGCAACATCTCCCCCTAAACTCATCTACTCTGTCTGTTCGCGCTTCCCACTCTAGTCATACGCATACCCGCTGCGCAAGTTTCACGAAAAGCGCGTGTTACGCGACAATGATATAAAAGAAGATATATGCCCATCAGTCTGCAAACCGAAGTTCGCATGGTAAAAGGCGTCGGCCCGCAGCGCGCCGAACTTCTCAACAAGCGCGGGATTTTCACGCTCGAAGATCTCCTAAGTTATCTCCCATTTCGTTACGAAGATCGCATCCATTTTGCCAAGATCAAAGACGTTCAGCCCAACAATACGTACACCTTGCGTGCCCAAGTCATGAGCGGCCAAGCTGTCCGCGGTATGTACGGCCGTGACGCTATCTACCACTTGCTTGTTCAGGACGACTCTGGCTCCCTACCGTGTAAGTTCTTTCACGGCGGCTACCTCGAAGGCCGCCTCAAACCAGGCCAGCAACTCATTCTTCACGGCAAAGTGGAAATCGATAAACTGCGCCCTGCGCGCCGCGAGATGGTCAATCCTCATATCGAAATCATCAGCACCACCGAAGTCGATTCTACAGAAGCTGGCCGCATCGTTCCCATCTATGAATCCGTAGGCACATTCGGCTCGCGCATGATTCGCCGCGCCATTTACGCCACGCTGCAGGATCTAGAGCACACCATTCCAGATGTTCTGCCCATTACCCTCCGCGAAAAGCTGAAGTTTCCCACTCGTCGCGATGCTCTCATCCAAATTCATTTCCCTCCGCCCGACGAATCGGTGAGAGCCCTAAATCACTTTCGCTCTCCTGCGCAACAGCGCCTTATTTTCGAAGAGTTCTTTCTCTACCAATTGAGTCTCGCGCTTGGCCGCCGCCTCGCGCGCAGAGAAAATGCCGTTGCCTTCCTCGTGCGTGAAGATAAAGTGCGTGACGCTCTCAAACGCATCCTTCCGTTTAAGCCCACGGCCGCGCAGAAGCGCGTCCTCGCTGAAATCGCGACCGATCTCGAGAAGCCGGCGCCCATGAATCGGTTGCTGCAGGGAGATGTAGGTAGCGGCAAGACTATCGTCGCTCTACAGGCAGCCACTATCGCCATTGAAAACAGCTGCCAGGCCGCGCTCATGGCTCCCACGGAAATTCTCGCCGTACAGCATTATCTCTCCGCGCGTCGCATTTTCGCCCCCGGCGGATACCACGTCGAATTGCTCATCAGTGGCCTGAAGCATGCCGAAAAACTCGCTGCGCTCGAGCGCATTCGTTCTGGCGAAGCAAAACTCGTCGTCGGTACGCACGCCCTGATTGAAGACAACGTGAAATTCGCGCGACTCGGCTTCGTTGCCATCGACGAACAACATCGTTTCGGCGTTTTGCAACGCAAGCGTCTCATGGACAAGGCCGCCACACACGGTCATGCCCCGCATGTTCTCGTTCTTACCGCCACGCCGATTCCACGGACATTGTCCCTCACTCTCTACGGCGATCTCGAGGTTTCTGTCATCGACGAACTTCCTCCCGGCCGCACTCCCATTGACACGCGCATGACCATCGAAAAGAGCCTGCCCGGTGTGTGGGAATCCGTGCGCCGAGAAGCGGAAGCTGGCCGCCAGGCCTACATCATTTATCCTGTTATCGAAGAGTCGAAGCTGGAATTAAAAGCTGCTATTGATGAGTATGAGCGGCTCTCCAAAACTGTTTTTCCGAAACTGAAAGTGGGCCTCTTGCACGGCCGCCTCTCCAGTGATGAAAAAGAAGATGTGATGCAACGTTTTCGCCGCAATGAAATTCAGGTTCTGGTTGCCACTACAGTCGTGGAAGTTGGTGTCGATGTCCCGAACGCCACAGTGATGGTTATCGAACATGCGGAGCGCTTCGGCTTGTCCCAATTGCATCAGCTTCGGGGCCGCATCGGACGTGGACCGCAAAAGTCACACTGCATTCTGGTGTCACCTGCTCGCATGACTGAAGAAGCCCGCGCTCGACTGGAGACCATGGTGCGCACAAACAACGGCTTCGAAATTGCCGAAACCGATTTGCTGATTCGTGGCCCCGGTGAATTTTTTGGCACTCGCCAATCAGGCGAGCTAGGCTTCCACGTCGCCAACCCGCTGCGCGACCGCGAACTGCTCGAACTGGCCCGTAAGGAGGCTTTCTCGCTCGCCGAAGATCCCTCGCAAAAGGAGAGCTTGCAGCAAATGCTTCGCCTACTGCCTGGACAATGGCAGCGGCGATACCATCTCGCTCACGTTGGCTGATTTTTGCCGAACACACTATGCGCGTTATTGCAGGAAAATATCGCAGCCGCCAACTCAAAAGCCTCAAGGGCCTTGCGCTTCGCCCCACCAGCGATCGTCTGCGCGAAACCTTGTTCAACATCCTCGCCGACCGCATCCCGGATTCGCGTTTCATAGATGTATTCGCCGGTACGGGCGCTGTCGGCATTGAAGCCATCAGTCGTGGCGCAAGCGAAGTCGTATTCATCGAAAATCATCCACCCGCCGCCACGCTCATTCAAGAAAATCTCAATTCCCTTGAAATTCGTTCCGGCAGCAAAGTTTTTCCAGTCGATGCCTTGCGCGCCTTTCAGAAGCTCGCGGCGGCACACAATTCAAGCTCGCTCCGCTACGACATCGTTTTCCTCGACCCTCCCTATGCCGCTTCCGAAGACTACCTTCGTGTCCTTCAGTTCCTCGGTGAAGCTCTTTTCTTGTCGGAAGGAAGTCTGGTTATCGCTGAGCATCACCGCACCTTTGATCTTCCTGAACGTTTCTGCAATCTGCACCGGTTTCGAATTCTTCGTCAAGGCGACGCCAGTCTAAGTTTTTATCGTTACGTGACTCCTACCGGGTAATTTCGATACCCGGCAAACCTCCGCGTGCGTGCCCTCATCTATATTATTTCGGGTATCATGACTGTCATCCCCGGCACGGTCACCCGCGATATAATTTAAGGATTCATGTCGAGCACCTTTCATTCCAATCCCTTCGACCTACTTGGTCAGACCGAAATGTACGTCTACCCCGTACATCTATCCGGCAATATTCAGCCAAAGCTCGAAATCGCCTGGAATAGCTTCCACAGTAATTTCTTCAGCGGCATTCCAGTGTTCTTTCAACGCGCAAGATTCATCGAGGGCACTCCGCCCTCTCCTGTGTTCCCGGATGTCACCATTGAGCGCCGCTTTCCGTTCCGCGCTATTCTCGCTGCGGGCCTGCTTCATTTGGCTTTCTTCATGCTTCCGTGGTCAGACTTCGCCGTCACTCCGCCAACGAATCACTCTTTTGACGACACGCAACTCGTTTGGTCTGGTCCAATCAGCGATTTACCGTTTCTCCAAATTCCCAAGAACAAGCCGAAGTCTTCTCCGAAGGCGGAATCCGCTCAAACTGCGCCAGCCGAACCCAACGAGGCATTTCATCCTCGCCAACGTATCTATACTGATCCCGTTCGTCCTACACATCCCCGGCAGACGTTAATCAATCCCTCTGCTCCACAGGAAGCACCTAAGTTTCTCCCGGAAATGCCCAACGTCGTCCAACTTGCCGCGTCGCAAGCTCCCGCTCGGCCGCGCATGGAGATTAGCGAGAACACACTCGCCAAGCTTCGTCCCAAGACCGCTAAGCGCGTCGCGACGGCGGCCACTCCCACGCCAGAAATATCCAATCTCGAGCAGCACACCGCTGCACTTAGTATCACCACTTCCGATGCAGGCCCTGCAAAACCAAAACTGCAGATCAATCCAGCATCGGCGCCTCGGCTCGCCGAACGCTCGCAATCCGGAGACAACTCCGCAGCCCCAGATGTTCCTCTCGCCGCTTCCACTGCTTCTTCTGCTTCTTCGGCTCTGATCGCTATTTCAGCCGCCCCGGGCCCACCTGCGCCAGTCATTCCCGCGCCTCAGGGGAATATTGCCGCCCGCGTGGCGATTTCACCTGAAGGTAAACCCGGTGCACCGGGCACCACTTCAAGCGCTACAGTAGGCGTTGGTTCTGGTGGTTCGGGTGCGGGAGACTCGGGCGCAGGATCGGGCAACAGCTCCGTAGGCGTCTCGATCAGTGGCGGAAATCCAAAACCGGGAACGAACGCTTCTGGGCTCGGCGCTACTGGAAAATTTGCCATTCCCAGGGCCGAGTCAGCTCTCAAACGCCCGGATCCCAGCACTTCCATCGAAGATCCCGCCGAGCGCGCCGGCCCTCCCAATTTCTCCATACTCCCTCCAGGCGCCAAACCCGAACAGATTTTTTCGATGAAGCATGTCTACTCCATGAATGTGAACATGCCCAATCTCAACAGTTCTACAGGAAGCTGGATCATTCACTTTTCAGAATTGTATCTCGCCGGTGCCGCGTTTAGCCCCGCGAATGTCACATCACCCATTCCTGTCCACAAGGTCGATCCGAAATATCCGCAGGAACTCGCCCTCGAACATGTCGAAGGAGAAGTGATTCTCTACGGTGTAATCCGACGCGATGGCACCGTTGACACCATCCAAAAAGTTCGTGGGATCGACGAGCAATTGGATAAGAACTCCATTGAGGCTTTCGGACAGTGGAAGTTTCAGCCAGCCATGCGTGATGGCGTTCCCGTCGACGTGGAAGCCATCGTCCACATTCCCTTCAAGGCCCCCGAACGCCGCTAATCCGGCGCAGGACTTCCGGCCCCATGTCTGCACGATCTCAAATTTCTTGTCTTTGGAATCCGTGATTGTCCGGCCCCACGAAGGTACGCGCAGCTCTTTTTAGAATCCGGCTTCCTGCAACTTCACGAGTGAGTACAGCGTGTGGTTCACAGGGGTAGGCACACCCGCCTCCGCCCCGATTCGCGCGATATAGCCATTTAATGAATCAATTTCGGTCCGCTTGCTGCGTGCCATATCTTGCGCTGTCGAAGATCGTGTTCCGCTCATCTGTTCGGCAATCTTGAAGGCCCCTGCTAATGCTGCCTTGGGATCTTCCAGCCCCGGTGGCAGAATCCTTTTTGCGTGCGCCACCGCCAGCACCTCGTACACCGCCGCTTCCACCACTCGCTTGGCATCTTCGCTGGCGATAATTTCTCCATAGGTCACGCGCCCCAGACCAGACACGGCATTCAGCGCGCAGTTCCATACCAGCTTGGTCCACAACTCACCGTGAATATTTTCCGTTATTCTGCAGGGTATCTTTGCCCTCTCGCACAGCGCCGCAAGCTTTTCCGTACGCTCACTCTTCGGCCCCACCACCAGATCGCCTCTCCCCAGGTGTTTCACGTGGCCCGGTGCCACAATGGAAGCAGCGACGTACACAACGGCTGGTAGGGCCTCTATACCTGACACTTTCCGAATCTCTTCTTCGTTGTTCACACCGTTCTGCATGCTCACAACGATGGTCGCGGGCGTCACGCACTTTGCCAGTTCCTTCGCCACCTCCACCGTATCCGTGGTCTTTACGCAAAACAGTACAAAATCCGCGCCCTTCGCATCGGCGATCTTTGTCGAAACCTCCACTTGCACTCTCTCCTGAAAGTGCACTGTATCCAGAAATAATCCAGATTTTTTCACCGACTCCACAAATGCTGCTCGCCCGATCATCATCACCGGCGCGCCCGCCCGAGCCAGCATCCCGCCGAAATAGCCGCCCACGGCGCCTGCTCCGACGACAGCAACCCTCGGCCAGTTTGCTTCGCTGCTCATGCCATTCTCCCTGAATCTTCTATAAAGGCTTTATTCAGAAATGATTTCTCAATTCACGGAATGCCGGCACGATCACGAGCTTCCCCGATCCAGCCATCACCGGTTCGTGCTCCAGATGCCACGTATTTACGTGCGGGATGTACACCGCATTCAAGCCTGCTTGCATGGCCGGATTAATATCACTCCGCGGGCTATTTCCGATCATCCATCCGTATGTCTTCACAATCTTGTGTTTATTCACCAGCGCCCCGTACGTCTTCGCGTCTTTTTCTCCCACGATTTCTATCGCCTCGAAAAACCCCTGCAATCCGGAGCGTTCTACCTTGGCGGCCTGCTCTGCCGGTTCACCCTTTGTAAAGAGAATCAAGCGGTGTCGCGTGGTCAAATACGCCAGCGTCTCCGGCACACCATCCAAAATTTTCGGCGGAGTTTTTTCCAGGTCCACCACTTTCCCGTGTACTTGCGCAAGCACTTCTCGCTTCGCCATCTGATCAGCCAATTTCAAATACGTCTCTTCCAGCGAGCGCCCGAAGCTCCGCACTCCATATCCATACTGCCGGATATTTTTTCTCTCCGTCTCATTCAGAATGTGCCGGATATAAGCGCGGCTGTACCCACAAGGTTCTACCAGGCTAATGAAATCATCGATCACCTTTTCGAAAAATACGTTATTTTCCCAGAGCGTGTCATCCGCGTCGATCAGCAGGGTATTCCGTCTCATGATTGTCGTGTGGGTCGTCTGTGGTTAAGCTGTCTTGCGCTGCCCAGCTTCCAATTGCTGCAAT
Organism: Candidatus Acidiferrales bacterium; assembly: GCA_963748365.1. Lineage (GTDB taxonomy): Bacteria > Acidobacteriota > Terriglobia > Acidiferrales > UBA7541 > Acidiferrum. Next base: position 98,898 of record CAVVJG010000020.1, read on the forward strand.
ATTCCACGCGCAAGTTTCTGCAATTCGCCGAACCGTGTCAAATACTGCTGGAAGTCGTGATTGAGTGTCTGCGCATCTTCTGGCCCTAATTGGTTTCGCAAAATCATGTCGCGCAGTTTTACCGGATGAGGCAGCAGCGCCTCTTCCTGAAGTTCTTCCAGTGCCTGTTTTGGGTCGTAGTGATACATGTGCCTTCTCCCGAGAGCCGCTCGGCTTTCCGAGCCGCTCCATTCTCTATTCTACGCACAAAGACGGGAAGGGCACTGCGCAAATCAAAAGTATGCGAATTTCCCGGTCAAACTCAGGCGGCAGAGACACGCAGGGGCACAAATTCGTAGCGCTCTATCCGCGCGGCAATCCCGATCTTGCCGCCATCATTGGATTCCACGCGCACTACCCGACCGTGACACCGGATATTTACGTCGCCTGCTGTGATCATTTGTTGGGGCAGTGTAAGGATAAAATCGATTTCGCTTCCGTACTCGAATTTCGCTTCAGTCATGAAATACAAGCCGCGGTAACTCACGTCTCGCGTGTGGGCCTTCAATTCATGGTCGCTCGAATCTCGCGCCAGCACCCGCACCGGCAAGGTCATCACAAATCGCCGTGCTTCTCGACGGTCCGATAAATCGCTCATTAGGGTCCCCCGGGCGGCTATCGACCCGTGTGGAAGTTATCACTCGCCATACCAAACTTCAATCCGAAACTCCCACTTTTTAGCTCTAGTACGCCCCGTATTCCCCATGCCGTACTAAAACTAGCGTGTTGGTAGCTGTTAACCAGTTTTTGCGTTTCTCATCGTCTAGCGTCAAAGAACTCGCTGTTTGGCTGGATTTCGTCGCACTTCGAGTACAATCTCTATTCTCATTCCCTATGGAGATTCCACACGACTCGCGCAAGTTCTTCCTCGATGGCCCTGTGGGTGGCCTCGAGGCCATACTCTGGACCTCCAATCGTTCTTCCAAACCGCCCCTTGCCGCGGTGCTATGCCATCCGCACCCGCTCTTTGGCGGCACATTCCACAACAAAGTCGTTTATCAAACCGCGAAATTACTTGATTCTCTCGGCATCGCCGTTCTTCGTTTTAATTTTCGTGGCGCGGGTCTCAGTGCGGGGACTCACGACCAAGGTCGTGGCGAACAGGGCGACGTCCAAGCGGCCTTGGATTTTCTTGCGGCGGAATTTCCTCATACGCCGCTACTGCTCGGTGGTTTCAGCTTTGGCAGTTGGGTGGGATTGCGGATTGGTTGTTCAGATTCGCGCATTTCTGAACTTATCGGCCTCGGCCTCCCGGTCAATGATTCCGATTTCACGTATCTTTTGAATTGCGCCAAACCAAAATTGCTCGTTCAGGGTGCCAATGATGAATTCGGTGCTCGCATCAAGATTCAAGAACTCGTCGCTGCGCTCCCCGGCGAGAATCGTCTTACAGTGATCAGCGACGCCGATCACTTCTTCGCCGGTCATCTTCCCGAACTCGATCGCGCCATCACCACCTGGCTGATCGACCGCCACCCAGAAATTGCTTGATCGTGATGCAAAATCGAACGATTTATGGTGTTACGCGCCTTCTCCCCGCTGAAACAATTTCCCGAACTGGTCGATGCCCGCCGGCGCCGCCGCCACCACGCTGCTGTTCTCTTCCACATGCGAGGCCCGCGACATCCCAACCAGCGCCGTCGTAATACCTGGCGCCGACCTCGCAAATTGCAGCGCGCGTTCCCGATCGCTTGACAATCCCAGTGCCTCCGCTACGAACCCCGGCAGATTCTGCGCCACTTGCCCCTGCAATAGCGAAGCGCTCCCCACCAGTGTGATTCCCAATTCGCTGGCTGCTTCCATCACTGTCTTTACGCCGCTCTTCAAGTTCTGGTTCCCCAGCGTCAACGCCTCCGTCATTGCCAGGTTGAAAGGAAGTTGCACAAACCGGAATCTGTGCTTCTCTCCCGCCACTTCGCGCGCAATATCCGCCAGTTCTCCCAATTGCATCGCGTCTTTCGCTTTGCTTTCCTGGCGGAATCCATTCCATGTAGCCATCCCGTAATACTGGATCTTTCCCTCGGCCGCGGCCCGCTCCAGATATGTGAAGGCCTCTCGCACCCGCTTCCCGAATTCCGTCCGCGCTACTTCACCTAATTGCGTTTCCGGATTGTGCAGGTAATACACATCGATGCAGTCCACTCCAAGGTTTTTCAGGCTTCTCCCCAGTTGATTTTGCAGATAACGTGGTGTCATGCAGTGGCTTCCGGCCGCAATATCCTTGGCCGTAAATATTCCGCGCTGGATGTACTCCTCGAAAAAATAGCGATTTGGATCCGCGGGCATCGTGCCATCGGGCGTCAGGTAACCGCCTTTTGTACAAACCACAATCTCGTCTCGCGAAAAGCCTTTGTTCGCCACTACCTTCAGTGCTGCGCCCACGTTACGTTCGCTGCGCTGCAATCGGTAATTGATAGCGGAGTCGATCACATTTATCCCGGTTTGCACCGCTGCCACAATTGCCGCCGTGTAGCTGGAGTCCGTCGGGTCATTTGGTTGGCCAAGATACGTTCCAATTCCCACCGAAGACAGCACCAGACCCTGCGCCTCGCGGAAATGCCCGTCGCCCGCCATTCCCCGGAATTTCTCGGCGTATCGCGCGGTTCCTTCTTTTGTCGCTCCGTGGCTCATTTCGCTTCCTCGCTTTTTTGATCCGTCTTTCCTGTTTCCGCTGGTTCTTCCTTTTTTGGCGCCAATAACCTTGAACACGCCCGTAATATCCGCCGGTACGGCCAATCCTTCTCACGAAAGAATATTTCACCTTCGCGTGGCTGGCTGTAAAACCATCGCGACAGCAGCCACAAATGCTCCGACAGTTCTTGTGCACTTTGCCGCGAATTGCCCCGCGCGCTCACTTCCTGGCTCATCACGCTTTCCAGGTAATCCCGCGCCGTTTCTTCCGCCGATTTCGGTTCCCTGGTATCTCCAAATCGCAAGTAGGATGGCTCTGCCAACCGTCCGCCCCTTACCGCATACATCCCCAACGTATGCTCTTCCCTTGTTCGCTGCAAAATTACTGCGTCGACATCTTGAATTCTCCGCGCCAGTTCAGAACGGCCCCTCAGCGCATCATCCAATTTCTCCAACTTCTTGTGGATTGCCGCAGCCTTCTCGAAATCCAGGTCCTCGCTGGCTTTGTCGCGTTCCAGCTCATATGTATCGCGTAGTGAACCACCACTAGTGTTCATGAACGCTACCAGACGCTGCACCTCCACGTCATAGTCTTCTTTCGTGCAGCCTGCAAAACACGGGGCCAGGCACATTTTCATCTCAGAGTACATGCATCCGGGAAATTCCGGATCGCGTCGGATCTTGATCTGGCAACGCCGCACCTTGAAGAATTCCAGCACGCGTTCCGCAAACGCATCTGCTGCTCGTCGCGAAGCAAACGGCCCGTAATACGCCCCGCCCGATGGCAAGCCCCGCTCGTCCACCACAATCCTGCGCGTGGCAAAGCAACGCGGATAGGCGAGCCGTAAATTCACCTTCAAGACCGCGGGAGGTCGAAATCGCGTCAATTTCTGATATCTTTGTGGAAAGATTTTCCGCGCCTGCTGGTAGTACAACAAATTCTGTTCGAACTTCGATCCAGTTTCTCGATATCGAATCCCTCGCGCAAACTCTCGAAGGTTCAAGCGTTTGCTGGTGAGATCGACCGCACCCAAAATACGCTGCATGCGGCGCCGCAGGTCCGCTGTGCGAATTAAATACGGCTCGGCGTTGTCCTCACGAAGCTCGATTAGGCAGACTGCATGACCCGTCGGCAGCATCGAGAAGAATTCCTCGTCGTGCTCTGCCTCAAATTCCAGTCCACCATCCAGTTCCATCACCCCGTCAGGATACTAGACTCGCCACAGAATTGCTGGGCGGCACTTTGGTCTATTTCTTCCAGCGCGCAGTGCTGAATTGAGCGGGGTCAAAAACTCCAGGGTCCAGCTCGATGTCAGTCTGTATTTCCGAATACTCCTCGGTAAAGACCAGTTTCTCGTTGTTGTAAACCTCCACCCGTGCGGCAATAAACCCCTTTGGCATTTTGCAGTAATCTGCAAATCGAACATCATCCTTCGTCTTCTCGTCGTGCCTGTCGGGTTGAATCAGGCGCACGAACAATAGCCGTTTCTTTTCCACCCAGAATTGTGTCGACTGCAAATCGCCCTTCTCCGCCCCCACAACGTATACCGGCTCGCCTTTCCACTCGTCTTCATGAAATTTCGATAGATCGATCCCTTCACCCTTTACTTCTGCAAGGGTAGCCTCAGGAGCCTGCCGGTAGACGTCAAACCCCAGCACCAAGAGAAGGTTTACATAGGGCAGAACCTTCGTCTGTTTTCCTTTTTCAAAAAAGAATCCTTTTCCATCCGCCATAATGGCTCCGTTGCCCTTGCTCGGAGGACCGAAGTCGATCCGCAGTTTTCCGGGCAAGATTGCGGCCTCGTACCACGTCTCCACCTTGTTAGTCCCATTCGCATTGTAGGTTGTACTTTTCTGCGTGAAGGTCATGGTCTGGTACCAATTCTTTTCATACCGTGTGTGCATCGCCGCGATCAGTGATTTTCCATCCACTATGTTCTGCGCACCCGTGGACACTCCTGCAGCAGTGCAAGCGAGCGTCATAACGAAAAGGCTCCACAATTTCATCATCGACTCCAATTCATCCACGCCGATCTTGTTTATCATCCGAGCTTGGACAAAACTTCGGGCAGGCCACAGTGTACTTCATTCGGGCTTAAGTCCAGCAAGCAGGAACGCGACGAAAGCTGAAGCTGACAATGCGCTTAGAGAAGGGAAGTTCACGAGCATACGTATTGAAATGAATTGAGGAATAATTTGAATTGCGACTGGGACGCGACAAAGAATTCGGTAGTATTTATGCGGCTTACGCCTTCTGTAGCGCCGCGATTCCGCCCACTTCTAATTCATGCCGCTCGACGCTCATCGCATGCCGCTCCAGCATTCTCCGCAGCAGGGAAGCAGGCTATAGCCCTCGCCAGGCCATTAAGACCGCGCCTTTCCAAGTCAGGCGGTAAGACTCTCCACCTGTCGCCAATACCATGTACCCAAGCTTTGCGTGCCGCGGCCCATAATTCTCAAGCACGCGCACCAATTGCTGAATCTCCTGCCCTTTTGCCTTACCAGTTGGCCACAGACCACCCGCACGTCTTGATTCCCGGGCGTCAGCGGCAATCCTTTGTTAGTATTTGTCTCCAGAGTGGCCCCACTCGAAAATCGCGTAGAAAATTCAAAATAACTCCCTACTCCCCGTGGTGTCATTACCGCCGTGACATTCGCAAAATCGTTCGTCGTTCGGTTGCAGAAATACGTAGCATCCAATAAATTCGAACCCCAGGCGCTCCCGCAAGTCTCCGGCAGCAAGGCGGCCTGGCGCCGCTGCTTACGCGTAAGTGTAAAGTAATATTATATACTAATTAATATAGAATCGAGCTGCGTCGTCTCAGCTCTTCAATACCCACGATGCAATCACCAGCCGCTGAATCTCGCTGGTTCCCTCATATATCTCCGTAATCCTCGAGTCGCGGTATGCGCGCTCCACCGGATATTCCTTGCTGTACCCATACCCGCCGTGAATTTGTATCGCTTTATGAGCTACTCTTGTCGACATCTCGCTGGCGAACAATTTCGCTACCGAAGCTTCCAGACTGAATCGCCCCCCACTATCCTGCTTCCAGGCGGCTTTCCTGACCAGCAATCGCGCCGCATCAATTTCCGTTGCCATGTCCGCCAGCATGAATTGGATTGCCTGGAACTGGGCGATGGGGTGGCCAAACGCCATTCGCTCCTGCGACCATTTCAATGCCGCTTCAAACGCCCCCTGCGCAATTCCCGTAGCCTGCGAAGCGATTCCGATTCGTCCCCCATCCAATGTCGACAGAGCGACCTTATATCCTTCGCCCTCGTTCCCAATCCGGTTTTCTTCCGGCACTTCGCAATCCGTAAACACCAGTTCGCTGCATGCCGTAGCGTTAATCCCCAGTTTCTTTTCTTCCTTGCCAACCTTGAATCCCGGCGTGCCTTTTTCCACCACAATTGCCGTAATCCCTTTTTCGCCCTTCGCCGGATCGGTATTCACATACACAATCGCACCGTCTGCCACGCCACCATTCGTGATCCACGCCTTGGTTCCGTTGATCACATACTTGTCACCCTTCTTCACCGCTTTGGTCTGCAACGCCGACGCATTCGAACCGGCCTGCGGTTCCGTTAGCGCATAGCAGCCAATCTTTTCGCCGCGTGCGAATGGCAACAGAAATTTCTTCTTTTGCGACTCCGTGCCATATCGATGGATCGGGTCACAGAAAAGGGAATTCTGCACGCTCAGAATTACTCCCGTTGAAGCACAACAACGCGATATCTCTTCAATCACTATCGTGTACGCGATGTGATCGAAACCCGCGCCGCCTTCCGCCTCGGGAAACGCGACACCTGTTAATCCAAGTTCCGCCGCCTTTTTGAACAGTTCTCGCGGAAAATGTCCGATCTCGTCCAATTCCTTTGCCAGAGGCCGCACTTCAGACTCTGCGAATTCCCGCACGCTCTTCTGCAACATCTTTTGTTCTTCGTTCAATTCGAGGTTCAAGCCAGCTCTCCAGCTTCCCTGAACTCAATCTCAACTTGCCAGGGCGCGTTTCAATTTCTCATAGGTCGTGTTTAAATCTTCCGGCAATACCCGCGTTTCACCTGTCACGGTCATAAAATTCGAATCGCCCAGCCACCGTGGCAAAACATGCAGGTGTAAGTGTCCCTCCACACCTGCGCCGCCTGCCTTCCCGAGATTCATGCCCAGATTCATTCCATCTGGCTTATAGCTTGCTTTGTACGCCTTTTCCACTCGCTGTGCCAACTCCATCATTTCCTGCAGTCCTTCCGCATCGCACAGATTCAATTGCGCCACGTGCGCGTACGGCACCACCATCACATGACCAGACGTATACGGATATCGGTTCAGGATCACGAACATCTTCTTTCCACGATGCACCAACAGCGTTACGTCATCCCGGTTTCCTGCCACGGCATCGCAAAAGAAACACGCCGGCTGCTTCCCGTTCGTCACTTCGGTCATGTACTGAAATCGCCACGGCGTCCACAAATAATCCATCGCTCAACCGCCTTCGATCTTCAATTCCATTCTCAGCATAGCGCACCAGACCCAAAAAAAACGCCCTGATCATCTCAGGGCGCCGTCTCCAATTTGGAACCAAATTTTCTCAGGAAGCCGTCGCTTCGCCCAGCGGTTCTCCCGTCGTGTTCACGAAATCTTTCAACTCTTTGCTCGGCTTGAAGAACGGTATTTTCTTTGCCGGCACATCCACCTTCTCGCCAGTCTTCGGGTTTCTGCCAATTCGCCCGCGCCGCTGCCGCGTCCGAAAGCTGCCGAATCCGCGGATCTCGATCTTGTCGCCCTTCTGCAAGGCGTCGATGATGCTCTCGAAGATCGTCTCGACAATCGTCTCGGACTCTTTGCGTGGAAGCTCCGCCACCTTCAGCACTTCCTCGATCAGGTCCGCCTTCGTCAATGTCGGTTGCTTTGTCATCGTCCCTTTGCCTCTTCGCTCTTCCTCTGGTTACTCCCTACAACCTGCTGGAGCAAGGCGAGTTAGGGGGACACGCCTATCCGGGTGCCCCCCTCTTCGTATCATTAAATTGGCCTTCAGGTAAATGAATTTTCTGTTGGCCCTGGTGCTACCGAAGGAATCCAGCCCCGGCTTTACCGGCCCGCCAACTTCTGCTTCATAGCGTCGCCAATCGTCGCCGTCGCAGAAGACCTTGTCGTCGACTTGTACTGGTCGATCTCCTTGCGCTCAATCTGCCGAACGGCCGCGCGATAACTCAATCCGATTCGCCGCGTTTCGGAACTGATCTTGATGATTTTGAAATCGTATTCCTTACCCGGCTCCAGCGGTCCCGCGCTCTTCAGCGGCCCGGTGGTTGGACGGAATCCTCCACCGCTATCATCCCGACGCTTGCGCTCTTCGATTTCGGTGTTGTGGCACAGTCCTTCGATGTTGTCACCCAGTTCCACGAACGCGCCAAACATCGCGATGCGCGATACCTTGCCACGCACCACGTCGCCCACCTTGTGCGTCTTGAACCAGTCGCCCCAGATGTCGTTTACCTGCTTGATGCCCAACGACACGCGGCGGTTCTCCGGATCAATCCGCAGCACCTTGGCGGTAATCGGCTCGCCCTTCTTGAACACTTCGTGCGGATTCTTTACCCGGCCCGTCCAGCTCACATCGCCCACATGCACGAGCCCATCGAACCCTTCTTCGATCTCGATGAACGCGCCAAACTCTGCGATGTTCCGGACCTTACCCGTCACCACCGTGCCCACTGGATACTTCTCCGCAACCAGCAGCCATGGATCTGGCTGTGCCTGCTTCATACCCAGCGAAACGCGTCGGTCGCTTGGCTTGATGTCCAGCACCACCACATCTACTTCTTCGCCCGCCTTTACAACCTTCGACGGATGCGTGGCCTTCTTCTGCCAGCTCATCTCCGTCACGTGTACGAGCCCTTCAATTCCTTGTTCCAGCTCGACGAACGCGCCGTAGTCCACCACGCCCACAACCTTGCCCTTGTACTTGCCACCTGCCGGATACCGTTCCGCGGCGTCAACCCAAGGATCTTTCGTCAGTTGCTTCAAGCCAAGTGATACGCGCTGCTTATCCTTGTCGAACTTCAGGATGATCAGTTCCAGCTCCTGCTCCGGCTTCACCACATCGTTCGGATGACGCACGCGGCCCCAGCTCAGGTCCGTCAAGTGCAGCAAGCCGTCGATGCCGCCCAGGTCCACGAACGCGCCGTAGTCCGTCACGTTCTTCACGGTGCCGTGCACGATCTGCCCTTCCTTCAAATTTTCCATCAGTTCCGCGCGCTTCGCGTGCAGCTCTTCTTCCAGCAGTGCCCGGCGGCTCACCACGATGTTTCCGCGGCGGCGATTCAGCTTCGTAATCCGAACCTGCACATCCGTACCTATCAATCCGTCCAAGTTCTGCGTGGGTCGCAGGTCATACTGAGAACCCGGCAGGAACGCGCGCACTCCGCCAACGTCCACCACCAGTCCGCCCTTAATCCGGTCCACAACCTTTGCGGTGATCGTTTCTTTGGCCTTGCACTGCGCATCAATCTTTTCCCAGGTCCGGCGGCGATACACCTTTTGGTACGACACGATGGCGAAGCCATCTTTCGACTCGCCCGTGCGCTGTACCTCAATCGTCGCGTTCGGCTCTGGCCGTGGAATCTCTGTCTCCGCAAATTCCGCAGCGGGGATCAGGCCTTCGGTCTTCCCGCCGAGGTCCACTACCACGCCATGCTCGGTGTAGGCCACGACCTTCACTTCGATAACTTCGTTATTCGTTGTTTCTGCCTGAGGCTCGCTGTACTGATCGATCAGCTTGCTCATCTCTTCCGCGCCGGCCGCTTCTTCCGCTGCCGCGGCTGCTTCCGCATCGACGGCCACATTCGCTTCGTGTGTTTCCGCCTTGGCGTGCGCCTCGTCGGCGTGCACGTGCTCCGCCGCTGCGGGAGCTTCGTGTGCCGCTTCTACTGCAGGCATTGCTTCCGCGCTCGGTGCCACTTCGCTTTTCGTGTTGTGGTCTGGATCTTGTTCTGCTGCGGCTGCTGCGGACGATACGGGGTTTTCCTGGTCAAAGTACATGTGAATCACGCCTCCGGGATTTCTATCCCTGTTTTTTGTCGAGTCAATCCTTGCGGAATCCCTACCGGGGTAATGCAAGGAGGGTTACAACGGGGCAGTACAGGACATTCACTTCACTGCGTCGATGCAACTCGTTAGCTGTCACTTGGATGCCGCGAATTCATTGGGGGTTCGCCGCACCCTAACACCCATCAAAGGATACAAGCCACTCCATCCCCTGTCAATCAAAGGCGTATTGCTTCACCGTGACTCTTCGAGGCATGCAGCTAAATTCAAATTGAAATCAGTTCATTGAGCAGTTTTGATGCCCGTTTAGGTTTGCCGGGAAGATTTTCCCCGCGCTGAGAACAATACTCGAGAAATTTTTCTACGTTAGGATTACTTGTTCCCCATTCTGCCCGAAGTTCTTGGATCTCAAACGCCATCTCTTTCAGCCGAGATGCTTCATCCCAACGGAGGTACTTTGCCGTCTCAGGGATGGTCATTTTGGCCGAACAGCCCCCATCTTCTTGTCTCCGCGCATTCCTTTAAACAGGCCACTAGCAGGGGTTCGAAATCTCTCTCCAGTTCCTCCAAACGTTGCTCTTGAATTGATTTTTTCATTCCGGGCTGTTCCTAGTGCTCTAAACCCGCACGCCTCGCGCGTGGCCCATCTCTTTCCTGAAATCCGGCGCGCTCACTTCCACCGTCCGGCACATCTCATACAGCCGCGATCTCATTCGAGTCCCAATCCGATCTGCCAGGGTATCTTCTTTCACTACCAACTGTCGCCCGCCGGGCAACCGCGCTCCCGCTTCCGGTGTCGCCGTTTCATCGTAATAGTTTGTCGTGATAATCGTCGTCCGGTTCTCGTTGTACCGCGCGTTCAGCACGATCCCCACAATATCTCGCACCCAATCCGAGGGCTTGCTCGCTCCCAAATCGTCCAGCACCAGTACTTCCACCGTTCGGATCGGCTCCAGAATCGCCATTTCCGTCGATTCGCTCGCCGGGTTGTAGCTCCCCTGAATCTCTTTCAGCAATTCCCGGTAATCGCAAAACAATCCGCAGTGTCCCCGCCGGATCAATTCCTTCAACGCTGCCACCGCCAAGTGCGTTTTCCCCGCGCCTGACGATCCAATCAGCAGCAATCCCTTTTCCGCTGCCGGATAATCACGTAGAAATCCCTGCACCACCATCTTTGCATTCTTCAAGGATTTTTCATGCTGCGCGGTCCAGGTCTTCCCATCCACCAGATCCGTCACGTAACTCTCAAAGTCGCAATGCTCATACCGCTTCGGAATCCGCGCCCGCTCCATCACCTTCCCCGCGCGCTCCTCCATTCCACACTCGCACGCCACCGCCACGTTGCCCGCCGCCCCATCCTTCCGCGGCACCAACTTCCACCCCGTCCCCTTGCACAATACGCAATTCTCTTTAGCCATCATGTAGCGCTGACTTTTATGCCAGCGCTTTTCTCCTGCAGTTTCCGTGGTAGCACAGCCATTCCTGGCTGTGCTCTTCGGTCGGTCGTTCTAACGCTACCCAGCAATTGAACTTGAGGGTGCCCCATCCTTTGCGATATCTGCAAAGGGTGGGCTCCTACGATCGAACGCCACCAATCCTCTTGTCCGTCATCATACGACTGCTTTCCCCCACGCCACAATCTCCCTATCACTGGAAATCTGTGCACAAAAATAAAAGCCGGCGATCGCCGGCATATTGTTTTAAATTTTACTCACCACTCGCCACTGCTTTACTTCAGCACTCTCGGCGTCGTCCTAACAATCGCCGTGTTGGGCGCCTTCTCTTCCGTGCGCGCCATCCTCGACAATTCTTGCTGCACCACCTGCGCAAACTCGCCCATTTGCCGTTCCATCTCAATCATCTTTTCCCGCATATTCAAAATAATCTCGATCCCCGCCAGATTCACGCCCATGTCTCGCGCCAGCGTCAGAATCACATCCAGCCGCTCCAGATCCGAATCTGTATACAATCGCGTATTCCCCTGCGACCGCGACGGCTTCAGCAATCCCACTCGCTCATACAATCGCAATGTCTGCGGATGCAGTTTGTACAACTCCGCCACCGCGCTGATCATGTACCCAGCCTTGGCTCTCGGTTTTTTTGCTTTGACCGGCATGTTCCGAAAGTTATAAGTAATAAGTTTTAAGTTCTAAGTAAAACCAGGAGTATCTGGTTTACTTAAAACTAAGAACTAAAGACTCAAAACTGCCTCCTTCATACCCCCGCCTTCGCAAACAAATCTTTCCGAGGATCCGCCGGCGCAACCTCTTCCAGTTCCTTCATCAAGTTTCGCACCCGTTCGTCCGTGGGCTCCGGCACAATCACTTGAATCTCCACATACTGATCGCCGCGCGCCCCATCTTTCCGTGCACTCGGCACGCCCTTTTCTTTCAAACGCAGCGTACGTCCGCTGTTTGTCCCGGGAGGAATCCGCACCAGCGATCGTCCATCAATCGTCGGCACTTCAATCTTTGCGCCGAGCGAAGCCTCCGGCACCGTGACCGGCACCTTGGTGTACAAATCATTCCCGCGCCGCTCGAAAAATTCATGCGGCCTCACCACAACGCGCAAGTACAAATCGCCTGAAGGCGCTCCCATTGTTCCCGCATTCCCCTTACCCGGCACGCGCACTCTTCCGCCGTTCGCCACGCCTACCGGTATGCGCACATCTATCGTTTCTGTGCGCCGCACGCGTCCTTCGCCCCCGCATGTCTTGCATGCCGTTCGCAGTTTCCCAGTCCCACCGCAACGATTACACGGCACGTTGAACCGCATCTTCCCAGCCGTCTGCTGAATCGAACCCGTTCCATTGCACGTCGGGCAAGTCTGTGGAGTCCCAATCGCGCCCGTTCCATGGCACGTCTCGCAGGAATCCATCCGTGTGATCTGCAGTTTTTTGACCGCGCCACGCACCGCATCCCAAAAATCAATCTCGAGTTGGTATTCCAGGTCGCCGCCAGCTTCATGTTCCGGCTCCATCGCCGCGCCGCCGCGTCCGCCAAAAAACTGTCCAAACAGATCTCGAAAGCTAGAGCCCCCGCCCTGTCCCGGCGTACCGCCGCCAAAATCAAATCCTCCAAAATCAAAATTCACGTCGCCACCGCCGCCGGCCTCTCGGCCAGCTCCGTAACCAGCTGGCGGCATGTTGTCACTGTAAAAACCGTGGGTATCGTAAATCCCGCGCTTCTTCGTATCGGAGAGTACGTCGTAAGCTTCCTGTAGTTCCTTGAATTTCTCCTCGGCCGCTTTATCGCCGGGATTCAAATCTGGGTGATACTTGCGCGCCAGTTTTCGAAATGCCGTGCGAATATCCTTCGCCGTGGCTCTGCGCCCAACGCCCAACAGATCGTAGTAGTCCTTTTTAGCGCCTGTAGCCATCAGCCTCAATCCATCCAACGAAATGTGCGTAAGGGTGCAGCATCGCTGCACCCCATGTCCGCACAACCATTGCGTTCAACAGGAACTGACCCGAATCAAAAATTGATCCCTGACATCTGATTCCTGGTCACTGATTACTTGTTTTCGGTTAATTCGGTTTCTTGCTGTCATCCACATCAACGTACTCTGCGTCGATAACGTCGCCCGACTTTCCACCCTGCGCCGCTCCGCCGCCTGTCGATGCTCCCGAAGCCGCACCCGCTCCGGCCGCGCCTGCTTGCTCTGTGCCGCCAGCCGCTTGCGCCTTCTTGTACAGCTCTTCCGCCATTTTGTGCAGCGTCTTCTCCACGTTCTCTCTTGCCGAACGCAGCCGCGCCACATTTCCCTCGGTCATCGCCTTCTTAGCGTCTTCCAGAGCCTCTTCGGCCTGTTTCACGTCGCCCTCGGCCAGCTTGTCGCGGTTCTCGCGAATGGTCTTCTCCGCTTGGTACACAATGCCGTCTAGCGCATTGCGTGCCTCCACTTCTTCCATCCGCTTGCGGTCGTCTTCGGCATGCGATTCCGCTTCCGTCCGCATTTTCTCCGCTTCTTCCTTGCTCAATCCGGTCGAAGCTGTAATCGTGATCTTCTGTTCCTTATTGGTGGCCTTGTCCTTCGCGCTCACGTTCAAGATACCGTTCGCGTCGATATCAAAGGTCACTTCAATCTGTGGCGTTCCCCGTGGAGCTGGTGGAATTCCATCTAGCTTGAAGGTGCCCAGCGACCGATTATCCTTCGCGAATTTCCGTTCGCCCTGCATCACATGGATTTCCACACCCGGCTGGTTGTCCGAAGCCGTCGAGTACGTCTCCACCTTGCGCGTTGGGATCGTTGTGTTCCGCGGAATCTGCACGGTCATTACTCCGCCCAGGGTTTCCACGCCCAGCGACAGCGGCGTCACGTCCAGCAAGAGAATGTCTTTCACTTCTCCCGCCAGCACTGCGCCCTGAATCGCGGCGCCGACCGCCACAACTTCGTCTGGGTTTACGCCCTTGTGCAGCTCTTTCCCGCCAAAGAACGTACTCACCAGTTGCTGGACTTTCGGGATTCGCGTCGAGCCGCCCACTAGCACCACTTCCTGGATGTCACTCGGCGTCATCTTGGCATCTTCCAACGCTTGCTTGACCGGCTTCATCGAGCGGTCCAACAGATCGCGCATCAGGTCTTCCAGCCGCGTACGCGTCAGCTTCTGCTGCATGTGGATCGGTCCACTCGCGCCCGCGGTGATGAAGGGCAGATTAATCTCCGTCTCCATCATCTGCGAAAGCTCTATTTTCGCCTTTTCCGCTGCTTCCTTTAGGCGTTGCAGCGCCATTTTGTCTTTACCCAGATCGATGTTGTGCTCTTTCTTGAATTCATCGATCAACCAGTCCACGATCTTCTGGTCGACGTCATCGCCGCCCAAGTGAGTATCGCCGTTGGTCGACTTCACTTCCACCACCCCGGCGCCAACTTCCAACACCGAAATGTCGAACGTGCCGCCGCCCAGGTCATACACCGCGATCGTCTCGTCGCTCTTCTTTTCCAGCCCATACGCCAGCGCCGCTGCCGTCGGTTCGTTGATGATCCGCAACACTTCCAGGCCTGCGATTTCTCCCGCCTGTTTCGTCGCTTGTCGCTGTGCGTCGTTGAAATACGCCGGAACGGTAATGACCGCCTTGGTCACCTTCTCGCCAAGAAAATCCTCCGCCGCGGTCTTCAGCTTCGACAAAATCATCGCCGAAATTTCAGGTGGACTGTAGACCTTGCCGGCTACTTCCACGCGCGCGTCATCGTGGTTTCCTTTCACCACCTTGTAAGGCACGCGTTTCATCTCTTCGGCAACTTCATCGTAACGCCGTCCCATGAACCGCTTGATCGAATAGACAGTGTTCTCGGGATTGGTCACCGCTTGCCGTTTCGCCACCTGGCCCACCAGGCGCTCTCCGGTCTTCGTAATCGCCACCACTGAAGGCGTAGTCCTTCCGCCTTCCTGGTTCGGGATCACCACTGGCTCTCCACCCTGCATCACCGCAACTACAGAGTTCGTCGTTCCCAGGTCAATTCCAATCGTCTTGCTCATAGCTCCTGTTCCTTTCCCCTCAAAATTCCCCTAAATTCGTTTGCATCCTACTTTGGACCTGGATTGGGTCCAACGTTGGCTCTTGGCTTTAACCCTACCGACCCTCTCCGCTGCCAAACCTCGCCTAATATACAAGTTGAGTGCGATCTTGTCAAGTTGTTTGATAGTGTCCGTAAGTTATTAATTATAAACACTTTCCGGACCGTAGTCTTGGCTTTTCCATGCGCTTCTATCGTCTCCCCACTCCCCTCACTTGTTCATGCTTCCCCTCTCTACTCCTACTGATTCGAATGCCCCTCCTATCTCCTCGACAGGTCCTAACCCTCCTGTCCATCTCCGCCATCCATTTCCGCGTCTAAACTTGTGTTACTCTTTTGCTGATTTTTGTTCAGACTTTTGGACTCGCTTCGGAGGATTCCTTGAACCGTCGGTTGCATCTGACCCCTGCCTTGGCCCTTGCGGTTTCCACCCTCTGCGCGGTTGTTATGTTCGCCGCTCCTCCCGAACAGAAGGCGCAAGCCGCCAACAAGACCGCCGTCGCCTCCAAGACGGCCACGCCCAAAGTCTCCGAACCAGCGGCCACCAACTCTGTCACGTTGATCTCCGTGAACGGCGTCAACGATATCGACCCCACCAAAGCCTTGGGCTCCAAGAGCGCTCCAATCACCATGGAAATCTTTAGCGACTTCCAATGCCCGGCCTGCAAACAGCTTTTCAACACTACCTCACAAAAAGTGATCAACGACTACGTCAACACCGGCAAGATCTACATGGTCCATCGTGATTTCCCGCTACCCATGCACGCCTACTCTCGCGTTGCCGCCAGCTATTCACGCGCCGCGGCTCATATCGGCAAGAATGATGTTGTCGAAGTCGCCCTCTTCCAGAATCAGGAAAAGTGGGAAACTAGTGGGGACATTCAGTCGGTGGTAGCCGCCGTCCTGACTCCAGCCGAAATGAGGAAGGTCCAGGCGCTGGTCGACGCCAAAACTCTTGAACCTCTCATCGAAAAAGACAAGCAGTTGGGCATGGGCTATTCCGTGAACCAGACGCCTACAAGCTGGCTGCACACAAAAGGCGGTCAGTCTTTTCCTGTAGTAGGCTTCGTGCAATACGACGTTCTGAAGACTTTCCTGGACCAACTGGTCGCCCAAAAGTAGCCAATTTCGTGTGAGAGGGATTTCTGAACCAGGTAGTAGCTTATTTCTGTGATACCGAGCAAAGCGAGGGATCTGCTTTTTCGCTCCTAAGCAAGCACTCGCGATTTAAAGAGTTTTAAACTCAAAACCCAACACTCGAAACTTAGGACTTTCTAAAATGATCCAATCCGCCCCGTTCAACTTCCGACGCATCATCATCTGGATTGGCCGCATCGTCCTCGCCGCCATTTTCATCTACGCTGGTTACGCCAAGCTCTTCCGACCCGACATGACGCCGCGTCCGCAAATTCCCATCGCCATTTCGCTGTTTGCCCTGCAAATCGACTCGTACCAGATTCTTCCGCCGCCTGCGGTGCTGTTCGTCGCTCGTACGTTGCCCTTCGCGGAAATCGTTCTCGGCGTCCTGCTCCTTTTCGGCTGGCAACTCCGCATCTGGACCATCCTGGTCACGCTGATTATTGCCGGTTTTTTCGCCAGCGTGGTTCGAGCCTATTCCATGGGTCTGCAAATCAACTGCGGATGTTTCGCCAAGCCCGAACCGCTCACTGGCATGACCATTCTCCGCGACGGCGCTCTCCTTCTGCTCGCCATCCTAATGACCGTCTTCGTATTCCAGGAAGCCCGCAAGCCTCACCCCTGGACCGCCCCCACTCCCGAACCATTCTCATGATCCTGTTTTAGGGGATACGCAAATTCCAATCGAGCAGACTCCAGCAGTGCCCCCTCGCTGTCACCTCTGCGACGAAGCTCTTTCACTCGCGCTCTGCGTTTCGTCCTGTGCCTCCGCGTCTGCCAGCAACTCAGGCTTCGTCTTCTTGATGATAAACAGCGCCGCCAGCAGGATCAGCGCCATAATCACAAATAACCACGCTATCCCTTCCAACGAGTCCACGATCGTGTGATACATCGCCGCTACCCACACTTCCTGGGTCAGCTGTGCATTCAACCCTTCCCGGTTGTACGCCGGCGCTCCCATAAAATCTTCCAGCAATCGCACCCGGCTCCCGCTGGCAACGCCTACAACCACGATCGCGAATCCCAAATATTTTGCAAATGCCTCGCTTATCTGTCTTGATACAAACCGTTGCAGCACCGCCTCAATCACATCCCTGGCCAACCGCGCAACTCCGTACGACACTCCCAAAGCCAAAAGTACCGATACCAGAAAAATGGCAATGACCATGCTGCCCCGTTTCCTAAAAGTATTTGCTTATAAACATAGCAACTATCGAGGAACTAAACGCGCCCAGCTATCGCTTAATTCCCGCCCTGTTTCCAAAACACCACGTTTCCCGTCACACATCGTCGTGACCAGTTCACTTATGCGCTAGAATTATTCGTTCATGCTCTCTCTCCCACCCATCACCTTGCGACTGCGCGGCTGGAAACTCATCGACCGCGTGGCTCTGGCCTTTCTTCTTCTATGTGCCATCACTCTTGGCGCTGCCACCGGCCTCCTCTTCGTTTACGAAAGCGATCTTCCTGAAATTCACGCGCTGGAAACTTATCGCCCCAACGTTGTCACTGAAATTTACGCTGATGACGGTCAACTCATTGGCAGTTTCGCCTTGCAGCGCCGCATCCTCATGACTTGGGAACAAACTCCCAAAGTTCTCTACAACGCTGTCACCGCCATCGAAGATCAACACTTCGAAGATCACTGGGGTGTGGACTTTCCTCGCGTGGCCGGCGCCGCATACCGCAACATACTCAAACGCCGCCGCGCCGAAGGCGCCAGCACCATCACCATGCAATTAGCCGGCAATCTCTTCCTCGATCGCAGCGACCGTAGTTTCCGGCGCAAAGCTCAGGAAATTCTCCTCGGCTTGCAGATTGAGCGTCGCTACACCAAGCCGCAGATTTTCACCATGTATGCCAATCAGGTCTATCTCGCCCATGGCAACTATGGATTTGCCGCTGCGTCCGAATTTTATTTTGGCAAGTTCGTCACCGACCTGAATCTGCAGGAAGCAGCGCTGCTTGCCGGCATGGTCAATGGGCCCAAATTTTCCCCACTCAATAATCCGGCCGGTGCGCTAACCCGTCGCAATCTCGTCCTCCACCAGATGATGGAAGAAGGCAAAATCACCCCGGCCGAAGAAACCGCCGCAAAGAAGACTCCGCTTGGCTTGCACATCCAATACCCGCGCAACGACTTGGCCCCATATTTTTTCGAGGAAATTCGCAAATATCTCGAGTCCACGTACGGCACCGAAGCTGTACATGAACGCGGACTGCGCGTATACACCACCCTCAATATCCGGATGCAAAAAGCCGCCAACCAATCCATTCGCGACGGCCTTCACACCTATGACCGCCGCCACGGCTGGCGTGACAAGCTGCCCAACGTAATCAAGGACAATCTCGGCAATCTCGACACCTACGAAGACGACGACTGGCGTCACGCCATCGAAAAGGGAAGTTACACCACTGGTCTGATTCTCGCGGTCGACGACAAAAGCGCTACCATCAAGATTGGTTCGTATCGCGCTCTTCTCTCTTCCGCCGACATCGCCTGGACCGGCCACAAAAAACCCAGTGAAATCCTTACCGTTGGCGATCTTGCTCAGTTTTCTGTCCAGGAACTTCACGAAACCACCGCTCGCCTTCAGCTCGAGCAGCAACCCGCCCCACAGGCTGCCATGATCGCCATAGATAACGCCACGGGCGAAATCAAGGCTATGGTCGGCGGCTACAGCTTTGAAGATTCCAAATTCAATCGCGCCACTCAGGCCTATCGTCAGGTGGGCAGTTCCTTCAAGGTCTACGTTTATGCTGACGCTGTCGAAAAGGGTTCTTCGCCTTTCGACACCATCGTTGATGCTCCATTCACGACGATCAGCGGTGGCCAGACTTACGCTCCGCACAATTATGACGAAAAATTTGAAGGCACCATCACGTTGCGCCGTGCATTGGCGGGCTCCAGGAACATTCCTGCCGTAAAACTCGCCGAGAGAGTTGGCATCAATTCCGTTGTCGACATGACTCGCCGCTTCGGGATCACCGCACCGCTTCCCCCGTACCTACCGCTGGCCCTTGGAGCGGCCGACATGCGCCTCATCGAACATGTTTCCGCATTCACTGTTTTTCCCAACGACGGTATCCGCATCGACCCGCACATGATTCGCCGCGTCACCAGCTATGACGGCGCGTTGCTCGAAGATGCTCACCCTGAAGTTCACGATGTCATTTCGCCCGAAGTGGCCCGTACCATGACGGCGATGCTCGAAGAAGTCGTTCAGTTCGGTACTGCCATGAAAGCAAAATCCATTGGCCGTCCCGCGGGCGGTAAAACTGGAACCACTCAGGACTACACCGACGCATGGTTCGTCGGCTTCACGCCCCAAATCACCGCCGGCGTGTGGGTTGGCTTCGACGACAAGCAAATCTCGTTAGGCAAGCGCGAAACCGGCGCGCAAGCCGCTCTTCCCATCTGGATGGAATTTGTCGAACGAGGCATGGCCGGGATCCCCGCGATGGATTTCGCCAACGTCGTTACTCTCGAACAGCAAGCCGCCGAACACAACGTCCATGTCGATACGCCGGACACCGCTCCGGAAGACGAAGCCCCCAGTCTCCCCAAACCGAAACCAGCCGCCGCACCCACCGCAGCTTCTCCTACTCCACCCGGCTAACATCTAATCTTTAGCGGCAATCTTCAAATTGGCCTTCGCTGACTCCTTTCCTCATTTACTCTTTTCAGTGCTCCCTGTCTCCGCGTTATGTTTTCCTTATCCTTTTTTCTTGCCCGCCACTTCACGAAACGGATCCCATCCCCCGCGCACCAACTCTCTTCGCTCACCCGCTTGGTCCAGTAGAATCCGCTGTCCCATTACAATCTTGCCGATCCGCGTGATCCTCACACCTTTATATGCCCGAGGAATCTTCTCCGCCTTCTCCTCTTTCACCGCAAACAACAATTCGTAGTCATCCCCGCCATTCAACGCCAAGGTCACACCATCCGCCTTCGCGACGCGTGAGCAAACCGGCAACTTCTCTGCATCAATCCGCGCTCCTACCCCACTCGCTGCGCAGATCCTTGCAAGATCCGTGGACAATCCATCTGACAAATCCATCATCGCACTTGCCAACTTCTTCTCCGCTAGCCACTTTCCCATCGCCACTCGAGGCTCTGGATACAAATGCTTCCGCAACACCGAACTCCTCGCCCTTGGCCTTCCTTTCTCTCGTTGCAAAATCTGAAGTCCCAGCTGCGCCTCTCCCAATGTCCCCGTAACAAATAGTTGATCTCCCGGTCGCGCACCATCTCGCTGTATCGCTAGTCCATTCTGAACTTCCCCAACCACCGTCACATTAATCAAAATCTCCTTGCGCCTTGTCGTATCCCCTCCCGCCAACGCACATCGCAACTCATTCGAGGCGAGCCGCAGCCCCACCAGGAATCCACTCAGCCACTTGCCCGTCGCACTCTCCGGTAGGGCCAAACTCAACAAAAAACACCTTGGCACCCCTCCCATCGCCGCCACGTCGCTCACCGCCCGCGCCAGGCACTTCCATCCCACCGCCTCGGGCGGATGCTTTCCTTTCAGAAAGTGAGTCCCTTCCAGGAACCAGTCGCACGTCAGCACTGTTTCGTAGCCGCCCTTCGGCCTAAATAGCGCGGCGTCATCCCCCATCCCCAATCCCAGCATACTCTTCCGCGCCCCCACAAAGGCACTCTCAATCTTCTTCACCAACTCGACTTCATCCACTGGCCTACCCCTTCCCCATTCTTTTAGGCACAATCCTACTCCAACCTGTACTCTGGGCCAGTGGACAGTTTTCCAGAGACTGCACCATTTTTCTGAAAATACAGGGTTGACGGGAGTCGCCTACAAAATTTAATATACGTTCATTGCGAACCAAGGCTCACGGTTCAGGGCTACGTGCCATAGTGAGACTGCTTGCGGGCAACTGGGAATGGAAGCCCGCACTTCTAACGTATCGAAAGAGGCCTGAGGGGGCCAATCCGTGATTAGCGGCAAGAATTACACATTCTATATTGCGTCCACGCCCGGTAAGCTTCGGAAGCTTGTCGTCCCCGCTTATCTTCTCCATGGCATCGCCGCCCTCGCCCTCATCGGCACCATTACCGTTGTTGCTGCAATCGGCTCCTACAGCCGCATGTTGTGGAAAGTTGGCAACTACAACGCCCTTCGTCACGATCAGGAAAACCTGAAGAAGCAATACCGAGACTTGCAATCCACCGTTAAAGACACCAACCAGCGCCTCGATTCTCTGCAATCACTAGCCACAGAAGTCGCTATGACTTACGGCGTGCTGCGCTATCACCCGGCTGCCTTTGAATCGACGGATGACGTTTCCAGTCCGCAGGATTCTTTTGATCGTTCGCTGGAGCAGTATTCCTTCCTAAAGCGTAACGCCGCTGCTATCGCCGTATCTTCCGGCGGTCTGCGCATGATGCCGGCCATGGCCTTTGCGGACTCCAATTACACTCCTGCGATCTGGCCTGTTCTCGGCCACATCTCTGACGGGTTTGGCGAGCGTTTGGATCCGTTCTCTGGTGAAGGCGCATTCCATACGGGCGTTGACGTTGGAGCCGACTATGGCGCTCCTGTTCACGTTACTGCCGACGGCATTGTGGTCACCGCCGATACGCACACTGGCTACGGCCGCGTCGTTATCGTCGAACACGGTTTTGGCATCACCACTTGGTACGCGCATTTATCGTCTTACGCGGTTGTTGCAGGCACTCGCGTCAAGCGCGGCGAAGTCATCGGCTACACCGGCATCAGCGGCCGTTCCACTGGCCCGCACGTTCACTACGAAGTCCGCATGAACAACGCGCCCGTCAATCCCTGGCGCTACATGAAGTCCAATCCCTCCGGCGATTAGATTCTTTATTCCCAGGTTTCGGTCCGCAGTTCAACGCCTAGAGATAGTTATGCCGCGGTCTTCCGAGGTAGGCGCTTTTCTTTATTTCTTGCGAGGGTCGGACTCCTTCTAATTTCTTCTTAGTCTGGCAGCTTCTTTTCCCAGTAGATATCAAATTCCGTTCCCACTCCCGCGCTTGCTATCTTTTGTCCTGCAACCGCAGGTTGCCCTCCACCGATCCACGCCGTAACTTTCCCCTGCGCAACACGTCGGGTTCCCTCGGAGTCCACTACGCTCAGATCTCTGTCGCGCAATTTGAATGTCACTGTCTTGGTTTGTCCACGCGCCAGATGGACCCTTTGGAATCCACGAAGTTCTTTCAGCGCCGCTCCCGCCACACCTTCATGCGTCAGATAGAGCTGCACCACTTCGTCGCCATCCATCGCGCCCTTGTTCGTTACATCCACGCCAACGGTCAAGGAGCCATCGAATGCAACAAAATGGCTGTCGACGCTAGGCTTGCTATAGGCGAATTCGGTATAACTCAATCCATAGCCAAACGGGTACAGCGGCTCGCCCTTGAAATAGCGATACGTTCGGTTCGCCATTGCATAATCCTCAAACGCAGGCAACTGTTCCACGCTTTTGTAGAAAGTTACCGGTAGCCTTCCTGCTGGACTGAAGTCGCCAGCCAGTGCCTCCGCCACCGCTGTACCGCCCGCTTCCCCCGGATACCACGCTTCCAGAATTGCCCCCACATGTTCGCTTGCCCAGTTCACGGCCAGTGCGCTGCCATTCATCAACACAAGCACAACCGGCTTGCCCGTTGCGTGCACGCGCTCCAATAATTGTTCTTGCGGCGCCGGCAAATCGAGACTGGTCCGGTCCCCACCCGCAAATCCTTCGGCCCGTACCTTCATCTCTTCGCCTTCCACGCGTGCCGATAGTCCCAACACCATCACGACCAGGTCCGATCCGCGTGCCACCTTCACCGCCTCTTCTTCTTCGCGCCCCGGCACTCCCCAGATCAATCGCGCCTCCGCTGCGCGCACCGTTTGGTAGTACTCAATCTTGATCGAATACTCTTTGCCCTTCTCCAGATGAATTGACTTGGTCTGCGTGGTCGATGGTCGGTGTGTCGTCCAATCCTCAATCATTAGACCACCGTCAATCCACACGCGATATCCATCTTGTCCACTGAATCCCAAAACGTAATCATCCGTCGTGGGTGACTTCAATACCCCGGTCCACCGCACCGAATAGTTCTTGGCCAACTTTGCCGAAATCCCCTGGAATCCCCACATGAAATTCACTGCTGCGTCGGTGCGTCGCATCAGCGGCTCGCCTTCCAGTTTGATGTTGTCGAAATACTCCGCTCTTAATCCGTGCTCCTTACCAGTGGCGTCAGTATATAGAGCCGCACTCGGCATAGGATTCAAGACGGGCCCGATCAGCCCAGTTCCTTGCACAAAGCGGATTTTGGATTGCGAAAAACGCTTTCGCAGTCCCGCGAGGATAGTCACGGGAGCCGAAGGCGTTCCGTTGTAATTCCCCTCGAGTGCGTCCAGACTGTCGGCATCCGCTCCAATCACCGCAATCTTCGAGTACGTTTTCTTCAACGGCAAAAAGTGATTCTCATTCTTCAACAGCACTAACGACTCTCGCGCGGTCCTCAACGCCAGTTCTCGGTTCACTGCTGTATTGTTGTCTGCGGCGCCCAGCTTTGACCACGGCACCATGCTCGGCGGGTCAAACATTCCCAGCTCAAAGCGTGCCGTAAGTGTTCTGGTCACAACCTTGTCAACCACCGACTCCGGTAAAATTCTTTGTCGCACCGCATTCAGCGCTGCCGTCCGTTCCAGTTGCACCCGGTTTTGCGGACTTCCGCAAATCAGATCCGTTCCGCCAACCAGTGCCGCGGTCACTCCTTCCTCTTGCGTTGGTTTGAATCTGTGGTGCGCGCTGATGTCTTCGATCGCCGCACAATCAGAAACCACATAGCCCTTGAATTTCCACGCCTCGCGCAGGTAATCGTGCAGCAATACGCTGCTCGAGCATGCTGGCTCGCCGTTCACTCGATTGTAGGCACACATCACCGAGGGCGCGTTGCCCTCCATCACCGTCGCTCGAAACGCGGGCAAATAGGTGTCCTGCATGTCGTGCCGCGAAACTGTCACATCCACTTCGTGCCGGGTGGCTTCCGGCCCGCTGTGTACCGCGAAATGCTTTGGCGTGGCCACCGTCTTCAAATACCTCGCGTCGTTTCCTTGCAGCCCTTTCACAAACGCCAATCCCATCCGCGAAGTCAGAAAGGGATCCTCTCCATACGTCTCCTGCCCTCTTCCCCACCGCGGGTCGCGAAAAATGTTTATATTCGGAGACCACACCGTCAGCCCTTTATACCAGGCCGTCGAGCCATCCTTGCCTTTGTCCACGTTGTACTTCGCGCGAAACTCCGTGCTGATTGCCGTAGCATCCTTCAGCAACAGTGCGTCGTCGAAAGTTGCAGCCAGCCCGATCGCTTGCGGAAACACCGTCGCCACGCCAGCGCGTGCCACTCCGTGCAACCCCTCGTTCCACCAGTTGTATTCCGGAATTCCCAGTCGCTCGACAGCGTCCGACGTGTGCCCCAGTTGGGAAATTTTTTCTTCCAGCGTCATCCGCTGTTCCAAGTCCCGTGCCCGTTCTTCAAAACTTAGCTTAGTGTTTTTGTATGCTGGCATCGGTTTCTCTTGCGCGACGCAAGATACCACCGGTCCGGCCAGCGCGACTATCCATACGACCATCATCTTGCGATTCATAAGCCTCACAAGGATCAATCTGGAGTTCCTTACGCAAATCCAGAAGGGAATCGTTTTCACACAAAAGGGCATAACGTGTGAATGCGCGTATCAGTGTACAACTGCCTCTTCCGATTTGTCATAGTCGAATTCGTCGTATTTCATCCGCCAATTCCAGCGCTCACGCGATTACTTCAGAGCCCCGCCGGCAGCGCCCGGCCCGCTCGCTTTCTTCATCGCTTCCAGAAATCCCGGCGTAATTAGAAACAATACGCGCACCGATTTCCCTGTTCCTCGATCCACTTTCTCCACTTCCGCAGACTTCAGCAATTCCAGGTAGGCTTCGCGCAGTTGGGGATTCATCTGTTTCCGGTTCTGTGCTCCATTCAATCCCATTTGCGCCATCACCAAAATTCCCTGCAGAAGGTCCTTCAACTGATTCAGCGCGCTCTCCGTTCCTCCTTCTCCTTCAATCACCACGCGAAGATTGTTTTCTTCAGGCTTTCCGCCAATTGTGATCCATTGCAGTTGATTCAAAAGGGTTGCCAGTTGTGGCGAACGGAATCCTCCCGGCGCCTGTTGCTCCAACGCCGCTGCCGTTGTCGCATCTTCTCGAATCACCGCAAATACAGCGCTTCCGGCTAAGCGCTCAAAATGCTCCTGCCAATCACGCTTTCCAGCGTATCCAGCATTCCGCAAAAATAGCCCCGCATAGGCAGGATCGTCCGTCCACCCGATTCTGTCGTTCCGCAAAAAAGTGAAGTATGAAGGACGCGCTGAATTTTTCAGATTCACCAAAAACACCAGCAATCCTTTTTCGCTGATGCTTTGTCCGTTTCGCCTTGCGTATTCTTCCAACTTCTTTCGATCAAAGCGCCCTTCCGCGATCGCATACGATTTCGAATTAGCCCCCTGGCGTATTGATGCGACAGCCACGCGATCGAGGTCGCGCTCGTAATTAAATCCCGTTTCTTTTACGAACTGCGCGTAATCATCTTCCACCGAATTGTGCGACACCCACGCCAACAATTGCGGCAAAAACGACGATTTGCGGAATTGTTCCAGGTCCAGAAACACTACTGTCGAAGGATCCGCTGGCAACAACGAAAGCATCTCCTCTCGCGTGCCACTTCCATCCTGCGACTGCCAATGTCGGTAGGCCACAATTCCGCCGGCCACTATCAGTACCGCTCCCAGTATTCCAATTACCACTCTCCGCGTTTTCATAATTTCTCACATTGCCGCAATGCTAATTAGCAATCGCTCCCTATTCGCCGTATTGTCGCATTCTCCTTGGGAAGTCCGACAGGAATGGAGGGAAAATTTTACCCTTTCAGGACCTCTTAGCACCCCCTGTGGATAGTGGGCGCAGGCTTTTTCTTTGATAATCCCATAATCTATACATAATAAGATAGTTAGGGGGAGATTTGCGATTCCCATCGCTTCCCTCAATTTCCACAGTTTTGGCTCGATACTTGCTCCGAACCTCCTCCCCCACCTATTGCAATAACTGTGTCCAATCTGCTATTCTTGTACGGTTTGAGCAGCGCTGGCGTAGCTCAGCTGGTAGAGCATCTGATTTGTAATCAGAGGGTCGGGGGTTCAATTCCCTCCGCCAGCTCCACCATTTGCGGGGGGAGTGAGGCGGAGCGATTCCCGTCATGCTAACAAGAAAGGGCTGGTGTCTCTTGACACGAGTCCATTTTGTGTTTTCGTTTGCCGCGCTCCCGGTATCTTCACCGCTGGCTAACTTCACGGACACGCTCTTTGTGTCTTTGCGTTTTTCGCGGACGGGTGGGTGAGTGGCTAAAACCAGCAGACTGTAAATCTGCCGCTCCTTGCGGGCTACGAAGGTTCGAATCCTTCCCCGTCCACCAGGATTCAACCTCCGCGATGGTAAGTCCCGGAGTGCAACAACGCCGAACGGGCAAAGGCGCTCGGCGAAGCAGCAACACCGCAGGAAATCGCACACGCGATGTTCGAAAGCGGTACGGAACGCGGCGACAAGCCGTTGGGAACTAGGTGCGCCGCGTTATGTCAGCTTTTGCTGTATCGGGTTCGGCCTGGGTAGCTCAGCTGGTAGAGCGCGTCCTTGGTAAGGACGAGGTCACCGGTTCAATCCCGGTCTCAGGCTCCAGTTTTGGTTTCTCTTTTGTTGGTCAGGGGAGCGGGCTTAGTTTTCAAATTGGGCGGGGGTAACTCAACGGTAGAGTCTCACTCTTCCAAGGTGATGGTTGCGGGTTCAAATCCCGTCCCCCGCTCCAAAGTTTGGCTCAGGCAGCAAGGTGCAAATGCCGCTTGCGCAAAGGATGAAGACAAATGGCGAAGGAAAAATTTGAGCGAACAAAGCCACACGTCAACATTGGGACGATTGGCCACATTGACCATGGCAAGACCACGCTGACGGCGGCGATCACCAAGGTGCTGTCGAAGCACAATCCGAAGGTGGCGTTCCGCGCGTTTGATTCGATCGACAACGCACCGGAAGAGCGCGAGCGCGGGATTACGATTGCGGTTTCGCACGTGGAGTACGAAACGCCGAATCGCCACTACGCGCACATGGACTGCCCGGGTCACGCGGACTACATCAAGAACATGATCACCGGCGCGGCGCAGATGGACGGCGCGATTCTGGTGGTGGCCGCCACCGATGGACCGATGCCGCAAACCCGCGAACACATTCTGCTGGCTCGTCAGGTTGGCGTGCCCGCCATCGTCGTGTTTCTGAACAAGTGCGACATGGTGGAAGACGCAGAGTTGCTCGAACTGGTGGAACTGGAAGTTCGCGAACTCCTGAAGACCTATCAATTCCCGGGCGACACGATTGCCGTGGTGCGCGGTTCGGCACTGCAAGCGCTGAACGGCGATGCCGCATGGGAAAAGAAGATTGATGAACTGATGGCTGCGGTGGATGCCAACATTCCTCTCCCGGTGCGCGACGTTGATAAACCGTTCGCCATGCCGATTGAAGACATTTTCTCGATTTCCGGCCGTGGCACGGTGGTGACCGGAAGAGTCGAGCGCGGCAAGGTGAAGGTTGGCGAAGAAGTGGAAATCGTGGGCTTTCGCGCGACGCAGAAGAAAGTAGTCACCGGCATCGAAATGTTCAAGAAGTTGCTGGATGAAGGTCTGGCCGGGGACAACGTTGGACTGTTGCTGCGCGGCACGGAAAAAGAAGACGTGGAGCGCGGGCAGGTGATTTGCAAGCCGGGGTCGATCACGCCGCACACGAAGTTCAAGTCCGAAGCGTATGTGTTGACGAAGGAAGAAGGCGGACGGCACACGCCGTTTTTCTCGGGCTATCGTCCGCAATTCTACTTCCGCACCACGGACGTGACGGGCGACATGAAATTGCCGCAGGGCGTGGAGATGGTCATGCCTGGCGATAACGTGAGCTGCGAAGTAACGCTGATCACGCCGGTGGCACTGGAAAAGGGCTTGCGGTTTGCGATTCGCGA
Organism: Candidatus Acidiferrales bacterium; assembly: GCA_963748365.1. Lineage (GTDB taxonomy): Bacteria > Acidobacteriota > Terriglobia > Acidiferrales > UBA7541 > Acidiferrum. Next base: position 127,331 of record CAVVJG010000020.1, read on the forward strand.
AGGCGGCCACACCGTTGGCGCCGGCGCGGTCACGGAGATCATCGAGTAATTTCAGAAGGTCCGGGCCCGCTTGTCTGGTCCGAACTCTCTCAAAAGGAATTCATCAAATGCGGGAAATCATTACGTTGCAATGTGGTGACTGTAAGAACCGGAACTACACCACAACGAAAAATAAGAAGAAGCATTCCGAGCGCTTGGAAACCAAGAAGTTTTGTCGTTCCTGCCGGAAGCACACCGCTCACAAAGAAGCGAAGTAACTGAGCGAGGTGGGTGGTTTTGGATTTAGGGGAGTCGTCCAACGGTTAGGACTCTGGTCTCCAAAACCAGGTATGGGGGTTCGAATCCCTCCTCCCCTGCCAGAATTTTTTGGTTCGGCCGTGTCAAAGTTCGTGCAGCTGAAGAGGTTTCATGGCGATGCAGGCGGTTAAAGTGAAGAACGAAGAGCAAGGCAGCAACGCAATCACCGGAGCGGCTTCCACAGTCGGCCAGAAAGTTACCGGCTCGATCGAAGGCACCCGCGAATTTCTTCACGATGTTCGTGTTGAAATGAAGCAGGTCACCTGGCCCAATCGCGACGACGTCATCTCTACCACCACCGTCGTCATCGCGACCGTCGCTTTCTTCGGCGTTTTCCTGGCCATCGTCGAAAAGCTTGCGCAACTCGGCTTGGACAGACTCTTAAAGTATTTTCACGTTTAAAGGCGAAACGATACCATGTCGATGCAGTGGTACATCATTCACACTTATTCGGGCTTTGAAAAGAAAGTCAAAGAGAGCCTGGAGAGCCGTGTGGCCGCTTTCACTCTTCAAGACAAGATCGGGCGGGTTCTCATTCCCACCGAAGAGGTCGTCGAGGTTCGCGGCGGTAAGAAAGTTGTGGCTTCGCGCATGTCCTATCCCGGCTACGTCCTCGTCGAAATGGATCTCGACGAAGACACCTGGCACATCGTGCGCAACACGCCACGCGTCACCGGTTTCGTTGGTTCCGCTACTTCGCCTTCTCCGCTCACCGAGGCCGAAGTCGATGGCATTATCAATCGCGTGCACACCCCTCAAGATCGTCCGAAGCCCAAGGTGGTCTACGAGCGCAACGAGCAGGTCCGCATCGTCGATGGCCCGTTCGCCAATTTCAACGGTACCGTCGAGGAAATCGACAACGATCATAGCCGCTTGAAAGTTTCCGTTACGATTTTCGGCCGTTCTACACCGGTCGAGCTCGATTTTGCCAGCGTTGAAAAGCTGGGATAGATTTTCGCGGCGCACCGCTGGGCCGCAACACGAAAGAGATTGAGGTAAAGGAAAGATGCCACCAAAGAAGCTGCAAACTACTGTGAAGCTGCAATTGCCAGCCGGTAAAGCCACTCCGGCTCCTCCCGTGGGCACCGCGCTCGGTCCTCATGGCGTGAACATTATGGATTTCTGCAAGCAGTTCAATGCCAAGACGCAGAAAGAGGCCGACGGGATGATTTTCCCGGTCCTCGTAAGCATCTATACCGACCGCACCTTCACTTTCATTCTCAAGACTCCCCCGGCCTCCATTCTTTTGATGCGCGCGGCGGGAATCGCCAAGGGTTCGCCAGAGCCGAACCGCAACAAGGTCGGCAAAGTTACCAAAAAGCAAGTCGAAGAAATTGCCAAGATTAAGTTGGTCGATCTCAACACCACTAAACTCGAGTCCGCTGTGAAGACCGTGATGGGCACGGCGCGCAACATGGGCTTGGAAGTCGTGGAAGCCTAGGAATTCGAGGCGCGCAGGGATCGCCGAGGAAGCTATGACCAAGAAAGCTGGAAAACACGTAGAGAATGCGCGCAAGAAGGTTGAAGCGCGTCCCTACAAGCTTGAGGAAGCCACCGAGCTCATCAAGAAGACGCATCACACCAAATTCAACGAGACTGTTGAACTCGCTATCAATCTTGGTGTGGACCCCAAGCACTCCGACCAGGTCGTGCGCGGAACTGTTGTCCTCCCTCACGGGTTGGGCAATGCGGTTCGCGTTCTCGTCCTCGCCGCTGGCGACAAAATTCGTGAAGCGCAGGAAGCGGGCGCGGAGCATGTCGGCGGCGATGAACTCGTTGCCAAGATCATGGAAGGCTGGACCGATTACGACGCCGTGATCGCCACGCCAGACATGATGCGCTCCGCCGGTAAACTTGGTAAGGTCCTCGGCCCTCGCGGCTTGATGCCCAACCCCAAAACCGGAACGGTCACCATGGACGTCGCCAAAGCCATCAAAGAAACCAAGGCTGGCAAGGTTGAATTCCGTGTCGACAAAGCCGGTATCGTGCACTGCCCAATTGGCAAAATACAGTTTGATTCCAAGAATCTTGCGGCCAATGCGCATTCCGTCATCAACGCCGTCGTGAAGGCCAAGCCTGCCGCGGCAAAGGGCAAGTACGTCAAGAAAATTACGCTGACATCAACCATGGGCCCGGGCATCACCATCGACCTGGCAGAAGCGGAGACGCTCGCAACTGCCGCCTGATTCGCGGCCACGTTGCAGGATGAATTTATGAAGAAGAAAAACGAAAAGCAGCAGGATCTCGATCAACTCAGAACAGACCTGGCGAAGGTGTCCACTGTAATCCTCACCACCTTCCAGGGCATTACTGTTCAGGACGACACCAAGCTACGTCGCGCCGTTCAGGCCGCTGGTGGCAAGTATCAAGTCGTCAAGAACACTCTTGCAGAGCTTGCCGGTTCCGGCACGCCCGCCAGCGGGGTTCTGAAAGATCTGAAGGGCACCAACTCAATCGCGTACACCAACACTGATCCCGTCGCCCTTGCCAAGGCTTTGACCAAAATCGCCAAGGACGTTCCGTCTTTCAAGTTCAAATCGGGCGTTGTCGAAGGCCGAGTAATCTCCATCGCTGAAATCCAGCAGCTCGCCACCATGCCGTCCAAGGAAGAACTGATCAGCAAGATCATGTTCCTCCTGAACGCACCGGCACAGCGCCTTGCCGCGGTCATCAATGCTGTTCCGCGCAACGCCGCTGTCGTTATCAACGAAGCTGTCAAGGCCAACAAGTTTAGTGAGTAAGAGTTTGGAGCTGTGCGGGTCTACCCGCTTCGGTTCTAAAATTTTTGATTCAGAAAATTGAGAGGAGAACTAGCAGTCATGTCGAAAGTTGAAACCATTTTGGAAGAAATCAAGGGCCTGACGCTTCTCGAAGCGTCGGATCTCGTTAAAAAGCTCGAAGAAGCCTTTGGCGTCTCCGCAGCGGCAGCCACGGTTGTTGCAGGTGGCGGCGGTGCGGCGGCTGCAGCAGCACCGGCGGAAGAGAAGACGGAATTCGCCGTCGTCCTCACCGATGTTGGCGGCAACAAAATCAACGTCATTAAGGCAGTTCGCGAAGTCACCAGCCTGGGCTTGAAAGAAGCCAAGGACCTCGTCGATGGGGCGCCCAAGACCGTCAAGGAAGGCGTTTCCAAGGACGAAGCCGCTACCATCAAGAAGAAGTTCGAGGAAGCGGGCGCCAAGGTCGAAATCAAGTAATGGTCCGCCGGCCGCTTTTCGGCTGGCTGCTCGGTTTTGGTCAGGCTTCACATTTGGCGCGGCGTCTCTGCAGGTGTTTCCCGCGCCAGGGGAACTTCGTACGCAAGCTACGACCGGCATTTTCTACAACTATCTGGGTCCTTCTTGGACCTTCACTTACCGTGTGCGGGGCGGCTCCGGGCAAGCCGCCATGCGGCACGGTTTAGTGTCTTTACGATGTTTTTGTCATGCTGCCCGAAAGGGAATGAGGTAAAGCAGGTATGTCCAATAGCAACCGGCACGTTCGGGAACGCCAGCGTCTGGACTTCGCAAAAATTCAGGGCGCGATTCAGATTCCCAACCTGATTGAAGTTCAGAAGAAATCGTATCAGCGCTTTTTGCAGATGGATTTGCTGCCTAGCGAGCGCGAGGATGGCGGCCTTCAGTCTGTATTCACCTCCGTGTTTCCGATTAAGGATTTCCGCGAAATGTCGCAACTCGAATTCGTGGACTATTCCATCGGCAATTGGGAGTGTAAGTGCGGCAACCTAAAGGGCCTGCACCACCTCCGCGCCACCTGCCGCAATTGCGGTGCTTCCGTCGTCACCAATCCGTATCAGACCGGCGATGTCATCTGCACTAAGTGCGGCACCTTTAACAAGAACACTCCGACCTTCTGCAACAAGTGCGGCGATCCGGTAGCCATGCAACTCAAGTACGACGTGAACGAGTGCCAGGAACGCGGCATGACGTACTCCGCTCCGCTCAAGGTCACCATACGACTAACAATTTACGATAAAGATCCCGACACCGGCGCAAAAACCATTCGCGACATCAAGGAACAGGAAGTTTTCTACGGCGATATTCCTCTGATGACTGAAAACGGCACCTTCATCATCAATGGTACCGAGCGCGTCATTGTCAGCCAGTTGCACCGCTCGCCGGGCGTCTTTTTCGAGTCCGCCAACAACCGTTCTTATTTTCTTGGCAAGATTATTCCGTACCGCGGTTCCTGGGTTGAGTTCGAGTACGATACCAAGAACATCCTGTACGTCCGCATCGACCGTAAGCGCAAATTCCTAGGCTCGATCTTCCTTCGCGCCCTCGGTATGAAATCCAACGAAGACATTCTGCGCACCTTCTATCAGGTTGAACGCATCTCGCTGCGCGACAAGGAACTGCACTGGAATATTTCTCCCGGTATCGTGGATCGCAAGCTTACCCACGAAATCCGGAACCCCAAGTCCGAAGAAGTGATCGTCGGCGCGCACAAGCGCATCACCGAAAATCTCTTTAAGGAACTCATCAAGGCCAAAATCTCTCAGGTTCGCGCTGCCTTGGCTGACCTCGAAGGCGCTTACAGCGTCGCCGACGTTGTCAATCGTCAGACCGGTGAAGTTCTTCTCGAAGCCAACAAGTCGCTCACCGCTGATCTCTGGCAGGCCTTCGCCGAATCCGGAATCACCGAAGTCGACATTTTCTTCCCTGAAAAGGACGACATCGGGCTGGTCCTGTCACGCACTCTCGATAAGGACTCCATCCGTTCTTCCAAGGAAGCGCTCATCGAGATTTACCGCAAGCTGCGTCCGGGCGATCCTCCGACTCTGGAAACCGCCACGAACCTGTTCCGCGGCATGTTCTTCGATCCACGTAAATACGACTTCTCCAAGGTCGGCCGCCTGAAGTTCAACATCAAAATGGGCCTCGACACACCGTTGGAAAATCGCACACTCGATGCCACGGATTTCGTTTCCGCCATCAAGTATCTCTTCAAGCTGCGCAAGAACATCGGTGTTGTCGACGACATCGACCATCTTGGTAACCGCCGCGTTCGCGCGGTTGGCGAACTTCTCGAAAACCAGTTTCGCATCGGCCTCGTCCGCATGGAACGCGCCATCAAGGAAAAGATGAGCGTGTATCAGGAAATGTCCACGGCGATGCCGCACGATTTGGTCAACGCCAAGCCCGTCATGGCTGCCATTCGCGAATTCTTCGGTTCTTCGCAGTTGAGCCAGTTCATGGACCAGACCAACCCCTTGAGCGAAATTACTCACAAGCGCCGCCTCTCCGCTCTCGGACCAGGTGGTCTCTCGCGTGAACGCGCTGGATTCGAAGTCCGTGACGTCCACCCAACTCACTACGGCCGTATCTGCCCGATTGAAACTCCGGAAGGCCCGAACATCGGCCTTATCAGCTCGCTCTCTTGCTTTGCGCGCATCAATGATTACGGCTTCATCGAGTCCCCCTATCGCCGTGTCAAGGGCGGACGAATCATTGACTACGTTCAAATCATGAACGCGGGCGACAGCGAGTTCAAAGCCGGCGATATCGTCGAAAGCGATCGCGTCGAAGAACTCAACGAAGAGCTGAAGCGCCGCAAGGTCACCGATGAACCGTATTGCTTCTATCTGTCCGCTTGGGAAGAAGACAAGTACGTCATCGCTCAGGCCAACGTTGCCCTCGACGAAAAGTTGCGCATCACCACCGAACTGGTGAACTGCCGTCAAGCCGGTAACTTCGTCCTCAAGCATCGCGACGAAGTCGATTATGTCGACGTTTCGCCGAAGCAACTCGTTTCCGTCGCTGCCAGCTTGATTCCTTTCCTCGAGAACGACGACGCTAACCGTGCTTTGATGGGTTCCAACATGCAGCGCCAGGCCGTTCCGCTAATCCGTGGAGAGGCTCCTCTCGTCGGCACCGGCATGGAACGCGTCACAGCTCGCGATTCCGGCGCAGTCGTGCTCTGCAAGCGCGACGGCATCGTCGATCAGGTTGACTCGGAGCGCATCATCGTCCGCGTGGAAAGCGATCACTCCGGCGTACTCAGCCGCGAAGTGGGCGCCGACATCTACACGCTGACCAAGTTCAAGCGCTCTAACCAGAACACTTGCATCAACCAGAAGCCTCTCGCTCGCGTAGGCGATCGCGTCAAGACCGGACAGGTTCTTGCCGATGGCCCTTGCACCGATCGCGGCGAACTCGGCCTCGGCCGTAACGTCCTCGTGGCCTTCGTGCCCTGGCGCGGTTACAACTTCGAAGACGCCATCCTTGTAAGCGAAAAGCTCGTCAAGGACGATTACTACACCTCCATCCACATTGAGGAGTATGAGATCGAAGCCCGCGACACCAAGCTTGGCCCTGAAGAAGTTACTCGCGACATCCCCAACATCTCCGAATCCTTCCTTCGTAACCTCGACGAAAGCGGCGTGATCCGCATCGGCGCGGTCGTGAAGCCCGGCGATATCCTGGTCGGCAAGGTCACCCCCAAGGGCGAGACCACGCTGACTCCGGAAGAAAAGCTGCTTCGCGCCATCTTCGGTGAAAAAGCCGGAGACGTTCGCGACGCTTCGCTCTATTGCCCTCCAGGCATCGAAGGCACCATCGTCGATGTCAAAATCTTTACTCGCAAGGGTGGGGAAAAGGACGAGCGCCACAAGGCTATCGAAGCCTCGCAAGTCTTCAAGCTTGAGAAGAACCTGGCCGACGAAATCCGCATCTTGACCGACGAGCGCCTCAAGCGCCTCGGCGATCTACTTGGCGGCAAAATTCTCCAGGCAGACTTGCACGACGAAAAGACCAACAAGCGCTTGCTTACCAAGGGGGTTGAACTCACGCGTGAACTGATCGAAAAGATCTCCACGCGCAACCTCAAGCGTTTGAAGCTCAATGAGAAGGATCCGCTCCTGATCGAGAAGATCGAAGAAATCGAAGAGATGACTTCGCGTCAGATCGACGTCCTTCGCAAAATTACCGAAGAGCGCAAGGAAAAGCTCAAGAAGGGCGACGAGCTTCCTCCGGGCGTCATCAAGCTGGCCAAAGTCTACATCGCCATGAAGCGCAAGCTTTCCATCGGCGACAAGATGGCCGGACGTCACGGTAACAAGGGCGTCATCGCTCGCATCGTTCCTGATGAAGACATGCCGACTCTGCCCGATGGCACCCCGGTGGAAATTGTTTTGAATCCACTCGGCGTTCCTTCTCGTATGAACGTCGGACAGATTCTCGAAACCCACTTGGGTTGGGCCGCGAAAGAACTTGGCAACAGCTTGAAGCGTTTGCTCAGCAAGGAAGTTAAGGCTGAAGCGCTTCGTCGCTGGTATCGCGAAGTTTTCTCGGACACCGTCATCTGGAAGACCCTTTCCAAGCTCAGCGACGACGAGTTGCTGGACTACGCCGAAGGCTTCAAGAACGGCATTCCCTTTGCCACGCCGGTATTCGACGGCGCTCGCGAACCGGAAATTCGTCACCTTCTCGAAGTTGCGGGTTTGCCGCACGCCGGGAAAATCAACCTTTATGACGGCATGACCGGTGAACAGTTCGATCAGCCTGTCACCGTCGGCTATATCTACATGCTCAAGCTCTCTCACTTGGTTGACGACAAGATCCACGCACGTTCCATCGGTCCCTATTCGCTCATCACCCAGCAGCCGCTCGGTGGTAAAGCGCAGTTCGGTGGACAGCGCTTCGGTGAAATGGAAGTGTGGGCCCTCGAAGCTTACGGCGCCGCGCACATTTTGCAGGAATTGCTGACCGCCAAGTCCGACGACGTTTATGGCCGCGCAAAAATCTACGAGGCCATTGTGAAGGGCGAGCCCGGCATCGAGCCTGGTGTGCCCGAATCCTTCAACGTGCTCGTTCGCGAGTTACAGTCTCTGTGCCTCGACGTCGAGTTGATGAAGCGTCAGAAACCGACAGTGGAAAGGGCAGCCGATTAACGCCGGTAGGGGCGCAGCACGCTGCGCGCCCCAGTTGGCAAAGCCTTTAGTCGTAGAAGTTTTTGAGTAGTTCGGGTTCTCAGCCGGTCGCCTAACAATCGACCGCGTCCCGCGCCGCAAGGCTCGGGAGGGAGGAAACAACCTTGTATCGCAGCAGCCCTTATGATCGCGCCAGTCTGATCGCGGATTTCGATTCCATCCGCATCTCTTTGGCTAGTCCGGAAAAAATTCGTTCCTGGTCCCACGGCGAAGTCACCAAGCCGGAGACCATCAACTACCGTACCTTCAAGCCCGAGCGTGACGGTTTATTCTGCGCCAAGATTTTCGGTCCCGTTACGGACTGGGAATGTTTGTGCGGAAAATACAAGCGCATGAAGCATCGCGGAGTTATCTGCGACAAGTGCGGTGTTGAAGTTACTCTCAGCAAAGTTCGCCGTGAGCGTTTGGGCCACATCGAACTCGCGTCCCCCTGCTCGCACGTTTGGTTCTTCAAGGGACTGCCCAGCCGCATCGGCTACTTGCTCGACATCTCCATGCGCGACCTCGAGCGCATTCTCTACTTCGAAGCCTTCGTCGTCGTTGACCAGGGCGAAGTCGCCGTTCTGAAAGAACGCCAGGTTCTTCAGGAAGAGGAATATCGCAAACTGCAAACAGAATACCCCGGCCAGTTCGTCGCCAAGATGGGCGCCGAAGCCATCAAGGAACTTCTCCGCCGCGTCGAAGTCGACAAACTTGCCGACGAGCTTCGCGAAAAGATGAAGGCAGATCCTTCTCTTCAGAAGCGCATTAAGTTCGCCAAGCGCCTCAAGGTTCTCGAAGCGTTCCGCAAGAGCGGTAACAAGCCCGAGTGGATGATTCTTGACGTGATCCCGGTTCTTCCGCCGGAATTGCGCCCCCTCGTGCCTCTCGACGGTGGCCGCTTTGCTACTTCGGATTTGAACGATCTCTATCGCCGCGTCATCAACCGCAACAACCGGTTGAAGAAGCTAATGGAACTCCGCGCCCCTGATGTTATCGTGCGCAACGAAAAGCGCATGCTTCAGGAAGCGGTTGACGCTCTCTTCGACAACGGTCGCCGTGGTCGCGTTCTCCGCGGCACTAACAACCGCCCGCTGAAGTCTTTGAGCGACACCCTCAAGGGCAAGCAGGGCCGTTTCCGGCAGAACTTGCTCGGTAAACGCGTTGACTACTCCGGCCGTTCCGTCATCGTCGTTGGCCCGGAACTCAAGCTCAACCAGTGCGGCTTGCCCAAGAAGATGGCTCTTGAACTCTTCAAGCCCTTCATCTATCACAAGCTCGAAGCTCAGGGGCACTGCACCACGATTAAGCAAGCTAAGGAAATGGTCGAGCAGCAGGATCCCGTTGTCTGGGACATTCTCGAAGACGTCATTCGCGAACATCCGGTGCTTCTCAACCGCGCTCCTACCCTTCATCGCTTGGGTATTCAGGCTTTTGAGCCCACCCTTGTCGAGGGAAAAGCCATCCGCATTCACCCGCTCGTTTGCACCGCGTTCAACGCTGACTTCGACGGCGACCAGATGGCCGTGCACATTCCACTTTCTCCTGAGTCTCAGGTCGAAGCCTCTGTGCTTATGCTCAGCTCGCGCAACATTCTTTCCCCGGCCCACGGTCTGCCTCTCGCCGTTCCTTCGCAAGACATGGTCCTCGGTATCTACTATCTGACCAAGTCCAAACCTGGCGCCAAGGGTGAAGGCCGCGTCTTCGGCACGCCCGAAGATGTTTCGCTGGCTCTCGAAGCTGGTGAAGTCGAACTCCTGACTCCGATTCGTTTGCGCTACACCGGCGAAGTTATCGACCTGCTCACCGCGTACGACAACCAGGACGTCACTCACACCGAAGTGGTCCGTATGGAGCGGCAATTCATCAACACTACCGTCGGCCGCGTCATCTTTAATTCGCATCTGCCTGAGCACATGCCTTATATCAACGGCTTGCTCAAGAAAAAGGGCGTTCAGCAGCTTGTTTATTACGCCTACTTGCGTTTTGGCCTTGAAGGCACCGTCCAACTGCTCGACCACTTGAAAGCGCTTGGTTTCACATACGCCACCAAGTCCGGCATCTCCATCGGCATTGATGACATGCTCATCCCCAGCGACAAGTACAAGCTGGTCGAAAATGCCGAAAAGGAAGTTGTCAAGGTTCAGCAGCAATACCTCGATGGCGCCATCACCAACGGCGAACGCTATAACAAGGTCATCGCCATCTGGGGCGACGTTACCGAAAAAGTTGCCGACGAAATGTTCAAGGCCCTCGAAACTCAGGACCGCGAAGGCAACCTCAACCCCGTTTACATCATGGCGGACTCCGGCGCTCGCGGTTCCAAACAGCAGATTCGCCAGCTTTCCGGTATGCGCGGTTTGATGGCCAAGCCTTCCGGCGAAGTTATCGAGACCCCGATCACTTCCAACTTCCGTGAAGGCCTTACGGTACTGCAGTACTTCATCTCGACCCATGGCGCACGTAAGGGTCTCGCGGATACCGCTTTGAAGACGGCCGACTCCGGTTACCTCACTCGCCGTCTCGTCGACGTGGCGCAAGACGTCATCATCAACGAGCCCGATTGCGGCACCTCCGACGGCATTTACGTCGAACCCATCATCGAAGCCGGCGTGGAAGTCGAGCCCTTGCGCGACCGCGTTGTTGGCCGCGTGTCTCTCGAGAAAATCCGCGACTTCGAAGGCAACGTCATCGTCGAGGTCAATCAGGAAATTACGGAAGAACTCGCCAACGAAATTCAGGAAGCGGGTATCGAGCGCGTCCGCATTCGTTCCGTGCTGACCTGCGAATCCCGTCGCGGTGTTTGCGCCCTCTGCTATGGCCGCAACCTCGCTTCGGGCCGCATGGTGGAACTCGGCGAAGCGGTCGGCGTCATCGCTGCTCAATCCATCGGCGAGCCCGGCACGCAGTTGACCATGCGCACCTTCCATATCGGTGGTGCTGCTACCCGCGTCAGCGAGCGTTCCACGCTCGAAGCCAAGAATAGCGGCGTCGTTAAATTCGTCGACCTCCGTCACGTCGAAGGTCGCGCCGGCGCTCGCATCGCCATGAACCGCTCGGGGCTCCTCGTTATCGTCGACGAAAAGAATCGCGAGAAGGAGCGCTACCATGTTGTCTACGGCGCCCGACTCCGCGTTGCCGACGGCGACGCTGTGACCCACGGGCAGGTTCTTGCCGAATGGGATCCGTTTACCTTCTCGATCTTGACCGAAACGGCGGGTTCCGTGAAATTTGACGACCTCCGTCCCGGCCTCACCATCGAAGAACAGGTTGACGAAGTCACCGGTCTCTCACAGTTGGTCGTGACTCTGCCACCCGGCGATGAAAAGCATCAGCCCGCCATTCTGGTCCGCGATTCCTCCGGAAAGGTTCGCAAGAAGTACCTCATGCCTTCTCGTGCACACTTGATGGTGCAGGACGGCGATGAAGTAATGGCAGGCGACGTTCTTGCGAAGATTCCTCGTGAAACCACCAAGACCAAGGACATCACCGGTGGTCTCCCGCGCGTTGTCGAACTCTTCGAAACCCGCAAGCCCAAAGATCCCGCCGTCATTTCTGAAATCGATGGCACGGTTCGCTACGGCGAAATCGCCAAGGGTATGCGCAAAATTTACGTCGAATCCGCCGATGGCAAGACGTCCAAAGAATATGCCATCCCACGCGGCGTTCACATCAACGTTCAGGAAGGCGAGCACGTTCGCGCTGGTGAAGCTCTCATCGACGGCCCGCTCAACCTCCACGACTTGCTCGCCGTGCTCGGCGAAAAGTACACCCAGGCTTACCTCGTCAACGCGATTCAAGAGGTTTACCGCCTCCAGGGTGTCAACATTAACGACAAGCACATCGAGACCATTTCTCGGCAGATGATGCGCTGGGTCAAGGTCGAAGACGTCGGCGACACCACGTTCCTTCTCGAGGAGCAAGTTGATAAGTTCCGCTTCCGTGAAGAGAACGATCGCGTTATCGCCGAAGGTGGTCGTCCCGCTACGGGCCGTCCGCTTTTACTGGGCATCACCAAGGCCTCTCTCTCAACCGACTCCTTCATCTCCGCGGCAAGCTTCCAGGAGACCACCCGCGTCCTCACCGAAGCGGCCGTCGCTGGAAAGGTCGATTACCTTCGCGGCTTGAAGGAAAACGTCATCATGGGCCGTTTGATTCCGGCAGGTACGGGTCTCGAACACTATCGCAGTCTCCAGTTGCTCACTGAAATGCCAGCACCGGCGCCCGTGGAGGAACTCCCCGACTCCGCCGAATTTGCCGCTGCAGACGAAGCCGCTGGACTCGACTTCCTTGGCAACAAGGATGGCGACCTCGACGGCGAAATCCTCCCAGAGGGCCAGGACTAAAAGTAGAGCTGCCTCTTTGACCCAAGACATGAAAGGGGTTGGCTGCTTTCCAACACTCACCACGGCGTCCCAGTTACCTGGGACGCCGTTTTTTGATCCGGTTCTTTCGTAGGCAGTGGCGGCTTGCGCTGCCTTCCCGCCTTTCCTATCGCTAGCCTACTACCAGGGCATTTGACTCTTCCAGCCGCCATATTCAGCGAGCTACCTTTTCCCTCGCTTCTCCCTCCTTCCCCGTAGTACTTTCGTACCGGTAAGGTTAACGTACACCCCGCCCCAGTCCACCTTGCCCCTCTCCTTCTGTGCTCTATGATGGAGAGAGCGTTTCAAGCCTTTTTTCAGCATTTTTCGCTATTTGAAAGCGCCTTATGCCAGCGGACTCAAATCCGGTCACCGCTACCAACGGGTCTCATCAACAAGAGGCACGTACTACGGCGGAATCGCGCCTCCTGAGCTTCGACAAGCGCCAGACCGAGCTTTGGCGTGTTACGTTTTTCCTGCTTTTTGTCCTTACCGCCGTATTCGCCTGGCTTTCCTGGGATTGGCTTGCCAAGGATAGACCACACCTTCTTGCTCTGCCCATTGGCTTAGTCGCTCTGGTCGTTCTCTTCGGTGCCTACACCTGGAAGAAGACCACCGAACTCTCGGAATTGAAGGGTCTGATCCGTGGTCTCGATCAGAAAGACGCCAGTTTGCCCAGCGACCGCCAACTCGACCAGCTATTTGATATGATCTCGAAGTCTCAGCAAGGTTTTCGAGATCTTATCGATTCCTTTGACGATCACCTTCTCGCCCTCAGCCTCGACGGCGAAATTCGCGCTGCCAACCGCAGTTTTTCCGACCTCCTTGGACTACCGTTTCAAAAGATCATTGGTCGCCCGTTAACGGAATTTGTCGAAGACGTCAGCGGTTCCCATCCTGACGACTTGGGTCGCGGCGTCACCAGGTTCCTGGAACGCCGCCAGTGGACCGGGGTGGTTGAAGTCCGCCTCAAAGCCCGCAATACCACTCACTATTTTGAATGCGTTGCACATGCTATGTTGCGCGATGAAAAAGTTCACGGTCTCACGGTTCTCGCTCGCGACGTCACTTCCGCTCGCCGCAATGAGGCTCGTTTCACCGAGTTGTTCGAGACTCTGCAGGAAGGTATTTACATCGCTACTCCCGACGACAGAATCCTCGAAGTCAATCCTGCTCTTGTTCGCATGCTCGGCTACAGTTCCAAGGAAGAGTTGCTGGCCAAACACGTTTCCGATGTTTTTACCGACGAATCCAAACGCAACAGCATCATCCGCGAAGTCAAGCGCCAGCCTTCCCCGGAAAGTCGCGAAATCACCCTCTTGCGCAAGGACGGTCTACCCCTTGTCTGCCTGCATACTGCCACCGCAGTTCGCGATACCAGCGGGAAAGTCCTCCGTTATCAGGGCGCACTGGTCGATATCACCGCCCAGCGCGAAATCGAAAAACGACTTCACAAGGAACAGGAGTTCGCCCGCCGCCTTGTTGACAGCTTCCCCGATCTCATCTTTGTTGTCGACGCCAGCAGGCGGTACACATTTGTCAGTCCCAAAGTTCCTCAAGTCCTGGGATACGAAATCAGCGAATCCATTGGCATGATTTTTGGAGAACGTACTCATCCTGACGAACGGGGCTCCGTCCTTTCCCTCTTCCAGGATCTACTCACCGGTCGCAAGGATTTCGGCTCCGTCGAGATTCAGGTTCGCCACAAGAACGGCGAATGGCGCCGCCTGAAATGCCACTTCAGCCCTCTCTTTGATGAGGCTGGTAAAATCGAGGGTGTCGTCATCTCGGGCCGAGACGTTACTGAAGTTAAGCGTCTCGAAGAGCAACTTATTCAAGCCGAAAAACTTGCGGCGATGGGACAAATGCTGGCCGGCGTAGCCCACGAGCTTAACAATCCTTTGACCGCTATTTTGGGTGTCAGCGAACTTTTACGCGATCGTCCCGGGGTGGACGACAGCACCAAGCGGCAGTTGGAAATGACGCACCGCCAGGCTCGACGTGCTGCTCGCATCGTTCAAAACCTTCTCGAATTCTCGCGACCTGCCTCGCCTCAGAAGAAAGCTCTTGATCTCAATGGCATTATCGATCGCACTCTTCAGTTGCACGATCACTCGCTCCGCCGCAACAACATCGAAACCGATTTCCAACCCCATCCTGATTTCCCCGTGATCGTTGGCGACGCCAATCAACTCATCCAGGTTTTCTTAAATCTCATCAGCAATGCCGAGCAGGCGATCAAGGAAATTCGCTCGACAGGCCGCATCCAGATTCGTCTTGGCAAGTTCATCGATCGCGTCTTTGCTACTGTTCGCGACAATGGCCCGGGCATCAAGCCGGAAGCACTCCCCAAGCTCTTTGACCCCTTCTTCACTACCAAGCGCCCCGGCGGCGGCACCGGCCTGGGCCTTAGTATCTGCATGTCCATTGTTCGCGAGCACGGTGGCAACATCGAAGTGGAAACCATCCCCGAAGGCGGGGCCTCTTTCACCGTCTATCTCCCCATCCCTGTTTCTCACAAATCCCTGGTTGCCCGCGAAAGCGACTCCAACCCTGGCGAGCGACTCGCCCCATCTCCGGAAAACCTCAGCAACCGCTCCATCCTTGTTCTTGACGACGAGGAATCCATCCGCATGTTGCTCTCGGAAGGTCTCTCCGCTCACGGGCTCATCGTCGATTGTGCCGGAACGGCCGAACAGGCCTTGAGCCTTGTCCTTGGCCGCAAATACGACGTTATCTTGTGCGATCTAAAACTGTCGGGAAACGGACCGAATTCGGATGGGCATAACGTTGCCGAGCGTCTGAAGATTGCCTCCGGCGGCAATAAGCCCGAAGTCATCTTCATTTCCGGTGATGTCTTGGGCGAAGAATCTCTCGCGTCCACCAGCCACGCCCACAAACTCCAAAAACCTTTCCGCATTTCTGATGTTCTTAATCTACTTCTCGAAGTCTTCGCCCGCGTTCCCACCAGCTCTTCCAAGCATTGATCCCTTAGCCGGACTGCCATCCTTAGATGTGCGTATTCTTTGCCTTCTCTTGGTGTGTCATCCTGAGCGGAGCGATGGATCTCAACCGCCCATTTTCACTGCCACTACTTCGTCGGTTTCCCCGGTCCGTCCACACCAAACTCCCACACAAATAAGTCCAAACCTTCCTCAACCACTTGCGCCAGTATGTACTCCCCCGGCGGTAACGCTTGGCTCAAGGTGAACCGGTACACGGATGGTGCCACTTCCCATCTTTGTATCGAGATTGCATTCTTCTGCTGAGACACATCCTGCCCAAACATCACATTGATCGATTCCAGTTGCCTGCCATTCCTTGTCACTTTTGCCTTGATCAGTTCCACATCCGGTCCTGCATCATTTGCCTTCTTGCTTTTCTGAATTCTTGAGACTCGCTCGGGGTCCGGGGGTGGCTCCCGAAGATAAAACTCCGGCTTTTGCGAATTGATTCGCAGCGCTGCATGCGTCCCGGGTAACTCAACATTCTTCTTCCCGGG
Organism: Candidatus Acidiferrales bacterium; assembly: GCA_963748365.1. Lineage (GTDB taxonomy): Bacteria > Acidobacteriota > Terriglobia > Acidiferrales > UBA7541 > Acidiferrum. Next base: position 143,403 of record CAVVJG010000020.1, read on the forward strand.
AACCAGCGGCACTGGAGAAAGAATCTGTGCCAACGTCCGCAGCTTGTCTGTTTTCAGCTGCGAGCCTACCTGGTCCATTACCCGCACCGTTTTTCCTTCCACCACGTACATCCCTTCGCTGTCGGGCAGGAATGCTCCTTGGCCCACGGGCAGACTAGCGTCAATGTCTGCGACGTTGTCCATCCGTCGCGCCTCTTCTTGTTTGTGGATCTTCTCTACTTGCGCGGCGTACGCTTTCTGGTCATCATTGTCCGCCTTTGCGGTCGCATCCCAATCCACCATCGAACTCGGCACTTCTTCCCAATCACCCCGTTCCAGGCTGTAGTACTTCACGCGCTCACCGTTCCGCTGGTATTCCCGGATTACCTGGTAGGTTCCATCTGTCAATACCAGCTTCTTCCCGCGCGGCACAACGGGCGCATCTTTGTCTTTTTGGCTGATTTCAGGCGTCTGACAGGATGTTTCGAGGGTAAAGAGAATGCTGCTGGCCGCGGTCAAAGCCACTCCAAGCAGGACTCGCAAGCAGAATTGGGCCGCTGATCTTGAACCGAACATTGTGTCCCCGGCAGCTTAAAGGGCCAAAAACACCCCAGCCGCATGCTCTCAGAATAGCCCTGTGAAAGAGAACTCCGCAAGTTGGCAAACCATTTCTTATTTCAATTGGCGGGAAATTGAAGAAGGGAAGTGCCCGGTGCTATCCGAATGCCGGACGCCGTCCCAGGCTGCTCAGTGCGTGCAGCGGGGAAACAGCGTGACCAACACCATCAGATCCGATAACGTGAAGAGCCACTGCTCTGCCTGCGCTCCGGCCGCTTCCGCAGCCCGCGCTATCATTCCCAGATGGCGGCTGCGCGCGAAATTATGCAGATGTTCCACGCAAATACCCGTCAGACTGGCAACTTCGGAGTCAGTGAAGATCTTTTGACTAGACTTGACCTTAACCACTTTTGGCCTCTCTTGTATTTCCACTTATCCCTCACCAGTTGTGATGCACTGGTGGAGGATAGAAGATGCCAATTTACTGAGCAATAGTCATTCCGTTTCATTACCTTTAAACGGAATCTCTAGTACTTTTCTGCCAGCCCCGAAATTCAAGCCTTTTTGCGTGTTTTGGCCGAATCGGAAATGCAATGCCTACCTGTCAATACATACAGGTGGGTATGCAAAAACGTATTGCTTTTAAGAAATTCCTACAGCTTTCGGGAGGTGTTCGGCAATCTCTTTCATTTGTTTTGTATGCCTTTGCTCGTGCGCGGCTATCATTTCAAACCATTCATATACATTCAGCATGCCGAGAAATGCATGCGGCCACCGATATACACTTAAATCCCGATCCTTTGTCTCCTCCAAAAATGCCAACGTTCGCTCTCGCGCTCCTCGCAATTCGGCCATCATCTCTTCCTTATCCGCAATCAATCCATGGTCCAGGGGAATGGGAGTTTTGCGTCGAACGATTCGACTTTCGACTAGCCATACAGGAAGATGCAAACGTTTCAAGTAGGGAATATGTTTCGGAACTTTCTGCGATACGCGGTCGGCTCCGCCCACCACCGCTCGTTCGACCATCACCAGATGCGCCACCAGTTCGCCTGCGGACCATTCTTGTTTACTTGGTTTGGTATTCCACTTCATTGGAGGAACTGCGTCGGCCGCACGGAAAAATGCGGCCTGTGCTTCTGCCAGCTTTTCGAGGATGGGTTCCAGTGTTCCCACGTTCCCACCTAATAGCCAGTGTAGGTGCCGGGTTCAGCCCGGCGCGCCTACCGCCACCCCTTTGCCCCTAAATCGACGCTCCGCCGGCAGACTCGAACGCCTGCGCCAACTGAAGCACCTTCGCCTCGCCAAATGCCGACCCGAATATCTGCAATCCTACTGGCAACTCTCCGCCGATGTGCCCGCAGGGTATAGAAATCCCCGGCAATCCCGCCAATGATCCCGTCACCGTATAAATATCCGCCAGGTACATCTGCAACGGATCATTCGTCCGCTCGCCCAGCTTGAATGCCGGCACCGGAGACGTTGGCGTTACAATCGCATCCACCTGTGTGAATGCCTTTCGGAAATCTTCCGCAATCAACGCGCGCACCTTCTGTCCCTTCAAGTAGTATGCGTCGTAATAACCGGCGGAGAGTACATAAGTTCCCAACACAATGCGCCGCTTTACTTCCGGGCCAAATCCGGCGCCGCGCGTCTTGCGGTACATGGAAATCAGCGAGTCGCTTTCTACCCGAGGGCCAAATCGCACCCCATCATATCGGGCCAGATTAGAGCTCGCCTCCGCTGTCGCGATAATATAATAGGTTGCGATCGCATAGTCCGTGTGTGGCATGCGTATCTCCACCATCTCGCAGCCCAGCTTACGGAATGTCTCAATCCCCGCGTTGATCTTCTCTCGGACGCCGGCATCCATTCCCTCAGCGTAATACTCCTTGGGAATTCCAATCTTCAAGCCCTTCACCGGCTTGTTCAAGGTTGCTGAGTAATTTCCCACTGGAACTGTTGTCGATGTGGAGTCGTTCGGGTCGCGGCCCGCTATAGTCTGCAGAATTTTCGCGGTATCGGAGACGTTTCTCGCCAGCGGCCCAATGCGGTCCAGCGAACTCGCGAAGGCGATCAACCCGTACCGCGAAACTCGTCCATAACTTCCCATCATCGCCGGTATTCCGCAGAACGATCCGGGCTGCCGAATCGATCCACCCGTATCCGTTCCCAAGGCCGCCACCGCCAAGTCCGCTGCCACTGCTGCCGCTGAGCCGCCACTCGATCCGCCCGGAACTCTTCCCGGCGCTGCTGGATTTTGCACTGGTCCGAAGGCGGAGTTCTCGTTGGAGCTACCCATGGCAAACTCATCGCAGTTGGTCTTGCCGAGGATGAGGGCGCCCGCAGCTTCTAATCGGGTAACAGCGGTCGCGTCGTATGGGGGAATGTAGTTCTCCAGGATCTTCGAGCTGCACGTAGTCCGAACGCCTCGCGTGCTGATCGTGTCCTTGATCGCCACCGGAACTCCGGCGAGAGCGGGAAGCGGCCTTCCCTCAGCGACCATCGCATCCACACGTTTTGCCTGCGCGTAGGCGCGGTCTTCGCACAACGTCAGATACGCATTCAATCCGGAATTCTTCGCCGCAATCCGCTTGTAGTAGTCCTCCGCGATCTCGCGCGCCGAAGTTTTCTTCGTTGCAATCGCCTCTCGCACCGATTCAATCGTCCAGTTCGTAGTCATCTTTTATGGGTCGCTATCGCTCAATCACCTTCGGCACGCGGAAATACGGGGGTTCCGGATCAGGAGCATGATGCAACACGTCGTCGGCAACGGCGCAGGGAACAACAATGTCTTCCCGCAGCGTGGCGTCTGCTGCCTGATCGTCGCTCAGCACCTGTGCCATTGGCGCGACATTTGTGGTGTCCAGTTCATTCAGCTTGCCGATATATTCCAGGATCTCGTCAATCTGCGCACGGTATGTTTCCAATTCCGTCTCGCTCAAATCGAGGTAAGAAAGCTCGGCAACGCGCAAAACATCTTCACGGGATATCTTCATAGGCTCGATGCGACCTCAGAAGCCTTCCTTCGATACTTCGTCGCAATGTAGTTGTCGACGAGATTTTTGAAAGCGATGGCAAGTTCGTCGTACGTGCCTTCGAGAGTGACATCTTTTTGGCCATCAATGTACACCGGGCAGCGCGGTGCTTCACCGGTGCCTGGCAGGCTGATGCCGATATTGGCGGCCTTCGATTCGCCGGGTCCATTCACGATGCAACCCATTACCGCCAGCGTCATGGTTTCCACGCCTTCATACTGCTTTTTCCACGTTGGCATCATCTCACGTATATAGTCCTGGGTGCGCTCCGCCAATTCCTGAAAAGTGGTGCTGGTGGTGCGACCGCAACCGGGGCACGCGGTAACGCTTGGGGAAAACGAGCGCAGTCCAAGCGCCTGCAAGAGTTCGCAGCAGGCATAAACTTCTTCGCGGCGATCACCACCCGGACGCGGGGTCAACGAAACGCGAATCGTATCGCCGATGCCCTGATAGAGCAGCACACCGAGCGAGGCGGAGGACCACACCAGGCCTTTCATGCCCATGCCCGCCTCGGTCAGACCGAGATGCAGCGGCTGCCGGGTTTTGGAGGCGAGGTCGCGGTACACGGTAATCAAATCACGCGGGCGCGAAGTCTTGCAGGAAATGATGATCTGGTCATGGCGTAAACCGGATTCCAACGCCAGCTCCGTGGATTGCAGCGCAGAAAGCACCATGCAATCGTTGATGATCTCTTCGGATTCCTTGCCAAGATTCTGGTCGGTGTTTTCCTGCATCTTCCGCATGACCAGTTCCTGGTTTAACGAGCCGCCATTTACGCCGATGCGCACGGGCTTGCCATGGTCAACCGCGATTTTGCAAATGGTGGAAAACTGTTCGTCGCGACGCTGTCCTGCGCCCACGTTGCCGGGATTGATACGGTATTTATCGAGAGCCTTGGCGCAATCGGGGTACTTGGTCAAGAGAACGTGACCGTTGTAATGGAAGTCGCCAATGATGGGCACGCCGCAGCCCTTGTCGAGCAGGCACTTCTTGATGATCGGGACGGCTTCAGCGGCCTCGGGAACGTTCACCGTCCAGCGAACGATTTCGCTGCCCGCTTCGGCCAGTTCGAGTGTTTGCTGCAGAGTGGTTTCTACATCGGCAGTGTCCGTGTTGGTCATGGATTGCACCACGATCGGTGCGCCGCCACCCACCTGGACGTTGCCAACTCTCACTCCATACGTTTTGTTTCGCGGATGCCGCAAGGCAGCGGCATCAAATCCGGAAATCTGGTTCAACATATCTATCTATTTTAGCAGCGTCTCCGCATTTCTGTCCTGTCGACCGGCGTTCCGATGTGTTCCTGCAGCGTATCCTTCGCAGAGGATACCCAGAGTAGACTGGTCGGATGTGGCCTTACTCCGACAGCTTTTTCAACGGTACGCACAATCCGTTTCGATCCGGCGGTTTCTTTGGGGTTTCGTGATTGTGCGCTACGCCGTGTTGCCAGCGCGCTGGCGCTTTCTTCCAACTGCTGAGGCACCCCCTACCCCCCTGTTTTTCGTATCAAGGGGAAACAAAGGACTTACAGGAGAAATTCGTGTATGAAGGGGAAACAGGGAAGTTAGCAGGAAAAAAGCGGTATAAAAGCGAAAGTAGGGACCGAAAAGCGTTCCAGAGTGGAACTGACAGACCGTTTGCGGGGTACAAGCGAGATCGTTCTGACGACTCACGACTGATGATAGCAAGGAACAATTACTATGTCAATAGATATTATAATAGTATCTCTATTCGAAAGAAAGGGTAGTGGTGGGGACGTACAAAGAACGCAAATCGGGAGACTGGCGGAATCGAGAGGGAGAAATGTGCTGCCATTCCCCGTTAGTAACGGGACGCACAACACACGAAAAGCGGGCGCTACAAAGGCAGAGAGACAGAGCGGACCGACGGCGTCAAACCGCAAGAGACCAACGCCACGGCGCGAGCGTTCCAGCCTGGTAAAAATTACAGGATTGAAGCCCTGGCATAGCTGTTCTAGCGTACTGGGCCGGTGGGAGAAAAAGGTAGTGGGGGAGGCTCAAGCTACGCCAAATAGAAGGCTTATAGAAGACTTAGCCAATTGGCGGAAGGAGTGCACCCTTAATTGATGACATGGAAAAAACGATGAATTCCGAACTTTCCCTTCAGACTGTGTTTTGCACCGGATATGACACCTTGCTTCACGGGTGCGAGAGTGCACAAAAAACTTGGTCGGCGTGGCGCGCTCAAATTAATGCACCTGCTGCTGCCCATACGATCAGCAAGCAAGTTGGAAACGAGCTGTTACGGCTGCAGGCAAACTTTGCGAAAGCCTACGCGCGGCTGGAGAAGCACAACCGAGAATGCGAGCTGTGCCAATTCGTAGCGGGAATGTCCGAAGAGCAAGGCAAGTTTGCCAATTAGGCATGCCGCGTGGAAGAGCCCTGACTGGCATAGGACGAGCTGAGGCGACGCTTACAAAATGAAAGGCGCTGCTACAAGGCCAGCGCTACAGCGAAGAGAGAACAGCGGGCCGCCTCAGAAGGCGGCCACTACGCAGACAAGCAGGTGTGCAAAGCCGCTCCAGCAGGAGCAAAGGCGATGAACGAGATGTTGACAGGCAAGTGAACGATGCAAGAGTTTGGACGCAAGGCGGCGAGCGCTGCGGAGATTCCCGCACAGGAACCGAGACGCAAGAATGGGAAAAGCTGGCGTACTTAGGCAGGACTGGAAATGGCAGCGCTAGCCCTTCCAGACGTACTTTCCGCAGGGACAGGGAATGGTTTCCGTGGGTTGTTTTTTTTCCAGGAGTTTTTGACAGACGGGGCAAGTTCTTTGCCACATAGACAAACCTGAACTCTCTTTCACGATTAGGCTTGAAGATGAGATGAGTCTAGTAGAAGGGCGATTGTCTGGCTGTCCTATATTGCACAGCAGAAAGTGAGACAAGGCGGCGGTAAAGTTGGTCCGCCGTCAGTAAGCCCAGCCATGTACACAGGAGTGAATGTGCGCTCAGGCAGCAGGCTCGGGCGTTGTAGTTGTTGGTAGGACTGGAACGGGCCGATTGCGCCATGCAGAGACGGCTTCAGTGACGAGGCTGAAAATGGTTCGACGGTTTTCGCGAATTACATTTAACCAGGCCATCAGGCCCATTTGGGGGAAGTAGATTCCGCGGAAGCAAATGCGGGCTAGAAAGATGTTGATGCGATAGCCCACGGGCTGATCCTTGATGGAATCGACCGCTTTGGCGATGGCTTTGGCGCTGTAGGAAGCGGCCCAGCCTGCTTTCACTTCGGCGTGTGCTTCAGCAATGGTCATCTTCAGCGGAGTGTGCGCCATTTCAAAGGGAATAAACTCCTGCCAGTGTTTGGGACGCGTGAGGCGGCCCGCGAGTTCAAGACGCTTGTAGAGGGGCGTGGCAGGTAGGGGTGTGAGCAAACCAAAAATGGGGAGACCCGGCGGCCAGGTCTGAACTTCGCTGAGAGTGCGGTCGGCAACGCCGGTGGTGTCGTTGTCCATGCCAAAGATAAATGAAGTGATGGCATATACGTTGCGCGAGGCGAGACGCTGGAGAACGGCGGCGTATTCGCCGGGCTTGTTGAAACCCTTGTTGACGCTGGCCAGATTGGCGGGATCGATGGACTCCATTCCTATGAAAACCCACTTACCGCCAGAAGCGGCGATGAGGTCGATAAGTTCCTGATCGCGAAGGAGATTTGCGCTGATCTGCGCGACCCAGTGGACTTGAGCGCCAGCGGCGATAATATCGCGGAGCAGGGATTTGGTGCGCCTGGGATTGATGGCGAAATTATCGTCGATGAAGAAGACGGCGATCTGGCCGCCCTCGCTTTTGGCACGAGCTTTCAAGAGCAGAAGCTCATTGACGACACTTTCGTTGGTGCGGAAGCGGATGGAATCGCCAAAGAAACCAGTGACGGTGCAGAACTCGCAGCCATACGGACAGCCGCGTCCGGATTCAACGGGAATAATTCGAAAGGTGCCCCAGCCAGTTCCGACTTTTTGCAGCAGGTTCATCCACATTTTGGGGACAAGATTAAATTGTTTGAGGTTGATCTTGTCCCACGGTATTTCAGGATAGTTTTGGAGCGACGGCTTGCGCTCCTGTCCAAAGTCGTCGACGGGTGCGTAGATGTCTTTGAGCCGGCCAGCCGCGGCATCTTCGACAATCCTGGGCCAAGTTTCATCGGCCTCACCAAGGGCGACGGCGTCGGCATGGCGCGATCCACCATTGCGGCCAAGGGCCTCATCGGCCATTTCAGTGACGTGCGGCCCACCCATCACTACGGGCACACCAACAGCGCGGACAGCGTCGGCCACGCGATAGGCCTTGGCAATCATGCGAGTCATGGCGCCAATGCCGACGAGTGCGATGTCGTTATCGAGCACGTATTGGGCGATGCCTTCTTCATCCATAGGTTGCGCGTTGCCGTCGATGAGGACAACTTCGTGACCGGAGGGGGTGAGTGACTGGAGTAGAAACATCCAGAGATGAGGCATGAAATTACGTGTTACCCCGTTATCGGGGTTGTACAACAAAATACGCATGCATATTCCTCCACTTACACCAATGTTTCCGCGTGTCTGAACCGGGCGGGCCAGACCTCACTATCCATTTTCAGAAGAGTGCAAATGGAGGTTAGGGCTACAACTACATTGAGTGTAGCACGTTGTGACGGATGAACATTGAAGAATAGGGCAAATTTCCAGTTACTGAGTGGGCAGGATTTGGCTGCGAATGACTTCGCTTTCGGGGAAAAGGCGCCGTCCTTTTTGAATGGCGGCCTGAGCTGCGGCATGATCGCCGAGGGCATTGTCGACGGTGAACAGCGAAGTGTACACGGTGGGATCGGCGTCTGGAAAGAAACGCACGATGAAATCGAGGCGCTGGCGGGCGCGATCAGGGAAACCGGTCTGGCGATAGAGTTCGGCGAGATTGCGGTTACAGGAATAGCTGTAAGGATCGACGAGATTGCCGGTGAGGAATGCCTTTTCCGCTTCCGCAAGATTTTGTGTGTGCAGGAGAAATTCGCCCAGGCGACAAAACTCGATGGCGGCGGGAGTCTTCGAGGATTTGAGCAGCGCTTGCTGCCCAGTCGCGGCGGTGGACCAATCCTGGAGGTCTGTTGCGAACTTCACGCGGTCGGCGAGGGCCGGTTGGAAATTGGGATCGCGATCGAGAATTTGCGACAAGCGGGCGTTGGCGGTGCCTTCGTCTTTCTTTTCGTGCGCAACGACGGCCAGCCAGTGAAGCGCATAGAGCGAATCGGTATCGAGGCGCGCGGCATTGTCAAAATGGGCTTGCGCGGCGTCGAGATGATTGTCGGAAAGCTGTACGAGGCCGCGAATGATTTCGAGACTGGAAGTGGGTGATTCGTTTTCGAGAGCCTTGAGAGCAGCGACGGCGTTCGGAATATTGGCGAGGCGGTAGTTGGTTTCCGCACTGGCTTCAAGCGCGCGGCGAGTTTCAGCAGGATCAAGATTTGCAGGGAGAAGGCCTTCGCGATGCTCGAAGAGGAGTTTTGCATTGTTGTCAAAGAGCGAGCGATTGAGTAGAGCGCGCGGGGCGTGGTACTCGAGCAAGGTGCGGTCGTCGGTATTAAGGACGCTGCCTGCGGCAAGACGTCGGACGGCGGAATCGTTGAGGGCGTAGTACGCGACGAGGCCCTCGGGATGGCGGAGTTCGATGGTTTCGTAATCCTCGCAAAGCTCAGGAATTCGCCAGAGCAGACGCATGCGTTCAAAAGTCATGGGAGTCGTGACGGTGCGGCTTAGAGCCATCAGGTCTCCACCGTGGATACGCCACAAAGTGGTTTCAGGAAAGTGTTTGGAGAGAGTAGCGAGAATCATGCGGAGATCGGCAGGGTCGAGCGAATAGGCCTGTATCCATTGGACAAAACGTCCACCTGCCGTCAGATGCGCGCGCGCTGCCGCGTAGTATTCGTCGGTAAAGAGAGTGGCCACACCGGCGATCCACGGATTGGACGGCTCGGAAATAATGAGGTCGTATTGGTCACGAGAGGTGAGCAGGAAATTGCGAGCGTCGTCGAGAACGATATGCAAACGCGGATCGCGAAGCACACCGCGATTTAGTTTTTCGAGATAGGGAGCGGCTTGAATGACGGCCGGCTCGATTTCGACGCAATCGATGCGCTGGACATCGGAATAACGGGCGACGGCGGAAGCGGTCATGCCACTGCCAAAGCCGACAATCAGGACGCGGCGGGGCGCCTGATCGATGACGGCGCCCAGATGGCCAAGAAGAAGTTGCGTGGGGGTGTCGCCATTGGAAGCGTCAACCTTACCATTTGTGGTAAGCGCGAAATAATTATCGGTGCGGCTGACGGCAATGGAGGCGTTGAGACCGTCGGCAACGAAGGGAAGATCGAAAGTGGCAGCGGCTTCCGCGAGAGTGAGGTTTTTGTTGTGGAGATTGAAGTAGAGAACGGTGGAAAAGGAAGTAAGCGCGCGATTGTAGAAAACAGTGGAAAAACCTGCAAACGCGACAAACAGAAGGAGCGCAACATTAAGGGCCAGTGCGGGAATGCGCCGCGGCATACGGGAGAGTTCGAGCGCGATGGCGAGGAGAAGATTGACGGCGGCGATCAAGGCGACTACATGAAAACTGCCGACTGAGGGAACCAGCCAGAATCCAGTGATGATGGCGCCGGCAATTGCACCTAGAGTGTTAGCGGCGTAAGCGCGTCCGACTACCGCGGAGTATCCGGATTCGGAAGGGGCACCCCCGGTGAACAAGAGGACTACGGCAGGAAAATTGAAACCAAAGATGATAGCGGCGGGAAGCATGGCCAGGGCACTGGTGACGAACTGGGCGAGGATGAGTCCGCCGAAGGATTCGTGGGCGGCGCGGAGAATCGGTGGAACGACGGCGGGGACGTATTGAAAAAGGCCGAGGAAGAGGAGTGCGGCGAGGCCGGTGAGGGTTTGCGTGCGCGCGAATGTGGAGAAAGAGACAGTGCGGCTGCCCCGAGATATCCAGCGCTCGAAAATAAAACTGCCAATGACAATGCCAGCCAGGAAAGTGGCCAGCATAAGGGTGAAGGCGTAGGTCGAGCTGCCGAGAGTAGTGGCCAGCAGCCGGGTCCAAGCAATTTCGTAGGCGATGGCGGTGGCGCCGACAATGCCGAACGCCAGAAACAGAAATGTGCGCGAAGGATTGGAGGAAAGTTCAGCGGCGGTTGTGGTGGAAACGTTGGCCGACGCAGGTTGCGTAGATTCAGAAGATTCGGAAGTGGCAAAGGCGCGTGAGATCTGCAGGGCGATGACACCAGCGAGGATGTTGAGGAAAACAGCGCAGGCGATGGTGAGGCGGAGCCCAAGAGTGGGGAGCAGCACGAATCCAGCGAAGAGCGTACCGGTAACGGCACCAAGGGTATTGACCCAGTAAAGACGGCTGACGCGCGCGCCAAGCTCACCAGCTTCGCGAGTGAGTCCTCGTACGAGGATGGGAAGCGTGCCACCCATCAGAAATGTAGGAATGAAAAGCACCAGAGCGATACCGAGGAATCGCAGCAGGAGGAGAAGTGGAGTGGCAGCGCCGATGGCTGGATAAGCCGCGAGGTAAAGGAGGCGAACGCCCACGAGACCGATAAGCGAGAGCGCCCCCGTGGCGGCGACGGCGAGTTCAATCCAGGCGTAGAGTGCGATGGGGCGGGCCAGACGCTCGTTCCATGTGCCGAGATAGGCGCTGCCGGCGGCCAGACCTGCCATGAATACAGCGAGGACGGTGGCTATGGCGTAGACCGTGTGGCCAAAGATGAGGCCGAGCTCTTTGCCCCAAGCAACTTGATAAATGAGTCCGGCGGCGCCCGAAAGAAAAAAACAGATGAGGATGCCGAACAGGTTCCCGCTGCGAGAGGGACTGGGAGACATTGTAAAAGCGTAAATGCGCCGTGAGAGGCGCGTCAATGCAATGTGCTGAGTTGTGCGGTTGGTAGTTGGGCACAGTGGGATGGCCATGAGGCGCAGGACGAGCGAGAAAGAAATGTCACTTTTGGGCATATCGTGGGCGTAGAATGCGAGCAAAGGCTGTCTGGGGAATGGAGTGTCATCATGTGGAAACTAGCGAGTCTGCTCACGAGCTTGGTATTGGTGGGAACGTGGTGTGCGTGGCCGCAGGAAGCAGCGAAGCCGGTGGAGACGGCAGGGCAAGACGCGGCGGTAGTAGCGACGCAGGCTGGGGATGCAAGAATTCCTGCAGATGCGATGAAGATGGTGAATCCTGTGAAGGCGACGTCGACTAGTTTGGCTCATTCGAAGAAAGTATTCGGATACAACTGTGCGATGTGCCACGGCAAAGATGGTGATGGGCAGGGCGATCTGGCGGAGCAGATGAAATTGAAGCTGAAAGATTGGCGGGATCCGTCTTCGTTGAAAGATATGACAGATGGAGAATTGTATTACATCATCGCCAAGGGCAAAGGGCAGATGCCCGCGGGCGCCGATCAGATGAAGCCGGAAGAAATCTGGACGATGGTGATTTATGTCCGGTTGTTCTCCCATAAGGCCACTCCGGCAAAAGCAAAGCAATAGAGAACGGGAGCCTAGTGCATGCTTTGAAAGCAGCCGCTACACAAACCAATTGGAGTTAGAGAGAGCCGCGAAGGCCGAGGGCATCGGCCTGTTCGCGCATGGCCCCGATGCAGAAGGTGATGTGGTCTTCGAGAGGAATGCCGAGTTCGGCAGCGCCCTTGATGACATCTTCACGACTGACCCCGCGGGCGAAGGCCTTGTCTTTCATGCGTTTTTTCACTGAGCTGACTTCCAGATCCAAAATACTCCTGGAGGGACGCACATAGGTGCAGGCGGTGAGAAAGCCGGCGAGTTCGTCGCAGGCGAAGAGCGTGTGCTCCAATGGCGATTGGCGCGGGACGCCAGAATAGTCCGCGTGCGAGAGAATGGCGCGGAGCATTTCATCGGGGTAGCCGTGCTCGCGGAGAATTCTCACTCCTTCAGCGGGGTGCTCGCGGTCGGGAGAATGGGAATCGTTGGGCCAACGCTCGTAGTCGAAATCGTGGAGTAGAGCAGTGATACCCCAGAGCTCTTCGTCGGCGCCGGATTTCTTGGCGTAAGCACGGACGCAGGCTTCCACCCCAAGCATGTGTTTGCGCAAGCTTTCCGATTGCGTGTATTCGCAGAGTAACTTCCAGGCATCTTCACGTGAAGGCATTACTTCAACTCCCAATATGGATGAGTAGGAAGGATAACCTAAGATACGTAGGGTGAGCATTTGGAAAAGCTCACGTTCGCGGAATATGCAAAGCGAAGAAGAGCATATGCTGACAAATCGTGCGGACATGGGGTGGAGGGCGTTGCGCACTTCCAGGAGAAGCCGAGCGTTGGAACCCACCATTACAAACCAAAGGTGGAACACTCTTTAGTACGGGCGCTCGGTGTCTTTGCACGGAGGCGAACAGGAGAAGTTGAGGAAGAGCGTAGGAAAACGTTAGGAAGATGTATCGACATGTGGCGAATGTGTCCATTTGGGAATCGGCGGCGAAATAAACAAAAGCACAATATGTAGTTGTTGTGGTGAAGTGAAAGCGCAAGGGGCTGAGGAAACGCAGGACAACCGTTCGGTAGTACAGGCGAAAACAGGGCGTAAACAAGGGCAATTGCGGGCGTTCGACGTAAAGAAAATGTAAAAATACTCTTGACAGGATAGTGGGATTCACGCGAGACTCCATTCGCGCCAGTAACACATCCTTCCCCCAAAGAACGCTCCGACGTTCCTCACCTATCCGCACGCCGGAAAAAACCAGTCAGCGAGGAGTCCCGGTGTCGGCAAATATGGATAAAGATACGGCTTTGAATACATTGGAAATTGATCGGGAAGTCATCCGTTGCAAGACGTGCGGACTTGTCCAATACCGGACGCGAACCGGCAATTGCCGGCGCTGCGTACACGCACTGCCCCAAAGGATGGAGTATTTGATCCCGGAAGAGGCAGTGCAGGAAGAGCAAGCTCCGGCAGAAGCGATGGCGTCGAAGTTCGCGAATCAGGAGACGGTCGAGAATATCGGCCAGCGGATTCGCCAACTGAGGGAGTCGCGAAGCATGACGCAGAGCCAGTTGCAGGCCAGGTCGAAGGTGAGCCGTTCGTATTTGTCGCGCATCGAGAGCGGCCAGATGACGCCGAGCCTCGGCACGCTGGAGAAGATCTCGGAAGCGCTGAACGTTGGCCTGAACCGTTTCTTCATTCCTGAATCGGATGGAGAGGCGCTGCTCGAAGATCCGTTCATCCAGGGATTGCGCCCGTTCCTGCGGCAGTTGGATTGGGAGCAGTGGCAATCGATATTGAAGCGCTTGCAGGCTATAAGCGATCACGTGAATGCAGCCCCGATCACCCTCCGCCCTATCGGTAACCCGGCTCGGCTACCGCAGCCCGCGCCGGCGAATGGCAACGGACAACACGGGCATATCGGCCACGCCAGCCATTCGAATGGGCTAGTGCCCGCGCACGCCCAGGGTCAACCGCAGGGATACACGCTGCGGCGTCCGGGATTGCCGGCATTTCAACGTCCGCTGGCACGATAGCGTTCGAAGATAGACAAAAGAGTTTGCAGGAAGAATGGCGCTCCGGAAGTTCCGGGGTGCCATTTTTATTTAGAGGCACAAAGGGAAAGGGCAAACGAAGTGAAGAAGAATTTTGGCGCCAGATAGTAAGAACTCACAAATTGTAGCGGGCGCCAAGGAATGGCCACACGCGAGTTTTGGTGAGGTGTGGCGTGGCAATAAAGAGCCAGAACTACTCGCGGACCACGGCGACTCTGGCGGCAGGGACTTCAAGGCGAACGAGTTTATGATTTCCGTCCAGGTAAAGGATGACCTCGAGATCGGAGGTGAGGACTTTCAGGCCTTCGTAAGATTTGCCTTCGGCAGAAACGGCGCCGACCCAGTCCACGGTGATAGTGCCGGGGGTGCGTTCTTGCGGAATGAGCACGGAAAAATTTTGTGTGCCGCGGCGCGACCAGTCGTAAACGCGAGCGAGCACAGCGTACTGATGATAGAGATTGTTGTCGAGCACAATGATGGTGGGCGAAGAGAATGTGAAGTCCTGATCAAAGGGCTTGATGCCCTGCATTTGTAGAGTCATGCGGGCGACGCCATTGGTGAACATGACGTGGGCACCATTGGTCTTGTCCGCTTGGGAAGTCCAGTCGTAGCTGATGGGAGCGCCGTCCGGCTGTAGCGTCAGATTACCGGTGACGTGAGTTTGCGCGCCATCAGGCGGCTTAAATGAATTTGTGCCTTTGGCGACCCAGCCTGCACCGCTGGGAGAAATTTCGAATTCTTCGCGGCCGACAGACTTGCCATCGAGAAGGATATTCAGTTTGCCTTTATCGGCGGCAAAGATAGAGCCCGATGCGCCCTTCTTTTGTGCTGCCTGTGCCACCAATTCAATGGAAATGACCGCGAGAAGCGAAACAGCGATAAGAACGTTTGAGGCGCGCTTACTGGCTGAAGCGGGCCAAAAGTGGGATCCGGAAAGACTCGGCATTGAAAGCTCCCTCATGATCTACGATTTTCGTTCCGACAAATCAGTATCGGTCAGGCCCGCGGGAATCCCGGCGAGTCCTCTACGCAAGATTTCGGCTACCACGACGGCAGGATCGCCAGAACTGTCCACGCGAAAGTCGGCGAGTTGATAGGAAGCAATGCGCTGGGCATAGAGAGCGCGAAAACTGGCTTCGTCTCGAAAAAGCGGCCGGCCGGTCATTGTGGAGCAACGCGACAGAAGAACCTCGATAGGTGAATCAAGCCAGATGACGGGAACACCGGAATTCCGGAGAAATTCGGGAGCACCCTGCTGGGCGTAGGTACCGCCACCGAGGGCTAATACGGTCGGTTCGGAGCGCTCGACGGAGCGGCCAAGGGCGGCACGAAGTTGATCGGCCTCAAGCTGACGGAACGCCGGCTCGCCATGACGTTCAAAGAATTGCGGGATAGTAATGCCGGCGGCTTCTTCGATTTTTTCGTCGAGATCAACGAAGCGCCAGCCAAGTTGTTGAGCGAGGCGAGAGCCGACGGTGCTTTTGCCGGAGCCCATGAATCCGGCGAGCGAAATGACGGGAACATGCGGCGTGGAGCCGCGGAGAATAGAAGGTTGATTCACGATTCCTGTTAGCGCGAGCTAATTGCGCTTCAGAATTCGAATTGTACCACTGTATGAGGAGAGTTCGACCTTGGCGAGACCCATGCCAACGGTGCCGAAGAAACTGGTAGCAAATTTCCCGCCCTTGTTGTGGCGATTTGCGTGGGTATCGGGCTTGATGGAATCCGTCGCCTGATTATCGACGGTACCGAGAATCGTCTGAGCCCTGAGGTCGAAAGAGTCTGTGCCGGAAAAGCGAACTTCGATCAGACCGCGGCCACTGTTCATGGTGTAGATGCCAGTACGAACAAAGTCTCCGTCGTAGAGGATGTTGCCCGTAGTGGTCATCACATTAATGTTGGCGAGGGTGGGCTGAAGAATCTGGGCGCTTCCGCTGATGGAAGTGAACTCCAATTGACCAGCGCACTGCGTACAGATAAGTGAGCCACCAGTAGTCTTGACGATGATATACCCGGAAACTTCTTTGAGGTGAACGTCACCGGCAACGCTCTGCAGCTTCATGTCGCCGTTAACCTGTTCGACGAGGATGAGGCCCGTTTGCGACTTGAGCTGTAGTTCGGTTTGTTCGGGCACCATCAATTGAAAATTGGCTTCCAGGTCGTGCGGTTGCGTCGAAGCAGTCAATGCGCTGGCGCTGATATCGATGCGGTCTCCAACCTGTTCGATTTCGACTTCGACCTTGCCGGGAGCAAAGGTGCTGGTCACTACGATCTCGGGATTCTTCCAGGACTTCACTTCAATGCGGCCGTTCACAATATTCTGGAGAACGACGACGGGCCGGTTCTTGACAGTGAAGCGACGCTCTTGCTGCTCGGGGCCAGCCGCCCAGAGTGGCGCACAGGCAGCGCAGAAGAGAAGCCCTGCACCGAGGGCGGAGAATAGAATGCGGTCGCTGAGCTTCCGAGGGATCATCACTGCTCGCTCCTTCCGCTGTCCAACATAGCGGCGAGTAACTCTGCTTTTTGCTGGTAGGCGCTATTCAGGTATTCGCGAGCCAGCATATCATGCGGATGCTTTTTCAAATGCGCTTCACATTCCGCAATAAATTCGTTGACGGTGCGCAGGTTCTTGCGCAGAGACTCGTCGAGAGCCGGGTTGCCGGCGAGGCTCGAACGAGGCACATCGTTTTCGGCCTGATTGAGAGCCGCTGACCGTGCGTAGTAAACATCCACGGACGGAGGAGGGGCGAGGACAGGCTCCCGGAGATTGGCAGAGGGTAAACCGGCTTTCGTAGACGGTCGCGGCGCGGGAGGCTGAACTTGTGCCTGAACCTGAGCGTGGACTTGAGTCTGAGCTTGCGGAGCAGCTTGCTGTTTCGCAACTTGCGTCGGGACGGCGGGTTTAACTTGTTGCTTGGCCACGGGTACCGATGGATTGGCCGGAGTGCTGGGCTTATGCAATTGGAGGAAAGCAGCGATGGCAAGTAACACACCAACACCGGCGGTGGCCAATGAACGCGGCGTGAACCAGGCCCAGAGATTCTGCAGCCAACCGGCGGAAAGTTCTGAAGTAGCGACCAAAGGTTCTTTGATCAGTCCTTCCGCTTCCAGTTGTGCGCGCAGCGAAACCCAAAGCCGCTGTGGAGGATCGGCCTCGGCGGGCAGTTCGTTTGCGACAGCAACGATAGAACTGAGATCTGCCAGGAAATCCTGGCACGCGGCGCACGCGGCAAGATGATCTTGCGCGGCTGGAGGAAGCGTAGAAAGTCCCTGTTGCTCGATTACGTCTGCAAATTCATTACACTGCATAAATCAACCCCGGAGGGAAGGGAGCTGGCAGGCCAACCTTCCCTGAAAAAGCGATACTGAACAAATCCGAAATCCTGGTTTCCGTCGAAATCAACATGTTAGCTCAATCCCGCGAACCCGTTTGCGATTTTGAGGCCTGACGTTCCGTACGAGCCTGATCGCGGACATCCTCCTGAAGCAGTTCGCGCAAGCGCGTGCGGGCCTTGTGCAGTTGAGATTTCGAGTTACCAACAGAACAGCTCATGATGCCGGCAATCTCGTTGTGCTCGTAGCCCTGGACGTCATGCAGAACAAAAACGGTCCGATAACCCGGAGGCAACTTCTCAATGGAACGATCGAGATTGACTCTATCGATTGCACCGGAAAGGCGAAGATCGGGGGCTCCAACATCTTTCTTGGGGCCGCTGTTCTCGGCATCCGGGTCAAGAGTCTCTTCCAGAGAATCGGTCGGAAGAGACTTTTTACGCAGACGCATGAGGACGACGTTTACAGTCATACGGTGCAACCAAGTGGAAAAGGCTGACTCGCCGCGGAAAGTGGAAATCTTGCGGAAGAGCTGCAGAAAAGCCTCTTGCATCAGATCTTCCGCGTCGGCGGGATTGCTAACCATGCGAAGGCATAGAGCATAGACCCTGCGGCCGTGGAGTTGATAGAGGTGCTCGAAGGCCGCAGCGTCACCCGCCTGAGCACGGCGAATGGCTTCCGCTTCGGTCCACGCAACCGGTTCGGCTGGTCGTTGACGGGCCAACTGTCCAATGGCGGCGCTACTAGTATTACGGATGCGCCGGATACCTCCGAGAGTTGTCCCTGGCATTGCCGTCGAGGCGCACATATGAAGCTATAGAAGGCGAAAGAGCCCTATAGGTTGCATGGTGCCGAAAGAAGCAGCACGCCGGGTCTATTTATTGTCCCTTGACCGGGGTTAGACGTCTATGGGCAAGATTGCGCGTAAGGGAAGGCACTCTGGAAGTTGAGCGGGATATCTGGTCTTCCTGCCGGAGTGTAGCCTGGAACTCGGCCAATTGCTTATCAGGCAGGGCCAAGAGGAAACATTTGAGTAGTACTACGGATTCGCGGAGGCAGGTGTTCAGGTCGTAGTGAGAGGCGTCCAGCTCTTTGACTGAAGTTAGAAAGCTTTCGCCAAGTTCTTCTGTAAGCTCCAACTGAGTGGAAATTTTATGCAGGAATTGAGAGCGACGGGTTAACAGGACATGGCTAAAGACTCCGTTGAACCGAGCAACCCGCTGACTTTTAGATCTTTGAAAATTATCCGGGTCATGCAACGTCATTGCACGAAGGAGCGACATCAGCGGACAGGTCAGTTTGCTGCAAAGGGCAGGCGTAACTGCCAGAAGTTGATAAGCCATTTGAAGGCGGCCGGCACGGCGCAGGCCGATGGCTTCATCGAGGGTAACGCTAGACATGCTGTAGGAAGTCTCCAGGCGATGAAGAGTGCAAGCCTAAGCGTGGATCTTTTCCGTGGAAAGGGGAGTTCGCCAATCAAAAAGACACCGATACCTGTGGCTTACCGGATGACCTGAATCCCACAGCTGACCTCCGTGAATTCGATTGCTACGAGTCTATCAATATTTAAACAAAGAATTACGTCGTAATATTGTAATCAGCAAGGGTTCTGCAGGAAAAACGCCAAGTATCGGGAGATGGCACGATTCCTTGCTCTAGGGAACTAGCAGCACTTATACTCCTGATGAGAAAAGGAAAGGGCGTAGAATATCTTGGACTTTGAGCCGCGGGATCAATTTGAACAGCGAGAAAAGAAACTTGAACAGATAAAGGCGCTCGGCTACGAAGCCTTTCCACGAGAGTTCCGGTGGACCGTCCGGCCGGGAGAAGTCCTGGCGAAATATAGGGATGCAGATGGCGCGGCGTTGGAGGCGACCCGGGTCGAGGTTCGCGTAGCGGGTAGGGTGGTCTCCTATCGCTTGATGGGGAAGGCGGGATTCGCACACCTGCAAGGTTCCGGACAGCGGGTACAAGTTTATGTACGCAAGGATGTAGTCGGCGAACAGGGGTTCGGACTATTCCAATTGCTGGATCTGGGCGATCACGTAGGAGTAAAGGGGCACCTGTTCCGAACCAAGACAGGCGAGCTTTCCGTGTGGGTTGAAGAATTGTTCTTCTTGTCGAAGGCGCTGCTGCCGTTACCGGAAAAGTGGCACGGGCTTTCGGATATCGAACTGCGATACCGCCAGCGTTATCTGGATCTGATTGCCACGGAGAAATCACGAGAAGTTTTTCAGACGCGGGCGCGCATCATTCGCGAACTGCGGAGGTTTTTTGACGGGCGTGGATACATAGAGGTGGAAACACCCATGATGCATCCGATCGCCGGGGGTGCCGCGGCGCGGCCCTTCATTACCCATCACAACACCATGAATGTCGATCTGTATTTGCGGATCGCGCCGGAATTGTATTTGAAGAGGCTGACGGTTGGGGGATTCGACCGCGTATATGAGATCAACCGGAACTTCAGAAACGAGGGAATTTCGACGCAACACAATCCCGAATTTACCATGCTGGAGTTCTACGAGGCATATAGCAATTACCATGACCTGATGGATTTGAACGAGCAACTTTTTGCGCTTCTGGCAAAAGAGATCACCGGATCGACAGTGGTGAAGTTCGGCGAAGTGGACCTGGATTTCGGCAAGTTTCAGCGATTGACGATGCGGGAAGCCATCATTAAGTATTGGCCGCAAGGCGCGGGCGCGGCTCCAACGGTGGAGCAACTTGCGTCCGCGAGCGGGCCGCAGAAGGCCACAGAAACGTACAACGCATGGGCCAAGGCGAATCACGCTCCTTATGCCGGGGCGAAGGGCAAGTTGACGGATGGCGAGTGGACCGGACTTCTGTTTGAGACGCTCGCGGAAGATAAGCTGGTGCAGCCGACCATCTTGTACGAATTTCCTACGGAGATTTCGCCGCTCTCCAAACAGAAACCGGACGATCCTTCGCTGACGGAAAGATTCGAGATTTACGTGGCCGGGATGGAGATCGCCAACGGTTTTTCGGAGTTGAATGACCCCGCGGAGCAGGAACGGCGCTTTCTGGCGCAGATTGCCCAGGGCGGCGACGAAGTGCCCAAGCAAGTGGACGTGGACTACATTCGCGCGCTGTGTCACGGAATGCCGCCGACAGCGGGCGAAGGAATTGGCATCGACAGATTGACCATGCTGCTGACGGATTCGCATTCGATACGCGACGTCATATTGTTTCCTCTGCTGCGCCCGGAAGCAAATACGGAAGAACGGGTTGCAGTGGAAGGCGACAAGGCGTAGCGGGCGGCGCGCCGTGGGATTTGAATGGTTCGTGGCGCAAAGATATCTACGGTCGCCAAATCGTCCACCGGTGCTGCGACTGGTAACTCTTTTTTCACTACTGGGTGTCGCCGCGGGGGTGGCCACCCTGGTGATTGCGCTGGCCATGAACAGCGGTTTCCGCGAAACACTGCAG
The DNA here is from genome assembly GCA_963748365.1 of Candidatus Acidiferrales bacterium. Lineage (GTDB taxonomy): Bacteria > Acidobacteriota > Terriglobia > Acidiferrales > UBA7541 > Acidiferrum. Next base: position 164,312 of record CAVVJG010000020.1, read on the forward strand.
GATAAGTTGCTGGGAGTGACAGCCCACATTTCCTTAACACGGCCCGGACCGGGCGGCATTCACGATTACAAACTATTGGCGGAAAAACTGGCAAAGACGTCCGGCGTGCGAACAGTAACGCCCGGAATCTATCAGACCGTGTTGCTGTCGTCAGGCGGACAGGCGCGTGGAGTGGTGATCAAAGGTGTGGAAGTGGAGCTGGAGAAGCGCAGCGACGAAGCGCTAAAGAAATTGACCGCCGGGCAATTGGATTTCACCGCCGATGGAGAAGGCATCGAAGGCTTGCTGGTGGGCAAGCAATTGGCGGAGGAATGGAAGTTGCGGCCCGGCGATTATGTGACGTTGACGAGTCCACAAGGGCGTTTGACGCCCTATGGATTGATACCGCGAACTCGCCGCTTTCGCGTGGCGGGTGTGTTTGACTCTGGATTTTACGATTACGACGAAAACTGGTGCTTTGTGGGATTGCCGGCCGCGCAATCTTTAGCGGGAACGGGCGACGTCGTGAACGTGCTGGAATTCCGATTAGAGAATCCCGGACAAGCGAAGGAAATTGCGCAATCATTGGAACAGGCGGCGGGATCTGGTTTTGTGGCCAGTACGTGGATGGAAGAAAACCGCGCTTTGTTCCGCGCGCTGCGCCTGGAAAAAGTGGTGACGGCAATTTTTATCGGACTGATCACGTTTATCGCGGGGCTAAATATTCTGGTAGTGCTATCGATGACGGTGACGGACAAAGCGAAGGACATCGCCGTGCTGCTTTCGATGGGAACGCGCCGTGAACAGATTCGCCGGATATTTTTGCTGCAGGGAATCACGATTGGTGCAACGGGAACGATTCTAGGATTGCTGGTGGGCTACAGCTTTACGTTTATTGCCGGAAAATATCATCTGATTCCGCTGGATCCGGAAGTCTACGCGGTACCATACGTGCCTTTTCTTCCAAGCGCAATGGACGGAGCGTGGATTGCGGCCGCGGCAATGGCCATCACCATTGTGGCGACGATCGTGCCGGCGCGAGAAGCCTCGAGATTGTTGCCAGTCGAGATTCTTCGGTTCGAGTGAGTCTTGAAGCGGCCCCCAAAGGAATCTCAGAGGTCCGCCGTTTGGTGCCCGATTTGCTCCTAAAGGAGGCAACTGGCAGAAGACTTGGGGCTGCTGAGAGTATCCACCCTGGCAGGGCGTCCCAATACGACTGTAAGTTGATGAAATAGAGGAACTTACAAGAGTTCCCATTTGAACCGTTTTTCAAGGGTTTCGCGAATGGTAAGTGACGGCAGAAAATGGGAAAAAGGCTGGGTCCAAGAACGCAGGCGGGGGAGATTTCCCACAAAGAAGAGGGGGATGTCAAGCTTCGAGCATCTAATCTACATATAAGGTAGCCGAGTTGGGTTTGCGCAGTGTAGAGCAGGCAAGTCAGTGACCGAGATCGGTAAGCGAATGGGTGAGACGCGAATTTGATGAGCACCGAAGGCATAGCCGAAGCAACTGAGAATGAAAAAACGGTGCTCGAAGCTCGCTCCGTGAAGAAGGTATACGGAACGGGCGAGAGGAAACTGGAAATTCTGGTTGCCGCGAATTTGGTCTTGCGCGAAGGAGAGATGGTTGCGATCGTTGCGCCGTCGGGAGCTGGAAAAAGTACGTTACTGCATGTGCTGGCCGCGCTAGACACTCCAACAAGCGGTACAGTATACTTTGAAAATAAAGCGATAGAATTTAATGAAGACGCGGCGCTGGCAAATTTTCGCAATCGTGCCGTGGGGTTTCTCTGGCAGAGGCACCAGTTGTTGCCGGATTTTACGGCGACAGAGAATGTAGCGATGCCGCTGTTGGTGCGTGGTGAGCCACGGGAAGTCGCGCTGCAGGAGGCGCGAAAGTGGCTGAAGGAAGTGGGCCTGGAGGAACGGGCCGAACATCGCGCAGGAGAACTTTCTGGCGGGGAACAGCAGCGAGTAGCGATCGGACGGGCGCTCGTCACCGGACCGAGAGTGTTGCTGGCAGATGAACCGACAGGAGATCTGGACGAGCAGAATGCTTGGGCCGTGTTTGAGTTGTTGGAGCGGCTGCACCGGACGCATCGCCTGACGTCGTTGATAGCGACGCACAACCTGGCGCTTGCCGCACGGTGCGACCGAATCGTGGGACTCGAACATGGCGTTCTGCTGACTCGCACAGCGAAGGCCGGTGCGAGCGGGACCCCAGGGGGAGAAGCGAGCTAATCGTGTTTGAGCGATATACAGAGAAAGCGCGACGTGTAATCTTTTTTGCCAGGTACGAAGCCAGCCAGTACGGCAGCCCGTACATCGAGACCGAGCACTTGCTGCTGGGCTTGATGCGCGAGGACAAAGCCCTGGCGAACCGATTCCTGCGGCAACAGGGCTCGATCGAATCCATTCGAAAAGAGATCGAAGCGCGCATCACCATACGCGAGCGCATCTCCACGTCTGTGGAAGTGCCGCTCAGCGCGGAGTGCAAGCGCATCCTGAACATGGCCGCGGAAGAAGCGGAAAGACTCGGGCATAAGCACGTGGGCACCGAGCATCTGCTGCTGGGAATACTGCGCGAAGAGAAGTGTTTTGGCGCAGAAATTCTGATGGAGCGCGGGTTGCGGCTATCGACGTTGCGCGAGGAACTGTCTCGTACGACGGGCGAAAAAACCACCGCAGCGCGTCCCAAAGAAACTTCTTTGCTGGCGGAATTCAGCCGCGACCTGACGACCGCAGCAGCGGAAGGCTCGCTGGACCCACTGGTTGGCCGCGACAATGAAGTGGAACGCGTCATCCAGATTTTGTGCCGGCGCACAAAAAACAACCCCGTGTTGATTGGCGAACCCGGAGTTGGCAAGACGGCGATTGTGGAAGGATTGGCGCAGCGTATTTCCGACGGCGATGTCCCGCCATTCCTGGGCGATAAGAGAATTCTGTCCCTCGACCTATCGCTGATCGTTGCGGGAACGAAATATCGCGGACAATTTGAAGAGCGGCTGAAGACCATCATGAAGGAATTGATGGAGAGCCAGAACTCTATCGTCTTCATCGATGAGTTGCACACGCTGGTGGGCGCAGGATCCGCCGAGGGTTCTCTGGATGCTGCGAACATTTTGAAACCAGCGCTTTCCCGCGGAGAAATTCAGTGCATTGGCGCGACTACGCCGGGAGAATACCGGAAGTCAGTTGAGAAGGATCGTTCACTGGAACGGCGCTTTCAAGCTGTGAAAGTTCCGGCGCCGAATGAAGAAGAAGCCATCCAGGTAATTAATGGCGTGCGGGAACGCTACGAAAAGTTTCATGCCGTTGGCTACACAGATGAAGCGCTGCGTTATTCCGTATACCTCTCGAACCGCTATATCCCCGACCGTTTCCTGCCGGACAAAGCCATCGACTTGATTGACGAAGCTGGAGCGCGCGTGAAATTGCGGCAGGCTTCGGTGCCGGGAGAAGTTGGCGAAGTGCAGAAGCGCGTGAAGTTCATCACGCACCGGATGGAATCGGCGATTGCGGCGCACGAATTCGAGAAAGCGCGTTTTTATTCCGAAGAAGAGCGCAAAGAGAAGGAAAACCTGCGCGTGCTTCGCGAGCGTTACAAGCTGGACGATGCTTCGACGGGAATCGTGACGCGCGAAGACATAGAAGAAGTGGTGTCGCGCTGGACGGGCGTTGCGGTCACTTCGATTAAGGAAGACGAACAGCAGAAATTGCTGCGCATCGAGCCGGAACTGCACAAACGCGTGATCAGCCAGGATAAAGCGATTACTGCGCTGGCCCGTGCCATCCGACGCAGCCGTGCGGGGCTGAAGTCGCCCTCGCGCCCGGTTGGATGTTTCTTCTTCCTGGGGCCCACTGGTGTAGGAAAAACGGAAGTGGCGCGACGCTTGGCAGAATTCCTGTTTGGTTCAGAAAAGTCGCTGATTCGATTCGACATGTCGGAATTCATGGAAAAGCATTCGGTGTCGAAGTTGATCGGCGCGCCTCCAGGATATGTGGGGTATGAAGAAGGCGGGCAGATGACGGAACGCGTGCGCCGCACTCCATATTCCGTTATATTGTTAGACGAAATCGAGAAGGCACATCCTGATTTGTTCAACATTCTTCTTCAGGTTTTTGAAGATGGGCAATTGACGGATGGGCTGGGAAACACGGTTGATTTTCGAAACACGATTATCATCATGACCTCCAACATTGGCGCGCGTCATTTACAGAAGCGCACTTCAATAGGGTTTCAGTCCGGGTTGGATGAAGCTGGACTGAAGAGCATGGAAGATTTGGTGATGACGGAAGTGAAGCGGTCGTTCAATCCGGAATTTCTGAACCGGTTGGATGAAGTAATTCTGTTCAATCCGCTGGGTGACGAGGATTTGCTGAGAATTATCGATTTGCTTGTAGGACAGTTGAATGACACACTCATTCATCGTCAACTACAGGTGGTATTGTCGCCGGAAGCGCGCCAGTGGGTCCTCGAGAAAACCTGTGCGGATCGAAATTACGGAGCGCGGCCGCTGCGGCGGGCCTTGCAGAAATATGTAGAAGATCCGCTATCTGAGGCATTGATTCAGGGTGGAATTCAGAGGCCAGCGACGTTGCAGATTTACGTCGCAGGGGAAGGCCTTGCGTTCCGGCCAGTAGCTGAGGCAACCCCAGTCGTCCACTAGCGAATCTGACGCAACACGTGAACTCGCGGAGCGATTTGTCCCATCGGGGATCGCACGGGTGCGCACACGGCTAGTCTCATACCGGGACTGGCGGGAGAAGAACATCTTGGGTTTGGGGGCGCGGCCTTGAGCCGATCAACGGCCGCTCGAAAGACAGTCTGTTTTCTGTCGAGGATGGACGCTCCGCGTGCAGTGCGCGGGAGTGTAACTCTTCGATGCATCGTCTTGCTGTTGGTTACAACATTTGCTCCGATATTGGTAAAGGCTCAAGCACACGCGAGCAAAGACGCAAATAACGCGGGCAAGATGACCTACCTGTTTCACGCCTCCCTGGACAAAACCGCGCTGGAAGAAAAAATCGAGGAATTTCAGGGGCAGAGCGGCCAAAAAAACACGGTCAGGCCCTCCGACGGACAAGCGTTCATCGAACGTATCGACTTTACCGGCAATCGCCGTATCCGCACGGACACCCTGAAGGCGAGAATTTTCTCGCGTGATGGCGATCCGTACAACGAAGAAACGTTGCGGCGTGATTTCCAAGCGCTGTGGAACACTCAGTTTTTTGAAGATGTGAAGTTGAGTGTGGAAGAAGGGGACAAACCGGGCGGGAAGATTGTAATTTTTGACGTGAAAGAACGGCCGATCATTCGCCGCATCCGGTACGAAGGGATCAAATCTGTCTCGGAATCCGACATTCTGGACCGCTTTAAAGAGAAGAAGGTCGGGTTAACGGTTGAGAGCCAGTACGATCCCACGCGAATCAAGAAAGCGGAAGTGGTCTTGAAGGAATTGCTGGGTGAGCACGGACGGCAGTTTGCGACCGTGACTCCGGAATACGAAAAAATCGCCTCAAGCAACGCAGTGATCCTGGTCTTCAAGATAAATGAAGGCCCGAAGGTCAAGGTCGGCAAAATTGAATTCACAGGGAACCATGCGTTCAGCAGCCGGAAATTGATCCGGGCGATGAAGCATGACCGGCCCTATCAGATTCCTCTGTACTTCACGGAAATAGATGTGATGTCGAAGACCTACGATCACGACAAATTGATCGAAGACATTGAAGTCGGAATTCGCGGCCTGTATCAGGACAATGGCTACTTCAAGGTGCTGGTGAAAGATCCGATCATCGAGAACGTGGATACGACACCATATCGTTGGGGTGTGCCCGTAATATTAGGGAAAACCGAGGGAAAAGCCGTCAACATCACGATTCCGCTCGAAGAAGGCGACAAGTACGTGATGGGTACGCTGAAAATTGTCAGCAGCGACCCGGATAAAGCGCTCTCGCTGAAAGTGGATGCACTGAAGGGGGCGTTCCCACTGAAGCCTGGAGACGTATTCTCTTCCGCGAAAATCCGTAAAGCACTGGAAGATTACGGAAAGATTTATGGGCAGTACGGATTTATTGATTTCGTGGCAACGCCCGAAACGGATATCGATGATGCGGCAAAAAAAATCGATGTCACGATGAAATTTGAAGAAGGTAAGCAGTACTACGTAAGGCGAATTGACTTCAGCGGAAATACCACGACGCGCGACAAGGTTATCCGGCGCGAACTGTTGATTGATGAAGGCCAATTGTTCAACAAACGCGCGTGGGAATTGAGCATCCTGCGACTGAATCAACTTGATTATTTCGACAAGCTCGAAGCCGACAAGGCCGCGGAAATCAAGCGCAACACCAAGGAAGGAACCGTCGACCTGCTGTTGAAGTTGAAAGAAAAAGGGAAGCAGTCGATTGGATTACAGGGCGGTGTCAGCGGACTTTCCGGCGGATTCATAGGCCTGACCTATCAGACCAACAACTTCCTGGGTCTGGGGGAGACGCTGACTTTGTCCGCGCAAGTGGGGCAGTACCAACGCAACTTCATGTTCGGTTTCACGGAGCCGTATCTGTTTGACCGGCCGATTTCGAGCGGCTTCACGATTTTCTCGTCGTTGTACAAATATAACCAGGCGCAGCAGGCCGCACTATTGACAGGACAATCGGTAAGTATCAACCCACAGTACATTCAAAATTATAACCAGAACAGCACGGGATTTACGGCGTTCGCCAGCTATCCGATGAAGAGGTTTGCGTTCACGCGCCTTGCGGTGAGCTACGGCCTGACACGAACCAACATAACGACGTACAACGACGCATCGAACTTGCTCTTCACACAATTGCAGTACAGGAGCATCGCGGGCCCCAGCGCATTGGACGGAATTCTAGCGAGTACGATTACGACTTCGATTACCCAGAACACGTTGGACAGTCCGATCAATGCGACTCACGGAAAAAGCTATTTTTACTCATTGGCGTTTACCGGCGGTCCGATCGGCGGCAACGTCAATACGATTACGAATACGGGACAGTTTACGTATTTCCATCCTATCAATCATCGCCGGAATGCCGTGGGATTCCGCGTGCTGGGTGCGTTCACAACTGGATACGGAGGGAAAGAAGTCCCACCATACAGCCGGTTCTACATGGGCGGAGAGAACGACATCCGGGGGTTTGACATTCGTGCGATTTCGCCAGTGACGTTTATTCCGACGGTGATCAATCAGCCGATTTCGTTCCCGTATCACGGGTCGGCCACGACGCTGACTGTGCCGGTGGTCGCCTACACCATCACGTTCCCCGGAGGGGACACCCAGGCGGTAGGCAACTTCGAATACCGGATTCCGATTGCAGGACCGGTCAGTATGTCTCTGTTTGCCGACGTCGGCACGGATGGAGTTCTGCGGAGAAGCGGACTCAGTCTGGATCCAACCGGTGTGGCCAACATTAACTCGCAATTCCCGCTGGCAAACCAACAGCCTCAATTGCAAATTGCGTCTGGAACGAATTTTAAGATCAGGGCGTCAACGGGAGTTGAGTTCATCATCAACTTGCCGATCGTCCAAGCGCCTTTCCGGATTTATTATGCGTACAATCCCTTGCGGATTCACCAGACCCTGGTTGCGCCGAACGATTTGTACAATGCGGATAGTCTTTTCCTGCAGTGCAGAGCGCTGGGGTTGGTCGATCCACTGCATCCGGGAACCTGCGATCCCATCGTGCTGACGCCGTTGCAGCCGATTTTGCAGAATCCAGGGAGACTGAATTATTTTGAGCCGGCCAGCACGTTCCGATTCACCGTGAGCCGGACGTTCTAGCGGGAGCGTGGGAACACAACGAATGGGAATGCTTGGTGCATCACATTCGAAAAGAGATTGCGTAAAAGGGTGCGCGGGAATTCCTGCGGCGTCCATTTGGGGGAGATGTCCGTTATGAAGTTACGATCGATTCAAAATGCCGCTCTGGGAGTCATCTGCGGCGCCGTGATGCTTCTGCACGGTTGCAGCAGTAGCTCTAGTGCCAACGTGATTACGGTAACCGTCAGCCCGTCGCAAGCAGTAGTGATCACGGGACAGGTGCAGACGTTTACGGCAACGGTGGGCGGCAGCACGAACATCACAGTGACCAATTGGCCTTGCACATATTCTTACACTCCGCCGCCGACAACCGCAGTTCCAAATCCGACCGCCAAGACTGGGGATTGCGCCAGTGGCGGGACATTGCCCGGAGGAACGGGGACGTTTGGAACCTGGGTGATTTCTACTACGAACGGGTCCAACGTTTTGACCTACACCGCGCCGACTTTGGCGAATTTTCCAAATCCGGTACCGGTTCTGACGTTTACCGCCACTTCTGACGCGGACACCAAGAAAACGGGAACGGCGACGATTGGATTGGACTCGGGCATTCGTGTTTCTGTTACACCAAATACAGCTACTGTCCCTGTGGGACTGAATCCTGCACAAAAGGTGACATTTAATCCGTCTTTTCTAAATACTTCGCCGGTAGGCCAACAGTGGCATCTGGTGCAACCGAATACGAGTTCGACGACGACGGCAGATCAGACTCCCAACCCGACTGCGGCGACCTGCGATCCAACCTGCGGAACAATTGACAATAACGGGATTTACACCGCGCCAAGTACGCTGCCCACGGATACCAAACCCCCGGGAAGCAAGTCGACAAACCCGACGACGGTGTACGCGGTAGTGTGGTCGCAATCGGATCCAAATCACTACGCAATCGCCACGATTACCCTCGTCAACGCCACGACCAACCCAATCACTTTCAGCGGTATTTCGCCGATGGTTGCTGCCGCCGGTGGAGTGTCGCAGGATATTTATTTGAATGCAAAGAATTTCCTCAATACCACGCGAATTTTCTTCACCCCTCCCGGGCAAACGACTGGTTTGCCGATCGATTCCGCAAATATTTTTACGATTCCAATCAGTGCACAATATTGCGCGCCTAGCGGCACCGGAGTAACGCCGGTAGTCACTTGCGATGCTTCGATCATGACGCGAATCCGGCTGACGTCGACCCAATTGGGAGTAGCGGGAACAGCGAAAATCACAGTAACTAATATTCCCGGAACCGCCACCGCCACTCCTCCATGCGCAGTCGTGCCGAATTCGGACGGTTCAACCAACACCACGTCCATCGCCTGCCCTCTCGAATTGGTCTACGCAAGCCCGGCGCTGGTTGCAGCCGTGCCGGATAGTTTTCCGCAAGGGCAGAATGCGACGATTGCCGCGAACGGTGGATATTACGGCGCGTCGAACCAGCCCATTGTGAGCTTGCTACTGAACGGAGCCTTGAACACGGTCTTCCAGTCTGGGCCGCGGCAATTTGTGGGCTCGCCGCAGGGCAGCCAGCTTTCCAGTCCGGGCCTGTATGAAATGTCGATTCAGAGCCAAGCACCCCAGGGTTCAGCGCCGTTGTTTCCATTGGTGACGACGAACTTCGCGGTTCAACCGAATTTCCAGAGCGTGGGAACAGTTACGTCTGTTCCGCTCCCATCGACGCCGGCCAGCGGAACGAATCTTGCACCCAGCAGCTTTGCCCTGAACTCTGCTAAAGGTTATGCGGTCATGACGGAGCAGGCGGGAAACGCCATCCAATTGGTCGATCTGACGGGAACGCTCCCGCAATTGAGTGGTTTGCCGGTGCCGGCAGGTATCTCACCCACCAGCATAGCGATCGACGACCAGCTTAACATCACGGGTTTCCCTGGCCAGGATCTGGGAGTTGTGGTGAGCAGCGGCGACAGCACACTGCGCTTGTTCGCGATGTCTCGCAGCTCGGCCACATATCTGAACAAATCAATTCCCGTGGACCTGAATACTTTGTTGCAGCAACCAGGCGCGACGGGACTGGCGACGCCTTTTGCCGTGGGAGTTGATCCGGGCACGCACCTGGGAGTGGTGGCCTATGCGAACACCAACATTGGATTCATCGTGGATGTAAATCCGAATTTCGACAATTCAGATACGCGAACGTGCTTCGTCACATCGCAGACGCCTCCATGCGTGATCGCGCCTGTGTCGATGAATACGGGCGCCTATCCGCAAGTTGTCCTGCAACCACAAGCCCCATTCGCTTACGTCACACCGGGTGGAAGCGGATCAACCTCGGTGGTGGACTTGCTGCAAAAAGGAAAGTCCGCTGTGATTGCTCCAGCGGTTAGCGGAGGAACCAGCGGGGCCGTGCGCACTGCTGGTATTGTAAAGATCATCTGCAATCAGGCAACTCCGCACGGGATTAATCCCGCGTTGGGAGGCACGGTCATCATTTCCGGCTTGACGCCCGCGAGCTTCAACGGAACTTACCAGGTGATCGGCGGCAGCGTGACCGATCCGTGGACATTCTCGTACGCGCAGCAGGGATTGCCGGACGAAGTGGAAACAAATACGTCTAGCGCACCGGGAACGGTGCAGTACGGTACGCCGTACTATTCGTTCAACACCACAAGATTTGCTTCCGCGGCGGCAATCAATCCCCAGACACGGACATTTGCCGCTGCCGATTACAACGCGTCCTCTAACCAGATTCAGTTTATAGGAACGCTGGACCAGAGCTTGACCTCGCTGTCGCTTACCGCGGGAAGCTGTAATGGATGTACGCCGAATCCCAGCGGTGCGCCAGAGACCGGGTTCCACTCCGTGGCGTGGGATCCATACACAAACGTATTGCTCGCGTACGATCCGTCAGACCAGGTTGGGCCGGATTTCCCAACCAACGCCATCTCGCTGATTAATCCCGGCGGACCCACGTTCAACGGCACTTCTGCTGCGTATCGAATCGTTGCTGCCATTCCGGTGGTTGGGCAGAAAGGTCAAGGCTCGTATATTCCAGCGGGACAGACTGTAGCCACAGTAGTAAATGGGCCAATGACCTACGACCCAAAGACAAAGTATGTGCTGGTGGCCAACGCAGGCAGCAACACGCTCAGCTTTTTGAATCTTGATCCAACCGGCATATTTAAGAAAGTTGCGATCCAGAAACTGCAAATAGCCAGCGCAGGCGTGGCCAATTCTCAGCCAGACTTGAGCCAGCCATTCCCGGTTCCCGTCGCGCAATGCGACCCGACGAACAGCGATCCCAATGAGCCGTGTATGGCGCAAGCCGTGCCATTGGGACAACCTGCCAAGGTAAAAGTATTAGGCCAGGGATTTGGCGTTTCGGCTGGAGCGATGGTACGACTGGACACTAAAGTGTCAACGCCTTGCTCCGGCGCGCAGGATACTTCATTCTGCACAACGTTTGTGAGCGACAGCGAAGTTGACGTGAACATACCAACGTCGATGTTGACGGTGGCACATGATTACGGGCTGGATGTGCTGGCGGGCGGAGTCGTTTCCAACTCCATCGATCTGCACGCCGTTGGTGTGGTAGATCTGAGTACGATTTGCGCTACCACGCAAAACTTTCCGCAGGGCCCCGAAGGCGTGGCCATTGACAGCTTGAGGCATGTTGCTTTTATTACGAATTATGCCTGCAACAGCGTCTCGTCGATCACCATCGATCCCGCAGGATTCCGGAAGGCAGACAACACTCTGGTTCCGTACGGGAGCATTCTGAACACCGTGACGGTAGGCAAGAATCCCGTGGGCGTCGGGGTCATTCCGCGATTAGGCTTCGCGGTCGTGGCGAACAATGGTGATTCACCAACTGGGACAGCCTCGATTTTGGATATCACCGATCCGTCAGCGATGAAGGTCTTGTCATTTACGATTACATCGGGGTCTACGAGCACGACATCAAACTCAGTTCCAGTTGGACTTTCTCCTCTGGGGGTCGCGATCGATCAGGATCGCGCGCTGGCGCTGATCGCCAACAGCGGTTCCAACACGATAACCTCCATCGATTTGACTGTGCTGCTGCCGGGCGCGGTAACTACAAAGACGCCAGCACCAACGACAGTCGCCGCGAGTGGGGCGCCTTATGCGATTGCCATCGATCCGAACCGGGCCATTGCCGTGATCACCGTACTGCAAAACTCGGGATCAACGGTAGCGACGGCCGGTTTGAATGTTATTAATCTATCTTCGCAGCCGCCGATACGGAGTACGAGTGCCTCGGTCAGTTCGTTGACCGCCAGTCTCACGGGTATCGTGTACGACCAGGCCGTATCGCCCGCCTTGTTCTATGCCACGTCCACCCAACAAAACGCGATCTATGCCTTCAATCCGGATTCTGGTTCGACGCTGACAATTCGCGTGGGAATTAATCCATACTCGCTCGCGTACAACTATCAGACGGGAACGATTCTGACGGTTAATTCGACTTCGGGAACGAGTTCGGTAGTTGATTCTCAAACGTTTAAGACCAGGCAAACGCTGAGTATCAGCAGCCAATCGCAGTTTGCGGTGGCCATGGACAATCTGACCAACACGGTCGTCATGGTCGACCAGAATAATAACCGGGTGATTGTTCTGGCGATGCCTAAATAAAGGCGTAAACCCGGAAGAGAGTTGATTTCCAGGCATTCGGAAGTTCGTTGCAGGATTGCAGGGGTATCCGCCAGTCAGTTATACTTCTGTGTTTGCGTTGAATCCAACGCGCAGGCTGTGGGGCCCTATAGGCCTGCAAAGCGGTGTGGTGGATTTGCAGTGTGTTTGAAAAGTTTAGCCGGGAAACGGCTACGTTATCCAAGGGATGTCATTTCGTTAGTTGATCAAGCGAGAGCGAAAGACGCACCGGGAAATGAATAAGGAGAATACAGTGAATTCCAGAAATATGATCGTAACGGCCGGGCTGGCAATTGCGTCCCTCTTGGGAACGACGGCCGTGCAGGCACAGACAGCAGCGGGTACCGCAACTGGCACCAAAATCGGAATCATCAATATTCGGCAAGCCATTGTGACTACTGCGGAAGGCAAACAGGCTTCTGGAGAATTGCAGACGCAGTTTGCACCTCGGCAGAATGAATTGGAGGGGCTGAACAAGCAGATCAACGATCTGCGGCAGAAGCTGCAGGCGGGTTCCGCGACACTCAGCGAAGAAGAAAAGCAGCGCTTGACTGCCCAGGGACAGCGGCTGGCCGCGCAACTCGAGCGGAAGAACAATGAATTGCAGGAAGACGTGAACGCCGCTCAGGGCGAAGTGGTGGAACGCATCGGGCGGAAGATGGTGGATGTGCTGGACCGTTACGCGCGGGAGAACGGCTACGTGGCAATACTGGATTCTTCCACACAGAATTCGCCGATTTTGTATGCCTCGACGAACATCGACGTGACACCGGAAATCATCAAGCTTTACGATCAGGCATATCCGGTAGCGGCGGGAGCAGCGAAACCGGCAGCAACCAAGCCAGCGGCAACGACACCGAAGCCGGCAGCAACGACACCACCGCCGGCGGCAACCACACCGAAGCCGGCAGCAACGACACCACCGCCAGCGGCTAAGCCACAGAAGTAACTGTCCAGCAATTCGAAATTGCACGAGGGCTGCCAGAAAACGGTGGCCCTTTTGTTTATGCAAAAACACAGCTGTGCCGCGCACGCCTGACAATAGGCCATGCCATATGAAGCAATGAGGTCGCGTTAGAATAGGAAGAGTGTTAGCCCTTTAAGCCTGAAATCCGAAGTTGAAGGCGGTTTCCTATAGATTTCTTGATCGATTTTGGGTTCATGTCGCGGGTCCAGGATGCAACTTCGGCGAAGTTGGAACCCCATAGGTTAAGACGTTTTCCAGCAGCGGGATGCGCTGCTGCAGGCCGCCCCAGGAAGCGGACAGATGTAGAACCAAACGGCGTCCAGCGCGGCCCAATAAAGCACCACAAAGGAAAACTTGGGCGCGCAGTGTGGCTGGCTGTCGATAGCTGGGGAGACCACAGGCACGCTGAAATTCTCCGAGCAGATTGAACAGCAGCAGGATGCTACGGAAGGCTGCTTCGGTGGCAAAAAACTCCTGCAAGCAAAAATCATCCGCGCCTAAATCGTGTTTCAGTTCGGCGATGCGATTTTCCATGTCCGCCCTGCGGTTGTAGTCTCGCCAGAGCTCTTCCGGCGGCAGCGCCAGGTTGCTGACGAAGACGCGGAAGGTGTAGCCGGGAACATCGAGCAGTTTTCTTCCCAGGGAGGGGCGCTCGGCACGCAACTGCTCGCGGATCACCACGAAGCGGCGCGGGCGGTCCCAGCCGAAAAGTTGCAAGTGGAATGCACCGGCGGCGTAATGCTCGTCCAAGGCGCGCCACGCGGTGAGGCGGGCTGCCTCGCGCTTCAGCCATAGCGTCAGTCGTGCCACGATGATATAGGACAACCCGCGCTGCTCGAGAAAACCCAGTAATTGCTGGTCAAAGAAGCCGGCATCAGCGCGGACCACCCGAATGGCATATTTTCTCGGCAACAGCGCCAGGGCTTCCTGGAGGAATTCCACGACGCCGCGTGCCGTGCCGCAGTTTCCGCTGCGCAGCCAGCCGTGCAGGAGAAAGTGCGCTTCGGCCAGCACCGCCACGAGCGGATGATGCGAGGGCCGTCCATGCTTGCGCGGGTTGGGCCCGCGCAGCGCACCTTGCTGGTGACCGTAGCGTTCAAACACGGTCGAATCCAGGTCCAGACTGTATCCCAACGAACATTCCGGCAGCCGCTCCAGCTGCCAGCTCCACAAACCCGAGAAAAAACGCTGGCAGTTTCCCTGGCCGAAGCGCTTGAACAGATTGCGAATGGTGTCATCGAAAGGCCGTAAAGGTCTCCACCGGATCGATGGCATTGGGGGAAGTGAGACGAAACGGTAGATGCTGGCTCACCGCCTCGCGATAACCGACCTGCTGCAGAAACTCGACGAACACCACCAGTCCACCGAACGGGGTGACCGCTCGCTGGGTCTCGCGCAATTCTACTTTCTTCCCACCCCAAAGAGAGGTAAGTTTCCAGTGCACTGTTTTGTCCTCCCGAGTTAGGGCAGAACGGTGCTCTTTAATTTAGGTTTTCAGGTTAAGTTTCCGGAATCACCACGTCCTTCTTGAGGACTCTCAACGAAAAGATGGAGCTCCTTGCTTGCTGCGCTTCTGCTTGTTAGTGCGACCATTGCACACGATTTGTACGTGATGCCCGTCCGTTTTGTCTTGAAGGGAGGTGCGCTAATCACCGTCGGCCTGCACAATGGCGACTCATTTCCGGAGAGTGAAGTCAGTCCGGTTCTCGAAAGAGTCCGCGACATGAAATTGCTCTCTGCTGAAGGAACTTCCGAAGTGGGCAATTTGCATGTTGCCGGCAAAGCTGTCGAGGGAGAAGTCCGCATTCCGCGAGCAGGTAGCTACGTGCTTATTGCTCGGACGGTGCCGAACTCGTTTCAGCTTGGCGCGAGGGAATTTGAGACCTATCTCAAAGAAGAAGGACTGCAGTCGATATTGGACTGGAGACACCAGCACGGCGAGTCGGGAAGACCTGGTCGCGAACGCTACTCGAAATACGCGAAGGCACTGCTTATGGCGGGAAACGGTAATGAGTTTCACACGCGACCGGTGGGACTCACGATCGAAATTGTGCCTGAGGTAAGTCCGTATGACTTGAAAGCAGGCGCCGACTTTCCCGTGCGTGTGCTTCTATCCGGAGAGCCTGCCCCGGATTTACAGGTGGAAACAGCATGGGCCGGCGCAGGGGCTCCCACGAGAACTGTGATTGCAGGTCGTACGGATAAAAATGGTCGGATCGTGATTCCACGTCTGTCCGCCGGAAAGTGGCGAATTCATTCAGTTTATATGGAGCGGTGCATGGAACCAAGGGTGGCCGATTGGGAGAGCTTTTGGACCAGCTTGACAGTTCAATGAGGAGGTCGGCAGATACGCATTCGGAGGGCCCTGAATGTGGAGATTGTGCTACCTCGCGCTGCCCGGGTGGACATCTGCGGACGTTGCGTCTCTCGAGGTGCCTTGCTTTTACCTTGTTTGGGGAATATACTCCTATTTCGCTCTGGAATCGGGTCGCTTCATGGGGTGGGCGCAAGCCCACTTTTTTGTTGGCGCCGGCGGTACTGAGCTTTAGACCGGCGTAGGCCGTGGAGTCTTTGCGTGAATTTGGATAAGGTCCGCGAGGCCGCTGAGCGGGTAGCACGCTCGGAAGGCTTGGAAATCGTGGATGTCGAATGGAAGATCGGTAAGCAGCGCTTCCTACGGGTGTACATCGACCGGGTACCCCCTGCGAAACCGGCAGAGGGAGCCGAGGGCGAGGCAGCACCAGATCCTTACCCCAAGATAAGCCACGCGGATTGCGAGCTTGTTAGCAAGCAGCTCAGCGTAATCCTGGACGTGGAGGAATTGATCCCCGGTCCGGGGTATGTGCTGGAAGTGAGTTCACCCGGCATGGACCGAGCGCTCAAGAGGGCGGCGGATTTCGAGCGCTTCCGGGGGAGGCTGGCAAAGATCGCCACCACCGAGCACATCGGGGAAATGAATTTTTTCGAGGGACGATTGCAGGGAGTTGCGGACGGGAAAGTTCGCATGGAGTTGAAAGGCAAAGAAGCTCGAGTCGTGGAGATTCCGCTGGACATGATTCGGAAGGCTAATCTGGTAGTTGAATTTTAGGAAGTCAGGACGAGGAAATGGCGAATCTGCTCTATCAACAAATTGAAATGTTGAGCCGGGAGAAGCACATCGAACCGGAGGTGGTGATCTCCGCCATCGAAGACGCCATGGTTGTGGCTGCACGCAAGTTTTATAAAACGGAAGAAGATCTTCGCAGTAAGTTCAACCAGGAAACTGGCCAGGTCGACGTGTACTCGGTGTACACCGTCGTGGAAGAAGTGGCCGACCCGAAGCGTGAAATGAGCCTGACGGAGGCGAAGAAAAAGCACCCCGACGCGGAAGTGGGTACGGAAATTTTGACGGCAAAGCCAACCGACGTATTGGGACGCATTGCGGCGCAGACGGCCAAGCAGGTAATTCTACAGAAGGTGCGCGAGGCCGAACGCGACACGATTTATAACGAGTATCACACGCGAGCGGGCGAACTCGTAACCGTAATTGTGAAGCGTGCAGAAGGGCCAGACCTGATTGTGGATATGGGCCGTACGGAAGCGCGGTTGCCGAAGCGCGAGCAATCGAAACTGGAAACCTACAACATCGGAGAGCGTCTACGTGTGGTGATCCGCACCGTGGATCGAGCGGCAAAAGGCCCGCAAGTGATCGTCTCGCGCGCGGACGCGGCTTTGGTTCAACGGCTTTTTGAGATGGAAGTGCCGGAAATTTATGACGGCACGGTGCAGATTCGCGCGGCAGCACGCGAAGCCGGCGAGCGCACAAAAGTGGCGGTGGCCAGCCGCGACAAGGACGTAGATCCCGTGGGCGCATGCGTGGGCATGAAGGGCATGCGCGTTCAGTCCATCATCCGCGAATTGCGCGGCGAAAAGATCGACATCATTCCCTACAACGAAGAGACGGTAGCCTTCGCACAGAAGGCACTGAGCCCGGCAAAGGTCACTCGCGTTCAAGTGACGGACCCGGAAAATCGCAAGCTGGAAGTAATCGTGGAAGATTCGCAGCTTTCCCTGGCGATTGGCAAAAAAGGGCAGAACGTGCGATTGGCCAGCAAACTGATCGGCTGGGATATCGACATAAAGAGTGAAGAAGAGAAGCGCCGCGAAATCGAAGAGCAGATGACGGCACTGACCGCGCCGACCACACCGCTGACGGTCTTGGCAGGTATTGGGCCGAAGACTATCGAGAAGCTTGAGGCGGCTGGGATTGCTTCGCTTGAGAAACTTGCCAGTATGACGCCGGAACAGTTAATGGAAATTCCCGGCATCGGCGAGAAGATGATCGACAAGATTTATCAGGCGGTGAACCGCTTCTATGAAAGCGGAGACACCGCCACGGCCACCCCTGCAGCAGAAGGCGCCGTTGAGAGCACCGACGAAATTGGGGAAGACGCTACAGAGCAGAAAGCGGAAGGCGCCGAGGAAACCGCTGTCGCGGAAGAGCCTCTCACGGAAGAAAATTCGGTTGAAGAAAGCAGCGCTGCGGAAACAGTTCCAGAAGAATCCCCGGCAGAGGAATCCTCTGCCGCCGTTGAAACGCCGGAGAGCGACAAGCCGGCGGAACAACAGGAAGAGAAAAATTCTTAACGAAGCATGAATGACGCATCCCAAGTACGTATCAATGAACTCGCCCGTGAACTCGAGGTCAAGGCCAAGGCCATTATTGACCTGCTACCGGGATTTGGCGTAACCGAGAAGAAGACCCACTCCAGTTCAATCGCAGTGGACGTAGCCGAGAAGGTGCGCGAGCGCCTGAAGGGTGAAGCGGACGCGGAAGCCAAGGCAGAAGCCGATCGCGCTGCGAAAGAAGCTGCTGCAAAGGCAGCGGCGCGCCGGCCTGCTGCACCTGCTCCTCACGGAGTTGCACCGGTTGCGGCGAAACCGGCTGCTCCGGTTCACGCTGCTCCTGCTGTTACCACGCCGGCGGCGGTGGTCACACCACCTCCTGCGGCTCGACCCGCTGTGGCACCCGCAGGGCCAAGTGCTCCTTTGGCCGCTCCACCTGCGGCAAGACCTGTGGCCCCAGCTACCACAACGCCTGCAGCACCGGCCCTTCCTTCTGCGCCGGTTGCAAAACCTTCGACAGCTGTAGCGCCACCTGCACCCGCGCCATCGCAGCCCACAGTGCAAGTTCCGCGTCCCGCCGTAGCACAGTCTACAGCAGCACGGCCTACAGTTCCGGGCCAACCGCAACCTGGTGCGCGTCCGGGAGCACCGGGTGGCCAACAACCTCAAGCACGTCCAGGAACAGGAGCACCCCCAGCGGGACAGCGACCCCAGCAGCCCGGGGCGCAAGCTGGGGCACGTCCCGCAACGCCGGGCCAACCTCTGCGACCGCCTCAACCACCTCCACGTCCTCCCATGCCAACGCGTATGGGAAATCGTGGACCGGTGCCGGGTACTACTCCAGGAAGTCAGCGCCAGAGTGGCCCACGTCAGGGTCAGCCGATGCGTCCACAAGGACAAGGTGGCCAAGGCGGAAATCGTCCATACACACCCCGTCCGACGGGACCGGGAGGTCCCGGTGGACAGGGCGGACCTGGCGGTCCGGGAAGAACATTCGGACAGAGGCCGGGCTCACTGCCGATGGGCTCACGCCCCGGCCCGCGCACACCAGGGCGTCCAGCGATGTTGCCGCCGTTTCCAGACAAGGCGTCGCCCAAGGCGGAGCCTGGAAAGCCGTTATACACGCGCAAGCCGACACAACGGCAACGTCCTACTGCAGACAAACGAGAAATTGAAGGCGAGCGGAAACTTCATCCTACACGGCAACGTCCGGGTGCGGGCGGCCGTGGGGTAATTGCCCCCGTAGCTCCTCCAGAACCACGCGCGCCGCGCGACATTACGTTGACCGAAGGAATCACCATCCGCGAATTGGCGGAAAAGCTGGATATCCGCGCCAAAGATTTGTTGAAGACGCTACTGGATCGCGGCGTGTTTGCCAGCATCAACCAGGCATTGGATGTGGAGACGGCGACGGACCTGGCGCAGTCATTTAACGGCGTGGTCAGCGTCGTGTCGTTCGAAGAAGAAATGGTTTTGGAAGTTGCTCAGGAAGAGACCAAGGAAAATCTGAAGCCGCGGCCTCCTGTCGTCACGGTGATGGGTCACGTGGACCACGGCAAAACCAGTTTGCTGGACGCGATTCGTACTGAGGACGTGGCCGGCGGCGAAGCGGGTGGAATCACCCAACACATCGGCGCTTACAAGGTGCAGGTTGGTGAACGCGCGGTAGTGTTTGTGGATACGCCGGGCCACGAAGCGTTCACGCGCATGAGAGCGCGCGGAGCGAAGGTTACTGACATTGTCGTTCTCGTTGTGGCGGCGGATGACGGTGTTATGCCGCAGACGCGAGAGGCCATTGACCATGCGAAAGCCGCGAATGTTCCGATCATCGTAGCCATCAACAAGATTGATAAACCAGAGGCCCAGGTGGAACGCGTAAAGCGGCAGTTGAGCGATTTGGGATTAATGCCTGCAGAGTGGGGCGGCGACACCGAATTCGTTGAAGTATCCGCGAAGCAGAAAAAGAATCTCGACAAATTGCTGGAAATTATTTTGCTGGTGGCGGATTTGCGCGAGTTGAAGGCGAACCCGGACGCGCCGGCGGCGGGAACTGTGCTGGAATCACGCGTAGATCGGGGACGCGGACCAGTAGCAACAATTTTGGTGCAAAACGGCACGCTGAACATTGGCGATTTCTTCATCGCTGGTTCGGTCTTCGGCAAAGTCCGTGCCCTTTTTGACGAGCGTGGACGGCCGGTAAAGCTTGCCCCACCTTCGACACCGGTGGAAGTTTTGGGACTGCAGGGCGTACCGGAAGCGGGAGACCACTTCCAAGTCACGGACGAAGCGAAGGCCCGTCACGTGGTGGAGTACCGCCAGGGCAAGCAACGCGATGCGGCTTTGCGCGCCAGTTCGGGCGGACGAATTACATTGGATCAGTTGCACGAACAATTGAAGACCGGCGAAGTGAAGGAATTGCCGATCGTGGTGAAGGCTGACGTGCAGGGCTCCGCGGAAGTTTTGGGCGAAATGCTGCCGAAACTCTCTACCGATCAGGTGAAATTGAAGATTATCAGTGCCGGAGTCGGCGCAGTGACGGAAAACGATGTGCTTTTCGCGTCCGCTTCCGGAGCGATCATCATCGCATTCGGCGTAAGACCTGACCGTAAGGCTCTGGATCTCGCGCAACAGGAGCATGTCGATATCCGCACGCACAAGATCATTTATGAAGTTTCCGACGAACTCAAGAAAGCTATGGACGGCCTGCTCGAGCCTGTCCTACAGGAAACCTATTTGGGCCGCGCGGAAGTTCGCAACGTATTCCGCATTAAAGGTTCGGGATCTGTCGCAGGTTGCTACGTAGTCGACGGAATTATGAAGCGAGACGCGCAAGCGCGTGTCCTGCGCGATGGCGCGGTCATCTACACATCGAAGCTCAGCTCGTTGAAGCGATTCAAAGACGACGCCAGCGAAGTGCGCACTGGATTTGAGTGCGGCTTGGGGATCTCCAACTTCAATGACGTGAAGATCGGTGATGTCATTGAGTGCTTCCAGGTTGTTAAACTTTCGGCTGTCGAAGCAGCCGCTCAAGGTACCGCCTCCGCCGGGCGCAAATAGTCCCTCTTGCGCCCACAGTGTTCCCGGAGTTGCAAATGCCGGTTGGATTGCTCACATTAGAGCTGCATATCGCTGAAGCACAATCCTTGAAGGATAAGCGGCAGATTCTGCGGAGCCTGAAGGATCGGTTGCGGGCGAAATTTAATGTGGCGGTCGCGGAACTGGATTTTGAGGATACCTGGCAACGCTCCGTAGTTGGCGTGGTGACACTTGCCAATGAGGAGCAGCTTGTTGAAGAATCACTGCAGAACGTACTGGCCGAAGCGGACCGCGAGCTTGGACCTGTGCTGATTGGACACTTTGTAGATTTGCTTTAGCGCTCCGCCGCTCGGTTGAGCCAATTGCCGAGCGGCCACAGGATGCACTCGTATGAGTCCCGACAATCATCGCCATGAACGCGTCGGCGAAGAAATCGCCCACGAAATCAACGCCATGCTGGCAGGAGAATTGAAAGACCCGCGGCTGGAGACCTCCGTCACGGTAAGCGAAGTGCGCGTGCAGCCCGACATGAAGCACGCGCGCATTTATGTTAGCGTGCGTAACGCCACGTCCAAGGAGCAGTCTGACGCGATCAAGGCTTTGGACCACGCCTCGAAATACATACGCCAGGAGCTGGTGGAGCGCCTGCAGTTGCGGCGAATCCCGGAGCTGCATTTTGTTCTGGATGTGTCTCAGGAACACGTGGAACGTATCGAACAGCTTCTGAAAGAAGTGAAGAAAAATCCCGCAACCCCGGAATAATTTCGCACTGGGCTTCGACGCTATCCGAATCACTGCAATCAATCGAATTTCTATACCGAAAGATATCTGATGCCACGGCAACCAAAACCTGCGCCATTTGATGGAGCGCTGGTCATCAACAAACCACAGGGGCGCACATCGCACGACATGGTCGATGCGGTGCGGCACCTTGCGGGATTCCGGCAAATCGGACACTTGGGGACGCTCGATCCACTGGCGACGGGAGTGCTCGTGTTGTTGCTGGGCAAGGCGACGCGGCTGGTGCGGTTTTACACCGGGCGACGCAAACGGTACACCGCGGGCTATCGTTTTGGATTTGCGACCAGCACATATGATTCAGAGGGCGACGCACAGGGACCGGATACTTCGCCCGTGCTGGATCGTGTGCAGCTTGAAGCTTTCACGGCAGAATCAATGGGGCGATTCGAGCAGATGCCGCCACTGTTTTCTGCGAAAAAAGTGCATGGCCGTCCCGCGTATGAACTGGCCCGGAAGGATGTCGAATTTGAGCTGAAGCCCGCGGAAGTGGAAATCTTCGAGTACAGGTTAACGGAAATTGAAGGCAACACAGCACGCTTTTCGATTGAGTGTTCCTCTGGAACCTACGTGCGATCGCTGGCGCATGATATGGGCAAGAAACTGGGATGCGGCGCGCATCTGACGGAGATTTCGCGGACAGCTGTGGGCGAGTTTTCCATCGAGCAGGCGATTGCCATTGAAGAAATCGCCGAAGCGGCCCGCGCGGGGAAATTGAAGGGTCTTGTAACCCCACTGGAAAATTTGCTGCCAAATTATCCCAGGGCGAATGTGTTGCCAATTCTCGAAAAGCGCGTAAGGCACGGAGGAAAGTTCAACGTGATGGTCTCGCAAGTGCAGCCGGGACACATGGAATTGCCGCCCGGCGCGACGACGCAGCTGGATGCCGATCCATCGCACCCGCCGCGATTGCGGGTGTTCAGCCAAGAAAGCAAATTGCTTGCGATTGCGGAAGCGGTGGTGCCGCGGACGTACCAGCCTATTGTTGTGTTTGATCCGCTGCCGTAAAGGCCAGCGCTTGCTGGCTTGAGGCTGCATCGTTATATTTAGTGAGGAACGCTTTCATGACCGCAGCCACTGCCAGCCACTTGCCAGAAATCCCCACAGGGTTCAGTCGCGTAGTTCGTTTGGAAGATTTTGGTAGCACGGGAGAAATTTCAGAAGCTGAGCGCGGCCGGGTGCTCTGCAGCCAACTGGAAGTCGGCAACTTGTTGCTGATGAAAGCTACTCCGTTTACCATACCGGTCGAAGACCGCGAACTTCTCTTGGGACGGAAGCAGGTGAGCTCGGCATATCACAAGAATATCGCCTATCGTCCGCATGAGGACCGTATCACTGGCCTCGACGCTTCCGAACAAATCGAAGCAGAGCAGTTACGGAGAATTCTTCGCAGCTATTCGCAACAGGTAATCAATTTCGTGAACACCGTGCTCACTCCCTACGCGAAACAATGGAAACTGGATTACGCCAGTTTTCGCCCGATCGAAGAAAAAGGACGACCTGCGCGAGTGCACGCGCGGAATGATCTGCTACATTTCGATTCGTTCCCGACGCGCCCCACAAACGGTGGGCGAATTCTGCGTGTATTTACGAATATCAATCCGGTGCAGAATCGTGTCTGGCTGACTTCGCAGACCTTTGAGGCCTTCGGGCCGAAATTCGCGAAGGCCGCGGGGCTGGAGCAGGCCTTCAAAGGGTTCTCATTTGCCCGAAGGCTGCGTTCGATTGCCCGCATCCTGCATCTGCCGGGCGCAAACCGTCCTCCTTATGACGAATTTATGCACCGTTGCCACAACGCGATGAAAGAAGATGCAAATTTTCAGGAGACCACCCCGAAGCACCAGTGGGAATTTCCCCCAAATTGCAGCTGGCTGGCATATACGGATTGCGTCAGTCATGCGGTGCTGGAAGGTCAGTACGCGCTAGAGCAGACGTTCATTATTTCGCAATATGCGCTGGTAGAACGAGAGAGATCTCCTCTGGCCATCCTCGAAAAAATTGCCGATCATCCGCTAACAATCTAAATCCTGGATACCTGCTGAACTCTCTGTCGCACCGGCTGGCGCGCATACATGGCCAACACTTCTGAATTTGTGCTGTCCTTCCAAACTACTATTGCGGAGGTGGCTGTTCCTCAGGCTCGGGTTGCGGTTGCGGCTGTGGATTCCCAGGTTCTGGTTCCACGGGAGCGGGCTGTGGCGGCGGGAATGCCGGTGGCTGTTGGCCCGGTGGTGGTGCTTCCGAAGCTGGCGGAGTTGGCTGCTCCACAGGAGTAGGCGCGGGCTGTGGCGGGGGCGCCGCTCCACCTCCAAACGCTCCGCGTCCGCCTCCACCGGTGAGTTCGCCGCGGCCCGCGTAGATTGTTTTAGATTGCCGCAGTGGCTGCCGCACGCGCCGAGGCGTTACCAGTATCAAGAGTTCGTTGTCCTTGAGCGTGTTGTTGCGCACCCCGAAGGCATAGCCAACGCCCGGGAGCGGGGCGAGTCCCGGCAACCCCGTGATCGTTTTGGTCTCTTGCTGATCCAGCAATCCAGTGAGCAGCGAAGTCTCGTCTTCTTTCAAGCGTACCGTCTGCGTGATGGTGCGGCTGGTAATAACAGGAATTCCGTTGATGCTGTTGCCGGCGAGCGCTTTGATATCGAAATCCAATTGAAGTGTGACTTCGTGGTTTTGGTGCAGCGCGGGTGTAGCCTTGATCTTCAATCCAAGATCGATGAATTCCGATCCGGGGTACGGCTGTTGATTCGTCGCCGGATTAGAAATGAGGCTGGTGGGGCTGACGATTAGAGTCACCTGCCCGGCCTCTCCTGAAAGATTATTGGTCACCGCCAGATCCGGAAAAGAACTGTTGGTGAAACTGCCGGCAACGATTCCGGTGGGATTTGTACCCGCTCCCGGTTCCAATGCCTGCACCAATCCGGTGCCAACGTCAACATACACGGTAACGGTTCCAGAACCGCTGTTGGTGACGGCGATCCCACTGGTGGATTGTTCCAGAAAATTTCCAATCACCACGCCGCTGGGGGTTGTGCTGGTCGCCAACGGCGAATTGGCGGACTCGGTGAACGTGCCGTCCCCATTCCCAAGTAGCACGGTAATCGAATTATCGTTCTGATTCACGATAGCGAGGCCGGGCCCGGTGCTACCATTCAGCGGTCCGGAAGCAATTGCCACCGGAAGTTTGCCGACGGGGATGGGCGACTTCGGGAATTCCGCAAATGTGCCGTCTCCCTTGCCTTGCAAAATAGTGACTTGATTGGTGCCCTGGTCGACGATGGCCAGATCGGCAAGCCCATCATTGTTGAAATCGGCCACCGTCAACGCGATGGGACTTGTAACACTATCGGGCAAAAGGAAAGGAGAGCCAGTAACTTGGGTGAAAGTGCCATCGCCGTTGCCATTAAAAACAGAGTAACTGTTGTCTTGGAAATTGGTGACCACGAAGCCGGGATTGGAATCGGAATTATTCGTATTGAACGTGCCCATGGCGATTGCGCTCGGTTGGCCTCCCACCGGGACGGGATTGTTCAGTAATGCGAAAGTTCCATCTCCGTTACCCGTCAAAACTGAAACGGTGTTCGCAATCGGGTCCGTGACCAGCAGTCCGGGAAACGAATTGTTTTTTGAATTAATAATTCCCGTCGCCAGCGCCGCGGGCACCACGGGATTTGTTGTCCGCGCCGCTCCTAAGGAAATTGGAGAATTGGTTGCTTCGGCGAACTGGCCGTTGGTTGCCGCTGCGCCCTGATTCAATAAGATCGTCACGGTATTGTCGATTTGATTGAGCACCGCCAAATCCAGCGAGCCACTGTTCAGAAAATCGGCGCTGACGATCGACACTGGTCCTTGCCCTACGTTGAACTGCTGCAGGGGAATGGTTACGCCGGTGCCGCCGGGATTGGCGCTGAAATTCACGGTGCCAAGGCTTCCCGATAACAGTGACAAAGTGACGGGGTAACGATCCCCTACGAAGAAGGTAGCTGGTTTTCCATCTTGCGCGCGAAGCAGGACTTGTCGTCCGCTCTGCACTAAGGACAACCCTAGCGAGAAATCCGCGGAAGCACCGGGGAGCGTGAGCAGGAAAGTAGATTTGCCACCACCTATCGCGGTGAACGGAGGAATGATGGAGGCCAGGCTGGATACTCCACCACTTGCAGCAGAGCCGAGAGGGCCGCCAAAGATAGTGGCGAGTAGCGTGAGCAGTGCCGTGATGCTCTGTGCCGAACGGACCTGGTGGGATAATCCCGGATCAAGCGTAATCAAGCGCACGTTGGAAGGTGGAGTGATACCGATCTTGGTGGCGTTGTTCCGGTCGACTTCCAGCAAATCGATTTCCAGCAATACCTCGCCGCGCGCCTGCTCCATCTCGCGAATGATATTTCCTGCGAGCTTAACGCGCTGAACTGTGTCGCGAATCGTGACAGTGTGCGAAGGAATGGACTGTTGAATGTGCTGGATACCGGTTAACTCTCGAACCGCCCGAACCAACTCGGTCATTTCCGAGGAGTCAACAGTGGATGGCAGCGCAAAAGTCTGCTCCATTTGCATATCGTAGGCTTTGCGTTTTTCGGAAGTGTCCGCGGCGACAAACAATAGTTTTGCGTTGAGCGGCCGCCAAAACGTCCCAGTCTGCAGCACCAGAACTTTCATGGCGGTTTCGAAGTCGACGTCCTTTACTCGGAAACGGACATTTCGCGCGGGGAGATCCGGGTCGAACGCCGCCTTTATTCCGTATGCAGCGGCAACTTGTTCGTACGCGGTGCGCAGATCGGTTCGCAAATCGAAACTGCGCGTCACTCTATCCGAGCGTAGCTTGGGCATGCCCTGGACTGATTCATCCGCAGGCTCTTTCTCATCCCGGCGCAGGGAATCAATCTGCTTCAGCCGCTCCATCAACACCGCGTTCGTGGGGTCAACATGCAGGGCGAATGCGTAGGCTTCTGCTGCACCGCCCAGGTTGCCCTCTACCGCGAGGCGTTCCCCGTCGTCAACGTAGCTGCGTACCAAGCGAGACCGAAGCGCTGCGCCTTTGCTGACGATCGTCACATCAAACGGCGCGTAGCGTGCCGCTTCCTCGTACGCCTCCAGAGCACCCTCGTAATCGCCGGCAGCTTCCTGCCGTGCGCCGATGTCGGCCAGTTTCTTGGCGCGCTTGGGGTCGGGCTTGACCACCGCGCGAAGTTCATCCTGCTTGCTCAATGTCTGGGTAGGGGTCTGAGAAGGGCTCTGTGGGGACGCAACAGGGCAAACCATCGCTCCAGAGAGCAGAAGAGAAAGTAGCGGGCGAGTGAAGCGGCGCGGCATGAATGTGAGTAGATGCAAGAGAGTATTCTAGCGTGAGTACGGTGTGATGGGCGAACTTGACGGGCGTGAGAGCAGGGAGTAAGCTGGATTCGTTCTTGCAAATGATTATCAACTGGAGTGATCGTGCTCTCTGCTTTCCTTATTGCCCTGCGCGAAGGTGTCGAAGCCGCCCTGGTCGTCGGCATCATTCTGGTCTATCTCGCGCGCACCGGGCGTTCTCACCTCGCCCGTTATGTGTGGGGCGGGGTGGTTGCAGCGACAGCGCTAAGTCTTGGCATAGCAATCGCTTTGGAGCGTTTTAGCGTCAACGAAGATGGCTTTGAGGGTTTGTTACTTTTGGTGGCATCGTTCTTCGTGGTCACCGTGATCATTTGGATGAACCGGATTGCCCGGCACCTGCGGACGGAAATCGAAGGGAAGTTGGAAGATTATGCCACCCGCTCGGGAGCGGCGGCCGGATGGGGAATCGCGCTGTTTGTGTTTTTGATGGTGGTGCGCGAGGGCGTGGAGTTAGCCTTGATTTTGCGGGCTGTCGAGCTTTCGACCGAAGGGTTACAGACTTGGATAGGAACGTCAGCCGGCATCGCCGCAGCGGTAGCGGTAGGGGTACTGTTTTTCAAGGGTACGCTGAAAATTCCATTGCACCGTTTCTTCAAGGTAACCAGCGCAATCCTAATTTTGGTCGCGATTCAACTGGCAGTTACTGGATTGCATGAATTAAGCGAGGCGCGATGGCTGCCGTCTAGCCAGGCAGAGATGGCCCTTCTCGGGCCAATCGTGCGCAACGAGCTTTTCTTTTTTATTTTTGTTTTTGGCGCGGCCGCGCTGATGATTTTTCGCGAGTGGCAATCGGCTTCGCACTCTAAGTCCGTAAAAGTTGCCAGGACCGATGCAGAACGCCGGCTGGTCGAAGCGCAAAACCGGCGGCAGCGGCGTTGGATGATTGCGGGCGCGGTGGCGAGTTTGGCGGTAATACTGGTGCTGACCGCGGATTTCATTTATGCGCGGGCAAATTCAGCTCCCCCACAGGCGCGCGACGTGGAAGCAACGAACAATCTCGTCCGCATTCCGGTTTCTGAAGTCCAAGATGGGAATCTCCATCTGTTTACCCTGAAGCACGATACCCACCCGATTCGCTTCATGGTCATTAGGAAACCGAACGGTTATGGCACCGCGCTGGACGCCTGCCTGATTTGCGGCGCGAAGGGTTTCCGGCAGGATGGGCAGAACGTGATCTGCCGGTTTTGTGCCTCGGCAATCTATATTCCTTCGATCGGGCAAAAAGGCGGATGCAACCCGATCGGATTTACCTCCAAGATAGATGGGGATGATGTGTTAATTGATGTTTCCGCGGTGGCGAAAGCAGCGGAGGAGATTCCTCAATAGGAGCGGTTGATTTTTAGACAGGTGAAATGTTTCTTCGACTCGTAACAGATTCCTTCACACGCCGTCCCAAGCGCAAATTGCTGACCATGGCTGCTCTGGCATTGGGAATGGCCGTGGCCACTGCCGCGCTGAGTGTGTCGCTGGATGTGGGCGACCGGCTGGCGGAGGAATTTCGCAGTCTGGGCGCAAATTTGCTGGTCACGCCGATGGCGGACTCGTTGCCCCTGGAAATCGGTGGTGTGGATTACCGCCCTGCGAACGCCGGCGCGTACTTGCCGGAAGCAGACTTGGGGAAATTAAAAACAATTTTCTGGCGTTTCAATATTGTGGCCTTCGCGCCAATCTTGGAATCTCCAGTCGAACTCACTGTACAGCGCGGATCGGAAGAAGCTTTGACCGATTCCACCAAAGTGGTGATGATCGGAACTTGGTCCAATCATCCGGTTCCGATTCCCGATGGGACCACCTACACAACCGGCATTGAGAAAACAAATCCCTGGTGGAAAGTAGAGGGACGCTGGTTTAACGAAGGGCAAAAAGAATGTGTACTTGGAGCCGCAATTGCCAAACGCAAGAATTTGCACATCGGCCAGAAACTATTCCTGAATGTTCCAGACCCCTCAAAAAAGATTCAGGCATTTTCGCCTTTTGTCATTTCAGGCATTCTTTCAACTGGTGGGGCAGAGGAAGAAGACGTGATAGTGCCGCTTGGCGATGCACAACAACTTGCAAGGCTGCAGCAAGTCTATCGACGCCTTTACGTTAGCGCGTTGACCAAGCCGGAAGATGCGTTTGCGCGGCGCGATCCCAAGTCGATGACTCCGTCTGAATTCGATCGCTGGTATTGCACTCCATATATTTCGGCGATTGCACTGCAGATTAGCGAGGAGTTGAAGGGCACCGACGTGCGGGTGATCCGGCGCGTCGCGGAGGGCGAAGGCAATGTGCTCACGCGGGTGCGAACGCTGCTCTGGATGGTTACGTTCGCGGCGTTGCTAGCAGCAGCATTGGCGGTGGGTGCTTCCGCAGCGGCCTCGGTGATCGAACGGCGCACGGAAATCGGTTTGATGAAGGCCCTGGGGGCGGGCTCAGCCTTGGTCGGTGTGCTGCTGGCCGCCGAACAGCTTCTGCTAGCTTTTGTCGGCGGGGGAATTGGCTACGCCGTGGGCATTTTGTTCGCGCGATTCCTGGGGATGAGAATTTTCGGTTTTGCGCCAACCCCCAAACTCTTCGTGCTGCTGATCATTCTTGCTCTGGCGGCATTGATCACGATTTTGGGCAGTGCGTTTCCTTTGCGCAAAGCGTCGCGGTATGAACCGGCGCCGATTCTGCGTGGCGAATAATGGCGGACACTCCCATGTTCTG
This sequence comes from Candidatus Acidiferrales bacterium, assembly GCA_963748365.1. GTDB lineage: Bacteria > Acidobacteriota > Terriglobia > Acidiferrales > UBA7541 > Acidiferrum. The sequence continues at coordinate 194,215 of CAVVJG010000020.1, forward strand.
GCGCATTGTTCGCAGGTTGATCACCGCGAATTACGGGCGATTGTTTGTGATTTTGCTGGCGCTGGGTGCGGGGGCGGCGGTCACAGCAGCGCTGCTGAATCTTCAGATTGACGCGAAGCGGCGCCTGACCACGGAATTCCGAGCGCTGGGGGCCAACGTGATTGTAGCCCCGAGGTCTGCGGACAACGCGAACACCGGCTCGAGTGCGTTGGCCGAAAGCCTAGCGGCTACAACACTAGAGGAATCACTGCTGGCACAAATCCCATCGCAAAGTGAACAGAAGACGATTCCTGCAATGGCGTTTCTGTACGTGATTGGCGAAGTCTCAAAATCCGGCACGTTACATTTTGAGCCTGCGGTGATTGCTGGGGCCGAGGGAAGCGGCATTACCGAGATTCGACCGGCACGACGCACGGAATTTGATGCGACGTTGGAGCGCGATCCCGGTGCATGCGAAGTGGGCGCCAAGGTGGCCACACAGTTCAAACTCCACGCCGGGGATTCTCTGCAACTTCGCAACCAGGACAGGGAAGCTTCCTGTAGAGTTTTTGCGATTAGCGCAACTGGCGGTGCGGAGGACTCGCAAATTTTCACAAAGCTTGCTACCGCACAAGTCCTTGCCGACCTACCCGGTCGCATCAGCCTGATTCAACTGAGCGTCACCGGAACGCCAGATTCAATCAAACGATTCACCAGAAACCTAGCCGCGAATCTGCCCTACGCTGACGTCCACGGTGTGAAGCAATTTACAGAAGCCGAGGGGCGGATATACAACCGCATCAGTGGGCTGCTTTCGACAACTGTTCTCATTGTGCTAATGCTGACGTCGCTCTGCGTAATGGCCGGCATGAGCAATGTGGCCATCGAACGGAAGAACGATGTCGGCTTGATGAAGGCCATCGGCGGTTCGGTGCGGCGTGTAGTGCGCTTGTTTCTGGCCGAAGCAATTTTGATGGGGATCGCGGGTGGATTAGTGGGCTCGGCAATCGGCATGGTGGTCTCGATCTGGCTGGGCAAAGCCGTATTTGGCGTGGCTGCACAACCTCGTTGGATTGTGTATCCTTTCTCCGTGGCCCTCACAATTTTGGTTTCTATCGCCAGCGCATTTCCGTTGCGTCGATTAGCGGGCATTCGTCCAGCCAGCGTGTTTCGAGGTGAAGCGTGACCGCGCAGGTGAAGATCGATTCGTTGGTGAAGGAGTACGGCTCGCTGCGCGCGCTCGACGGTATCTCCATCTCTGTGGAGGCCGGCGAGTGGGTCGCGTTGATGGGCCCTTCCGGCTCCGGCAAAACCACGTTGATTAATATCCTGGGCGGGCTTGATACGCTGACCTCGGGACACGTGATTGTTGACGATGTGGACCTCGCCAATCTCACCGAACACGATCTGGTGCGCTACCGTGCGGAAAAAATTGGATTTGTGTTTCAGCAATTCCACCTGGTGCCCTATTTAAGCGCGCTAGAGAACGTGATGCTGGCGCAATATTTTCATAGCGTCACGGACGAGGCACAGGCGGCGGAGGCGTTGACGCGCGTGGGCCTCGGCAGCCGCCTGACTCACCTTCCTTCACAACTGTCCGGTGGCGAACAGCAGCGCGTGGCAATTGCGCGGGCACTCATCAACCAGCCGAAGCTGATTTTGGCCGACGAACCCACCGGCAATCTGGATGAAGCCAACGAAGAAATCGTGATTGGGCTATTTCGCGAGTTGCATCATGCCGGTCACACGATTTTGATAGTCACGCACGATCCGGACATTGCGCAGCAGGCCGACCGGCGCATCGAGTTGGTCCATGGACATCTGGCTGTGGACCAGCGCATTTCCATGGATGATGGAATTCACTTCGATCACCTTTTGGAGCAGATTTGGGTGTGCGGCGAAGAAGGTACGCCTGCCGATGTAGAGCACATCCGCACGCCGGGAGGCGTAGATACCGTTCGCACATTAGCGCGCATGGAAGATTTGCGATTGGTTCGCGTGGCAGACCGCAATGTTTTGCTGACCGATCGCGGCAAAACCCGCGCGCGCGACGTGGTGCGCCGTCATCGCCTGGCCGAACGCCTTTTCAAAGACACGTTCCGCATCGATGATCACGAAGCGCACAGCCAGGCCTGCAAGTTCGAACACATCATCAGCCCGGAACTCGATGAACGCATCTGCAGCTTTCTGGGCCATCCGACTACCTGCCCACACGGCAATCCCATTCCGCCGGGGGATTGCTGCTCTCTAGGGACAAAATCGTAGGCTGGGCATCGGCCCTGAAGTCACGCACATTTTCCAAAACACTCTCCGAGCTGTAAAATAGCTATCGAAACATCCAAATGCCAATACCCATCGATCAGCGCCGAAAACCAACCGCCGTCAAAATCCACGTGAAAACAGGCGCAGGCGTGGACATCACCTGGGCCGACGGCCACGAGAGCCACTTTGATTTTCCACTTCTTCGCGACAATTGCCCCTGCGCGACCTGCAACGACGAACGCGGCAAAAAAGAAGTCGCCATTTCCTTCGGCACTTCGCCCGTCGCTTCCTCGGTTCTGCCGATATTTAAGCCCAAAGCGCGAGCCCAATCTGCTACGCAAGTGGGGAACTATGCCATTCAGTTCAGCTTTAACGACGGGCATTCCACCGGAATTTACAGCTATGATTTCTTGCGTACCATCTGTCCCTGCGAAGCGTGTGCAAAGGAGTTTCGAAGTGCTGCGGATGGGGATCGCGCGAAATAATCAGATTCTGTGTGCGAAGGCAATCTCTCGGTCAGGAGTCGGCGCAACACCATAATCGTTTTTCTAGGCTGAGTACGGTTCCAGTCGGGCTAACTGGACTTGATTTATGAAAGGTGCGAGCATACTGAACGCAGGTCACAAACCCGGTAGATGAATAGCACCCCTAATAACCCGGTTGCGCAAAGCAGCCAAGGGAGCGGAATCCCGCGTGTTCTGGTCGCGACGACCGCCCTTCTAAGTTTCATTTCCTTCTGGCGCGCCGCCGCCATAGTTCTCAACGATCTCGCTTCTTCCGCCTACTACGCGGGTGGCGAAGCAGAGGGTTATATTGGCAAGGCTGCCCCATGGTTCATCCTCGCCATCATGTTGTTTTCCTATGCTGTGCGAGCCGTGTACGTAGAGAGTTGCAGCATGTTCGTGCGCGGGGGCGTATACCGTGCTGTGAAGCAGTCACTCGGCGGCGGCCTCGCAAAATTCAGCGTTTCCGCACTGATGTTCGACTACATCCTGACCGGCCCCATCAGCGGGGTTGCCGCAGGGCAGTACCTTGCGGGACTTATTAGCGATTTGCTGGTTTATTTTCGTCTTTCCGGTCCACTCTCCGTAGGCGGTGTCGACACCATTGCAGTCACGTTTGCGCTAATCGTTACGGTCTACTTCTGGTGGGAGAACACCAAGGGAATTACGGAGTCCAGTGATAAAGCATTGAAGATCATGAAGTTGGTCACCGTCATGGTTGTTGTCTTGATTGGCTGGTGCACGTACACGGTGATCTTGCGGCATTCCTCGCTTCCGCCATTCCCATTGCCCAGCAACTTGAAACTGAGTACGAGCGCATTAGGTTGGCTGGTCCACAGCAATATTCCCCATATGTTTGGGATCGTGGCGATTTTCATCGCCCTTGGACACTCTGTTCTGGCTATGAGTGGAGAGGAGTCGCTGGCCCAGGTCTATCGCGAAATCGAGCATCCCAAGCTGCCTAACCTGAAGAAGGCGGGGATGGTAATTTTCGTGTATAGCCTGGTGTTCACCTCGCTGGTTTCCTTCTTCGCTGTGATGATCATTCCGGATTCTGTGCGGCAAAATTACCTGGAAAACCTGATCGGCGGCCTGGCAATGAGCCTGCAAGGCCCCTTTCTGGCCAGGCTGATCTTTCACGGGTTTGTCGTGGTTGTTGGTACGGTGATTTTGGCTGGTGCGGTGAACACGGCCATTGTCGGCTCCAACGGGGTGTTAAACCGGGTATCGGAAGACGGAGTGCTGAGTTCGTGGTTTCGGCAACCGCATCCGAAGTTCGGCACCAGCTACAGAATCATCAATATTGTTGTCTTGCTGCAACTCATCACCATCGTCATCAGTCATGGCCAGGTCACATTTCTTGCAAACCTATATGCCTTTGGAGTGATCTGGAGTTTCGCGATGAATGGGCTTGCGGTATTGGTGTTGCGCTATACCCGCCCGGGCGAGCGAGAATTCCAGGTACCCTTCAACTTCAAGTTTCGCGGCGTGCAGATTCCCGTTGGTCTTAGTGTCATCACTATCGTTCTGTTTCTGATAGCCATCGTGAACCTGTTTACAAAACCCATCGCTACGATTGCTGGAGGCACTTTCTCAATCCTGCTGTTCCTTGGTTTCACAATTTCAGAGCGGCTTACCCGGGTTGGCGGTTCAGCGCACGTGGAGATGGACCAGTTCAACCTAGAATCGGAAAGTGAACTTACTTGCGAGGCCGTTGGCGCGCGTCCAGGAAACATTTTGGTGCCGGTCAGCAACGTACATGCGCTGTATCACCTTGCCAATGTTTTGGATCGCGTAAAGCCCGGGCGCCGCGATGTCATCGTGTTGCACGTCCGCCTGTTGAGGCGTTCTGCTTCCGGCGAGTACGAGTTGGAAGCGGAGCAATTGTTTGGCAGCATTGAACAACAGCTTTTCTCTCAAGCACTTTCCCTTGCGGAAAAACGGGGCAAGACGGTCCGCCTCGCTGTCGTTGCGGCCAATAACCTGTGGGATGGTATCCTGCGCGCCGCAAGTTCATTGGAATCCAGCACTATTGTGCTAGGCCACTCGCAGAAAGAGTCGACGGAAGAGCAAGCACGAGAGATAGGCGACGCCTGGGAAAAACTGGGGGACACGAAACCGCAGTTTAACCTGGAAATTCATCTGGCCAACGGCGATAAGGTGTACAAGGTTCTGGGGCCACATGCGCCAAACCTGACCGCCAATGAAGTGAATCTGCTCCACCAATTGTGGCTGCGCTTCAGCGAGTCCACAGGCTCGTTGGAACTTCACCATCACGATGTGGTGCACTTCGCACTTGAAGAAGTACAGAAAGAATTAGACGAAGGTCAGGAAGATCAAGTCCTGATGCGTCTGAAAGCGCATCTGGAAGCTAATCTTAATAAGAAATCCAAAGGCAGTTAGTGCCAATTTTCTTGGCAAACTATCTTCGACAGGTTCGACGGGAACAAATGACAGAGGCCCGCTGATTGCCGGGCCTCAACGTTGTTTAAGGGATTTCGTTTGTTTGCGAAATTGTTCTTAGACGGTGCTTGTGCAGTGGCCGCACTTCTTGGCGGATGCGGGGATGCTCATCGCGCACTGTGGACAATCCTTCGTTGGGGGCGGTGGAGGTGCCGCCGCTGGTTTCGGAACCCAGCGATTTACCGCGCGCACCAGTAGAAAGATCGCAAAGGCCACGATCAAGAAATTGATGAGCGTGTTTATGAAGATTCCATAGTTTAACGTCGCCGCTGAATGGGCTTTTGCTTCCGCTAGCGTATCGTAGTGCGCCCCGCTCAGGTTGATGAACAGGCTTGAAAAGTCGACATTGGCGATCAGTTTGCCAAATGGCGGCATGATCACGTCGTCCACCAGCGATGACACCACTTTGCCAAAAGCCGCGCCGATGATCACACCGACCGCCAAATCCAAAACGTTTCCGCGCAATGCAAATTCCTTGAATTCTTTCAGCACTGGGATTCTCCTCGTTAAAGTGTGAGTGACGGAGCGAGTGTGTCGGTATTGCCTCTGGGCTGGAGAGATGTTCGCAGCAGGATTATATCCGAACCAGGCTAGGCCTGTTTAAAAATCATCAGGCAGGCGAATAGCCCGCGCGTAACAAGGATCACGCCAACTAAGATGAGGAGTCTGGGCACCCACGGGAAGGGGGCGCGCATCATGGATAGCATGATCAATCCAAGCAAAACGAGAGACACGCCGCGATTCCACTTTTCCCAAATGTTCCAGCGCTGCACCGGCCGTGCGAAGGCCATCACTCCCCACGCGATCAGTGCCAGGCTGACGATCAGGAAGGCCGCGCCGCGGCGATCAAAATAGATGTGTCCCATAACGCCAAGCCACACTACCAGCGCGCCAAGTAAAATAAATACGACTTCCATCATTAATTGCGTCAGGCGCACAGGAGTGAGCATGGCGGTTACGCCTCGCGGCTAGAGATTAAGAGACGCGTTCGATTTTAACTTTTTCCAGAGTTATCGGGGTGCGCGGACGATCATTGGAATCCCGTGGTGCATTAGAAATCTTGTCCGCAACATCCTGGCCCTCCACGACCTCGCCGAAAATTGTGTGCCGGTTATCGAGCCAGGGTGTGGGAGCAACCGTGATAAAAAACTGGCTGCCATTGGTGTTTGGTCCGGAATTCGCCATCGACAATTTACCGGTCTTCGAGTGCTTCAGCGAGGGGTGAAACTCATCGGCAAAGGTGTAACCGGGGCCGCCGCGGCCATCGCCGCGAGGGCAACCTCCCTGAATCATGAATTGCGGAATGACGCGGTGAAAACCAAGCCCGTCATAAAAATTGCGTTTTTCTTTCTTACCAGTGGATTCGTTGGTGAATTCCCTGGTGCCTTCGGCCAACCCAATAAAGTTCGCCACGGTCTTGGGCGCTTCTTTTTCCAGCAAGCGCACAACGATATTTCCTTGCGAGGTTTCAAAAATTGCGTAGGTTCCAGCTTCGCGTGCCATTCGTTCTCCTTGATAATTGCGTATTCTTCGATGGTACACGACCCACCAGCAGCGTGCTACCTCGGCAACTTGCACGTGCCGCGTTGTAGTCTGCCCAGAGCCACTGTCCAGTGAAAACGGCAAAATGCGAGGAACACCTTCGCCTGCATCACGCGAAATCTCTACCAACCTTTTTGCTTGCGAAGTTCGGTGATGTGAGCCGTATGATGGCGGCCGTGCCAAGCGTACAGGAACAGCATCCAATCGAGAGTTCGTATGCCATGTTCCGGATGCCGGAAAGTCCGGGCAAAGTCTTCCTGCTTCACCGACCGCAATAAACGAACCCATCGCTCGTGCATTGCTTCCAGCAGGCGCAGCGAAACTTCCACGGGAGCGTGCGCGGCATCTTCCAGCATTGCCCATTCAGCTTCGGCGTACGGTTTGATCGTTGGCTCCGTTTCGGTAAGTGCGAGCCGCCACCTGATGTACGCGTTCATGTGGCTATCTGGTATGTGGTGCACTACCTGGCGAATCGTCCAGCCGCCGTCGCGGTAAGGCGTGTCGAGTTGCGCGTCGTTCAGCCCTGCCAGTGCAGCACGCACTTTTCCGGGTGCGCTGGCGATCTCCTCGATAGCAGTTCCTCGTAATTCCGGGGTTACATTCGTCGGTGGCTCAAATTTGCCGACGGGGAAACGTGGATCCATCTTTAGCCTCCTGAAAGGACATGACTCTTAATCTAAGCAGTAACCATGAAAATCGTCCAGCACCGGGCAGGAATCACCTTGTCCAAATTGGACGTTGCAGACCCCGGAGAAAAGCTCGGCAATCCACGGAAACTCCGGCTTCCCGGCGAAGTCATATCCAAGGATACGCCTGGACCTGCCCTGCTCTTGCCGCACTGTGCTTCCAACTCGGCGATGCTACAATCTTCGTTCGCCTTTTCCGGGGTGTTGTAACAGTAGCACCCAGTCACGAATCAAATTGCAGGAGCCTATTCGCATGGAGAACGTGGTCATCATCGGAAGTGGCTGTGCCGGATTAACGGCCGCAATTTATGCGGCACGCGCGAACCTGAAGCCCGTGGTCTTGGACGGCCACGAGCCGGGCGGGCAGCTTTCCCTGACGACTCACGTCGAAAATTTTCCCGGCTTTCCCGAAGGCATCATGGGGCCGGAGTTGATTGAAAACATGCGCAAGCAGGCGCAGAAATTCGGCGCGGAATTCAGGGCCGGCTCCGTTACCGAAGTCGATTTGACCGGACGCCCCTTCAAGGTCACGGCCGGCAAGGACGTATACGAGACCCGCACCGTGATCGTAGCTGCAGGGGCTTCCGCGCGTCTTTTGGAGGTGAAAGGCGAACGCGAGTTGATAGGCCACGGCGTTTCGACTTGCGCAACGTGCGATGGCTATTTTTTCCGAGGCAAGCCCATTGCCGTGGTGGGTGGCGGCGATTCGGCGATGGAGGAAGCCAATTTCCTATCGCGCTATGCCAGCAAAGTCTTTTTGATCCACCGCCGCACCGAATTTCGCGCTTCAAAAATCATGATTGACCGCGTGCTGGCAAATCCAAAAGTGGAGATTGTCACTCCCTACATTGTGCAGGAGATCAAAGCGCCCGCGGGATTGGTAACGGGGATTCGCGCGGAGCACGCTGTCTCGCGTGTTTCACGAGAGATCGAAATCGACGGGGTGTTTGTGGCTATCGGGCACATTCCCAATTCCATGGCCTTTCGTGGACAGCTCGATATGGATCACAACGGCTATCTAATCGCCCGCCATGGAAGCCTCACCAAGATTCCTGGCGTGTTCGTCGCCGGCGACGTGCAGGACCATCGTTATCGACAAGCTGTCACTGCCGCTGGCTCCGGTTGCATGGCAGCCCTTGATGCGGAGAAGTTCCTCCAAGAGCACAAAGACTAGTCAGCCACTAGCCTCTCCCGGCAAGAGGATGCATAATCAAATTGTCCATGTTTCGTTCGATTCTTCTAAAACTTTCCGCTAGTCCTGGGTTCGCGCACTGGGTCACAACTAATGGCAGCACGCGGCGAATGGCATTGCGTTTCGTAGCGGGTGAGACGCTAAACGACGCCATTGAAGCAGCCCGCGTTTGTAACAGGGCGGGGATGACTGCGACGCTCGACTACTTGGGCGAAAATGTCAGTACCACCTCCGATGTGCAACGTGCCCGCGACGCTTATCTGAATATCTACGAACGCATCGCTCTCGAAAAATTGAACGCCAACGTTTCCTGCAAGCTTACGCAACTCGGCCTCGACGTCAGCGTGGAATTTTGCGAAGGTATGGTGCTCTCCATCGCGGAGCGCGCCTTGGCTTACGAAAGTTTCCTGCGCATCGACATGGAAAGTTCGGTCTACACCCAGCGCACTGTGGAATTGGTGAAACGGGTCCGCACGCAAACCCCCGCGGTTGGTGCGGTGATTCAGTCCTGCCTCTATCGCAGCGAACCAGACATTCAGGATCTGCTTTCCTATGGTTGCCGCATTCGTTTGTGCAAGGGCGCGTACAAAGAACCAGAGGAAGTGGCTTATCCATCAAAATCAGATGTGGACGCGAATTACGTGAAGCTGATGCGTTTGTTGCTTACCAGCGGTTTTTACCATGGCATCGCCACCCACGATCCGCGCATGATTGCTGAGACGATTCGCTGGGCCTCCGAAAAGCAAGTTTCCAAAGATGACTTTGAATTTCAGATGCTCCACGGCGTCCGGACGGACTTGCAACGGCAACTGGTCCGGGACGGATTTCGTGTGCGGATCTACATTCCCTATGGTCGCGACTGGTTTCCGTACTTCATGCGACGCCTCGCCGAACGCCCCGCGAACCTCTCGTTCTTCGTCCGCAATTTCCTCCGCTCTTAGTTCATCCGAAGTTTGAGCTCATCGCATATCCTATGTAACACGTAGAGGTCACCAACGAGAGAAATGCCGATCAGCTCAGCGATTCTCCCGGCTTCAGCGCATGAATCTGCAATCCTTCGATGCCTTTGCATTCCTCACGCAACTCTTCCGCTGTTCCGGTCAGCGCTGGAAATGTCGCATAGTGCATGGGGATGACGTGCTTCACACCAAGAAACTTGATGGCGAAAGCCGCCTCCTTCGGGCCCATGGTGTACACATCGCCGATGGGCAGGCAAGCTATCTGCGGCTTGTAAATCTCTCCGATCAACTTCATGTCCCCGAACAAGGCAGTATCGCCCGCATGATAGACTGTCACGCCTCCCGGCAGCGTTACCACATAGCCTCCCGCCTCTCCCCCATAAATTCTTTGCCCATTATCCTCGATGGAATTGGAATGGAATGCGTTCGTCATCGTGATCCCGAAATCTCCAACCTTTTGCGAGCCGCCCTTATTGCCCGGCAAACCTTCCGCGCCAGTTTTTTTCGATTCCAGCCACAAATAAGTTTCAAACGTACTTACGATTTTCGGTTTGAACAGTTTCGCCAGTGCCAGCATGTCTCCAATGTGATCGGTGTGCCCGTGCGTCAGGAAAATCGCGTCGAGCCGCGCCAGCTTCTTGCAACTCTCCGGGCATTTCGGATTGCTCATCACCCACGGGTCAATCAACGCAAACTGGCCTGTCGAGGTCGTAAGTCCAAATGTGCTGTGTCCAAAATAGGTAATTTTGTTGCCCTTCATCTCCAACATTTGCCACCTCGCTGGCCAACGGCTACCAGTGGTTAGATGATACTCCGGCAATGCTGCCACCTCGATTATTTTGCGAGCAGCATCCGAATCGCGGCTTCATACTTTTCGTGGCTGCCCGCGCCAACAAAATTCCCGACTTGCTTGCCGTCTTTCGAATAGAAAAACGAGGCGGGAATCGAACCGCTCCAGCCGGGTAGCACCGCCAGCACAAAAGCGTCTTCGCCTCCCTGTCTCTTCCGGTAGTTGGGGAACACCGGCTTGTAGCGCGCCAGAAAACGCCGCATCAGGATCAGGTCGCCATCCTGGTCCAGGCTTACTCCCACCACTTTCAGCCCTTGCGGGGCATACTGCTTCGCCAATTCGTTGAGCATCGGATATTCGTCGCGACAAGGCTCGCACCAAGTGGCCCAGAAAGTTACCAGCAGCGGCTTTCCCTTATGTTGCTCAACAAGCTTTTGATAGCCCTCCGCATCGATCAGCTGCGGATCTTTGGGCGCTGTTGTTGATTGGGGAAGCACAATCGTTCCCCCCAGTGTAATCAGTAATGCGGCTACGCCAAAAATGCCAAGCCTACGTTTCATGAGCACTCCTCTCCTTCCATTCTAACTTTGACGGGCTCGGTTGAGAATCTACGGCGTCCTGCGTAAAATGTAGGGATAGGTTCTTGCAACTGGCAGTGCCGTGGTATGGTTGTCTGCGCCGGCTGGCCTTGCCGCCACCGGTTTGCTGCCTCTTAAAAGGAGAGTCTGATGGCTTACGTGATTGCCGAACCGTGTATCAACACGAAAGATACTGCGTGTGTTGATGTCTGTCCCGTGGACTGCATCCATCCGCGCAAAGATGAAGCGGCTTTCGAGACGGAGACCATGTTGTATATCAGTCCGGTCGAATGCATCGATTGTGGCGCTTGTGTGCCGGTTTGCCCGGTCACCGCGATTTTTGCGCTCGAAGACCTGCCGGAGAAGTGGCAATCATTTACCGCCAAGAACGCGGAATGGTACGAAAAGAAGTAACCACCATTTGCCAGCCAGTTTTTTGACACGGCGATTTCCCAACGCCCCGGCTCTGCCGGGGCGTTTCCTCGTTTCGGTATCATCATGCTGCAAACGCGATTCTCTCCGCACGTCAGGCCGCCTTTCCCCCGTTCCGTTCATCCAATCAGCTGTAGTCTCAACTTCTGTTCAGGAGATCCATTTGCCTCTGCGTCTTGCTGCGCGCGTCCTTCTCTTTCTAGCACTGGCATGTAGCATCGCGACTGTTCGGATCAGTGCGCAAACTCACCCCGCCGCTCCAGCGCAAGCTCTTCCGCTGGCGGGGAGTTACGCTGGCACCTTGCAGGCCGGCGAGGCACAGCTCCACCTCCTGCTGCACCTGACGAAGAACGCGAATGGCTCGCTGCATGCCACGCTCGACAGCCTCGATCAGGGCGTCTACGCTATCGAAGCCACCGGCGTCTCGCAATCCGGCGCGAATTTAAGATTGGAGATCGCTTCCGTTGGTGCCCATTTCGAAGGCAAGATTTCCGCCGACCGTGTCACTATCGATGGAATTTGGAAGCAGGGCAATGCAGAGCTCCCCCTGGTATTTCGTCGCCACGCCGCAAGCGCTTCCTTCAAAGCCAAAGACGCTGTCTTCCCCATCGAAGGACTTTGGCAAAGCGCACTCGAAACTCATGGCATGCGGCTGCGTCTGCAACTTCACGTTTCGCACGACACGGAAAAACATCTAGTCGCGGCGCTCGACAGTCTCGATCAGGGCGTCAGCGGCCTGCCCGCGAATCGCGTCAGCTTAAATGAAAGTGCTTTCCATTTTGAAATCCCCGCCGTTGACGGCGTTTACGAAGGCAAATTTGACGCCGCGAAGAACACGATCAACGGAAACTGGTCGCAGACTGGCGCGGAGCAAGTCCTGGAATTCAAGCGCTCGGATGAACCACTCGCGCTGCGGCGCCCCCAGAATCCCATTGAACCTTATCCCTATCGCGAAGAGACCGTTTCGTTTTCCAACCTTACCGCAAAAATTGATCTTGCAGGAACTTTGACTCTCCCAAACGGCTCAGGCCCATTTCCGGCCGTGATTCTCATCGCTGGCTCCGGCCCTCACGATCGCGACGAAGAACTCGCCGGCCATCGGCCCTTTCTCATTATTGCCGACACGTTGACTCGTAAGGGATTCGCCGTGCTTCGCTACGACAAGCGCGGCATCGGTGGTTCCACGGGCTCGGTGGACAATTCCACGACGTTGGATTTTGCCACAGACACGCAAGCCGCCATAGCCTATTTGAAATCACGAAAGGAAATCGACATCAAGAAAATTGGGTTACTGGGTCATAGCGAAGGAGCGATGATCGCCCCCTACGTTGCCAATCATTCGCGCGACGTGGCCTGGCTGGTCTTGCTGGCTCCTCCCGCCACCGCGGGCGAAGAGACGCTTATCAATCAATCCAGCCTCATCGGCCAGGTTGGCGGGCTGACGGAGCCGCAATTGCTTGCCAGTTTGACCTTCGATCGCGAGGCCTATGATCTTGTCCGAAAAGAAAAGGATCCAGTTGCAGTCGCAGAAAAACTCAAAGCCTTGCTGAAGGAGTCCGGACTTGATGCCGCAATGCCGCCGGCGGCACTTGAAACGCAGTTACGGATGTTAACTTCTCCGTGGTTCCACTTTTTCCTGGATTACGATCCGGTGCCAGTTCTGAAAGCCCTGAAAACTTCTACCCTTGCGCTCTACGGGCAAAAAGATCTGCAAGTTCCGCCGAAATTCAATATGGCGCCTTTCAAAAAGGCCTTAGAAGATGCGGGTAACAAGGATTTTGAAGTAAAGGTCCTTCCAGAACTGAACCATCACTTTCAACACGCCTATTCGGGCTCTCCAGCCGAGTATGCGGCGATTGAAGAGACTATCTCGCCCGAAGCCTTGCAGATGCTCTCAGAATGGCTGCTTCGGCACACCGCTCCGTAAACCCCGCAATCAGCTCTTGAAGCAATTGTTTACCGTAACGCAATATAATATTTGAGCACAACTCACTGCCTTTCCTTCTCCACTCGCGGTATCATAGAACGTGAGTCAGACACCTCCAGTACAGCAACCGTTTCATCTAGTCCTCATCATTCACGCCCACCAGCCTGGTGGTAATTTCGAGCATGTTTTCGAAGAGTGCTACCAGAATTCTTATGAAGCTTTTCTAACCCTTATTGAAAAACATCCTGGTGTTCGCTGCGCTCTTCACTATTCCGGGCCTCTTCTTCTGTGGATTGAAAAAAATCACCCAGAATATTTCGCTCGCCTGCGCAATTTGGTCCACTCCGGGCAGGTGGAATTGATCGGCGGTGGCTTTTACGAGCCGATTCTCATTTCCATTCCCAGAGATGACCAGTACGAGCAGATTACCCGGCTTGCCTCTTATATTGAAGAACATTTTGAAAAACGCCCTACGGGAGCCTGGCTCGCGGAGCGGGTCTGGGAGCCGCAATTGCCTTCGGCGCTCGCATCCGCTGGAGTCAGCTACACCCTGATAGACGATCTTCCCTTTCTCGCCGCTGGATTTGAGCAGGAAGAATTGTTTGGCGCCTATCTTGCCGAAGATTGCGGAAAGTCTGTTTGGCTGTTCCCCGGGCTGAAAGAACTTCGCTACCTGATTCCGTTCCGCAAAGTCGAAGAGTCAATCGCCTATCTCAAGAAAGCCGCGCAGCTCCATCCTGGAAGTGTCGCCTCGTTTGGTGACGACATGGAAAAATTCGGCGTTTGGCCCGGCACTTTTGAGCATTGCTACACCAATGGCTGGCTGGAAGACTTCTTCACCGCGCTGGAAGAAAATGCCTCCTGGCTAAAGATCTGTACTCCCAGCGAATACATTGCTTCTCATGTACCCCTCGGACGCGCGGACCTCCCGTCGGCCTCCTACGCGGAAATGATGGAGTGGGTGCTCCCCACGGCAACCCGGCACCGCTTCTACGCCATCGAAAAAGAATTTGCCGCGCGTCCCGATGTTCTCGCGTTTGTCCGCGGTGGTTCCTGGCGCGGCTTTTTCCGCAAATACGCCGAATCAAATTTGTTGCACAAGAAAATGCTCCGCGTTTCCGCCTGTGTCACTTCGATTCCGGCGCGTCGCTCGCAACCCGAGCATTCCGCGCAGGTACAGCAGGCGCGCGATTTCCTGCTCCGTGCACAAGGGAATGATGCCTATTGGCACGGAGTTTTCGGGGGCTTATACGCTCCGCATCTTCGCACGGAAATCTGGCGCAATCTCGTCCGCGCGGAGACTTTGGCCGATCAGCTAACTCCCGGAGCCTCTCAGCCCCGCGTCGAAATGCTCGATTTTGACGCGGATGGATGCTCCGAAGTCCTCTTCTCCGCTCCGGAATATCAAGCCCTTCTGAAACCTTCCGACGGCGCCACCATCGCTGCCCTCGATTTTCGACCGGCATCCGCTACCATTATCAATTCCATTCTCCGGCGACCCGAGGCTTACCACACGCGCCTCCGCGAAGCCGCAAACGCCACTTCTGGAAATGCGGGTGCGGTCTCCATCCATGATCAGGTTCGCGTGAAAGAACCAAATCTGGAACGCTTTCTTCGTTATGACAAATATGCACGCCACTCTTTCCGGATTTTATTGTTCGACCCCGCGCGTTCGGTTGCGGATTACGATTCACTCCAGCTCAACGAAGTCGCGACCTTTGCGAACGGAGCGTTCCAACTTCGCAATTCCTCCACAAACTCCGCCGAACTCGTACTCGAGGAAGCCTTCCCTGAATTTGCCGATGATCCTGACAATCCTCCGCGGCTGAAAATTACCAAGCATTTTTCTTTTGGACCCACCCCGCAGGGCTGCGAAATCAGTTGCGATCTGAAGCTTTCACTCTCCAAGCCGACTTCACGGCCGTTTTGCGTCGGACTGGAGTCCGTGATCAATTTCCTGGCCCCTGCCGATGACGATCGTTTCTTTGCAACTCCAACTGGGCCGCACAATCTTCGCTTCACGGGCGTCTTGCCGGGACCTCTCTTGCGCATGGAAGATGGCTGGCAACACATCCGCGTTACCTTGCATGCTCCCAACGATGCGGAATACTGGGTCGCACCCATCGAAACGGTTTCCGAATCCGAGGGAGGATTTGAGCGCGTGTACCAGGGTTCTCAGATTCTGACCCTTTGGCGCCCCGATTGGCCCGTCACTAATTCATTTTCCGCACGCCTGCTTTGCCGCCTGGAATCCTTCCAGCTCTGAGTTCGGCAAATAGTCTTCAAACTTCCTTACGTTGGGAGGCCCAAGATTTCCCGCAAATTCCGCGAACCTTCCTTAATGATCGAAGCTTTATTCATGGCCTCCGCCACATTGCCGCCCTTATCCGCGGCGGTCGTGTCTGCCCATTCCTGTCTTAGTTGATCGAACTGTGTCGCGGCTTCGTCCATTGTTTCCTTGGCCACTCCCGTCGGCAATCTCCCGTATTTCTTATAGGCATCCAGTTTGATTTGCACTTCATTCAGAGATTTTGGCGCCGACGCGTTTAAGCTCTGCTATGTTTTCGTCCATTCTTCTTTTTTTGCTGTAGCCGCAGCGACGGCATCCTTTGCTTTTTGTGTGGCGTCCTGCGCTCCCTTTAGGGCGGCCGCGTAGTCGCCTTTTGCCAATGCGTCTCTCGCAGTCTGCAACGCGTCTCGCGCCGACTTGGCCTGCTCTGCCCCGTATTTGTCCGTCGCACCCTGCGCGGCATTCAGGGCAGTCTGTGCGGCATTTATTGCCGCCTCCGTGGCATCATGTTGTGCGTTTCCGCAACCCCCCAGAAATAAACCTATTCCCAGCGCGCACGCTAACGGACCAATCCGCCAATTCTTCATGAGGTGTTCTTTCCTTTCGGATATTCGTCGATGCTGGGAAGGCACTGTCGTTGACTCTGCTTCCGTTGAAAATACAGGGGCGAATGCGTGCCTGGCAGAGATATTTGCCTCTTCGATACTGGAAAGGATACTCTGTGAAGCGAATGGAAGAAAGTAAATTTGACTGTGCGCGCAAATCTCCTTCGCCTACTCACTTCACTTTCACTGATTGTTTCTCTTGCATTCATCTTCCGGATTGCTTTCCTTTTGCACCAGGGCTCCCTCATTCCTAAAGGAGTCTTGGCCACCGTGCCTTTCGAAAATGAAGCAGGCAGCATTGCGCAGGCCTTAGCCCAGGGAAATGGTTTTTGCTGCCTATTCCGCCAGCCGACCGGTCCGACGGCCTGGCTCGCTCCTGTCTACCCGTTGCTGTTGGCGGGGATCTTCAAGACCTTCGGGATATTCACAGTGTCCTCGTTCTACGCTGCGGCGATCTTGAATTGTGTCTTCTCGTCGCTTGTTTGTATACCGGTCTATTTGATTGGAAGATATGTCGGCGGTGTATTTTCCGGTGTTCTCGCCGCTTGGATTTGGGCGCTCTTTCCCAGTGGAATCATTCTCCCGTTTGAGTGGATTTGGGATACATCGCTATCAGCATTACTTGCCGCCACTCTGGTATGGGCCACTATTCACATCGCCGAATCGGCTCGACAGCGCGACGCCATTGGTTATGGTGTGTTCTGGGGCTTTTCCCTGATGGCAAATCCTGCGTTGGGTTCGCTGCTTCCTTTTTTGCTGGCGTGGATCGCTTTTCGGCAATCGCGTCTCGGCCGTTGGAATCCCAAGCCGCTTTTGCTTGCCCTTATCCTCACAATTATCATCTGCGTCCCATGGACCATCCGCAATGCCATGCAATTCCACAAGCTCATCCCTTTGCGCTCGAACTTTCCGTTCGAGTTATGGATTGGCAACAACGAAGTCTACGATGAACATTCTCGCGAAGTAAACCGCATCACCCGTTACGAACAGGTACATCGTTATCAGGAGTTAGGCGAAACAGCCTTCCTTGCCGAGAAATGGCAGAAAGCCAAAGCCTTTATCGCGAATCATCCCGGATTGACGATTCGCCTGGCGGGCCGCCGCTTCATCGCCACCTGGTTTGGAGCGTCATCTCCCTGGACCAATTTTCTTCGCGCCGAATCCTCTTTAGTCCGCTTCCTGCTTTTCTGGAATGCAGTTACCGTGATTGGCGTTTTGACTGGAATTGTGCGCCTGGTTGCTGCCCGCAACCCTTTTGTTTTTCCTTTGTTCATTGTTCTTGCGGCCTTTCCGCTTGTCTATTACT
This sequence comes from Candidatus Acidiferrales bacterium, assembly GCA_963748365.1. Taxonomy (GTDB): domain Bacteria; phylum Acidobacteriota; class Terriglobia; order Acidiferrales; family UBA7541; genus Acidiferrum. The sequence goes on from CAVVJG010000020.1 coordinate 211,729, forward strand.
TCACGCAGACTTCCTTGCGTCTCCGACATCCCTGCGATCCGGTCCTCGCCTTGTTGCTCGCATTCTCCATTTCCTCGGCAGCCCGATCCAGTCCCGAATCTGATTAGCAAATAAAATGAATTTTAGAAAATTCGCCACTAATTCGGTGTAGACTCTTAGGCGCTTACAATCTGATCAAGTGCGCCACTCCACGAACAATCTGCGCCCCTGTCCACTTGAACTTCCACTATCGCGTGAGGATAAACATGAATTTTGTAAGGTTTAAGACTGCTTTCGCCCTGCTGTTCTTTTGCCTTGGCTCTTCGACGTTTGTCGCTGCACAGACTAAACTGCTGCGCTTTCCCGACATCCACGGGGACAAAGTCGCCTTTACCTATGGCGGCGACATCTGGATTGCCTCCACCTCAGGTGGGATGGCAACGCGTCTTACCGCGCATCCCGGAGTAGAGGTTTTCGCCAAGTTTTCGCCTGACGGCAAATGGATCGCGTTCACCGGGCAATACGATGGCGACGAACAGGTCTACGTTATTCCCGTCACGGGTGGCATTCCGAAGCAGCTCACGTTCTACCCCGCGCGCGGCCCGCTGAATCCGCGCTGGGGCTACGACAATCAGGTTTACGGCTGGACGCCCGACGGTAAATCCATACTGTTTCGTTCTCATCGCGAGTATTTCGAACTCGGTGACTGTCGCCTCTACACCGTTTCCCCGGAAGGCGGGCTACCGCAGCCTCTCCCCATGCCCAAATCAGGCGCTGGCGACTATTCACCAGACAATGCAAAGGTTGTGTATTCGCCCCTATTTCGCGATTTCCGCACCTGGAAACGCTACTCCGGCGGCTGGGCACAGCAACTCTACATTTTCGATCTGAAGACGCACGCCTCTGAAAAGATCACCGATGATCCGCGTTCGCATCGCGATCCTATGTGGATTGGCGACAAGATTTACTACTCGTCCGACAAAGACGACACTCTGAATCTTTACTCCTACGATCCCAAAACCAAAAAGACCGATCAGCTGACCAACAGCACCAAGTGGGATGTTCGCTGGCCCAGCACCGATCACAAGAGTCGCATCGTCTATGAATCGGATGGCGAGCTCAATATCTTCGACACGGCCACCGGAAAATCGCAGGCCATCTCCATTCAAGTTCCCACGGATGCCTTGGCCATGCGGCCCTCTCGCGTTTCTGCCGCGGGCCAGATCGAATGGTCCGGAATCAGCCCCAAGGGCGAACGAGCGTTATTCGTTGCGCGCGGCGATGTATTTACGGCGCCCATCGAAAAGGGAGCGCCGCGCAACCTCACCAACTCTTCCAACGCCCACGACCGTTTCGCGACGTGGTCGCCTGACGGCTCCAAAATCGCCTTCATCTCCGACATGGATGGCGAAGACGAGGTGTACCTCATCAAACAGGATGGTTCCGGTAGACCTGAACAGCTTACGCACGATTTCCACGGCATGCTGTATCAACCCAGTTGGGCCCCTGACGGGAAGCGCATCGCCTTTTGTGACAAGGACGGCAAACTGTACGTTCTCACGCTGGCGGATAAAAAGGTCACGCAGATTGCCCAAAACCGTCGGGGTCGTATTCAAAACTATCCGTGGTCTGCGGACGGCGGAAGCCTGGCATTCACAATGGACGATCCCAGCGGCTTCGGTGGCGTCTACATCTGGAGCGTGAACGATCCGCAGGTCCGCCGCGTTACCAGCGAACTCTTTGATTCCAGCGAGCCTGCCTGGGATCCTGCTGGAAACTATCTTTATTTCATCAGCACGCGTGATTTCGCTCCGCAGTTGAGCCACGCGGAATTCAACTACGCCACCAATCGCGGCGAATCCATCTACGCCCTGGCTCTTCGCAAAGACACTAAAAACCCTTTCCCGCCGGAAAGCGATGAAGTGACCATCTCCAAAGAAGGCGACGACTCCGACAAAGGCGCTAACACCGACAAAAAAGATGAAAAAAAGGACGAGAAGAAAGAAGAAAAAAAGAAAGAGTATACGCGCATCGATTTTGACGGACTCGCCAATCGCGTTACGCGCGTGCCCTTAGACGCGGACAATTATTCCCGCCTTGCTGTAACTAAGGAATATCTGGTCTACTCGCGTCTCGGCGCTCCGTTCTATGGCCGCGATGCCTATCCTGAATCCGCCCTGCTCCTTTTCTCGCTGAAAGATCGCAAGGAAAGCACTCTGGTGGAAAAAATAAATGGATTTGACGTCTCCGCCGATGGCAAAAAGGTCCTCGTCAGGCAAGACCGTAACTACAAGTTGTTTGACGTCAAGCCGGAAGCGAAATCGAGTGCAAAGCCCGTGGCCACAGACGGCCTCATGGTCGATCGCGTCCCTCACGAAGAGTGGGTGGAGATCTTCAGCGAAGTCTGGCGCCGCTACCGCGACTTCTTTTATGTCCAGAATATGCACGGCTACGATTGGAACGCCTTGCGGGCGCAATATCGGCCGCTTGTTGATTATGTCGCTCATCGTTCGGATCTGAACTACGTCCTCGGCGAAATGGTCGCGGAGTTGAGTGTTTCACATGCCTACCTGCAAGGCGGCGACTTTGAAATTCCTAAGCGCCCGCAGGTTGCACTTCCAGGTGCACGCATCGAATTGGATCAGAGTGCTGGCCGTTACCGAATCACGAAAATCTATTCCGGGCAAAATGAAGAGGAAATCTATCGCTCGCCGCTCACCGAAGTCGGTGTCGAGGTGAAAGAAGGCGATTACATCCTCGCCATCGACAACCAAGAATTGACCGCCAAAGACAATCCCTACCAGTTCCTTCGCGATAAGGCCAATCGGACCGTCCAATGGACGGTAAACTCCAAGCCCACTCTCGACGGTTCGCACACCATTATCTATCGCCCTATCAACAATGAGCAGAACCTCATCTATCTCGATTGGGTCACTCGCAATCGAGATTTTGTTTCCAAGGAAACGGCTGGCAAGGTTGGCTACCTGCATATCCCCGACATGGGCGCGGATGGGATTCGGGAATTTATCAAATATTACTACCCGCAAATTCGCAAAGAAGCCTTGATCGTTGATGTTCGCGGCAACGGAGGTGGCAACGTCTCGCAGATGCTCATCGAGCGGCTTAGCAGGGAATTGTTGGGCACCGATTTTGATCGCGTTGATCAGCAGACCAGCACCTATCCGGGCACGGTTTTCTACGGGCCAAAAGTCTGCTTGATTAACGAAACGTCGGCTTCCGATGGCGACATCTTTCCCTACATGTTTAAGCAGGCTGGCATGGGTCCCCTGATCGGCAAGCGCACCTGGGGCGGCGTTGTGGGCATTTCAGGCCGTGGCCCGCTGCTCGATGGCGGCCAGGTATTTGTCCCGGAATTTGCCACCGCATCCGTCGAAGGCAAATACGTCATCGAAGGGCATGGCGTCGATCCGGATATTGCCGTGGAAAATGATCCAGCCGCGGTGATCGACGGACACGACCCGCAGCTCGACCGCGGCATCGCGGAAATCAAGAAAGCCATGCAGGCCAATCCGAAGAAACTTCCGTTGCGCCCGCCCGACCCGGTGAAAACGCCAAAGCACTAGGCTTTTTCCTAATGTGGGAGCGGCTATATGTCGCCCTCCGGCTTGGTTTTTGCGTTGACTCCCGAGGCGGACGGTTTTGCTCCTTCTGTGATCCTTACCAAACCTTGCAGACCGCTCCCTCTGGCTTGATCATTGGCTGCCCGGGCTTGCACGCAAACGCTTTCGCGAATTCTGGCATGTTCACCGCAACGCCATTGATCCTATATTCCGCCGGCGAATGCGGGTCCGTCGTCGCGTTCATTCTCATCTGCTCGGGTCTCTCATTCGCGCACGCCCATTGCGCAAAGCCCACGAAGAAACGCTGCTCTGGCGTCAATCCATCCATCGGCGTCAACTGGATGTCTTTCGTAGCCTCTTGCCACGCAATGTAGGCGAGAATTTCGCCGCCTAAATCCGCAACGTCTTCTCCGAGCGTCAACTGGCTATTGATCTTGATGTCGTCGACAATCGTGTACTTCGCATACTGGTCTGCAATGCATTTTGTCCGCGCATTAAATTTCTCTCGATCTTCCTTTTTCCACCAGTCTCGCAAATTACCGGTCGCGTCGAACTGGCTGCCTTCATCATCAAACCCGTGTGTCAGTTCATGGCCAATCGTGCCGCCCGTATCCCCATAATTCGGCGCTGCATCGATCTTCAAATCAAATAGTGGCGGCTGCAGTACGCCCGCCGGAAAGTTGATGTCGTTCATCTGCGGATCGTATCCGGCGTTCACCGTTGGGGGAGTCATTTCCCATTCTCCATGGTCCACGGGTTTGCCAATCTTGTTGATGCGGCGGCTGCGTTCAAATACACTCGCGCGATTTATGTTGCCAACGAAATCAGTTCGCTCAATATTCAAGGAGCTGTAGTCGCGCCACTTGTCCGGATAGCCGATCTTGTTGCGGATACCGTGCAGTTTTTCAATTGCCTGCGTCTTGGTCTCGGGGCTCATCCAGTCGAGTTGTTGGATGCGCACTTCCATCGCACTTTCGATGCGGCGGGTCATATCCAATGCCTCTTGCTTCATTTCCGGCGAGAATACCTTGGCCACGTAGACCAGTCCCAGCGCTTCTCCAAGATTCCGGTCGGTATAGGCCACGCAGCGTCTCCACCGCGGCTGTTGCTCTTTTGCCCCGCGTAGATATTTCCGATAAAACTCAAAATCCTCGTTTACAAACTTAGTCGAGAGATAAGGCGCCGAGGAATTCACCACCTGAAAGCGCAGGTAGGTCTTCCAATTTCCAATCGGCTCGCCGGCCAGCATGGTATTCACCGCTTTAAAGAATTCAGGTGCACCCACATTGAGTGTCTGAAATTGAGGGTATGGCAGCGTCGCATAGTACGTTTTCCAATCGAGCTTGGGGACTAATTCGCTCAATTGCGCCACGCTCATCTGGTGCTTCAGATTGTAGGGATTTCGCCGCTCTACCCGCGTAAATGACGCCTTCGCCAGTAAGGTTTCCAGGCGCATAATTGTCGCGGCATTCAGCTTCGCTGTTTCCTCGGAATCACCTGCCAGCTCAAATACTTTCTGTATGTGTTGCAAGTATCGGGCACGGATCTCCTTCGACTTATCGTCTTCCTTCGTATAGTAATCGCGATCCGGCAGCCCCAACCCTCCCTGATCGACTTCCGCGATCACCTGCTCCGAATGATCCAGGTCTTGCGTGGAGCCTGCCCGAAACAACAGCACCGCGCCATACGCCAACTGCAAGCGAGCCAGCAACGGTGCAAGTTCGCGCGCGTCCTTTATCTTTCCGATAGCGTCGATGTCCGGCTGCAATCCCGTCAGGCCCTGTTTGTCCACCGCTTCCACATCCATGCACGAAGCAAAAAAGTCTCCGGTTTTCTGTGTCGCCTCGTTCCTTGAAGTGCCGCCCACCGCAGCCTGCTCCAGAATTCCTTTCAAGAAGTTCAAATTATCCTGATAGAGCTTGCTGTAAACGTCCCACTGCGTCTGGTCGGCCGGGATTGGATTGTTCTTTTGCCAGCCCCCGCACGCGTAATGATAAAAATCCCCGCAAGGATCGATCGACTTATCCAACGAACTGGGATTCAAGCTTGGGAAATAAGGGAGCGCCGGCTTCGCTCCAGTCGTTGTTTGCGGCCCATTCTGGGCGTTTACCATACTCGCCGCAATCACCAGCAGAAATATAACGCGAATCATCAGTTGGATCATGGATTCCCCTATCGGCATGGCAAATGTTTCGCCTAGTGGCGCAGAAGCAGTATCGTAACGAATTATTTTCTTCCTTGCCCGATTTTCTGAAGTCCGGATATTCCCGAAACTTGCTGCCTGTTCACACAGTTTGTTACAGTCATTCTTCAGCATCTGGAGCCTCGAATGCCCATTTCTAAAGAACTTCTGGCCATCCTGGTTTGCCCGCTCTGCCACACACCCGTGCGCCTTCTACCGGATCAATCTGGTTTGACGTGCGACAGCTGCAAACGTGTCTATCCCATTCGTGACGATATCCCGGTGATGCTGTTGGAAGAAGCCACCATCCCCTCCAAGTAACTGGCCGCGGACGTTCTCTTCTATGAAATCAGCACTGATTGATTCCATCCCTCGCCTGCTGCGCCTCCTTCCGCGCTTCCGCAAGATTCGCATTGGTGTACTGGGCGATTTGATGCTTGACCGCTACTTGTGGGGAACGGCAAATCGTCTATCCCCGGAAGCCGCCGTCCCCGTTGTCGAATTCGTTTCCCAATCCGATTGTCTTGGCGGAGCTGGGAACGTAGCCGCGAATTTACGTGGTTTGGGCGCGCGTGTGGATGTTTTCGGAGTTGTCGGCGGCAAGGAGAACGCTTCCCGAACCATCGACGATGAAGCGGGAAGTGTTCTCCGCGCGTGTTTGCGCGACGCGGGCATCAGCGATCGAGGCTTGTTGGCAGACACTCGCCGCGTCACCACGGTGAAAACCCGAGTCATCGCCCGGCACCAGCAAATCGTGCGTATCGATCAGGAACGCCGAGATCCGCTCGCCGAGGATACCGAAGAAACGCTCTTTCGCCGGCTCGCGGATTCTCTCAAAAAACTTGACGCGCTGATCCTCTCCGATTACGACAAAGGCTTGATTGACGATTCATTCGCCGATCGGGTCCTTCATGCGTGCCACCAGACCAAGGTACCCGTGTTTGTGAAACCGAAGACTTCGCGCCTGTACGCCTATTCGGGAGCCCGCGTTATTGTCTGTAACGCGAAAGAAGCTGGGTTCTTCGTTACGCGCGCGTTAACTGGCGAGAAATCCGTCGAAGAAGCGGGTCGTGCGTTGTTACCGCATTTCGGGTGCGCCGCTGTCGTCATCACCAGGGGCGAGCAGGGCATGAGCATTTTTGAAGAAGAGTCGCCGCGCCACGTGCACATCCCGGCCACGAGTTTTGAAGTCACTTACGCACGTGTGGGCCAGCCTGGTGTTGTGCATGGCGCCGGCGGGCGGCAAGTGTTTGATGTGACCGGCGCGGGAGACACGGTGTTAAGCGTACTGTCCCTTGCGGTCGCGGCGGGCGCAGCCATTCCAGAAGCAGCTCTATTGGCGAACACTGCCGCAGGTGTAGTCGTCGGCAAACTTGGCACCGCGGGACTCAACTCTGAGGAATTAAAAGCCGCGCTGCACGAAATCCAACCTCGCTAGGCAATCTCAAAGATCTGGCGGAAAGCTGAACGACTTATCGGACGGTTGTATCCAGAGCGTCACCCTTTTTGTTTTGCGATTCTTTTCCGCATCCGAAATGTCTGGAAATGGTGCAAATGGGCTGATATCAACGTTCACTTCTATCGAAGTGCTTTTCTGCGGCGCTCTTGCTCCCATCACTTTGTAGCTTTTCACCGGGCCGTAATATCCCTGGGGTCCCCAATCCGCCAGAAAATCATTCATCTTGTAATTCCCAGATGCCTTCCACAGCCCGTATGCCTTCTCCGTCTCTCCCGCAACTAGCGCATCGAAAAAATGTGCCGTCGCTTTCTTTTCCGGATAGTACCGGAACGTAAAATACAGCACCGCGACAAGCACTATGAACACCGACACCAGCGTGATGGCCATCGCGCGCGACTTGTGGGGTTTTTCGACTGGTGGATTGAGTAGTGTCATGCTGGGTCTCCAGCCCGCTACTTTTGGGCACTTACTCTAACTTGTTTCACCCATACAAACTCTAACAAGAGATTTGCGACCTCGCAAACCTCCCATTTCTTTTGACGCCGTGCTACCAGAAGAAGTTTCCAGCGTTCTCTTTGATTCTTGTGAATATGAATCTATCCGGCCAGGGCGCCGCCGGGTCCATCGGGTAGGTCAATCGCGTACTTGGTGCGGGCTTTCTCGCGATGCATTTCAAACGCCAGTTCAATCAGCTTGTCGACCAGTTCACGAAACGGTATGCCGCTGGCTTCCCACAATTTCGGATACATGCTGATCGACGTGAACCCTGGAATCGTGTTCACTTCATTTAAATACAGCTTGCCTCCCTTTTTCTCCAGGAAGAAATCCACGCGAGCCATACCGGATAATTCCAGTGTTCGAAAGGCTTCCACTGCCAAGGTTTGAATCTTTTTCACTTGCGCGGGCTTGAGTTCGGCGGGAATCAGCAGTTGCGTGCCTTCCTCCAGATATTTCGCCGCGTAATCATAAAATTCGCGATGCGGCACAATCTCGCCGGGGATCGAAGCCTGCGGATCGTAATTTCCCAGCACTGCCACTTCGATTTCGCGCGCCGTTACGGACTTCTCCACTAATATTTTCAATCCATATTCGGCCGCAAAATCCAGCGCCGGACCCAGCTCTTCGGCGTTATGCACTTTGGTCATGCCCACCGACGATCCCAGGGTCGCGGGCTTCACAAACACGGGGTAGGGAAACTTTTCCTCGATCGAGACCTTCACCGCGGCTGGTTCCTTTTCCCACTGCCAACGGTGAACGGTAATCCATGGCACAACGGGAATTCCGGCATCCTGGCAAAGCCGCTTCGCCACGTCCTTATCCATCCCAATTGCGGAGCCCAGCACTCCAGCGCCCACAAACGGAAGGGCGGAAAGTTCCAGCATTCCCTGAATCGTTCCATCTTCGCCAAACGTTCCGTGCATCACTGGGAAAATGACGTCAAATCGTTGCGCGCCTGCGCCTCGGTCCAGCGGCACCAGCGCCGCCTCCGTTGGATCAGCCGCCAGCATGACGCGCCGCCCGCTTTTCAGCACGTCGGGCAACATTTTTACGGCGCCCTCGCCGATTAGCCAGTGTCCATCTTTGGTAATGCCAATAGGCACAGGTTCATATTTATCCAGGTCCATGCCACGGATCACGGATGCTGCGGAAGCCAGCGACACTTCATGCTCGCCAGAGCGTCCTCCGAAAAGCACACCTACACGAAGTCGTTTCTTTTTGTCAGGGGTCACGAATCGTTCTCATTCTGCTGGGCGATAAAAGTTAAGCGAGTATTGATTCTTCCTTTATAAGGGGAATCGCTCAAAAATGCGAACCACTCTCGCTCCAGAGTTTCGCTACCTGCAATGGCGGCCGCATCGCTCTGCAAAAAAAACCGCCGGAGAGTCGAAACTCTCCGGCGGGCCACTGGATCTATCGAAGGCTTAGAACGAGTAACGCAACGCAAATTCCATTACACGCGGCTTGGAAAGTGTCCCACTGTACAACCCAACGGAATTTGGCGTCGTGAACGCGCTGTTAAACGTAATCGTTGCGGCGTCGAACCGCACGGAGTTGGTCAGGTTGAAGGCATAGGCGCTGAAACGCAGCGCTTGCCGTTCTGTTATGTGGAATGTCTTGTTGAGCCCCGCGTCGATTCCGAAGAATCCCTGGCCGCGGAAGTTATTTCGCTGCCCGGATTCGCCAGGATATGGAAGGCGAACCACTGTGGGCCAGTAGTTTCCCGGGTCGACGCCAGCAAGGTCGAAAGCGTATGGCTGGCCATCAACAAAGCTCAGTTTCTGCTTTACAGCCCCGGTCTGCACTACGTTTCCCGACAATTGGAAGTTGGTGTTCCACGTCCCTCCTGCCGGGATGCCGAATGGGAAGCCGCTTGTCCAGCGCCAGATTCCGCTGAACTCCCAGCCGCCAAGAAATGTGTCGACGAAGCGATTCCAGTCGTGGCCAAACTGCTTACCACGGCCGAACGGCAACTCGTACACCCAGTTGGCGTTGATCTGGTGTCGCACGTCGAAATCCGAGACGCCACGCAACCCCTTCGGATCCCAGGTATTGATGATTGCGCTTAAACCGCCAAATGTGGGCACTCGTTCTGAGTCAGACCCCATGTCAATCGATTTCGATAACACATAGTTGAGGTCGAACTGCAGTCCATGAGATCGGCGGCTCCGCAGCGAGAACTGCCCCGCGTTGTAGTTGCTGTTTCCCATGCTGGACCACGCATAAAGTGCGGAGAACTCCTTGTTATAAAACGCGTATGGAGTATCATCGCCGTTGATGTTCACGCAGGCCGGGAAACAGAAAGAGTCAAACACGTTGACGAAATTGCTGGCGCCAAGCGTGGCTGATCCCCAGTTGCACAGGAAGAGTTCGTACATGGATTGCGTTGCGGTGGGATTCGCAACTCCGGTTCCGTTGCAAGTAGACCCATCCACTCCCGCCGCGCTCGGAAACAGATTTTCCCAGTACGGCATCTGCGGCACTTGCGAAACAGGAGTATTTGCCTGCGCAAGCTTTGCGAATTGCGTTGCCGCCGTGAAGTAGTCGACTCCTGACTTCGGATCCTTCAGGTTCAACGGCATGGCCAGGTCGCGCTGCTGCAGCAGTCGATGAGCAAATCGTCCGACGTACGCGGCTTCAAACACGAATCCACCCGGCAGTTCGCGCGATACCGACAAATCAAAAGTCTCCGAGTAGGGAGTCTTCAACTTGTCATCGAAGCCAAACGTAATTTGCTGCAATGGGTTGCCCAGTGTACTCACCGGCGGCGTGAAGGGAAATGGACCGGTCGGCGACGGATTGATCAGTATTCCATCGGGGCTTTCCGTTGGAATGACTCCGGCGCCGGCGTAACGAAGCGCTCCATCAATGGATTGGCTTCCTGCCGCATTGCTCGTAATCGTGTTCAACCCGAACGAGCCGTTCTGGTCAAACGTATCTACCAGCGCAGTTCCGAAATGATCGTACACGATGCCAAATCCCCCGCGGATCGACGTCTTGCCTGCCCCGCCAAACAGCGACTGCCACAAGCCGCCCGAGGGATTTGGCGAATAGGCAAACGAAAAGCGTGGACCCAAATCCTTGTAGTCCCACGGCCAGTAAGGCTTTTGGCCGTTGGCTTTTCCATTCGGACTATAAGTGATGATTTCATCGGACGTCTGGCCCTGGTTCATCGCATTTGCACGGTTGGTCACAAACTGATTCAGGCTGCTGTTTGTTCCCACCTGGTTGCCATCGGCCTCGTACACCGGCTGCAGCAGGGAATAGCGAAGTCCAAACGTTAAAGTAAGCGTCGGCTTCACGTGCCAGGAATCCTGAATATAAAAATCAGATTCCCACGAACGAAAGTGCTTTGGAACAAGCGTGTCTTGAGGGATCTGCTGATTCGTCGAGGTGCGATTGTATTGCGCCACCCCCTCGGTGATTATTCCTGTCAGATTGACCACCGCGTAGTCATACGGCGTAGGATTATTGGGGTCCACTGCCGCGAAGCCGAATGCGGCGGGATCCAGGCTGCCTCCGCTGCCGGCAGCTCCCTCAGGCAAGAAGTTAGGATTGGTCGAGGCGAAGTTGATGTTGGCAATATCCGTTGCACGGTCGTTTATGATGTAGCGTATATTGGTTCCAAACTGCAGCGTGTGTTTGCCCTTTGTCCAACTCAAATCGTCGGTCCAGTTGTATACAGGAATTTGAAAGTTCCTGGTAAACGATGTGGAAGGCGACACCGAACTCACGCCCGGATGCAGATCGTCGTAAAAACGAAATGTGACTAGCGGTCCGTTTTCGATGCCCGCATTTTCCTGGCTCTGCCGCGTCAATCCAAACCGGAAGCTGTTCACCATTGAGCTTGAGATCGTCGCGGTATATCCGGCGGCAATCGCTCTGCTCGTGTCTCTCACCACGTTGTTCGGGTCTGCCCCCGGGAACTGTGGAGGCTGCGAGGTGATGTCCGTCTGATAATTTCCCCGCAAGAACAACCTCTGCGTGCCAGAGCGCGTGATGTTGTAATCTAATCTCGCGATGGTTGTATTTAGCCTTGTGGGATTCGGCGCCGAAAACGTATAGCAGGCGATGTTGAACCCATCATTGTTCCCGCATCCCTGCGAATTTGCGGTTGGATATTGTTGAAACAATCCTGTCCCCTGTGCGTTCGCAACCAATGGATTTACGCCCGGCCCCAGCGGACAAGTCCCCTGTGGAAACCCCGGCTGCGGCGTGGTGCACTGCGCATCCATGGTGGCGATCTGCGCAGGCCCTACTCCGTTGGTGCCGGGCTCAAAATTCCACGACTTTGTCAGCCCTTGAACGCTTCCACCGGGACAATTCTGCGCCGCCGTTGCCGTAACATTTCCATTCGCGTCCAGCGTCGGCGCGCATGGATACAGAATCACACCGTCCTGAACGTTTGGCGTAGGGACATTTCGCGTTACCTGCTGATTTTCCGCCTGTCTCTGCCCCTCGTATGTTCCAAAGAAAAACAACCGATCTTTGAACACGGGCCCGCCCAACGAACCGCCAAATGTATTCCGAACCACTTTTCCGGCTACGTTCGGCAATCCAGAACTGAGCTGTGCCTGTTTGTTGAACCAGTCATTCGCTGCCGTAACGGTCGGACGGTTCTGCTCATACAACGACCCATGGAATGTGTTCGTGCCGCTCTTCGTCACCAGTGTTACTTGTCCGCCCGAAGAGCGTCCCTGATCGGCATTGTCACCGATCGTCGTCACGCGAAACTCCTCAATCGAATCCAGCGTGGATCGCACCGCCCCCTGAAATGCTTTTCCCGTGCTCTGCTGGTTGTTATCGACGCCGTCCAACGTAATGTTCGCCTGGTCGCTTCGGCCCCCGTTCAACGAGCCGTTGCGCGTGTCAATCGTGTCGTTTACCTGATTGCCCACGAACGTGACGCCCGGTTGCAGACTCAACACCCCTGCAGCGTCCCGCCCTTCGAAGGGCAGCGCCAGAATGTGTTGCGAATCGAACGTATTGCCCAGCGTGGCGTCTTGCGTGTTCATCATCTGCTCGCCGGCCACGACTTCTACAGTGGTCGTTCCCGTGGCCACCTGCAGCACTATGTCGCTGCTCGCTGGTGTGGAAACCAGCAGCGTCAGCCCAGTCTGCTTGTATGGGGCGAATCCCGCTGCGTTCACGCTTAGCGTGTATGTCGACGGCCGTACTTCCCGGAATTGATAAGCGCCATTGCCGTCTGTGTGCGTCGTAAGGTTTACTGCGATTTCCGGGTTCGCCAGAATCACTTCTGCGTTCGGTACTACCCCCCCTTGCGGGTCCACAATCGTGCCTCGCAATGTGGTCGTACCGCTTTGTGCGTATGAGTTTGAGATTGAGATTGAAACTATGAAGAGAAACAGTGCAGACACGATGTGCCTGCTTGCAGTCCATTGCATGGACTCTCCTTTCGCGCACCAATGAATTTCGGTGACGAACTGAGTGAACCACCAATGAACCTGGAATTAGCCGATCCGGATCCCCCGGCTCTGCCAATCCCAGTGCAACCCGTCGCAAACAGCCACACCCGTTACATCTGGATTCCTACATTTTCACGGGTGGAGTTAAAGTGCGTCAATCAGGAAATTTGTAAAATTTTTGTATCAAGACCGCTAACCATCTTCTGTCATCGCCGTCGTTTGTTCCTTCCCTCATTTCGGTTTCTTTCCCGCACTTCACCTAAATAGTTTCCATAGAAGGGCTTGCGTCCGCGATGTTTGCTCTGGCCGTTATGTAGCGGCCACCTTGAGGTGGCCACTCTTCGCCTGCTTGAAGGGGCGTGGCCTCTACTCTTGTCCGCGTATGGACGACTTTACGCCGCTCTCCGCATCTTCATCTTACAAAATCTTCTTCCCTAACCCCGATAGCACCAATTCGACCCCGAGCAACGCCGTCCTATTGTGCTCATCAATTACCGGATTGATCTCCACAATCTCCAACGAAACCATCGCATCACTGTCCGCGATCATTTCCATCGCCAGATGTGCTTCGCGATAGGTCACTCCACCGCGTACTGGTGTCCCCACTCCCGGAGCATCCGACGGGTCCACAAAATCCATGTCCAGGCTGACGCCAATTCCATCCGTATCATCCATCGCATACTTCAGCGCGTCCGACATCACTTCGCGCATTCCGCGTTCATCGATATCCCGCATCGTGAAGACGTGTACGCCCGATTTCTTCACCAACTTGCGTTCCTGCGCATCCAGTTCGCGAATTCCCACCAGTACAATATTCTGCGGCTCGATTTTCGGCTGGAATCCCATCAGCTCCACCAACTCTGGCGCGCCGTAACCCATGATCGCCGCCAACGGCATGCCGTGGACGTTTCCCGATGGCGACGAATCGGGTGTGTTCATATCCCCGTGCGCATCCAGCCAGATGTACCCAACCTGTTTTTTGTCTTTGCGGAAATGTGATGACACACCGGTTGCCGCTCCGACTGCAATCGAGTGATCTCCACCAAGAATCAGCGGCGAAAATCCGTCCGCCAGAGATTTCTCTGTCGCTTCGGCCAAATCCTTGCACGCTTCCGCAATTTCCGTCAGATACTTTGCGCGCTTCTCTCCCACTGGCATTTCTTCCGGCTGTTTCACTGAAATGTTGCCCATATCTTCGACTTGATAATTCAGTTGCTTGATGCGCGAATGCAGCCCCGCAACCCGTAAGGCGGAAGGACCCATATCCACGCCGCGCCGGCTGGCCCCAAGGTCCATGGGCACGCCTATGATTCTGATTTTTTTGCTCATGAACGATTACCTTTTGAATGAGTCCGTCCCCGGAGAGGTGGAGATGCCCGGGTCACTCTGGCTTAGACGCGCGCCCGGCAGTACGGTCTGGGGATGTCGGTTTGCTGTACCTTTTACCTGCTAAGGATATACCCGATAAATCATTCGAGGAAAGGGGATGACCTCGCGAATGTGCTCCGTACCGCAAATCCAAGCCACCGTGCGCTCCAAACCCATGCCAAAGCCCGAGTGGGGCACACTGCCATAGCGCCGCAGGTCCAAGTACCACTGGAACGCCTCTTCTGGTAAGTTATTCTCTTTCAATCGTTTAACCAGAAGGTCGTAATCGTGAATGCGCTGGCTGCCCCCGATAATCTCGCCGTAACCCTCAGGAGCCAGCATGTCAAAGGCGAGCGCCAGTTCCGGCCGTTCCGCGTCGGGCTGCATGTAAAACGCCTTAATCGCCGTCGGGTAGTGGTGCACAATCAGCGGCTTGTCGTATTCGCTCGAAATGGTAGTCTCTTCGTCGCCCCCAAAATCGTCGCCGAATTTTGCCGGGTTCCCGCGTTTCTGCAACACCTGGATGGCTTCTTCATACGTGATTCGTGGGAACGGTGGCTTGATGTTCTCCAACTTCTTGATGTCGCGTTTCAGCATTTCCAGTTCGCGAGACTTGTTCTTTACCACGCTCTGCACGATCGCGCTGACCAGTCCTTCGCCCAGGTCCATCATATCGCCCAGTTCGGCATAAGCCGCTTCCGGCTCCAGCATCCAAAACTCCGTCAGGTGCCGCCGCGTCTTCGATTTCTCAGCGCGAAACGTTGGCCCAAACGTGTATACCTTGCCCAGCGCCATCGCCGTTGCTTCGATATAGAGTTGTCCGCTCTGCGTCAGATACGCCTTCTGCTCATCGATGTAATTCACTTCGAAAAGGGTGGAAGTCCCTTCGCACGCCGCTGGCGTGAAGATCGGCGCGTCAGTCAGCGTATAGCCAATGCTGTCCATGTAATTGCGCGCAGCCAGAACGGCTTCCGCCCGAATACGCAGAATTGCCGCCTGGCGCGGTGTGCGAATCCACAGGTGCCGCTGATCCAGCAGGAAATCCACGCCATGCTCTTTCAACTGAATAGGGAAGGGAGTCGCCTCAGAAACCTTCTGAAGCACTTGGATCTGCGTTACGCCTATCTCGTACCCGCCGGGCGCTCGCTGCTCCGCGCGGATCTTGCCGGTAACGACTACGCTCGATTCCTGCGTCAATCCCTTTAGCGCTGCGAATGCCTCCGGCGTCTCTTTCAGCGAGCACACGCCTTGGATAATTCCAGTGCCATCCCGAAATATCGGGAATACCAGTTTCCCCGACTCGCGAATGTTGTACAGCCACCCGCGAATCGTCACCTCCTGCCGGTCGTACTTTCCTGCATTCTCTATCGTGATGATGGTCATTGTCAGGCTCTCTGTCGTTGGTTCAATCCAACAGTTTACCAGAGACGCGCAAACTTCTCAGGGAGTCAATCTGGGTGGGATGTTCAGTAATTTCCCAACGTCTTGATGTCTTTCAGTTGGAGGCCCGCTATCCCTTACTCGTTCCAATCTTCTTCGAGACGGTCTAGGGACTTGGCTGCTGCTGCCAACTGATCTCCAAGGGACGGTGCGTCCGGCCCGGTTTTTTCTTTCACTTCCAGCGTCAGCGGTAAATCTTTCGTCTGTGCCGATTTAAGCAGCTTCACGGCTGCCGCCCAGTCAATTGTCCCGTCATACGGCGGCAGGTGCTCGTCCTTCTCCCCGTGATTGTCATGAATATGCGCGCTGGCCACCAGTTCGCGCACTGGCTCAAAGCTTCGCGCCACGCGCTCTTCTTCTGGCCCCTCCGCAAGATGTGCGTGCCCGATATCAAAATTAAAACGCACCGCCGTCAGCCGCGTTTCCTCGACAAACGAGCGCAAATACGCAGGCTCGCCCATCTCGCTTGTCGTGTTCTCAACACAGATCGTTACTCCCGCGTGATGCGCATGAAGCGAAAGGTGTTCCAGCGAACTGAACGCCGCATCCCGTTTTCGGGGATCAGCCATCTCTCGCGAACCCCCCATATGCAGAATCAGTCGCGCGAACGGCAGGTCTTGCGCCACATCCAGCACCCGCTTCAATTCGTCCATGGCCTCAATGCGCCGCACCCGTTCCACTTCCGTGATCGACAGCGGTGATCCACCTTCGCGGTTCACGCTGAGGTCACGGCTGGTGGGTGCATGGAGTGAATTCAGCTTCAATCGGTGTTCAGAGAGCGCCGACGCGATCGTGCGAACCCCCGCCTTCGTGGCGTAATCGAAATGGCTCCGCGTCCCGAATATCTCCACCGCCTGAAATCGGGCTGCGGCGATCTGTCCCAAAATTTCGGATGTCAACTTCTTGGAAACGAACAAGTAGGTAGAAAGGATTCTCTGCATAGGAGTGCGTTTATTTTACGTTGAGATGCTTTCCCCGAAAAGCATCACGCGCGCCCCGGGTCGTAAAGCTAACGTGCACAAGGGTGGCGCCAAACCAGCCGATTGTCATCCTGAGAGTCGATTCTGATTGGCTTGAAGGACCTCAACCTCAACGTCCCACAGGCGTCAACCGACGGCCAATTAACAGCCCCAAGCCAATGTAGCGCTGACTCTCATGCCAGCGTTCTTGGATTTCTCAATGGGAACTGCCTGCCGAAAACTCAGGAAATCTCACTGCCATCCCCAACGCTGAAATACACGCAATCCGGGTGCTGAAACACCAGCGCACTCACACTCGCCTCTGGATCCATCATGAATCCCTCGGTCAACTGCACCCCAATCTCTTCAGGACGCAGCAATTTCCAGATACTCGCCTGATCTTCCAGGTCCGGGCAGGCCGGATAGCCAAAGCTATATCGCTTCCCGCGATATCGGGAAGTAAATCGTTGCCCCATCGTCATTTCTGGTGGATCAGGGAATCCCCAATCCTCTCGCATCCGCCGGTGCAACCATTCCGCGCAGCCTTCCGCCGTTTCAATTGCCAACGCCTGCAACCCGTGCGACTTGAAGTAATATCCATCCTGCTTAGCCTTTTCCGCGCGTTCCCGCACTCCTTCACCCGCGGTCACCACAAACACGCCGACATGATCCCGCTTGCCATCCCTCGCCGGCAACACGAAATCGCTCAAGCAGAGTTGATCTCCGTTCACCTGCCGTTTGAATCGCCACGTGTGTAACGGCTCATTGCCACCCGGCGCGAACAAGTACAGTTCATTGCCCTGTGATTCCGCCTCAAAAAATTGCCACACCGCGCGCACCTTCATGAACGTCGCGGCCTCGTTCTTTACTTCTTCCATCTCGCTAAACAGTTCGACAGCCTTGGTCTCCCGTTCCGCCAGCCGCTTTTCAAAATCTCCGCGATACCCCATGTGTCTTCCGAATAGCATGAACGGATTCACATAGCTCCACACTTCGCGTAGATCCGGTACCAGGCGCACCTTGCGGTCCAGATATCCCACCGAAGGAATCGGCAAATCCGTGCGCACCTTTGGCGACCGCTCCACCGACGGCTTCTCTGCAATCTTCACCGTGGTCTTTACCGTCACTCCATCGCCCGACACCAATTGCTCGCTGATCACCCGCTCTCTCGTCGCCGGGTCCATCAACTCATTCATCAATCGCAGCCCGGTCATCGCGTCCTTCGCGTAACACACTGCTCCGCCATAACTTGGCGCAATCTTCGTTTGTGTGAATTTCGCGCTCAGTGCCGCCCCTCCCACCAGCAGCGGCACTCCAATCCCCGCATCTTTCAAATCGTTCGCCGTAGTCACCATCTGTTGCGCGCTCTTCACCAACAGGCCAGAAAGCCCAATCGCGTCCGGCTGGTGTGCCTGGTATGCCTTGATCAAATCCTCCGGAGGCACTTTGATCCCCAGGTTCACCACATCGAATCCGTTGTTCTTCAGAATAATTTCCACCAGGTTTTTCCCAATGTCGTGGACGTCGCCCTTCACCGTCGCCAGCACTACCTTTCCGCGCTTCGCCGTGTCCGCTTTCTCCATGAACTGTTCCAGGTGGTTCACCGCCGCCTTCATCGCTTCCGCCGACTGCAGCACCTCCGCCACAATCAATTCATTCGCGTTGAATAGCCGCCCAACTTCGCCCATCCCCTCCATTAGCGGTCCATTGATAATCGCCAGTGGATTCGCACCTTCCGCCCGCTTCTTCTCCAGGTCCTCCACCAGCCCGTCGCGCGTTCCTTCAATGATGTAATTCGCCAGTCGCTGATCCAGCGGTAAATCCTCCGCCTTCACTTTTTCTTTTTTCGTTGCCGTGCGAAAATGCTCGGTAATCGCTACGATGTGATAATTGTTGATCGCCGCCTTCTGCTCCTTCGATTGCTCTCGCCAGTCCGCCGGCACATTCTTTAACAACTTCTCGCGCGGATGATCTGCCGGCACATCCTTCGGGGCGTGCTGGAACAATACGTTTTCCGCCAACCGCCGCTCCTGCTCAGGGATGGACGCGAACCTCTCCAGCTTCTCCGTATTCACGATCGCCAGGTCCAGCCCCGCCTTCGTGCAGTAGTACAGGAAAACCGAGTTCACCACCTCTCTCGCGCCGGCTGGCAATCCAAACGACACATTCGAGATCCCCAGGATCGTCCGCGTATCCGACAGCGCTTGCTTGATCAGCCGTATTCCTTCCAGCGTCTCCACGGCGCCGCCAATGTAATTTTCGTCTCCCGTAGCACATGGAAACACCAGCGGGTCGAAAATAATATCCTCTGGCGCCATCCCATATTTCGTCGTCAACAATTCATACGACCGCTGCGCGATCGCCAGCTTCCGCTCTCGCGTAAACGCCTGTGCCTGCACCGGATCCTCGTCGATGCAGCCCACCACAATCGCCGCTCCAAAATCGTGCGCGATCGGCACCACTTTCTCGAACTTTTCCTCGCCATCTTCCAGATTGATCGAGTTGATGATCGCCTTCCCCTGGCAATAGGTCAGCGCAAGCTGCACCGCCGTCGGGTCCGTTGTATCGATCATCACTGGCGCTTTGATCTTTCGGATCAGTTTCTCGTAGAACGGCGGAATATCCTTTTTCTCGTCCCGCTCCGTGCTCTGCAGGCACACGTCTACAATGTGCGCGCCGCCCTTCACCTGCCTGCGCGCAATTTCCGTCGCCTCTTCAAATTTCTCTTCCGCCATCAAGTTCTTGAACAGCCGCGACCCAATCACGTTCGTGCGCTCGCCCACCAGCAGCGGTCGCGTCTGGTCGTCCGCTTCAATCGTCTCCACGCCGGAGTACACCGCACGATGCGCCTCCAACGGTCTCACCCTCGGCTTTTTCCCATCCACCATCTGCGCAATCGCGCGAATGTGTTTCTCCGTAGTTCCGCAGCACCCGCCCACAATATTCAGCCAGCCATGATTTACGAATTTTTCCAGTTGCGCCGCCAGCGTGAATGGCGTCTCCAAATATTTTCCTTCTTCATCCGGCAATCCCGCGTTCGGGTAGCACGACACAAACTCCCCCGTCGTCGTGCTCAACGTCCGGATGTGGTCCGTCATGAACTCCGGCCCGGTAGCACAGTTCATTCCAAACGCCAACGGGTGCGCATGCCGCAACGAGGCCCACATCGCCTCAACCGTCTGCCCCGCCAACATCGTTCCCATCGGCTCAATCGTTACCGAAACCAGGAAGGGCACTGGTGTACCGATTTCTTTCGACAATTTCTGAATCGCCAGTATCGCTGCCTTAATATTCCGCGTGTCCTGGCAAGTTTCAACCAGTAACAGGTCCGACCCGCCTTCCAGCAATCCCTTCGCCTGTACGTAATACGAATCCAGCAGCCCTTCGAACGTCACTCCGCCGGTTACAGTAATCGCTTTGGTCGTCGGCCCCATTGACCCCGCCACAAATCGCGGTTTTCCCGGTGTCGAGAACTCGTCCGCCGCCTGCCGCGCCAATTCCGCCGCGCGCTTGCTCAGCTCCAGCGCATCCACCTCCAACCCATATTCCGCCAGCACCAAAGGGGTCGACCCAAACGTATTCGTCTCTACAATGTCTGACCCCGCTTCAAAATATTTTCGGTGGATATCCAGCACCACATCCGGACGCGTCCGTACCAGGTTCTCGTTGCAGCCCTCCAGCGCCGCCCCGCCAAAATCCGCCGCGGTCAAATCCCGTTGCTGCAGCATCGTGCCCATCGCGCCATCCAGCACCAGGATGCGTTCCGTCAGCAACTCTCTCAGAGCCTTGTCCGATTCCTTCAGATTTCTCATTCCGTCGACGACCTCGGTTTCCTACAGACTGCTAACCAACGGCAATCTCGCGATTTCGTAGCCCGCGAATCAGTTCTACTCTTGCTACTTTACTTTTAGGAGGCAAGGGCCTCGGCCCCGGCGCAAACTCCCCAAAACAAATGGGCTTTAGCCCCGCGAAGGAAGTACTTCCCTCGCTTTTCTTTCTCATCAAGCTATCCCTCTATTTTACGGGTATTTGCGCCCTACCCGACACCACTCCCCACCGAATGGCCATTAGATGCCCCTCAACCCCCTGAAAATACGCCTTAACCGTCAGTAACAATTCGTGAACATCTGTCCCCAAGGTCCTTGCCCCTTTGCCCGGCTTTCTCTACCCTCAAGTACAGTGGCTACTAAACGAATGTCTCCGAAACTCACTGTATGCTTGTTGTCTCCGCACCCGCTGGTGCTTACCGAATTCGAGCGCCTTCTCGGCAAAGCCTCGCAGTTCAAGGTCATCGCCAAGCAACTGGAATCCACCCTAGCTCCCGATCTTCGCAATCTGGAGCCGCCTAAGGCGCAGGTCTATGTCATCGACGCGCACGCGGCCCGTCAGGCCACTGGAGCCCTGCTTACCAATATTCTTGAACGTGTTACGGATGCGCGCCTCATCGTTGTCGGCGATGCCATCAACGATGCGAATGCCTACTCACTTCTCCGTCTCGGCGTAAAAGGAATTCTTTCCTACGCGGAAGCCCGCGATCAGCTAGCTCGCGCTCTCCCTTTGGTTTCACAGGGTGGTTTCTGGGTTCCTCGTTCCGTGCTCTCTGGCTTCGTCGATTCCATTCTCACCAGCCAGGGCCGCCGCATGAAGACGGAATCCATTACAAATCTAAGCCGTCGCGAACAGGAAGTTCTGGACTCCCTGCTGGAAAATCTCTCCAATAAAGAAATCGCCAGCAAGCTCAATATCGCCGAGCGCACCGTAAAGTTCCACGTCTCCAACCTACTAAACAAATTCGGTGTACGCCGCCGCGCCGACTTGATCCTGCTAACCTTTCAGCGCCGCATGGCCCAGGCCTGATCCTTCTGTGGCATTTCCTTGGATTGCGCCTGTGTAGGTGCCATCCAAAACCTCTTCGAACATTGGGGATAGTTTTCTCGTTAATATCAGCCAAGTGTCGCCCGGATTCGCCTCTCTTCTTTCAACCTTTAATTCTCGACTTTGAGCCACACCCTCCCAACTCTTGTTATCCTTCTAACCATGCCGACCTTTCACATCGAGCAATTCGGCTGTCGGGCCACCCAGGCCGACGGTGCCGCTATTGAGCGCCAACTCCGGGACGAGGGTTGCTCCGTTGCGCCCGATCCCAATTCCGCCGAATATGTGGTCGTGAATAC
Organism: Candidatus Acidiferrales bacterium; assembly: GCA_963748365.1. GTDB lineage: Bacteria > Acidobacteriota > Terriglobia > Acidiferrales > UBA7541 > Acidiferrum. The sequence continues at coordinate 233,795 of CAVVJG010000020.1, forward strand.
CTGTACGGTCACCGCAGCCGCAGACACGCAAGCCCGCGACGCCATCCGCAAAATCCACGCTGCCAATCCTCTGGCGCGCATTATTGTCACCGGCTGTTACGCGCAGCGCGCACCCGAAGATCTGGCGGCGCTTCCCGGCGTCTCTTTTGTCGTCGGCAATTCCCACAAGCCGCAGATTCCTTCACTACTCCTCGGGCTCGACAGTAACGATTCGATTGCTTCGGACACTCAATTCTTGCCGCTCACGCAGCTGCAACTCCGCGAGAATTTTCAGACAAATCTTCTCGCCCCGATCCTGACCGGCGACATCTTCGACCTTTCTGATGTACTTGTCGCTCCCGTCCTCGGTGGAGAAGGGAATCACACCCGCCCCACGCTCAAGATTCAGGACGGCTGCAACTCGCGCTGTTCCTTCTGCGTCATCCCCTTCGTGCGTGGAAAATCTCGCAGCTTGCCCGTCGACACCGTCATTTCAGAAATTCGGCGCCTCACGGATTCCGGCTACAGAGAAATCGTTCTCAGTGGCATCAATCTTGGCACTTACGGCCGCGATCTTACTCCACGAGTTGAATTCATCGACCTTTTGAAAACCATCCTCGATGAAACCTCCGTTCAGCGCTTACGCGTCAGTTCAATCGAGCCTCTCGACGTGACCGCAGACCTTGTTGACCTCTTCGCCATCACAGAACGAATGGCCCCGCACTTCCACATGCCCCTGCAATCTGCTTCCAACCGCATTCTTGCCGCCATGCACCGCTGGTATCGGGCGGAGCATTACGCCCGCCGTGTTGAATTCATTCGCGAACGCTTGCCACACGCCGCTGTTGGTGCCGATATCATCACCGGATTTCCTGGTGAATCCAAAGAAGATCATTCCGCCACGATTCGCTTTGTTGAAGCGCTCCCATTCACCTACCTTCACATCTTTTCTTATTCGCAACGGCCTGGCACTAAAGCCGCCACAATGCCCAATCAGATTTCTGGTAGCGTCATCAAACGCCGCGCTCGCGAACTCCGCGCCATCGCTGAATCCAAATCCGTGGCTTTCCGCACTTCACAGATTGGCCGCAAACTTTCCCTCCTTACCCTGCGCCGCGACCCCGATTCACCCCACAACCCCGGTACTCCCGCACTCTCTGAAAACTTCCTCCAGGTGCACATCCCGGCGATCCTTCCCCCCAACCAATTCCATTCCCTTGTAATCACATCCTTCGACGGCAAAAATTTGTTAGCATCTCTTCCTGCGCCTTTACTCTTGGCCGCGGAAGGAGCCGCCTGCTCAACAAACATATGAACTTTCTCGGAATCTCTTCACTGGGCCACAGTTCCGCCGTCGCGCTCCTCAATGATCACGGCATAGTCTTTGCGATTGAGGAAGAAAAACTCAATCGTCTTCACGACTCCAGTGAAATTCCTCGCCTCGCTCTCGATCGTTGCCTTCTGGAAAATCACCTCAAGCTCTCCGATTGCCGTGCCATTGGTCTTGCCGATCGCAGCATCAACCCCGCCAGTTCCCGCTCCAATCGTAAACGCACTCATCATTCCGCCGCTCACGATCGCCTCCTTCAGCTCTTGCGAGGCGGTCCACGCCTCTCGCGTTTCGATCATCATCTTTGTCACGCAGCCAGTGCGTACTACACTTCCGGTTACGATCACTCTCTTATCCTCACCCTCGACGAAGGCGCTGGCTCGCAGTCTGGCCTTCTGGCTCTTGGAGATGGTGATGAAATCGAGCCATTGCACTCCTTCAAGTTTCCCGATTCGCTGGCCTGGTTCTACACCCGCGTCACGGAAATCGCCGGACTTCGCCCTCACCGCGATGAACACAAGATTCAGTGGCTCAGCAAGGATGGCGATCCGGAATATCTTTCTGCTTTTCGCAAAATGTTTACCTGGAAACCCAACGGGGCTCCTGCTCTCAATCGCCGTTACTATGCTCCGGGCCCCGACCATCATGGTGTATTCGCTCCCCAGTTTTATCGCGAACTTGACTTGTCCTCTCGCGGCAATTTCCTCACGCCTTCAACGCGCGCCAATATTGCCCGTAGTCTTCAGGACTTTGTCGAAGAACTCGTCCTGCAACTCACGGCAAATTTTAAGGAGAGTACAGGCGCTCACACGCTCTGCCTTGCTGGCGGGCTGTTTCTGAATGTGTTTCTCGTTCGCGCGCTGGAAACGCGTGGTGCTTTTGAATCGGTCTACGTGCAACCTGTCTCTGGCAATGCCGGCACCGCGCTTGGCGCCGCATATCTTTCGCGTAAGAAAGTTACCGGGCATTCTGGCCGCGCGCCGCTCTCCACTCTCGCTCTTGGCATGCATGCCGATTCTCAGGAAATCAAAACAGTCCTGGACAACTGCAAGATTGCGTACCGCTATCTATCCGGCGAGGATGAAACTGTCGGAGAAACGGTCAATCTCCTCCGTCGCGACAAAATTGTTGCCTGGTGCCAAGGCCATTCCGAATTTGGTCACCGCGCCCTCGGCCATCGCAGCTTGCTCGCTTCTCCCTTTTCCGAATACATCATCGAAAACGTCAATCAGTACATCAAGCACCGCGAAGAATTTCATCCCTTCGCGCTCTCCATTCCCGCCGAGCGCGCCGCCGAATTTTTCGAGGCTTCCCCCAATTGCCGCTTCATGGCCTCGCTAGCCAAATTAATCAATCCCGTCGCTGGCCTCGAACGATTTGCCTTTCATGGAAACTCCGTTCGCGTTCACACCGTGGATAAAGAGTCCAACCCTCTCTTTTGGCGGCTCCTGAACAAATTCGGCGAATCCGCGCCCGCCCCAATCCTCGTGAACACCTCCTTCAACCTTTTCGGCGAACCGCTTGTCACCGATCCGCGCGGCGCCGTCCGCAGCTTCTATTGCGCGGGCATAGACGCCCTGGCCCTGGGCTCTTTCCTCTTGGTGAAATGATGCCGACTGTACTTGATTCAAATGTTTTGAAATTTGCTTGTGAATATGTTGCAAGGTGTGAAGTTTTCGCCTCACTCTGTGCTCTCAGTGTCCTCTTTGGTTAAATTCTTTTCCTACCCCTCGAAAATCACCTGTGCGATCGCCTGTTCTTCCGTATGGGTTATACTCACCGCAATATTCTTCACTCCCAATCCATCGGCAATCTTCCTAGCCTCACCCTTCAACGCTAGAGTCGGTTTTCCCCCGCGCACTCTCACCACTTCCACATCTACCCAGCGCACGCCGCGGCTCCAGCCCGTTCCCAATGCCTTCATCGCCGCTTCTTTCACAGCGAATCGTCCTGCGTACCGCTCATATTTATTCTTGAACTGCTCGCAATACGCCACTTCATCAAGCGTGTAAACGCGCCGCAAAAAACGCTCTTTTTGCAATTCAATCACCGCGCGAATCCGCGGAACTTCCGCAATATCAATTCCCATTCCAACAATCACATTTCACCCACAATCGCCGTTTCGACCTCTGAACCCTGTTGCGATTATACTGTTCAGATTGTGACTAAGGCCAAATCATCCCTGAGGAACCGCCGCGAAAGGCAACAGCCGAATCCGCGACAGGCCGCTGCTCTCTCTTCTCCTTGGACGCTTGAAACCGTCAAAGGAGTGAAGGTTTTGCGTCTCGTTCCTTTCAAGAGGCTTCCTTGGCTCGTTCACGCATTCAGCACGCGTTTCGGCGGCGCAAGCAATCTTGAAGGCTCGAATGTCCTAAACCTCGGTTTTATGGATTGGGACGAACGCAAGAATGTCCTCGAGAATCGCCAGCGATTTCAATCCGCAATTGCTGCCAAAGAGTTCAGCCTCGTTCCACTCAAGCAAGTGCATTCCGATCTTATTCACCGGTTTTCCTCCGTAGGTTCCGAACCCACGTTCGGCGACGCTTCCGCAACGAACACCCCAAATCTTCTGCTCTCTGTGCAAACCGCAGATTGCGTTCCGATTCTCCTCGTCGATCCCAAGAGGCACGCGGTCGCCGCAATTCACGCAGGTTGGCGCGGAACGCTTTCCCGTGTCACGGGAAAGACTGTCGGTCGAATGCGTCAGGAATTCGGCAGCAAACCATCTGATCTTCTCGCCGCCATTGGTCCTTCGATTGGTCCTTGCTGTTACGAAGTTGGCGTCGAACTCGTCACGAAGTTCACTGCTTTATTTCTAGACGGACACGAATACTTCGATGAGCCGCGAACTGGCGACGAGCCAAACCCAATTCAGTGGCTGAATATGAAACCTCCTGGACATCAACCTCCGCCGAAGAATGTGCATCTCGATCTTCGCAAAGCCAATATTTCGCAGCTGGAAACTGCCGGAATTCGCCCCGCGAATATCTACACAAGCGATCTTTGCACTGCGTGCAACGACGATTTGCTATTCAGCTATCGCCGCGAAGGTGCGATTTCCGGGCGTTCGATGTCTGTGATTGGAATTTACTCACAAGGATGAACTGCCGTTATGAACTTCCATCTCGCGCAGATCAATATCGCCAGACTCGTTGCCCCGATTGACGATCCGAAGATTGCGGATTTCGTTGCGCAGCTCGATCCTATCAATGCGCTTGCGGAAAGGTCTCCAGGATTTGTGTGGCGGCTGAAATCCGACGCCGGGAACGCGACCGGTGTTGCTTACAACGATGATCCCTTCGTGATCGTCAATATGTCGCTCTGGGAATCGGTCGAGGCATTGCGCGATTATGCTTACACCTCGAAGCATATCGAGGTATTTCGCGATCGCGCCAAATGGTTCGAGAAGATGGAAAAACCTCACTATTGTCTGTGGTGGATTCCCGCAGGGCACATTCCCATAGTTGCAGAAGGCCGCGAACGCCTGGAACATTATCAACAACACGGCGCAACACCGCGCGCGTTTTGGTTCTCCAGGCAATTTCCCGCGCCTTCAGTGGAAAATGTAAGTTCCGAGATTACCTGAAAACAGGCAATTGGGAGTTTTGCGTTTCGAGCAAGGCCAATTGGCCGCAAGCGGCCATTACATCGCGCCCGCGAGAATAACGCACGAAAGTGGGTACTTTGCGTTCCGTTAATATTCTGCGGAACGATTCGATGGTATCTTCGCTGGATTCTTTGTAGGGAAGTTCACCTGGATTCCATGGAATCAGATTGACCTTCTTGCTTTTCATCGGCGCCAACAATTTTGCGACGCGCCGCGCATCTTCCGGAGAATCGTTCACGCCGCCGAGCATGACATATTCAAAGGTGAGATGTTCCCAATTGCGCAGCGGATATTTGCGGCAAGCGCCGATCAGCGTCTTCAGCGGATATTTGCGATTGATCGGCATTATTTTGTCGCGCTGTTCGTCGTTCGACGCATTCAGAGAGATCGCCAGTTTTGGCCGAATATTTTCTCTGGCGAGGCGTTCGATTCCCGGCACGATTCCGCTGGTTGAAAGCGTCACACGTTTTGGCGAAAGGCCTACCCCTTCTTCATCCAGTAAAATTCGCAGCGCGCTCATTACGCTTTCAAAATTCAGCAGCGGTTCGCCCTGGCCCATCAGGACGACATTAGTTTGTACTGTATCGCCGGTTTCGCTGGGATTGTCATCGCTCTCTTCATTCGTCGTATTGCCACAGTCAACTCGATCCAACTTCTTCGACATTTCCTTCAGTGGTAACAACACCTGCGCGATGATTTCTCCTGCAGTCAGATTGCGGATCAATCCTAATTGCGCGGTCAGGCAAAATTGACAGTCCACAGCGCAGCCGGCTTGCGTGGAAATACAAATGGTCTGGCGGCGCTCGCTGGGCATGTAGACGGCTTCGACAGAGGCGGGTTTTTGCGTATCCAGTCCCAGCAGATAGCGCACCGAGCCGTCGCTGGAGAGATATTTTTGTTTTACCACCGGCAGTGTAATGGTAACTTCGCGGGCCAGCCTTTCGCGCAGGACAGCGGGAAGAGTGGTCATTTCCACCAGCGCAAACTTATGTTCCGCGTAGAGCGCGTGATAAATCTGGCCGCCGCGAAAGGCAGGCTCGCCGAGCGATTGACAGTACTCGCGAAGCTCTTGTTTGGTTTTGCCCAGTAATTCCATGATCGTGACTGACAAACACTAGCATAACCCGCGCGGCATTCTGCCGCTTCAGCAACTTCACAGGGCCGGCTATGGCAAAGTAAATAAGTAAGTTATATCGTCACTCGTCACCTGCCCGACCCTATGCCACAATAGCTTCATGGTTGCTACAACGCGAGACATTCAGAGGCACGTGCTTCCCAACGGTCTGATCGTGATCACCGAAACGATGCCCCATGTTCGTTCCGTGTCCGTCGGAATCTGGGTGAACAACGGTTCGCGCCGCGAAATTCCAGCGGAAAACGGTACCGCGCATTTTCTGGAGCACATGGTTTTCAAGGGTACTGAGCGCCGCTCTGCCGAAGACATCGCTCGTGAAATGGATTCTGTGGGAGGGATGCTGGACGCGTTCACCTCCAAGGAACAGATCTGTTTTAACGCCAAGGTGCTCGACGAACATCTGCCGATTGCGTTCGATGTACTGGCGGATCTGGTGTTGCGTCCAAAACTGGATGCGGATGATGTTCGCAAAGAGCGGCAGGTGGTGCTGGAAGAAATCAAAATGGATTCGGACAATCCGGAATACCTGCTGCACGATATTTTCACGCGGGGATTCTGGCCCGATCATGCGTTGGGACGGCCGATTCTGGGGACTCCGGAAACGGTGAAAACCTTCAGTCGTGACGGAATACTCGCCCGATTCCGGAAATGGTTCGCGCCGGATCATATCGTAGTCACCGCAGCGGGCAATGTTACGCACGAACAGGTGCTTGCGCTGGTGGAAAAAGAATTTGGGCAGTTGCCGCCTTCCGGCGAACCCGATCCGGAATCAAGACCAACAACGGCTGCACCGATTCAATTGCAAACGAAGAAAGAACTGGAGCAAGTGCACATGTGCATCGGTGTGCCGTGTATTCCGCTGGCCGACGAAAGGCGCTTTGCCGTGGCTGTGCTGAACAATCTGTTGGGCGGCGGAATGTCTTCAAGGCTGTTTCAGAACATTCGAGAAAAGCAGGGATTGGCGTACGCGGTGTTCAGCGAACTGACACCTTATTCGGATGCCGGGATGTTGAGCGTGTACGCAGGCACGGCGCGGGAAACCGTGGCGAAGGTTCTGGATTTGACCGTTGCGGAATTCCGCGCGATGAAGGAATCGCCGGTCACGGAAGAAGAGCTTCTGCGCGCGAAGAACCACCTGAAGGGATCGTTGATGCTTTCGCTGGAATCGACAAGTTCGCGGATGTCGAATCTGGCGCGGCAGGAATTGTATTTTCACCGGTTCACGACGCTGGATGAAATCTTGACGGCGATTGATGCGGTGACGCGAGAGCAGGTGCAGGGTTTGGCGCGTGATTTCTTCCAGACGGAGCAGATTGCAGCGACAGTGCTGGGGCCGATCAATGGATTGGCGATTACGAGGGACCGGTTGGCGTGTTAGGAACGAGCGTCGTAGGGCGCAAGGTTTCTCCCAGCAGGCAGAGGTAAAGGTTTAGATTGAGATTGAGGTTGAGATCCTTCGTTCTGCCCAGGATGACTCCTTTACAGTTTAGGACCGGGACGTGCCCATCGAGAGAGTGTGCTTGTAGGAAAAAGAATCGGCGGACCTGATCCGAGAGAACTGACAGGTCCGCCGCGATTGCTTGTTAGTGGCTTCGAGCTTCTCACCCGCTCGCGCATTCGCGAAAAGTGAAGCCCTTCAACCTCGGGAACGAGACATTATGGATTCACGACGAGAGTGACAGTCACCTCACTCACGACGCCGTCACCCTTGATTGTGAGTAGGAGATTGTAAGTGCCGGTTTGCAGCGCTCCGGCGGGAACGACTACGTTCAAGGTCGAAGTTCCTGTCCCAGCATTGATGGTCGCAGGAGTGAAAGAGCTTGTTGCGCCCGAAGGGACGCCATCGACGTCAAGGGATAGATCCGCATTGGCGCTATTACCTTGCGTGGAGAGATTCAGGGCATAGCTGGCAGTGCCGTCGGCTGAAGCGGAAATAGTCTGGGATGGCGTTAGCGAGCCCAGAATTGTTTCACCGTGCGGAGAAACACCCAGATCACGCGGCGCGGTTCTTCACATGTGGATTTGGATGAGGCATGAACAACCAGAGGCCTCATGAGTACTGCTCCACCTCTGGGGACGGTGCAATCTACGCTATCCACAGTTTCAGATAGTTGACGCATCTGATCGTCGGTCAAAACTCCGCTACGATGTGTTCCAGGCAGAACTCGCAGTGGGCCATTGTTCAAGTTCGAGTCATCGAGGTGTAGCCGCACAGCCAGGATTTGCTCCAACGCGCTCGCTGGCGCATGAGCATAGGTCACGCCATCCTTTAAGGACCACGGACCCCAGCCGTCTAACTCTTTTTTCTCAAGCAGAGGCAATGCGGTGTCCTGATGCCACATGACCAACCAGTTCGAGGATGGGGACTTGTCAAAGTAAGTGGCTCGGAAGGGAATCGCGTCCCGACGATGGCTAGCATTGATTCCGAATAGGCAATGCGCGAAACTTCTGGCAGCTTCATCACGTGGCGAATTCCCGCCCTACTTCGCGGTAGCCCTGCTGCGCATAATTCTTCGAGCAGGCTTCGAGTTTCGACAACGTTTATGATTCCAGGAACAATTCCGTAACCATCTCGTAATATTTGCACGAGCCAGTTCATTTTTCGCTCACCCAGAGAATTCGCCCTAGTTCACGCGGAGGCCGCCACAGCATTTTTTGTATTTTTTACCGGAACCACAGTAGCAGGGATCGTTGCGCCCGATTTTTGAGTTTGCCTGAGCGGCGGCCTGGGTTGCGGCTGCGTTCAACTGGCGGTGCGGCGCGAAGTAGCGATAGATCTGCATAACTGCGCCGGAAAGCCGCGCCAAGAGTTTTTCCCGGTCCTCGTCAGTCAGTGGCTCTGTGTCTGGCGGTGCCTCAGGGTCGGTGTCATTTTCGTCGGCCAGGGCGAGGATGGGAACAAGCCAGTCGAATCGTTGTTCGTCGTCGAGGATTTCGCTCCAGAATTCTTCACGCATTTCCACGCCGCGCATAAATCCGATGCACCAATTATTTCCGCGAGCCTTCCCGTCTTCGTCTTCCAAAAGCAAAGGGATGAAGACATCATCAGAGCGGAAAGCGTCGCCGACGGCGTTCCAATGATGCATCAGGAGGCCAAAGACCAGCTTGGCGGTTTCCGGGCTATTGAAGAACTCGTCGTCCTCCAAAGATTCGCCGGTGCCGAAAATTTCCGGTAGATACTCGGCCGGCGGAACAACTTGCGGACAACAATGAAGCGCGGCGAAGAAGCCATCGAGTTCTTCGATGTCCATGGTCCCGTCGCCAGAAAGTTGGTCGAGGAGTTCGCCAAGGGATTCGAGTTTTGGATCCCAATAGCGATCGAGGCTTTCGGGCTTTTCGTCGCGCTCGTCCATAAGCCTGATTTTATCCCTGCGCGAAGATTTATCCTCAGGAATATTCGCTTCTGGATTGACGCGATTGGCGGGCTCTGCCATTATCGTGAAAGTTTGCGGGGCGCGCTGTTGCTGAATTTTGAGAGAAGCAACGCCGCGGCGTCCTACCTGCTTCGGCGGGCAGGCAGGGGCTAAAGCCCAGTTAGATGGGTTTATTGATGTCGGAGCTGAAGCTCCGACCCACTGAAGAGAAGTGCGACGAACTTAAAGAAGTGTATCGATTTTAAGGGCTGGTTCGGGAGAAGTTGAAATCGGGTTACGCGTTTCCATCCTGGCTTCCGGGAGTTCCGGGAATCTCACGCTGCTTGAAAGCGGAAGCACCCGCGTCCTCGTCGACGCCGGATTAGGAAAACGCGATACGCTAGCCCGGCTTGCCGCTGTAGAACGGGATATAGATCGCCTCGACGCCGTCGTCATTACCCACGAACATTCCGATCATTGCAATGGATTGCCGCAGGTGCTGGGTCTGTGGAAGGTACCGCTGTATGTAACGGAATCGACGATGGACAGCCTGCAACGGATTCTGCCGGAAACGTTTCGGAAGCGGCTGAATGGAGTGGAATCCATCCAGGCGGGGCAGCGTTTCTGCATTGGCGATATTGATGTACACGCGTTCGCGATTCCGCACGACGCGGTGGACCCGATCGGTTTCACGTTTCGCAATGATGGCACCAAGGTGGCAGTGTGTACCGACCTGGGCTACATGCCAGAGATGGTGAAGGTGCATTTGCGCGAGACGGACTGCCTGATTCTGGAATCGAATCACGATCTGGACATGCTGAAGGTGGGGCCGTACCCGTGGGTGGTGAAGCAGCGCGTGCTTTCGCGCACGGGGCATTTGTCGAATCACGCGGTGAGCGAATATTTGTCAGACCCGGATGGATTCGATGCGTATGCGCGCTACCTGGTGATGGCACACGTATCGCAAGAAAACAATAATCCGGATTTGGTGCGGATCTCCGCGGAAGAAGCGTTGCAACGGCGTCCTGCGGAATCTGCGTTTCGCGGCGAATTGATGATCGCCTCGCAGCATGTGCCGCTGAAACCTCTGCAGTTGTGAACGTTCACTCTCGGATTTCTCCTTAGAGTTTGTTTATCATCGGCGCTTGTCTATTGAAGATTCCTGCACCCTGCAGGAGACTACTTGTGAGTTCCTGATGCACAAGGAGTCTTTCCATGCGGTTGTCTTCCCTGTTGTCTCCCCATTCATTTCAGATTAGCCTGCGCTGCATTTGCTGCGTCGCGCTAATAGTTGGATCGGTTCCATTGACAGCCCGCGAGCCGTATCTTAGCAAGCCTTCGCAGGAATGGACCGAAGCCGAAGCCTTGAACGTTCTGAACGATTCACCTTGGGCCAAGACGATTACGACCAGCACCCAGGATTTTCAGTGTGATTATGAGCACCCTGCAGTTCAGGGCACTTTCGAAGAGAAATTCGCGCGAGAAGCAGATTCCATCTCTCCAGCACCTCCGGCGAAAGCTAGTGTGAAGCCGGACGAAGCGGAGTATGTTGTTCGTCTACTTTCAGTGAAGCCGATGCAGTCCGCGGCGGCGAGACTGGGCATCATCAATCGCGAGAAATGGGCGCAGTATGACGACGGGATTGGTTTACCAGTCGACGCAGAGCCTACAAATTTGCAGACGCGCTGGTATAACCCGGCCGATGAAATCACGATCTCGGTAGTCCTGAAGCATCCAGGCGCTGGGGGCGAGAGCTTTCGTGAGTATGCTTTTCATAGCAATGGCCCAGGCGAAGAGATTATGCATGTCTGGCCCTGTGCCGCAGTGAAGACCGCAATCGGGGCAACCACTGCGGTCACCGGTGGCCCGGCCCGGTGTCTGAATGGGAAGCCGTGTGACGACATCACTCTGTCGTTCCCGAGTACACTCAACGGAGAGCTGCTGATCTCGCATCCAAACGAGAAACTGGAATTTCGATTCATAGCGAACCAACGTGTTTTTGAAGCTACGTTTTACGTAAATGTTTCGGACGTGTTCAATCTGGATGGCACCGCAACCGTCATGTATATTCCGCACACGTACGATAAACCGAGCACTACTCCTCGCCCCGCAATTGCGAACAATTTATAGCATACGTTGACACTCGTTCTCTTTTCCCGTAAGTTGAAAAGACTTCGTAGAGGTGCGACGGCCATGAGTAGCCAGACGCGCAATCCGATCAGCATCGGGCGTCGGTGGTGAAAGGGGTCCGGCCCAGGGGCCGAAACAGAGAAGGGTTGCTGTTTGTTGCCGAAATCGTGGCAGCGGGTTGACGTTGCTGTGGTTGGGGGGCAAGTCCAAGGCTTGTCCACTGCCGTTTGTCGCAGTACAAAGACGAATGGAGCGCTATCGAGAGGCAGTAGCTGCGCCGGCGCGGGCAGTCCTTCCTTTCGTGTCGCTCTCCCTGAAAATCAAGCCAAGCGGAAAACCATGGAACTTTTTGCACTGACAGGCGTGTTGGTGGACATCGATTCGATCACCGGACAGGAACAGGCGGTCGGCGATTTTCTGTTTAAGTACCTGACACCCATCGCGACGGCGCATAACGCGCGGGTCGAACGGCTGAACGCGGCGCCGAACCGCGACAATATTCTGGTTTGCTTTGGTGAGCCGGTGGTGACGCTATCCACGCACATGGACACCGTGCCACCATTTTTCCCCTCGCGAGAAGATCATACGCACATACACGGACGCGGTTCATGCGACGCGAAGGGAATTGTCGCGGCGATGATTTCCACGGCGGAAGCGCTTCTGAAGGGTAGCGTGCGGAATTTCGCGCTGCTGTTTGTGGTGGGAGAAGAGCGCAACAGCATTGGGGCACAAATGGCCGCGGGCGTGCCGCGTGGCTCGAAATTTTTGATCAATGGAGAGCCGACAGAAAACCGGCTGGCGATTGGGTCGAAGGGCGCGTTGCGGTATGAGCTGACTGCACACGGAAAGCTGGCACACTCAGCGTATCCAGAGCTAGGACATTCGGCGGTGCACGTGCTGCTGGACGCGCTGTATTCCATTCGGGCGCTGGATTTGCCGGAGGATGCGGTGCTGGGAGCATCCACGCTGAATGTGGGGACAATTTCAGGGGGACGCGCGCCGAACGTGGTGGCGGATGAGGCGAAGGCGGAGATCATGTTCCGGCTGGTGGGGGACCCTGCGGAATTGCGGGCGGGGGTGGAGAAGATTACGACCAAACATGCCATGACGGCGCGGGAAGTGCTGTTTACACCGGCCGTACACCTGGAATCGCTGCCTGGCTTTGAGACTATGGTCGCGGCGTTCACCACGGACATTCCGACATTCAACGGAACGTGGGGAAAGCCATTTCTGATTGGGCCGGGAAGTATTCACGTAGCGCACACGGCGGAGGAGCGCATCCCAAAGAAGGAGTTGACGGACGCGGTGGAAATCTACGCGCGGATGGTGCGGCAACTTCTGGCCACGGGAGTGCCCGCGTGAGCATTCCACTGGCAATCATTGGCTACGGCAAGATGGGAAAGATGGTGGAACAGTTGGCGCCGGAATTTGGATTCGAGGTGTGCGCGCGGCTCTCCAGTGCGGATAGTGGAAAACTTTTTGCGGAATCACTGGGTGGGGCGAAAGCGGCCATTGAGTTCACTACCGCTGCGGCGGCGCCGGAAACGCTACGGCGGCTGGCAGACTTGCGGATTAGCACGGTGTGTGGCACGACGGGCTGGTATGAGCATTTTCCAGGGGTGCGTGAACAGTTCGTGCGGATGAACACGGTTTTGGTATATGGGCCGAACTTTTCGGTTGGCGTGAATTTGTTCCTGGATGTGGTGGCGCACGCGGCAAAATTATTTGCGAACCAGCCGCAATATGAGGCGTGGGCGTGGGAGATCCATCACTCGGCGAAGAAGGATAGTCCTTCCGGGACGCTGAAGAGATTGGCGGCGGATGTGCGCGCCGCGGGATATGCCGGATCTCTTTCACTGAGTGCAAGCCGCGCCGGAGCGCATCCCGGCACGCATGAAATTGGATTTGATTCGGCTGAGGATAGCATCACGCTGCGGCACACGGCGCGCAGCAGAGAAGGGTTCGCGCGGGGAGCGCTGCTGGCGGCGCGCTGGATTGCGGGGAAAAAAGGCGTACACGAGTTTCGCGAAATCGTCAGTGAATTGAAATTGAGCGGATAAGAAGGTACTTGAGGGGCTAAAGCCCGTTTTTGGGGCTTAAATGTGGGAGCTAAAGCTCCGACCCCCTAAAATTCAAGGAGCGAGTTTTGAGATCGAATGTTTTCTGAAATGAGAGGGCTGAGAGACAAGAGAAAATAAGGAGTCGACCATGTTTATAGGAACAGGCACGGCGCTAGTTACACCTTTTCGGAGGGACGGTTCGCTGGATGAGCCGGCGCTGCGTTCGTTGGTGAAACGGCAAATTGATGCGGGCATCGATTTCCTGGTGCCGTGCGGAACAACGGGAGAGAGCCCGACGCTGAAGCGTGCGGAGCATCTGCGCGTGGTGGAGATTACGCTGGAACTGGCGAAGGGCAAGGTGCCGGTGCTGGCCGGCGCGGGCGGCTACAACACAGCGGAAGTGATTGACCTGGCGAGCGAACTGGCGGCGATGGGCGCGAGTGGAATCCTTTCCGTGACGCCGTATTACAACAAGCCCACGCAGGAAGGACTGTGCCAGCATTTCAGGGCGATTGCGTCGGCGGTCAGCGTGCCAGTGATTTTGTACAGCGTGCAGGGTCGCACGGGAGTGAATATCGAGCCGGCCACGGTGCAGAAGTTGGCAAGCGTGGAAAATATTATTGGTATCAAGGAAGCGTCTGGGAATGTGGCGCAGATGGCCACAATCCTGAATTGCGTGCCGGAAGACTTTATCGTGCTGTCGGGCGACGATTCGGTGACACTGCCGGTGATTTCGCTGGGCGGGCGCGGCGTGATTTCCGTCGTGTCGAACGAAATTCCGGCGGAAATGACGAAGATGGTGCGGCTGGCGCTGGGAGGAGATTTCGCAGGCGCCCGGCAAATTCACCGGCGTTTTCATCCGCTGATGGAAATTAACTTTGTGGAGTCGAATCCGATCCCGGTGAAAGCTGCGATGGCGGAAATGAGCCTGCTGGAGCCGGTGTGGCGGCTGCCACTGGTTGCGCCGAAGGCGGAGAATCGCGCGAAGATTCGCGCGGTGCTGGAGTCGTTGAATCTCATCGAGCATGCGCATGCAGCCATTTCAAATTGAAATTGAAGCGCTGTTTGATGCGCCGCCGGCTGCTTATACAAAAGAACATTTAGCGCTGTTCGCTGAATTCAAGAGCGCGTTGAATCGCGGAGAAATTCGCGCCGCTGAACCGGACGCTGCGTCGTTAACGGGTTGGCGTGTAAACACATGGGTGAAAAAGGGAATCCTGCTGGGATTCCGGATGAGCGAAGTCGTGGATATGTCGATCGATGCGCGGCTGCAGCCGTTTTTTGATAAGGCAGCGTATCCGGTGCAGGCGATTTCGTTGCAGGACGGCGTGCGCATCGTGCCCGGAGGATCGAGCATTCGCGACGGTGTGCACATTGGCCGGGGTGTGATCTGCATGCCGCCGATGTTTGTGAATGTGGGGGCGTATGTGGGCGATAGCACTATGATCGATTCGCACGCGCTGGTGGGCTCGTGCGCGCAAGTGGGAAAAAATTGCCATATTTCGGCGGCGGCGCAAATTGGCGGAGTGCTGGAGCCGGTGGGCGCGCTTCCGGTAATTATCGAAGACGACGTGCTTGTCGGCGGGAACTCCGGAATCTATGAAGGAACGATTGTGAAAAGCCGTGCGGTGCTGGGAACGGGGACGATTCTGAACCGGTCGATTCCAGTTTACGATCTGGTGCGCGATCAAGTCTATTCGGCGGCGGAGGATAAGCCTCTGGTGATCCCGGAAGGCGCGGTGGTGGTGCCGGGTTCACGGGCAGTTTCGCATCCTGTGGGCGCGAAGTGGGGGCTTTCGTTGCAAACGGCGGTGATCGTGAAATATCGTGATGCGAAGACGGGGTCGCGAATTCAACTGGAAGATACGTTGCGATAGAAGCGCTGCTTACTGGCCGAGAACCTTCTCGAAGAAGGCCAGGGCTTGCGGATCTTCAGACTGTCCAAGCCAGAACATGGCTTCCTTGCGAATTTGCGGATTCCGATTTGTTTGCGCGACTTGAATGAGTTTGGGTACGCCCTCATCCGGTGGCATTTGGCTTAGGGCGAAGACGGCTTTCTTTTTTACGTCCGTGTCAGGGTCGTTGTCGATGGATCCTGTGATGGCTCTGGCTGCCTTTTCACCGGCTTTCTGGCCAAGCCAGAAAAGAGCCTGGCCGCGCACCTGCGAGGACTTGTCATCGTGAGCCATGCGAATCATTTCAGGCAGCGCGCCGGGTTCCTTGCTGACAGAAAGCGCAAAAGTGACCTGATCGCGGACGTCAGTGCTTGGGTCGTCTTGCGCCATTTTCTGCAGAATGCGGAGGCCCTCGGCGCCGCGTGCTTCACCCAGCCAAAAAGCAGTTTCGCGGCGAAGAGATGCCGGCTCGGATGTGGCCACGAAAGACTCCATGGCGCGATCGGCTGCTGGATCGGCATGCAGCGCGATGGCAGAGAGGGCGCCGTCACTAATTTTTTCATGCTTGGCGGAATCCATGTCTGCGCCATGCACGAATTTTTCCAGAAGGCTCACGCTGTTTGACGCTTTTACTCCCTGAAGCCAGATCACGTTGAGTCCACCGGCATCGACAGCGCATTCGATAGAGAACATGCGGATATGGGTGATTTTTCCGGATTCGGCGCGATAGAGGACGGCGAGTTCGTTTGGTCCTTCGAGACTTACTTTTTTTTCGTTGCCATCATGTGTTGAGATATTCGTGCCGTGGTTCTGACCTTCCAGCCGGCAAGTGCCACAAGGCTGCGAATCTTTTCTATTCCAGTTTCCGCAGCAGACGGAACGACCACCATTTACTTCCGCGACGGAATAGCCGAGCCATTCGGCCTTGGTGGAGCTCACAGCCCAGCGATTGACAATCTCGTTGAGCGAGCCAGCAACAGACCGCGGTTCGAGCTTGCCGTCTTCCAGGTGCAGCGTGCCGGTTACAATGGGAGCCGATGCGGGTTGCTGCGCGTGAACGGGAAATTGCAGCGCAATGAGCCAGAGCAAACCAGCCGCGATCAGGGTGATCGCCAGCGAATCATGAATTCGCGCGTATTTCGTGTTCATCGCGGTCCTCACTTTACTTTTGCAGAATTTCCATCAAGTAATCGGTGGCAGCTTTGTCGTCCATGAGTGCGAGCTTCTCCACTGCCTTTTTCTTGAGGCCGGGATCTTTTTCGGTGCGGGCGATTGAGACCAGCGCCGCAGCATTTCCCTCCAGGAAATACGCGTTGAGGACTTCTTCCTTCAAGCTGCGGTCTGTTTCTTTCGCGTAGATGGAAGCCAGTGCCTTGGAGGCCCCGGCATCGCCCATTAAGCCGAGATTGTTGATAGCCGCGCGGCGAAGCTCGGGGCTCTTTTCGTTCAAGGCTGTCTGAACCAAGCGTTTAGAATCTCCAGCAAGGAAGAAGGACTGAAGAATTTCCCGGCGAACCTCTGTGGAACTTTCCGATTGATACAACTGTTCCAGTTCGCTTTCGCCCCCAACGAGTCCAAGCTGTTTAATAGCTTCGCGCTTCAAGTCATCGTTTTTTTCGTTTTTTGCGGCGTTGAAGAGACTTTGCGTATCTCCTGCAATCATGTAGCTCTGTAGCACGGCGCGCTTGATTCTGGGATCGTTGCTGCTGGCGTAAACCTGACCAAGCAGCTTCTCCGATTCTTTTCCGCCAAAGGTGCCCAGGTATTCGACGGCTTTGCGTTGCAGCTCCGGATTACTCTGCCCTTGGGCGACGCGTGCGACGACATCCATGGCTTTGGGTTCACCACTCTGTGCCAACATGAACAGAGCCTGGGATTTTTCTTGAGGCGTTCCCGAGCCGTTCAGCTCTTTCTCTAGATAGACAATGCCACGCTCAGGATTGCTGTTCATCAGGCCCTGGATCGCGAGTAACTTCAGCTCTTTGTCGCTCTGTGCATCGGGATTGGGCTTTTGGCCGGAGTTTTGACGGACTTCTATAGCCAACGCGCCAGCATCTTTTTGCCAACGGCTCTGGGGAAAGCGTTTGTTTAGATCCGCGATGGTGGCTAGCGCTGCTTCGCGTTTGCCACGTTTATTTTCGGCGTAAGCTTTCCAATACAGGGCGGCGTCGGTCTGCGGGCCGTTCATTTGTGCGAGTTCGGTGAAGCGCTTGAGGGCCTGGTCGTATTGCCCCTCATGGAGTGCATCGAGGCCTTCGTCATAGAGTTCTTCGAGGCGTTGAGTTTTTTCCTGTTCGCGCTCACGCTTCTCCTCTTCGCGATCCCGTGTCGCTTCTTCGCGGTTGCGCCGTGCTTCGTCTTTTTCGTTCTCCAATTCCGCCCGGCTGGCCTCACTGGACGCCTGAAAAGAATCCTGCGCTGCCACACGCGCCGCGCCAGGAGTGCGGACGGGAATGCTGACGAGGGCAAGCCCGAGAGCGAACGTCAAAAGCGTGGAGTGGAAATTCTGGGTTGACTGTACCGTAATCATGCCTTGTTCCTTTCCTTCTTCGAGGAATTATCTTCGGCTGGCTTTGGTTTGGCCGGCTTAGTGCGTTCCTGCAAATCCTGATTGACCACGCGTACCTTGAACAAAATGCCCCGCGCTTCAACGCGCTTACGTAGAGACTCGAATTGGGCGGGAGTCACGTTGTCTGGACTGTTGGCGATTTCAAGCAGCACACGCTCCAATTCATCGAGTGTGCTGGCCATGCCCTGGTCGCCTTCTTTCAGCGCGGTCTGGCGATAAAGCCGATTTTCATCGAGCAGACTCTCGGCACGCCGCTGGGTAGCGGAGATATCGACAGTGTGCTGGCCGGCCTGTGCGGGCTGGGCGTTTTCCAATTCCATCAAAACCATTTCGGAGCGGCCCAGATGATCGCCAACGGCCACGATCAGCACGCGCTCGCGAACTTTGCCGGCGTCAACGACGTTGGCGGTGGGTTGGTTGTGGTTACTGATTCTTCCCAGGATAAAAGCAACCACAATCACGGCGGCCAGTGCACCCACTGCGGCTAAATGCCGTGGCACAATTAAAGCCTCCCACCAACTTACGCTGGCGGGTCTCTCCGGTAGGCGTGGAGCAATCTGCTGCCAGACACGAAGCTCGTAGTCTTCACCCGGGTCGGGGACGGGTATGGCGCTCAGAGCAGAGAAGACCTGCTCGATGCGCACCATCTCATTGCGGCACTCGTTGCATTCCGCCAAGTGCGCGGCAATTTGCTGGCGGTCTTTGCGTTCACCGTCGCGATAGAGGATCAATTCTTCTTCCGTAGCGTGTTTCATCATTCCGTTCCCATCACCCGAGCGGCGCCGCGAGCCTCGGCAAAGGGTTCCAGCGCTCTGCGAAGCTTGGCAACCGCCCGGAAAACCGTGTTCTTTGTGGCGTTGGCATTCGATTTCAATACCGCCGCAATCTCTTCAATGGCGCAGCCGTCCCAGTGGCGCATGACGATGGCGGTGCGTTCCGCGGGAGTGAGCGTGCCGAGCGCCTCGGTCATGCGGGTGGCCAATTCTGTGCTTCCCGCCAAACGTTCTGGCGAAGGACCGGGATCCGTGACGCGGACCAGCACATCTACCTCATCTCCGTCTTCGGAGATTCTTCCGGGCACCTGCCGGCGTGAGTCGTCGGCTTTGCGCTGGCGAAGCAGATCGATGGCGTGATTGGCGGCGATGCGATAAACCCAGGTGCCGAAGTTGGCGTTGCCGGCAAATTGCTTCAGTTTTTGATAACCGCGCAAGAAAGCCTCCTGCACCACTTCTTCCGCATCCTGGCGATTGCCCATCATCCGATACGCCAGTTGGTAAACGTTGCGGCTGTGCCGCTCTACGAGGACACGATAGGCATCCCGTTCGCCGGCTAGAGTCCGCTCGACGGCGAGCGCGTCGCTGATGGAAGCGATTTCAGCCCTATCCATGCTCTCGACCATTCCTACGATTAGACAGGATTATGCCCCTGCGGTTAGGTACGGGAGGGGACCGGCCACTGGCGCTCCCGCGGCCCTAAAATACCGTATTATTGAGGAAGATAGTCTCCGGAGAAGCTTACGTGATTCCACGTTATACGAGAAAAGAGATGGGCCACGTGTGGAGCGATGGCAATCGCTACCAGAGATGGCTGGATGTGGAGCTGGCGGCGGCAGAGGCGCTGGCAGAAGCAGGACAGGTTCCGAAAGAGGCAGCCGCAGCATTGCGTGCGCGCGCCAAAGTGGACGTTGCGCGGATTAACGAACTGGAAGCGAAGGTAAAGCACGATGTGATCGCGTTCACCATGGCAGTGGGCGAATCGATTGGCGATCCAGATGCCGCGAGGTGGCTGCATTACGGGATGACGTCAAACGACGTGGTGGATACGGCCCAGGCGTTGCTGATCCGCGACGCGTCCGTATTGATCGAAAAAAATATTGTGCTGTTCGGGGAAGTGCTAGATCTGCGGGCGCACGAATTTCAGCACACGCCGCAAATCGGAAGGACGCACGGGATTCATGCGGAACCGATTACCTTTGGACTCAAGATTGCCAATTGGTTTTCGGAAAACCAGCGGAACATTTCGCGTTTCCGGCAAGCGGCCGGGGAAATGCGGTTTGGAAAAATCTCCGGCGCGGTGGGGAACGCGTCGCACCTAGGCACAGAGATTGAAGAAAAGATTTGCGCGCGGCTGGGGTTAAACGTTACGCGGGTGGCTTCGCAGGTGATTCAGCGAGATCGGCATGCGCACTACATGAGCGCACTGGCGCTGATTGCGGCGCTGCTGGAGAAGATTGCGCTGGAAATCCGGCATTTGCAGCGTACGGAAGTGCGGGAAGCCGAAGAACATTTCGGAGGCGAACAGCGGGGCAGTTCGGCAATGCCGCACAAGCGCAACCCGGTGACGTGCGAGCAGATTTGCGGGCTAGCCAGGCTGGTGCGCAGCAACATGATGGCTGCTTACGAGAACATTGCGTTGTGGCACGAGCGGGACATTTCGCACAGCAGCGTGGAGAGGATTATTCTGCCGGATTCCACGATTCTGATCGATTACATGCTGAACAAGATGATCCCTCTGGTGGGAGAGATGCGCGTGTTTCCGCAGCGCATGTTACGCAATCTGGAGAGTACGCAGGGGCTGGTTTTTTCGGGACAACTGCTGCAAGACCTGGTGGAGAAGGGCATGCCGCGAGACGAGGCGTATAAGTCGGTGCAGGAAAATGCTATGGCGGCATGGGAAAGCGAAGGGAATTTCCAGGAACGCGTGGGGAAAGATCCGCGCATTACAAAATTCATGACGGCGAAAGATCTGGAGCATACGTTTGATTTGAAGAGGCAGTTGCGCAACGTGGATAACATTTTTGCGCGAGTGTTTGGAGCGCATCCGGCGGGTGAACGCGGCGTGGCGAATAACGCGTAGGTTGGAATCGGAGTCCTCAGGGGCTAAAGCCCTTTTGAGTTTGCGGGATTTATGTCAGGGCTGAAGCCCTGACCCCCTAAATGTCAATTTGTTCTCTGAGACGGAGACGGAGAAGCTTGCGAAATTGCGGAGCGATCCCTCCACTTCGTGTCGCTAACGGCGAGGCACTGCGGTCGGGATGACAATTGTCTCTCAGATCTGAGAGAATTCGCAGTTGGAAGACAGATACAAATAACAAAAAGAGCTCCCGGGCGGCGGGGAGCTCTTTCGTTCTTGCCTCACTGAGTGATGCTGGTTGCACTCAGCTGCGGAGGCGGAAACGATTTAAATCTGGGTAAAACTACTCGACGCGCTGAACGTAACGCGCTTCGGAAGTGTCGACGCGGATTCTATCACCTTCGTTGACAAAAGGTGGAACGTTTACAACCAGGCCGGTTTCCATGGTGGCCGGTTTCATCACGGCGCTGGCGGTGGCCTTCTGCAGCGTGGGCTCGGTCTGGATCACTTTCATGTCCATGGTATCGGGCAGGTCGATGCCGATGGCTTTTTCTTCAAAGAATTCGATTTTGACGATGGTATTGGGGATGAGATAGAGGACGGTTTCGCCAAGCTCGTCCTTGGTCATCTGCATCTGTTCGTAGGTTTCCGTGTTCATGAAGTGGAAATCGTCGCCTTCCTGGTAGAGATACTCGAATTCGATCTCGTCGAGGATGGCGCGGTCCACGAATTCTTCCGCGCGAAAGCGGTAGTCAATCATGACACCATTGCGGAGGTTCTTCAGGCGGGTCTGCATCGAGCCGCGCTTGTTGCCGGGGGTGCGGTGATCGGTGCTGAAAACAGTGTACAGCTGGCCCTCGTGCTGGATGACCATGCCGGGTCGAAGTTGGGTGGCTTTTACTGTGCTCATACGTTCATGCGGCCGAAGTAGGGCCGTAGACTCCCTGTTGAAATGTTAGATATGTCGGAAACTCCAGGCGGCAGCCCATGGGGGCAGCGCATGGAATGACACGAGGCGCGCGGGGAAACTGCAGTCCCAACGCGAAAAATAAGTATAGCGGGGGGCGTTGGGGGAGGTCAATTGGGAGGGGATCGCTCCAGAGTCAGTGTTTGGCTTCCGCAGCGCGCTGCTTGGCGGCTTCGGCCATGATTTTTTCGATTTCATCGGGATCGCGGGGGAGTTTTTGGCTTAGCAATTCCATGCCGGTTTCGGTGATGAGGACATCGTCTTCGATACGCACGCCGAGATTTTCTTCCGGGATGTAGATGCCGGGTTCAACGGTCACGACCATTCCGGGAGTGAGCGGTTTGCAGTATTCGAGCGAAGGGTCGTGGACGTTAAGGCCGATGGGGTGGCCCAGGCCGTGGATGAAATATTGACCGAGTGGCTTCCCGTGTGAATCCTTGCCGTGACTGTTGATGTAGTTGTAGGCGGTGCCCTGGAGCGTGTCCTTCTTATCCTTGCTCTGACAACTCATCACCGCGCCCGGATGCATGGCGGCTAGGGCGGCGTTCTGCGCACCTAAGACAATTTCATAGATTTCGCGCTGGCGCGGCGTGAATTTTCCATCGGCGGGAAGAGTGCGCGTGATGTCCGCGGTGTAGCCGGAATATTGCGCGCCGACGTCGAGGACGACGATGTCGCCATCCTGAATTTTGCGCGCGAGCCTGTCGTAATGCAGCGCTGTGGAATTTGGTCCGGCGCCGACGATCGGAGCGTAGGCCTCCGCTTCGGAGCCGCCCATAGCATGAACGTATACCATTTTCGCGGCGACCTGATATTCGAACAGGCCGGGACGCATGATTTTCATGGCTTCCAGTTGCGCGTCGTCGGAAAGATCAATGGCCTGGCGAAGAAACGCGATTTCGGTGGGCGACTTCACCCAACGCATCTGAGCAATTTCTTTGCGAATATCTTTTGGCGTGGCTTGCGGGACGGCGAGCTTCAGCCATTCCACAACTTCTCTTTCGTGGGGATAGCCGCCCAATTCGCGGGTGTAGGGAAGAATGGTGTACACGACGCCGTAAGATTTCAGCAGGCTTTCGACCGTGGCGCGAAGTTGCTCAAAGGGTTTGACCAGGGCAAATCCCGTGCGCGATTCGATGCCCGGGTCGCTGGGAGACAAGCGCACGCCATTCCAAACTTCCTTCTTCACATCTTTCGTGGGAATGAAAAAGATTTCGCGCGGACCTGTCCAGTCATCCTTCTTTGCGGCGCTGCCATTTGGGGGAAGAAGGATGAGGGCGGCTTCTTCTTCATTGTGGCCGGTGAGGTAGTAGAAATTTTCTTCCTGCGTAAAGATGTAGGTCTGCGCTTCTTCTTCCTTGCCGGTGTAGCCGAAAAGAACGACGGGACCGTCGAGATGCGCGGCTAGCTTGGTACGGCGCTCCATGTAGACGGAGTTGGGCTCGTGATCGCGGCGCTGCTGGGCGTGGGTTGGTGCACAGGCACAGAGCAGGAGCAGCACGATGGCAAGCAGGCTCGCGCCGAAAATTTTGCTACTCATCGAAATTCTTTGCGAACAACCACCACGCGCTAGACCGTTCATGTCCACCTCAGTCCTCCAGGGCAGAAGGACGAAGGATGGATTGTATCGAAGAAGTGGAGGCGAAGCGAATTTGGGCAGGTGGTGACAAAGGCCCCTTATCTGCAAGTGCAGCTTAGGTTGAGATCCTCCGTCCGCTAACTGCGCGGACTCAGGATGACAGTACTCCGTGCCGGAAGTTTGGCACAAGGCAGGAAGAATGTTCAGGTGCGCAGGAACACGGAGTACAGGATCGCGATGAAGTGGCACGTGCTGCCGGCCATGACCATTAGGTGCCAGATGGTATGGTGATGCGGAATGCGCTTGCAGGCGTAGAAGACCACACCCAGGGAGTACATTACTGCGCCCAGACAAATCCAGAAAATTCCCGCGGGCGGAACGTGCAGGTACACCTGGCGCGCGGCAATGATGCCGAGCCAACCCATGGCGAGATACAACGAGGTGGAGAAAATGGGGAATCGATCGGCAAACCAAAGTTTAAAAAGGATTCCGGAAACGGCGATGCCCCAGAGTATGCCAAAGAGAGACCAACCCCAACTTCCGTGGAGATTCACAAGCAGAAAGGGTGTGTAGGTGCCGGCGATGAGCAGGTAGATCGCGCAATGATCAAAAATCATCAACGCGTGTTTAACGCGCGGGGAAGAGGTGCCGTGATAGAAAGTGGAGGCGGCGTAAAGACTGACCAGAGAAACTCCATAGATTGCGCAACTGATGATTTGCCAGCGCCCACCGTGGAGAACGGCGAGGACGGCCAGAATGGCAAAAGCCAGCAAGCTGCAAACCAGGCCGAAACCATGAGTCAGGGTATTCGCCAACTCTTCAATAGTGACTTGTCGCGCTAGCCTGCGTGCCCAGAAGTGCATACCTTTCAGCTTGCGCCTGTATGCGAGCGAAGGCAAGTTTCTTCATCGAAAATTAATTTGAGAAGGGAATAGAAACTTCTCTGAGTTGGTTGCGGACTCAAAGGTAAAAGCGCCGCCACAGAAGGCGGCCTCTACAAAGCTCTTAGAAGCCGGGGGCGCCGGTGGATGCGGGGCGCATTTCAGGGGCGTTTACGCCGAAGCGCAGATGGGCGAACCAGGATTGGCTGAGCGACATGAATCCGGTGTAAAGATAGCCCCAAACAAAAAGAAGCAGGAAGGGAATAGTGGCGTAATTTTCGTTGGAAATGGCGTAAATCACGGCCAGCGCGAAGTAGAGGCCGAGGCCAATTTCGAAATAAGGCATCCAACCGGATTTGTTTTTGTATTTCTTCGCGGCGAAGGTGCCGGACTTGCCCTCGATCTTGAATTTTGGGGTGCGCGCGAATTCGGATTTTTTTCCAGCGATGGCCTCGAGTACTCCTTGAGCATTGCGGACGGAAAGGCCGATACCGGTGGCCATGACGAAGGGCAGGTAGAGAAACGTGCGAAGCCAGGATTTGGGATGGAGCTCTTTTTGCGCCGCCAGATAAAAGCTGGAGATGGAGCAAGTGGAGGCCAGGAAGAGCGGCAAATCGATGACCAGCATCTGGATCCAGCCCTGGTAAAAACGGACGATCATCGCGGGCAAGAGCATGGTGGAAAGCAGAACCATCAGCGGATAGGAAATGTTGGCGGTGAGATGGAAAAATGCTTCCGACTTTACGTGAAAAGGAACATCCGAGCGGAAGACCTGTGGCAAGATTTTCTTCGCGGTCTGCATCAATCCTTTGGCCCAGCGGGCTTGCTGCGCTTTGAAACCGTTCATGTCCACGGGCAATTCGGAAGCGCATTCAATGTGGGGCAGATATAAGAATTTCCAGCCTTTGAGCTGCGCGCGGTACGACAGGTCGGTGTCTTCCGTCAGAGTGTCGTGCTCCCAACCACCGGCCGCATCGATGGCGGCGCGGCGCCACACACCGGCGGTGCCGTTGAAATTGAAGAAAGTGCCACGGCGCGAACGGCCGCCATGTTCGATGACGAAATGGCCGTCAAGAAGAATGGTTTCGACGCGAGTCAGCAGGGAATAATCGCTATTCAGATAGGTCCAGCGAGTCTGAACCATGCCGATATTTTCGCCGCCGTTGGGATTCAGAAAATAGGGAATGGTGCCGCGCAAGAAATCAGACTGAGGAATGAAGTCGGCGTCGAAAATGGCGACGAACTGGCCTTGGGCTGTCCGCAGACCATTCTCCAGCGCTCCCGCCTTGTAACCTTCGCGATTGGTGCGGTGGATGTAGGTGATGGGCAGCCCATCGAGGGCATGCCGCTCGACGCAGGCACGAGCCACTTCACGCGTCTCATCGGTGGAATCGTCGAGCACCTGAATATCCAGCAATTCGCGCGGGTAATCGAATTGGGAAACGGCATCGACGAGCCGCTCGATGACGTAGCGCTCGTTGAAAATGGGAAGTTGAATGGTGACTCGGGGCCAGTTGGTGACCGCGGGCGGCGGACCGGGAATATTTTTGCGGTAGGCGAAATAGTCGTAGAGAAGCACGTAGCGATGCAGGCCGTAGGTAGCGAGGATGAAAAGCACGATGAAATAGGGAATCATCATCGCAAGGTCGAAAGCATTCGCGTGGTATACGCCACTAAAGGTTTTGTCGGTGATCTTGTGCCAGTAGTGGCTAAGAGGGCCGGGCTGGACAAGAAATGAGATGGCGGCAAAATTGAACAAACGAAAATGTCTCCGAGGTCAGTTACAAGGAAACGGCAAACTTGTAAACGAAAATGATTTTGGTAGCCGGGGCACCCCTACTATCTTACTTAGTTTTGAGGCCGTTGTGTTTAACCGGGCTGACATGCCCCGCGATCAGCGAAATTCCACCTGTGTGAACCCCAGTCCCTTCAATAGACTGCCCACGGTACTTCTGGCGTTCTCTTCCGCCGATTTCAGGATTCCGCCGTCGAGAGCCGCCTGCTGGAGTTGGCGCTCGGCCTCTTGGCGGACTTCGCTTTCCAGATTTGGATCAGCCGTGGAAAACAGTCCAGTATCGCGTGAATAGACCTTAGTCTTCTCATTATCGAGTCTGGTGACAAGTATCTGGGCAGGCGGGACGCGAACTGAAACGTGCTGGCCTAGCACGGAAACATCACTGGACTGCAACCCCGCCAGATCCACGCCGGCGATGACTTCTCCATGAACCACCAGAAGCAATCTGTCACTTATGAGAAATTTTGGCAGAAAAGGATTTTCACGCTCGCCCGAGATTATCTTGTCCATCGTAAACTTCACGGTTTCCAACCGTTGCAGCTGTGCGATCTGCCGAACAACAGTTGGCTGGTCGATGTGAATCAAGGAATGACCACCTCGGAAGCTGCCGAGCAGTTGAAACAATCCCACGCCGGTGGCAAGCCACACAACTAACCCTGCTGCCAGTAGAGCTAGCAGCGCACCAATAAAAATACCCTTTCCGATCGATGGTGATCTCGCCAGGCGTTGAGAATGTAATTCAGAATTCATCGAGGCACCCGCTGCCACCAGTTTACTATCGCCTAGAGTAAGGACGTCATGTTCGTTCTAGGGCATACTGTGATCCGGAATCGACGTGGAGAATAGCACTAAATCAGCGCAAGAGCGGGGCACATTGCGGGAAATCGCGAGGGAATTCCTGCGGCTGGGCTTCGTGGCGTTTGGCGGAGCAGCGGCGCACGTCGCGATGATGGAAGAGCGATTTGTACGGCGGCTTGGTTGGCTCTCGCGAGAGCGATTCCTGGACCTGTTTGGCGCAGCAAGTTTGCTACCTGGGCCGAGTTCCACGGAACTGGCGATTTATCTTGGCGAAGTTCGCGGCGGATTTGCGGGAATGCTGATTGCCGGGGCCTGTTTCATCCTGCCGGCGGCATTCATGGTTGTTGCGCTGGCGTGGGCGTATATGAAGTTTGGATCCGTTCCGCAAGTAGCGGGACTGTTATTTGGGATTAAACCAGTGGTGGTGGCGCTGATGGCACAGGCGATATGGAACCTGGCGCGGACGGCGTTGAGGAATTTGCCATTGGCACTGCTGGCCTCGACGGTGGTGGTGTTGGCCGCGGATGGTCAACCGTTGCTGGTGCTCTTGTTGGGCGGAGGAATACTTTGGGTTGTGGTGACACAAGGTCAACGGATGGTTCGTGGTGAAGTCGCGTTTACTGGCGCAGTTGGATTGAGCACGGCAGCCCCGCCAGCGATGGTTGGCCTTGCTCCGGTCTTTTTCTATTTCCTGAAGGTTGGCGCAGTGCTTTTTGGAAGCGGCTATGTACTTCTAGCGATTTTGCGCGAAGACCTGGTGGTGAGGCTGCACTGGCTTTCCGATAGCCAATTGTTGGACGCGATCGCAGTGAGCCAGGGGACGCCGGGCCCGTTTTTCACGGTCGCTACATTTATTGGATTCCTGTTGGGAGGATGGCGCGGCGCGGGATTGGCGACAATTGGGATGTTTTTGCCGGCATTTGTGTACGTGGCGCTGACTGCGCGGGTGCTACCTACGTTGCGCAAGTCTGCGTTCGCGGGAGCGTTTCTCGATGGCGTGAATGCCGCAGCGGTGGCGCTGATGGGGTTTGTGGGATGGCAGTTTGCGAGGGCTTCGCTGGTCAATTGGCCGGCGGCGGTGATTGCGGTTATCAGCGTGGTGCTGGTTTTTCGGTACAGAACAAATTCGGCGTGGTTGGTGGTGGGTGGCGCAGTTGCAGGAATCTTGTTGCGCAGTGTCGGGTGGGGGTAACGTGGAGTGGGGTGGCGGTAATGGGGGTGCGCTGCACCCCTACGGATTCTTAGGGGACTAGAACGATCTTGCCGAAGGCGCCTGGGGCCAATATATCTTCATGGGCCTGCGGAGCGTCATTGAGCTGCAATTCCTTGCCTACGATGGGACGCAGCGTGCCATTTTCCAAACCCGCAGCGATTCCTGCATGGATCTCCACTGTCTCAGCTTCTGTGGCGGCCCATAGGGTGAAGCCGCGAACCATGGCGCGACGGGCCATGAGGTCTCGCGGATTGATAGTGATTTCTCCACGGTTGCCAATAACGATTACCCGGCCGTGCGGCGCAAGTAACTTCAAGTCCGTCGCCAAATTCACGTGCGCCATCATTTCCAGCACTATATCGACACCGCGTCCACCAGTGGATTTGAGGATTTCTTCTGCAGAGTTTGGTTTGGTGTGGTCAAATGCGTATACAGCGCCTTCTTTCTTCACTAGGTCCAGACCGCGCTGCGTACCAGCCGTGCCGATCACAATCAAGCCAAGTGCCCTGGAAAATTGCACGGCGGCGATACCGACCCCGCCACTTGCGCCGTGAATCAGAATGGTTTGCCCTGCACGAGCGTGGGCGTGATGATGAAGGGCAGTGAACGCCGTGCCATACGGAACCCACAGCCCGGCTCCTTGAGCAAATGAAATCTTTTCGGGCAGCGGATACAACTGCGATTCCAGCGCGAGCGCATATTCCGCGTAAGCGCCGCTTTCCGTTTTCGCGGTGTAGACGCGATCGCCAACCTTTACCTTCTTGACCCCTTCACCGACGGATTCGACGGTTCCGGCGGCATCGGAGCCGGGAGTGTAGGGAAGCGGCGGCTTTATGGCATAGGTGCCGGCACGCATATAAGTATCGTAAGGATTGACTCCCGCAGCGTGCACGCGAACGAGCACCTGGCCGGGTCCGGCCTTTGGAGTGGGAATTTCGTGAAGGGTAAGGACCTCAGGACCGCCGAATTGATGAACTTGAATGGCTTTCATGCGTGTATCTCCCGAAACTTACAAAAAATACTAAGAAGTTGAGGCGATCTCTCTTTAGAAGTGATCGTCGTGCAGCAGTGCTTTCTCTGCTTGCAGCAGGCCGGTTGACTGTGCCCACGCCGTGGTTTGCCAATTATCCTTCCCACTTGCATTGGGAATCCATGGGGGCAGCGTCTGGTTTAGATGGGTGGCCAGGGAATAAATGTAGGGCTCATACATCAGGCGCAGTTCCGCCAGTTTTCTGTCGGCCTGGTGAGTTCGCAAAAGCTTCATGCCGTGCGTCGCGAGTGTTTCGCGCATACGGTGCA
The DNA here is from genome assembly GCA_963748365.1 of Candidatus Acidiferrales bacterium. Classification (GTDB taxonomy): domain Bacteria; phylum Acidobacteriota; class Terriglobia; order Acidiferrales; family UBA7541; genus Acidiferrum. Next base: position 263,238 of record CAVVJG010000020.1, read on the forward strand.
GGTCGTCGGGGGACAGACGATCCTGTGGCAAAGCGCGTGGGGCCGCATTGAAAACCTGAGCGAGGTCCACGATGGCGTGGCGAGAGATGGCAAAGGTAAGTTCCGCTTGCTTGGAGCAGCCACCTTCGATGCCCGCAATGGCAAGAGCGCAGGTATCGAGGATTGCGGTTAATGAATTGATCCAGGATTGATTGTCGTGCTGCGAACGGAAGTAGGCCAGCACCGGATAAGAGAGATGGCTCTCGAGCAATTCGGCGCTCCACCGTTCCCAATCTTTCAGCAGATCCGTAAGTTCATCCAACCCATCGGGAAAACTGTGGCGACGGAGAAGTTCGCCGGCGGTGGGAGGTGTACCGGCGCGGGCGTCCAGGAGAGTGATATTGGTTTCGCGCGCACTGAATGCGCTGTAGATGAAGGGAAGATAGCCGATGATAGCGGCGAGGAAGCCGAATCCAAAACCGCTCTCGGCCACTACCAGGAAACGAGCGAAAGTGGAGCGAGGTACCACGTCGCCGAGGCCCAGCGTAAAGAACGTCGTGCCGCTCAGATAGAGGTCGGTATAAAAACTGGGTGTGCTGTGGGAAAGATTGAGGGCTGAACCCGCCCCGTACTGCATCATCCCGAAGCTGAATACCAGACCCACGGCCCACACGCCAATCAGGAAAAGCAAGGAAATCGGGCCGTAAAAGCCTAGAAAAGATTCCCGCCGTTTTTTGGAGGAGACCAGTAGCGCGACGGCTTTCCAGGTCATCCAGGTAAATTTGAAGTAGAAGCGGGTCAGGCGAAATTTTCTAGTTACCCGCCGTGGCAGGATGATGGCTTCGAAGGCGTCCCACGCCACCACCAGGAAGACTATGATGCCTGCGATGAATACACCAGCATTGGGAATCATCCGAAACATTGTACTCGCTTTGTTATTGTTCGTCGTTCGGCGTCAATCAGGAGACGAGTTGCACGTTCACGGAGATTTCAGCTTTGTAGAGCTTGGAAACTGGGCAGCCCGTCTCGGCGGCTTTTACGGCGGTGTCAAACTTGGCTTTGTCGGCGCCGGGAATGTGCGCGACGAGGTCCAGGTGGCTCTTGGTGATGCTGAAACCTTCGCCCACTTTTTCCAGCGAAATGGTGCAAGTCGTTTCGAGCTTACTGGCGGTCATTCCGGCGCCGCCGAGCTGGGCGGAGAGCGCCATGGTGAAACAACCTGCATGCGCCGCGGCAAGAAGTTCTTCGGGATTGGTGCCTACGCCATTTTCGAAGCGGGTGCTGAATGAATATTGAGTCTGCTTCAATGTGCCGCTATCTGTAGAAATCGTGCCTTTGCCAGACTTCAGGTCGCCCTGCCACACCGCGGATGCTTTGCGTTGCATTTTTATGCCTCCCAGATAAATTTAACTGCAATGTTTAGTTCTTGGATTCATGTAGCATGCCAAAAGGTTCATCGAATTCGGCATTGCGGAAATTAACAGAAAATTGTTTCTTCCGGTTTACAGGAGTTCGCCTGGCTTGAACTGCCCGAAAGACGGGCTGGGGCATCAAACCAGCAAGAACATTCGATGGCAATTGACGACATTTTTCAAGAGATATCGCACCGGCCATGGCCGCATCCCACGGACAACTGGGTGATGGCGCAACAATGGCACAACCTTTTGTTTGCGCACTGGCCGGTTCCGGAGGCGGTCCTTTGGCCGCACATACCTGCGGAGCTGGAAATTGATACGTACAAGGGACAGGCATGGCTCGCGGTGGTTCCATTTCTCATGCGCGGAGTTCGTCTACGAAATGCGCCAGCGGTGCCGGGCACTTCGGAGTTTCCTGAGCTTAACTTGCGCACGTATGTGAAGCGGGGCGGCAAACCGGGAGTATGGTTTTTCAGCCTGGACGCGGCGAATTCGCTGGCAGTGGCGGTGGCACGCGCGTGGTTTCACCTGCCGTATTTTCGTGCGCGAATGCGTTGCGAAGAGTCGTCGGGCTGGATCGAGTATGAGAGCGAACGAATTCATCGCGGAACAGATTCCGCGATTTTTCGAGGCAGATATCGAGGAATCGGGGCGGCGTTTCGGCCCAAGAGCGGAACGTTGGAGCATTTTCTGACCGAGCGGTATTGTCTATATAGCGCTACATCGAAAGGGCAGATATTGCGCGGAGAAATACATCATTCACCGTGGACTCTGCAATTGGCAGAAGCGGAGATTGAGGATAATTCGATGGCGGCTGGGCTGACGGCACCATTACCGGGGGCGCCGTTGCTCCATTTTTCCAAACGACAAGATGTGGTGGCCTGGGCGCCACGCCTTGCCTGACCTACCACTGGTGAGAAACAAAAAATACGGCAAGCGCGATGCAGCCGAGACCGGCGGCGTAATTCCATTTCAGAGGCTCGACCAGATAGGTGATGGAGAAGAAGACAGAAAAGACAGAAAAGACAGAAAAGACAGACAGGGTGATGACTTCTTGAATGGTTTTTTACTGCGTGGCGGAAAATTCATAGGAGCCGATGCGATTCGCGGGAACCTGGAAGCAGTACTTGAAAAAGGCGATGCCCCAACTGATCATCACGACCTTCCAGAGGGCGACGCCACGATACTTGAGATGGCCGTACCATGCAAAGGTCATGAAGATGTTGGAAATGGTGAAAAGAATGATTGTGCGCATGGTCGCGAGTCGCTCCTGGAGATTCTCGATGAGTTTGATGAGTTTTGACGCAGTTCCGGATAAACCCGTTACGAAATTGTTGGAACGCACGCCATAAGAGATAGAAAATTACTGGATTTTGGCGCCCTTAGACAGATTGTGCTTGGCGCATAGGAGTCTTATGTTGTTGGCAGCGAAAGATGACCCTCCCTTTGAAAACGGAAGATCATGATCAAAATGGAGGTTCTTGTCTGCCCCGCAAAGAACGCACTTTCCTTTGTCGCGCTGCCAAACTTCGAGTTTTACAGCTGAAGGAATAACACGCGTATTTGGTCTCGGTACGGTGCGTTTGACCGACGGCTCATCAAAATCACACTACAGTCAGGTCTCAAATGGAAATTCATACCTTTTTGGAGGCTGACGCTCCACGCTTGGCACATTTCGATGTATGAGATTATTTCGCCGGCACTGTGAGAGAGTTCAGGCATGCCCAGCTTGCGCTAAATTGTAAGCGAAACGAGGCCTGGGGGCGTGCCGAGTTCGATTGGCGGAAGCTTGGAGCGATCGATTTTGTTGTAGAGGGTGTCGCGTTCAACCGGGATGCGGCCGGCAGCGCGGATCAGGCGTTCGAGTTCGCTGCGCGGGGTGAATTCCGCGGTATTTGCGCCCGCGTCGTGATAGATCTTTTCTTCCACCACGGTGCCGTCCATGTCGTTTGCGCCGAAACGCAGAGCGATCTGCGCGATGCTGGGCGTCAGCATGATCCAATAGGCTTTGATGTGATCGAAATTATCAAGAACTAGACGGGAGACGGCGATATTGCGCAGATCGTCGTAGCCGGTTGGCTTGGGAATGTGCGCAAGTGGCGTGTTGTCCGGATGAAAGGCCAACGGGATGAAGGCAACGAAACCATGAGTATCGTCCTGCGCTTCGCGTAATTTCACGAGATGGTCGACGCGCTCTTCCATGGTCTCCACATGGCCGTAGAGCATAGTGGCGTTGGAGCGCAGTCCGATGCGGTGGGCTTTTTTGGCCATGTTAAGCCACATCTGGCCGCTGACCTTGTGGTCGCAAATCAGCCGGCGCACGCGTGGATGAAAAATTTCAGCGCCGCCGCCGGGGCAGGAATCAACGCCAGCATCCTTCATCCTGCGAAGTGTTTCGTCAACAGTGATTTTGGCGATACGCGCAAAATAGTGCACTTCGACCATGGTGAAGGCCTTCAGGTGGACGTGGGGATGGCGCTGCTTGAGGCCGTGAATCATTTCCAGAAAATAATCGAATGGCAAATCTGGGTGAAGGCCCCCGACAATGTGAAATTCCGTGGCGCCCTCGCGAACCCCTTTGGCCGCCCGTTCGTAAATTTCATCTAGAGCAAACGTGTAGGCGCCGGGAGAGTTGGGGTCGCGTCCAAACGCGCAAAGTTTGCAGTGTGCTACACAGACGTTCGTGGGATTGATGTGGCGGTTGACGTTGTAATAGGTGATGTCGCCGTGGCGCTTTTCGCGTACGTGGTTGGCAAGCCAGCCAACGGCGAGAAGATCGGGAGTCTTGTAGAGCGCGACGCCATCTTCAAAAGAGAGCCGTTCGCCCGCCAAAACTTTGTCGGCGATGGACTGCAGCTTTGCGTCAGTGATAGTAAGTTGAGCCACGAATTACTCTACGCTCTCTACAGTTTAGATGGCGGCCTGAAAGCCGCGGCTATATTTCCATTGTATCAGGCGCGAACCGAAATCGATTTCGTTCGAAAGTTCCAAATTGTTCAAACACGCCAAACGGCTGCGGCAGCGCCCCAGAACAACAGAAACAGCATACTAATATAACCATTCACGGTGAAAAAGGCAGCGTTCAGCCTGCTCAGGTCGTTCGCGTGCACCAGGGAATGCTCGTAGGCAAGGAGGGCGGCAACGACGATGATACCCGCCCACGCGGGCCATGGCAGGCCGAAACTCGCGGCCAGCCAGCTTAGAAGAATCACGACGCCGACGTGCATCACGCGGGCAATCTGCAGAGCCCGGGCAATTCCGAACCGCTTTGGAACAGAGTAGAGGCCTGCTAGCTGGTCGAACTCGACATCCTGGCACGCGTATAAAACATCGAAGCCGCCGACCCAGAGTGTGACCGCACCGCAGAGAATTAACATGCGCCAATCGAGGCTGCCGGTGATGGCGATCCACGCTGCGGCAGGGGAAATTCCGAGTGCGAAGCCAAGAAAAACATGCGACCAAGAAGTAAAGCGCTTGGTAAAGGAATAGAAAAACAGGATGGCAATGGCGAGAGGCGCCAGTTTGAGCGCGAACGGATTCAGCTGCCATGCAGCCACGAAGAAAACTGCCACTGCGGCGATAGTGAAGGCCCAGACAAAGGAAATGCTGAGCGCGCCGGTGGCAAGAGCGCGTGTCTTGGTGCGGGGATTTTCCTTGTCGTAGCGAATGTCGACGATGCGGTTGATGGTCATGGCTGCGGACCTCGCCGCCACCATGGCCACCACGATCCACAATATTTGCCTTAGCGCGGGCCAACTGTGCGAAGACGCGCGAGCTGCAAGGAGTGCTCCGGTAAGTGCAAACGGCAACGCGAATACTGAATGCTCAAATTTGATCATTTCCAGGACGGTGCGTATGCGGCTGGCCATGGTTCCCTACGACCCTGATTTCTTGCGGGGGGTCCTGCCCGTCCAGCGATGCATCTTTTCCTGAGGGAGGCCGGCTCTAGCCAGTACGCGGCAGGCAAACTGAGTTACGAGGTCGTCAATCGTTTGCGGAAGATCGTAGAATGCGGGAACGACGGGCATGATGACGGCACCGGCTTGTTGTGCGCGCAGCATATTTTCGAGGTGGATGCGATTGAACGGAGTATCGCGGACGCAAAGAATCAGTTTGCGACCTTCTTTGAGGATCACGTCGGCGGCGCGGCCTACCAGATCGTCACTGACACCGTTGGCGATGGCGGAAAGCGCGCCCATGGTGCAGGGAATCACGATCATGGCGTCAACGTCATAACTGCCCGACGCGATTGCGGCGCCGACATCTTTGTTGGGAACGATTCCAATTTTTTTGGAAGCACGCCCGATGATGCGCGCAGGCAATTTCTTGAGGTCACCCGAGGTGATGGCAAGCTCTTCAGCAAAAAGCCGCTGACCAGTCTCGGTGACTACCAAATGCACACGACCGACGCGGGAATCTTCTTCCAGCAGTGAGAGGGTTTTTTGGGCGAAAATGGCGCCACTTGCGCCGGTTACGCCCACGGTGATGGTTTTGGCTTCTGTTGGAGGCATCTGATTAGCGCGGATAAGTTCAGTCTCGCAGCGGCTTAGTAGCAAGTCAAGCATAGGTGCGGCGCGACGCCAGTGCTAGAATCTCGGTTGGAATAATGCGATGAAATCAGAGGAAATCCTGAAACTTTTGAAATTGGTGGAGAGCGGAAAGGTGTCTGCGGGCTCCGCGATGGAGCGCATTAAGCATCTGCCGTTTGAAGATATCGGCTTTGCAAAGGTGGATCATCACCGCAATCTGCGCCAGGGCTTCGCGGAAGTAATTTTCGGCAAGGGGAAGACACCCACACAGGTGGCCGAGATTGTGCGCGCGATGCTGCGGCACAAAGCCACGCAACACAATGTACTGGTTACTCGCGCAGACGCGAAAATGTATGCGGCGGTCAAACGGGTGGGTCGCACGGCGAAATTTCACCCATTGTCGGGAGTGATCACGATTGAGCGCAGCCGCGAAATTACCGGAAAAGGCACGATTGTGGTGGTGGCGGCCGGGACAAGTGATATTCCTGTTGCTGAAGAGGCGGTGCTAACCGCGAAGTTGATGGGAAATCGCGTGGAGCAGATTTACGATGTGGGCGTGGCAGGAATTCATCGCTTGCTGGATCACCGGTCGCAGTTGGCGGAGGCACGCGTGATCATATGCATTGCGGGGATGGAGGGCGCGCTGCCCAGTGTGGTCGGTGGGTTAGTTGGAGTTCCGGTAATCGCGGTGCCCACCAGCACGGGCTATGGAGCCAGCTTTGGCGGGGTTGCCGCGCTGTTAGGCATGTTGAATTCGTGCGCATCGAATGTCACGGTTGTGAATATTGATAATGGTTTTGGCGCGGCATGTGTGGCGTCGTGCATCAACCGGTTGTAAATTGCCTCATGAAAAAGACTCGACACCCGATGAAACATCAGAGCGGACTGGCAGCAGTCTTGTGATTTTTAGATAGATGATGATCATTGGTGGGGCGATAGCGCTTGGATTGGGATGGAGCGCGCAATCCGAAGGTATCTTGTGGGAGTCAGGTCGCAATGCACGTATCGGTACTGAAACCTCGGTACCGACTCTTTCTTGGATGGTCTACGGAATTGTTATGCTACTCGCCGGCATTTTCCCTTGGAGATGGCTGGGGCGCATCAGGAAGCGCTAGCGCCGTCAATCCTCTGCAGATGGCCTCAGCAGAACCTTCATCACGCCGGGCTTCTGGGCATGGACGATTGCCTTCGCGGCGTCTTTTAGCGGGAATGTTCGCGAGATTAGCGGCGTAGGGTTAACTTTTCCTGAGCGCAGCAGCCCGATCGCTTTGGCAAAGGGCCCGCAGCGCGAGCCAACCACAGTGATCTCTTTCACGACGATGGGCCAGGTCTCCACGGGGGCAGTGCCATGAAAGGTCGATTTCAACAGCAGCGTACCGCGAGGCTCGGTCATTTGCTGGGCCAGCCGGAGGCCGGTGGGTGAGCCGGTAGCTTCGACAACCAGCCGATAATTCTCTTTGATGTTTTGCGGATCACTGTCGTTGCCGCGAACCTGCTTTGTCCTGATTCCCGCCCGCCTAGCCAATGCCAATTTCGAGTCGTGTTTGCCATAAAGCACCACATTGCATCCGGAGGCGCGCAACACACGGGCGATGAGTTGCGCGAGTTTTCCATCGCCAAGGACCGCGGCAGAAGGGAAGCGCCGCAGTTCGATCTGGTTGAGAATCTGGCAGGCGGCGGCGAGCGGTTCGATAAACACCGCTCTTTCGTCGCTGATCCCCCTTGGAATAACATGGAGATTCTCCAGTGGCAGCGTCAGGTATTCTGCAAACGCGCCATCGTGTCCAACGATACCCAGCACAGTGCGGCGTGCGCAGTGCGTTTTCAATCCGCGGCGGCAAAACGAGCATAGAGGCCGATAGCCAAGTCCACTGCAGGAAATGTTGATCTCGCCGGCGACACGCTTTCCCATCCACCGTTTTTCCTGCTTTGTCGAAGCACCATGCACCGCTACAACCTCGCCCACAAATTCGTGCCCTGGCGTGCCGCGAAAATTATGGTAGCCGCGCAGAATTTCGACATCCGTGTTGCAGATACCGGCTAGCCGTACGCGGATCAATGCCCAGCCGGCTGGCAGGTTTGGTTGCGGCTTTTGTGTGGCAACGAGTTTTCGGTTGCGGACAGTAAAACTGAGCATGGCGAGACTATTTTTCCGTTTTTTCAGGAAGGGCGCGCCGAGAGGACGGACTGGCCATCCGTTCCAGCAATTCAAATTTCGCTTCCAGACGGATCAGGCGCCGATCCATCTCCGTACAGGCGTCCATCAATTGCTTTGACTGTTCGGTCAGGCTGGAGATGCGCTCTTCAAGCAAAATAATGCGCTTCAGGGCCAGCAGGGCATCGCGCGCCCAGCTCATCGCGACTTTCTCATGGCCTTCAGGGCGCGGTTCATATAGGCGATGGTGTCGTCCAACTTTGCGATGCTGCGGTCGGCCGATTCGCTGGCCATGCGCGCCAGGGTTTTCAATTCATCCTCGGTCTCCATGGGTATTTCGAGATACATGTCAACGGCATCGCGGACTTCCTGCGAGAAAGACTTGCCACGCTTTTTGGCGCGCAGGGTCAGTCGCCGCTTTTGTTTTGGGTCGAGATGGATGAGCGCGGTCGCCATGTGGCCTCCGGAGCAAACTTATATAACACCTATATCATAACATTTGCGGGTATTTTCGGGCTATCGAAAGGCAGCAACCAAGGACTGGCCCAGGAGAAGGTCCTGCTCGAGGAAAACAGTACGCAAGTCGAGCAACACATGATCCTCTTCGATGCGCGCTATCACGGGAATGCCCGCAGGACCTTCACGCAACCGCGCTTCCAGTTGCGTGGCTGAATAACGCGCACTTGCCAGGCGAATGAGTTTTGTGGGCAGCGATTGCGCAGGAGTGGAACCACCGCCAAGCAGAGAAGCGCCGTCTACGATGTCGATTTGTGCGGAATCAACCGAAAGGGAAGCGCCGACAACCAGTACGAGCTGCTCCGCGCGCGAAATGATTTCATCTACAGTCATGCGAATCATGCGTTGCACTGGAAGATCATCCCAGGCCGCCTGCAAATAGGCGCGCAGTGTGACTTCCAACGCGGCAATGGTCAGCTTGTCCACGCGCAGCGCGCGAAACAGCGGATGACGCCGCACCTTTGCGACCAATTCTTTTTGCCCAGCAATGATTCCGGCTTGTGGGCCGCCGAAAAGCTTATCGCCACTGAATAAAACGAGAGAGAAGCCCGCCCCCACGCTTTGCCGGGCCGTGGGCTCACTTATGCCGTGCGCGGAGAGTTCGACCAGGCAGCCCGAGCCGAGATCTTCCACCACGGGGAGCCCGGCATGTTGGCCCAGACGAATCAGCTCGGCGACGTCAGGCTTCTCCGTGAAACCAGTCACCTGAAAATTGGAGGGGTGAACGCGCAGCAGAACGCGCGTCTTTTCACTGATGGCATTCTCGTAGTCGGCGATGCGGGTGCGATTCGTGGTTCCCACTTCGCGCAGGATTGCTCCGCTTTGCTCCATGATTTCGGGGATGCGAAAGCCATCGCCAATTTCGATCAATTCCCCACGAGAGACAATCACTTCGCCGCCACGCGCGAGTGCGGCCAGTGTGACCAGCAGGCCCGCCGCGCAATTGTTCACGACAATGGCCGCGTCGGCACCCGTCAACCGTTGCATCAACCGCGAAGTGTGCGAGTCGCGTTTGCCGCGCGCGCCTGCGACCAAGTCGTACTCCAGATTGGAATAGTGTGTGGCGCTGCGACGAAATTCTTCAATTACCAACGGGCTCAACGGCGCACGCCCCAGATTGGTGTGCAGGATAACGCCCGAGGCATTGATCACCGGTTGAAGTGAAGGTGCGAATTCCTTGGCCACGGCTTCGGCGATTTTCTCTTCCAGCATGGCCGGCTCCAGAAGATGTTCGTTCTCTGAATCGCGGGAAGTTAATTCGTGGCGAACATCGACGAGGACCTGACGCACCGTGTCCACTAGAAAGCTTCGTTCCACCATTCCGCCGAGCGCAGCGATACGTGGGCGCTGCAGTAGTTCATCCACGGCAGGCACGCGGCGCAGCAGGGCCGCCTGCTTTTCTGACATGCCGGGCCTGCTGCTTTGAGCCATGGCGTCATTTGAGCACAGGCCCGGACGGCTCGCAATCCATAGCTGTTCGAAGGGCCAGCCTGCTGTTCCGAGGCGCAATTGTCCGTTGGGTATCGCGGGCTACCTTCCGGGTTGACGTTGACGAGTGTGGCTCCTAGCATGAGGAGTCGCAGGAGTGTCCCTCGATGGCCACCATTGACGAAGAACTGGCGGGGTTGGAGCGCGATATTCGCCAGCTAAAAATCGAATACGACATGTACTTTGGTGGCGGAAGGAAACGTCCTCCTACCGAGATTGAGTGGCGCATCGACCAGGTGGTTCGGCGCTATAGCGAGCGAGGCGGCGATTTGAAGTACGGCCAACGCTTCCGTTTTTCGAATCTTTCGCAGACCTACGCCAAATACAAAGACATGTTCCGAAAGCGCACGGCCCAGCGTGAAGAGGGTAAAGTGCAACGCCATTTCGGCGCAGCCGCAAAAGCGATAGAAGCGGAACGAGCCCGTAGCCAGCCGACCGCTAAGGAGACTTCCGCAGGAAGTTCCACGGAAGAGGGGAAAGCGTTCCGCATGGTTTGCTCAGAGCCCGAGAAAGAAACGCAAAAGGTAGATCAGCTATACGAGGCATTCCTGCAGGCCAAACAGAGCGCCGGTGAAGAGACCGCTAAATTGACGCGTGCCGGATTTAACGAGTTTGTCCGCAAAAAAACCAAGGACCTGCAGAAACAGAAACAGTGCCGCGACGTGGAGTATGTCGTAGAAGTCGTCGACGGCTCGGTGAAGCTGAAAGCCCTTGTGAAGTCGTAGCAGAATGTACTCCCTATAACAATTTGCGGGAACGTTTCAGTTGAGATCCTTCTGGCGCAAAAGGCACGCTCCTCAAGATGACAGCGTTACAGATAGTGAGCAGGATACTCGCCCAGCTTCTAGAACTTTTTGGAAATCCTTCCTGGCCGCGGAGATTTTTCCCACAGGCGTGCCACTTTTCCAACCTCGCTGCTACGCGTACACTAGTAGATTCTTTCTATCGATGGAGGCATCTCATGGCTGTGGAACGAGCGCTGCTCAGCGTATTCGACAAGAAAGGCATCGTGGATTTTGCGCGCCGTTTAGCCGCGCTCAAGATTGAAATCCTGTCCACAGGTGGAACGGCGAAGTTGCTTCGCGAGGAAGGCGTCGCCGTCAAAGACGTTTCGGAATTCACCAGTTGGCCGGAAATGCTGGGCGGCCGCGTTAAAACGCTTCATCCGAAAGTGCACGGCGGGCTGTTGTACCGGCGCAACAATGCGGAAGATGAAAAGCAGGCCAAGGAACACGGCATTGCGCCGATTGACATGGTGGTCGTGAATCTTTACCCGTTTGAAGCGACGGCGGCCAAGGCGTATCTGCCTGCCGAAGAACTGATCGAGAACATTGATATTGGCGGGCCAACAATGTTGCGTTCAGCGGCGAAAAATTTCGAAAGCGTTACCGTGGTTACGGATCCTGAAGACTACGAGCGTGTCGCCTTGGAATTGGAAGCGAATCGGACTACCGCATTGGCGCTACGCCTGGAACTCGCGCGCAAGGTGTTTGCGACTACGTCAAGATACGACGGGTTGATCACCATGGAACTCGAGCGTTTGGCCGAACAGGACGGCCGTCTGGAAGTGACTCCTCGCGCGAAGCTTCCCCAGCGTGTGCACATCTCGCTGCGCCGGAAACAAGAGTTGCGCTACGGTGAAAATCCTCACCAGGCGGCGGCGCTCTACGTGCCGTCGGGGCGCGAGGTGGAAGGATTGGCCGCTGCGAAGCAACTGCAAGGCAAGGAACTCTCCTACAATAACTACGTAGATCTGGAAGCGGCGCGAAGCCTGGTTGCCGAATTCGAGCGGCCCGCCGCGGTGATCATCAAGCACAACAATCCGTGCGGTGCGGCCAAGCAAGCCACCCTGGTGGAAGCGTACATCAAGGCGTTTGCCTGCGATCCAGTTTCCGCGTTTGGCGGAGTACTGGCATTCAATCATATTGTCGACGCAGTGACCGCCGAGGAAGTGGTGAAATTGTTCGTCGAATGCATCGTGGCTCCGGGATTTGCGGACCGTGCGCAAGAAATTTTTGCAGCGAAGAAGAATCTGCGCCTGTTACAACTCCCGCAAGGCGGGTTGAGTCATGACAAGGAGCTGCAGTTAAAGCGAATACTTGGCGGCATACTGGTTCAACAACCGGACCGCGGCTCTCTGGAGGGCAAGGAATTGAAGGTGGTCACCCAGCGCGAACCAACCAAGGCAGAACTTAGTGACTTGAAATTCGCCTGGAAAATCTGCAAGCACGTTAAATCCAACGCCATCGTTTTTGCGAAAGAAGGTGCCACGATGGGTATCGGTGCGGGACAGATGAGCCGCGTCGATTCCGTCAAGATCGCGGTGATGAAAGCGCAAAAATCACTTCACGGCACCGCTGTAGCTTCCGACGCGTTCTTTCCATTTCCGGATGGTGTCGAGGAAGCGGCCAAAGCGGGTGCCAGCTGCGTGATCCAGCCGGGGGGCTCCATAAAAGATCCCGAAGTGATTGCCACGGCCGACCGATTGGGGATGGCGATGGTCTTCACTGGCATGAGGCATTTTCTACATTGAGTTTCGAGCCTGAATTGTGTAAGTCAAGAATTTGAGGGGTTGGTGGGCGAAATCCCGGCACGACGCATCTCATTGGAGTGGGCAACATGCATTGGAACGATGCGTTTTTTGGCTTTTGACCGTCTTTGCGGCCCATGGGATACTTAACGTTTATGGACCTCTTATGAACCTACGCCGTTTTTTAGCCACTGTTGCGCTCGCGCTTCTGGCGACCTCACCTCTTCTCGCCCAGAAACCCGCCTTGGAGGCCGAACGAACTCCCGAGAAGATAACTCCGCGCGCCGAGGCCTACTACAATTTCACACTGGGCCACATCTTTGAGATCCAGTACGAGCAAACCAGTCAGAGCGAATACGCTACCCGCTCGATTGAGGCGTACAAGAAGGCTTATTCGATCGATCCTAAGTCACCCATTATTGGCGAACGTCTGGCCGAAATGTATTGGAAGGCACAACGCGTCCACGACGCAGTAGTGGAAGCGGGCGAAATTCTGAAGCGTGACCCGAACGATTTGCCGACGCACCGCCTGCTGGCCCGCATTTACCTGCGCAGCCTGGGAGACATTAACGGCGGAACCGGCGTGCAATCGGAGATGGTTGGAAAAGCGATTGCGGAATTCAGCGAAGTACACCGTTTGGATCCCACCGACGCGGAATCATCGCTCTGGTTGGCTCGGCTGTATAGATTGCATAACGAGCCCGACAAGGCAGGACAGGTGTTGCGCGGCATATTGAAGGAAGACCCGGACAACGATGCGGCCATGGAGCAGTTAACGCAACTGCTGCTCGATGAGAACAAATCGGATGAGGCCATACAGTTGTTGCAGACCATGACCGCGCATTCGCCCTCGCCAACTTTGTACGAACTTTTGGGCGATGCCTATACGCAAACCAAGGATTTTGCCAAAGCGGAAGCTTCCTATCGCAAAGCCGTTGAGCTTGATCCTTCGGAGTTGACACATCTTCGAGGTCTTGGCCAGACACTGTTATCCGAAGAAAAATATTCAGATGCGCTTGGGGTTTACCAGAAGCTTGCAGACGTGATGCCCGACGATGCTGACGTGTATCTCCGCATCGCGCAGATTTATCGCGAACTCCATCAGCTGGATAAAGCCGAGGAAAATCTCGTCAAGGCCCGGCAATACGCGCCGGGGAGCCTCGAAGTCATGTACAACGAAGCCATGATTTACGAGGCGCAGGGCCGCTATGAAGATGCAATCAAGGTGCTTTCCGACGCGGTCACCGGAGTGAAGGCGCAATCCTCGGTGCTGCCGAACCGCAGGCGTTCCCTTGCCATCCTGTATCAGCAACTAGGACAGCTTTATCGCGACGCGCAGAATTACCAAGCCGCCGTGTACACCTATCAGGAGCTTGGCCATCTGGGTGACGAAGAAGATCACCGCGCGCGCATTCTGTTGATGGAGACGTATCGCCAAGCCAAGGAATTGCCCAAAGCGCTGCAGATTGGCAAAGACGCCATCGCGAAATATCCGACGGACAACTCGATTCGCGCCACCTACGCGCTCCTGCTGGGCGAAAATCAACAGCCCGACGAAGCCGTCAAATTGCTGGAAGGCAGCCTGAAGAACAACGCGGCGGATCGCGACGTGTATTTGAACATGGCGCAGATTTACGAGCGCGCGCACAAGTACGCGGAAGCGGAAGCTATGGCGCGCAAAGCAGAAGCGCTCCCTGGTGATCCACGAGAAAACGAGATGACGTGGTTCCTGATGGGGGCTATTTACGAGCGGCAGAAACAATTCGACAAAGCAGAGGAAGAGTTCAAGAAAGTTTTGAACGTGAATCCAAAGAATGCTGCGGCCCTGAATTATTACGGATATATGCTGGCAGACCGCGGTCTGCGCCTGGATGAAGCCCACGAAATGATCCAGCGCGCGCTCGACCAGGAGCCCTACAGCGGCGCCTATCTCGACAGCCTTGGCTGGGTGTACTACAAGCAGAACAAGCTGACGGAAGCGGAAGCGGCATTACGTAAGGCAGTGGAACGCGAATCGCACGATCCGACCATTCGTTCTCACCTTGGTGATGTCTACGCCAAGCAGGGAAGACCAGAGCAGGCCGCGATCGAATGGGAGAAGTCGCTGGCGGAGTGGCATCGCTCCTTGCCCGGCGACGTGGAAAGCGATAAAGTCGCGGAACTGGAAAAGAAGTTGGGCCAGGTAAAACACCGGGTGGCTCAAAAGACGCCGGCAACTGACGCAAAACCCTGAGAAAACATGAACGAAGTTCGTCTCCCAGCGTACGCAAAAGTGAACTTGCGTCTTGAGGTCCTCGGCAAGCGTGCCGATGGCTACCACGAGTTGCGCACCGTCTTTCAAACCATCTCATTGCACGATTCTTTGCAACTCCGCCAATCGCGCCAGTCCGCGATTTCGCTCACTGTGCGTGGTAATCCGGCACTTTCCGGCGAGCCGCTGGAAAAGAATCTGGTCTATCGTGCCGTTGAAGCGCTGCGCCGCGAACTGAAGGTGCGTTCGGGCGTGGAAATTGTGCTGGACAAGAAGATTCCCGCGGGGCGAGGGCTGGGCGGAGGGTCCAGCGATGCTGCTGCGGCGCTGCTTGGGTATCTTCGACTGACTGGCAAGCGCATCGATCCGGTTCGGTTGTTGGCCATTGCTGCCAGTCTGGGTGCGGATGTGCCGTTTTTCTTGTTTGGGGGATGCGCGCTCGGAGTGGGAAAAGGTGAGGAAATCTACCCCTTGCCGGACCTGCCGACGTCTCACTATTTGATTGTTTCGCCGAAATCGATCCACGTGCCCACTCCGGATGCGTACCGGTGGCTCCACGCGCCGGAATTGGCTTCGTTGACAAAATCTGCGGCAGCCCATAAGCTATATAAGTTCTGTGCTCTGTGCTGGAGCCCGCAGGAAGCATCCCTTTCGAATGATTTCGAGGTGGCTGTCTTTCGGCGCCATGCCCGGCTTGGTCAAATCAAGCGGGCGTTACTCCGGAAAGGGGCGTCAGAAGCCTTGCTGGCTGGTAGCGGTTCGGCGGTGTTTGGAGTTTTCCCGAGCCCAGTAAAGGCGCGCCGAGCTGCTGTCGGGTTTCCGAACGATCAGGTATTTGTCTGCGAGAGTATCTCTCGAAGCAAGTTTGCGCGTTCCATGAAGAACGCAATCGTCGGCTGAACTTCAGCATCTCTCCGCTCTGACTCTTATTTTTTTCAGAACTCAGAAATTCGGGCCAGTAACGTTCTTGTGCGTCATCGCCAGGCGATGACCAGGGTGAATGCGGCGTGCACGACGAGCGATTTAAGATATTCACGGGGACCGCGAATCCGGCCTTGGCCGATTCGATTTGCCATCATTTGGACGTTCCGCTCGGCAAAGCGTTGCTGGGACGCTTCAGTGACGGCGAGATTTATTTTCAGATTCTGGAGAATGTACGCGGCGCCGATGTGTTTGTCGTGCAACCGTGCTGCTATCCGGTGGACAACCACCTGCTCGAGTTGCTGCTGATGATTGACGCGTTCAAGCGCGCATCGGCCTGGAGAATTACCGCAGTCCTGCCGTATTACTGCTATGCGCGTCAGGATCGCAAAGACAAGCCGCGCGTTCCGATATCCGCAAAACTTGTGGCGGACCTGCTGGAAACCGCGGGAGCCAGCCGTGCGCTGACGCTGGATTTGCACGCACCGCAGATTCAAGGGTATTTCGACGTGCCGGTAGACCACTTGTACGGTTCGCCCGTGCTGATCGATCACTTCCGGCACATGAACCTGCCGAATCTGACGGTAGTTTCACCGGATGCCGGAGGCGTGGAGCGTGCGCGTGCTTTTGCGAAAAAGCTGGATGCGCCGCTGGCCATCGTGGACAAGCGCCGCGTTGATGTGGACGTGAGCGAAGTGATGCATTTGATTGGGGACGTTCGTGGCCGCAGCACGCTGATTATCGATGACATCATCGATACGGCGGGCACGCTGGTGAAGACTGCCGAAGCCCTGCTGCGAGAAGGTGCGACACAGGTTTATGCCGCTTGCACCCACCCGGTATTTTCGGGCCCCGCTGTGGAACGCATCGCGAATTCCCGGATTACGGAAGTGGTGGCGACGGATTCCGTGCCACTCTCGGCTGCCGCGAAAGAGTTAAAAAAAATCAGGATCCTAAGCGTTGCGGATTTGCTTGCTCGTGGGATTCGCTCCATTCATGAGGAGACTTCCATCAGCGAGTTGTTTATTTGAGATTCTCCGGCCGCTTTCTGGCCGGAAGTGATTCCAGGGAAGGAAAGAAGCTATGGCTCAGATCATTGTGGAAGGCGCGCCCCGCGAAACACGGGGCAAAAATGAAGCAAGGCGCATGCGTGTGGCAGGCAGAGTGCCGGCGACACTTTACGGCGGTAAAGGCGAAGCGATTTCGCTTGCCGTGAACACCAAACAAGTCACCGCGATTCTGCGTTCGGAAACCGGTCACAACACCCTGTTCCAAGTGGACCTGGGCGGAAAGCACGAACCAGCCATTGTCAAGGATTGGCAAGTGGATCCGGTCAGCGGACGTCTGCTGCACGTCGATCTTCTGCGCATCGCGATGGACGTACGCATGAAGGTCAAGGTACCTATTCACACTTTTGGCGAACCAGCGGGCGTGAAAGTGGACGGCGGCGTCTACGAAGTGGTTACCCGCGAGGTGGAAGTGGAGTGCTTGCCTGCGGACATCCCAACGGAGTTCAAACTCGATATCAGCGGATTGCGGCTGAACCAGAACTTGCGTGCAAGCGATATCCCGCTGGATGCCAAGAAGATCAAGCTGCTGACCGATCCGGACCGTGTTCTTTCCCACGTCGTGACATTGCGTGCAGAAGAAGAAAAGCCCGTGGAAGCAGCCGTAGCGGGTGCAACACCGGCAGAGCCCGAAGTCATCAAGAAGGGCAAGAAGGAAGTGGAAGGCGAGGAAGGCGAGGAAGGCGCAAAGCCGGCCGAAAAGCCGGAAAAGAAGAAGTAGTTCTTTTCCGCTCGACTCGCGCAACTCACTATGCGGCTCATCGTTGGCCTTGGCAATCCTGGCCCGGAGTATCAATGGACGCCGCATAACCTCGGATTTCTGGCTGTGGACGAGATTGCGAATCGCGCTTCGATTCGAGTTGAGCGGCCCGAGGGCAAGGCGCTGGTAGGACGGGGCAAAGTGGCCGGGGAAGATGTTGTACTGGCCAAGCCTCAGACGTACATGAACCTCAGTGGCATTTCCGTAAGGGAGTTGCTGGGGAAGTATGAACTGGGACCGGAATCGCTGCTCGCGCTGTACGACGAGCGTGATCTGCCCTGGGGAATGATTCGCATCGGTGAACGAGGCAGCCCGGGAACGCACAACGGGGCGAAGTCGCTCACCAGTGCCGTGGGAACGCCAGAGTTTGCCAGGCTTCGCCTGGGTTGTGGTCCGGATCACCCGGTAAGCGATCTTGCGGCCTATGTTCTGCGGCCCATGAAGAAGGCGGAACTGGAAGTTGCCGCAGAAATGATTGCTGATGCGGCTGACGCGGTGGAGTTGCTGGTTAAAGAGGGCGTCGCCGCCGCGATGAACAAGTACAACCGGCGGGTACCGCCGAAGGAAGAGAAATAACGGCGAGATTATTCGCCAGTAGAAAAAGTTTATGGATTTACCGGCTTCGCGCCGGGAACAGAAGGAAACGAGGTCATTATGGAAGAGCGTTTGTACGATTTGATCTTTATTGTCCGCCCGGCTACGCCGGAAGAGGAAGTCAAGAAGGTAATCGCGTCGGTCGAGCACGTTTGCGCGGAAAAAGGCGCGAAGATCGAAAAGACCGAGCACTGGGGCACGCGTAAGCTTGCCTATAAGGTGAAGAAGCACCGCGAAGGCATCTATGTGTTCCAGCAGATTCGCACAACGCATGGCGATCTGTTGCAGGAACTGGAACGCCGGCTTGGCGTGCAGGACGCGGTCATCAAATATCAGGTGGTACGCCTCGACGAGGCTGTAAAGCTGCAGAAGAAACTGACGCACAAGCGTGAAATCCGCGCTGCGCGACGTCCGCGGCGTGCCGCTGCTCCGGCTGCCATTCCGTCGGCGCCATCTGCACCAGCAGCCTCTGCGGCCGCGCCAGAAGCTTCCGCGAGCTGATTGGCTCCACCAAGTTTGCCGGGCTCGCGCTAAAGATAGGTGTGAGCCTCGAAAAGTAATTGCTTCAAAGCTTCGATGCGAAGGCCCGGAGCTACATGGGAAAGGTAGGAAGGTATGTCAGACGAACAAAAACCAGTGCAGGCTGCCGCGCCCTCTGCTCCTCGTGAACATCGCGAGGGTGGTGGTGGAGGTGGTCGCCGTGAAGGTGGCCCCGGCGGAGGTGGTGGACGCCGCGAAGGCGGACCCGGAGGTCCCGGTGGACCGGGCGGGCCAGGAGGACGGCCTCGTGGCAAGCGCCAGTATTTCCGCAAGAAGAAAGTTTGCAAGTTCTGTGTCGAGAAGATCGATCTGATCGACTACAAGCGCGCTGACATTCTGTCGCAGTTCGTGCAGGAGCGCGGCAAGATTCTGCCACGCCGCATGACCGGAGTCTGCTCGCGCCACCAGCGTTGGCTCGGCGTCGCCATCAAGCGCGCACGCAACATCGCCCTCATGCCGTTCGCCGGCAGCGCGGCGGGAACCCAGGCGCCTCGCGTTGTCGAGGCTCCAAAGGCAACAGCTTAAAAAGGGAGCTAGAGATTCATCATGCAGATCATTCTTCAGGAAGATGTCGATAAGTTGGGAAATCGCGGAGACGTGGTGGCAGTAAAGCCTGGTTATGCCCGGAATTTCCTGCTTCCGAACAAGCTGGCTATTGAGGCGACTCCCGGCAACATGAAGGCACTGGAGCGCATTCGCGGTTCATTGGCGAAGAAGACCGCCACGGAACTCGAAGCGGCCAAAAAACATGCAGAAGCGCTCAATGGCGTTTCGGTCAAGTTCACGCGCAAGACCGGCGAGAATGACCAGCTCTTCGGCTCTGTCACCAATGGCGACATTGCCGACGGGTTGAAGGCGCAGGGCTTTGAAGTGGACAAGCGGCAGATTCAGTTGCCGGAGTCTTTGCGCGCGCTCGGCGAATTTCCGGTCACCGTGAAGGTCTTCCGCGACATTACCGCCGAAGTCAAAGTGCACGTCGTAAAAGAAGTTTAATTGTTTTTGTGGCGGCCACCTTCAGGCGGCCAGCGCAAAACCTTACATGGGGCATGCTCCGGCGTGCCCTTTTTTATTTTTGGTTCGCGAATTTTTCGGCTACAGCCTCGATCTCTTCGCGTTTCCATTGGGCGCCTGATAGATTGGCGATCACCGCTACCACAATGTGGCTCTCTGGATAGACAATAAGCTGGGATGTTCCGCCGATTGCGCCTCCGGAGTGTGCGTAGGCTTGTTTTCCGCTAGCGGTCTTGTAGATGCCCCATCCGATGCCATAGCCAGTTTCTTCGCCTGCCGTGGTCTTCTGTGAAGTGAACATTGTTTTCAGGGACTGCGCGTTGAGGATTCCCGGTTGCAGCACTGCCGAACCGAATCGCGTCAGGTCTTCCGCCGTAGACAGAAACCCTCCTCCAGCCCACTTATAACTGTTATCTACGTAGGGTGCGTTCTCGATGGGTCCGTCCTTCGGTATGTCATAGAAGCGCGAACGCTGCTCCACGATCTGCGTGTTCTGGTCGGCGGTGGTATGCACGAGCCCCAGCGGAGTGAACACATGGGATTGCATATAGGAGAGGAAGTTTTCCCCTGATGCGGCCTCAATCACCGCGCTCACGAGATTGAAGCCGTAGCTGGAATAGTTGAACTTGGTTCCCGGTGGCGAGACCAGCGGATCATCCTGGAAGATTTTCAGACCCTTCAAAACACTGCCGTAATGTTTCTGGATCAGAAACTCGTCGTCCTTGTAGTGACGTATGCCGCCGAGATGCCCGGCAATCCTGCGCACGGTAATCACTGCACCTTTGTCCGGAAACGTTGGCACATACTTTTGCACCGGCGCGTCGAGATCGACTTTGCCGGCCTGCACCAGTTCCATCAGGCCCACCGCGGTGAGCGGCTTCGATATGCTGGCGATGCGAAACTTCGTTGTCGGCCAGACGGGCACGCGCTGCTCCAGATCGGAGTAGCCAAATCCTTCCGAGTACACGATCTTTCCGTCGACGGCCACGGCCACCGAAATTCCAGGAATGCCGCGAGCGATCCACTCCTTGCCTTGACGGTCGGCGTTCTCCGCAGCAGCAGCGTACGGAGCCGCAGTTGTAACCGTATGGGCTGGGGTAGTTGCGGTACTTTGGGTGGTTGCCCTGCCGCAGAATGCCGTTGCGGCGACGATCATTGCAAGGATCGCAGTGGTCGTTCGCTTCCAGCGTGCGTCTCTCAAAGAACTCATCGGTTTCTCTCCAGAAAGTTTCCGCTGCAGCATCTTCCCACACTCATCTAAAAGATATTCAACGATTTCCTTCGCGATTCACAGAGGGACTCATTGACGCATCGCGCGCCAACGCGGAGAATCGATTCATCGTTGTGGCGGACAAGGGAACACGCAAGCGCAAGAATATTTGGACTTGCCGGATTGAGCCCGCCGTGCTTCAATAGCGAAATAAAAGCGAAGATTACGCGAGGCTTACTTTCCATTTATGCCTGTCGAATCCACTCTCGAGCGGCCATTGCCCAGCAACATTGACGCGGAGAAATCCATACTTGGAGCGATTCTGCTCGACAACAACGTGCTGAATACCGCCATCGAGTCGCTGAAGGCCGAAGATTTCTTTCTACCCCATCACCGCCACATTTACACGCAGATGATCGTGCTGGGCGAATCGCAGCGCGCCATCGATTTCGTCACGCTCACTGAGGAACTTCAACGGCGTGGTGAACTGGAAACCTCTGGCGGCGCGCCTTATCTGGCTTCGCTTGTCGATGGCATGCCGCGTGTCAGCAACGTGGAGCACTACGCGCACATCGTCAAGGAAAAGGCCCTGTTGCGGAATTTGATTCACGCCACGCACAGCATTCAGCAACGCGCAATGGAGGGTGAAGCGGGCGCCGACGAAATTCTGGACAACGCCGAATCCAGTATTTTTGCGCTGGCCGAAGATCGCGTCAAAGCCGGACTTATCTCCATCAAGGATATTGTTCGCGACAATTTTGAGCGCCTGGAAAGAATTTTCCGCGAAGGAAAGAGTGTTACCGGCATTTCGACCGGATATGGCGAACTTGACAAACTGCTCTCCGGCTTGCAGCCCTCGGAATTAATTATTCTCGCCGGCCGGCCGTCGCAGGGAAAAACCGCGCTAGCGCTGAACCTTGCAGAAAACATAGCGATTCGCGGCGGCAAGCCTGTGGCGGTGTTCAGCCTGGAAATGTCCAAGGAATCGCTGTTGCAACGGCTGGTTGCGTCTGTCGCGCAGATCGATGCGCACAAGTTTCGTTCCGGTCACCTCAGCAAGGAAGACTGGCGCCGCATGACGGAATGTCTGGGTAGTATTTCTCAGGCTCCGTTGTGGATTGATGATGCGGGCTCCACCAGCGTGCTGGAAATTGGCGCGAAGGCGCGACGCCTGAAACGCGATAAGGGTTTGTCGCTGCTTGTCGTGGACTACCTGCAGCTCATCACCGGGCGTGGCCGATTCAGTTCTCGCCAGGAAGAAGTTTCCAGCATTTCGCGCGGGTTGAAAGGCCTGGCAAAAGAGTTGCAGATTCCCGTACTCGTTCTCAGCCAGCTTACGCGCGCTCCCGAACGCGAAGAGCGCGGCCCGCAGCTTTCCGATCTTCGCGAATCCGGCGCCATCGAACAGGACGCTGACGTGGTTATCTTCATCTACCGCCCGAACTTTTTTAATATGAATGCCACGCCCGAAGAACGAGACATGGCCGACATCTTGATCGCCAAACAGCGTAACGGACCGACCGATAAAGTAAAATTTGTGTTTCGCAGCCGCTTGACGCGTTTTGAGGAAGCCGCGCCCGATGCTTTCTCGCAATTCGGAGGCGGCGACGAAATGTAGCCTGCGCGGCACAGCGCGTCTGGCCGGCCACATTCCCAAAACTGTCCGCAGCCCGGCAGAGCATGGGAGCCGCAGCTATTCATATAAGTGCCTCACAACAAACAGCTTGTTTGCCGCTCTGACGAAACTACGCAGCGATCTCTTTGGCGGTGCGATTGCTTCCCTGAATGACGTTGTCATTCTCGTCGCAATCCGCGCGGCTTTTTCGTGGTTGCCCTGGAATGTCGTAAACTAGTTTTTTCAGGAAAATTCGTGGCCAGCAGGAAGAAAAATCCAACTGAATTTATTGGGCGACCGGTCTGGGCAGAAGTCTCGCTACCGGCGCTGGCGCATAATTTCCGGGCGATTCGCGATTATGTGAATCCACCATCCGAAAAAAGAAAAGCGCCCCGCAAAGTTCTGTGCATCGTAAAAGGAAATGGATACGGCCACGGGGGCCCACAGGTCGCGAAGGCGCTGGAAGAGTTTGGTTCCGATTGGTTTGGCGTGGCTTCCGCAGGCGAAGGAATGGAGCTTCGCAGGTTTGGCGTGGGCAAACCGATACTGGTGCTCGGCGGCTTCTGGCCCGGTGAAGAAAAGAATCTTCTGCAGCACAATTTGACTCCTGCGATTCACCGCTGCGAACAACTCGCCACATTCGAGACTGCCGCCGCAAAACTTCGCAAGAAGAACGTACCCATCCACCTGAAAATGGATACGGGAATGAACCGGCTGGGTATTGCTCCAGGGGATATCGAATGCTTTGCGCGTCAGCTTGCAAAATGCTCGCACCTGAAGCTGGACGGCGTTTTCACACATTTTGCGTCTTCCGAAGTGCTTACGGATTCGCCCACCGGGCGTCAGACGGCTCTGCAGATGGACCGCCTAAATAGCGCAGTAGAGCGATTGCGCACCCTACGCATTGACCCCGGCATAATTCACTTCGCTAACAGCGCTGCCATCGCGGCGCGTCCGGAAACCTGGGCAGACATGGTTCGCCCTGGCGCGATTCTATATGGATATCACCCTGGATTCGATCCGATGGAATACCGCAACGAGTATGAGGCGAAACTTTCACTCCGCCCGGTGATGAGCCTGCGCGCGCGCATCATTAATGTTCGTTCCGTGGCGGCGGGGGAAGGCGTGGGTTACAACGCCAGTTGGATACCGGAGCGTCCCTCGCGCATCGCTGTGATTGCCGCTGGTTATCACGATGGCGTGCACCGCTCGCTAGGCAATCGTGGGCAATTCGCCATTCGCGGCCATCTCGCGCCTATTATTGGAATTGTTTCGATGGATGTCACCATGCTTGATGTCACCGACGTGCCCGATGCGGTGGTCGGCGACGTAGCGACACTATACGGCAAGGATGGCGACCGCACCTATCCCGCCAACGTGATTGCCCGCAGCATCGGAACGGTCACGTCAGACCTGCTCTCCGGCATGGGCCCGCGAGTGCCACGCATTTATCTATCGTGAAGCACTTGATTCAAAAAACGCAATCGATTGATTCGCTAAATGTTTCGTTCTCCCTGAAGTAACACTTGACGAACTATATAATTCGAGAGTATACAAGCGGCCTTACACTTTGCTTCCGCAAGAGAGGCATTGTCCCGCTCTGCTGTACCGGCCACACGGAAGCGGCCAGACCAGGCTGCATGGGGGACTCATGAGCGACTCAGTATTCAATTTTCAAGACGATGGCAATTCGGCACGAGCCAAAGTTGGCAAACACAATTCGCAATTGCTAGGACAGGACTGGGATTTCTGGACGGTTCGACTTGCCTTGGTGGGTGCGATAGTAGTTTTGTGCTACACGCTAAGCCCGTTTGGATTCCATGGACTACCTGCCGCAGGCCTCGGTTTCCTGATCGCCATGGTCATTCTGCTGGCGGAACTAAGGCTACGCCGGGCGGAGATCAGCGGGCTTATGGGGGGAATGGTTGGAGCAGTACTCGGTCTCCTCTCGGCCCTCCTCATTTCGCTGGTCATCTCTCGCACTGCTGAGCCCGAATCCACCAAGACATTCTTCGAATTCACCTCATTATTCGCACTGAGTTATCTCGGACTTGTAGTTGGTTCTCGCAAAGGCCATGATTTCCGGCATATCCCACTTTCTCGTGCTGTAGAAGTTCCCCCTGCCGGTTTGGCATCCATGAAATTGCTCGATACCAGCGTTCTGATCGATGGCCGCATCGCGGACGTGTGCGAAACGCATTTTCTTGACGGTACCCTGGGCGTACCACGTTTCGTTCTCCATGAATTGCAATTGGTGGCGGATTCTTCGGATTCCCTCAAACGTCAGCGCGGCCGCCGCGGCCTGGAGGTCTTGCAGCGCATGCAGAAGATGCCGGGCTTGGAAATTCGCGTGCTGGAAGATGATATTCACGGGAGCACCGGAGTAGATCAAAAGCTGATGGAGTTGGCGCGGCGAACTTCTTCAAAAATAGTTACCACCGATTTCAATTTGAATAAAGTAGCGCGCGTTCAGGGCATTTCTGTCCTCAACGTCAACGAACTGGCGAATGCCGTGAAGCCTGCGGTTCTACCGGGCGAGTCCATGCGCGTATTGATTCTTCGAGAAGGCAAGGAAGCCACGCAGGGCGTTGCCTACCTGGACGACGGCACGATGGTGGTGGTCGATGGAGCGCGGCGTATGATCAATCGCACCGTGGACATTCTGGTGACCTCCGTTCACCAGACGCCTGCGGGCAAAATGATTTTCGGCCGCCTCGATGACCGCGCAGATGCTTCTACTTCGCGCACGGGTAGTGCAGTCGCGTCTCCCTTTGAGGCTGTTACTCCAGCCAACGGAAGTGGGAATGGCCACGCAAACGGAAATGGACATGACCGTCACGAGCCCTCGCCACGATTCGATGCATCTACTCGCGGCCAATATACTGGTAATGACCCTACTTGAATTTGCCAGGCTCTACGGCAGGAACCAATTTCAGATTTCCACCCAATTAACTATTCCAGTGGTTAGTTTTGGGAAAGCCCGTTACTATCATCGGTTGTGACGGAGGCTTCCTTGAACGCCAGACTCGCCCTACGCGGTACCCGAAATTCAGTTCTCCAATTCATACTCTGCGTGCTTGTACTTTTGACCCCACAGCTTGCGTTTGCTCAAGCTTCGACCAGTACGCCACCCGATGAACAAGCCGTACGCCAGCGTGTCGATGCGCTGCTCAAGGAGATGACTCTCGACGAGAAAATTGGCCAGCTTAGCCAGCTTTTTAAATTTGGCCCCGAAAAAAATGTTGATGAGGCGGTAGCGAAGGGACAACTCGGGTCACTTCTTTTCGTGACCGATGCAGCGGAGATCAACCGGCTGCAACATCTTGCGGTTGATAAGACGCGCCTGCACATCCCGCTGATTTTTGGTTTCGACGTGATTCACGGATTCCGCACGGTATTTCCTGTGCCCATCGCCATGGCCGCATCGTGGGACCCAGCGATGGTCACCCGGTCGCAGACGATTGCGGCCAAAGAAGCGCGTTCTGTGGGAATCAATTGGTCGTTCGCGCCGATGCTCGATATCGCGCGTGATCCTCGATGGGGTCGCATTGTGGAAGGTGCCGGCGAAGATCCGTATCTTGGCTCAGCGATTGCCGCCGCGCAAGTTCGCGGATTCCAGGGCGACTACATCGGCGCACCCGATCATGTTCTGGCCTGCATGAAGCATTTTGCCGGATACGGTGCCGCGGAAGGTGGCCGCGACTACGACGCTTCCAATATTCCTGAGTCGCAGATGTACAACGTCTATTTGCCACCGTTTCACGCTGCAGTGAAAGCGGGAGTCGGTTCCGCGATGAGCGCGTATATGGACCTGAACGATGTTCCGGCCACGGGGAATCGCTGGCTGCTGCATGATGTCCTTCGCGAACAATGGAACTTCAAAGGTTTTGTGGTTAGCGACGCGAACTCCGTGAAGAGTTTGCACAACCACGGCTACGCGAAAGACTTTCCCGAGGCCGGACTGCTTGCGTTCAAGGCCGGAGTCAACATGGAAATGGCCATTGGGTTCACTGCCTTTTCGCGAAGCCTGGCCGCGGCCGTTCAGAGCGGCCGGATTACGGCTCAGGAAATTGAAGATGCGGTTCGCCCGATACTCGAGATGAAAATTCGTTTGGGGTTGTTCGAAAATCCGTACGTCGATGTGGCGCGCTCGCAAGCGATTCTTGCTACGCCAGAGCATCGCACGGCGTCACGACTCGCGGCCGAACGTTCTGCCGTTTTGCTGCGTAACGAAGGCAGCCTGCTTCCGCTCAAGAAGAATGCGTACAAGAACATAGCCGTCGTTGGTCCTCTCGCTGATTCGCAGCGGGATATTCTCGGTTCGTGGGTCTTCCAGCAGGAGGTGAAGGAATCCGTTACCGTTCTCAGCGGGCTGCGCGAGAAATTGGGTTCGCAGGCGAAGCTCAACTACGCACCCGGTGCGCAGATCCGTCGCGTATTCCCCTCTTTCTTCGACGAGTTCTTTCACACTACCCCGCCGCCCGAGTGGACTCCACAACAATCCAAAGAGGAAATAGCCAAAGCCGTAAGCCTGGCAGAGTCTTCGGACCTGACGATTCTGGCTCTTGGCGAAGCGCAGGATATGAGCGGCGAGGGAGCTTCACGCGAATCGCTCGATCTTCCCGGGCAGGAAGAAGAGTTGCTTGAAGCGGTAGTCGCCACTGGAAGACCAGTCGTGCTGGTGCTGCTGAACGGACGCCCACTGAACATCAAGTGGGCGGCAGCACACGTTCCCGCGATTCTAGAAGCGTGGTATCCCGGCACGCAGGGCGGAAATGCGGTTGCGAATCTACTTTTTGGCGATGCCGTTCCCGGAGGCAAGTTGCCATTTACCTGGCCGCGCGACGTCGGACAATTGCCGATTTTTTACGGGCACAATACCACGCAAGCACCTGAAAATCAGGGCAAAAGGTATTGGGATGAAGAGAGCACGCCGTTGTATCCATTCGGCTATGGTCTGAGTTATTCCAGGTTTCGGTTCTCGAATCTGAAATTGAGCAAATCGCAAAGCAAGCCGGGCGAAACGATAGTAGTCACGTTCGACGTGGAAAATACCGGAAATGTTTTGGCCGACGAAGTTGCCCAGCTCTACATCCACCAGCAGTCCGGAAGCGCATCACGCCCAGTCCGCGAATTGAAGGGATTTGAGCGCATCACGCTGCCCGCACATGGGAGCACATCGATTCAAATGACACTCGGAAAAGATGAGCTAAGTTACTGGAATAGTTCCAAGAAAGACTGGGTGACGGAATCAGCAACGTTCGATGTTTGGGTCGGCGATAATTCCGATGCGGCCCTGCACGCCAATTTCACAGTCGCGCCGCAATAGATCCGGGTGGCTAACGGAAAATAATATTGCGAATGGTGCGGATTGATTCGGCACGGATGGGGCCGTAATGATTCGTCTACTGCTTCGCGTTGAGTTCCGACAAGAGTTGCACGGCAACACCGCGCTGGCCGTCTTCGAGGAGTTCTATGCGAATTACCTGGCCGATGTATTCGTGATCGCCTGGCTCCGCTGACGAATGGTAGGGAAGCGTGACGAAGAGTCGCATGCCTTCCTGATAGGAGTGGCACGGCGTGAGGAAATAAAAACCATCACGCGAGACATTCTTTGTCGTGCCGATATCTTCGAAGGATTCCACGTGAGGATCGGTGGGACGAAGTCTGAACGGTTGACCGATTTTCAGCCGGCGGTTGCGTCGACGATTAGGCTGGTGAAGGTCTTGCACATCCCATCAGAACACGGGTTGCATGAAATCGGTGAAACGCTGTGCTCAATGGGGCAGCACTTGGGAAGGATGCCACTGTGGGCGGCCCTGCAATTTTCTTCCTGCCTGCGCTTGAGGTAAACTTCCTCATTGGGACCCGCGCTCAAGCCGTGCTTGCTTCGGTTCAGCCGGTCATTCTTAACTTATGAGTAAAATTGTTGCCATCCTACCCGCTGCAGGTCTGGGCACTCGCATGGGTGCCGGCGCGCCAAAGCAATTTCTGGAGCTCGACGGCGTGCCTATTCTGATTTTGACGCTTCGCCGCATCGCTGCCTGTCCGCTGGTGACCAGCATTATTGTTGCGACTCGTGGCGATGAAATCGAGCGGCTGGAAGGACTCATCAACAAAGAGAAATTCACGCAGCCCGTGCGCGTGGTAAAAGGCGGAGACACTCGCCAGGATTCTGTGGGCCAAGCACTGCAAAAAGTTCCTGCCGACACGGAACTGATCCTGGTACACGACGCCGTCCGTCCGTTTGTTACCGTCGATCAGATCACCCGGGTGATCGAAGAAGCGCGCCGCTGCAAGGCTGCGATTCTCGGTATTCCGGCCATGGACACAGTTAAAGAAGTAAAACGGGCGAGCTTGCCCGAAGATGTTGCGCTGATCACCGCCACCGTCCCGCGCGAACGCGTTGTTCTGGCGCAGACACCACAAGTGTTCGACGCCAAACTTCTGATAGAGGCTTTCTCTCAGGCTATGGCGGAGGGCGTTAACGCCTCCGACGAGGCGGGTTTGATCGAGAAAATCGGTCACGATGTGCACGTGGTGCTCGGCGCCGAACGAAATATCAAAATCACCAAACCCTCCGATATGGACCTCGCGCGCTTCTATCTGCAATCCGAGATGAAGAAAGCATGAACGTGCGTTGCGGGATTGGGTACGATCTGCATCGGCTAGCCCTGGGGCGTAAGCTGATCATCGGAGGCATGGAAGTGCCCTTCGATAAAGGTCCTGTGGGACACTCCGATGGTGATGTGGTGGCCCATGCGATGGTGGATGCGTTGCTGGGCGCCGCCGGTCTTGGGGACATTGGCACGCACTTCCCCGATAACGATCCCAAATGGAAGGGCGCGAACAGCCTGCTGTTTCTCGAGCACGCTCGTAAGTTGCTCGATGAACAGAAATTTGTGATTGAACATATCGATGTGGTGGTGATACTTGAGCGGCCAAAGCTTGGACCGCATTTCCCAAAGATGCGCGAAGCGCTCGCAAAGAGTCTGGGACTGCCTTCCGGAAAAGTTCATCTCAAGGCCAAGACCAACGAAGGAGTTGATGCGGTGGGCCGAGGTGAGGCCATCGCCGCTCACGTCGTCGCTACACTCTCCGCCCGCTAATCGCTAAACTCGCTTTATGCATCCGCCGGAAACTCCTGAATTGCAGCCGCGACCGAATCCCTTCACTGGCGCAGATGTTCTCTCACTGTTGCTGGAAAACCAGTGGTTGCTGGAGCCACCGTCTGCCGCTCATAGCGCGTGGGCAGAGCAAGCCGCATCCCTCCTCGGTCACCACGCTTCCGATCGCGCCGCCCTCTCCG
Source organism: Candidatus Acidiferrales bacterium (assembly GCA_963748365.1). Lineage (GTDB taxonomy): Bacteria > Acidobacteriota > Terriglobia > Acidiferrales > UBA7541 > Acidiferrum. The sequence continues at coordinate 293,128 of CAVVJG010000020.1, forward strand.
CAATGTTGCGTCTTATCTTCGAATTCGATGCCACGCAGATCATGCGGCTTACGGAATCGCATGCGGTGCTCGCGCGCTATGCCGCGCGCGACGTTATACGCCATCTGGCGCTGCATCTTCTCAAGCCGTTCCCGCTCACTTCCGACCGGTTCAAAGAGCTAGTCAACGCGCTGAAAGAGGAATTGCACGTCGGCAGTCGCGATCTCTTCCATCCTATTCGTCTGGCACTCACCGGACGCTCTGGCGAAGGCGAACTTGACCGCATCATTCTGCTGCTCGACGAAGCCGCGACGTTGCCTTTCGCTATCTCTGTGAAATCCACGCGCGCCCGCATACTGGAATTCTGTGCCGCGATGGAGTAGATTCTTGCGCGCACTGGCTGTTTGTACTGACAACACGCAGTCCCGACGGTGGACTTTTAGCTCATGGATCGAATCACAGGTATACACGCGGTTCGCGAAGCGCTCGAAGCCGGCAGCGCTTTCGACCGCATAGTCATTGCCAAGGGCCGGCAGGACACGCGCGTGGAAGATATTGTGCAACTCGCGCGCGGAAGAGGTATTGCTGTCCGATTTGAAGATCGCGGTCAACTCGATCGCTTGGCGAACGCGCGTGATCACCAGGGCGTCGTGGCTTTGGTCGCGGCGCGAGCGGCAGCCACGCTGGAAGACATCATCGAAACCGCCAACAAGTCCAAGGGGCAGCAGGGGCTCATCGTGCTTCTCGATGGAGTGGAAGATCCGCACAATCTAGGCGCGGTAGTACGCACTGCGCTGGCTGCGGGCGCGCATGGTGTGGTCATTCCCGAACGCAGGGCGGCAGGCCTGACCGACACTGTATCTCGTGCTTCCGCTGGCGCGTTGGCGCATTTGCCCGTTGCCAAGGTCACAAACCTGGTGCGTGCTATGGAAGATCTGAAGGAAGCCGGATATTGGATGGTTGGCCTGGATGAAGCTGGCGAAAAGAATTACACCGAAGTGGACTACACTTCACCAACCGGAATTGTAATGGGCAGCGAAGGAAACGGATTGCACGAACTCACGCGTAAGCGCTGCGATTTTGTCGTGTCGCTGCCAACTACGGGTCCTGTGAAATCGCTTAACGTCTCCGTAGCAACCGGCGTGGTCCTTTTCGAAGCGCTCCGCCAACGCCATGCTCGGCACTCAGCCACTCCCAAGTGAATTCTGAATGAGTTTCTTTCAAGTGTAGGGCGGCTTTACCACGCCCGCTGTTTTCCGAAATATTCGCTAGCTGTCGTAACGAAGTTGCGAAAAAACATCCATGCCGGGCAGTTTTTCGCGCCCCTTCAGGAAATTCAGCTCGACGGCAAATGCAGCTCCACTGACAATTCCTCCAAGCGATCGGATCAACTGTACTGCCGCCGCCGCTGTTCCGCCCGTGGCCAGCAGGTCATCGCACAACAGAACGCGCTGCCCTTTCTGCACCGCGTCTTCGTGAAGCTCCAGCGTATCTGTTCCGTATTCGAGCGCATAAGAAACGCTTGCTGTTTTGGCCGGCAATTTCTTTGGCTTGCGCACGGGAATGAATCCGGTCTTCAGGCGATAAGCCAACGCGGGAGCAAAAATGAATCCGCGCGCCTCAATGCCCGCGACCAGGTCGACCTTTTGATCCTTGCAATGCTCGTACATCCGGTCGATCAATGTCGCGAATCCGGTCTTATCCTTCAACAGCGTCGTCAGGTCGTAAAATAAGATCCCTGGTTTGGGATAGTCCGGCACTTCTCGAATCAATTTCTTCAAATCGTCCATGCGTGCTGCTCCTCGTCAGAGTGTGTACTCGACCGTAAAATTTCCAGAATAGCGCGCGTCCACTGCTGCCGGCTCTTCACCTACTTCCGTTACCCGCGCCATCATGGGCCCTTTTTCCAATTCTTTGCCAAGTTGCCGCAATTTCTCCACGGTTCCCATCGCAAAAACTTCCACCCGGCCGTCTTGCCGGTTGCGTACAAATCCGTGCAGGCCTAATTCCTCCGCTACTCGCTGTGCAAAAAACCGGTATCCGACGCTCTGCACGCGTCCGGATACAAAAAAGCGCCTGGCCTGCATGACTTCTTTTTTCATGTCCCAAATTTTCAAGTCTAGCAGAGACTCTCGCGTTTCATCCAAGTCCTCGCATCCCCCGCCTACTTTGCGTTACACTTTGCACAGGAACGCAGGCGGCGTCCAGTAGCCCTTCCCGCATCGAATCTATTGTATGAGCGGCTCTCTCAAATTGTCCGTGGTCTTCTACAAAAGCAGATCAATCATCGTCGCGATATTTCTTAGCGCAGCCAGTTCAGCAAGCGTTCTCGCCCAGGATCAGGCACCCGGGCCGCTCACTCCCCCGCCGGAACACAGCGTTCGCCGCGTGGTGGGCGTCGAAACAGAAGCTCCGCCGTCGTTGCCCCCCGCACAAATTATTAAGGCGTTTTCGCAGAAGGAGGAGGATTACCTGGCCGCACGGCCGCAATTCGCCTACCGCAAGACCATTCGGATTCAAGAGTTCGCGCCCGATGGCTCCCCGGCTGGAGAATACCAGGCCACTTACGACGCCGCGCGCACCAGCGACGGCAAAATCTACGAAAAAGCTATCGCCGCCCCGCAATCAACGCTGGAATATCTGCAGCTCGAACCAGAAGAGGTGCAACAGCTGTTCCGCATCCCGGTCTTCCCCGTGACCACAGCCCAGCTAGCCAAGTATTCGCTGCAATTTCTGGGTACGGAAAAGGTCGACGAAGTGGAATGCTATATTTTTCAGGTCAACCCGAAAACACTGGACCGCCAGCACCCTTATTTCGACGGAATTTTGTGGGTGGACCAGAAATATCTGGAAGTGGTTAAGACGTACGGCAAGTGGATCACCGATCTCGGCGAAGTCCATCCCCCTAATTTGCCGTTCTCGATGTTTGAAACGTATCGCGAAAATGTGGAAGGGAAATACTGGTTTCCTAATTACGCGCGCTCGGAAAGTTTCGTAAAGCTGAAAGACCGCGACGTACCGATACGCTTCACGGTGAAGTGGACCAACTTCAAGCCATTCGGCCCTGTCGCTGCCGCTGCACCGCCGGCCTCACCAACCAAAGAGCCCGCGAAACCATGATCTACCTGGAACGCACTCCTTGAAGCGTTTGTAATAAAAGCGGCAAATCTTCAATTTTCTGCAACAAATACTCGGGCTTAGCATCACGCAGGCGTTTTTCCGTCGGAAACGGTCCCAGCACAGCGATCACACGTACGCCTGCTCCACGAGACATGGCTATATCTTCCGGTGTGTCTCCTACGTAAACGCATTCCTCTGCTACTAGCTTCATCTTCTCCAAAATCGACCTCAGCGGACCCGGGTCTGGCTTGTTCCGTTCTGTCTCTCCACCACACACTCGCGCACGAAATGTCCGCAATAGCGCAAACTGGCGTAGCTGCTTTTCCACTCTTTCGCGGTCCCCGCTGGTTACCAAGCCGAGCCGGTAACGGCGTTTCACTATTTCCAGCACCACTTTCGCGCCGGGCATCAGCGTTGGCTGATGTTCCGCGTAAGACAAGCGCCAAAGCCTATCGGCTTCCATCCAATGCGTTTCGGGAATGCCTGCGGCGCGATAGACGTTGTACCAATCCGGTGAATAATGCTGATCAAGCTCCCGCATTCCCCACGGGATCCCCAGTTCATGGAACATGGATAAATAGGCTTGCGAATCGGCGTGATACGAATCCAGCAGCGTGCCGTCCCAATCGAATATGACCGCGGTTAGTTTCCGTTTTCCAGGCACAAGAAGAGAGTAGCAAAATCTTTCAGAAGTTAAGTTTGCATCAGCAGAGCAGGGAAGTGGTGGCCCGAATTAGTCCGCGCTGAAGCGCATCGGAATGTTGTCGTCACGGTCAAACGCGAAATCTTCGAAACTGGCCGCGACTCCAAACCAACCAGGCATGTTCGCAGGTTCGGCGCGGCAAACCTTGGCACGCGAAGAGACAACGACATTGCCGTAGCCCAGCGGGCGCGAAACCAGAACGATGTCCAATTCGATTGCTGCGCCAATCACCAAGGCCTTGGGACACAGAAAGTATACGCCGGAAGAACTAATATCACGGGTCACCAGAGAAACGGGGAACTGTTCCAGAATTCCCGAGATGCTGCGCAGTTTCAGCGGCAATCTTAAGGACGCACGCGGACATTCCCGCTGCTCCAGATGGACGCCTACAGCGTGCGTGGGCACGCGAACAAACCGGCGCGGCTGCGGCGTGCGCAACAACGGCATCACTCGTAAAGCGGGAGCTTTTGGTTGTGGAAGTTGAATGGGATAGGCAGGGGCCGCTTCGGTCTTGACTGCGGGCTCTGACGGCAATGGTAAATTGTCCCAAGCTAAAGCTGGATTTGCACTCATCTCACCCCTCAGAGAGATGAATCTAGTAGTAGAACGACCTTGGCAGTCCTATTACCTTTTCTAGATGAAACCCCGGAAACAAGTTGGGGTGCCAAAATGCCACTTCCGCACACTACTGTCAACGTATCGAAATCACCCCGAGTGTCCTAAAGTCAAACACTTAGGTCCAGTACCCAATTACCGGGGGTGTTTCAAGATATCCATCCCACTGTTTGTGACGCAGTTCCCGAATCATATTTCCAATCTCTTCTAGCGACAATATGGCGCTTCTATTTTTTCGCTTCCTTGCTATCTTTCTAGTTCACCAAATGAGTTCCGCAACCGCTCCGACACAGTCCCCACCGCTTCAAAGTAGCGCGCCACAGCGTGTCCCTTCCAATTCGCGGCTCATTTACCTGGCTTACGCCGCCGTGTATGTCATTTGGGGCTCCACTTATTTTGCCATCAGCATCGGGATCGAATCTATCCCTCCTCTTCTTGTGCCGGCGTTTCGGCACCTTTCCGTCGGCTTAGTGTTTTATCCGTTGTTTCGCTACCTTAGCCGCGAAAAACCGACGATTACGCAATGGATAACTTGTAGCGTGACGGGAGTTCTGCTGCTTGCCGTCGGAAACGGAACGGTCTCCTGGGCGGAAAAGTTTGTAGCGTCGGGCATAGCAGCCCTATTGGTCGCTACCGTGTCCTTGTGGATGGTCCTGATCGATTGGCTGCGTCCTGGAGGCACACGACCGGCACCACGCGTCTTTATAGGACTATTCCTAGGGTTTGCGGGATTGGTGCTGCTCGTTGGCCCCAAGAATCTCGGCGGTTCGGAGCGCGTCAGTCCCTTCGGTGCACTGGTCTTGGTGCTGGCATCCTTCGCCTGGGCCTACGGCTCCATCTACTCCAGGCATCACCCTCTGCCGCGCTCTCCGCTGCTAGGGGTAGCCATGCAGTGTCTTGCGGGCGGAGTCGCCCTCCTGATCACTGCCATATTCTCGGGAGAGCTGCAGAGTTTCCACATGGCGCAGGTAACCACGCGCTCGTGGCTGGCACTGTTCTATCTAGCGGCGTTTGGCTCGGCCCTGGGTTTCAGCGCCTACGTCTATCTGTTGAAGCACAGCACCGCGACACATGTCAGCACCTACGCCTTTGTAAACCCGGTTGTCGCGCTATTTCTTGGGTGGTCACTGGGTGGGGAACCGGTCTCTTTGCGCACTGTGCTGGCCAGCGTGGTCATTCTCTCCGCCGTCATTCTGGTGATTACAGCTAGACGCGTGACCCCTGTCCTTGCCGATGAATCCGTACCAGCACCGGGCGAAGCCTGAAATCCTTTACAATCACCGCAGCATCGAATTGAATTCGGCATCCGAAACCGGATAGATTCCTTTTTCGCGGGCCTATAGTCTAGGCAGCATGATCATGACTCACAGAAACAAACAGAGGGGCGCTATCAGCGGAACGGCGGCAGCCCAATTCTGGCAAGCCACGCTGCATCGCGATCGCCGGGCCGACGGTGCTTTCGTATTTGCGGTACGCTCGACGCACATTTATTGCCGTCCGTCGTGTCCCGCGCGGCGTCCACTGCGGCAGAACGCTCTCTTCTTCCGCACTCCAGAAGAGGCGGAGCATCGCGGATTCCGGCCTTGCCGCCGCTGCCGCCCCAAAGAATTGCAGTCTGCCGCCGCACTTGTAGCCAAGGCGGCCGCATTGCTCGCTGATTCCAATGAAGAAAATGTCCGGCTGGAGGCAATCGTTGCGCAGATCGGTGCGTCGACAGAAAAGCTTCGCCGCGCGTTTCGTGCCACGACGGGGCTTTCGCCGCGTGATTTCGCCGAGGCCGCGCGCATGAAACGCTTCAAGAAATTATTACGAGAAGGCCATGGCATTACCGACGCGCTGTATGCTTGCGGGTTTGGCTCGCCCAGCCGCATTTACGAAAAAACAAATTCTCAGCTGGGCATGACGCCCGCTGCATATAAGAAGGGAGCACCTGGAATGCAAATCGAATATTCCATCACCAAGTCCTCGCTCGGACACCTGCTGGTGGCCGCCACGGAACGCGGGATCTCGGCGATCTATCTGGGCGAAAATGACAAACAGCTTGTCAGCGAACTGCGAGCTGAATATCCCAAGGCTGAATTGAGCGCCAATTTCAGTGGCCACGCGCCATGGGTGCGTGAAGTCCTGAAGCGCATTGACGGCCATACGCCGAGCCTCGATCTTCCCCTCGATGTGCAAGCCACGGCCTTTCAGCGACGCGTGTGGCAGGAGTTGCAGAAGATTCCGTTGGGCTCGACACGTACGTATACACAGGTGGCTCGGGCTCTCGGAAAGCCGAATTCTGTTCGCGCGGTAGCGCGGGCGTGCGCGACGAATCCGGTTTCGATCGTCGTACCGTGCCACCGCGTGATTCGTACCGATGGGCAACTGGCAGGCTACCGCTGGGGTTTGAAGCGTAAACAGGAATTGCTGGAGCGCGAAGGCTCTCAACTTAACCTTGGGTGACCATTTGCTCCGCGTACCGATCGGCGAGGAATGACACTTGCAAGCTCTTGTTGGAAACCAAAACAAACTATAATCTTGGGAGCCGATTCGGCCGCTATCCCCGCGGTTTCTCTACTTTTGTGCCTTTGGGCCAATCCGGCTTGAACCGCGAATCATTTACCTTGAGGTTCTTCATCATATTCCTATAGCGCGACAGAAAGTAATCGCCAGAACTGCCCTCGAAGAACTTCTGCTGCACGGGCAGCCACGACGCTTCATCCACCCACATCTGAATCTTGGTGATCTCTTTGCGTACGTCTTCAGAATTGGGAACCAGTTCCAGCACTGCGGTCTTGTGCCCGTCCAATTCCTCCTCTCCCACCAGCGTTACTTGATAGGTTTTGCGGATGTTCGCACCTTTTTTGCCAAATCCCAGCGCCAGATATTGATCCGCCATCGCCCGATTTTTGCCGATGTTGTATTCTTCGACCCTGCTGATTTTCGGCGTGTAAATGTAGAGATTGTCACCGTTGCGAAGAATCGTTCGCTGGTCCGGCTTCAGGAAGTCGATGCGCAGCTTTTCGTCTTTTCGCACATAAATCTGGCCCGTCTCTGTGGACGTATCCTTCACCACTGCCGTGTATTTTATGTGCTCGATATCGGCGGTCAGGCTCTTAAAGTCTTCCGCGGACTTGTCCATCATTCCCAGCACGCTTTCCACGGTTGTTTTACCGGGAGCTTGCCTGCCATTCGCCGCAGGCAGCATGTCGCAGAGCGTAATCGCCACTGCAGCCACAAGAAACAGAAGTTTTGCGAGTTTCAATAGAACCCCTATGCCCACAAATTTAGCCCAAAGTCCTATCTAGAAATCGTAGCATAAGCCCCATTCTCCCGCAGGCGCGAGGCCGTTCGAACTGTTCCATCTCTTTTTAATGTGTGGGAATTCGACGGAGACCACCCATCGCGCATTCGGCAGATTAACGGATGGAGGTCAGTGGCGCTTCCAGAGGCGATGTGGCAATAAATAGGTGAACCCAGCAAATACTTCCCAGCGTGTGGAGGTATCGGTTAGCCCACGGTTAAACCCCGCATCAAGAACCAGGGTTTTCCGGGCTGTGTAACTTAGCGCCCAAAGATTACCGACCGCATCATTTTGCAGGAACGGCTGGGTAAAGTGCCACAACTCACCTGACAGAGTAAATTTCTTGGTGAGCGGATGCGAGACGGAAATCGTTTGCCCGTACTGCGCTCTGCGCAGGGACCCCTGCACCAACTCCGTGAAAAAAGCATTCGCATCGTAGTGGAATCCCTTTACATCGGCGCTGGCCAGAAGTTCAACCTCTTGGAGTGGACTACCAATATCGAGGCTGGGTGCGCCGTCATCGTACGAGTGGTAGAAATAATTCACTGAGCACGTTGGCTTCGCTCCTTCGCCGTGATAAAGCACTGCCTGTGCGCCGACGTACAAATCTCCGTCATTGTTTGCCGTGATTCCGTTGGACGTGGAATGGGCGAAAGGTTCGATTTGCGCCACAAATTCAAGCGAGGAAGTCATCGATAGTTTCACGACTTCATTGAGACTGTAGCGTGAGGAAAATTCCGGCGAATGATTCGCGCCTAGAAAGCCAGATTCAAACTGAAGATAGCCGACGGGGGTAATCGTAGCCGGGGTCGCAACAGTGGGCCGGGCAGGGTTCGCTGCCGGTTCCTCCACAGCGCCGGCTTGTGCCGCACTGCATTGCGCAAATGCGCAGAGCAACAGCAGGAGGCAAAGTGATTTGAGCATCAACCCTTGCCGTCGCCGAGAACCGGCATCCAATTGGATAAAAGAACTCCCCATCACTCTCCCTTCGAGAGTCACAGTGCTTTTGTGGAGACGCAAGCGGACTATCGAGTCTCTATCCGATTCTGCCTTATAATTGGTCGGATCAAAAACCGACCCAGTCTTTTGGATTGCCCACCTGATCGGAGAGTCCCGTCTGTTGCCTGGTCGCACCTCGTCGAACTCTTCGGTTCTACCTAAGCCCAATTGCTGAAAAGCTCAACAGATTCTACAGTTGCTTGCGTGATTTGCCTGCGGTGAGATGCTGAGTTAAACTTTCTGGCCGATGACGGATACTCTCTCTATCTCTGGTCGTACTGTTTCCCACTACCTTGTCATGGAAAAGCTCGGCGGCGGTGGCATGGGTGTGGTCTACAAAGCGAAAGACACGCGCCTCGGCCGCAATGTCGCCCTGAAATTTCTGCCCGACGATATTTCGCAGGATTCTCAAGCGATTGAACGGTTCCGCCGCGAAGCGCGCGCTGCCTCCGCGCTGAATCATCCCCACATTTGCACGATTTATGACATTGGTGAATTCGAGGGCCGCCCCTTTATCGCTATGGAGCTTCTCGAAGGCCAAACGCTGAAGCATCGCATTTCCGGAAAACCAATAGGCATTTCTGAACTACTGGACCTTGGAATTCAGATTGCCGACGGACTTGAAGCAGCGCATAACAAAGGCATCGTTCATCGCGACATTAAGCCCGCTAACATCTTCCTGGTCGATCGCGGGCCTGCAAAGATCCTCGACTTTGGGTTGGCTAAGCTCGCAACGGGTTTGCTGCGTCCACTGGAGCATGTAACAGCTGCCTCGAACATGACGCAATACGAGAGCGCCGCGCTTCTGACGAATCCTGGCAGTTCTGTCGGCACCGTTGCGTACATGTCACCGGAACAGGCGCGCGGAGAAGAGTTGGATATCCGCTCGGATCTGTTTTCGTTGGGCGTGGTGTTGTATGAAATGGCCACAGGAATCGTTCCTTTCACGGGTTCCACTGTGGCTCTGATTTTCGACGGCATCCTGCATTCCGGCGTCACTTCAGCAACAAAGCTGAATTCCCGCTTGCCGCTGGCCATCGAAAATGTTTTCAGCAAAGCATTGGAAAAAGACACCGACCTGCGCTATCAGTCCGCAGGCGAACTGCGTGCCGACCTCAAGCGCATGAAACGTGATCTTGATTCCAATCGACGCCCCGCCGCCGAAAAAGCCGAGACCTCCGCCACTCATCCGGCCGCGCCTTCCACGCCGCCGGCAACTAAATCGGTAGCCGTGCTCTATTTCGAGAATCTGAGCGGTGCCAAGGAAGACGAATACCTCCGCGACGGCATCACCGAAGACGTCATCACCGAACTTTCTAAGATTCGCGGACTGAATACATTTTCTCGCCCGACAGTTCTGGCTTTTCGCGACAAGTCTGTAACTCCCGCGCAAATTGGACAGCAACTCGGCGCGGCCTTTGTCCTCACCGGCACCTTGCGGCGTGCCGGTGCTCGCCTACGTATCAGCGCTCAGCTCATCGACACACGCACCGATTTCCCGCTGTGGTCGGAACGTTTCGACCGCGAGATGAAGGACGTTTTCGAAGTGCAAGACGAAATGGCTCGAAAGATCGCCGAAGCCTTGCGCGTGACTCTCTCTCCGCAGGAACTCGAGGCACTCGCCGATAAGCCGACTGAGAATCCGCAGGCTTATGACCTCTACCTTCGTGGCAAGCGATACGCGCGTCGTTTGACCCGCCAGGACGTTGAGTTCGCGCTCCAGATGTTTGAAAACGCCGTGACCCTCGACGCCAGCTTTGCCCTTGCTTATGCCGCCTGCGCCAACGCCTGCGCCATGTATTACTCCTTTTTCAGCCGTGATCCTGTATGGGTCGAACGCGCCCGGGAAGCATCGGGGAAGGCCGTCGCTCTGCGCTGGGATCTGCCGGAGACGCATGTCAGTCAGGCCTGGGTTCTCTATGCGGCTGGAATGTATGACGAGGCCGTGCGCATGGTCAAAAAGGCTATTGAACGAAAACGTGACTGCGACGGCGCATACTATCTGCTCTGTCGTGCCCTCTTTGCCGCAGGACGCAATCAGGAAGTTTTGGACATTGCGGAAGCTGCTATCGAAGCGAGCGGCGAAGACTACAACGTTTATGTACCTATCATCAACACCCTCGGCACAATGGGGAAAGAACAGGCCCGGCGCGGCATGACTCTCAGAATGGTTATTGCGCTCGAGAACCAATTGAAACACGTACCTGAGGACGCTCGGGCCCGCGTACTGCTTGCTGCCTACTATGCCGAGTTGGGACGAGAGGAAGACGCCTTGCGCGAGTTGAACCTGGCCGTTACTCTGCGCGCCAATGAAGCCTCGATCCTCTACAACGCTGCCTGCGTGTACTGTCTTTTGAAAAAGAAATCCGAGGCCCTGGCTGCCTTGCGCAAGGCTTGGGAAGCGGGTTCGAAAGATTCCGTCTGGGCGCGGCGTGACCCCGACCTGACCCTTCTCCATGGCGATCCAGAGTTTGAGCGCATGTACCCTGAGAAGGCTGCTACACCCTCGCCTTTCGCATCCTAACTGGAATTTAGATTGATTTTTATGGAATTCACAACCTTTTGCTAGTGGCGGATTTCCACCTGGTAGGCTACTACATTTCCTTTTTCGTCGCGCTGCGGTTCGATTCTTCCGATCGAGAAATGACCATCCTGGAGTTCCGGTAAGGCCCTCTGCAGCACATTATGTAGATCATTTTGCAGTGCAGGGGTTCGTTCCGGCGGAGCCATGGTCCGCGAATCGACCTGGTATATCTCCGTGGCGCCCACCTTTGAAACTAGCTTCACCTGGTCGGAATTCGCTGGCATGCCCACCTGCGGCTGATCGTGGAACCAGATACGCGGCGTTAAGAGTACGAACACCAGTATCAATATCACGGCGACGTCGTATTGCCATGTGCCGCGCTCGTACGACCAGAAAAACGTGCGCGATAATACTGTGCCAATTCCACCCATGTCAGTCCGCCGGTATTCCGTCGACAATCACCCCATCTCGCATATGCACCACACGGTCAAAATAGGTGGTTGCTTCCGGATTGTGCGTGATCATCACAATTGTCTGCCCAAGATCCTTGTTCAACCGCCGCAGCATTTCCAGCACGACGTCTGAATTCTTCGTATCCAGATTTCCCGTTGGTTCGTCTGCCAGCAAAATCTTCGGTTCATTGATAATTGCACGTGCAATGGCGACACGCTGTTGCTCTCCGCCCGACATCTCCGACGGCCGGTGATGCAAACGCCCTTCCAGTCCAAGCAGCTTAGTTACCACAGCGAAGCGGTGGGGATCAAAGCCGTCGCCATGAATGTATTGGGCGATGGCGATGTTGCCTTTCGCGGTCAGCGTGGGCAAAAGGTTAAACCGCTGAAACACAAATCCGATCTTGCTTCGCCGCAGCTTGGTCCGTTCCGCGTCTGTCATCTCTGACAAATCATTACCGTCGACAAATACTTTTCCCTTCGACGTACTTGCCAATCCCCCAATTACATACAGAAGGGAAGACTTCCCGCAGCCCGACGGCCCCATCACTGCTACGGACTCTCCGGGCATCACCTCGAAGTTCACGCCGCGCAATGCAGGCACTTCGACTTTTCCAGCGTGGTAGAGCTTCCAAAGGTTTTCGGTTTTTAGTATCGGCTCCACGGTCTTCAGTTCTGGTTCTCTCTTCCCATCATTGAGCGCCTGTATTGTAACTGTGATTGCCATGTCTGACTATATTCCCCTCCCTAGTCGTAGGAAAGTGATTCCACGACGTCTTTGCGCGTCGCTACCCATGCCGGGTAGCTCGCCCCTACTAGCGCCCCTATCAGCGCAATCAATCCCGCTCTTATGATCCAGTCTGGCGTGATCAAAATCGACAATGTCGGAAAAATTGTCACGAAGCCGGCCCGCACCAGGTAGCTTAATCCGATCCCCGCGAGGATGCCCAGAAGACACAACGCCGCCGTTTCCGTCAGCAAGGCACGTACGATGAGAAACTTGCTCGCTCCTATCGATTTCAACACGCCGATGTCTCGCGTGCGTTCCAGTACAGTGGTGTACATCGTCAGAAAAATCACCAACAGCCCGATGGAGATCGCCAGCGCAATCATTGCGTTGATAAATGTCTGCAAACCCGGGATATTCGTTGAGGTCATCAACGTCATGAAATCCTTCAGCGGCCTCACCGGATAACCCGGAAAGTTTTCTTTCATCCTGTTGATTACGTCTTCGGTATGCTCTGGCCTGGTGCATTTCACCAGGAAGATGGATGCCTTGTCGCGTGCGCCGACCATGTCCTGCAGCGTGGTAATCGGCACGAAAATGCGTCCAGCCTTGCCATGCTCTACGATACCGGCGACGGTCCAATCGCGGCTCAGCAAATTGTAGGTATCTCCCACCTTCATGTGTTTGGCCTTCGCTTGCCAGTCGTCGATCAACATGTCGTTCGGGCCTTCCATGTCGTGGCCCTGCAGGAAAATAAATCCCCCGGAAACTTCACGGAAGCTTTTTGGATCGATTCCCCAGATCGTCTCTACTCCTCCCGAGGAATTAAATTGCAGCAGTGCCGGGGCCACTGCTTTCATATATTTCATCTCTCGCAGTTTGTCCGCGATCTTGATGGGCATTGGCGAGCCGCTGAACGTCAGGAACATCTGTGCGGAAGGAGATTGCAGCATCGCGTCCGCGCCAATTCCCTCAATGCGTTTGGCGGTTTCCTGCAGCAACCCAGAGGTCAGCCCAACGATCAGGACGACTAGCGCCACCTCGACCGCCACCGCCATCACGCCAATCAGCGTTCGCATTGGACGATGAAACAGGTTGTGCACCACGAACTGTCCCATCATGGCTTTTTGGCCTCGCCGTTTTCGTCCAGGTGCACCACCTCGACTCCCGCAGGCGCTTGCAGCTTGAAGCGCTCCGCCTCCAGGTTTTCGTTCAGTGCTACTTTGCTCACGGCCATGTCCAGGCGGTACTCGTCGCGCGTCCGGTCGATCTGAATCTTTCGTGGATATTCCAACGTCGAGGAGGAGTTAGATGCAGAAGCTGTCGCTGAGGCATCCGCCGTAACGGTCTGCCAATCCCCATAGTGCACATCGGAAAGCAATGCGCCCTTCGGTCCATAACTTTCGAAACGCACCACGTTCAAGTCTGCGCGGTCGAACCAGATCTTCCGCCAGATCTCCGTTTTGTACCCTCCGCGCAGCACCGTCAGCACGTAGTACCGGCCTGTTTCGTCGTTCGCTTCTTCAAATAGCACGGCCTCTTCTTTTCTCACTTCAGGCCACAGTAACGCTTCGAACATATGTTGTGGCCGGAGATTTTCAATTGGCTTGCTGCTGGCACGTTCAAACGCTACCGGACCTTCCACGAACTTGCTCCGCGGCGGAATCGAAAGCTCGAAATTCTCTCCGTCGCTGGCCATATCGAAAATTGTTTTTCCGACTACGGGCACCTGGCCAATCATGCGGATATCCGCTGGCCTCGCCGCCAGAAGAAACGCTTTCACTTCGTGATATTCATCAATAACGCCGTTGTATTTCGATCCTGTAGTGGTCTTCAGCTCCACCGTTGCATTGATGCTCTTTACGTTGTGCACGTATTCGTTATAGCGTGCCAGCAATTCTTCCTGGCTGGCGTCTCTGGCCACTGGTCTTGCCGCTGGTGGTGTTACCCTTCTTGAAGTCACACCCGTTCCGCCTGCGCCGCAGCCGCAGACCACCGCCGCAAACACCGCCAAAACTGCCAAATTTCTTTCGGATTTCATCGGTGATTTCCACGCCCTGCCGTGCAAATATTCAATCTAGCAATCGCTCCGAGGCCCGTCAAACTAGCTATTAGCGTTGGTGCTCTATTTCCTTCGTGCTTCCCGCCCTTCATTGCGGCCGCACCAGATACACATCGTAATTCTGGAGCGCGGGCCGCACCCGGCGAATCACTTCGCTGGCCCACAGCTTTTCGCTCAGCAAAGTTACCCAGCCATCTTCCGGCTCGCAAACCGCGCAAAACGTATACCTTGTATACGCGTCTTGATACACATCCAGCCCGCGATGCGATAATTCCGTTTCCACTTCTATGTCTTCCTGTTCCGCGGCTGCCCCCACGCGTATTCCAAACGTCTCTTTTTCGAAACGCTCAAACAATCTAGTCATCTCTTCCGGCGAGGCTGGTGTAACAACCAGGCAGCGATTGGCTGCTTCTCTGCAAGTTAGTGATTGCAGCTTGCAGTATTCTCGCACCCGTTCCACGTGGCTGAAGAAATCCACCACCAGTTTTTCTTTTGATGCCAGCGCGGGCAATGCCGCTCCCCAAATCGCCGCCGCTTCTTTGCCATGTACCGGCTCGCGGCCCTCCGTCTCCAGCAGCTCCAGCCCCACGGCCTTGGTCCTGGCTCCCAATTCCATAGCCTGCACATCCAATGTGTACAGCGGCAATTCCGGAGCTTGCTTCTCGGTTTCCGCCTCCACCCTCACTCCTCCTCGATTTCCCCAAACTGTTCCTTGAAGGGAGCCGAAGCCTTCCGCACGTCCAGCCAATTGAAAAATGCGTCCGGCGTTTCCAGCCAGATGCGGAACCATTCCGCAATTTCTTTTTTCTCTTCGCGCTTCTTGGCTTCCACTTTGTGATTTCGCGCAATCATTTCTGCGCGCCGCTTGCCCAGGCGCCCTATTTCCAGCACTCGTTGCGCCGCTGCCGGTTCCTCGTGGTCCTTGAAGCGCCGCCACAGTTCGTCCAGCCGCGTCAGGCTCACTTCCGCGTCCTGCAGGGTTTTAAAATGCAGAATGTCCTCAAACTCTTCTTCGAAGCGCTCTTCTGCTTCTTCGCGCTCGGTGAGCTGCATCTTCAAGCCCATGCCTTTCAGCACGTCGATGATGTAATCGTTCCCCGTTTTTCCCACTTCACCGTGATCGGCTTGTAGTTTCCGCCGCAGTTGGTCCACTTCCGCCGTCGTCCATTTCTGAATACCCAGCTGCCGCGCCGTTTCCGCGATCAATTCTTTCTTCGTTTTGTGAACCTCGGTCATCGTTTGCCTTTATGCACGGATGCGGCGGCATGTGCAGGCTGTTTTTCCGCTACCGGCTCATCCGCCGGTTCGCCATTCAACAGACGATGATACTTGACCACATTTCGGTTGTGTTCCGCCAGTGTCGCGGCGAAGAAGTGGCCGCCATGAGTATTGGCCACGAAATAAAGATAGTCTGTCGGCTCCGGTTGCAGCGCGGCCTTCAGCGACTCTACGCTCGGATTTCCGATTGGTCCCGGAGGCAGTCCCGGGTGAAGGTAAGTGTTGTACGGCGATTCGTAGCGCAGATCTTTTAGTGTAAGAGTGCCCTTGTACTCGTCAACCTGTTCAAGAGCGTAAATGACGGTGGGATCACACTGCAGCAGCATGCCTTTGTGCAGGCGATTCGTGTAAACTCCGGCAACTATCGGGCGCTCTTCGGGCTTTGGCGTTTCGCGTTCTACCAACGAGGCCAGCGTCACTATGCTCAGCAGTGGTGTCCCCACACTCGCACTTTCTCCCGCAGCACGATCGGGAGACAATTGCTGTAAGGCGTCGCGGAACTTCCTCACCATCATTGTCGTCAATTCCGGGGCCGTGGTGCTTCTTGAGAGATTGTAGGTTGCCGGGTAAAGAAAACCTTCCAGCGTTTTGGCGGTCGGAGCAATGTCTGCAATCTGTGACGCATCCTGCGCGGCCTTCAGAAAATCCACCGCCTTCATGTATTTCGCCGCTTCTAAATCGCGCGCAACATCGAATATCGTTTCGCCCTCTTTCACCGTGAATGGCTGCTGGTACACTTCGCCATTCGCCAGCTTCCAGAACACATCCTTGCCCGCCATCGGATGATCAAAGAAATATTGGCCGGCCTGCGGCGCGCGTTTCGGATGCCGCCGCGCATACAGTTCAAATGCGAACGAATTGCGGATGATGCCGTTTTTTTGTAATAAATGCGCCACGGCGCGCTGCGAACTCCCATGCGGCACATCGACAAAAATTCCTTCGGCGGGGATAGTCCCGAACGGCTTCTCAATCGAATACCACAGGTATCCCGCCACCGCGGCCGCCACCAGCAGAACAATTACGAAAAGTATCATCACAAATCGCAAGTTATTCCGTCTCCTCAGCATCGCCCGCGTGTGTCAAATACTCCCGCAAAATCACCATAGCCGCGACGGCATCCACGCTGTACCTTCCATCGTCGGGCTTGATCGCCTTCCTGCGTCCCTGATGTGTTGCTGGCGCCTTGATGCGACGCCCCAGCTCTTCGTCCAGAATCCGCTCCGCTTCCCAACTGCTGAGGCGTTCGTCCACCATTTCCACCGGCACGCCCACCTGCTTGCGCACTCGCCCGGCAAACCCAGTCACTTCGTCCGCCATCTCGCCCAGCGTCCCGTCGAGTCGCAGTGGCAATCCCACCACAATTTGTTTCACGTTTTCGTCGCGCACCAGCTCGCGCAGCCGCCGCATGTCTTCATTCCGGTTGATGCGCTCCATAGTGTCGTATGGCTCCGCTATGCGCGCTTCCGCGTCTGCCAACGCCATGCCAATTTTCGTCCGCCCGTAATCCAGCGCAAGGATTCGGCCACTCGTGCGCACACGTGCATCCTTCACGTCTGCCTCTTTATTAAGCTTTTCTTTCACATACTAAGTATAGCGTGAACGCGCACGTTCACGGTTCGCGCGGAGCCGTTGCAGTAAACGGCTGGTTTGTCGCCGCCAATTTCGCTCTCGGTCCCTTTCTGAGTAGGCGCACTAGAATTATTTCAACCGGTGTCCCACTTGCCGTCTTTGCGAGTGGGGATTTTTTTTGGGTCCCTTTCCATGCGTGTCACGGCTGCCTGCCACGCGCTCCGCTCTGAAATCCTTCCCAATATCCCTGGGTTTTCATCTGCTCATCCAAGCCGGTGTCTTTCAGCAACTTTTCTGTTTCCGCGCGATTCAGTCTTCGCCCCAACGGTTCCGCCCGATCGGCAATACCCCAAGCTGTAACCGCGGCGAGCATGGTGTTCAGTTTCAATTCTCGAATGTCCACCTTGTCGAACGTATCTGATGCCGCGTGATAGTTCATCAGATAATTGCTGACCTCCTGATTCGCCACCAGCGTTGGCACGCCTTCCAACAGAAAATCGAAATGATCGGTGCCCGTTTCCGCATCGGTCGTGTGATGATGCGCGCCCCATCCCGCGAACGGCTTCAGGATTTCGCGCACGCCAGGTTCGATATCAGGCCGTCCGCCCAGCGAGTAACCTGTTACCCGCCCAATCCCCGTGTCGAAGACCACCACGCCGCGATACTTGTCGAGCTCTGTTCGATGCGCTCGCACGTAGCCGAACGAGCCGAGCAGTCCCTGCTCTTCTCCGCCAAACAAAATGAAGCGGATCGTACGCCGCGGGAGCAATCCGCTGGCCTTGATCGCGCGTGCCGCCTCGATGACCAGGGCCGCGTTACAGCCGTTGTCCAGTGCGCCGGTTCCCAGTTCCCACGAATCCAGATGCGCGGCCAGCACCACAATTTCCTCGGGCTTCTCGTAACCGCGAATTTCTCCCACCACATTTTCCTGTTCGACAGGTCCGCCCAGCTTGTTCGGCAATACCAGCCGCGCCCGCATTTTTCCTGGGTAGGCAACCACCGCGCGTTGCACTCGCAATGCATCTTCGCGCGCCAGAATCGCTTGGGGCATTCTCTCGACTTGTCCATTGCTGGCATTCGTGTGCCGGTAGAGCAGCTTCCGCTCGCGTTCCGCAGTCCACAAAATTGCTACAGCGCCGCCCTGAATTGATCGCTCGATAATGCCCGGTGGCTTCAGGTATTCATTGAACAAATCAACCCAGGTGAAGCCGATGTCCGTGTTCACAACCAGGATCGCACCTTTTACCGCGGCACCAGCCTTCGCGAATTCCACCTCGGTACCGTAACCCACGTTGACTAGAGGCGCTTCAATTCCTCCATCTGGTGTTGCAGGAGACAATCCCACTGAAACAAACGACACCGAAAATGTTTCAGGTCCACTCAGTTCTAAACGGGATGCACCTTCGCTCCACGCCACGGGCAGTATGAATTTTTCCGTGTGTATATCGACACCCGCGGCGCGAAATCCGGCGATCCCCCACGCCACGGCCTTCGCATATTCAGGCGACCCGCTCACGCGCCCCCCGATCTCATCTGTCAGCCGCCTGAGATTTCCTTCCAGCGGCGATTCTCCCATCACGATCGGCGTAATTTTGGACGCAGCCTGCGCGCAAGACGAGGCTTCTGTTGCCGAGCAACCTGCTGCGCCGGAAACGCCTTGGGGTGGACGCAACGGATCCGTCTTGCCCGGCAGAAGTTGCGCAGAAACTCCGATCGCCAGGATAAATGCGCTGAAGACGAGGCCAACAATCAACCTTGAGGCTTTCAACATAAATTTTCTCTTTCTCTTTTCCGACCGCTTATCAAGTTCTAATTCCTTGATCGCAATCGTGGATTCAAGATGCAATCCGTTATCTTTGCAACCTGTATCATCTCAATGACGTCGTGCACTCGCACTATGTGTGCGCCATTCAGAATGCATGCTGCAACCGTCGCGGCAGTTCCCCACAGCCGCTCTTCCGCAGGCAACGGCTTTCCGGAGCGCGCTAAAGTTGCTCCAATAAATCCCTTGCGCGATGTTCCAACCAGCAGCGGATACCCAAGTCTTGTCAGGTCCGGTAGATTAGCGATGAGTTCGTAATTCTGCGCGTAGCTCTTCCCGAATCCAATTCCCGGATCCAGCACAATCTGTGATTTTGCAATCCCTGCCTTGCGAGCCTCGACAATGGATTCTTTCAGTCCATTCACTACATCTTTCAAAGCGTTTTTTGCGAACGGCGTTTTCTGCATCATTCGCGGCGTTCCGCGCATATGCATCAAAATGATGGGCGCCTTGTGCCGTGCCGCTACCTTCGCAAGTTCCGGATCTTTTTTCAGCCCGGAAATATCGTTCACAATTTCCGCACCCGCGCCCAACGCGATTTCTGCAACGCTGGCCTTCTGGGTATCAATCGAAATAGGAATCTTTAACCGCCCGCGCAGCTCCTCCAGCACAGGAAGCACTCGCGAAATTTCCTCAGCCGCCGCGGTTTCTCCGGACCCCGGCCGCGTCGATTCGCCACCTATATCCAGAATGTCCGCACCAGCGCGTGCTATCGCCAGCGCCCCGCCCACGGCCTTCTCCAGA
The DNA here is from genome assembly GCA_963748365.1 of Candidatus Acidiferrales bacterium. Taxonomy (GTDB): domain Bacteria; phylum Acidobacteriota; class Terriglobia; order Acidiferrales; family UBA7541; genus Acidiferrum. Next base: position 313,008 of record CAVVJG010000020.1, read on the forward strand.
CCAAAAAATTTGCCGCCATCAAAAAAACTGTCCGGCGTCACATTCAACACACCCATAACCAGCGTCCGCCCGCCCAAGTAGAGCTTTCGCGTACGCAATTTTAAGGTGTACTTTTTCCTGGGATTCATCGGGAAGGGAACTGCTCTCGTTGCTTGCGGGCTGGCTTCGCGCGTGCCCTAATCAAGGTCGAAATCACGTATCGGCTTTCCGACCGGACCATCTTTGGCCTTCTTCATGGCCTCTTCAAATTTCTTCGAAAGGATATCTTCCTTGTTCGTTTCCTGGAACCATGAATCCGCAAACTTATCTTCACGCTGCCGCTTCTGCTCTTCCAGAATATTCTGTGCTCTCGTCAAATCCACATCCGGCCCAGGCTTCAGGTGTGCTTCGTGCGACAGCACCGCGCCGAATATCGGATCAATTACCAGTTTCGCCTGGCAACATGGACAAACAACGTTCAAGTTTTCGCCGTCTTTCAGTCCCATGGCCGTATTCTACGCCAATTCTAATTCTGTATACATCCACCCTTATTCGCGAGGCCTTCCCAGGAGATTTGCCTCCATGCCGGTGTAATCGGGCCGAATGCGATGAGTCCCATAGCAAAGTTTTCTCAGAATGGGGGGAGGCCGCAAGTACCAACTCGCCCAGGATAGTGGTGTCTCGCCGTTCATATCTTTGGCATCGATCACTGCGCCCGCATCCAGCAGCAATTGAATTGCTTCTTCATCTCCGAACGCGGCGGCGCGGTGCAACGGGGTTTCACCTTTCGTCCGGCAATCACGCATGAATGCGCCGGTTTCCACGTCCCTGTTTGTCGCGCAATTCACATTTGCGCCATGCGCCAAGAGAACTTTTAGCACCAGGTTGTGTGTCCCGCGTTTCGTCGTGCACAACGCCGAATGCAGCGGTGTTTCTCCCGTGCCTGCCTCTGGCAGGTTCACGTCGGCACCGCTTTCAATCAGGAATTTACACAGACGCCAGTGCCCATGGAAACAAGCGCCAATCAATCCTAGATTCTCTCCCAGCGATTCGAGTGCAGCGCCATTCGCGCGCAGAAACTTGATGGCGCTCACATCGCCGTAATACGCGCACCATTGAACTAGCGTGACGCCATCTTTGTCTGCAGAATTCGCGGAGTGACCCTCGGCGAGATAGTCAAATACCAGGTCGGTTCGACCAACGACAATTTCGTCAAATAGCGACATGGTTTTGTACTCTACCACGCTAAACGCTGATTGAGAGTGCCTACCGCTGGTAGTCCTCGGGGTGGAGGTCGGTTTTTTCCCAATCGAACCAACTCAGAATTTGGTTTTCACTAAGATCAAATTCTTCATGGTAGTGGTGACAGTGTGGAACGGGAATGTCCACAGTCCCTTCTCTAAGTCCAAGGCTGCGAAGCACTTCTTCAAATTGCTCGATCGGACCGTACGCATTCAGAACGTTGTGGCGATCGAGTATTAGAGTCACGTTGTCTTTTGGAAAGTGCACCCAAGTATCACGCCGGGCGTCGGTTGCCAGAAAAGTGCTGAATTTCGAGAGCATCCCTGTTAGCCCCAAGTGCCGAAGGGGTGGACTTTGATATCGTCCTAGTGGATTGTTGCAGCGAGATGTATGCAAAACGATCAGCACAAACAGAGGTTCCGCGAATAAGGAAGCGAGTGTACGAAAGACTGAAAGAGGATCTTGAGTCGAACCTATTCGAACTCGTGAGACGCCCTTAGGATCCTCGACAGCAAAGGTATTCTGGTAGCGGTGGGCTATATCATTGCCACATGAAGTGGCTTCTTCATCGGCGAAACGGCCAATCTTGAACATTTCCGATTCCATGTTCTCTCATAAAAAAGGGGCACGATTACTCGCGCCCCAAAGATCTACTTAGAACTGAAGACTAATTACTTAAAACGTCCTTACGCCTTCGCCGGTGAATCCCCATGCGTGAATCCCGGCGCTGGCCGCAACTCTGGCTTCACGACCTTAGGATCGGCGGCCGTTGCGCCTTGGGCAGGCGGCGTAGGCGGCGTCCGCACTTTTTCCGGCAGCGGCTTGCCTTCCATCAGCAAACGCACTTCATTGGCATCCAGGACTTCGCGTTCCAGCAAGGCATTGGCAATCTTTTCCAGCGTGTCCCGATTGCTCTGCAGGATGCTGTACGCCTTGTCATACGCGGCGCTGACGATGCGCTTCACTTCTTTGTCGATCTGCACGGCGGTGTCTTCGCTGAAGTCGCGGTGTTGTGCGATCTCGCGTCCCAGGAAAATCGCTTCTTCTTTTTTGCCGAATGCCAGCGGGCCCAGATTGCTCATGCCCCACTCGCAAACCATGTTGCGCGCAATGTCCGTGGCGCGTTCAATATCGTTGCCTGCACCAGTGGTAATGTGTCCCAGGAAAATTTCCTCGGCTGTGCGGCCGCCCATCAGCACGGCGAGCATGCCTTCCAGGTAGTCCTTGGTGTAAGTATGCTTGTCGGCTTCTGGCAATTGCATGGTCAAGCCCAGCGCCATGCCGCGCGGAATAATCGTCACCTTGTGCACCGGATCCGCTCCAGGAGTCGTTGCCGCCACCAGCGCGTGCCCAGCCTCATGAAACGCCGTGTTCTTCTTTTCTTCGTCAGACAAAATCATCGAGCGGCGCTCGACGCCCATCATGACTTTGTCTTTGGCCATTTCAAAATCCACCATCATCACAAACTTGCGGTTCTGCCGCGCTGCCCACAACGCTGCTTCGTTCACCAGGTTTGCCAGGTCGGCACCGGAAAAGCCCGGTGTGCCGCGCGCGATGATCGACATCTCCACGTCATCGGACAAAGGCACCTTTCGCGTGTGGACACGCAAAATTTCTTCACGGCCTTTCACGTCGGGACGCGCCACCACAACGCGCCGGTCAAAACGTCCGGGCCTCAACAACGCTGGATCCAGCACATCCGGCCGATTCGTCGCGGCAATCAGGATTACGCCCTCGTTGGTCTCGAATCCATCCATTTCCACCAGCAAGGCGTTCAGGGTCTGCTCGCGTTCGTCATGTCCGCCACCAAGACCTGCGCCACGGTGACGTCCAACCGCATCGATTTCATCGATGAAGATAATGCACGGCGCGTTCTTCTTGCCCTGTTCAAACAAATCGCGCACGCGGCTTGCGCCAACGCCAACAAACATTTCCACGAAATCCGAACCAGAGATGGAGAAGAACGGCACATTCGCTTCGCCGGCAATCGCTCGCGCCAGCAAAGTTTTGCCCGTGCCCGGAGGCCCGACAAGCAGTACGCCCTTCGGAATCCGTCCACCCAATTTTTGGAATTTTTGCGGGTCTTTCAAGAACTCGATGATTTCCTGCAACTCTTCTTTCGCTTCGTCGCTGCCCGCCACATCCTTAAATGTCGCTTTCTTCTGTTGCGCGGAAAGCAGCCGCGCGCGCGACTTGCCAAAACTCAAAGCCTTGTTTCCGCCGGCCTGCATCTGCCGCATCAGGAAAAACACGAAACCTGCCAGCAAGAGCAGTGGCAGTGCATTCAACAGGATCAGCACCCAGTCGCTGCTGCGCACTTCTTTCACGTTCATCTGCACGGCTTTGTCGTGCAACAGTTTCGTTAAATCCGGCGCATTTTCCTTCGGAACCGTTATTACAAACTTGTGGTTTGCGGGCTTCGAATATTCGCCACGGAGTTCGTAGCTGTTTGGCGACAGGTACATCGTTACTTCCTTCACGTCGCCTTCGTCGACTTTCGACACAAACTCGCTGTAGCTCGGATTGTCTTCGTGTGCTGCTTGGGTGCTGTTCGACACCAGTCGCCACAACATCACTCCAAGAAACACAATCGAGATCCAGAAAAGAACTGTTTTTGCCGTGGAACTGGAATTCACTTTTGACCTCACTCTATACCGGTAAACCTTGCTTGCCTGCTTTCAGATTCTACCTTGACCCAAGTTACTTCTCTTTCGGCCCGCTCTTCTTCTTGCTCTTCTTATTAGATGTCGGACCTGCCACCAGATGTTTCCCGCTTCGTCCTATGCCGTTCGCCTCTGCCAAGCCGTATCCGGTCCATACTCCATTAGATGCAGTCCGGAAACCAAAGTAATCGGGCTCCAGGGCCACACGCCGCTTCGAAGTCTTATCCAGCAGGACCGCCAACCGCAACGACCGTGGCCCGCTCTCTCCGATGCGCCGCAACAGAAAATCCTGAGTAATTCCGCTGTCCAGAACCACGTCTACCAGCAGGACGTCGCGCCCCTTAAGCTCCGGCCGTTCCTTGCTGGCGCTGACGGTCTCGCGATCACCGAAAAATACTTCGCGCCTCATCTTGCCGCCTTGCTCCACATCGCGCACATCTTCGCGCAGGAAGTGTAGTGCCACTGGAATATCGATCGCGCGAACCAGATCGGCTCCAAACATAAACCCCCGGTTCATCGTGATGACGACGTCGAGTCGCCGCCCTCGGCTCTCTTTCGAGATTTGCCGGCCCAGTTCCTTCACGCGATTCGCAATTCGTGCCGCGGTGTACGTGGCGACGCTCGCCTTACTCACAATAACGGTTCCTCGCTGATCAGAACGGCTCTTCGTGTTTCAGGCCCCGCCGCAAATTCTTCGGACTCGGCTAATCCTCGAACCCAGACTACTTTCTCGCCACTGAGCACTACCGGCCACTTCTGTTTTTCCCATCGGCTGATGGACTTCTCATTCAGAAGCCGCGCCAACGAGTGCGCTTTCTGGTGGCCCCTCGGACGCATCGCATCCCCGGGGTTCCAGTTGCGCACAACGAGAGGTTGCCGTAAACGAGCAGAATCCAGGAACGCCCCTATCTCTCTAGTTTCTCCCCCTTCTGCAGGCCAGTCAATCTCCCTGAAGTGCAGGACGCAGGAAAGTTCCACAAGTTGCAACTCCGCCCGGCCGCCTTGCAAATCGATTTTATACGCGTACTCGTGGGGTTCATTTGCTCCATCGGGTTTTTCACCCAACGCAGCTGGTCTAAAGCGCAGCAATTCCCGTTCACGCAGCACTTCCACTCCCCCTGGCAGCTGCAGTGATTTCCCGCTGTCCTTCTGTGCAGCCAACTCTAGCACTGCATCCACATGCGCCGCGCTTAGTTGCCCAGCTTTTGGCTTCACCATTTCTACGAGACGCCGAATCATCCGTTTGCTCATGGCAAGGTTTTGTCTCGCGCGCTCGGACGCAGACGCCTTTCTTCCTTTGTCGCCACGAGTCTCTTTGCGAGTGTGCAGCAATTCGAATGTGGGAATGCTCATGCCATCTGGCTCTTCCTTCGCCAGGACCCACACTCGCAATTCTGTCTGTTTTTGCAGGAACGCCTCGTCCTCCCGAGCGAGCTCGGCCAATTGGCAGAGATGTTCCACCACACCCGAATTAAAATCCCTCTCCAAAAACGGCAAAAGTTTCTTACGAATCCGCGCTCTCGTTCGCTTGGTATCTTGATTTGTGGGGTCCTCACGCCAAGTCTGTTTTAGAGTTTTCAAATACGCGCGCAACTCTTTGCGCCGCACTCCCAGCAACGGGCGAAACACCACGGGAGTTTGCGGATGGATTCCTCGCAAACCGCTCAGCCCGGTTCCACGCAGGATATGCGCGAGCACAGTTTCTGCCTGATCGTCTGCCGTGTGCGCGACAGCAACCTTCGCGACATGGCCTTCACTCTGTAGCTTTTCAAAAAACGCGTACCGTGATTTTCGCGCCACGTCTTCCAGATTGCCGCGCTGGCGATCGGTTCGTCCTGCCACGTCCGCGCGGCCTGCAAAAAATTCAAACCCATACTGCTCCGCCAGTTTTTTTACGAATTTCTCGTCCGCTTCGGATGCCTTTCCCCGCAGTTGATGGTTGAAGTGCATCACAACTAGAACAACCCCCAGTTCCGTGCGTAATTCCAGCAATACGCGTAAGAGGGCCACTGAATCAGCGCCCCCGGAAACCGCCACGCCCACGCGGTCACCAGCCTTCACCAGGCAGTACTTCCGCAGAACCCTATTTAGTTTTTCCGCGAGTTCCGAGCGTTTTTTCGTTTTTGGTTTGTCTCTTTTTCGCGAGCTTGGCACGATTTCAACAACCTTTCTTGGACGCGCATCCTATCATGTTGCAACGACTTACGAGCGCAAGCGAATATGTTTGTGGAAATCTGTGAATACTTCGTAACCAAGTGTTGACAATTCCCGTGGGTCTGCTAATCTTACCTAGTTGTTGTAAGCCACTCTGCAGGACAGGGAGGCCATAGCTCTTTGACAACCGATACGATGTGCCAGAATCTGTTCGACCTCATTGGGGTTTTCGAGCACCAATGAGTTGAGTTAATTTGAGCGACTAACAATTTTGCTTGGCAGGCTGGCTTGGGGTTAAACCCAAGCTATTTTTTTGCGCCAAGCGACAGGCTTCAAACGAGAGTTTGATCCTGGCTCAGAACGAACGCTGGCGGCGTGCTTAACACATGCAAGTCGCGTGCGCAGTCTGTAGCAATACAGACCGGCGCACGGCGCACGGGTGCGTAACACGTGGGCAATCTGCCCTCTGATGGGGAATAACCCCGCGAAAGCGGGGCTAATACCGCATAAAATTCCGAGAACTTCGGTTTTTGGATTCAAAGCAGTAATGCGTCAGAGGAGGAGCCCGCGCCCGATTAGCTAGTTGGTGAGGTAACGGCTCACCAAGGCAATGATCGGTAGCTGGTCTGAGAGGATGATCAGCCACACTGGAACTGAGACACGGTCCAGACTCCTACGGGAGGCAGCAGTGGGGAATCTTGCACAATGGGCGAAAGCCTGATGCAGCGACGCCGCGTGGGGGATGAAGCTTTTCGGAGTGTAAACCCCTTTCGACTGGGACGAAAACCCGCAAGGGATTGACGGTACCAGTATAAGAAGCCCCGGCTAACTACGTGCCAGCAGCCGCGGTAAGACGTAGGGGGCCAGCGTTGTTCGGAATTACTGGGTGTAAAGGGTTCGTAGGCGGTGCGGCAAGTCGGGAGTGAAATCTCTGGGCTCAACCCAGAGGCTGCTTCCGAAACTGCTGTGCTTGAGTGTGAGAGAGGCTCGTGGAATTGCAGGTGTAGCGGTGAAATGCGTAGATATCTGCAGGAACACCCGTGGCGAAAGCGGCGAGCTGGATCACTACTGACGCTGAGGAACGAAAGCTAGGGGAGCAAACAGGATTAGATACCCTGGTAGTCCTAGCCCTAAACGATCAGGACTTGGGGTGCCGCCCGTTCGGGCGTCGTCCCGGAGCTAACGCGTTAAGTCCTGCACCTGGGGAGTACGGTCGCAAGACTGAAACTCAAAGGAATTGACGGGGGCCCGCACAAGCGGTGGAACATGTGGTTCAATTCGACGCTACGCGAGGAACCTTACCTGGGCTCGAAATGCTAGTGACCAGCTTTAGAAATATTGCCTTCCCGCAAGGGACACTAGTATAGGCGCTGCATGGCTGTCGTCAGCTCGTGCCGTGAGGTGTTGGGTTAAGTCCCGCAACGAGCGCAACCCCTGCACGTAGTTGCCACTCCGCAAGGAGGGAACTCTACGTGGACTGCTCCGGATAACGGAGAGGAAGGTGGGGATGACGTCAAGTCCGCATGGCCTTTATGTCCAGGGCTACACACGTGTTACAATGCAGGGTACAAACCGTTGCCAACCCGCGAGGGGGAGCTAATCGGATAAAACTCTGCTCAGTTCGGATTGCAGTCTGCAACTCGACTGCATGAAGCCGGAATCGCTAGTAATGGCGTATCAGATCGACGCCGTGAATACGTTCCCGGGCCTTGTACACACCGCCCGTCACATCACGAAAGTGAGTTGTACTAGAAGTCGCTACGCTAACCGCAAGGAGGCAAGCGCCCAAGGTATGACTCATGATTGGGGTGAAGTCGTAACAAGGTAGCCGTAGGAGAACCTGCGGCTGGATCACCTCCTTTCTAAATAAAGCGAGATCTACTCCGCTATGGTGTGCGGACGATGATCTCCAACTGCTTCCCATATCTCTTCGGAGATAGTGGTTTGCTAGACTCAAGTTACTCACTACCCTTCTTCGGCTCCGGCTGAAGTCGCGGCAGATTCGGGCAGATTCTGACAGATCGTTATCGGTTATCATCGAGCTTCCAACAACACAAAAGGCCGCTGCGTGAGCAGCGGCCTTTTTTTTATTTTCCCCATTGCGCGACTCAGGCGCGTCGCTAGTCTAGCCCAACTTGACCACTTGCGAACGTTTTTCGGCTTTTTTGCAATGCTTTTCCTTGTTAAGTTGTGCGTTTCCTTCTCTGCGGTCTGAAAAAGTGGTTGAGTGGAGACCAAGTGTCTTCCCTTAGACCCCGGAGTTATGGCAGTCTGCTACCAGCATGTTTCTGCGTAGCAACAATCGCAAAAAAGACGGCAAAGATCATCGCTACTTCAGCAGCGTAGAAAACCATCGCATGGCCTCGGACAAAACCGTGCAGCGCACGGTTCTCTATCTTGGCGAGATCAACGATCAACAACAAGCGACCTGGCGCAAGACGCCAGGACGGCGAACTCTAGGTGTTGGCCAAGAGTGAAGGAAGAAGAGCCAAAGAGACCGCTATGCGCCGCAAACGTTTGGCTCGCTTGCTCAGAAAACTCCGGGCCATGCGCCGAAACCTTCCTTCACGCGACCAGTTGTTAATGCGTGTGGACGCCGCGAAATCGCAAGCGGGCCGCTCGTTCCATTTCGTGCACCTCGAAGTGCCTGGGGAAGGCCAGCCGGTCACGCGCGAGACCTTCCAGTTTCGTGTGGATAAGCAAAAGCTCCAGGAGGCGGAATGGCGCGGCGGACACTACTTGCTGCGCTCCAACCTTATCGCCGGAGATCCCAGTGTGTTGTGGACGCGCTACGTGCAGCTGACCCAGATCGAAGCGGTATTCCTTCGCTGAAAAGTGAACTTTGCATCCGCCCGATCCGTCATCAATTGGAGCATCGCGCCGACGCGCACATTCTGATCGCCTTTCTTGCGTACTGCCTACAAGTGACGCTGAAGCAGCGTCTGTTGCTACACGCCCCAGGGTTGACGCCTGCGGCAGTGTTGGAGAAGTTGACGGAAATCAAAATGATTGACGTGTGGATTCCTACGGTCGATCAACGATGGTTGATTCTGCCGCACTACACACAGCCTTCTGTCGACACCAGGGTGCTGATCGAGAAGCTGAAATTGCGGTTGCCGAGCCAGCCACCACCGCGCCTGGTGGGGCAAAAACAGAGCTACGAAATCGAGGTACCAACCGTCCGGTAGGAGGCTATTTTGTGGTGGAGACCTTTCCCTAACCTTGACTGATTCCAAACCCCTTAACGGGTTCAGAAGCACCCAACTGAGAAAGTTCGGCTAGTGGGGGATCAATCAATCTATGTGCCTGTGCCAATTCGGAGCGCCTGTTGCGAAATGGAACTCTAAGACGCAACAGACGCCCATCGACTCGTCTCCGAGCTCTAAGGCGAACATAAAGCGAAACGTTGTACCGGACCCACAATTTCGAAGTAAGGTGAGCACTTTAGGAGTCTTTCCCGTTTTGGGAACTCAAATTTTAGCCCGACCTACTATTTGGGCTTTCTAATGCAATAGCATCCGGTATCGGTACAGTCCTCGGTCAATGTTACCCGTCGAATCTCTCTGGCGTCTGCTGCTAGGGAATGAGGATAGAATGTTCTTCGCGCAAAAATGGTTCGCCGCCTTCCTTACTAAATACTTTTCAGCCATATTTATGGTAGAATTTAACTATGCGCACAACCGTTGATATTCCCGACGCACTTTACCGAGAACTGAAGGCAAAAGCTGCGCGCGAGAAGCGTTCTGTCAAAGAACTTGTTCTCCGCGGTGTGGAAGGAGAACTCCGGCTACCGGCCAGGAAAAAGAAACGCCGCCTCAAACTCCCTTTGATCCGATCAAAGCGGCCTGGAAGTCTGGAAGTGGATAATGACAAAATCTACGACCTCATTTCTTTTCCCTGATCTCAATGTCTGGCTGGCCCTCGCTCACCAATCACACATTCACCATCCTGTAGCAGCGGCCTGGTATAACTCACTCTCTGATTCCACGCGCTTTTGTTTCTGTCGCATGACCCAGATCGGTTTCCTTCGATTGCTCACTACTGAACAAATTATGACTGTGGCGGAGGTCCTGACGCAGCAGCAAGCCTGGCAAGTCTATGATGATCTGCGGGATGATGACAGGATCTTGTTCATGGAGGAACCAGCAAACATGGAAGTTTCCTTTAGGGCCACGAGTCAGATGAGGCGTGCGGCGCCAAAAGACTGGGCGGATTCCTATTTGATCGCTTTCGCGCAATCTGCCGGATTCCAACTGGTAACATTTGACCGTGCTATGGGGCGCAAAACTGCCGACGTCATATTACTTAGTTCTGTATAGCCCTTCTTCGCCCCTGCTGGCGACACGACAACAACTTCATAACAAACCAGCGCCAGAGGCGCGGCTGATTGGATGACTGCGTCGGCTCCTTCCAGCGGCGAACTGCCTCTTGCGCAGCTACTTTGCGTTTCATCTGTCATCTCCCGGAGCCTGCCTTGCCGGAGGCACTCGTCTATCCGTACCGACGGTTACGCAATCCGCAGGTCAGTGTTTGGGCGCGAGAATCCCTTCGATCTGCCCCAAATGATTCAGGTCGTGCCCAGCCAGCAACATCACGATGCGCTCAACGGATTCTTCGCCGCGCTCGCTGTGCATCCCGGAATGTTTCCACTGTTCAGGAGTGAGCCTTTTGTACAGCGCCAGATTCGTTTCGCGTAGCACACGGAACTGTTCCAGCGATTGCCGCGGGTCGCGCTTCGCATAGTGCATGGCCTCGACCCACCCATCCTGATCGAATCCTTGAATCGGTGAACCGGGAGCGCCGAGAATGAAGCGGATTCGCCAACTGTACGCGATTTCCGCATCCGCAAGATGCGTCACAATCTCCGCCACCGACCATTTATCTGGCGCAGGCCGCTTCCGCAGTTTCGACGTCGACACGCCTTTCAGCAGCCGTTCCAACGTCTTCGCGGTTTCGGCTTGAACTTTTACGTGATTCTTGCCGGCCGTAAGTTTCTGCATACGCTGCATGTATTCCTGAACGGTCTCTTTCATGGAGAACTCCTCAGCGGAAGAATCATTGCATCAACGTTGATTGAACAACCTGATTTAAGGCGTCGGCGGGGGATTACGCTCGAACTGCCGCTGATGCCAATACGGATAAATCGCAGCGCGATTGCTCGCGGCATCCAGCTTCGCGACCTGCTCCTTAGTAAGATTCCATCCCACAGCACCCAGGTTCTGCCGCAACTGCTCTTCATTGCGCGCACCGATTATGACATTCACCACAGTGGGTCGCTGTAACAGCCAGTTCAGCGCAACCTGCGGAACTGTTTTCCCAGTTTCCTTTGAAAATTCGTCGAGCACATCGACAACCTTGTACAGATATTCGTCCTCGACCTGCGGACCGAGATCCGCCGTCTTGTGCAACCGGCTCGTTGCGGGCAGCGGTTGATTCCTGCGGATCTTTCCAGTCAGCCGGCCCCATCCGAGCGGACTCCACACCAGCGCCCCCACTTTTTGATCCAACGCCAACGGCATCAATTCCCATTCATATTCCCGGCCGATCAGCGAGTAATAGACCTGATGCCCAACGTAACGCGACCATCCGTAACGCTCCGACACCGACAGCGACTTCATCAAATGCCAGCCGGAAAAATTCGAGCACGCGATGTAGCGCACTTTTCCGCTTTGTACCAGCGAGTCGAGCGTCTTCAGCGTTTCCTCAACGGGAGTCATCGCGTCGAATCCGTGCATGTGATAGATGTCGATGTGATCCACCCCAAGCCGTCGAAGACTGCCTTCACACGATTCAATCAAATGATGGCGAGAAGATCCAAGCTCATTGGGCCCGTCTGTCATCCGAAGAGTGGCCTTCGTCGAGATAAGCAGCCGGTTGCGCTTCCCAGCGATCGCTTTGCCCAGGATTTCCTCGGAAGCCCCGCGCGAATATATGTCGGCCGTATCAAATAGATTTACGCCAGCGTCCAAGCAAATATCCACCAGGTGCGTGGCTTCGGCAACGTCACTGCTGCCCCAAGCTTTGAAAAATTCCGTGGTCCCGCCAAATGTTCCCGTCCCGAAGCTGAGAACCGGAACCTGCAAACCAGAATGACCAAGTTGTCTGAATTCCATAAACCGTCTGATGCTCAACTAAACTTCGACGGTACATCCTAACCTTAGTGGGCTATTCGCGTCCTCTCTGCGCTTGACCGCCGCTTTATAAGAAGATAGCCTCGCGCTCAATCTCACCCGTTCGTCTTCGCCACCAGGAGGTTGCGTATGGTTTCCCTGTCAGCTCTTTGGCTCCCGATTGTGCTCTCTGCCGTAATCGTATTTGTCGCTAGTTCCCTAATGCACATGCTGCTAACTTACCATCGCAGCGATTATCGAAAGCTCCCCGAGGAAGACAAGGTTCGCGCAGCCCTGCGAGGTTTGCAGCAGGGCCTTTATATTTTTCCATTCACCACTCACAAAGATATGAAGTCGCCCGCCATGGTGGGAAAATACAAAGAAGGACCAGTCGGCATGTTGAGCATTGCTCCCAACGGGCCGCCAGCCTTGCCGAAGTTTCTGGGGCTCTGGTTTGCCTATTCTCTGATCATCAGCTTTTTCGTTGCCTATCTGACCGGTCACACCGTGCCTTCTGGGGTCAACTATCTCGTGGTGTTTCGCGTTGCCGGAACAGCGGCTTTCATGGCCTACGGTTTGAGTTGCATCACCAACGCCATCTGGAAAGGCCAGCCATGGGCAATGACTTTCAAGGAAATTTTTGATGGGCTCGTATACGCGTTGTTGACCGCGGGAACGTTCGGCTGGCTCTGGCCGCGCTAACCAGCCAGATTGTCGGCAGGGACGTTGGCGACATGTCGGCGCCCGCACGAAATTCACAAATCTTGAACCCACTGAGCGCCATTTTCGTTCGAATGACCCGCCCGAAAATTAACTCCTATCTTTTCTTCATGTTTTCAGCGCGATGGCGTTTCGAAAGCCTTGGCCATACCGATTCGAATAGGTAATAAACTAGGAATATATATCTAAAAGTAATGTCGGCGCGCCGACATTCATAGCTTCCGGCAAAGTGCCTCGCGATCCTACTGAAAGAGCGTCGCGGCGTGACCTTCGAGCACTCCCAATTCCCGCGCCATCCCCACCTGATCCCAGATATTCCACCCCTCCACAATTTTTCCATCACGCACTTTACAGGCACTCATCCCGCACAGTGTCATTTTCTTGTTTGTCGGCGGCATTCCCAATCCTTCGCCCGTATGTGTCATCGTTCCTGTCCAGCGTGCAAATGCGGTATCCCCCTCCTGCACCACCTGCTCCAGAATAATTTGTGCATCCGGGCACGCTCGGCGCATCGCCTCATAAAAAGTCTTGAATTCGGCGGGCCCATGCGAAGCAACTCCAGGCCGTCCCACTCCCCACATCACGCTCTCTAACGTAAAAAGCTCATCGATGGTTGCGGCCATTCCTTTGTTCCACACTTCATCAAACCACCGTCGTATTAGCGTTGCCGCGTCAGGGTTGGGTTTTTCCATGTTTTTTGCCGCCGCTTGGCTTGTCTGCATGACTCCCCCTTACATGGCGCGGCACTATAACACGATGTCATACGAGCAGATATAGGGTTTCGTTCGCTTCATATTTTGACGATCTTCTCGTCCCCTGCATGGGCAATCTCCAGTCATTGCAACTCTCGACTTTTGGGAGTACTCTCGCCCCGAGTCCACCCTAACCTAATCCCTCCGTCCGCCCTCGGGTAGACTCCTTTCTGCATAACGCTGATCGTGATCTTAGGGGGAGGTTTTCCATGCTGGCCATCAGCAACAAAGAGGTGATCCGGCGCCTGTATAAGGAAGTGTGGAACGAGCGCAAACTAAACGTTACCGAAGAAGTCTTTTCGAAGAGTCACGCGCTATACGATCCCACCTTTACCGGTTCGTCCGTAGGTCCAGCCGCCTACAAAACGCAGGTCCAGAGGTTTCTCGCGGCATTTCCCGATTTGAAATTTTCAGTTGAGGAGTACATCTGCGAAAAAGATAAAGTTGTCGCCGCCTGGACCATCAGCGGCACGCACAAAGGCGAGCTGTTCGGCATCGCCCCCACCAACAAAAAGATTTCTGTCCCAGGAATCACCATTCATCAACTGGCCAATGGAAAAATTCTGGATTCGCAAGCTATGTGGGACGCACATGGCCTGATGGTCCAGCTTGGCTTGTCGCAACCCGCAAGAATGGAGGCACGCGCCGCAGTTTCCTCTTCGCGATAATCAGTTGTTAACTGCTTGCGGTGTTCGTCCCCTGACATCTGCGTTTTCTAGGTTGTGCCATCTTCGGAGTTCTGCACCTTTCATTTTGTTTCCCCTATTTCTTCGCGTATGCTTTTTCCACCCCGGCCCGGAAGGGTAGTCTCTCATGGTCTTTGGTTCACTTCAGCTGCGTTTTGCATCCCGTTTATTGCCTTCGTGCTCCATCTTCCTGGCGGTTTCTGGATTAGCCTTGCTATCTTTCCCCGCCATGGCGCAAGACGTTTCGAGCAGTTCCGTCCCGGTGCTGATCAGCGATTTCGAGCTTTTTTCGTCGGCCACAACTCCTCCGCAAGATACAAAGGCCGAAGACACCTCGAAGAAAATTCCTCCCAAAGATGCTCCTCCAGCGGTTTTCGAGCTTTCGGATATTCCCAGCATTCAGGCTCGCCGTCTGATGGACTTTTTTGCTCTGACTCTGCTGCAGTCATTTCAAAAAGCCGGTTACAATGCCACCCGCCAGCAGGGCAATTCGGTTTCCAGCACCGGTGTCCTGCTACGTGGTGTATTTGCCGAAGCTGACGCCCGCAATCGCATACGGCGCGCCATGTTGGGTGGTGGAGCTCCGGGCGCTAAGCTGCTACTCTACGTTGGCACGTTTAATCTTGCGCGTCCCGACCAACCCCTCTATCAGCTTGCCGTGATGCAAAATTCCGATGCACGCTATGGCCCCATCATGACACTCAACAATTACATACCTTTGATTAAATTTGAGATGTCCAAGAATCCCACCGAGGACGAAGTCCGCAAAATCTGTTCGCAAATCGTCGAGAACCTCAGCACTTTGCTCAAAACCAATCCTTCCGCTTTCTCCAAGTAGCCGCCTCGGTTTCCAGAGTACAGATGAGGCCCATCGGCGATTGGCGCTTGCAATCTTCCAGCTCCTACAGCAGACTCTCATTAGGTCCTTTTTCCCTCTGAAAAAGAGACTTTTTCACCTGCGGTTATTCACAGGAGGCACGAAAAATGCAGACTGTCGCGCATTCGCTCTCGCGCCGACTATTGAAACCACTGGCCGTCACGCTTGCGCTGTTCTCGATCCTTTTCCTGGCTCAGCTCGTTCCACATGCGCACGCCAATAACCACGAAGCAGCCGCCTGCCGAATTTGCCAAGTGGGCCACATAGGCATCTCACCGGCAGTTTCGGCGGTAACTCTTAGCGTCCCACTAGTTACGTTTGGTCATGTCCCCGTATGCTGCGCCGCTATTTTGCTAGAAGCGTTCTCCGAGCATTCCTCACCCCGGGCCCCTCCTGCCGCAAGCGTCATCTAAGTTCCCAACTGCAACTGAGAGTTCCGAGCGTGGACCCGTCCAGGGCCGCGTGACCGCTTTTCTTCGGCGGGGTCTACTAACGCTCACGTGAATCGCTCCCAATGGGACTTGGAGGAAGAATGCGTTACGGTTTTCGAAGCGTAGTGCTACTCGTTCTATCGATATTGTTGTTTTTGTCATTTGCTGTTGCGCAGGTTGGAAATTCCGGATCAATTGAAGGCGTAGTGAAAGACCCCTCGGGTGCCGCGGTCCCGAATGCCACGGTCGAAATCGCGAACGTGGTGAGTGGCTACGCGAGGATCGCTACGACGGCCTCGGATGGTTCGTTCCGTTTCACGAATTTGCCCTTTAATCCTTATCATTTGTCGGTGAGTTCCCCAAGTTTTGCCACGTTTAACCAGGACGTAGAGGTACGCTCGGCGGTGCCGACGAAAATCGAGGTCGCACTGAAGATCGGTACCTCCGCAACCACGATCAAAGTGGAAGCCAATGACCTTGTTGAAAACGATTCTACATTTCACACGGACGTGGACAAGAACTTGTTCGACCGCACGCCACTGGAAAGTGCGTCTTCTTCGGTGAGTTCGCTGGTTACGCTGGTGACACCCGGAGTCGCGGCGGACTCCAATGGATTGTTCCACGGTCTCGGCGATCATGCGGAGAATTCGTTTTCTGTGGACGGACAACCCATTACAGACCAACAGAGCAAAGTATTTTCCAACCAAATTCCAGCCGACTCGATCCAGTCCCTCGAGGTGATTTCAGGAGCGCCGCCTGCGGAGTTTGGAGACAAGACCAGCCTGGTCATCAAGGTGACCACTCGCTCTGGACTCGGCACGGGCAAGCCTCACGGAAACATGACTACCTCGTATGGAAGTTTTGGGACGCCGACGTTTACGGGAGATTTTGCGATTGGCAGCAAAACCTGGGGGAATTTCCTAGCCGTGAGCGGTTTGCAGACCGGGCGTTTTCTGGATCCACCGGAAGTAGTGGTGATGCATGCCAAGGGGAATCTGGAAAACGTATTTGACCGCGTGGATTACAAATTCTCCGAAAACAACACCGGGCAGTTAAATCTGGGCTACACGCGCTCCTGGTTCCAGACACCCAATTCCTTCGACGGGCAGAACGCAACGGGGTGGTCCACCCCTTGCGAAGAGGGGCAAACAGTCTCTTGCGGAGGATTAGGTCCGGATGGCTTGCCAGTTGGCGCGCAAGACCAGCGCTCCAAGATTGGGACATTCAATATAGCTCCGACATTTGTGCATTTGATTGGTACCACCGGCTTGTTCACCATCGGCGCATACGTCCGCCAGGATCAATACCACTACTATCCGAGCGCGAACCCGTTTGCGGACTTTAGTCCCGCGCTGCAGAGCGAAAGTGTTGCGCAGAGCCGAAGGCTAACGAACGCTGGGATTCGCTCCGACATTTCCTTAATAAAGGGAATCCACAACATCAAGGCAGGAATAACTTACTCGCAGACTTTCCTGACGGAAAAAGATTCGTTCGGCATTGTCGATCCGGCTTTTCTTCCGTCATTGGTAAATGATGAGGGTGCTCCCTGCCAGGTGGACGGTGTGAATATCGCCGCCCCCTGCACGACGCTGGGACCTTACGATCTGACTGCGAATGGAAGCTATTACTTCTTCCAGGGTCACACCGACATCAAACAGCTGGCCATGTACATTCAGGACAGCATCACGAAAGGGAATTGGTCGTTCAACCTGGGGATTCGCGGTGATTTGTACAACGGACTGACCAGCCGGGGAGAAGCCCAGCCGCGATTTGGCGTGGCGTATAACTTCAAGCCAACGAACACCGTTTGGCGGCTCTCCTATGCCCGCGTCATGGAAACTCCGTTTAACGAAAACATCATTTTGGCCAGCAACGGCTGCAATGACCCTGTAGTGAATGCCCTCATGGCTTCACTCCAGGGCTATCCTTGCATCACGACTCCGGCGAGTCCCGGGTGGCGTAATGAGTTTCACGCCGGATTCCAACAAGCGTTCGGCAAATATTTTGTCGTCGATGCAGAATATCTGTGGAAGTACACCCACTACGGGTACGACTTCAGTATCCTTGGAAGCACTCCGATCACTTTCCCTATTGTTTGGCATAACTCCAAAATTCCTGGTTTTGCCATTCGCGCAAGCGTACCGAATTATCATGGGTTCACTGCACTAGTGGTGATGTCCGGCGTCGCCTCACGCTTTTTCGAACCACAAGTCAGCGGCATCGGCGTCACCCCGACGGGCCAGGGCGGTACCGGAGTATTCCGAATTGACCACGACGAAGCCTTCAATCAGACGACGCACCTGCAGTACCAGCCATGGAAGAAGGGCCCCTGGATGGGGTTCAACTGGCGTTATGACAGCGGGCTGGTTGCCGGGGCCATCCCGTTTTCAACGACTCCCGACCCGAATGAACTGATCGACGTATCCGGGCTGACATTCGATCAACAATTCCAGGCGGGCCTTTCCTGCAATGGGGTGTTTGCGACTCCCACCAGCGGGATAAGTCCAGATGGACTCTGCCCTTCCTCACAATACAATTCGAAGTATGTTTCGATTCCTACTTTGGGGACTGAGAACGACGACCATAAGCCTCCGCGGATCGCGCCTCGCAATTTGTTCGACATTGCCGTCGGCCACGACAATCTCTTTCAGGGCGACCGCTACAGATGGAGTCTTCGTTTCACGGTCATCAACCTGACCAACAAGACCGCTCTCTACAATTTCCTTTCCACTTTCAGTGGCACGCATTATGTCACTCCGCGCACCGAGACGATCGAACTCGGTCTTCACTTTTAGTTCTGCTTCCGTTCCAAAGCCTCGCGAATCTCCCATAGAGGAGATTCGCGAGTTTTTTCTGCCATTACCCTTTCGACTTTGGCTCTGCGAGTCCTCGCAATAAACGCTGCCATGCCTTTCTCCAACGGTTTTTGCGGTAGAATCTGCCCGACATGAACAACTCTTCGAATGCAGGCAAACTCAGAATCGGCATCGATCTTGGCGGTACAAAAATTGAATTCGTCGCGCTCGAAGGCGACGGCCACGAACTGCACCGTCACCGCGTCCCCACGCCGCGAAACGACTACGATGGTACTGTTCGTGCCATCAAAGACGGGGTCGAATTCATTGAACGTGAACTTCGCCGCGCCGCCACCGTTGGCGTTGGAATTCCCGGCAACATTTCCGGCATATCCCACAATGTGAAGAATGCCAACTCCACGTGGATGAATGGCAGGCCCTTCGATCGCGATTTAAGTTCCGCGCTGCACCGCGAAGTTCGTTGCGCCAACGACGCTAACTGCCTCGCCGTATCCGAAGCCACCGATGGCGCGGGTGCCGGAAAGCACCTCGTGTTCGCGGTGATCCTCGGCACCGGCTGCGGCGGGGGTGTCGCCATCGATGGTCGCGTCCACAATGGGCGCAACGGCGTCGGCGGAGAATGGGGACACAACACATTACCCTGGATGCGTCCCGAAGAATTTCCCGGTCTCCCGTGCTTCTGCGGCCATAACGGTTGCCTGGAAACCTGGATTTCTGGCACCGGATTGGAAATGGATTATCAGCGCGCCACAAATACCGGATTAAGAGGCAAGGAAATCATCGCGCGGATGGAATCAGGAGAACCGGCCGCCATTTCTTGTCTGGAGCGTTACGAGGATCGGCTGACCCGCAGTCTCGCCAACCTCATCAATATTCTTGACCCGGATGTGATCGTCATAGGCGGTGGTGTTTCTCAGGTGCCACGCCTGTACCGTAACGTTCCTTATCGACTGAAAGAATATGTCTTCGGTGGAGAAGCAGACACGCCTATTCTCGCCGCCAAGCATGGCGATGCCAGCGGAGTGCGCGGAGCGGCCTGGTTGTGGCCCCTGGAACATTAGAAGCGTCTCGAAACTTTCTCCACAAAAGAAAACGCCCTCTTGCGTGGGGCAGGAGGGCGTTTTCGGGAGGGGTGGGCCTAGGGAATTAAGCCATCAAACGACCGCGGCCAAGCAGCGCGCCAAGAGCCAACAAACCGCAGCAAAGCAATACCAACGCGCTGGGTTCCGGCGTCTGTACGATGAACTCTTGCACCTGTCCGGTCAAAGTCAGTTTTCCGGTGTTCGTTACGATGGAAAAGTTGTTGGGACTGATCGAACCATAGTTCAGCCCTGCTTGAGTCAACCAATACTGTACATTGCCGTAAGCGGTGGGCTCTGACCCGGGATTCATGATGTCCCAGATGGCGTATTGAAGGCTGACATAGTCAGCGGAGTGCGACGCGAATTGCGTAGTCAACCAGGCGACTTCTTCGTAAGCCACCGTGGGATTCGCGAACACAGATGAAGTCGATACGCCCCCATAGCGCGTATTTGAGAAGTTATTCGTGTTGAGGGCGTTTCCAAGGTTGGTCACATTGGCGGTCCACTGCCCGATACTCACGTTGTTCAAAATGTCGTCGCAGAACAACACCACAGCCACGCCATTCATTGTTCCAGAATACGGGCTCACGTAGTAGTGGCCATCGTTTGCGCCGTTCACTCCTGTGAACACCATGTTGACTGGAGTACCGTCGGCATACGCAAAAGGAACCAGCAGTAAAGCCACAACCAAAAACCCAAGGACCTTGGTCTTCATGCAAAACTCTCCAGGACTCACACGCAGTGCCGGCGGGACACGTGCGTTGATGGAGAGGCAATCCTGTTGCCACTTTTTCGGATTTTAACAGAAAGAAAACAAAAGGGTTATATTTAGTGAAATTACTAGAACGTTAAGTTCCGCATTATCTTTCCATCTATTGTGTAAATCCCTTCCCAAATTCTTCTCCCCCCTTGTCAGTGCTAGGACTATCATTTCGTACAGCTATTTTGCTTTTTTATCTTACAGTTACAGCCCGCAAAGTACGGCGACCGCGAGCCCAGTTTGGGGGACCCGCAGCCGCCTTTTCGTGCAGTTTTCTTGTCCCGAAGAGTTTGGTTAAGACTTTCCCGCCGCCTTGCTCATCTGTGCGGCCCATTCTTCTGACCGCTTCTTCATCTCCTCTTGCGAGACGTCCTCGACATGCTGCGCCAATCCCCACTGATGACCGAAGGGATCGCGTACTTTGCCGTAACGGTCTCCCCAAAACTGGTTGGCTAGCGGCATTTCAACTTTGCAGCCAGCCTTCACTGCCCGGTCGAATAGTTCGTCCACATTCTTGGTGTAGACAAACAGGTTGACCGAGCTGAGCGAATTGGGGGACGGTGCAGCGGCCATACCCGGAAACTCGTCGTTTAGCATTAGATGGGAATCGCCGATCATCAGATCGGCATGGCCGATCATGTTCCCCGGCATGGTCATCCGCGAGAGTTCTTTCGCGTGAAAAACGTCCTTGTAGAAGTCGATCGCTTTGGCGGCACCTTTGCAAGTGATCGACGGTGTAATGGAATGATATCCTTCGGGAATGGCTCGGACTGCAGGCATAGTTCCTCCTCGTTTCGTGTTGGAATTTCGCGCAGTGGGTAGGAAATCGGGCAGGGAACTCGAAGCATCGCTGCGCGCAGTAAACTTTGATACGCCTGTGTACCGTGTAAGTCAAGATTCAAAATCGGGTAGTGCACATACTCGTTTTTAACAGGAGGTGCATCGTGCGCTATGAATTCCTGGTGGAAACCTTCGCGACGGAGCGCATCAAGGTGCTCAGCGTATGGTCGGAAATTCAGGACGGCGACCTGGCGATTCGCCCCAAGCAAGAAGACCCACGCGGACGCAGCTTTCTTGAGCAAATGGTTCATCAGTGCGTCAGCGAGAATTTGTGGTTTCTCAGCATGTTGAAGATCGACGTTTCCTCGCCGCCTTTGCCCAGCCGGGAGACGCGAGTGGAATTTATTCGCCGCTATGCGGAAGACAGCGGAAAGCGACTTGCCGTGCTGGCGGTCAAGGACGAGTCCTGGTGGGAATCGGAAACTCAGTTTTTCAACGTCAAACGATCGATGGCGTGGGTGCTGACTCGTCGCGTGGCTCATACCGCGCATCATCGCGGTCAACAAATAGCCATGCTGCGAATGCTGGGCCGCGATCTCCACAGTAACTACGGCCCCACGGCAGACACCGGCGGCTTAATGGCCAATCATGCACCGACGATTTATCCGTACTTGGATTTGGACGCTTTGCTGCAGGACGCGGAGGAAGGGAGCAGGAAAGTGCCACTTCCGAAACCTGATGGGGCCCCAGTGACGGAGCGGCCAGCCAAGAAATAACAGAGTGCAAACTAGTTTTCCCAATACAGTTCGGGAAATTCCTTTTTCAGATTAGCCAGCTTAGGCAAATCATTTATGGCGATGTATGGATTGCCCGGATGATGTTTTACGTAATCCTGGTGATAGGCTTCCGCGGGATAAAATTCGTACAGGGCAGCAATCTGCGTCACGATTTTCTGGGGATAGACTTTCGCGTTCTCAAGTTGGGCCAGGTAAGACGTGGCGATCTTCTTCTGCTCCTCATTGGCGTAATAAATTGCTGAACGGTATTGAGCTCCCCAGTCTGGGCCTTGCTTATTCAGCTCCGTCGGGTTATGAGCGACCGAGAAGAAAATCATCAGGATTTGGCCGCAAATAATCTGTGCCGGATCGTAAACAATCTTCACGCTCTCCGCATGTCCGGTGTTTCCCCTTCCCACCAGCTCGTAGTGCGCCGTATCCGCGCTTCCGCCCGCATAGCCTGATGTTGCGGAGATAACTCCCTTCGTGCGCTGGTACACCGCCTGTATGCCCCAGAAGCACCCGCCAGAGAGAACTGCCGTTTCTTGCTTTCCTTTGGCGTTGGAAGCTTGTACACAGAGTACTGTTGCTTTGATGCCCCACGAAGTGGCGTGGATTCATCGCTTCGGAAAGGATCCTATTTTTGGCGCCGACTCGAAACCTCTTTCCGTAATCTGTTACCGGCCGACAGAATGGAGCTTACGAAGGGCTTGCGTTGGGACGAATTCGATGCGCATGGTCCACTTCCGACTTGAGCCGCACGGAGCCGTCAAACACAAAACCTTTAGTGGAACTGCGCGCCCTTCTAACGCATCCTATTAGTCGGTAAAACCACCAAGCCTACTTCGGGAGAATCCACGATGCACTCGAGAATCATGCGCAATTTAATTTTATCCGCCTTACTTGTTCCGGCCATCCCCGCCGCCGCGCAAGTGACGCACGGGATGAAGCCCGATTTGCCGGCGCCTTTTTCCACCAAATCTGCGGGCAATGGTCCTTCGGAGGCGAAGCCACCTGCAGGATTCCTGCCCACCGTGCCTGCTGGATTTCAGGTCAGCATTTTCGCGAAAGATCTAAAGCGTCCGCGTTTTCTGGCTGTCGCTCCTAACGGCGATACATTCGTTGCGGAGACCGGCAGTTCCCAAATCACAATTCTGCGCGACCCTCAGCATTCCGGCGGCGCGCAGCAAAATGAAGTGTTTGCCGACAAGCTCAAGCAGCCGTTCGGCATTGCGTTCCACGATGAATACGTTTACGTGGGCAATACCAACGAAGTGGTACGTTTCCGCTATGACAAACAGACTTCCAAGCGGCTGGGCGAGGCGGAGCACATCCTTGATTTGCCTGGCGGTGGCGGTCATTTTACGCGCACAGTAGCGTTCAGTCCCGATGGCACAAAGCTGTACGTAAGCGTCGGGTCCTCGAGCAACATCGATATCGAAAAAGATAATCGACGCGCAGCAGTGCTGGTGGCCGACCCCGATGGAAAAAACTCTCGGCTTTATGCCACCGGGCTACGCAATGCGGTCGGATTGACCACGGAACCAAACACCGGCGAAGTGTGGGTCGCGGTCAACGAGCGTGATGAGTTGGGAGACAATTTGCCGCCGGATTATTTGACCTCCATCAAGGATGGAGCGTTTTACGGCTGGCCTTACAGTTACATCGGCAACAACGTAGACTCTCGTGTTAAGCCGCAAAAACCAGAATTGGTTGCGAAGGCGGTGATTCCCGACGTGCTTCTTGGTGCGCACGTGGCACCGCTGCAGTTTGCGTTTTATACCGGCAAACAGTTCCCGGAATCCTACCGCGGGGGAGTTTTTGTTGCGGAGCATGGTTCCTGGAATCGCATGCCGCGCGGCGGCTATCAAGTGGTCTTCGTGGGATTCAAAGATGGCAAAGCCACGGTGGATCCGGTGCCATTTTTGACGGGATTCAATCCCGATCCAACCGGCAAGAATGTGAACGGCCGGCCTGTGGGCGTGGCCGTGGCTCCCGACGGCTCCCTGCTGATCAGCGATGATGGCGCGAATGTGATTTACCTCGTCAGTTACAAATAGTAGTTCAGTAACCCGAACATATTTGGAGTGTTGCGTGAGTCCGAAGAAGGCGGCGTAGAGCCGCGCCTGCGCGGGGCTACTTTACGGTTAGCGACAATGAGATCGGATTCATCGGCAACTGCTTTGATGAATTGTTTGCGACCGCTGTGGGCGTGACCACGATGGTGTAGTTGCCGGCGGCGGTCTGCACTTTGAACGACACGCTGGCCACCGGACTCGCTGTATAGCCCGACGCGGTGGCAATTGCCTGCACAGTTGTTGCGGAGGTCAGCGTGAATGGAGCGGCATACATGGGAGAAGAAATAGTGGGCGTCGAGCCGTCGGCCGTGTAGTGAATCGTTGCGCCCGAGGAAATCTCGGAAACATTGAAACCAGTTGTCGATGACCCCAGCGCGAAATACTTGCCTTGCGGGCTCAGGGCAAACGCAGTGGGCTCTGTACCGAGAACCGTGATGCCGCCGGTGGGAACGGTTGCCAATCCGGTGGTGGGATCAAATGTAATTACGAAGGCCATCGGCCTTGTCGCGGAACTGACAGAATCAACTTCTGTTGTGACCACCACAATGCCGTGACCGTTAGGATCTGCCGCCGCGCCTACCAGCAAACTGCCAAAGGGCAGAGGCTGACTGTTCATGGGAACCAGTTGCGGGGTGATGCGGTCGATCTGAAATGTGTCCAAGACGTAGCTGACGGTGCTGGGAGTTGGCATTGCAAACTTCAGCAAATAGACAAACTGCCCGGTACTTTCCGGGGCAACAATAAATGAATAGCCAGTTGTAGAGATCGCGTACGGCGAAGTCGAAATTTCCTGAATGGCTCCACTCGTGCTGTTGAAGGAATACATCGCCAGACCATCGCCGCACACCCCAAATAAAAACTGCCCCTCAGGCTCCATGGCCTCTGGAATGCATGGGTGCGCAAACGTAGAGGTGGGTGCCGGCAAAAGCGTCACTACCCCCGAGTTAGGATCGCGCAATAGGGTGATGATGCCATCCTGAGCTGCACTAACCGGCGTTCTGGCAAACAAGAATGGTGTTTCCGTTTGTGCCGGAGATAGGGTTGCGAGCAAGAGTACAAGCGTTGCGAAAGCGAGCCACTTGCAAATAACAGTAAAGTGAGGCGTGGCAATAGCCAGTTGGCTTGGCCTCGAAGGGGTCCGGTCGCGCATGAAAGTTCGTCCTTGGCTGGGGAAGCGACCAGCAGTTTTTGAGAAAGAGGGAAACTGAATTTTACGTTAGCGTGATATTAACGAATCATTAACAGAGAATGGCGAAGTGAAACATAAATAGGGAGGCGACTCGTTCCAATTTGGAACAGCGCGGCCAGGCAGCAGTCTTTCGGATTGTTAAAGCCCGTTAATGTTGCTACCCTCGATTTTCGCTACGCTCCTAAGCTTATGCAAACATTCAGACTCGATTTAGAAAAACTTCCCATCAGCACAGAGACTTTAGCTGTGTACCGTCCGAACGGAAAGTTCAGCCTGGAAACGGTGCCGGATGCCGTGCAGAAATTACGTGCAGAAGTGGCACAGCACATGATTCTGGACATGAGCGGCGTCAGCTTTCTGGATTCCGCGGGAGTGGGCTCGTTAGTCTCGTTGTTTGTCAATCGGCGTAGTCACGGGAAAACCTTTGCGTTAGCGGCGCTGACGCAGCAGGGCAACGCAGTTGTAACTGTGGCGGGATTGCAGAATTTGCTGCCGATTCATAAGACACTCGAAGAAGCGCTGGCAGCCAAACCGTAGTCTCCCGTCAATTTCGCAATACGCAAATATCTTCAATTGATTGTCATTCCGAATCGCGTTCGTACTTTGAACGGCGTGAGGTATCTGCTTTCTTATACTGGCAGTGCGAAGAGCTGGGAGTTTACTGCGGAGTCCAGTTTGGATGGCCGGTGAAGAGGCCATCGACGAATCCAATGCGATAGGCGAGGAAGAGTCCGAATCCCAGACTGAGCAGGCCGGAACCAGTGATCAGTCCGCGATTCAGCCAGGCAAAGCGCGTCCCTGCAAAGGAAAATGGCAGAGAGATCGCCGTGGTGATTAGCATCATTCCGGCGATGGTGCCCACACCGAAAATCAACAAATACATAACGCCCCAGCGGGGATCACGAATGGTCGCCAACACTAACAGGGCCACTGCGGCGGAGCCTGCCAGACCGTGTACGATGCCGATCAAAAATGGGCGCAGCGTGTGGAACAATCCCAACTTGGCAAGAGGCGAAGTCATCCACTTTGGCGCATCCAGCGAATCCCCGTGGTGCTCTTCCTCGGGTTGATGCGCGTGCCAGTGATAGTGGACGTGTGAGGCGTGTTCGTGCAGATGCGCGTGTTCTCCGGTAACGTGCGGATGCGCGGGAGAAAATTTTTCGCTCATCCATTTCGATACGCCGGTCAGATTCAGGATACCGAGCAGAATCAGCATTAGTCCTACGGCAAATTCCATGGTCAGGCCGACGCGCGGTGGAATAGTCAGATTGAAAAGAATTATGGCGGCCCCGACGATCAGGATGGTGACGGTGTGACCCAGTCCCCAGAGCGCCCCAATCAGGGCCGCCTTGGAGAGCGAACGCTCGCGGCTGACAATCGTCGAGACAGCAATGACGTGGTCGGGGTCCGTGGCATGCCTCATGCCCAGCACGAAGCCGAAGAGTAGTATGGCAAGGCCGCTAATCATAGAGAGCCGGGTGCTTAGTATTCACCGGTAACAGACAGAATAGCTGAGAAGCCAGTGATAGTGCGAATTTTCGGCGTCGCCCAACTTCGTCTTACGGAAGTCCACAGTACCGACTTGTAAGTTGGATACACCGCCGAGCAAGGGAGAGACTCCGCCCGGCAGTGTCTAGCCCTTAAAGAGGAAGGCTACTCACTGGTTTTGTTGTTGCGCTGAGCTTCCTGTAGTTTCTGAATATCAGCGGGAGTCAATTTCGGCCGATCGATTGTCAGCGTCAGTTTTACGATCTTCCCGTTGAATTCGAACGGCACTTGATAGTCCTGGTCGTCGACTGGCGTGCCGGTATCGGCACCCACATCGAAATTTTCGTCCCACTGCAGGATGAAGGGCAGGCTTTCTCCCATTTTCTGGGTGGTGACTTCCTTGCCGTCGATCTTGAGCGAACCTGTACCACCGCGGCCTATGCCACTGGAGCTGCCAAACGCGAGCGTGCCCATGCCCAGTCCGTCGTATTTGAAATCAAACTCGACTGTGTGCTTACCTGGCGAGAGTGCTTCTGGACTTTCCCAACGAACGCGTTTCAGGTCGACCAGGTTCCAGAGGAAGATCGGCTTACCCTTCAGAATGTAGAACCCGTAACCACCGAAGCGTCCGCCCTGTGTCACGAGCATGCCGTTGCCGCCGCCATCGGGTACATCGATTTCGGCCTTGAAATTGTAGGACGAGTTGAGAATGCTGGGCGCATCTCCATTTGGAGTGCCGGTTATCTCGCCCGTGTAAGTGAAGACTGTGCGTCCCGCGCTCAGGCTGGGCTTTGGCGTGATGAGCCGAGCCACCACAGAGTTGTCCAGCGGTAGGACCTGGTATTTCGCCGCTTCCTTCCAGAACAGGTCCTCCATTTCTTTCAGCTTCGCGGGATTCTTGTCGACGATGTTGTCAAACTGCGTCCAGTCCTTTGTCAGATCGTATAGCTCCCACGGATAATCGGCGGGGTTCTCTTTGACGATCTTGCCGGTATCCCATGGAGAACGCATGACCTTAGTGCTGGCGATCCAACCGTCGTGATATAGCGCGTGGTCGCCGAACATCTCGAAATATTGAGTGCGATGAGTCGAAGGAGCGTTGGCATTGGCTTTCTTGAAAGTGTAGGCCATGCTGACGCCTTCGATAGGCTTCTGCTTGATGCCATCCACAGAATCCGGCGCCTGAATGTGTGCGGCTTCTAGGATAGTGGGGACGATATCTATCATGTGGTGGAACTGGTTGCGAATACCCCCGGGATCCTCGACGTGACCGGGCCAGGAAATCGCCATGCCCTGGCGAACACCGCCAAAGTGAGACGATATCTGCTTCGTCCACGAAAATGGCGTGTCGAATGCCCAAGCCCAGGGTACGGCCATGTGATTGTAGGTCTTGTCCGAACCCCATGCGTCGTAGAAGTACTTCAGTTGAACTTCGACGGGGACGTCAACCTGGTTGAACATAGCGACTTCGTTCGGAGTGCCGTTCAGTGTTCCCTCGGAACTAGTGCCATTGTCCCCTTCGATGTAAATGATCAACGTGTTATCGAGTTTGCCCTCGTCTTCCACTTCCTGGATCACGCGTCCGATTTCATGGTCTGTGTAGGCGGCGTAGGCGGCGAACACATCGACCTGACGAATGAACAATTTCTTTTCGTCTGCATTGAGCTGGTCCCAGTGCTTGAGCAAGTCGGAAGGCCATGGAGTCATCTTGGCATCCGGCGGAATCACGCCGAGCTTCTTCTGATTCGCAAAGATCTGATCGCGAAGATCGTCCCAGCCTTTGTCGAACAAATGCATGTCACTGATCTTCTTAATCCATTCGGGTGTCGGGTGATGCGGAGCATGCGTGCCACCCGGCGCATAGTAAACAAGGAAAGGCTGCTCGGGATTCACCGAATTGATGCGCTTCATGTACTCAATAGCGTCGTCTGCCATCGCGGTGGTCAAGTTCCATCCGGACTTCCCCACGAAGGGATAAATCTCCGACGTATTGCGAAATAAGTTGGGCTGCCACTGATTGGCATCTCCACCGAGGAATCCATAGAAATAATCGAAGCCCATGCCGACGGGCCACTGATCGAACGGACCAGCCGCGCTGGCGGCAAACGACGGAGTGTTGTGGTTCTTGCCAAACCAAGAAGTAGAGTAACCGTTTTCTTTCAGGATTCGCCCAATCGTTACCTTATCTTTGGGAATAAAACTGTTGTAGCCCGGGTACCCGGTAGCCTGTTCCGAAATAACGCCAAAGCCGACGGAGTGATGGTTCCGTCCCGTGATTAATGCGGCTCGCGTTGGCGAGCAAAGCGCGGTGGAATTGAAGTTCGTGTAGCGCAGGCCATTGTTGGCGATACGGTCCATCGCCGGAGTGGGAATCACGCCGCCGAACGTGCTGGAAACGCCAAAGCCCGCATCATCGGTAATAATCAACAAGATGTTCGGCGCGCCCTTCGGAGGCACGATACGCGGATCCCAACATGGTTTTGATTCGCGCGCATCGCGCTTGATGACCCCGCCAAATGGCTTGGGTTCAGGTGGCAACTGTTTCTCGGACTTAAGAGACGTTGTACCTGCCGCTGAGCAGGCTTCAGAAGCGGGCTGCTGCGCGAATGTCCCTGCAACTGCGAATGTACTCAATGAGAGAGCGGTCAGCACGATTCGCCGCACATGCGCCGTGTACCGGCTCCGTATCGTACCAGTGCTGCAGAATGAAGTGTATCGGTCTTGCATTCTCACAACTCCTTTCGAGGATTGCATGTCTTCGGTTCTGTCTTGGTCATCACTCAGCCATAATTGGGAATGGGACTGAATGACAATACGGAGTCAGGAAAGAAAGGAACCTGAAACGCTTCTTTGTGTGTTGAGCAAGAGAATTCCGTAGATAGCAGAAATTCTCCATGGCTTGGCGTAGAGAGGATATTGGCAAAAGTAACAGGGATTGACCGGCCGCCTTGCTCCGTACCTGGACTTGTTTCCATCTCCCCATCCTTGACTGAACAGCGTGGTATATTGGCCCGTTGGACGTTTGTGTATTGACGGAGACCGCGGCTATGAACAAGGCCCTTGTGTTTTGTGCTGTGCTGCTGGTTGCGCTCGTTGCCGGCACTGATGAAAGATCTGCGGCATGCAAAACCAAAACGCCGACAGAGACTTCTAACGTAGCCGCGGGGAAGCAAACCTATATGGAATATTGCGCGGTATGTCATGGAGTCGATGCACGAGGCATGGGACCGGCCGCGGCCGCGTTAAAAACTCCACCACCGGATCTCACAAAACTCAGCAAGCAGAATGGTGGCAAATTTCCCTACGACTACGTTACGGAACTTGTGCGACAGGGGAAGACGATTCCCTCGCATGGCTCAACCGACATGCCGATCTGGGGACCGGTCTTTGGTGTTCGCGACAACGGAAATGAGGCGGCTGTACGCCAGCGCATCAAGAATCTTTGCGATTACCTTGCCACCTTGCAGGAAAAAGAATCGTAGCTGCTTCCAGAGTGACCGAACTTATTCCTCTTTTAGCATGCGCATGAATTCTGCGGCGGCGTGAGGCAGGCGCGCGCCGCGACGCGAAACGATATACAGGTGCCGCGGGATGTTGAGTTGCTTGATTTTGATTTCTTTCATCCAGCCGTGTTCCAGTTCCCACGCCACGCACATGCGCGGCACAATGGCCACGCCCATGCCCATTTGCACGAAGCGCTTGATGCTCTCAATGGTAGGCATCTCGATGGGCATATTCAGAATCGTGCGGTGACGAGCAAAAAGTTCGATGACTTTGCGGCGGAAGGGCGATTCGACAATGTGGGCTATGAAAGCCTCTTTACCCAACTCTTCGACGTCCACTTCCTTACGCTTGGCCAGTGCGTGTTTCGGCGGCACGACCAACGTGAGCTCATCTTTCAAGATTTCGGTGGCTTGCAGCTGAGTTTCCCGCGGAACGAAGGAAACGGCCCCCAAATCGAGCCGGTAGTTCACCACTTCGTGCGGAATGTCTCTCGAAAACATGCGGTGCACACGCACCTGCACGCCGGGATGCACTTCGCGGAATTTGGCCAGGGCAGGGAGCAGCGCGTGAATTGAGCTTTCATTGACGCCAAGTGAAAGTTCGCCGCGCTTCAGGCCCTGCAACTCCATCAAACCCTTTTTCACTTCGTCGCGTAGGTTTAGCAGCCGCTCCGCATAATCCTGCAACAGCGTTCCGGCATCGGTCATACGCACCGGCCGTGCACCGCGAACGAACAGCGGCTGCCCCAGCGAGTCTTCCAGCTTGCGAATAGCCAGGCTGACGGCGGGTTGCGTGCGGTAGAGGCGTTCGGCGGCACGCGAAAAACTGCCTTCTCTTGCGACCGTGAGAAAGACCTGTAACTCACTTAAATCCATAACGATTCCTTATGCAGAAAGCTCCCGAAGGCGCTTCCCGGGCGTTGGGCTGTCAATAAGAACGCAAAGGTGCTGAACGGGCAGCCTTTAGACTTGGCCACAGTATAAGCCAGTATTATGATTTAAAGAATGAATATAAATTGGACTATAGCTTGCGAAAATGCGTAACTGGTAGGTCAAGCACTGGGGGTCCCATTATGAGTCACGTCCGAATCTTCGACACCACCCTCCGCGATGGGGAGCAGTCGCCCGGCTTCTCTATGAATACGCGGGAGAAGATCCGCATGGCGCATCAACTTGCCGCGCTGGGTGTGGACATCATCGAAGCCGGCTTTCCGATCGCGTCTCGCGGAGACCTGGAAGCGGTGATCGCGGTGGCCAAAGAAGTGAAAGAAGTGCCCATCGCGGCGCTGGCCCGGGCACGCAAAGATGACATTCTGGCTGCGGCCGAGGCGTTGAAGCCCGCGAAGTTTCCGCGCATGCATGTATTCCTGGCGACCTCTGATCTGCACCTGCAAGCCAAGTTGCACATGACGCGCGAGCAGGCGCTGGAAGCGATCGGCTCGATGATCAAACTGGCGCGCGGCTTTGTGGGCGAAGTGGAATTTTCGGCGGAAGATGCAGGCCGAACGGACATCGATTTTCTGTGCAAGGCCTGCCAGATTGCCGTGGACAACGGCGCGACAGTATTGAATCTTCCCGACACGGTTGGGTACGCGGTGCCGGAAGAATACGGCGCCATGTTCCTGAAAGTTCGTGAGCATTTGGGAGACCCGGAACATATCACGTTGAGCGCGCATTGCCACGATGATTTGGGGCTGGCGGTGGCAAACTCGCTGGCGGCAGTCCGTGCAGGTGTGCGGCAGATTGAGTGCACTGTAAATGGAATTGGCGAACGCGCCGGAAACGCCGCGTTGGAAGAAGTAGCAGTGGCGCTGGCTGTGCGCAAGGAAAGCTTCGGCGTGGCCACCAATCTGAAATTGAACGAACTGTACAAATCGAGCCGCCTGCTGACGGAGATTACCGGAGCAGTGGTGGCCCCGAACAAAGCGGTGGTCGGCGCGAACGCGTTCGCCCACGAAGCGGGCATTCACCAGGACGGCATCATTAAGAATCCGCTTACCTACGAAATCATTTCGCCGGAAGCAGTGGGCGTGCCAAAGCGGTCTCTGGTGCTTGGCAAACACTCCGGGCGCCACGCCTTGAAACAGACTCTGGTGGACTTAGGTTACGATCCAACGGATGGCGAATTGGCCGATGTGTACGCACGTGTGACGGCTTTTGCGGATCAATCAAAAGAAGTAAAGGTGCGCGATGTCATGGCCATCGCTCACGAAGTCATTCGGAGGAAAAACACGGCTGCGCCAATGGCCACAGGCGCTTCTCCCGCAGCATAATTATCGAAATCCGCAATTAAACGCGAACAAGGTTCGCCAGGAAAACCAGGCCATGAAGCTGAAAAAGAAAATCGTGTTGTTGCCGGGAGATGGGATCGGGCCCGAAGTCACACGTGCTGCCGCCAGCGTACTGCAGGAATGTGCGCGCGAGTTTCAGCACCAGTTCGAACTGATCGAGATGCCTATTGGCGGAGCAGCCATCGACAAGACCGGCAATCCGCTTCCCAACGAGACTCTCGATGCGTGCCGTAAAGCGGATGCCGTATTTCTTGGCGCGGTGGGTGGACCCAAATGGGATGCGCTTCCGGTTGGCAAGCGGCCAGAGACGGGTTTGCTTGGATTGCGCAAGGGCCTGGGTTTGTACGTCAATCTACGGCCAGTGAAGGTGATTGAGCCGTTACGCGGGATCTCGCCGCTACGTCCAGATCGCCTTGGCGACCTCGACATTGAAATTGTGCGCGAACTTGCCGGGGGAATGTATTTTGGCGAGCGAGGCAACGTGAAGGAAAACGGCGTCGAGCGTGCGTTCGACACGGAGTCGTATTCCACGCCGGAAATCGAGCGCATCGCCACATTTGCCTACACCCGGGCGGAAGCGCGTTCGCGGAAGCTTTGTTCCGTGGACAAGGCCAACGTGCTGACCAGTTCGCAACTGTGGAGACGCACCGTGACCGCGATGGGCACAGTGTACCCCAACGTTAAACTCGAACATATGTACGTAGACAATGCGGCGATGCAGTTGACCCTGCGGCCCACGCAATTCGACGTGATCCTCAGCACTAATATGTTCGGAGATATCTTGAGCGACGCGGCTGCGGCGCTGGTGGGCTCGATCGGACTGATTCCTTCGGCAAGCTTTGGCACGAGCGCGCCGCTGTTTGAGCCGATTCATGGTTCCGCGCCAGCGCTGGCAGGGAAGGACGTGGCAAATCCCATCGGTTCAATACTGAGCGCGACGATGATGCTTCGCGACACTTTCGGTCTCGGGCTGGAAGCGGACTGGGTGGAACAGTCTATCGCACGCGTGCTGGGCGCCGGATATCGCACTAGCGATCTCGCCGAACCGGCCGCCAAGACGGTGTCTTCTTCGTCGTTCATGGAGATTTTGAACCAGGAGATGCAGCGCACGTTTGAGCATGCCGAAAAATACGGCTGGGGTGTTTAGAGCAGCGAAGACGTTGAATGCAGTGTCGAAACTTATTGCCGGTCTACTCTCCCAACTTTCTTGCGATACGCGATTTGGGATGATAATTTTAGTTGTTCCGGATACTGTGAACGCGTGCGTTTCTCAACCGGGTGGGCGCGAACGAGGCAGGAGCTTGGCTCTGCAGTAAATCCAAGCGCGGGACGCCATCCTCAAATACAATAGAGCATACGGGGAAGCCCTTTCCGGGCAGTCAATTCAAGCAGGAAGATGACAGATTCAGCGAACAATCGAAGCGTGAACGCCACCGGGAGTGTGCGCCCGGTGAGGTACTGGCGTGTGGAAGGCTCACTGTTTGAGATGAGCGCGCTGCGTAGCGTGGCGTTCTTCAATTGGAACAGCCAGAGTTTTCTGGAACGCTGGCTGCGTCGTGCGGGCATGGTTGGCCTGACGTTTTTACGGCCCCCCTATTATTTGGCCAGTCGAACGTTCGCCACTCGCAGCCTGCATACACTTTTGCGCGGGATCACAAAAGACCGGTTCGAGCTGCTTGGTGAAGAGTATTTCCAGTACGAACTCAAGTCACGCATGCGCCGTGAATCTGTTGACAAGCTGATTGAAGCGGTTCGCAGCGGCGAACGCATCATTCTCGTCGGGCAACTCTTGGAACAGATCATGCGGCCTC
Organism: Candidatus Acidiferrales bacterium; assembly: GCA_963748365.1. Classification (GTDB taxonomy): domain Bacteria; phylum Acidobacteriota; class Terriglobia; order Acidiferrales; family UBA7541; genus Acidiferrum. Next base: position 347,196 of record CAVVJG010000020.1, read on the forward strand.
TGGCGGAGTATTTTGCCGTGGAAGGATTCATCGCTAACCGGCTGGAATTTCGCGACGGTGCGGCAACCGGCCGGTTGCTGGAGCCGGTGATTCGCCCAAGGGGGCCGTTCGCGTGGCTGGCCAGCGGCTCCGCGGATGGGCACGTAGCACGAGAGAAACTTCTTTGGCAGTTGGATTGGGAGAAGAGTCCCCAGTTTTTGGAGTCAGCCGTGCAATCGCCGAAACGCCTGCCGATGCCCGCTGGGCGTGGAGTGGAGCTGTTGAGCAGCACACCGCGTGTTGATTCCCTGAATGTGCGCGAATCGCTTACCGGCAAGCATCTTTTGCTGATCGGCGTAACCGGTTTTATTGGGAAAGTCTGGCTCGTGGATTTATTGGAGAAGATTCCGGACATTCGTAAAGTTACCTTGCTGATCCGCCGTAATCGCACTACTAGTGCGCTCCGACGATTTGAGAAGATTGTGGAAGAATCGCCCACGTTCGATGCTCTGCAGGAAATTCATGGTACGAAATTGGCACAATTCCTCCAGGAGAAAGTGGAAGTTGTGGAAGGTGACGTTAGCCAGCCGGGATTGGGTCTGGATGCGGAAACGCAGAACAGATTGATGCGCTCGTTGGATGTGATTGCCAACAGCGCGGGCCTGACCGATTTCAATCCCGATTTGCGTGATGCGCTCTCCTCCAACGTCGATTCTGCGATCTACTTGCTGGATTTTCTGCGCAAGTGCGATCATGCCGGCTTGATGCACCTCTCCACTTGCTACGTGGTGGGCATGCGCGATGGCCGCGTTACGGAAGAATTGCAGGGTAATTATAATCCGGCGGGTCATCCCGATTTTGATGCGGAGAAGGAAATCGTGTCCCTTCGCGACATGGTGCAACGCATCGAAGAGCGCTCAGAGAGCGAAGAGCTTGCCAAAGCGTTGCAGCGGCAGGCGCTGGGGCGCAGCGGCGATCCCTCGAAGGTTCCTACAACGGAGCTCGACGGTGTGCTAAAGCGGAACCGCGCGCGGTGGGTGCGCAATCGCCTTGTTCGCGTAGGCATGAAGCGTGCCGCGCATCTCGGCTGGCCGAATACGTATACGTTTACGAAGAGTCTTGGCGAATCAATGCTCGCGCAGAAAGGCCGCGATCTCGCGGTCGCTATTGTTCGTCCCTCAATCGTAGAAAGTTCCACGCGCACGCCATTTTCTGGGTGGAATGAAGGCATCAACACTTCGGGGCCGCTTTCTTATCTTCTGGGCACAAATTTCCGGCAATTACCGTCGAACGAGCGGAAATGTCTCGATGTAATTCCCGTCGATATGGTCACGCGTGGCATGACGCTGATCGCCGCAGCATTGGTGTTACGGAAGAATGCGCGGCTGTATCAGTTGGCGACTTCGGCAATCAATCCCGTGAATATGGGCCGCTCGATCGAACTGACCGGCTTGGCGCATCGCAAGCATTACAAAATGCAACACGGCCTCGATCAGTGGCTGAAGGTAAAGCTGGAAACGATTTCGGTTTCAAAACAGCGCTATGAGCGACTGTCGATACCAATGCAGAAAGCCGTGGTGTCGCGCATCAACAAGGCCGCCACGCTGCTGCGCATGGGCAAGCCGCCATTGGCGAAGGCAGAGCGCGATTTGGGTCGCGCGGAAAAATTGATCGAACTTTATGAACCGTTCATTCTGCATAACGAACACGTGTTTGAGTGCGAAAATACTAGGCTGCTTTCCGCGGCGCTTTCGAGCGAAGAAAAACTTATGTTCGATTTTTCGCCAGAAACAATTGACTGGTGGGACTACTGGATTAATATCCACATACCGGCTCTGCGGCGCTGGTGCTACCCGTTGATGGAAGGCCGGCCGCTGGAGGCGCGGGAGCCTCGCGTGCTGGACTGGTCAGCTCCACCGGCAGGCGCTTCAGTGGCTTCGCGGTAATCGTTCTAACCGATTCTTCTATGGCTATTTTCCTGACAGGCACCACGGGATATTTGGGCAGTTATCTTGCGGCGGAGCTTTTTACCGGGCACCAGGATCGCCTGAATTTTCTAGTACGCGCGAAATCAGGGCAGGAAACGCGCGAGCGTTTGTGGCAATCGTTGCAATTGCACTTCACTTTTCCTGAATTTCTGGAATATCTTGATTCGCGAGTTCGAATATTTCGTGGCGATTTGACCGGCGAGTACTTTGGTTTGCCCGAGGATGAATATCATGCGCTGGTGGAGAGTTCCGATTCCATTTTGCACTGCGCTGCATCATTAAACCGCAAATCCGAAAAACAATGCCTGAACGTGAATCTGCGCGGATCGCTGGAAGTGATTCAACTGGCGCGGCGTGCGCAAGACCTGCATGGATTGCGGCGCTACTCGTTCGTGTCCACGGTGGCGGTTGCGGGCAAGCGGCAGAATGAAGTGGTCACTGAGGACGCTTCGATCGACTGGGCGCGTTCCGACTACGATCCTTACGCACGCACGAAGAAATTTGCAGAGCATATGGTGAACCAGCTGCTTCCCGATGTGCCCCACACGATCTTTCGCCCGGCGATCGTCATGGGCGACAGCCGCCGTGCTGAGACATCGCAATTCGATATGGTGCAGGCGTTTGACACACTGGCGCGATTCCCCGTGCTTCCACTGCGGCCCGACGATCGCATCGACATCGTACCGGCAAACTTCGTTGGCGCGGCCATTGTGAAAATTCACCAGAGCGCAAAACCGAATCACAGCATTTATCATCTTTCTTCAGGTATGGGTTCGCAGACGTACAAGGAATTGACCGACGCGCTGGCGGCGCAGGGTGGCTGGTCGAAACCAATTTATCAACCGTGGCTCGGTGGACCATTTTCCAGCACGGTGAATTGGCTGGCATTCAAGGGCGGAGCGGTCGGTTACGGCGCATCGTTGCTGAAAGTATTCTGGCCATACCTGGATTGGAATACGGTGTTCGACAATTCGCGTGTTGTGGCGGAAATGGGAGTTGCGCCGGCAAAGTTTTCAACGTACGCATACCCGCTTCTGCAGTTCAGCCGGACGAATAAATTCAAATATCCCGCGAAACCGTGGCCTGCGGGAAAGTTGATCACAGGAGTTGCAGGGAGCGCAGGAGCATGACGGATTTTTTATTGGTCGCATGGGTCAGCGCGATGATCGAATTTCGCCGGTACGGCTGGATGTTCGGGCTGGGCAAACGCTGGACGGCGGGCGAGCAATTGAAGCTTTTGTTTGCCGGCTACAACGGCACACGCAACACGGGAAGCGACGTCCGCGTTCAGGAAACGCTGCGGCAGATCCGCCACGTCCTTGGCGCAAGAAACGTTGATTTCAGCGTAATGACGCAGAGCTTCGACCGGACCAAGGGCTATTTTGAAGGCACGAAGCAGGTTCACCTGCCGGATGTTTATCCGCCATTTTTGTTTCGCGCAGTTCACGCCAATCACGGCGTGGTTTCGTGCGAAGGCTCGATGTTCAAGAGCAAATTCGCGAACGCACTGACGACGATGATGATTGGCTCCCTGGGGCTGGCGTCTGCCGAAAATAAATTGTCTGTAGCTTATGCAGGAGATGCCGGCCACATGGATGACCTGATCAAGCACATGTGCGGGCGATATACCAAGGAATCGTTAGTCATCACCCGCAGCATGGAATCGCAGCAATTGTTGAGCGGGCTTGGCGTGCCGAACGAATTGGGGGCGGACACCGCGTGGACGTTTGAGCCGCACCCACCAGAATACGCGAGCAAGACGCTGCGCGAAGCGGGTTGGGACGAGAAGACACCGATCCTGGTGTTGTGTCCGATTCACCCGTTTGTGTGGCCGGTGCGCGCCTCGATTGCGAGATATCTGGCTCGCGCAACAACAGGTGCATACAAAGGCAGCCAATACCGCACCGTCTACTTTTTCGAGTCAGGCGCGGAGGTCGATCGCAAGCTGAAGCACTACGTCAACGGATACACTAACGCCACCAAGGCCTTTCTGCAAAAACACAGAGTGTTTCCAATTCTAGTAGCAATGGAACGCCTGGACTCTGTCGCTTGCCGCGAAATCGCCAAGGAAATTCCGGGCGTCCCGATCTTTACTTCCGACGATTATGACATGTTCCAGTTGGTGTCGATCCTGCGTGAATGCACCTACATGGTTTCGTCGCGGTATCACGGCATTGTGACGTGCATGCCGGCGAAGGTGGTTTCTGCTGGAGTGACGATGGACGAGCGTATCCGTAATTTAATGCGCGAACGCGGGCATCAGCATCTACTGCTGAACGTGGACGATCCGGACTTGGAATCGAGGCTGCTCCAGGTGATGGAATCACTGGTGGTGGAAGCCGACGAAATTCGCGATAGCATTGGGCGGACAGTGGTGAGCAACTTGAAAGCCATGTCGCGAATGGCGGTATTTCTGGAAGACGAAGTGCGGCGCACCTACCCGGAATTTCCGCTGAGGCAAGGCGTGCTGAGTTGGGAAGATAATCTGCCGCCGCTGAATGAAACATTGCGTAAGTTGGTTGAGGAGTACGATGCGACGCCTGCCGTGCTGGCCGCGGGTCGCTAGAGATTTATGGCGAATTTCCTGGAACACGCATTTGGAGAATTGCAGAAGGCGGGCAATCGCGTCGTACTGCGTGAGGTTCACGGCAAAGACTTCGTAAGTGCTACCGGAGAACAATTGCTGGAGCAGGTAGCCGCCGTGCGTGCATTCGTACGGCAAAGCGGCATGCAGCGGGGCGATCGCTGCGCACTGTTAGGCCCAAATTCAATCCAATGGGCGGCCATCGATCTAGCATTGATGGCTGAAGGTATAATCGTCGTACCGTTGTATTCCAGGCAAGCGGCGGCGGAATTAGTGTCAATGATGCGCGATTCCGGGCCGCGACTCTTGTTTGTAAATGAAGCGGAACTGGGCGATGGTGTCGCACAGGTGTGGCCAGAAGCTCCACCACGGGTACCTTTCGCTGACGCACTGAAGACAACCACAAATTCACAGTGCACCTCAAGCGCGCCCAATCCACGGAGCGACGAAGATCTGGTTACCATTATTTACACTTCGGGAACTTCTGGCGAGCCGAAGGGGGTCTGCCTGAACACAGGGAACCTGAACTATATGTTGGATTGCACCACCAAATGGATGGACCGTCTGGAGAAAAATGAGCGCGAGCCGCTGCGCGTGTTTCAATACCTGCCGTTTAATTTTGCGGCTTCGTGGATTGTGATGATGTCTTGCCTGTTGCGAGACACGGTGCTGACGCTGTCGACCGATCTGAACAAAGTCGCGGATGAAATTCTGCTTGCTGCGCCGAATTATTTTTTCAACGTGCCAACCTTACTCGAACGCGTCAAGCGTGGCGTGGAAGAAGCGATTGGCAAGCGCGACTCTGCGATTCGCGCAATCTATCGCAACGGGCGTGTGGCCTGGAATCGAAGGCAATCACATGAGAGCCGTTTCGGTGACGGGGTGTGGCTGTCCCTGGGGAAAAGACTGATCTTCGGCAAAATCCGAGAACGTTTTGGCGCGAATCTGCGCGGTCTGATCTGCGGTTCCGCGCCGCTCTCGCCGGAAACACAAGATTTTTTTGTGATGCTGGGCATTCCTATCTGGCAGGTCTACGGGCTGACGGAGACATGCGGAATCTGCACCATGGATGATCCGCGAATTGCCTCTGAACCGGGAAGAGTCGGGCGATCGCTGCCTGGAATCGATATGACGGTTGGAGAAAACGAAGAAATTCTGGTTCACGGGCCGAATATTTTTCCGGGGTACTGGAATCGCCCGGAAGAGACCGCAAGGGTTCTGAAGAACAGCGTGTTTCATACCGGGGATCAGGGGGAAGTGAACTTGCACGGGAATTGGCGCATCAGCGGGCGCATTAAGAACCTGATTATTCTAAATTCGGGACACAACATCGCGCCTGAGCCGATCGAAGAGAAAATCGCGCAGCAACTTACCGGAGCGCAGCAGGTTGTGGTAGTGGGGAATGGACGCGGGTATCTTTGCGCGCTAGTGACCGGCGCGGTGGATGCGAAGAGTGCACAAGCCGCTCTGGATGCGGTGAATTCAGAGTTACCGCATTACCGCCAGGTGCGCAATTTTGTCACTCTGCCGCAGCCATTCACGCCCGAAAGTGGCTTGTTGACCGCAAATGGAAAAGTGCGGCGCGACGGCGTCAACGCGCGCTTTTGCGAAGAGATCGAAAGCATGTACGCGAAAAACGCGGCCGCTGTTGGCGGGACTCGTTAGTGTTACTTACGCCAGGAAAAGATATAACACAGAGGACACGGTGTTAGGGGTACAGAGCTCACGGAGAATCGCGGGATGAAAGAGTTTCGCGGAAAAGCATTGAGGTGGGAATGTAGTGAAGGCGTCGTGGAATTGACGCTTGACCTTGAACCGCTTAATGAAATTGGCACGCTGCTGCTGGAAGAGTTGGAGGGGTTTGTCGCGGCGTTTGATTCGCTTGTGCCTCTAACGAGCGCCTGTATTATTACCAGTGCCCGGCCTGCGGGATTTTGTGCCGGCGCTGATCTGAAAGAGCTTTATTACGGGGCGCTGCCGCTGCCAGAGAAAGAGCGCATTGTGGGCGTGAGAAGTTTCCTGGAGCGCATCCACAAAGTTTTTGACGCCATTGATACGGCGCCGTTCGTTACCTTCGCTGCAGTGCATGGTCTGTGCATGGGCGGCGGATTGGAATTGGCGCTGGTGTGCGACCAGATTGTGGCCGACAAAATGGCGCGATTTGGTTTTCCGGAGTTGCGCCTGGGGTTGATCCCCGGCTTTGGGGGAATTCCGCGATTACGACGAGATGTAGGCAACAGTTTCATACGCGATCTGCTGTTCACCGGCCGCACCGTGAAGGCCGAACGCGTGCATCAGTTGGGATTGGTGAGCCATCTGGCCGGTGAAGGTTACGCATTGCAGGTGGCGCGTTCCATGGCTCAGCAGGCCACCAAATTCGATGCGCAGACTCGTGTAGCCGCAAAAAAATTTCTGAAAGCAATTCCGCATGACGAGTTGAAAGAAGAAATTGACCTCTTCTGCGAACTCTTTGCCCGGCCCGTGGTGATGGACAGCCTGCGGCGATTTCTCGAAACCGACGATCCCATGAAACACCTTCCGGTCACTGAACGAAAGAAATAGTATTGCCATTCGTTAATGTAGGAGAAACCAGTGCGTGACCAATTGCGAAGGTGTTTCCATTTTACACCTGCACTGCTTGTCCTACTTCTAGTACTGACTTCGTGCTCACCCCAAGGCCCTGCGGAGGGTACCGCGATCTTTGACGCCGATGGAACGGCGCACATTGCGCGTGCCATTCCCGTGCCATCCACCGTCAGCCCAGAAGCACAAAAGTGGCTGAATTCGCTGACGCACCAGAAGTACGGGCCACAGACTTTGGCCGAGCGCCGCGCCTCCACGGACAAGTGGCGCGCGATGGATTCTGCAGAAGCTCGAAAACGGTTTCCTGTGAACATCGAAGAAAAAACGATTGGTGGTGTGCGCACAGATGTAATCACACCGATCGAAGCACCGGAAGCGAATCGTGCCAGAGCATTGATCAATTTGCACGGAGGCGGATTCAACTCAGATTCCGGCTCGTTGATGGAAGGAGTGCCAATCGCGAGTCTGGCGAAGATCAAAGTAATTTCTGTGTATTACCGGTTGGCGCCCGAGAATGCTTTTCCTGCCGCGGTCGACGATGTCGTCGCGGTGTACAAAGAGCTGCTGAAGGATTATAAGCCGCAGAGCATCGGGATTTTCGGCACTTCCGCCGGAGCAATACTGACCGCAGAAGTTGCCGTAAAGTTGAAGCAATCTAGAATGCCGCTGCCCGGCGCGCTTGGCATGTTTTCCGTCCTGGGAGATTTCAGCGTACCTGGAGAATCTACGGCGCTGTTCACGTTAAATGGCCTCCCCGGAAGCCTCATGCCAGAACACATGGGCAAGCGTGCCCCCAATGAACATGCGCCGAATATCGATCAGCAAGATCCCCTTTTGTCTCCACGGTATGCGGATTTGCACGGAATGCCGCCGAGCCTGTTTGTAACCAGCACGCGGGATATTCTTTTGAGCAGCACGTCCATCCTTCATCGCGCCTTCTTCCGCTCAGGAAATGATACGCAACTCGTGGTGTATGAAGCGCTGCCACACGCGTTTTGGTATCACTTCGATCTGCCCGAAACGCAGGAAAGTTTGGAGACCATGGCCAAGTTTTTCGAGCAAAAGATCGCCCACTGAACTTCTCTTGCCGTGCTCCCTTGCCAAGTCCTGGTCGTGATGGAACTGCTCGTCCAATAGAGTTTTGCCCTCTTGTAGAAAATGGTTTAGTGTAAGCGCGTGACCAACCCTCACGATGAAATTGAGGCGCTCAAGGCACAGGTCGCGGCGCTGACGGCGCGCGTCTATCAGCTCGAGCAAGCCGGTGCGAGTAGTTTCGAAAAATTGCCGCATGAAGGTTCTACGCTGCCGAAACAAGCCAGTACTCCTCTATCCCATCCGCCCGCTCTCCAACCACCTCCCGATACCATACTCGTGCCGCCGATGCCAGGCAGCAGCACTGGTTCGCAATCATCGGGTTCGCCTCCGCTGACGCAAAAGACGGAACCGGTGTTCAAGCTGCCGAGACTCTCTGAATCCGCGCGGGGCAATGAAAATATCGAAGAAAAGATTGGGCAATATTGGTTGAACCGCGTGGGCATCGTCGCGATTCTGATCGGCGTTTCCTATTTCTTGAAATACGCATTTGAAAATAACTGGATTGGGCCCGCCGGGCGAATTGCCATTGGCTTGCTGGCGGGCATGGGCCTGGTCCTCTGGAGCGAGCGCTTTCGCAAACGCGGTTACGCGGCATTTTCCTACTCTTTGAAGGCCGTGGGCATTGGGACGCTCTACCTTTCGCTGTGGGGGGCGTATCAGGTATATCACCTGATTCCGTCATCGGCCGCTTTTGTAGCCATGATCATCGTGACGGCCGCCACAATGGCACTGGCGTGGAGCCAGGATGCGGAAATCCTCGCCAGTTTCGCGTTGGTGGGCGGTTTTGCGACCCCAGCGTTGCTCTCCACAGGTGAGAACCATGAAGTCGTGCTGTTCAGTTACGCTTGCCTGTTGGATATAGCCATTCTGGTGATGGCAAGCCTGAAGCCGTGGCGGCGGCTGTTGTGGGGCAACGCCGCAGGGACTGTGTTCTTGTATCTCGGTTGGTATGCGGAATATTATTCGACAGACCAACGAGCCCTGACAGTTTTCTATGCCGCGCTATTCTCGGCCCTCTTTGCCGTGATTCCGCTCGTGGTTCGATACGATCATTCCAAGCAGTCAAATCGCATTCCGCTCACCTTTACCCTTCTCCCACTGTTGAACGCCACGCTATTCTTCCTTGCCCTCTACATCATGTACGAGCATGAGATTCCCACGCTAACTTGGTACGCGCTGGCACTCACCGCCGTCTATCTCGCAATTGGCAACGCTTATAAAAGGCGTTCGGGCGCGCCTGACATAAGAACGGTTCAATTGCTGCACGTGGCCATGGCAGTCGCATTTCTGACCATCGCGATCCCCGCCAAGCTAAATGCGCACTGGATCACTATCGGTTGGCTGGTGGAATCGGCGGCGCTGTTGTGGGTTAGCGTGAAGACGAAAACGGATTTTTTGCGCTATCTTACGGCGGCTGCGCTTGTTCTGGGAATTGCCCGTCTGTTGTTTTTCGACCAATTCCGGTCAACCATGCTCCTGCTTAACGCCCGTTTCTTCACTTACTTGGTAGCGATCGCGATTCTGGCGGTTATCTCTTTCTATGGCCGGAAGTACGCTTCCGAGCGGGAGATGGTGTTTATAGATGTGGCCGTGGTGGGCGTAAATCTGCTGGCGTTGATCGCTCTGACTTTGGAGGCCTCTGACTATTTTGACCGTCAGATGCTGCCGCGAAACTATAACGCAACGTTCTATCATGAAATATCACTCGCGCGCGCATTTACCTATTCAGCTATCTGGCTGATTTACGGGGTGGCACTGATGGCGGCGGGTTTCTGGAAGAGGTCGGCATTTACGCGCTGGCAGGCCTTGATTCTGCTCGCTTTAACGACTGGAAAAGTATTTCTGAATGACGTTTCGCAACTTGGCGGCAGTTACCGGATCATTAGTTTTGTCGCGCTAGGCGTGGTCTTGCTTGGAATCTCGTTTGTGTACCAACGGGATTGGTTGAAGCTCTCTGCACGTCCGGCCGAAAAATCAGGCCCGGGAACCCTTTCATGAAAACAGGCTGGGCAATCCTCGCACTGTCACTTGTCGCCACACCTGCCATCTCTTTTTTTAAGTACGAGCGCTCAACACAGGTGGCAAATTCCAGCGGGCAACACTATGTCGCGATTGATGAGACCGTATGGCGCCACGCCCGCGCGGATCTGGGCGACCTCCGGCTGTACGCCGGGGGAAAAGAAATTCCATACGTGCTCACGCGGGAGACTGGAAATTCGACCGCGGAACAGGAACCTGTGCGCATTCTGCAGCCAGGGACAATTGGTGGGAAGACGCAATTTTCGCTCGACATGGCGGATGTGCCGGAATATGACCGCGTGCAATTGAAGTTGGCGGCGAAGAATTTTGTCGCGCACGCTAATGTCGAAGGCCAGGACGACCTGCACGGCAGACAGTGGGCCACCCTGGGGACCACGACTCTTTATGATTTGACAGAAGAAAAGCTGGGCCACAATAGCACTATGCAAATTCCACTCTCTGCCTACAAATATTTGCGCGTGACCGTTGATGGTGTTGTGAAGCCTTCCGATGTGGAAAGTGCGAGTGCTGGCGTAACGCTTGCCGAAAAGGCGCAATGGCGAGAAGTCAACAGCGGACTCACGAGAGAGCAGAAGGGGCGAGAGACCGTTTTCACATTCTCACTGCCGGAGAAAATCCCAGTGGAACGCGTGAATTTTGCAGTGGATTCTTGCCAGTCGAATTTTCGCCGTGGCGTAGAGATCCTTGGCGAAAAAGACCAGGAGATTGGGGCAGGGGAAATCAGCCGGATACATCTGCAGCGCAACGGGCAAAAGATAGATGTGGAAGAGACGTCGATCAGTTTGCGGGTAGCAGGCCCGCGGATGGTTCGTGTTGTCATTCACAATGGTGATGATCTGCCGCTGAAGATTGCCGATGCGCGCTTGCAACAATATGAGCGGAGAATCTATTTTGATGCCGATCCGGGAGCCGCAATTCAACTTTACTATGGGGACGAAAAGCGGGGTGCACCAGTCTACGACTATCAAAAGCTTTTTCAGAAGGACGCAAGCGCCAGCCAACTTTTGTTTGGTGCCGAGATTTTGAATGCGGCATACACCGGAAGGCGAGATGAGCGGCCATGGTCAGAGCGTCACCCTGCGGTCCTGTGGACGGCGATCATCGCGGCGGTGCTGATGCTGGGCGGGCTTGCTTTCCGTTCGCTAAAATCAGCAGCCAACTAGTGCCGATGGAAGTCTGATTTCGCGGCCTGTCTGTCATCGGCGATTTTCTTTCCAGCCGCCGGGATGATAGATTTATGAATTATGCGGACATTGGAGCAGACCACACAGGAAGTTCTGGACCTGGCCACAAAGCATTTTAAGGCTGCGGATGGCTCCCTGTGCCCGGAAGACGATTTCTACAAGAAATTGGGAATCGATAGTTTGCAGGCTTTGGACATGCTCTCTCGGCTCGAAAACCATTTTCAGATTGAATTGCCAGACTACGAAGTGCAAGGCGTGAGCGATTTCAAAACGCTTGCGGAACGCATCCAAGCTCGCCTGTGATGCTGGGTCTACGAAAATACTCTTCGATTGGAGAGTCTCTTCGCGCGTCGCTGGAGACGTTTGCGGAAGAAGTCTGCCTGATCGAGTCTGACCGCGGGGAAGAGAAGCTGCGGCTGACGTATCGCCAATTCAAGGAACGCGCATTGCCCTTGGCCAAAGGCTTGCAGAATCTAGGCGTTTCGGCGGGCGATCGAGTTTCCATCATCATGACCAATCAGTCGAAGTGGCTGATTTCCGCCTACGCGCTCTTTTATTGCGGCGGGGTGATGGTGCCGCTCGATTTCAAGTTGAAGCCTGAAGAACATTGGGCACTGCTGAAGCACTCGTCGGCCAACCTATTAATCACCGAATACGGAATCTGGCGGCAATTATGCGGTGCGTCTGCCAGGGCGGAAGCCCCGAACGTAAAGACAGTGCTTGTTACCGAAGCGCCGCCCAACGCTGATCTATCCGGAGCACAGCGCTGGGAAGCGACTAGTGGTGATGGCGAACCGGTATTTGTAGCCAGAAAGCGCGCAGACCTCGCCAGCATCATCTATTCCTCGGGAACAGGTGGCAGCCCGAAGGGATGCATGCTGACTCACGAAAATTATCTGGAGCAGTGCACGGCGCTGACGGCGTGGTATCCGTTCTGGCCGGGGGTTCGCTACCTGAGCATCCTGCCGACAAATCATTCCATCGATTTTATGGTGGGATTTTTCGGGTCGTTTGTCTGCGGCGCGGCAGTCGTGCATTTGCGCACGCTGCGTCCGGAATTTGTACGGGAAGCGTTTGCGAAATACCGGATCACATATGTGACGTTGGTGCCTCTGGTTTTGAAGAATCTGCAAAAGGGATTGCAGGCCCGATTCGATGAATTGCCCCCTTCGAAAAGGCGTGCTTTTGAAATACTGCGGAAAATTAATGTTGCCCTCACTAAGAGTCGGCCGCGCCCGGGTTTAAGCCGACGACTCCTAGAGCAGGTACACGAGGGCTTCGGCGGAAAGCTGGAGGCCATCATTGTGGGCGGAGCGTTCTCTGAGCCGCAAACCCTACAATTTTTCTATGACCTCGGAATTCCCGTGGTGAATGCCTATGGATTGACCGAAGGCGGAACAGGCGTCACCGTGAACGACCTGAAACCGTTTCGTGCGGATACCGTGGGCAAACCATTACCCGGCATTGAAGTGCGTATAAGCTCCCCCGATGCGGATGGAATTGGCGAGGTCGCAGTCCGCGGCAAAACGGTGATGGCCGGCTATCTGAATGATCCGGAGATGACCGCGGAGACCATCGTTGACGGCTGGCTCATGACCGGCGACATGGGCCGATTCGACACGATGGGGCACTTGCAGCTTTTTGGCCGCAAGAAAAACATGATCGTGACCGAAGAGGGAAAGAATGTTTACGCCGAGGACGTGGAAAGCGCGTTTGAAGGCCTAAAGGTGAAGGAATTCTGCGTGTTCGCAGCGAACTACATCTGGCCGCAGCGCAGCATGTTAGCGGAAAAGCTTGTCCTGATAATCCACCTGGAGCCAGGACAGGCGTTTACCGATGAATTGAAGAACGACATCGTGTCGAGAAACAATCGTTTGACAAATTACAAACGCCTCCACGGAATTGTCGTGTACGAAGAAGATTTTCCATTGACGGCTTCATTGAAAGTGATTCGCAAGGTATTGGCCCAGCGGTTGGGGAATCAGGAACGAGAAAAAGCGGTCCTGCCGATTTAAGGCAGGAAAAGGTAAAATGCCGCTTCCGAGTTGACGGTGAGAGAAACATTCCTGGCAATAGTGAATCCTGCGGCGGGCGGCGGGCGAGCGGCGAAGCTTGCCGGGGAAACGCTCGCGCGCTTGAAGGAAAAAGGACTGCGCATCGACGTGATTGCGTCGACGAGCGCGGGCCACGTCACGCAATTGGCCAGCGAGGCGTACGCGCAAGGCTACCGGAGATTTCTGGCGGTGGGTGGAGATGGCACCGCTCATGAAATAATCAACGGGGCCTACCACGAGGGTGGTTCGGTGGAACGCATCGAGATGGGATTTCTTCCGCTGGGCACGGGCAATTCGTTTCTGCGCGATTTTACCACCAGCGACGCCGCGGAACATTCCATCCAGGCTCTAATTGCCGGCCACAAACGCCCCGTGGATTTGTTGCGCCTGAAACATGCCAGGGGAACCATCTACTCGTTCAATGTCCTGAGTGTCGGCTTTACCGCCGACGTCGGCGCGCTGACCAATCGCCTGTTCAAACCGTTCGGACATCTAGGATATCTGCTGGGAGTCTTTGTGCGCGTCGTGCAGTTAAAGCGGCGGGCCTTCAAGATGCGTTGTGACGAAGACGCAAAATGGGATGAGCGGCGATGCCTGTTCTTGACCTTTAACAACAGTAAGTTTACCGGCGGCACGATGATGATCGCCCCTAAGGCGGATCCCTGCAATGGCTGGATTGAATATGTACGTTGGGGTCCGATTGGCAGGCTGGGGCTGATCAAAATGTTGCCCCGCTTGTATGACGGAACGCATACGAACCACGAACTGGCAGAAACGCGGCGAGTGAAACGTGTGGAGTTCGCACTGGAAGGCCCGGTGGATCTGATGATCGACGGAGAAATCGTTACAGTGGATTGCCAGTTACTGGAAGTCTTACCTGGCGCCATGGATGTTTACGCATGAAGAGCGCCTGGGACGTGGTGCGCAGCGTATTCCTGTGGTTTGTAAGTTGGCTGCATTTTCTGATTGCCGTACCGATACTCATTGCGCTGGCGCTGGTGCTCGACCCGCGAAAGCACGACTGGCTGCAACGTGGTCTTTGTAAGCGGATTGCGTTTTTCTCCGGCGCAACGGTCAAAACGCAAATGGCACCCGGCTTTGATGCGAAACGAACTTCGATATTCATGGTCAATCACGTAAACCTGTTTGACCCATTTATTCTTTATTGTGCAATTCCACAGTTAGTGCGGGGATGGGAGCTGGAATCACATTTCAAGATTCCCATTTACGGTTGGCTGATGAAGCGGTTTGGAAACGTGCCGGTACCTGTCGGCCGCAGTCCAAGAGACTTGAAGAAATTGTGGCGGCTGACGCAAGAGACGATTAACGGAGGAACCAGCCTGATTATTTTTCCTGAAGCAAAACGAACCCGCGATGGAAAGCTAAACGCGTTTGAGGATGGCGGGTTCCGTCTGGCGCAACAGTTGGGAGTTCCTCTTGTGCCCGTGACGCTGGAGGGTTCGATTCGACATTTGCGCACCGAGGATTGGATTCTAAGACCGGCGACAATTACGGTTTGGTTGCACAACACCATCGACACCAGCGAAATGAAAAAGGAAGATGTGCCGGCGCTGAAAGAGCGGGTGAGAACGGCGATTGTTGGACCGCTGGAAGGAACCACCAAGAATACGGAATAGATAGCTATTTAGTCTTTTCCGGGTTGAAGACTTCGAGTCCGAAATGCGTGGCGGCTTTATTCAACAATTGGTCGGAGCACGCAAAGACGAGATTGGACGCTGAACCGGACCTTGCTCGTTGACTCAGCCTTAGAGAATCGCGCAACCAGAGTGCTGAGCCCAAATGGACAGCATCCGCACCTCTTACATATACATGCTGAAACATGTCCCGAATAGCCACCAGCACGCCAGCATTAAGTTCGACGGCAGTGAAACTGTAGAGCCAGTCGGCATCGAATTGATCCTGGAGCTGAGATGTCTCTCTTTCGGACAACAGTTTTTCCGCAAGTCTGCGTCGAATCATCGCATGAATCTCTGCATAAGAAAGTACAGAGGTGAACATGGGAAAACCAGCCCTCTCTTCTTTTCGAAGTTTGGCATTTTGGCTTTCGGTTCCTACTTCTCTAATGTAGTGCTTCACCAGCGCTGAGGAATCCAAATACAGCACTAGCGGCGGTCCTCAAGGATCATCTGCGAGGCAGATTTTCCATGCGAAGCAATAGGGCGAAATCTGGCGAGCGGGCGCCTTCCGACGCGAAGAAGTCCGCGACCTTCCAGCTTCTTCAACGATTCTTCAATCGTCTCAACTGAAACGAGGTCGGCATCGGGGGGAGAAAGTTTGGCGACAGGTTTACCGCGATCGGTAATCAGGAGTGATTGCCCCTGTCGCACCTCCTGAAGGTAGGCCCCCAAGCGGTTTTTCAGTTCACGGCTGCCAATTCTTCGCATGTAGCTACCTCTGGCTATTGTACCCACAATGGGTACCATAGGCAACTATTGGCTGAGCTTGACGCCGGGGAGGATGCGCCCTGCGCGGGTTTCCTGCCAGGTGAAGACGATGCGATGGATGACCGTGATCGTGGAGATCACCGCGATCACCCACAGCACCGGGCCCATGCGGTTGACCAAGCCGCCGATGATGAGCAGCACAAGCCGTTCCGGGCGCTCCATGAAGCCGACTTTGCAGAGCGGAATCAGCGATTCGGCGCGCGCGCGCGCGTAGCTGACCATCACCGAACCGGCTGTAGCGACGGCAGCAAGTACGACGTACGGTGTGCGGCCGCTGACCGAGTAGTAGACGAGCAATCCCATGTATAGCGCCATGTCGGCATATCGATCGAGCGTGGAGTCGTAAAAAGCGCCGAAGGCGGTGACGCGATTCTGCCGGCGCGCAACCTGGCCATCCAGCATGTCGAGAAATCCCGCGAAAAAAATGATCATGGCGCCAGTGCGAAAATTGCCCACGGCAAAGCTGGCGGCCGCGCCAAAATTCACCAGCAATCCAAAAAAAGTGAGCAGGTTGGGATTAATACCGGTGGCGGCAAGCGCACCGACGATGCGATCAAGCAGCCATTTTCCGCCTGTACCGATAGCGCCTGTAAAGGTTCCCATGGTTTTTACAATTCGCCATGATACTGCAATCAGAGAGCTTATCCAAATGCAGTCATGGCGTTGAGAGAAGCTTCGGTCAGAGCGCCAATTGTTTTGCCGATATCGTCTTCGGTGGTGCGCGGATTGATGGTACAAAGCCGCAGCACCGTTTGCCCTCGCAATTCGGTAGAGAGCACCAGGGCGAAGCCGTCCGCCTGCATGCGCGCGGCGATCGAGCGGTTGAGCGCATCGATTCTGCTCTTGAATGCGTGATCGCTGCCGGCCATCGATTTCCATTGAGCCGGGACGCAACGGAACGTTACCACCGCCATTTGTGCGGCAGTCGTAATTTCCCAATCCGTATCGGCGCGCAACAGTTTTTCGGCGAATTCCGCCAGATAAAAGGTGCGGTCGATTGCCGCCGCAAACGCATCCGCGCCAAACACCTGCAAAGACATCCACAGCTTCAACGCCCGAAACGGGCGCGTCAGTTCCGGTGAGTAGTCCCAGAGATTTATCTCTTCGCCTTTGCCCCGCGCATCCTGCAGATATTCGGCTTCATCCTCGCGCACATGAAAGGCATGTCGCAGCGCTTGTCGATCGCGCACCAGCAGGACGGCGCAATCGAACGGCTGGAAAAGCCATTTGTGCGGATCGAGCGTAAACGAGTCTGCCAGCTCAAGTCCGCGAAGCAGCGAACGGCCCCGCTCACAAAACAGAGCCGCTGCGCCGTAGGCTCCATCGGCATGGAGCCACAGTCTATCCTCCGCACAAATGCCGGCCAATTCAGGGAGTGAATCGATTGCGCCCGTGTTGGTAGTTCCGGCATTGGCAATCACGCAGAACGGCAGCCTTCCTCCCGCGCGATCTTGTTCAATCGCAGCGCGGAGCGCTTCCGGCGGTAAACGGAAATCAGTGTCAGAAGGTATACGGCGAAATTGTGCTCTTTGAAAACCAAGGATGCGCATCGCGCGAAGAACTGAGGAATGTGTTTGATCAGATCCGTAGATAACAGCCCGAAAATAGTCTTCCGGCTGAAGCAATGCGTCACGCGCAGTGACAATAGCCGAAAGATTGGCGAGAGAACCTCCGCTGAGAAATGTTCCACCAGCGCTCTCCGGATAGCCCGCCAGTTTGCAGATCCAATCCAATGTGACAAGTTCAGCGATCGCCGGCGCTGATCCTTCCAGCCAGCTGCCGGCGAAGATGTTGTAACCAGTGCGCAGGAATTCCGCCAATACCCCTACAAAATTGCTGGGCCCGGGAATAAACGCGAAGAAACGCGGATGTGTCTCATGATTAGTGCTGGAAATGATGTCTTTCTCGATGCGATCGAGAACGACCAAGGGATCTTTTGGCAGAGTGGGAAGTGCCTCCCACAAAGCAGCCTGTAATTCCTGGGGAGATTTGTTACGAACTACAGGTAGTTCCGAGAGTCGCGCCTGGTATGCCAACAAGCGGTCGACGATAGCATAGCCGAGCGAGCGCGCTTCCGCGGGAGTGAGTTCGAGCAGATAGTCCGGATGATTCATAACATCAGTATTTTAGCAGCTACTTCTCGCGGCCCGTGCTTCCAGGAGACGAATTTATTACACTCCGCGATTGCGGTTCTGCTTGACGGATGCAGCTTCAACCCGTAGATTTTTTGAATTACTGGGGGAGCTATGGGACCGATTCAATCGGCGCGGCGAGATTTTCTCTTGACCATGGGTAGAGCCGCCGGTGCGGCCTGGATGGCATCTCATATGCCTGCCATTTCCGCGGCGGCCCAGCATGCGCACGAAGTGGCAAAAGCAAAACATGCGGTGACCTTCGAAGCGCTCACAGCGGAGCAAGCCAAGGAAGTTGCAGCTATAGCCGCGCGCATTATTCCAACGGATGGAGAACCGGGTGCCACGGAAGCCGGTGTAGTCTATTTCATTGATCGCGCGCTCAAGACGTTTGCCAGCGATGATGGCCCTGTATATGAGGCAGGCGTCAAGGAATTCAATAACGTGACCACCGAGATGTTTCCCGGGGTGGTGCGCTTCTCAGCAGCCACCGCAGAGCAGCAAGACAAAGTGCTGACGGAAATGTCTAAGGACCAGAAGTCTGCCGGACGCAGAATGCGCCCCACGCAAGCTGGTGGCACTGGCGGTTTCTTCCAGGTGATCTGGATGCACACGCTGATGGGATTCCTTGCGGATCCTGAGGCAGGTGGAAATCGCGATTATGTGGGATGGAAAGTAATCGGTCGAGATCCCGCACACTCCTTTTCTCCCCCATTTGGCGAGTACGACAAGAATTATTCGGGATGGCAATCGGCCAGCGTGGCAGAAACGGAAAAGAAATGACCCAGGCCAAGGTGAGCTTCAAGACATCGGACGAAGTCGATTTTGTAATTGTCGGTTCGGGCGCCGCCGGTGGGGTGCTGGCAAAAGAACTTTCGACCAACGGATTTCGCGTTGTTGTTCTGGAGCAGGGGCGTTACCTGACAGAAAACGATTTTACGCACGATGAAATTAAGATCTTCAACCAGCACTTCCTCACCAATGATCCCAAGACTCAGCCCACCACCTTCCGCGCAACCCCTCAGGAAAATGCGGTAAAGCAGCCCTCGGTGATGTATGGCCGGTGCGTTGGCGGGAGTAGCGTGCACTTCACCGCAAATTTCTGGCGCTTTCACGAAATCGATTTTAAGGAACGAAGCAAAATTGGCGAGGTTCCGGGGACGGGGTTTACAGATTGGCCGATCAGCTATGCCGATCTGGAGCCTTATTACACCAAGGTGGAATGGGAGGTTGGCGTCTCAGGATTAGCGGGAGCCAGCCCCTTCGATCCGCCGCGCTCCAAGCCCTATCCCATGCCACCCTTGCCGGTGAAGAGTTCTGGTGTGCTGTTTGAGCGAGGCACAAGAAAGCTGGGATATCATCCGTTTCCCGCTCCGATGGCGATTCTTTCGCAGCCACGGCCGGGGCGAAGCGCCTGCGTGTCTTGCGGATTCTGCCTGGGATTCGGATGCGAGATCGGCGCGAAGTCGTCATCGCTGGCTTCCATGATTCCGCTGGCAGAGAAGACTGGCCGATGTGAAATCCGGCCCAATTCCTACGTGCACAAAATTGAAATTGACAAAAATGGCCGTGCCATCGGCGCCGTATATTTCGACTCCAAGCGCGCTGTCCATATGCAACGCGCGAAGGCGGTTATCCTGAGCGCCAACGGAGCCGAGACACCACGCTTGCTGCTGCTTTCAACCTCCAGTAAGTTTCCTGATGGATTGGCGAACTCCAGCGGGCTGGTTGGAAAATATCTTATGCCCAACAGCGGCGCGGTCGTTGCAGGCGTTTTCGATGAACCTTTAAATGACTACAAGGGCTACGCGGTCAGCCGAATCATCCACGACTTTTACGAATTGGATAAGGAAAAGGTGGGATTCTGCGGCGGAGCTGGATTTGATGCCCGTTTCGACTTAACTCCGGTTACTTTTGCCGCAAACGGATTGCCGCCAGGAACTCCCAGATGGGGGTCACAATTCAAAAAGACCCTGCGTCACAATTTTGTGCGAAGCATGGAAATCTTCGGTCATGGCACTTCCTTGCCGATCGAGTCGAACAGTTTTTCGCTGGATCCCGATGTTAAGGATGCCTGGGGACTACCGGCGCTGCGCACCACCTATCAGGATTCTCCCAATGATCTGAAGCTTATGCAGTGGATGAAGGATCGTGGTCTGGAAATCCTCGATGCGGCCGGTGCAACCACGAAATGGGGCACGCCGGTGGAGTCCACTAAATTTTCCGTCCACCTGCTGGGAACCTGTCGCATGGGAAATGATCCGAAGACGTCGGTAATCAATCCTGATCATCGGGCGCACGATGTACCTAATCTGTTTTTATGCGATGGCAGCAGCCTGGTTACCTCGGGCCGTGGTCAACCGACGATGACTATCATGGCACTCGCTTTCCGCGCTGGGGACCGAATCACCGCGCTTGCCAAGCGCGGCGAACTGGGCAGTTAGTCACATTCGCGCCCACGAGTTGAAAAATATCATTCAAAAATTAAGGGGACGTGATGAGAGCGAGTGCACGGCTGACATTTTTTTTCGTGGCAATGGTAGGACTCTGTATTTTTCTGGGCGCGTCAGAACGGTTGTCAGCGCAAGGTGAAGCCGCAAAAGGCAAGCCGGAACAAACGCAAAGCGCCGAACTGAAATTCAAGAATATTCAGGTGCTGAAGGGCATCCCCGCAGGACAGGTGGTCCCTTCAATGCAGTTCATTGCCGCTTCGCTCGGTGTGGAGTGCGACTTCTGTCATGTCGAGCACGCCATGGATAAGGATGACAAGAAGGAAAAGAAGACAGCGCGTTCGATGATCTCCATGATGATGGCCATCAACAAAGCGAATTTTGATGGCGAGCGCGAAGTCACCTGCTATACCTGCCACCGTGGAGCGGCGCATCCCGTCAACACGCCGATTCTTAGTGCAGATAATGAACCCCCGATGCATATACACGAAGAAGAAGATGAAGCGCACCCGCCCTTGCCGGCGGCCGGGAGAATTCTGGAAAAATATCTTGCGGCCGCGGGTGGCGCTGATGCTCTGCGGAAAATTAAAACGCGCGTGCAGAAAGGGAGTATCGACGCGTTCGGTGAAAAATATCCGATCGAAATATACTCTGTCGGCCCGGAAAAGCGTGTTTCTATTTCGCATCCCTCTTCTGGCGCAAGCGTTACCGCGTTCAATGGAAAAGTCGGGTGGCTTTCTATGCCACGCGGATTTCATCAGATGACTGCCGCCGAGGAGGAAGCCGCGCGCATCGATGCCCAGTTATACTTCCCGGCTCGCCTTCCAGAGTTGTACCAGGAATTTCGAGTAATGCCGGGCGAGGCGATTGATGGGCATGCTACATATCTGGTGTCTGCAAAAGGAAAGAATTTACCGAATTTGCGATTGTATTTTGATCAGGAGAGCGATTTTCTCCTGCGCATGATTCGTTACGCAGAAACGCCACTGGGCAACAATCCAACAGAAATTGACTATGGCGATTACCGCGCAATTGATGGAGTGAAGATACCGTACCGCTGGACGTTGGCGCGGCCGAACGGAAGATTCACGATCCAGGTGGAGGAAGTGAAGCAGAATGAGCCGGTGGACGAAAAACTATTCGTCATGCCGACCGACAAGGCAAAGCAGTAGACACTCTTGCGGAGCAAACATAGCAATTATCTGCGACCGTTCAGTTCAGCCACGGACTAGAAGCGGAATAGGATGCCACCGACGAAATTCCCACGGTTGAGATAGTGGGAAACCTTCGCGCTATAACACCCGAAAAATGGATCGCAATATGTTGCATTCGATGAACTCCCATACGTCGGCATAAAACGTGCGTCACCACGGAAACCGACGTGCCGGTTTACGTAGTACTTCACGCCTCCGCCGATGCTATACGAAAATTCTGTGCGATTCGGAGTGCCGTTGGAATTGGAATCATGCGTAAAGCCCAGACTGCCAGCTATGTAGGGCCGCAACCGGTGCTCGCTGTTGCGCAGCATGTAGAGCCCGCCAAACTGGTATTGATCGATGTCGGAATCGTACGCCTTGAAGTAGTCGCCGGTAAGCGCATTCCGTGCACTGTACGAAGTGTTGTTGCGATCCCACATGAATTCCAGTTGCGAGTTTTCGGTCAGATTGAAGCCGAGAAAAGTGCCGTACGATAACGCATCATTGACGCGCAACTTATTGACTGGCGCAGCGACCTCCCCGTTACTGGCAAACACGCTGATGGGGTAAGAGCCGCTTGTTTCGTAACCAGCGAACGGAGTTACTTCGAATCGTCCCTGGGCCTGAATAGAATGAGACATGAACAAGAACAGAATGAGGGTCAGGCTGAGGAACCACATCGTGCGGATCTTCATTGAAGTGCATCTCCTTTGGCTAAGCGAACAGTCTGAGCAAATTCTTGCGTTCGTTTTTCAGAGTTGCTGACTAACTCAACGGCTGACCACTTCCCGGCGCCTCTGCCGCCTTGCCGGATGGCTACGAAGCTGGGCCCTAGATAGTCTAAGAGCGTACCTTCGCGAACCTTCTAAGCTTGAACCCTGAATCCCTCAAAAGGTTTCTGGTAGATCGGGTTTTCAAAGCACTACCGGAGTTAGACGCCGTTGGGGGAGTCAGGCGTTGCAATTCTCAGGCGAAATGTATGCTACAGAAAGTACAGTAGTTAAGGATCGTTCCGGAAAGGTCCGGATCATTCTTTCTTCGGTTCAATTGTGTGTTCCGCTTTTCCTTCTCCTTGCGGGCCTTTGAAGTGCCTTCCCCATCCCTTTCTCCAGGTGCCCCTTGGGACGTCGGTCAATCCTTCAAATCGGCGCATTTCGCTCATCGAGTGCCGCGTCGGGTTTGCGCAGGCGCTGGTCGGCGAAGCCGCGCACTTGCGTTATCTGGCTCTCTGACAATCCGTTGATTTCCATGAAACGTCGTGCCGCATTTGCACGATCCGCGGAACGTTCCCAATTCGTGTAATTTGCAGTAGGAGGATAACGTTTAGAATCCGTGTGACCCTCAATTGCCATTTTGTTGGGGAGCTTGCCAAGCTCCGCCGCCAGCGCTCTCAGAATGTCGCCACCATCGCCGCTCATGCGAGCGCTTCCGCTATCGAAGAAAGTACCTACGGCGGATTCGGTGAGTTCGATGCGGAGCCCCTCGTTTGTGAAGGTCATGTCGATGTGATTCTGCAGTTCGTCGAACTTGGGAACTTCGCGAATTCCTTTTTGCAGTTGTTCTTTCAACTCCTGCATGTTGTCTTTGCTGACGATAAAGTTTTCGCCGGAGCCTACCATGTCCGTGCCAACCATTTTCGAAGTTCCGGTGAAATCTTTAAAATAGCCGCCCACGGCTTTTTGTACTTTCTGGCTGCTGTTTAACAACCATAGCACGATGAACAGGGCCATCATTGCCGTCACGAAATCAGCATAAGCCACTTTCCACGCCCCTCCGTGATGGCCTCCGTGGCTGACGACCTTCTTGATGATGATGGGGGGTGGACCCTTCACGAGGGCACCCTAGGCCGCTGCGGCAGGGGGAGCTTCCGCCGCGGGAGCACTTTCCCCTCCGCCTTTAACGTATTTCTCAAGCTCTTGAAACGTGGGGCGAACCTGACCAGGTATGGCTCGACGTCCAAACTCCACGGCAATAATGGGTGGCGAGCCTTTGAAGCTGACAATCAAAACGCGAATTACGTGATAGTAGGCATACTCCTCTTCCGTGGCCTTGGCCATATTGGCCGCGATGGGCCCCAGAAATCCGTAGCACAGCAAGATGCCCAGGAACGTGCCGACCAACGCGGCGGCAACCTTGTGTCCAATTTCTTCCGGTGGTCCGCCCAGCGCACCCATAGTAATCACTACTCCGAGGACCGCAGCGACAATTCCGAGCCCGGGAAGGGCATCCGCCATGGTGGAAAGCGCGCTGACGGGCTGCCCGGCTTCATGGTGGTGAACTTCCATGTCCAGTTCCAGCATCTGGTCGATGTCAAACGGTTCCACTCCGTCGCCGGCGGCCATGCGCACCGTGTCGCAGATAAAATACAGGACGTGGTGATCCTTCAGAAATTTGGGGTATTTCGAGAACACGGGGCTTTGTTCAGGGTTGTCGCTGTCGATTTCCAGCGCCATCAGGCCTTCCTTCCGCGCGCGAGAGAAAAGCTCGTGCAGCATTTTCATGAGCCGAATTTTGTGCTGCCGAATACGCCGATCAGGCCGCCCACTATTTTCTTCAGGATGAAAAGTGGATTCGCGATCAGGACCGTGCCGATAGCCGCGCCTCCGATGATCACTAGCTCCGCGGGCTGGAGCAGCACTTTCAAGTTGCCATGCTCCATAAGATAACCGCCAACGATGGCGCCAATGACGATAACGATTCCGATTATGACGAACATGAACGTTCCGTCCCCATTGCTTTCCTACGCCTTATTCACCACCACCATGCAATTTCCTGGTGGTGTACCGCTTTCCCTCAATGCCTGCTCTGCCCGCGCAACGATGGTTTCCACGGTGTCATTGTCGTGCGCAGGCGTGGCCCCGATGAAAATAGTCACGTGCAACATGTCTCCCCACCAATTTACGCCGGAGCTGTGGACCAGCTTGCGGATGCGTTTTCCCACTTCGCTACCTTCCGATTCCGAGCATTCTTTCAGGATGGCCAACAATTCAAATTCGTTGAAGCGGCCCACGTAATCGGTCGGTCGCAGTCCGCCTTGAATTGTTTGCGCTGCTGCTCGTAACGTCGCATCGACCGCTGCTTGACCGAAGCGCTCTCGAATGTTCGCGAGGTCATCAACCGCAATGCTCATAATGCAAAAAGGAACTGGGTACTAGGCGCGAATCGCCAGGTTCCCGCGAAGGTGACCCTCGATCATTCCGCGATTCAGAACGCCAGTGAGCGTGTCCAGGCAACCGAATGCCGCCAACTTCTGCATCCGGCGATTTGTCAGAATCGGCGTTGATTCCTCGAATATTTCCACCGCGCCTTGAATGGAGCCTCGTTCATCGAGCAGCGGCGCCGTATGCAGTTTCACGATGACGAAATGTCCGTTATTTGCGCGCAATGAGATGCGGCTGTTCTTGGGTCGGCCATCCCGCATGGCCTCCATCGTTGGAATCGCATCACCCAGCAGGAGGTTATTCTCGGTGTCCGCATGTTCCAGGAATTCCCCGTCATTCCGATGACCCAAAACGTCTGGACGGAGATGTCCCGTCACCCGTTCCGCGTCCGCATTCCAGTAAATGATCTTGCCGGTGCGGTCTACGGCACATACCCCGTTGGGAAGGGAGTCCAGGATGAAGCAAAGGAAATTGTGGTCAAGCTGGGTC
The DNA here is from genome assembly GCA_963748365.1 of Candidatus Acidiferrales bacterium. Taxonomy (GTDB): domain Bacteria; phylum Acidobacteriota; class Terriglobia; order Acidiferrales; family UBA7541; genus Acidiferrum. The sequence goes on from CAVVJG010000020.1 coordinate 372,596, forward strand.
ATCGTGCCCCTGCTCAGAAGAAATCCAGTGAATAGATAGGCAAGTCGCGTGCCAAGTGCGAGTAGCAAAAACGCAGATAATCTTTGAGAGATTAATAATCATTTGCGGCCAAAGTAGGGCAATGCGTTTCATAAGGGGGCCGCCGTGTAGATTTGGAACTGCCCAACTGACCTATTACCCGGCGAAAGGAAAGCGCAAGTAAGCCCCGAGTCGAGGAGTAATAGAACGGGCACTCTAGGTGGAAATTTGGATACGTTGTATTGAATTAATGCGTGGGGTCGTCTGCCGCCCCGCTTGCTATGGTTTTTCGATGACGGCGGTACCCATTCCAATGCTCGATCGCGGATTATTTTCAGGCTACGCGTTGGGATCGTTTTACGACGAGATGTTCGCGTCGGAAGGCGCGGCTCGTTCCCATTATGTGCGGCTATTCGAAAAGCTGGGCGGAATGGCGCCAAAACATTTTCAAGATCGCCGCAAACTGGCAGACCTCTCTTTTCTGCTTCAGGGCATTACTTTCACGGTGTACAGCGATGGGCGCGGCACTGAACGATTATTTCCGTTTGACCTGATTCCTCGCATCATTCCTTTCTCTCAATGGAACAAGATTGAGCGCGGCCTCAGCCAGCGCGTTATCGCCCTGAATTTGTTCCTACAAGACGTGTATGGCAAACAGAGAATTCTGAAAGACCGCAAGATTCCCGCCTCGCTGGTATTTTCCTGCCGTCACTTCCGCCGGGAAATGATCGGTCTGCAAGTTCCGCATGGAATTTACACTCACATTTGCGGCATCGATCTAGTTCGCGATTCGAACAGTGGTGAATTTCTAGTCCTCGAAGACAACGTTCGCACACCTAGCGGAATTTCCTACGTACTGGAAAATCGTCTGGTGATGACGCGTGCGTTCCCCGAAGCCTTCCAGGAACACGAAGTGCTCCCTGTGAACCACTATCCGGCCGAGCTTTCGCGGATTTTGCGCACGCTCTCTCCCCGCGGCGAAGCGGAAGCGCAAATCGTCCTTCTTACCCCCGGCATTCATAACAGTGCCTATTTCGAACACAGTTTCCTTGCGCAGCAAATGGGCATCGAGTTGGTGGAAGGCCGCGACCTGCTGGTCGATGGCGGCGTCGTGTACATGAAGACCATTTACGGCCTGAAGCGCGTAGATGTGATCTACCGTCGCCTGGATGACGACTTTCTCGATGCTCTCTGTTTCCGCACCGATTCCATGCTGGGCGTGCCGGGGCTGATGGGCGCGTATCGTGCAGGAAATGTCGCGCTGGCCAATGCTGCTGGCAACGGCGTGGCCGATGATAAGGCGATTTATGCCTACGTACCGGACTTCATCAAATACTATCTGGGCGAAAATCCCATTCTGAACAGTGTCGACACTTTTCTGTGCGAGCGACATGACCACCTTTCTCACGTTATGGCGCATCTTCCGGAACTGGTGGTAAAGGCCGTCGGCGAATCAGGTGGCTATGGAATGTTGATCGGCCCGGCTTCGGATGGAGAGTTAGTGGAATCTTTCCGCGAGCGCATCAAAGCCGATCCACGCAATTACATTGCACAACCAGTTGTACCACTCTCGCGCGTGCCCTCGTATGACGCTGTTACCGAGCGCATCGCCGGGCGGCACGTCGATTTGCGGCCCTACTGCTTGTACGACGGCGAGAAAGTGACCATCGTGCCGGGTGGACTGACACGCGTCGCGCTGAAAGAAGGCTCCCTGGTTGTGAACTCTTCGCAAGGAGGCGGAAGCAAAGATACCTGGGTGTTACGGGGAGAATGCTGACATGCTCTCGCGAATTGCCGAATCGCTTTTCTGGCTGGCGCGCTACATCGAACGCGCCGAAGACACCGCGCGCATCCTCGACGTAACCTATCACACGCTGCTCGAACAGGCTCAGCAGCCGTATCGCTTGCGCTGGGACCCGTTGGTTTCCATGGCGGGCGAGGAAACGATATTTCGTCAACTGTATGACGATGCCACATCCACTAATGTGTTCGAGTTTCTGGCGTTTCACGAAGGCAATCCCAGTTCGATCATGCAGTGTGTGAAAAAAGCGCGTGAAAATGCGCGCACCATCCGCGACCGCATCTCCCGCGAAATGTGGGAAGACCTCAATGGCCTTTATTTCATGCTGGAGCGCTTTCACCCGCAGGATGAAATCGCCGCGGGTCCGCACCGCTTCTGCGAAAAGGTTATTTTTGGTAGCCACCGATTTCATGGGGTGACCGACGCAACATTGCCTCACGACGAGGGTTGGGATTTCCTGAAAGTCGGATGGGCACTGGAACGCGCCGAAATGACCGCGCGACTCGTTGATGTGCAGTATCACACGCTGCTTGATGCCGCGCTAACGGTGGAATCTTCTCCCGACAATCATCAGTGGATGGCGGTGCTGAAATCCGTCGGCGCCTACGAGGCGTATCACCGTCAATACCATTCACCCATTGAGCCGGAGCGCGTCGCCGAAATGCTGATTCTTCATCCGCAGCATCCCCGCTCGATTCGCTTTTCCATTACGGAAATGCACACCAGCCTGCGGGCCATCAGCAAAACCAGCGCCGGTTCCTACGCCAACGAAGCGGAGCGGTTGACCGGCAAGGTGTTGGAGCGCTTACGTTACGACAAAATTGAAGAAATCTTCCGCCAGGGCCTGCATCTATACCTGACGGAGTTGATTCGCATGTTAAACGCGATCGGTCAGGCGATCGCCCGAAGCTATTTCTATTACGCGGTGGTGGCATGAATCGTTACCGCCTGGTGCATTCAACTGAATTTTTGTACGACGGCGCGGTCAGCGAAAGCTACAACGAGGTGCGGTTGCGCCCAATTGACGACGATCTGCAGAGTTGTTTGTCCTTCCGTCTGGTCACCAGCCCGCCGTCGCGCGGTGCATCTTTCCGCGACGCCTATGGAAACTGGATTCACCAATTCAATATCCTGCCCGATCATCGCCGGCTGAAGATTGAGGCGGAATCCGTGGTGCTGGCCCACGATGCCTCGGAACCGGATTCGCCTGGCGCTTCCTTGTCGAAGCTCGACGCACTGCGCAGCGATCTTTTTGAAGAGTATTACGACTTTGTGGCGCCAAGTGCGTTCGTGCCTTATCTTCCGGAATTGGGCGAAATTCTGAAATCTTCCGAAGCGCTGAGTGATGGCAGCGTGAAAGGATTTGCGCAGGCCGTTTCCGATTACATTCACCGGAATTTCGCTTATGTGAAAGGTGCTACGCATGTCCACTCTTCGGTGGAAGATTCACTCGCACTGAAGGCTGGTGTTTGCCAGGATTTTGCTCACTTGCTCTTGGGTGTGGTGCGCATGCGCGGTGTGCCGGCACGCTACGTCTCCGGCTACTTGGTGCCGGGCAATGCCGCAAACAGCGACGCGAAGCAAGAAGAAGTGATCGGCGGTCAAGCCTCTCACGCCTGGGCGGAAGTATTTGTACCGGGCACCGGTTGGCTGGCGTTCGATCCCACGCTAGGTAAGCCAGTTGGGTTGCGCCACATTCGCGTTGCCTATGGCCGCGATTACGGCGATGTGCCTCCGGTGCGTGGTGTCTACAAGGGTCGCGCCGGACAACAGCTCTCTGTGGATGTGCGCGTGCGTCCTGCGCTGGACGAAGAAGGGCGCGAACGGTTGACGGAAACCAGCGAAGGTCCACACGAACCGCCGCAAATGGCAGAGCTGCCGCAGCAACATCAAAACCAGCAATAACTCATTCAGATAAGCTTCAGGGAACGTCTACCCGGACAATGTTGGAATCAGAACTCTCGCTGCCCCGGGAATCCACAGCTTTTGTCGAGTAATAGTAAGTCTTATGGCTCTCCACCGTGGTGTCAACAAAACTGGTATCCGGAATCGGCGCGGAATTCAGCTTAGGCTCCGCGAAGTTATTAGGCGAGGTACTGCGGTAAATGTTGTAGCCGGTGACGGGCGAGGAGCTGGCTCTCCAGGTGAGCTTCACAGAGTGCGCTGGCATCGCCGGCGTTGCCGAAGCAGTTTTCGCGGTCGTGGCGTGAAACCAGTATCCCCACAAAAGCAATGTACACAGTACCCCCAGTGCCGTCAGGATACGCGAAGGAAACGCCACTTTTCGATTCTGAAATGCCAGGATCATTCCAATAATTAATACAACGCAGCCAATGCTGCCCACTGCAAACGCAATGATCCATTCTGCTGTGCCCGGTTCAGTGAATGGCGCAAATTCCGGAACCTTCCAGCGAAGCCAAGGAATCAACCAAAGCGTAAGGATGGGAAAAAGGACTAAAACTAAAATCAATAGCCACGTCACGCGGAGCGTCCGCGACTTATTCATGATTTGTAATGGTTGAACGGAAGCCATGGTACATCCCAGAGTTGGGGGACGATTCTCCGACTAATCTAATCCATAAGACGGCGCGCAGCCAAGCGCAAAGATAAGGTGGCTGGGGTGATTGCAGACCATGTGCATTTCACCGCTGGACGTGCCAGGACCGCACTGTTTGTGACGTGCAACCATCGGGCCCAAAGAGAATTTCTTGCGTTTTGGTTGAGAAGTAGAAGAAAAACGATTATGCTCGCTTTCGAGAAGTGGCGGTGGGGTGGTGGTTCTAACTGTCTTGCCAACAGAAAATCTTAACAATTTGTCCGTCCTGATTATTCATGCGGCAGAGGAGAAAACGATGAACTTCGTAAAGCTGATGCTGCGATTGCAGACTATCGTACTGATGCTGGCTGTGTGTTTCTTTGGTGTTTTGTCCGCCAATGCCCAGACAGCCGCGCCGTACACAAATCCGTCACTTCCTATCGATGTACGCGTCGACGATCTAGTCTCTCGCATGACCTTGGAAGAAAAAGCTTCGCAACTGGTGAATCAGGCCCGCGCCATTCCCAGACTGAATGTTCCTGAATACGATTACTGGAGTGAAGCATTGCACGGCGTGGCGAACACAGGCACAGCCACGGTTTTTCCGCAGGCCATCGCACTGGGCGCAACATGGGATGCGTCGCTGCTTCACGAAGTGGCTGTCGTGATCGGCACGGAAGCACGCGCCAAGCATCATGAAGCCGTTCGCCAGGGGCGTCGCAACATTTTCGAAGGCCTCACCTTCTGGTCGCCCAATATCAACATTTTCCGCGATCCCCGTTGGGGGCGTGGCCAGGAAACGTATGGTGAAGACCCGTTCTTGACCGGTCGCATGGGTATCGCGTTTGTCACCGGCCTGCAAGGCGACAATCCGAAGTATTTGCGTGTTGTTTCCACGCCAAAGCACTATGCGGTTCACAGTGGTCCTGAATCGACGCGCCACCAGGCCGACGTAAAGATTTCCAAGCACGATGAAGAAGACACTTATCTTCCTGCGTTCCGCGCCACGATTGTGGAGGGGCAGGCCGCCTCCACTATGTGCGCCTACAACAGCGTGAATGGCGAGCCTGCCTGCGCAAACACTTTCCTGCTTGAAGATCAACTCCGCGGCGCGTGGCGCTTCAACGGCTTCGTCGTATCCGATTGCGGCGCCGTAATGGATATCTGGTCCGGCCACCACTACACGAAAACAAAGGAAGAAGCCGCCGCCATTTCGCTAAAACGCGGCATGGACAATGAGTGCATCGATTTCACGCACAAGGTTCCTGACAACTCCGACTACGTGAAGTATATCGATGCGGTGAAACAGGGCTATCTGACGGAAAAGGAAATTGACATCGCCCTACGCCGCCTGTTCCGTGCGCGATTCCTGTTGGGCATGTTTGATCCACCGGAGATGGTTCCTTACGCGCAGATTCCTTTTTCCGAAAATGACACAGAAGCGCATCGCCAGCTTTCCCTGAAGACTTCGCGCGAATCCCTGGTGCTCCTGAAGAACGACGGCATCCTTCCACTGGCCACCGCGCCCAAGACCATCGCGGTAGTCGGCCCACTGTCCGATAATAAGCGCGTCTTGGAAGGGAATTACAGCGGCACACCATCGCGCGCCACTTCGGCCCTCGAAGGTATCAAGAAGCAATTTGCCACATCGGAAGTGATCTTTACTCCCGGCACACGCTTTCTTCGTGATCCCAAACCCGTGCCGGCAGAACTCTTCACTACCACCGACGGCCAGCCCGGCCTGCAAGCGGAATATTTCAAGAGCAAGGATCTTTCCGGATCCCCAACGATCAAGCGTGTCGACAAGAACATCAACTTCAACTTCATCATGATGCCCCTTCCTGGATTTTCCAGCGGGGCTTTTGCTGCCGATAATTTCTCGGCGCGTTGGACTGGCTTCTTCACTCCCACCGATTCGGGTACCTATAAGCTTGGTTTGCGTGCCGATGATGGTTTCCGCCTCTGGATCGACGGTAAGTTGGTTGTCGAAGATTGGGCCACGCATGGCATCAGCACCAAAACGGCGGATGTAAAACTGGAAAAAGGGCAAAAGTATGCTATCAAGGTCGAATATTTCCAGACTACCGGTGACGCCATCGCTCAATTGGTTTGGACGAATGAAGTATCTGCGGCCCCAATGGACGATGCCGTTGCTGCCGCCAAAAAGGCCGATGTTGTAGTCGCCGTTGTGGGCATCACCTCTGATCTCGAAGGCGAAGAGATGAATGTGCAGATCGAAGGGTTTAAGGGTGGCGATCGCACCAGTCTCGATTTGCCCAAGGAAGAGCAGCAATTGCTCGAAGCCGTGAAGGCCATGGGCAAGCCGCTGATCGTCGTCCTGATGAACGGCAGTGCGCTCTCCGTGAATTGGGCCGACAAGAACGCCAACGCGATTTTGGAAGCCTGGTATGCGGGCGAAGAAGGTGGCACCGCTATCGCAGACACCCTGGCGGGGGTGAGCAATCCTTCCGGCCGTTTGCCGCTCACTTTCTACACCGGCGTCTCCGAACTGCCTCCGTTTGAAGATTACGCCATGACCAATCGGACGTACCGCTACTTCACTGGCAAGCCACTCTATCCATTTGGCCACGGCCTCAGCTTCTCGAAGTTCGAGTACAGCAACCTGAAATTGTCCGCCACCCAATTGCAGGCGGGCGATTCTCTCCGCATCGATGCCGACGTGAAAAATAACAGTCAGCGTGATGGCGACGAAGTAGTGGAAGTCTACCTCACCTTCCCGAAAGTTCCCGGCGCCCCGTTGCGCGCATTGCGTGGCTTTACCCGCGTACACGTCGCCGCCGGCGAAACTGCCCACGTCCGCTTGAATCTCAACAAGCGCGACCTCAGTATGGTAGACGAGCACGGCAACCGCATCATCGCTCCCGGCTCCTATACCTTGTCGGTTGGCGGAGGCCAGCCCGGCACCTCTGCACCCGTTGCCGAGGCCGCTTTCACCATCAACGGCAATTTGCCGCTACCCGAGTAGCAGATTCTGGCAGCTAGTCACTCGATACGATTTGAGGTTTCGCGGAAAACTGGGTGGGCCGAGGCGGAGTAGTTCCTAGGCCCTACTCATCTGTGTCCCACGCACTTACTTCTTGTCTCTCATCTGATTTACACTCCTGGATCTGCAGCCCCTTCCCATTGCGGCGACAGGAGGGCCGATGAGTTCAGCCATCACGGAAAAGAGCGATAATCACAGAGATTCCGCCCCGCTGGATCTCCGATTGTTGTGTCGACTGGGTGGCATCAGCGCCTTCATCCTGTTGATATACACCCTTACCACGATCGTTCAGATGCTCGTCTTAGGCGGGCCGCCAAACACCGCCGCCGAGGCCTTCAGCCTGCTGCAGAAAAACAAATTCATTGGACTGCTACGCCTCGATCTACTCACCCTTCTTGCCATGCCCTTGTACTACTTGTTGTTTCTCGCGCTATTTGCAGCGCTGCGGCGAACCGACCGCGCATTGGCAATTCTCTCTGCCACGCTCGGCACTGTAGGTGTGACGCTCGCACTAGCCACACCCGCTGCTCTTTCGATGCTCTCACTTAGCGATAAGTACGCCAGCGCCACAACGGATGTCCTGCGTGCCCAATACCTCGCCGCTGGTGAGGCCATCCTGGCCACCGACATCTGGCACGGTACAGGCGCCATCATCGGCGGATTCCTTGGCGAATGTGCGTGCCTGCTCATCTCCGTCTTGATGCTTCGTAGCAACGTCTTCAGCCGCACCACGGCTTACGTGGGCATCTTGACGCACTCCTTTGATATCGCCCACCTTTTCCTTGGACTTTTCTTGCCCTCAGTCGGTGTCGTATTCATGGCTATCGCTGGTCCGTTCTACCCCATTTGGTTTTTTCTAATCGGCCGCAGACTGCTTCAACTCGCGCGAATGGCCCTGGGGTCCAGGTAAGGAACACAATATGACGTCAACCGATAGAGTGTCGCCCCGCATTAGAGAGTGCGTTGCCGACGGGCGCATTACCTGGACTGGACCTTTTGTCCTGCTTGTAGGCCGCAGCGCGTTCATGTTCGTTGCTCAGGCAATCTTCGCCCTGGTTTTCATGCTCAACGGCGATTCCTCTCCTTGGCGTGCCGCCGCTCCCTATTGGACTGTTTACGGCACTTTGGTCGATTTAGGTTGTCTCACGCTGATGTGGAGATTCACGCGAACAGAAGGCACCACAATTCGCGGCTTGATTGGAACTATTCGATGGCGCCGGGCCCGCGATCTCTTCGCCGGCTTGGGCTATTTTTTCTTGATATTTCCGGCCTTCGTGGCCGGAGGCGTTCTTTGCGGTTGGCTACTTTACGGCACGTTTCGTGCGGACCCGGTCCCCGGCATTCTTTCCGCGCGCGTCCTTCCCGCATGGGCCATCTTTTACAGCTGCAGTTTGTGGTGGATGATCTGGTCGCCGACGGAAGAAATCACCTATCAGGGTTATGTTTTACCACGCATCGAAGCGCTTACCGGACGCACCTGGATTGCCGTTGCTATAGTCGGATTTTGGTGGGCGCTTCAGCACAGCTTCCTGCCGTTTGTCCCGGATTGGCGCAGCAGTCTCTGGAGATTCATGGCCTTCCTTCCGGGAGTTTTTGCCACAATCCTTGTTTACGTGCGTACCCGGCGGCTGGCCCCGCTAATCGTGGCTCACTGGATGATGGACATTTTGGGTATGCTGATGACCACAAGGTTTTAATCGCAACTTTTGACGCTTCACGCAACCGAAGCTTTAATCCAACGTTTTCGAATCTCCTCCAGGAACTGCCCTTTGTCTTTGCGCATCAGCCGCACGAGCGCTTCATTTTCCGTTTTTTCGTGCCCGGCCGCCCACAGCACCATCTCTGTCAGCACCGGCGCCAAATCGATGCCCTTGGCTGTAAGCCTGTAAATTATCTTCCGGGCATCTTCTGTATCCCTTTGTGTCGTAATGATTCCGTGCGCTTCCAGACTCCGCAGTCGGTCAGCAAGTATATTTGTTGCAATTTTTTCGTAGGAACTAAGGAATTCCTTGTAGCTCTGGAATCCCCGCAGCATCATGTCGCGGATAATCAACAACGACCAACGGTCTCCCAGGATTTCCACCGACGCATTCAGAGGACACCCGGAGCGCCGCTCCTGGCGCGCTTTCTGTTTTTTCGTCACCTTTGTACACTAACAATTTAACTTGCTTTCTGCAAGTGACGTGCGGCACAATTTCCCTCCAGCCACTCCAGGAGGCTGAAATGACCAGCACCGGCGTTAACAAAGCGGCACAGACGCAACCAGAGAGACCTCGTTTCCAGCAAGGTAAAGCTATGCTCGTCGCGGGACTTAAGCAGCGCTTCAACGGTCCCGACATCAAGAACATTTCCGGTCTTTGGCAGCGCTTTTCGCTGTTCCTGGGTAAAGTCCCTGATCAAGTTGGCCAGATTGCCTACGGACTCTGCGCCAATCTGAAATCTTTTCCTTTCGGTTTTGACTACACTGCGGGGGTGGAGGTTTCCAAAGCCGAGGGCCTTCCTCCGGATTTCCACGTCACCAACATTCCTGCCATGCGCTACGCCATCTTCACTCATCATGGAGCAGTCGCTAAACTTTCGACGACCATTGATGCCATCTTTCACCAGTGGCTGCCCAACTCTGAACAGTCCCTCTTGCAAGTAGCTCCCGATGTCCCTTACTTGATCGAGAGATATGACGAACGTTTCAACCCGCAGACAGCGTCCGGAGACGTTGAATTGTGGATCCCAATTAAGGGCTAGCACTCGTGGCGCAACTCCATCGACGCTCGTTTCTGAAGACCGCAGTGGTGCTCGCCTCCGCCACCCTCGTCCCGCGTTCGCTCCACTCCGCGCTGGAATCAGCACCTTTCACGAGCGCACTCATGAATCGAAAAATTATGGACGACACGAAATTCTCTAGCACTAGCCTTGCTCGCATGCGCGAGGTCCTGGCCAGTCACATTGGTCCTAAGGAAGTTCCGGGGCTCGTCTGCTTGATCAGCCAGCGCGGCCGCACGCATGTTGAAGCACTGGGCAGTCTGTCGATTGAAGGCAAAAATCCTATGCGCCGCGACACCATCTTCCGCGTCGCTTCCATGAGCAAGCCGGTCACCGCCGCGGCAACGATGATTCTTATCGAAGACGGCAAGCTTCAATTGAACGAACCGGTGGATCTCCTGCTTCCCGAACTTGCCAATCGCAAAGTTCTGAAGCGCCTCGATGGACCGATGGAGGACACCGTCCCCGCGACCCGCGCCATTACCGTTCGTGATTTGCTCGCCTTCACTTGGGGCTACGGTCCTATCTTCCCCGTGTCCCCCAACGCTCCCATTCTTAACGCCGCAAATGATCTCCACATCGGCGTGGGCCCGCCGATGCCTTCGACTATGCCAGCGCCAGACGAGTGGATTCGTCGCATGGGCACGCTCCCGCTGATGCACCAGCCTGGCGAAACGTGGATGTACAATACCGGCTCTGATGTTTTGGGTGTTTTGATCGCTCGCGCTTCCACAAAACCTTTCGAAACATTTCTCCGCGAGCGCATTTTCGACCCTCTTGGCATGAAGGACACCGGTTTCAGCGTGCCGGACGCCAAACGCGATCGGTTCGCCACCAGCTATTGGACTAATTTCAACACTGGAAAAACCGAGATATACGATCTCGCCGAAAACGGCCAATGGAATTAACCGTCGGCATTTCCTTCTGGCGCTGGCGCTTTGGTTTCAACCGTTGACGACTATCTGGCCTTCAGCCAGATGATGCTCGGCGGAGGCAAGTTTGGGACGAAGCAAATTCTTTCAACTGCTTCGGTAGCCGCCATGACTACTGACCAACTTACAGCGCAACAAAAAGTGGGAAGCGCTTTGATCAAGGGCTACTTTGACGATCACGGATGGGGCTTCGGTGTGTCCGTCGTCACCCGCAAGGGAAATTTTCCGGAATCTGTCGAAACCTATGGATGGGATAGCGGCTTTGGCACCACGTGGAAAGTGGATCCCAAAGAAAAGCTGGTTGGCATTCTGCTCACACAAAAGGCTTTCACTTCTCCCGACCCGCCACCCGTGTGTGTGGATTTCTGGAATTCCGCCTATCAGGTGATCCATGGATAACATTTATTTTCGTTGCATTCTAAGTTCTGCAGGTGCATTGTGCCCCGTACCGACTTTAGCCCCAGTTCGCATTATGATCACTAGGAGGAATCACGCATGAGCGGTGTTCGACTACTCGTTGGAACAAAAAAAGGTGCTTTCGTCCTCTCTTCCGATGGCAAACGTAAGAATTGGGACATCACCGGCCCCCACTTCGCCGGATGGGAAATCTATCATCTCAAGGGCTCCCCAGCCGACCCCAATCGGCTGTATGCCTCGCAATGCAGCGGCTGGTTCGGCCAATTGATCCAGCGCTCAAACGACGGCGGCAAGACCTGGGAGCCGGTCGGCAATAAATTTGTCTATGACGGCACGCCAGGCACGCACCAGTGGTACGACGGCACGCAGCATCCGTGGGAATTCAAACGCGTCTGGCACGTGGAGCCTTCACTCATCGATCCAGACACGGTTTATGCGGGGGTGGAAGACGCCGCGCTGTTTCGTTCTACCGACGGTGGCCAAAACTGGACTGAGCTCCCCTCGTTGCGCGCCGCCAAAGGGAATCTATGGCAGCCTGGCGCGGGTGGCATGGGGTTGCACACTATCTTGCTCGACCCCAAAAATCAACAGCGCATGTTCATCGCGATTTCCGCCGCTGGCGCCTTTCGCAGCGACGATGCCGGCCAAACCTGGCGTCCCATCAATCAAGGCCTAAAATCTCCTTATGAGCTCCCCGATCCTACTGCCGAAGTTGGCCACTGTGTTCACCGCATCGCCATGCACCCTTCGCGTCCTGACGTCCTTTTCATGCAAAAGCATTGGGACGTGATGCGCAGTGACAATGCTGGCGATTCCTGGCACGAAGTCAGCGGAAACCTGCCCACCGATTTCGGCTTCCCCATCGATGTACACGCGCACGAACCCGAAACCATATACGTCGTTCCGATCAAGAGCGATTCCGAGCACTATCCGCCAGAAGGTAAGTTACGTGTATATCGCAGCCGCACCGGGGGCGACGAATGGGAAGCGCTCACCAACGGCCTCCCGCAGCGCGATTGCTACGTAAATATTTTGCGGGATGCCATGGCCGTTGATAAGCTCGATTCCTGCGGAATTTATTTCGGCACCACCGGCGGACAGGTTTACGGCTCGTCTAATTCCGGCGACACGTGGGAGCCCATCGTGCGCGATCTTCCATCCGTACTTTCCGTGGAGGTTCAGACGCTGCAATGATTCGCGTTGTACTTCCGGCACATCTTCGCTCGCTGGCGCGCGTCAACGGCGAAGTCACGCTTGAACTTGATGGCCCGCCGACTATGCTGTCCGTGCTCGACGCGTTGGAAACTCGCTATCCCGTCCTGCGCGGCACCATTCGCGATCAGTCCACGCAAATGCGTCGCCCGTTCGTACGCTTCTTTGCCTGTCAGGAAGACTATTCGCACGAGCCGCCCGATACTCCGCTGCCGGACGCCGTTACTAGCGGCGAAGAACCTTTCCTCATCGTGGGTGCCATGGCCGGCGGCTAACAATCGTGTGTGGAGTTTTTGCGCCAGCCTTAGCGCACGGCCGTCAGAGCAATGCTCCATGCTCGATCTATTCGGGTGGCTGCTTCACTCCCGGTTTTTAGGAGGTCGGAGCTTCAGCTCCGACATTAACCTGCTCCACAAAGGGGCTTCAGAGTCTGTGTTAAGACTCGGGGGCCCAGTCATTTTGCACTTCAAGTTTCAGCACAAATCCGTAACTCCAAAATTTATGGATGCCACTCTTGCTGCGAACTGGCTAGCTCCGACGCCACAGGCGCGTCAGGTTGTACGCGGTAGTGGCCAGGGCCAACTCTACGGCCACTTTGGCCAACCCGCGTTGCCGGAAGCGCCGCATGCCTCCTTGCTCCTTCAGAATTCCGTTTACTGGTTCCACGATCGCTTTGCGTTTCGTGTACATCCTGCGGCCAGCAACTTACCCCGCATGCGGCGATGCGCCGGATCGCTGGCACGCGTCCGCAACGTTCCTCCGCGATTCAACCAGCGCACCAAATTCGAGTCTGGAACGTAGCCATCGATGTTGCGCTCCTCCAAAGCTTGCAAATTATCCACCGAGAAAAATCCGCTGTCGGCACTGGCCTGCTGCACCTTCTCGCCACACTGCTGTTCCACCAAATCCAACATGGGCAGCAGCAATCCGTTGTCGTTGGTTTCCTGCGTCACGCACTGCCCCACAATCAAGTGATCTTCGCTGACCGCCAGCGTGGCCGTGTAGCCCAGCGTGAACCCGCCACGCTCGCGCAGAAAACGGCTGTCCGGATCGCTGCGCGAGATTTTCTGCAACCCCGATTTCTGCAAGCGTTCCAGCCGCGCCGGAATTTCGGCCAGCTGTTGCTCCAGCCGGTCCAGCACTTCGCCGCCCACTTCGTTGCCGGCCCCTTCGTTCGGATCGTCCGCATCGCACTGCTGCTGCCAGCGACGTATGTCTCGCCGAATCTGCGCCCGTGCGTCGCGCAAGGCTTGCTCGGTGTCCAGGCGATTCCGCGAAGCGTTCGCCGCAATACGCGTCCAATCAATCGCCACCTGGCCGAGTTTGCCCATTTTCGCCTTTCGCGCCAACTCCACCACTTGCGTGAACAAATCGTTCAATCCTTTGGCGTGCCGGCGCCGGAACGCGTTCAGCGTCCAGGGATCGGCAGCCGCCCCTCCCGCCAAATAGCGAAACGCCAAATCTTCGCGAATACGCTGCTCCAACCGCCGCGAACTGGTCACCCCCCAGCGCATAAGCGTACAGCCAAACAGAAACCAACATCTCCGGCGCGTGCGCCTGACCGCCTTCGATTCCATACGCGTCACGGAAAACTTTCACTCGGCGGCAGCAAATACGCCTGGTCCGGGTTGTAATCGAAAAATTTCCCCATCGCGCCCCCTCCCTCCTGCAGTATAAAGGACGCGTCAATACCAGTTCTCACACAGACTCTTTAGCCCCTGCCTGCCCGCAGAAGGAGGAAGGAATCCGACAGTCTTATGCAGCAACAAAGTCTAATTCTTGAATTTCCAATTCAAAGGGGAATCTATCATGTCCATCGACACCTATCTCTTGTTCAACGGTAATTGTGCTGAAGCATTCAAATTCTATGAAAAAATCCTGGGCGGAAAGATTGAAGGCATCATGACTCACGGTGAATCTCCGATGGCCGACAAAGTTGCACCGGAATGGCGCGACAAGGTCATTCACGTTCGCATAAAGGCTGGCGACCGCATCCTCATGGGCTCTGACACTCCCCCGCAGCACTATGAGAAGCCTCAGGGCTTTTCTGTCTCACTCAGTACAAAAGATGTCGCCGAAGCGGAACGCCTCTTCCGCGCGCTGTCCGAAAGCGACAAAGTCGGTATGCCGCTGCAGAAAACCTTCTGGTCCGATGCATTCGCCATGTTTACCGATCGTTTCGGCATCCCCTGGATGATCAACTGCGAAAAACTCTCTTAATTCTTGGCCTCGTAACGTTAATGCTAATGGATTAAATAAGCTCCTGGTATTTTTGCATCCAGTGTAGCCAGGACGGCGCCCTTTGCTTTTGCTAGTTGCACAAGATGCCCATCTGTAGTCTGCCTCGCCGTTTTCACCCAACCGGGAATGTGTGAGACATCGTGATCGTCGGCGATGAACGAAAATTGCAAACTGTCTTCCGCCTTAAGCCTGAGTAACACAGTTCGCGTGTGCTCAATGGTGAACCCATATTGTGTCGCCTGGGTTAGCACCCGCACAAAACCGAGTTCCGTAATCGAACAGGTTGCCAATTCCGGAACTCCCTTAGCTTTTAAGGAATGAACCCAGCGAGCGATCCGCCCGTGGAATTCGTGTTGCAAAAATCCTAGCGCCACAAGTGTATTCACGTCGAGGAGATAGATCACGGAAACTCGGCTAAGATCTCGCGGACTTCTTTGCTGCTCAACAACGGTGCACTTGACCCGGCGCTCAGTACAGGAAGGCCCGTTACGGGGTCATCAACAATCCTTACCTTTCCAGAACGTGCCCTGCGAGGTGTCAACACAATACTCCCGCCCTCGACTTTTGTATCGAGGGGGTCTCCCGGCCGAAGCCCCAGCTTGCGCCGGATGTGAATGGGCAGAACAACTTGCCCCTTGGTTGAGATCTTGGTGCCCATGGTAAGACAATCTTACCACAGATTTCGGTCTATCATAATTCCTGTTCATGGGGGCGGACTCGTGCCCGGTCGATTCGTTCCTGGAACATGACTTTGAACCCGAATGTGAACGAGGGCGAGGCGCGACTCGACACTTCTGACAGACTGTTTAAGTTTTCCCCTCAGCGCTTTTTTATGAACGTCCCGTCATTTAACTCCGCCACGGCGTGCCGCAGTTCGTCTTTGGTGTTCATTACGATCGGGCCGTACCAGGCCACTGGTTCTTCGATTGGCTTTCCGGATATGAGTAGGAACCGAATGCCTTCCAGTCCGGCTTGCACCACCAGCTCATCGCCGCGGTCGAAGAGCACCAGAGAGTGGTTACTGGCATCGTAGCGCGGCGGGGCATCCGGCTTCGCAACCTGTTCCGTCAAAACCGCGCGCGGATTCGATGCGTCGCGGAACGTTCCTGCCCCCGCGAAGACATAGGCAAAGGCGTTCCGTGTGGTCTCCACTTTCAGTCGCTTCTGCTGACCCGGCGGAACGAAAATATCGAGATATTGCGGATCGGCAGCCACGCCCTCTACTGGCCCCTTTTTGCCCCAGAATTCTCCGCAGATGACACGGACTCGACTTTCGTCATCGTCGGTGACCTCGGGAATTGCGCTCGAGGGAATGTCCTGATATCGCGGGTCAGTCATCTTCAGCGAGGAGGGCAGATTGGCCCACAATTGGAAGCCGTGCATACGGCCCTGCGCATCACCTTTGGGCATCTCCTGGTGCAGGATTCCGCTGCCCGCAGTCATCCACTGTACGTCGCCAGCCGTCATGCTGCCCTTGTTGCCAAGGCTGTCGCCGTGCTCGACGGAGCCGGCCAGCACGTAGGTGATCGTCTCAATTCCCCTGTGTGGATGCCATGGAAATCCAGCCAGGTAATCTTTTGGATTGTCATTGCGGAAATCGTCTAGCAGCAGAAACGGGTCGAACTCCTTCGTTTTGCCAAAACCGAAGGCGCGCTGCAGCTTCACGCCTGCGCCCTCCAGAGTTGGCTTCGTTTGAATAATCTCTTTCACTGGTCGAAGTGACATTTTGTTCCTCTCTCAACGGCACATCCCCTTCGATGTGTGCCGGGTGCCAAATGTTTCAGCTCTTTACGATCTGGGCGCCGCCGTTCACAACACCCCCGATGTGGTCGTGGGCTGCGCTGTAGCCAGCGTGTTCACCGTTGCCATCGTGCTTCACGATCTTTTATGCGTCATAACGATATTCGTTACAACGAATATATGGCCAAAAACAGCCCACAGTCATTCCGCATGTCCAAACGGATCTGCGAGCGCCCCCCGTAGCTGCGTATTTTTCTGGTGAACAATGGTGGGCCTGGGTGGACTTGAACCACCGACCTCGCCCTTATCAGGGGCGCGCTCTAGCCACCTGAGCTACAGGCCCGCAAAACTGTGGCTGACACTCTTTCTACTTTACCGTACAAGCGGCAGTGAGGCAATTCTCGCTCATAAGATTTTTCCTCCCGCACGCACAGTCGATTTAAGTGCATCTCCCCCTCTCCACAGATAGACTGTAGCGCGTCGCGGGGTCAGACGCGCCAGGGATCCACTTGTCCACTTCACCATCACACGGCAGCATGACGAAAACCTCCGGCGGGCCGACCGCCTTTCGCTGGACCGATCTATCCCCACAGCAGCGCAACTCCCTGCTGGCAGCAGGACTAAGCTGGCTCTTAAGCGGCTTTGCCGTGATGCTTTACTCCGCGCTGTTGCCGCAGCTGATGTCCGCGCTGAGCATGAGTAAATCCACCGCCGGGCTGCTCAATGCGCTGATGCTGGTCGGCACCGGACTTGGTAGTTTCGTGTTTGGCATTTTCGCCGACCGTTATGGACGCAAGCGTTCGCTCATCTACTCCATCCTCACTTTCACTGCGTTCACGTTTTTGTCTGGGTTAGCGACCAGCGTGACGACGCTCGCGATTTGTCGCTTCGCAATTGGCCTCGGCATGGGTGGTGAATGGACCAGCGGCACAGCGCTCGTCGCGGAGTCTTGGCCATCGGACCGCCGCGCACGTGCCATGGGCATTGTGCAGAGTGGTTACGCCGTTGGCTACGCCTTAGCTGTGGTCACGGCAGGACTGCTTTCTCCACTCCTCACCTGGCGAGGCGTATTTTTTCTCGGTTTGGTGCCCGCGCTATTTACTTTGTGGCTGCGAAAAAATGTCAACGAACCAGCCATTTGGAAAGAGCATTCCCGACAAACTCCGCTGACCTCCGAAGAGAAAACCAAACTGTGGAGTACCGCGCTTCCTCGCCTTCTTGCCCTCTTGGGCATGAATACCTTTGGCCTCTTTGCCTGGTGGGGGCTCTTCAGCTGGGTGCCCGCGTATCTGGCCCTTCCCGTCGCGCAGGGTGGCCGGAACTTTCAGTCTCTCGGCACCGTTACCTTCGTCGTTCTGCTAAGCCTGGCGGGCATGGTGCCGGGTTACCTCTTCTTTGGCCGCATTGCCGATCGCATTGGGCGGAAGAAATCCGTCATCCTTTATCTGTGCGCTGCCGCATTGTGTGTCCCGTTTTTTGCTGCCGCTCGCCAGCCTGCAGTAATCCTGATCTTCGGTTGCGTAACGGCGTTTTTCGGTTCGGGATTCTTCGTCGGCTCAGGAACGCTCGCTAGTGAACTCTTTCCCACCAGGATTCGCGCTGTCGCTCTCGGTGTTTCCTACAACGTCGGACGCGCCATCAGCGCACTGGCACCCTGGCTGATCGGCCATCTTGGCGAATCGCGCGGCCTGGGTTGGGCCTTTCTCGCTTGCGGCGTGGCTTACGCGTTCGCCACCCTCAGCGCCTTGCTGATACCTGAAACCACCGGCCGCGACCTGCAATAGCCTTTCGCCTAAACACAACTGCATGCTGTCATCCTGAGCGAAGCGAAGGATCTCAACCGAGCCCGCACATGGGACGTGGCACAACGCCTGCCTCTCGAAGCGTCTTGTTCACCTCTTCCGCAATCCGAAGCGCACCCGGCGTATCCCCATGAATGCAAATCGTCTGCGCCTCGAGCGGAACTACCTCACCACTCGCCGTCAGTACGCTGCCTTGCTGAACTATTCGCAAGGCCTGCGCGGCCGCCTGTTCCGCACTGCCTAACAGTGCATCCGTGAACTTGCGCGAGCGCAGACTTCCATCGGTCTCATAGCGCCGGTCGGCAAACGCTTCCGCGGCGACGCGAAAACCTGCCTTGCGAAATTCGTTGAGCATCACCGACCCAGCAAGTCCTACCAGCACGACATCACCACTCCATCGGGCTACGCCATCCGCAATTGCACACGCAATCGCTCCATCAACCGCCGCCTGATTGTAGAGCGCCCCATGTGGCTTCACGTGCGCCACACGGGCCCCGGACGATTTCGCGATGTTGTCCAGCGCCACAATCTGCCGGTGCACCGACGCTGCAATCTCCTCGTGCGAAAGTGTCTTCTCGATTCGTCCAAAATTTTCTGGATCTTCATAGCCGGGATGGGCCCCGACGGCAACGCCAGCTCCAAGCGCCTGTTCAACCGTGGCTTGCATCATTGCCGTGTCGCCCGCGTGTCCACCGCATGCCACATTCGCGGACGTAATGAAATGTATCAGTGCCGCCTGGCTTCCGTCAGCCAGCATTCCTGCCAGTTCGCCCATGTCGCAATTCAAATCGATGTGTTTCATGCAAGTTTTTCCGCGTCCGCCAGCGATGCCTGCTGTTCAATCCACAAGGCACGCGCCTGCTCGAACGACACTTGCTCGAAGTGAATGACGTCGCGCGGACGCAACTGACCCAGCGAAGAATGATCCGCACCAATGACATTGGCAATCTTCGGATAACCGCCTGTAGTTTGCTGCTCGACAAACAAAATTATCGCCTGTCCCGACGGCGTCACCTGCAGCGCGCCTAGCGTCACACCTTCTGTAATCATTCCGTGGAACGATGCCGCCGGCAACAGCGGCCCATGCAACCGCAAGCCGAGCCGGTCTGATTCCTCCGTGACCATATATCCCGACTCAAGAAGCGTTCTCAGTGCTTCTACGGGGAAGCCATCGAACTGCGGTCCCCGCGTAACCCGTAGAGTCTTTCGCGGCGTCCACGCATCAATCATTCGCGCCGCAAGCTTTCGCCGTCGAATGATCTTATGTCGCTCGACAAGCTGCAGGACATCGCCTTTGCGTAAAGCCCGCCCCGCAAAACCGCCCATCCCGCTCATCAGATGCGTCGAAGCGCTCCCCAGGAACGGTGCTACCTTAATTCCCCCTGCGATCGCGAGGTAACAGCGAGCCCCGGTTTGTGTAGCGCCAAAAGCAAGCGTACCCCCCGCAGAAATTGCGTGTGGAATCCACATCTCCAAAAAGTGTCCATTCAATTTCGCGACGAAGTCTGAACCTGCCATCGCGATCACGGCGCCTTCTGGGAAGTGGAATCGCCCGCCCGTGAGCGTTAGTTCCAATGCCGGCGCGCCGCGATCATTTCCTACCAACAGATTCGCCAAGCGGAGCGCTATTGGATCCGCAGCCCCTGAAGCCGAAACCCCCAACGGTCCGTATCCCATCCGGCCCAAATCCTGCACGGTGGTAAGTAATCCGGGAGAATCCACAACGAGCGTACTCACGATTTCTCCCAACTCTGGAATTGTGCCGGTGTGATCCGTGAGAATCGCACCTCATCGCCCACCGAGATCAGTGCCATTGGCTCGCGCTCTGTGCGAAACATTTTTAGCGGTGTTTGCCCGATTAGTCGCCACCCACCCGGTGTGGCGAAGGGATATATACCTGTCTGCCTTCCCGCAATGGCTACGCTCCCGGCAGTCACTTTCCTTCGCGGTGTCTCCAGCCGCCCGGTAGCTATCTCTTCCGGCAAGTCGCCCAGGTAGGCGAAGCCCGGCACAAATCCCAAAAAATAGGCGTGGTAAATTTGCGAACTGTGAAGTTGGACTACATTTTCCTGCGTTCGGCCGTGCATCTCGGCCACATCCGCCAGATCCGGTCCAAACTCGCCGCCGTAGCACACCGGTATTTCAATTCGCCGCGGTTTGGGCAGGGTCACATCCTCGGCGCGCTGCTCATAGTTGCGAATTGTCGCTTCCACTTCCGTGTGATCGACGCGACATGCATCAAACAAAATCTGCAACGAACAGTAAGCCGGCTGTAGATTCCGCACCCACTCCAGAGGTTCCGCTTGCAACAGCCGTAGCAAGCGCAAGACCCTCCCGTGCGCTGCCATTCCAATTTCGTCGCCAAGATAAACGAGTACAGCCTGGTCGCTTGTGGCGCGAAATCGCAATGTGCGCTCCTCTGATGTGCCTGCTACTGCACGAAGCCGATGTTTCCCGGGGTCGGTATGCTGCCTTCGGGGCCTTCCTTGATCACGCCATATTGAGCTTCGAACCGCGCAATGTTCTCGCCCAATGCACGCCAGATTCGTTTTGCATGCGCAGGGCTGACAATCACACTGCTCAGCAGCTTTCCCTGCGTGGCATTCGGAAAAACGTACACAAAATTTAGCGTGAACTCTTCCGCGTGGTGATGAATCATCACCAGATTGCTGTAAATCCCCTGCAGTTCTTTTTCGTCCGCCTTGATCTGCACTTGGCCAGGCTGTGCTGGCGGTTGCTGCTTGTCGTCCATGTTGGTCTCCCGGATTTCCCAACCAAAATAACACAGCCGCACGCGGCCAGCCTGCGAGTGCTGCCCAAATTCCAGATTACAGAATCTTCACCGGTTCAGCACTCCCCGTTGCGTAGATTGGCACAGCCCCGGATTGAGTCCTATTGACATTTCCATGGTGTTAAATATAGTTTATAAGGGAAGTTCACCACGGTTAACATCGCATGGCAGATCAGCTAGATAATCGCCTCGTCACCGAACCAGATCTCCCTGCCGGCCGGGACGCTCCCTCCAGTTGGCGGGATTCCGTTCGCATTCCCTCTTTGCCGGAATCGTACCGCTCCATCTCGATCACCCCAAACTCTTCCTGGTTCCGTAAAATGCTAGCGTTCGCCGGGCCCGGCTACCTCATTGCTGTTGGCTATATGGACCCGGGCAATTGGGCAACCGATCTTGGGGGTGGTTCAAAGTTTGGCTACGCACTTCTTAGTGTCGTGCTGATCAGCAATATCATGGCGATGTTCCTCCAGGCCCTCTCCGCAAAACTGGGCATCGTGACAGGCCGCGACTTGGCGCAGGCCTGCCGCGACCATTATTCCCCGCGCGTCACTTTCCTGTTGTGGGCCGTCTGCGAGCTGGCCATTGCCGCATGTGACCTCGCTGAAGTGTTGGGCTCCGCCGTCGCGCTCAAATTACTCTTCGGAATTCCTTTATTAGCCGGGGTCTTGTTGACCGCGCTAGATGTTCTGGTGGTGTTGGCCCTTCAGGGCCGGGGATTCCGCCTCATCGAAGCCTTTGTAGTAACACTGATTCTCACCATTGGAGCCTGCTTCGCGTACGAAATCTTTTTTGCCCGCCCGCTCTGGCTCGAAGCCGCCCACGGATTCATCCCTCAACTGGAAATCCTGCGCAACAAAGAAATGTTGTATATCGCCATCGGAATCCTTGGCGCCACCGTGATGCCGCACAATCTCTATCTCCACTCGAGCATTGTGCAGACGCGCGCCTTCGGGCTTAACAATCCCGAGCGCCGGGAAGCGCTGAAGTATGCAGTTATCGATTCCACCGTCGCTCTCGGTTTCGCTCTGTTCATCAATGCAGCCATTCTAGTGCTGGGTGCCGCGGCCTTTCACACCCGGGGAATGAGCGCAGTCGCCGATATTTCGGAAGCCTACAAATTATTGACTCCAGTCCTGGGTGCGAGCTTCGCCAGCACCTTGTTTGCCTTTGCCTTGCTGGCTTCCGGCCAGAATTCCACGCTTACCGGCACGCTTGCGGGCCAGATCGTCATGGAAGGATTTCTGCAGATTCGTCTGAAACCCTGGATTCGGCGCTTGGTTACGCGTTCAATCGCCATCCTGCCTGCGGTGCTGGTCATTGGTTTCGCCGGTGAAGGAAAAGTCACTGCGCTTCTGATCCTCAGCCAGGTGGTGCTTAGCTTTCAATTACCTTTCGCGGTAATCCCTCTTGTCCAGTTCACCAGCGAACGCGCCAAGATGGGCGAGTTTGTCAATTCACGCGCGACCATTGTCATCGCCTGGCTGGTCGCCGCCACTATCTTATTTTTCAACGCAGAGCTTCTCTGGCTCACCCTGCGCGCATAAGCTACTATTCTGTCCCAGAAGTTTATTGTATTTTTCTTTAGGAGGCCGGGGCTTCAGTCCCGGCGCAAAGACTGGGGTAGGAATTGGGCTTTGGCCTCTGGGGAATCCGAACTTCTAAGCATATTTTCGGGACAGAACATAACTAACTGCCCGCTCATGCCAATCGCTGAAACTTCCAAATCGATGGCGATGTCTGACGACACCCTCACGGTCGTTTCCATCGCCACTCTCGCTTTCATCGTTGCCAATCTTGCGCACGAAGGCCTTGGCCACGGCTTCGGCTTCTATTTCGCTGGTGGACATTCCTGCATGCTGACCACCACCCGCTTGATTGCATGGGTGGCGTTGCCTGATCCGCAGTGGAGAATCTTCGACCTCGGCGGCCCTGGAGGAAATCTTCTGATCGCTCTGCTCGCATGGCTGGGCCTTCGTCTTCTCCGCACGTGTCCCATTCAGCTAAGGTTCTTCTTGTGGCTGGTGATAGCCTTCAACCTTTTTTGGGCGTTCGGTTACTTGATCTTCTCGGGCGTGACCGGTCGTGGAGATTGGATGGCCCTCTTGCAGGGCACGCGATTTCTTACGTCTGGGCGCGTTTTGTTCGTGATCCTCGGAATCGTCTTCTATCGCCTCACCATCCTGCTCTGTGCCAGCGAATTGCGTGGCCTCATTCCCGCCACCGGCATCCACGCGAAAGCGCGTATTTCACGGCTCATTTGGTTGAGCTACATTTCTGGCGGATTGATCGCCTGCGCAGGAACCACCCTCGATCCTCGTGGCCCGCTTGAGATTCTCCGATCCGGCGCCCTGACCAGTTTTGGCGCGGCCATTGGTCTCTTGGCGATCATTGGCATTTTCTCCCGCTTGCCCGGAAACCAGGATCCGCCCAGCCAGCCCGTCTCTCATCATCTCGCCTGGATTCTCGCCGCCTCCGCAGCCTGCCTCTATTTCATCGCGATCCTTGGCCCCGGCATCTTGATGTGGTTGGGAAATTGAGCCGCTACCCGCGACAGCCCGAGTATGCGAAAATTTTTCAATGATCAGGAATGATCGATCCAAGCGGGGTTTACGAATGCGCAAGATTCTTTTTGCCTGCACTATAGGTCTCATTCTTATGTCCATCGGCTTCGCCGCATTCCAGAAGCCAAACTGGGATGCTCCCCCACCTGAGATCAAACAGAAAAAAAATCCCGTCTCACCTTCAGACGCGGCGATGAAAGAAGCGAAATCAATCTTCGCCGAGAAATGTTCTAGCTGCCACGGAGATACCGGTAAGGGCGATGGTTCAGACGCCATGATGTACGACCCGGGCCCCGCGGATCTGACCGATACCAAGCGTATGAGCAAATTCGCTGATGGCGAGCTCTATTACAAGATTACGGTAGGGAAGAAGCCTATGCCTTCGTTTGAAAAGCGCCTTTCCGAAGATCAGCGCTGGGGTCTGGTCATTCTGTTGCGCTCCCTTTCCAGTGCCGATGCCAGCCATTGATACTCGTTTCCTATTTTATTTCGTCCGGTGTATTCTCTTTTTCTTGTGAAATTCAAGATTCATCAAATCTCAGGAGAATTCATGCGCCTTCTTTTGCGTTTTTGTGCTTTATTACTACTCGCGGTGCCAGGCGCGTTTGCCGCGCCGGGAGCCGTCCGTTGTGGGAAGTTGCTTGATGTTCGTTCCGGCCGCTACTTGATCGATCAATTTGTAGTATTCGATGAAAGTGGCACGATTACCTCAGTGGGTGCGGCGGCCTCCACGCAACTCCCCTCCGGTGTCGCTGCCATTGATCTATCCGCTGCCACTTGCCTGCCCGGTTTGATCGACGTTCACACCCACCTCACCGGCGATCCCACGGAGGCTGGCTACGCAGGACTAGGCGTTTCTGTTCCGCGCGAAGCCATCACCGGTGCAAAGAATGCGCGAATTACTGTCCGTGCGGGATTCACTGCCGTAAGAAACGTCGGCGCTGGCAATTTCACCGATGTGGCTCTCCGCGATGGCATCAATGAAGGTGACGTGCCAGGTCCTCACATGATTGTTTCCGGTCCCGCGCTCGGCATCACCGGGGGACATTGCGACAACAATTTGCTCCCCTTCGAATTTCACTTTAAGGAAGCAGGCGTCGCCGACGGGCCCTGGGCCGCACGTGCCAAAGTTCGCGAAGTCGTCAAGTATGGCGCCGACGTCATAAAAGTTTGCGCCTCCGGCGGCGTTCTAAGCAAAGGGGACCTGCCGGGAACGCCGCAATACACGTTCGAAGAAATGCAGGCCATCGCGGATGAAGCGCACAAGTTGGGCAGGAAGGTAGCCGCTCATGCGCACGGAACGCAGTCCATCAAGGATGCCATTCGCGCGGGCATCGATTCGATTGAACACTGCAGCTTGATCGACGATGAAGGTATCGCGCTGGCCAAACAGCATGGCACCTATCTCGTATTCGACGTCTACAACGACGACTACATTCTTTCCGAAGGAGCCAAGGCCGGAATGTTGCCTGAATCCATCGAAAAAGAACGGAAACTCGGGCGTTTGCAGCGCGAGAATTTTCGCCACGCATTTCAGTCAGGCGCAAAGATGGCGTTCGGTACCGACGCAGGGGTCTACCCACATGGCGATAATGCCCGGCAGTTTTCCAAGATGGTGGAGTGGGGCATGAAGCCCCTTGACGCCATACAGGCAGCCACGATCAACGCGGCAGATCTGATCGGCATGCCCGCCACAGTCGGCGCGCTGGAAACTGGGCATTACGCGGACCTGATTGCCGTCACCGGCGATCCCCTCACGGATGTAAGAGTGCTCGAGAATGTAAAGTTCGTGCTGAAGGGTGGCGCAGTCGAGAAGAACGAATTGAAAAAATAGCTTCTGCAAGAAAAAGGGCCGGCGCCGGTAGCGCCCGCCCTCTCTCTTTTACTGCACCGGCAATGCGCCGTCGGGGGCAGCCAACTTATCTAACCTGCCCCAAAGCCGCCGCAACTTCCTTTATGTCCGGCACCACTGGAATGTCGTAGTCTTTAGCCCACGCCACTTTGCCTTGCTTGTTTACGATGATGATTGAACGCCCGGTAATGCCTTTCTCCGGCAGATACACACCGTACTTTTCGCTCATCGCACCTTTCGGATGAAAATCCGCCAATAGCGAATACTTGATGCCCATTTTTTCCGCATAGGCCTTATGCGACCACACGCTGTCCACGCTCACGCCCAACACTTCTGCGTCCAGGCTGTCGAAGTTCTTCATATCGTTCACCACGCACGCGTGCTCGTTGGTGCAGACCGGGCTCCAATCGAGCGGATAGAAAATCAGCACCACGTTCTTTTTGCCGGAGAAATCCGAAAGCTTAATCTCCTTCTGGTTCTGGTCCTTCAGTGTAAAATCCGGTGCCGCGCTGCCGACCGCCAAGCTCATAAACGTCTCCTCTGAGTCTGAACAAACTCTCTTTGCATCTTACCCAATCGGACGGTTCCCCGCCAAACTCCAGACTTTCATCCATCGAAGGGCCGGGATAGACTCCTGCTGAGAATTTCTTATAGTGGGGAAGGTCCGTTAGAATTGTCATGTGGAATTTACGAGATCTCGTTGATCGCTACGTCGCACTCGCCGGCAATTTCGGCAATCCGGTGGAACTCTCGCAATTTCTTCTTAGCCCGGATGACGCTGCCTCTGTCTTCGGAAGTTTCGACGAGGATTACCACATCAGCCGCTACCTGCACTTTTCCAAACTAGAAGGGAAGCCCTACCTGATCGGCGGCGAGCATGTGACCCATCTTTCCATCGACGCCTCCATCAAGGAAATTCTCTAATCACCACGGTTCTCTTGGTGTTATAAGCGTTTTGGCTACAACTGAATTCGCCATTACGCCGGCAGCGCCTTTTCCAATCGCTGCACCAGGCGATCCTGCTCCTCATGCAATTCCGGTGGCAAACGATCCCCGAATTTCTCGAAAAATTCCCGGCTGTCGGCCACATCCACTTCCCAATCGTCCTGATCCACGCGGAACAGCTCCCGCAATGTTTCGGGAGACAATTGCAGCCCTTCTAGAGTCAGGCCATTGCGCGTGGGCACATACCCTATTGCTGTCTCCTCCGCTTCGCCTTTACCTTCCACGCGTTCCAATATCCATTTTAACACCCGCACGTTGTCGCCAAATCCTGGCCACAGGAATTTCCCATCGGCGCCCTTGCGGAACCAGTTCACATGGAAGATCTTCGGCGGCTTTGGCATGCGCCTTCCCATCTCCAGCCAATGTTGGAAATAATCTGCCATGTTGTAGCCGCAGAAGGGAAGCATGGCCATCGGATCGCGGCGTGTGATGCCCACGTCGCCCGTCGCTGCCGCAGTCGTCTCCGACGCCATCGTCGCCCCAACATAGACTCCGTGTTGCCAGTCGAACGATTCGTAAACGAGCGGCGCAAGCCGGGCACGTCGTCCACCAAAAATAAATGCCGAAATCGGTACGCCTTCCGGTGAGTCCCAGCTCGCGGATATGCTTGGCGATTGCGTAGCCGGAACTGTATATCGGGAATTCGGATGCGCGGCCGGCCCTTTCGACTTGTCCCACATCTCGCCACGCCAGGTCACCAGTCCTGCCGGTGGATCGCCTCCTATGCCCTCCCACCACGGCTCATCCTCCGGCGTCACGCCTACATTTGTGAAAATTGTATTTCGGTTCAGCGCCGACATAACGTTGGGATTGGTCTTCATCCCCGTGCCCGGCGCCACGCCGAAAAATCCCGCCTCCGGATTGATCGCCCGCAAAGTTCCGTCCGCCCCGATATGCATCCACGCGATGTCGTCGCCAACAGTCCAAACGCGATAACCCTGCTTCTCCAACGCGGAAACCATCATCGCCAGATTTGTTTTCCCGCATGCACTGGGAAACGCAGCCGCCATATAAGTCACTTTTCCGTCGGGCGATTCCAGGCCAAGAATCAGCATATGTTCCGCCATCCAGCCTTGCTTCCGAGCCAGATAGCTGGCGATTCTCAGCGCGAAACATTTCTTGCCTAACAGTGCATTTCCGCCGTACCCGGACCCCACGCTCCAGATCAGTCGCTCCGCTGAAAAATGCGCAATGTATCGCCGCATCGGGTCCAGATCGCCCAGCGAGTGCAGACCGGGCACGAAATCAATCGAACTTCCAAGTCTATCGCTGGCAACTTTTCCCATTCGCGACATGATCCGCATGTTCGCCACCACGTACGGGCTGTCTGTTACTTCAACTCCCACTTTGCTGTACGGCGAACTTGTCGGCCCCATGATGTACGGCACCACATACATCGTCCGGCCTCTCATCGACCCATTCAGCAACGAACCTACCTTGTACTTTGCTCCATCCGGGTCCATCCAATTGTTTGTCGGGCCGGCATCCTCTTTTTGCGGTGTACAAATGAAAGTAAGGTGTTCGGTGCGGGCAACATCGCTGGGATTGCTGCGATGCAGAAAACAATTCGGGTAGGTCTGTTCGTTTAATCGGAAAGAATCCGCGTGCTTAAGCAGCTCATGCAAGACCACCTGGTTTTCTGCTTCGGACCCATCACAGAAAACGACCTTGTCAGGTTTTGTCAGCCCGGCCGCTTCCTCAACCCAGGCCTCCATCGGAGTGCTCACGATCTACCCCCAAGAAAACGAATGCAACCCATTTAAAAAAATAAATCGATGTGCCCATTCCTGCCCGACCAGACATCTAGTAGAGGAATGCACGTTGGCAGGCGGGAGCAATTCTAATTTTTTACTATTTCAGTGTATGTTAGCCATTAGCTCGTCTGCAAGGTCAGGGGAAACTTGGTGACTTCAACGGGGGCTACGCCCCGCATTGCCGTGCTTGCAGGAGCTTCCGGCCTCGTCGGTAGCCACATTTTGTCATTGCTGCTGGAATCCTCCAATTACTCCAACGTTCTCGCCCTGGTGCGGCGGCCCCTCGATACCCGGCATCCTAAATTGCAGCAACTCGAAGTCAACTTTGAGAATCTTCCCGATTCGCCTGAATTTGCAGGCGCAGATGTCTATTGCGCTCTGGGCACCACTATGCGGCAGGCAGGTTCTCGTGAAGCTTTTCGCAAGGTCGATTACGACGCAGAGTTGGCTTATGCGACTGTTGCGGCGCAATGCGGGGCAAACCAATTTCTGGTGGTTTCCTCAGTGGGTGCCAACGCACATTCTTCCACCTTTTACTTACAAGTGAAGGGCGAGCTGGAAGATGCTGTGAAAACTCTGCCGTTTTGCTCAATCCACATCTTTCGGCCCAGTTTTCTCGCGGGGGATCGTACCTCAGATCGTCCCGCCGAACGCATCGGAACAGCCGTCGCTAAAGCTTTCGATTTTGCCTTTGTCGGCAACCTGAAAAAATACAGCGCCGTGGAGGCAGACGATCTGGCCGCCGCCATGTTGGCCGCTGCTCGCCGTGCCCAACCAGGAGTGCATTATTACCAATATGAAGAGATCGTCGAGCTAGCGAAAAACGGGACTATTCCCAGTGATGCTATTCTTTAAGCAGAACCATGTACGCGCAAAAATTTACTGTCGATGTCGTAATCCGCGGAGAACGCAGAGCCTGCCCGCTCGAATGGCTCGACCAATTCTGCATGCGCAATTTCACCAATTCGGTCGACTTTGACGACACTTTGCCCACCGCCGATGGCCGAGTCGAAGCCAGTTTTCGCCTAACACCCGAGCGCTTTGCCGATGGCTTCGGCACATGGCTCGCCCAACGCGGCAAAGGGGAAGGCCAACCGGTACAAGTGCAGGTCACTCGTCTCTGAATTCAGTGCTTTTGTCGTTTTTCTTGCCGCCCGGAAATTCAAACACTTGTTTGACCCCGGCTCCGTGCTTTTGTAACCTGTGGTGCCAAGGTAAATCTGCTCCACAAGGTCGCGCCATGACTCAACGAATTCAAAAAGCTGTTGTTCTCGGAGCCGGCACGATGGGTGCCCGCATTGCCGCACATTTTGCCAACGCCGGCCTGCCATGCCTTTTGCTCGATATCGTTCCGAAGGATGCTGCCCCTGCCGATCGTAACAAACTTGTGTTGGCCGGACTCGATGCCGCGAAGAAATCCAAGCCGGCCGCCTTTTTCGCCCCCGAACTTGCCGCGAAAATCTCCGTTGGCAATTTTGAGGACGATCTATCCCGTATTGCCGATGCCGACTGGATCATCGAAGTTGTCGCTGAAAATCTCGAGATCAAACGCAACTTGCTCGCGAAAGTGGCGCAATTCCGCAAACCCGGTTCCATCGTCACTACCAATACCTCTGGCCTGCCCGTGCATTTGATTGCTGAGGGCCTGCCCGAAGAGTTTCAGCAGCACTGGGCCGGAACTCATTTCTTCAATCCGCCGCGCTACATGAAATTAGTTGAAGCGATTCCGGGGCCAAAAGCTTCCGCAGCCGTTCTTGACACGCTGGTGGATTTCTGTGATCGACGCTTGGGCAAAGGCGTCGTCGTTGCCAAAGACACGCCAAATTTCATCGCCAATCGCATAGGAACCTTTTCCATGCTTAACGCACTGAGGCTGATGTCCACTCTTGGGATGACTATCGAAGAAGTTGATGCCTGTACCGGACCCGCCGTGGGTTGGCCGAAATCCGCAACATTCCGTACCGCCGATATCGTTGGCGTCGACGTGCTCGCTCACGTTGTGAATAATATCTACGAAGCTGCCGCCAATGACGAATCGCGCGATTCCTACAAGATCCCCGCGCTTGTCGAACAGATGCTCGAGCGCAAATGGCTGGGCGACAAAACCGGTCAGGGTTTCTACAAACGCGTAAAGGGTTCAAGCGATAAGGAAATACTCACGCTCGACGTCCAGACCATGGACTATCGCCCGCGCCAGAAGGCCAAATTCGCTTCTATCGATGCCGGCAAGACCGTCGAAGATGCCCGCGAGCGTTTGCGTGCGCTGATGACCCCGCTGTTCGAGGGACAGAAGACTGACAAAGCTCAGCAGTTTATCTGGGGCGGCTTGTCGGAGATGTGCCTGTACGCCGGACGCCGTATGCCGGAAATTTCTGACCGCATCGTCGACGTCGACCGCGCCATGCGTTGGGGCTTTGCCTGGGAACTTGGCCCATTTGAAATCGTGGACTCCTTGGGCCTGCCGCAGTTTGCCGAACAGATCCACAAAGAGGGACGCACGCTGCCGCCCATCTTCGAGAAGGCTCTTTCCTCCGGGCGGAAGAGTTTCTATGAATCCGAAAAAGGCAGTACTAGGGTTTTCGATTTCGCCACAGGCGCCACGCAAAAATTTGAAGAACCAACTGGTATCATCCTGCTCAAAAAGCTGAAAGACGCTGGCCGTGAAGTGGACCGCAATTCCGGCGCGAGCCTTATCGATCTCGGCGACGGCGTCGTCTGTTGCGAATTTCATTCCAAAATGAATGCTATTGGCGCCGATCTCATCGCCATGATTCACAAAGGCATCAAACGCCTCGACACTGATTTCGACGCCATGGTCATCGCCAATCAGGCATCCAATTTTTGTGTCGGCGCCAACCTCATGCTCGTTCTCGTTGGTGCGCAGGAACAGGAATGGGACGAACTGCACATGGCCGTGAAGCAATTTCAAAACGTGAATTTGGCCATCAAGTATGCCCCCAAGCCCGTCGTATCGGCCCCGCAGGGCATGGCCCTTGGTGGTGGCTGCGAAATCAGTCTACACGCTGCCAAAATTCACGCTGCCGCGGAAGCTTACATCGGATTGGTGGAAACCGGCGTGGGCTTAATCCCAGGCGGTGGCGGCACTAAAGAAATGATGATTCGCGCCAATGAAAATGCGAGTTCGGGAGACGATCTTGACCTGTTCCACACGTTGAAGCCCATTTTCGAAAATATTGCTACCGCTAAAGTTGGCACCAGCGCTGAAGAAGATCGCCAACTCGGATACTTGCGTCGCACCGATGCGCATTCAATGAATCGCGAACGCCTGGTGGCCGACGCAAAACAAACCGCGTTGGCGCTCGCTCGTTCCGGTTGGAAGCCCGCCGCCAACACCTGGCAGGAGGGCGCGCAATCCACGCAGATCAAAGTTCTCGGCGAATCTTTTCTCGCCGCCGCCAAAATGGCCATTCATCTCATGGTGCGTGGCGGTTACGCTTCTGATTACGACGCCCACGTTGCGCGCAAGCTCGCAAATATTCTTGCTGGTGGACCGTTGTCCGCGCCCCAGCTGGTTAGCGAACAATATATCCTCGACCTCGAACGCGAAGCTTTCGTCTCCCTCTGCGGCGAAAAGAAAACACAGGAACGCATCGCCTTCACCCTGAAAACCGGCAAGCCCCTCCGCAACTGAGAGGCAAACAACAGGAGACTCTTAGGTTGTCGCAGCCTTGGCTTCGATATTATGAGATCACCAATCAATGGGCTTCAGCCATGGAGGAATCCGAATTGCTCACTGACGCAGATTTCTTTGTCCTTCCATCCCCGGACAAACCGTATTAAATCGTATTGAAATATCTCTTCCAATTCGTATAAACTGCCACGCGGAGGAGTTATGCAACGACTTCTTTCCCCACGCGAAGCGGCCGGCATCCTCGGCATCAGCTACCCCACGCTTAAGCAGTGGATCTACAACGGTAAATTGAAAACCGCTAAGACTCCAGGCGGACACCACCGCGTTCCTGAATCCGAAATCGACCGTCTGATCCCCAAAAAACTCGAGCGCGGCGATATCTCCCTCCGCCGCGGAAATTTCCGCAAAGTCTCCGGCCGCAACCAATTAATCGGCCGCGTGGTAGCCATCAAATACGGAGGCCTGTTGGCACAGGTCACCATGTCCTTTGGTGAGCAGCACATCACGGCCATCATCACCGCCGACGCCGCGAAAGAGATGCGCCTGAAGGTCGGGGAACGCGCCGCCGCGCTCATCAAATCCACCGAAGTTATGATTCTTCGCGTATAGGCCCTCCGCAATGAAATCTTGCATGTGGTCTCATCTGCGCAAATCATTGAATGCCTGCGCTCGCGCTCTCGGCGTTGCTGTTGTCTTGTACCTGCTCGTCCAGTCAGTCGCCAGCGCGCAACAGTTGCGAATCGCCGCTGCCGCCGACTTGCAATTTGCCATGAAAGACCTGACTGCCCGCTACGAAGCGCGAACCAATCAGGTTTTGGCTGTCTCTTACGGCTCCAGCGGAAATTTGTTTACGCAAATCGAGAATGGCGCCCCCTTCGATCTCTTTTTTTCCGCCGACAACACCTATCCACGAAAACTTATCGAAGCCGATCTCGCGGAGCGCACTACTCTCTATCTTTATGCGTTTGGCCGCTTAGTCCTGTGGGCTCCCCCCGAATCACATCTGGCAATTAGAGAAAAGGGCCTATCCGTGTTGCTCGATCCGCAGATTCAAAAGATTGCCATTGCGAATCCCGATCACGCCCCTTACGGCCAGGCCGCCGTTTCCGCATTGCAAAAAGCAGGACTCTACGATCAGGTGAAAACGAAACTGGTCTTCGGTGAAAATATCTTGCAGGCCGCGCAATTTGTGCAGTCCAGCAACGCCCAAGTCGGCATCATTGCTCTCTCATTGGCTATTTCGCCCGCCATGCAAAACGGTCCTCGCTGGTTGGTCCCCGCTGACCTTCACCCCCCTTTGGAACAAACTGCCGTGTTGCTCAGCTCTTCCAATAGCAAAAAGGACGCCATTTTATTTTTGGATTTCGTGAAGGGTTCCGAAGGCCGCGAAATTCTTGAGAAGTATGGATTCACCTTAACGCAGACTCCTGCAAAAGGGACCAGGCCGTGAATGCTGAAGCGCTACTCCTCTCTTTTCGCTTGGCGATAACCGTTTCCGCTGTTCTGCTTCTGATCGGCCTGCCACTGGCTTATTGGCTCGCCTTCACAAAATGGCGCGGCAAGTTTCTGCTGGAGTCCATCGTCGCGCTTCCTCTGGTTTTGCCGCCCACCGTGCTGGGATTTTATGCCCTTACCGCCTTCGGCTCGCGTGGCGCTATCGGCAGACTTTGGCAAACGGTCTTCAGCCAGCCTCTCGCTTTTACTTTCACCGGCCTCGTTCTCGCTTCCTTGCTTTACAGCTTGCCGTTCGCCGTCCAGCCGCTCATAACTTCCTTCGAATCGCTCGACCCCCGCTTGCTCCATGCATCCGCCATTCTTGGCGCCGGTCCTGTCCGAACATTTATCCGCATCATTCTTCCCCTATCCTGGCCTGGGGTAGTCAGCGCCTTGGTTCTCAGCTTTGCCCACACGCTCGGTGAATTTGGCGTGGTTCTCATGGTCGGCGGTAATCTCCCCGGCATCACGCGTACCGTGTCCATCGATATCTATGATCGTGTCCAGGCCATGGACTATTCCGGCGCGCACCGTATGGCGCTGCTTCTGCTTGCATTCTCCTTTGCCGTCCTCGCTGTGGTTTATTCCATCAACCGGCGCGTGTGGTCTCCCTGGACGGCTCGGTAAACGTGACGATGCTCTCCGTTCACATCGAGAAACGATTCCAATCGCGTGGCTCTTCCCATTTTGATTTGTTGCTGAACGAAAAATTCCCCGCCGGATTCACCGTGCTATTTGGCCCCTCCGGCGCCGGAAAGTCCACAATTCTGGATTGCATTGCCGGTTTACAGCAACCGGATCAAGGCCACATCTCTCTTGGGGAAAGGGTTTTCTATGATTCCACTGCCAAAGTTGTAACGTCTCCGCAACGCCGCAAAATCGCGTACGTTTTCCAGTCCTTGGCGTTGTTTCCACACCTCTCGGTTCAAGAGAACATTGGCTATGGAATACTTACCCCGGATCAAAGCCAACGCCAATTCGAAATCGACCGTGCTCTTCACTCTTTTCACATCGCAGATTTACGCACAAGGAAACCGCGCGCACTTTCCGGCGGAGAGCAGCAGCGCGTCGCGCTTGCCCGTTCGTTGGCCACTGATCCGCACGTTCTGCTCCTCGACGAGCCCCTCACCGGACTCGATACTCGTTTGCGCGAAACCATTCTGCAGGATCTGCGCGAATGGAACAGCTCCAAACGCATTCCCATTTTGTATGTCACGCACAACCGCGAAGAAGTTGATGCGATCGGTGAACGTGTAATTGCTCTTTTTCAGGGCCGCGTCGTCAACCGCGGAAATCCTCGCGATGTTCTCGACGCACCTCGTTCCATGGCCATCGCTCAAGCTGCGGGTTTTGAAAATATGTTCACGGCAAAAGTAGAGGAATTGCGCCCCGAAGACGGCCTCATGCGCGTTGTTTTGCCGCCTTCAACTACTGAGCTTGAAATCCCACTGGGAACCGCACAACTGGGAGATACCCTGCAGGTCGCCATCCGCGCTGGAGACATTCTCCTCGCAGCAGAAATGCCTCGGGCCATTAGCGCGCGAAACATTTTGGCCGGTGCCGTGGAATCCATCGAAGTCCGTGGCCCGTTGGTCGTCGTGAACGTGAAAGCTGGCGTCTGCTTCACGGTGCACGTCACTCCAGGAGCCCTTCGCTCCCTTCAATTATCCCCAGGCCTCATTGTCTGGCTCGTCTTGAAGACCCATTCCTGCCACACCGTCTCTCCATGAAGCCTGGGCGTGGTCCTCCGCCTGAAAAATATCTTCTACTCCGCTGTAATCACCAGCGCGCTGCACGGTTTGTTTCCTGACCTGGAATACCCATGCGGCAATTGGGAATCGAAGTACAGCGAATCTCCTGCGTCGAAATATTCCAGGCCAGAGCCCACTTTCAGAGCCAGCTTGCCCTTCAGCACGTAAATAAATTCCACGCCTGAATGTTGATGGAGCCGCATCTTATCCGCGGCAATCTCCCGGAATTCAGCAAGGTAGGCGTTGAACTTGCGATCCGTCGCCAAATAATCAAGTGATTCAAAATCGAATGATGCTTCATCACTCCCCGGAACTTCCGGAAAACGCAACCGATCTTTTCTTCGCGTCACGGCAAATGTGTGCCGGTCTTTCTCATCGCTGAAAAAATGATCCAATCCCACGCTGAACACCAGCGCGATTCGCGAGAGCGTCGGCAACGTCGGATAAAGCTTGCCGTGTTCCAGTTTTGATAGCAGCGCCGGCGACAGGCCTGTGTGTTTGCTCAGTTCCACCAGTCCCATTTTGCGGCCTAACCGTAAATGCTTCAGCTTGTCTCCAACGTGATAGCGGTCCAACGTCTCTTTCAGATGTGGCGCAACCATGACCTGCCCCCTTGTCCCCCCAGGAAATAATGGTGCCCTGTTTTTGACGTGGAGGATAACACGCGGTAACGTGGCCGGTTGCAGTTATTTTTCCTGTGCGTAAATGTTCTTTGATTGTTATTATTGCCGGCTCGGTCTCCCGCTGCTCGTTCTCCTTTTCCAAAACTGTCGCGTCCGCTTTCCCTCTGCTAGTATCACTCCTACCGTCTTCGTGAGGCGCAGAGTGCCCGAGAAAGTCCCCAAACTTAAATCCGTCCGAAAATCTGCCCACTCTCACCAGTCGCCACGCCCCACGGCTGCCAGATCCAAGAGCAAATCCGGCACTCGCCTTGAAGAGGTCCTTCATAGCGCCGCGAATATTTTTTTTGCCAAGGGATTTCACGCCACCAGCATCGAGGATGTTGCTCGAGACGTTGGCATGCTCAAGGGTTCTCTCTATTACTACATCAAATCGAAGGACGATCTCCTGTTCCAATTGCTTCTCGCCGGCATTGAAGATGGTGACGCCTTCATCGCCAAGCAGATTGACCCCCGCGGCGACCCTGTCGAACAACTGGAGCGTGCCATTCGTGCCCAGATTGATTACATCATCCAGAACAAAGTTCCCTTCGGATTGTTTTTGCACGAATTCGATTCGCTTCCTGGCAAACGCCAGCACAAACTGACCGCGGTCATGGCTCGTTACAACAATCGTTTTGTCGAACTCGTGCAAAAAGGGCAGAAGCAAGGCAAGTTGATGGAAGGTGAGCCATGGATTATCGTCAACGGGATGCTGGGCATGTGCAACTGGCTCTACCGCTGGTACGACACGGATCACGTTTCCGATCCTGAGCAGATCAAGCAGGCATTTGTAGAAATGATCTTCCGCGGCATCCGGAAATCCTAAGTCTTGCGTTAGATCCTCTTTCATTGCTCTTTAGGGGACCTTCAGCCCCGGCATTCACCTCGAGAATTAAGTTCGGCTTTAGTGGTTTAGGTTCCGACCTCCTTGCCATCTGTACTGACTCGTCGTACATCTTTTTAGGGGGTCAGGGCTTCAGCCCTGACATAACCGGCGAAGAATGAATTGGGCTTTAGCCCCTGAGGACTCCGGAATCGTTCGAATTATTTTCCCGCGCCCGGTTTTCACTAGCTGCCGGGGTTGCACAAACCCTCCATGTCGGGAACAATCTACAGGTAATATCAATTCGGCAATTTCGAGCGCTCGATGACCAATAAAATTGTAGGTAGTCTGGACGCGGCTGTCGCGGATATCGGCGATGGCGCGCGCATTATGTTTGGTGGATTTGGCGGCGCGGGTTTCCCCAACAATCTGATTCAGGCGCTTTCTCGCAAAGGCGTCAAGAATATCACCGCCATCAGCAACAATTGCGGCACGCGCGAAGGCGAACTCGGCATTATGTTTAAAAATGGCCAGGTTAGCCACGTGATTGCTTCTTTCCCTGGCCCCCATTCGAATTATTTTCAGGATCGTTTCGCCAAAGGGGAAGTCACCTGCGAACTGGTGCCACAGGGAATTCTCTGCGAACGCATGCGCGCCGCTGCGGCTGGCTTGCTTGGTTTTTACAGCCCAGTGGGAGTCGGCACCGAAGTGGCCAACGGCAAAGAAGAGCGCGTCATCGATGGTAAGCGCTGCATCCTGGAAAAACCCATTCACGCCGATTTTGCCTTGATCAAGGCGCAAAAAGCCGATGAACTCGGAAATCTTACCTATCGCCTGGCCGCCCGAAATTTCAATCCCATCATGGCCATGGCCGCGAAAACCACTATCGTGGAAGCCGAGGAAATTGTTCCTCTAGGCGCCATCGAGCCCGAAAACGTAATCACCCCCGCAATCTTTGTGCATCGCATCGTGCACGCGAAAGGGCTTCGTTATGCCGGATAATCCACGTCTCACACGCGAACAGATTGCCCAGCGCGCGGCGCAGGAATTGACCGATGGCGCGTTCGTCAATCTTGGCTGGGGCATTCCGAACTTGATGGCCGATTATCTGCCGAAGGGTTTGACGGTTTATTTCCATAGCGAGAATGGAATCCTTGGAATGGGCGGCCGCGCGAAGGCTGGCGAAGAAGATTTTGATCTTGTCGACGCTATGAAAGTCCCCGTCACGCTGATTCCCGGCGCCTCCTTTTTCCATCAAGCCGATGCGCATTTGATGACACGTGGCGGACATCTCGATTTTGCGGTCCTTGGCGGATTTCAGGTTTCCGAAAAAGGTGATCTCTCCAACTGGAAGATTCCCGGCTCCAAGGGCAGCGGCGGAATCGGGGGCGCTATGGACATCGCCACCGGCACGGAAAATCTAATTGTCTGCATGGAGCACAACGCCAAGGACGGTTCGCCAAAAATTGTGAAGCAGTGTACCTATCCGCTCACCGCACTGGAATGCGTGAAGACCGTAGTGACCGATCTCGCGGTGATCGACGTTACCCCCGAAGGCCTGGTTTTGCGCGAAGTCGCTCCCGGCTGGACCGCTGGCGAAGTACAAAAACTTACCGAAGCAAAATTAATTGTTCACGGCAACGTGCCGGAAATGAAACTGCCAGGTTAAGCCAGATATTAGCGATCGGCTTTCGCGCAATTCTCCTTAAATCCTTCTCGATCCAAACGGGTGCAGCACTTCCCGAATTTCTCTTCAGGGGGTCAGGGCTTCAGCCCTGACACAAAACTCGATTAAAGAATTGGGCTTTAGCCCCTGAGGATTCCGACATCTACGACACTTGTTCCGATTCTTCGCACATCTTTTCAGGGGGTCAGGGCTTCAGCCCTGACATAAGATTCGGTCGAAGAATTGGGCTTTAGCCCCTGAGGACTCCGAACGCCTCCTGCCCAATGTCTGCACGACATCCTGCCCTAAAACTTAAAACCTTAAAACTTAAAACTTAAAACTTAAAACTCCTCTCACATTCGCGCCGCCACACGCGCAATGATGTGGCCATCCGGCGTAACAATCACCACTACCAAACTATCGCTCAGCGGCACACCCTTGCTGGGCACGTCGAAATCAAACCACCACTCATATAAATCCGTCGTCTTTTCAATCTGCTCCCCCGGAAACGCGGGGATCAGGTGGCGTTCCACTTTATTCATCGTCATTTCACGCGCGGGGCGCATATCCATTCCCCGTTTCCAGTAAAAGCGAATGCGAAATTTGCTGATGATCGCCGCCGTAAGATAGCTGCGAGTGCCCGTTGGCTGCAGTCCATGGCTGCAAGGAAAGTCGTACAGCACGAAATTCAAATGCATCCTATCTGGAAATTCCGTGACGATATCGTTACCGCGCCGGTAAAGTGTGCCGCCAGTGGAATCAACCCTGCGCAAATTGGTGAAGAAATTCTCCGCAGTCAGTCGCCCCGTCAGCCGAAAACAAGGGCCATCCGGAATGTTTCCGTCGGTGAGCAGTTGAACGCCCCCGTCGTAATTCCACACGGTTTTTTCACGCGCGGTACCCGCCCAGCCGGAGGGAACTGGAGCGGCGAGCAAAAGCAGGCAGCCAAGCGACAAACAAAAAATGACACGGTGATGCATAGAATTCCCGGCTACGGTAATTTTACTACCGGCGGCTTAGCCAGGAGAAGAAAAGAGATACCGTAGGCCGTGCATACGGTTTGCCCCTTCTTAGGCGGCGTGCAGGAACCTCTTCCGGCGCGAACTTCGGCGAAGGCTTTAACTAATGTTGGCAACACGGAGGGCGGTGCTACTGGAATGTTGTGTTCCCCGAGAACCAGCTTTATTTGTGGAGCGAGCGCGGCAAGTCTCTGGATGCTGGCGGCGTAGGCGTCGAAATCGGTTTCCGGGCGATACAGCCAGATCGGCGCGGGATAGTAGGTGTCGCCTGTGAAGAGCAGGCCGTTGGCGCGATCGAGCAGAGCAATGGCATCCGGCGTGTGGCCCGGAGTGGAGAGGACTTCAATGACGCGGCCGCCTAGATCGACTTTTTCGCCATCATGGATGAAGCGGGAAATTTTCCAGGGTTTGGTGGCGTAAGACTTCGCGTCGAAGCCTTTGGGAAGTTCGCCGCAGATTTCGCCGGGTGCAATTTCGGCTTGCGCATCTTCGCGCGAGCCCTTGGCGTTGGTGCGCGTAAAATCAGTATCCATTCCAAGAATGTTGTCGAATTCCCAATTGCCACCAACATGGTCGTCGTGCGTGTGCGAATTGAGAACAAGGATAGGCAGTTTGGTGAGCTCTGCGACAACCGCCTTGACGTCGCTGATCCCCATGCCGGTGTCGAACAGAATCGCCTTCTCGCTGCCGAGAATCAGATAACTGATCGTCTCTTCCGACTGGTGCGGCTCATAGATCGCAAACACGCCGGGCACAACTTTGTAGACCTCAAACCACGCATCGCTGACCGTCGCGCGTTCCAACGTTTTGTATTCCGGCCGCGGCAGTGGCTTACACCAGTTTGGGACCTGGGTGGTTTCGACTGTATTGGTCGCCGAAGTGAAGCCCGCAAGTAATCCGACTATCAGAATCTGCCGAATCATCAGAACGCCATCCTACTAGTCCTTGTCCGTGTATCTAAATCCGTTAGGCGTCCCGGAAAGTTTTGCCACAAAAACGCGGTGCCGAGACTGAATTTCTCGTATCTCCCGCTTACTTCCGGTCCATTCCTTCGGTCGTGGCTTCCTATCGGGACATGAATCACAATGACGTTTCTTAAATTCGGCATATGCAGTGTCTAGACCCGTCCCTTCTACGTGATAGTTGTGGAGTGTACAGTGGATTACTTTGGATGCGCCCGTGGAGATATTGAGGAGCTCTCTTATCTGTCGAGCTGTAGGTCCCATCGCTCCGAGGCTGTCCAGAATATGCTCACAGGTCGCAAGTACACGTTTTGAGCTATCGTCCTTGGCGGCAACTCGCAATAGGCGAACCAGTGGCGTGTTTTCGTCGCTTATATCGATTCCGATTGCAGTCGCCATGTTCTGGATAATCTGCCAGACAGTATCCCCGTAATAATCCCCCTCGACCTGTTCACCAGCCCATCGTTTGGTCGCTCGCTCGAGCTTATGCAATACGTCCGCTCGGATTGCAGGGTCTGGCAATTTATTCGCGTTCTCAAGAGCCCACCGATACTGGTCCGAGTCGGTAGAATTCGATGTCAAGAGTGCACTCAACAGCGCGAAGGCGACCCCCTCCTCGTTGCAAGTATCCTCACTTATCCACGCTGATAGTTGGCAGATCTGGAAAGCAGAGCGGGCAAACGCCTGTACCGCCGCGTGTTTATTCTCTGAACGCAGAGTAATTAGGTAATGCCCAATCGCATGAA
Source organism: Candidatus Acidiferrales bacterium (assembly GCA_963748365.1). Classification (GTDB taxonomy): domain Bacteria; phylum Acidobacteriota; class Terriglobia; order Acidiferrales; family UBA7541; genus Acidiferrum. Next base: position 413,797 of record CAVVJG010000020.1, read on the forward strand.
CGATTCTCATAAGCGCGCGACTCAGCATCCAACGGTGGGGAGAATTGGCTGTGTATCGTACTAGCCGTAAGCACTGGTTGTACTTGGCCGCCACTCTTCGTGTCATCTCGGATCGCCGCGCGTAGAGTTCCAAGCCCAGCAAGGGGTTAGTGAATGTCTCGGAGTGCTGCTTCTCCGCCAAGAACAGGTGAGAGTTTTCGTGCACCAGCGCATCTAAATCTGCAGCGGTTTTCATTATCAAAGCGTAGAACTTCAGGTAGGCTGGCCCCCGCGCAGTTAACTCCTTAAGCGAACGGGCGTGCACAAGCAGCACCTTGGGGATTTCGGCTTGCGGTCTACCGCTCCGGAATGCTATGGCGGAATCAATGTCGCCTAATTGAGTCAGTGCCCAGGCTTTCGCTTCGATCGATGCATCTGGGTCATTGGAGACGGCCACAGCGCGGGAGCGCGCCTCTTCGTACTCCCGTTGTTTGTAGAATTCAGAAATTTTCCTGAGCTTGAGAATATTGTTCTTCTCTTGATAGGCCAGATAGAGCGCATCCTGGTTAGGAACGTGCCTCAGTGAGTCCGAAAACGAACTGTTTGAAGAGGATGTAATCTCCCGATTCGCCAATGCAAGGTGAATATCACCAAGGGCTTCGAGAAATTCACGCGCCGTTGCAGGTAATAGCTGCCCTGCTGGGATTCTTATTGTGACTGATTTTGCAGCTGTGTTCTGAATAGACGCCGAGAGTTGGTCATCCAATTGTGGTGTGCACCAGTAGATTTTCTTGGCAGCCACATCGGCGTGAATTAGGAATATCGGCTGACGCATCTCCAGAGCATAATGGCGGGCGTGATCGACGGAGAGTTCTTGAGATATGAAAGTGCCATCGACGGAGTATTCGGATGACGCCGAGCTCTTGAGTTGAACATGGAACCATGCACCGGTCGCCGACCTTTTTTCAAAGACCTGAACATTCGAGTCGACCCCATAGTCCCGCTGAGTGTCGTTAACGACCCAGCCAAACGACTCTAGTACCTCGCGAAGTAGGCGATTGCCCTGTTGATCAATCTCGTGTTGTTCTGGCTTCGTTATCAACTTCGGTTCCTTGTGAAGTTGCAAAGCCAGCATCTATGATGAGCGTTGATCACGGATGGGTCATATCTTCCGGCCGCACGAGTTGGTCGAACTCAGCTTCAGTCAGGTGGCCGAGCTGCATGGCGGCTTCCTTGAGGCTGATGTGTTGGACGTGCGCGGTGTGCGCGACCTTGGCGGCGTTGTCGTAGCCGATGCGCGGAGCCAGCGCGGTCACGAGCATCAGGGAATTTTTCACATAGTGCTCGATGGTCTTCAGGTTGAGTTCGATGCCAACCACGCAATGATCCACGAAGCTGCTGCAGGCATCGGCCAGCAATTCCACCGAATGCAAATAATTGAAAATCATTACCGGCTTGTACACGTTCAACTCGAAATTGCCTTGCGAGCCGGCAAAGCCGATGGCGCAATCGTTGCCCATAACCTGCACGGCAACCATCGTGAGCGCCTCGCACTGCGTCGGATTTACCTTGCCTGGCATAATCGACGACCCGGGTTCGTTTTCCGGCAGCGTAAGTTCACCCAAGCCGCAGCGCGGGCCGGAGCCCAGCCAGCGCACGTCATTCGCAATTTTCATCAGCGAGGCCGCCAGAGTCTTCAGCGCTCCACTGGCAAACACAATCTCATCATGTGCCGACAAGCTCGCAAACTTATTGGGATGCGAGCGGAAGGGAAGTCCCGTAAGCTCAGCAATTTTCTTGGCGGCGCGTTCCGCAAATTCGGGATGCGCGTTGAGTCCTGTGCCAACGGCGGTGCCACCGATGGCCAGATCCAGCAGTCCATCGAGAGCAACCGCGATGCGCGTGCCATCCCGATCGAGCAGACTCACCCACCCGGAAAATTCCTGGCCCACCGTAAGTGGAGTCGCGTCCTGCAAATGAGTGCGGCCTATTTTGACCACGCCCATAAATTCGCGCGCCTTGGCGTCCAGCGCATCGCGCAATTTCTTCACCGCGGGCAGCAGGCGTCGCGAAGTCTCCGTCGCCGCGGCAATGTGCATGGCAGCGGGAAACGTGTCGTTCGACGATTGCGACATGTTGACATCATCGTTCGGGTGAATGGGCTTCTTGCTGCCCATCTCTCCACCGGCAATCTGTATCGCCCGGTTAGAGATAACTTCGTTGACGTTCATGTTGGTCTGCGTGCCGCTGCCGGTCTGCCAGATCCGCAATGGAAAATGTTCCTGCAGCTTCCCGGAGATGACTTCGTCGGCCGATTGCGTAATGAGATTGGCTTTTTCTTCGGATAGCTTTCCGAGATCGCGATTGACCAGCGCAGCCGCCTTTTTCAGGATGCCGAAGGAACGGATCAACTCGGGCGGCATGGTGTCTTTGCCGATCGCGAAATGAATCAGCGAACGCGCGGTTTGCGCGCCGTAATAGCGATCCATCGGCACATCAATCTTACCCATGCTGTCGGATTCGGTGCGCGTAGGAACGGACTTTGCGTAGGACGTTGCTTCGGACATTTGGCGGCTCCTGGGAGCGATCAAAAAGATTGTAGCAGGGAAGAAAGCGGTAGCGCGTGATCTGTAGCGGCGGCCTTCAGGCCGCCACCTCTCCAAGCGGATGCAGGTCCGCTACCTACGAAATCGGCCCGGCGAACCGGAACGCAATGGCATAGTCCGCCGCGAAGCCCGTGGGCAAAGTGATCTTCACGTCTTTGCCCTGCTGCGACCACACAACAGGCTCGGCATGGCCCACCAGATAGAGTTTAGAGTCAGGCTTGGGAGCAACAGATTTGAGCGAGATCGTCGAAGATTTTGGCACGCCGAGAAGTATCGCGAACACGGACGAATCTTTTTGAGTAAAGCGCACTGCAATGGACTCGGCAGTGTTGCCTTCGGCGTGCGTCCAGGGGCGAGTGCCATAAATAGCTTCGCCATTAATCTGCAACCAGTCGCCCAAAGCTTTCAAGCGTTCCATCTGCACGGCCGGAATTGTCCCGTCGGCCTCCGGGCCAACGTCCAACAGCAAATTGCCGTTTTTGCTGACGATATCGACCAGCAGATAGATGAGTTCGGCCGGGGAAATCGTCTCAGCCTCTCCTTCCGCGCGGTTATAACCAAACGAGCGGCCCAGTCCACGGCACTCTTCCCACTTCTTTGGGTTTATCTTCGTCAGCGTTTCGTATTCCGGTGAAGTGAAATCGTGGTGCTTGACGCCGAAGCGATCGTCGATCACGCCGTCCGGCACGGCCTGGTAATACTCGACCATCAATTCCAGCGGATGCCCGGACTTCGGATAATTGATATCGTTCCAGAGTACCGCCGGCTTATAAAGTTGAATCAGTTCGCGCACGTGCGCGTCGGCGTATTTGCCATACTCTTCGCTTTGCGGCTGCACGGTTTTGTAATCGGCGGCAACACGGATGGGGCCGGGTACAAAAGTCCAGTCGTAACCGCCGGAATAATAAAGCCCCATGCGCAAACCCTGCTTACGCACCGCTGCGGTCAACTCGCCAACGATATCGCGCGAAGCGTGTTGACGATCCGCTGGCAGCGTGGGATTGGGTGTTTTGCTAGGCCACAGCGTGAATCCCTCGTGGTGCTTGCTGGTGAGGACCACATATTTCGCACCTGCGGCACGAAAGATTTCCGCCCAGCTATCCGGATTCCACTTTTTGATTTCAGAATTAAACGTGGCAGCGAAATTGTAGTAGTCGTAATCCGCCCCGTATTTTTCGCGGTGATACTTCTGCGTGGGAGAGCCATCAATGCGCATGGTGTTGTAATACCACTCGGCATAAGGATTGTTGGTGATGTAATCCTGCGAAGAGAAATCGTGCTCGGGATGTACGAGAGGCGCCCAACCCGGCACGGAATACAAACCCCAATGGATGAAGATTCCCAGTTTTGCGTCGGCATACCAGTCGGGAAGCGGATGGCGGTCGAGGGATTCCACAGTTGGTTCGTAGGTGAGTGTTTGTTGCGGACGAGCAGGCGCAGCGAAGAGGAATATGAGTGAAACGACGATCGCGAAATAGGGCAGGACGCGTGAAGACATTGGTGCCTCCGGGTTGCGAGTACGAGAATAAGTCAAAACTTGGAGTCGTGAAAGGTAGCCTCAGCCCCACCGAAGGCCTGGCCGGCCCATGTTCGCATTCTTCAAAGAAACACAAGCACAAACTTACGGCCCTTGGAGCCCAGCAACAGGCGTAAGGTATAATTTAAGGCTGGGGGAAATACCAAAAGATGGGTCAGGTTAGGCAGAGGGGCAAGGCGTCGGCAGAGGTGTGGCGGCGCAGGCAAGCGCGCTTTCGGCGGACACGCGCGCGCGAGCTATGGATGATCACCAAGGCCCTCGCATCGAAAGAGCATCCGATCCTGGTACACGTTATCCCCATGCGCCGGTGCAATCTGGACTGCACCTACTGCAATGAATTTGACGACACCTCCGCTCCCGTGCCACTCGATGAAATGAAAAAGAGGCTGGATCTGCTGGCGGGAATGGGCACTTCGATCATCACCATCAGCGGCGGTGAACCCCTCATGCACCCGGATCTCGACGAAATCATCCGGCACATCCGCAACCATGGAATGATCGCAGGGTTGATCACTAACGGGTTTTTTCTCGGCAAGGAACGCATCGCGCGCCTGAATGACGCGGGCCTTGAGCACTTGCAGATCAGCATCGACAATGCCGTGCCCGACGAAGTATCGAAGAAAAGTTTGAAGTCTCTGGACGGACGCCTGGAAATGCTTTCAGAGTGGGCGGAGTTCCAGGTAAACATCAACTCCGTGTTGGGAAGCGGAGTGAAGAACTCCGAAGATGCCCTCAAGATCGCTCACCGCGCCTTGGAACTCGGTTTCACCAGCACCGTGGGAATTATTCACGATCACGATGGGCAGTTGAAGCCGCTGGCCCCTCGCGATCAGGAAATTTTTGAAGAGATCATGACCCTTGGGAAGCGCTCTTATTCGCGCTTTAACGAGTTTCAGCACAATGTGGCCAGGGGTCGCGAGCACGATTGGAAGTGCCGTGCAGGTTCGCGCTATCTATATATTTGCGAGAATGGACTGGTGCACTGGTGCTCGCAACAGCGCGGCTATCCGGCTATTCCACTGAGCGAATACACCGACGAGATGCGCCACCGCGAATATTACACACACAAGGGATGCGCTGCGAAGTGCACCGTATCTTGCGTGCAGCAGGTAGGTATTTTGGATAACTGGCGGGCGCCCCAAACATTACAACCTGAAATTGTCGCGCCGAAAAACGATCTGGTTCAGATCGCAAAATAGGGGAATTAGGGAAGTAGTTCCTAAGCAGGGTTGCCTAAACTCAATCGACATTACTTTTCCCGGATAATTACTTCACCGCGGCCAACCATCTGATCGTTTAACCACAGCCGGTACTTGTATGTTCCCGCTTTCGTCCCCGGTGTGGGCGGACCGCTCAACAAACGCATTCCCATCGGCGCTTGAAAGATATTGGATGAAAATGGCGAACGGTTCGGATCAAACTCCACACGCAAATTCCCTGCATCCGAAATCCAGCTGATCTGGTCGCCCGGATCGAGCACCACCACCTGCGGTATCAAGCCAACAAGTACGGGCCGCTCTGCCATCGCTTTGCCTTCCTTCCACTATTTTCTCTTCGCACGATAGCACACAACTCCACCCCGCTCCTATTCAGAGCCTCCTGCGCTTCGAAGTGGTAGCACAGCCATTCCTGGCTGTGCTCTTGGGTTTGCTTTTCTTTCTTGACGTAGGGGGCTTTGCCGGGTGCCCCACTCGCCGGTTTTGCGTGTGGGTCTTGGGGTTACGTGGGTGTGGCTACCGCCTTTTTTGCTGCACACAACTACGAACACGCCTGCACATTGTCATCCATCGGGGCGCGCCTTCTGCGCCCCAATGGATCTCAACTCCACCGCTCCAAAAAACTCTCCTTCTACTCTTCGTGCCAAGCCGCCAGCACATTCCCGTTCGGATCGCTAAAATGAAACCTCGATCCACCTGGAAACGAGAAAATATCCTTGGTAATTTTTCCGCCGGCCTCCCTCACGCGCTGCTCCGCTGCTTTCAAATCATCCACGTAAATCACGATCAACGTCCCTGCTGGCGCGACGTTTCCTTTGCTGAATCCTCCGGCAATTCGCCCATCTTCAAAACTCGTGTAATCCGGCCCGTAATCCGTGAACTTCCAGCCGAAAACTTCGCTGTAAAACTTCTTTGTTCCGGGAATATCCGTCGCCGCGAATTCAATGTAGTCAATTCTTCTGTCGTGAGTCATGTTGTCTCTCCTCTTCAGGGTTGAAATCACCCGGTTCGTGGCAGCCAGAGCCGCAGCACACCACACCCGTGTGCTCGCAACTCCTCCATCCATGCTCTCTGCGAGGGGAGAACGTAGGTAGGGCCTCTTCTTAGGCACCGCAGAGGCCGCCGAGGTACCCCCGCAGCCTACGCAAACTCCGTTTTTCCGTCAACCGCAATCCGGGCGGATTTTTGTATTGCATGTGGCATTCCCCTGTTTTCAACCTGCAAACAAGCCACTTACGGCTTTTCTTGACCGCCCATCCCACTCCCCGTAGACTTATCTTTGTAAGCGCCGAGCACGCTCAACTCTTGCGCGCATCAAATTAAGTGTAGTCAGCGCGTTTGTCCGCGCAGGAGTTTCACCGGATGGCATCAGCAGTTGCACCCCTTTCGATTCCTCTACCCAATGGGGCAAGGCTCCCCCTTATCTCCTGCATTCCGTTTGCCCTGTTTCACCTCGCGGCCCTCGGCATCTTTTTCGTGCATTTTAAGTGGTCTTATCTCTTGGTTTGTTTCCTAGCCTACGAAGTTCGCATGTTCTTCGTTACCGCCGGCTACCATCGCTATTTTTCGCACCGCTCGTTCAAAACCAGTCGCGTTTTTCAGTTTGTTCTAGCTTGGATGGCTATGTCCTCCTCGCAAAAAGGCGTTCTCTGGTGGGGAGCGCATCACCGCCACCACCATCGCTACTCCGATCAGGAAGAGGATCTCCACTCGCCAACGCTTTTCGGTTTCTGGTGGTCGCACATCGGCTGGATTCTCTCCGATCGTTACAACGCCACCCGTTTTGACTACATCGGCGATTTCGCGAAGTTTCCCGAACTCCGCTGGCTCAACAAATATTATCTGGTTCCGCCTGCCACCCTTGGCTTCGCCATGTGGCTCGTCGGCGGATGGGGCATTTTCTTCTGGGGTTTCTGCCTCAGCACCGTGATGCTCTGGCACGGCACCTTCACCATCAATTCGCTCTCGCACATTTTCGGCAATCGCCGCTTCCCGACCACGGACACCAGCAAAAACAACTGGATGCTCGCCCTCGTCACTCTTGGCGAAGGCTGGCACAACAACCATCACCACTTCATGGCATCTGCCCGGCAGGGTTTTTACTGGTGGGAGGTCGACATCACTTTCTACGCCTTGAAGGTTCTTTCCTGGTTCCGCATCGTCCGTGAACTTCGCAAAGTTCCCGAACACGTCCTGGCGGAAGGATTAGCTGCCGACTCCGCTTCTATATAAGACAAATCTGGCCACACAGCTACTGCTCCGACTCTTTCGCCTTCCAAAACGCACCAGTAACAAAGTCGGGTCGTCCGCTTGTCTTCCCCAGCGCTCTTAGCGGGTTTTAGGGGGTCGGAGCTTTAGCTCCGACATTGCAGTCCTCCTCAAATTGGGCTTTAGCCCCTGAGGAAAGCAGTCATCCAACTAAACTTCATTTTCCTAAGCGGGCTGCAGCACTCGCGCTCCGTACGCATCAAGACTCACGCTTCCGGAATGCGCCGTGCCGCCAATCACGTCCTTGAAGTTGCCTTCCATTTTTACTGTCTGCGCGGTCGCCGTGTGGTTGAGCAGATAGATCCATTTTGTCCGTCCCGTCCCGCGCATTGTTACTTCTACCCCTCGCGGCGCCTCGATCGGCACTTTCACTCCATTCGCCGCCGTCAGCGTCAGCAGCACGCGCGCCAAATCTGCCGGCTCCAGGTGCGCTCCAACATAAATTGCTTTCCCCTTCCCAAAGCTATGTGAAGTGATCGCCGCTTTTCCCGCGTAACTTCCCTCCGTATAACTCGCCAGCACTTCCGCGTTCTTCGGTTCAAGAATGTCGGCCCAGATGTGACACTCTGCATCCTTGCCAGCCAGCATCCCCGCAAATTTCACTCCCTGCTTCTCGGAATAGATCGGTTGATAGTCGATCAACTCCACGCCCATCACGTCGCGCAGCAATCCCGGCAGCGGTGTATCCACCATCCTGCTATGCTCGTCTTTTGCCCCTAACCGGAATCCCGCGATGAACGTTCCCCCATTCTGCACAAACGCGCGAATCTGTTCCGCCTGCTTCGCCGAAACAATGTACATCGCCGGGGCGAACACGATTTTGTACGCAGACAAATCTTGCGTCGCATTCACCACGTCCACGCCCGCATGCGAAGCCGCAATGGATCCGTACCATGTCACGATCTCGTTGAAGTATTTCACTTTCGGCTGTCCTGGCTGGATGGTGAAAGCCCAGCTGCTGGCCGGATCAAAGCATAGCCCCAACTCCGCCGCATATTTCGCGTTCAGTGCTTCTTCTCCCAGCGACTTCAACTCCCGCAGGGTTCGCTTGATTTCTTCATATCCCGGACTGGGCGAACGGTCATGCCGCAGTATTCCGTGCCAGTACTCTTCGGCGCCGAAATTCGTCGTGTCCCAGCGAAAATAATTAATCCCCATCGCTCCGTGTGCCACCGCCTGATACGACCACAGTCGCAGTTGCCCCGGTTCCGGCTGCGGAGAAAAGAACGGTTGCCCTGCTTTTCCACTCTGCTCTTCCATAATCAGGAACGGCTTGCCGTCCTTCACGCTGCGCATTAAGTCGTGACCCATCGAAATAATCGGCGTCATCATTTCTGGCGACAGGCTCATCCCCGAATCGGGGCTATTGAAAACCACCGAAAAGAACCCGGGATAGTTGTCGTTTGACGCAAAGTCGAGATTGCGGAACAGGTCTCGCATGTCAATCGTATCCACCAACCCCACATTGTTCGTCGTTACAAAATGACTTGGACACGCCTTCCGCAGCATCACCAACTGCTCTTCCATAAATGACACGTTTGCATAGCTCTGATACCGGTCATAATCCAGCGCCAGTCCCGGATTCGGCCACGACCCCGACGGTAGGGGTACCGGAATTTGTGAATAGTCTGTGTACGTTTGGCTCCAGAACGCCGTGCCCCACGCTTCATTGATTGCATCGAGCGTCTTATATTTTTCCTTTAGCCATTCCTGAAATCCCGCACGGCAAGCCTTGCAATAGCATCTTCCAAAGTCTCCCAGCGTAAATTCATTGTCGATCTGCCAGCCAATCACGCCAGGCTCCGATGCATACGTCTTCGCCATCTCTGTCGCCACCGCCAGCGACATTCTTCGGTATGTCTTGTTTGTCGGGCAAGTGAACCGGCGTGCTCCTGTGCTTAGCGTCAGCCCCTTATCGTTCACTATCATTACTTCCGGGTATTTCGCTGTGAGCCATGGTGGAGGCGCCGCCGATGGCGTTCCCAGAATCACCGCAATGTTGTGCGCCTGCAAAACCTTCACCGCGCGCGTCAGCCACGCAAAGTCGAATTTTCCTTCCGACGGCTCCATCAATGCCCACGCGAACTCCGCGACGCGCACATTGGTAATTCCAAATGCCGCCATCATTGCCGCGTCCTGCTCCCACAATTTTTCCGGCGTCTGATCCGGATACCAGTCCGTCCCAAACAACAGTGGCACCTTTCCCCCCGTGTCCGCCGTCGTCGCACTCTCGCCCGCTCGCGCCAACGCAATCCGCTCTTGCAGCGCCGACAATCCCGCAACCGTTACTCCAGTTGTCCAGATAAAATTTCGCCGATTCATCATGGTCATTCCTCTGGCAGACTTTATACCTTACAAGGTCCAATTGCGCGAGGGTCTATCCTAAGAGTGGCGTCCATCACCCGCCTCGATGTCCGCCATCACCCCACTTGCCCCCACATGGGTCTATAATGGTGTTACTTCGGCCATCATCTGGTTTCTGCACTTTGGGCGGCTCCTTCCTCGTAAGGAGGTGATTTCATGCTCGCCGCACGCCTCATTCAATTAATCCAAACCCATGCCGAGTCCCTCGCCCAGGAGACTGTGGATGATGTGCTCACCAACGAGCACACTCGCTCCTATGGTCAATTTTCCCAGGCAGAACTCCACCCGCGTGTGATCAGACTTTACTCTCACCTCGGAACCTGGATCGGCAATCCCGACGAAGGTCCAGTTCGCCACGAGTATGAAGAACTGGGCAGGGTCGGCCATCGGAGGGGAATTCCGCTCAGTGAAATCGTCTACACGCAGACGATTATCAAAAAACATCTGCGTCGTTACATTCGCGATCACGGGCTGATTGCCTTTTCCGGCGATCGCATCGCTCCATCGGAAATGGTTCCCTTCGAGCTCCACGGCATTCAGGAGCTCAACTATCTTGTCGGCGACTTTTTCGATCGCGCTCTCTATTACCTGACGTGCGGCTACGAGGCGCAAGCTGTCGCGAAACATAAAGCTGTCTAGCTCGCTCTGCACTTTTCCTTTTGGGTTTTTTCTGCGCCTCTGTAGTGGCCAATCATTATTACTTCGCGGTTTTCCTTTCCGCCACTGGCAGTAGCTCATTCGGGATTGGATCTTCCGCATCTTCTGTCTGCCACACTACACTGGCGATCCACCATCGCGTTCCATCGAAATACAACTCCAGGCTGTTCACGCCGCGCGAACGCTTCGGCGTTCCTAGCCCCACCAGCGTCTCGTAGGTGGAATCGATATGCACCATATTTCCGTACTTGCGCGTGGTGCGGTAAATCTCGCGTTCACGAAATCCGTTCTTGACCATGGGTTCACTCTCGTCCACCAGTTGCTGGTGCGTCAGCACCTCTGGTTTTGTCCCCGATTTTCCTAGCGCCACAAATCGCAGCCATGGACTGTAAAGCGTGCGGTCGCGGCTCCATTGCCGCGGCGCATCGGGAGCCACATTCACCACCTCATAAAACGCTTTCATGATTCCATTGACCGACTCCACGTCCTCGGCTTTGGCCGGAATTGTGTCGACCCTTACTTTCTCGGCCGTCTGGGCCAGCGCCATCCCCGTCCACAGCGCCGTAATCAACAGCAATTTCCAGCAGTTGCTTGTCCATCCAGTCGCTCTCATCGATCCTCCGTGAACTGCTTCATACGCTTCCCGTCTACTATGCAAAGAAAACGAGTGTAATCCCAGATGCACTCACAGCCACCTGCGGCATAGCAACATAGACGCTCTCTCTTAATGAATGTAAGCCCGATGTCATCTTGAGCGGAGGCCCGCCGCTGTTCCGCCGGGGCGCGGGCTGCCGGGTCCGCCTGCCAACCGGCCAAAACAGGTGTAAAATAAAACCCGCTCCCGTTTTCAATTGAAAGAAGAAATCTCGAATTCAGCCACACTGTCCTCTAGGAGTCAGCATGTCCGCCCACTGTTCTGTTTCCAGTTTCACGTTGAGAACCTTTGCCGTTCCCCTAACAATTGTCCTGCTTACGATTGCCGGATGCTCTTCGAAGCCGAAACCTCCGGAATCTGCAACTTCCGCTCCGGCGCAACAGTCAACCTCTGCGCCAACCCCACCCGCAACTCCCGCGAATCTTGAGACCACCGACGCTGAGTCCGCCAACCAAACCACAGCCTTGGCACTGCCCAAGAACTTTGGCCACTTTAAGGGTGATTGGGACGAAATCCTCAAGCGCGGCACCCTCCGCGTTCTGACGGTTAATAACCGATCCGGTTTCTTCTACGACAAGGGCCGTCCGCGGGGCGGTAATGTTGAGTTATTAGAGGAATTCGAAATCATCATCAACAAGAAGCTCAAAGCCGGCCCCAAAAAACTCAAAGTGGTTTATCTGCCCATGCCACCCGGGCAATTGCTGGGCGCGTTGAACGACGGTATCGGAGACATCGCCTGCACCGGCATCATCATCACCCCCGAACGCGAGAAGCTCGTTGACTTCACCGTTCCCTTATTCAACGACGTCAAACTGGTCGTCGTCACCTCCAAGACCGCTCCTGCCATCAGCAGTGTTGATGACCTCAGCGGCAAAGATGTCTACATCAACACCGCCACCGTGGCCAAGCAGAACTCGATAAGTTAAGCCAACGCTTTAAACAGGCTGGCAAGCCTGAAATAGGAATCAAGGCGGTGGATCCCAACCTAACCGAAGAGGATTTACTCGAAATGGTGAATGCTGGGCTCGTGCCTGCCACCGTATCCTTCAACTTCCGCGCACAACTCTGGTCCAGGGTTTTTCCCAACATCGTCGCTACTCCCGCTGTTCTCAAAGACGATGGACAACTTGGATGGGCCATGCGCAAGGGCAGTCCGCAACTAAAAGCGGTTATGGACGATTTCGTCAAAACGCACAGTGAAGGGACTGCTTTCGGCAATATGATGATCAAGCGCTACGCGAAAGACACCAGGTGGATCAAAAACTCCACCACCGAAGCCGAGATGAAGAAGTTTCAGTCCTACGTGCAATATTTTAAGAAGTATGCTGCTGAATACAATTTCGATTACCTCATGCTTGCAGCCCAGGGCTACCAGGAATCCATGTTGAACCAGGACCGCGTCAGTCCCCGCGGAGCCGTCGGCGTCATGCAAGTCTTGCCACAATACGCCGCCGCTAACCCCATCAACATTCCGGATGTACGCGATCCAGAGAACAACATTCACGCCGGAACCAAGATGCTGGCGCAGATCACCAAAACCTACTTCAACGATCCGGGTATCGACCAGATGAACAAAACCCTGTTCACCTTTGCTTCCTACAACGCGGGCCAGAACCGTATCGTCCGCTTGCGTAAGCAAGCCCAGGCCGAGGGCCTCGATCCCAATAAGTGGTTTGGCAACGTGGAGCTGGTTGTGGCTAAAGACATCGGCCAGGAAACTGTTCAATACGTCAGCAACATCTACAAATACTACGTTGCCTACAAAATGACGATCGACCAGCTGAAAGCCCGCGAACAAGCCAAACAAGCCATGAAAACAAACTGACCAGCCCAATCGTGGCCGACCAAGGCGTTCCACCCACGCGAGACTTGGCCGTCCTGTGGTTTGGCAACCCCAAGATATTTGAGGTAGTATCTGCTCACGCCAAATCCAATCGGGGAGCCTATCTAAAATGAAGAATCCTACAAAATTGTTTTTGGCTACCACTCTGTCCGTTATCGGGGTGTTCTGGCCCGCTGGATGCGGCTCGAAGAGCGACCCCATTACTCAGGCGGAGAAGACCGAGAAGAACCGCCCCAGCATTGCCGAAACAAAAGATATTGCAGAGCAGGGGTTCATCTACGGCCTTCCGATCGTGATGAACTACGCAGTGATGAACGAGTTTGCGGTGGACCAGAATTCCGGCCAATTCAAGGCGCCTTTCAATCAGATTAATAACGAGCACCATGTTGCTACCCCCGAAGACACCGCGGTCATCACGCCAAACAGCGACACTCCCTACTCGATGCTGTGGTCCGATCTCCGCGCCGAACCCTTGGTCCTGTCTGTGCCGGCCGTCCAGAAGAACCGCTACTTCTCTGTCCAACTGATCGACGGCAATACCTACAATTTCGGCTATATTGGCAGCCGCGCTACGGGTTTCCTGCCGGGAAATTATCTCGTCGTCGGTCCGGACTGGAAAGGCCAAACCCCTCCGGGCATCAAGAAGGTGTTTACATCCACCACCCCTTTCGCGTTGATTCTGTTTCGCACACAGCTTTTTAATGACGCGGACATGCCAAACGTTGAAAAAGTTCAGGCTGGCTACAAAGCGCAGCTGCTTTCCGCGTTCCTCAAACAACCTGCCCCGCCTGCTGCGCCGAAAATTGATTTCCTTCCGGCCAGCACCGCAGGCATCAAGTCGAATTTCTACGACTATCTCTCTTTTGCTCTTCAGTTCGTTCCACCGACGCCAGAGACCAGTGATATTCGCGCCAAACTCGCCAGCATTGGCATCGGGCCGGGCAAGACCTTCGAGTTCAAAGACCTCTCGCCCGAACATAAAGCCGCCGTCTTGCTGGGCATGAAAGAAGGCGACGACAAGGTGGACAAATTTCTCGCCTCCGGCAACAAGAAAATCAACGGTTGGAACGTCGGCGCATTCTTCGGCGACAAAGACTTCTTCAAAACCAATTGGTTAATGCGCGCCGGAGCGGCCAAGGGTGGCCTCTACGGTAACGATGCGGTGGAAGCTATGTATCCCTACACTCGCACGGATGGCAACGGCGAACTGCTCGACGGCAGCAAACACAACTACACCCTTACCTTTCCTGCCGGGCAGCTTCCTCCTGTCAATGCCTTCTGGTCGGTCACCATGTACGACGGCAAGAGCCAATTGCTGATTAAGAATCCCATTAATCGCTATCTCATCAACTCCCCGATGCAGCCAACCTTGAAGAAAAACGCGGACGGCTCGCTCACCCTCTATATCCAGAAAGACGCGCCATCAGCCGACAAGAAAGCCAATTGGCTGCCAGCACCCAATGACACAATTTACTTGGTGATGCGCCTGTACTGGCCGAAACCCACACCGCCATCCATCCTTCCCCCCGGCGAAGGCACTTGGCAACCACCAGCCCTGATTCAGGTTCCGTAGCTGTTTAGGGGTCGGACATTCATGTTCGACATCCACACACCTCCCACAGTGGGCTTCAGCCCCTGAAGACTCTGCCGGTTCTGACATCTCTCCGGAGCCCCAGCTTGTCCTACGCGCAACTCGGACCAACTCCGTCATCCCGACCGTAGAGCCGCGCATTTTGCGGCTCGCAGTGGAGGGATCGTGGCAAGCATTCAACTTCCCCACAATCATTGTGTGTAGCAAGCACTGAGCCAGTGCACCTTGGCAGTTCATGTAGTGGCCGGTCCCTCTTTGCGGGATCTGCTTTTCTTCTGCCGTCTTTAGGGGGTCGGACATTCATGTCCGACATTCCGAAACTGCCTGCCTTGGGCTTCAGCCCCTGAGGAATCCGCACCTAAAATTCTAGCCCCTGAGGAATCCGATCGTCGCCGAGTCCTAGATGATCGCAAATCAGGCGCAGTGAGGCGGTCCCCAACGAGGAAATCTTAGGAGCTCGAGATGCGCGCAGCCGGGTACCGCACCCTCGGCTTTTGGTTTATCGAGGTTGCGGGTTTAGATCAAGAACCAATCGACTAATAAAGTTCCGATTCGGAAATCCCGCTTGCCCCTCCCAAACCTCTAGTACCCTTATTTCCACCCACGAAAACACAGTGCTTTCCACCACGACCATCCGGCTTTGCCCCAACTTTAGTTTACCCATTCGCGTCATTTCGTTTCGAATAAGAATACTATATTGACAATATAAAAAATGCGTTATACCCTTAGCCGTGTACACTCGAACTCCCTCCCAACCTCCTGCTCATCTCCAATACCACGTCTCGCATGTCTATCAATCCAAGTACCTTATAACCTCTTTCGTTTCACATACATCCATCTACTTGCGCCCGCAACTCCTTTCCTTTGACATACATCCGCAAAACAGGGGGAGGTGGGGGAGTACCTTTTCCGCCAACACTGTTGCTTTCACCCTCGTGCTAAGTTCAATTATTCCCGCATATACGAAACCCCCGGGGGTGGGGGAATAATTTTCTTGCCAACACCAATTGAGACCGGGCGCATGCCTGACAAATTAGTTAGCAGGAATGCCTGACACGATGAGCGAGAGCGAAACAGTTGTAGCGCAGATGGAAAATACAAGCGCCTTACTTATAACTTATGACTAACGACTTAAAACTCCCTCTCCCCCAAGCCAATTTGACCGTTGCGCTCGTCCCCTTGCTGCGGGAAACTGGAAGCCCGTAGTGCCTACCAACCTGTCAGAAGGGACACAACCATGACCCACCACTTTGGAGAGCTAAATCCTCCCACACGTTTAATGATGACCCCCGGACCTTCCTCGATCGATCCACGCGTGTATCGCGCGCTGGCCACCCCACTCGTTGGCCACCTGGATCCCTGGTTCAAGGGCTGCATGGAAGAAACGCAAGTAATGATGCGTGAAGTCTTTCAGACCGAAAACCGCATTACCTTTCCGCTCTCGGCTTCCGGTTCCGGCGGCATTGAAGCCTCCATCATGAATTCGCTCGAACCCGGCGACGAAGCCGTCTGTTGCGTGAACGGAATGTTTTCCGAACGGTTTTACGTGATTGCACAGCACACTCCCGCCAAGTTGCATCTGGTGGAAGCACCGCTGGGAAAGCCCATCGATCCGGAAGATGTACGCAAAGTTGTGAAGGGCCGCAAAATCAAGTTGATTGGCCTGGCGCAGGGCGAAACCTCTACCGGCGTGATCACCGATCTCGACCCATTTCGTCAGGTGGCCGACGAGTGTGGCGCTCTGTTGAGTGTGGACACCGTCGCAACGCTGGCCGCCGTTCCTCTGAACGTGGATCGGCAGAGAATCGATATCTGCTTTAGCGGGTCGCAAAAGGCGCTCAGCGCGCCGCCGGGGATGTCTCCCATCACGGTGAGCCCGCGCGCGGAAGAGGCATTCCGCAATCGCAAGTCTAAGGTGCAGAGCTGGTATTTCGATCTGTCGACGGCCATGAATTTTTGGGGCAAGGATCGCCTCTATCATCACACACCGCCGATATCGCTGATCTACGCCTTGCGCGAAGCGATGCGCATCACCCTGGAAGAAGGACTCGAAGCGCGTTGGGAGCGTCACCGCCTGAATCAGCACGCATTGATCGCGGCTGTCGAAGCGATGGGACTGAAACTGTTTGTCGACAACCCAAAGGATCGCCTGCCAACCGTGACCGCCGTCGTTATTCCCGCGGGTATTGACGACGCGAAGTTCCGCAATCAGTTGTTGGACGAATTCAACATCGAAATCGCCGGCGGCATAGGCGCGACGAAGGGCAAAATCTGGCGGCTGGGCCTCATGGGCTACTGCAGCCAGAAACAGTTCGTGCTGCAATTGCTGGGAGTGATGGAAAAAGCGCTAGTCGATTGCGGGCACCGTATGTCTCCCGGCGCAGGAGTCGGCGCCGCAGTCGGCGTGTACACACAAGCGGAAGTACCCGCGGTGGCAGCCCGCTAGATTTCAAGAGTTTTTTGTCCGTCGCCTACGGGAAATTGCGGATGGCGAAATATTTTGGCTACGCCATTCTTGATGCTGACGTAAGCGGCGGCCAATGTCTCCTGGGCGGGGAGAGTGACTGCACACGGTGACCCGAGAGGTCCTTTGCAGTTTGACCTATTGGAAGTCATCCTTGGCCGCTGTCCACTTCTTGCTCTCTTCTTATCGTTGACACCGCAACAACAGTGTTGAAAACTAGACTTAGAGTTTGCGTTGCTGCGTAGCCAGCGAAAGAGGAAAAATCTTGCCTTCTGTTCCGATGCTTCCCAATACCGGCGCCATGAATACGTTCATCGGCGCGTTTGAAGTTACTTCCAAACTGAGCGGCCATGTCTATGACTGCCGCTTCTCGCACATCTGGAATGGGATTGCCACGCGGCACAGCGACACGATTGACGCGAAGTTTTCGGTAGATGGCGAAGGCAAAATCATAGGGCTGCACCATAACGGATTTGTGGAATTCCGCTCGAAAGCCGGACGCGATCTGACCGACCGCGAAGCGAGTTTTGTGGCCGCAGAATATTTGCGCGAACGCCTGGAAGAAGAGGACGAGCGTCCGCTGTATGATGTTCCAGCCGAAGAAGTGACGCGGCTGATTCAGAAGGTCGGAATCAAGTAGCGACCGGTGAAGCGGAAGCCCCGTTCTAGTTTGCAGCGCGCGGATAGCGAGCGAGTTCGTCTTCCGTGCGGAACGCGGCCAGTCGCGGATGATGAATGCCATCGCGACGCACAAAATAAACCACCAGCAGCATCAGCAGCGATCCAAAAACCATAACGGCAACAGCGGCCTGCAGGCCGATCTGCAGATTGCTGATGTCGGATATTCTGCCAATCAGGTGCGGTCCCAACGCGCCAAGCAGTTGCGTTACAAACATATAGATTCCGATCGCCGTTGCGTGCGCGCGCTGCGGTGTCAGATCGTGAATCACCGCGGTGATTGGCCCGTGATACCAACTCATGAAATAGCCCGACACAAACAGTCCCATCAACACGATCCGTTTCTCGTCAGACTGAATGGCCATCAGCAGGAATGGAGCGGCAACCAGAAATGCCCCCGCGATTACCAGAATGCGCCCAAATGTGTAGCGCTTCTGCAAAAGGTCCGCTACATAGCCACCCGAAAGCGCGCCGAGCACGAGCGAGAGCAGTGCAATGACGGAGAGCGAGAGAGCCGCTTCGCGCAGGCTGAAATCCTTGTAGCTCATCGCGTAATCGACGCCCCAGGTGACGAGTGAAACGGCGGAGAAGGTGATGCAGGTTCCGGCAATAATCAGCGCGATAAAAGCGGGCACGCGAATAAGTTCGCGGATGGCGGTGAGTTCAGAACGCGGACGGCGCGGCGGTTCGTGGAGTTTGAATGCGGATAATCCAGGAATGATTCCCACGACGCCAACGATGATGAAGGCGTATTGCCAGCCGTGACGGGCCCCCATGATGCCACCGAGCGCGAGTCCCGCGGCGCCACCGAGCAGCATTCCTGAAGCAAAGATAGCCTGTGCCAGCGCGCGATGTTCATATGAGAAAGAATCAGAAATCATCGTTTGCGCCGCCGGAGCGTAAGCGGCTTCGCCGACGCCGACAAAACCACGCGCAAAGAACAGCAGCATAAAGGTGGGAGCAAGTCCGCTGGCTATGGAAGCAAGGCTCCAAAAGAGCACCCCGATCGCGATAATTTTAGGTTGGCTGAAACGGTCGGCGAGAAACCCGGATGGAACGCTGGCGAGAGCAAGGATAATAAGCAGGACGGTCTGCAGCGAGCCAAGCTGTGCGTCGGTAACGCCGAAGTGTTGGCGGAGTAGCGGAACGAGTGGATTGAGGACCTGGCGATCAGCAAAGTTGACAAAATTGATTAAAGCAAGTACAGCAAGGAGTCGCACCTGTGCATAGCTGAAGGGATTCTGGTTGAACTTCATGAATTTCTGGCTTCCTCTTATGCACGCGACGTGACAGCAAGCGGAAGTGTACCGCAGAACCGCAACTGGTGGATTATATAACGGACATGAATCCAACTACGGGTAATACAACGACCAGCGACCGGCTGACCACCGTGCTTTCCTACGGGGCGCTGCTGTTTCTGGGCTATCTGGTTTTAAAAATCATCAGCCCGTTCCTGATGCCGCTGGCGTGGTCTGCGGTGCTCGCCATATTTTTCTCTCCCCTGCACGCGAATCTGAAAAGGAAACTTTCCCCTACGGTTGCGGCTTTGATCAGCACATTGGCGGTGACCATCCTGCTGATCGTGCCGGTATTGCTGGTGTTGCTGTACGCCACGCGCGAGGCGATTGATTCCTCCGCCAAGATACAAGCCATGGTGGGAAGCGGAGCGAACTTGTTGCCGAGTAACGCGCTGGCATGGGTGCGCGAGCACTTGCCAGAATCTGCGCAAAGCATGGACGTTATCGGCCCCTTGCGGCAGGCTGCAGAAAAAGTGGCAGCCTACATGGCATCGAGCTTCGGGGCGTTGTTGAAGAATGCATTTTCGTTCGTGATGAATCTGTTTATTCTCCTGTTCGCATTGTTTTTTATGTTCCGCGACGGAAGCGCGGTACTTCGTGCGGTGCGGCACTTGATGCCGTTTGAGAAAGATTTGCAAGACAGCATGTTGAAGGAATCAGGCGACCTTATATTTGCTAGCGTGGCGGTGGCGTTGTTAATCGCGTTGATTCAGGGATTTCTAGGAGGCGTGGCGTTCGCGTTGACGGGGCTGCCTGCGCCGGTGTTTATGGCGGTGCTGATCGCGTTTTTTTCGATCGTTCCGGTGGTGGGCTCCGCGTTGGTCTGGTTTCCCGCCGGAATATGGCTGGCGGTACAAGGGCATTGGGGCAAAGCGCTGGTGGTGCTGATTATCTGCGGAGGGGTTGCGGGCATCGCCGACAATATTGTGCGGCCGTTGCTGTTGCGCAATCGCACGAAATTGAATGACCTGCTGTTGTTTATCAGCATACTGGGCGGGCTACAGGCTTTCGGGTTGTTGGGATTAATCGTGGGGCCGACAGTAGTGGCAGCAGCTCTGGGGGTCTTGCGGGTGTATATGGAGCACCGGGAAGAAGTGGAGCAAGGGCCAGCGTAACTGCTTGCGTAACGGATGGGGTAAATTTCGGGCGAGTTGGCGTGCCGTGTGCTAGAGTACGCCCTCAATGAGCTTAATGAAGGAAATAACGGAGCCAACCCTGCATGAATT
Source organism: Candidatus Acidiferrales bacterium (assembly GCA_963748365.1). Taxonomy (GTDB): domain Bacteria; phylum Acidobacteriota; class Terriglobia; order Acidiferrales; family UBA7541; genus Acidiferrum. The sequence continues at coordinate 434,180 of CAVVJG010000020.1, forward strand.
GACCGCGCCGAAACTCCGGTGGCGCTGCGAATTGTCTCGCATTCCCTTTGAGACCACGGCCCAAGCGCCACGGCGCGAAGGATTCGTAGGGCAGGAGCGCGCACTGCGCGCCTTGAAAATGGGCGTGGAACTCTCCGCTCCGGGCTACAACGTATTTGTGTGCGGTTTGGCGGGCACCAGCCGAGGCGGAACGATTGCCCAGATGATCGAGGAATTGCATCCGGAGACCAAGCCCTCGCTGGATCGCTGCTACGTAAACAATTTCAAGATAACGGACCGGCCGCGATTGTTGTCACTGCCACGGGGCTCGGCTAACATTTTCCGCAAGGACATGCAGGCGGGGATCGACTTTTTGCGGCGGCGGATTCCTCAGGTGTTTGAAGGTGAGCCGTTCCAGCGCCAGAAGAGCCGGATTGTCGAGCGATTTTCCGTGCGCGAGAAGGAATTGATGGACGATTTTACCCGGCGGATTGCGCGCGAACAGTTCGCGCTGGGACATATGCAGGTCGGAGCCGTGGCGTTGCCAGAAATTTTCCCGGTGCTGGAAGGGCAGATGGTGCCCATCGAAGACATCACCAAGATGGTGCACGAGGGGAAACTGGAAACGGTGGTCGCGGAAGACATCGAACGGAAATACGAACAATTCCGCCAGGAATTTACAGTGGTCTATCGCAAGACGCTGACTCTTTCGCGCGAACTCGCGAGTGAATTAAGTTATCTGGAGCAGGAAGCGGCGTCGGTACTGGTCGATGGTGTGATTGAGGAATTGAAGGAAAAATATCCAGGCAGTGGAGTTTCTGAATATCTGGAGGAGGTGAGGCAACACCTGCTGGATAACCTGGGGCCGTTCAAGGAACGAGAGGGAGAGGAAGAGCAGACGCCTCCGGAAGTTCCCGAAGGCTTTCAGAAACCATCTGGGTTAGAGCGAGACCCGTTTCGTGTCTACGGCGTGAACGTCATTCTGGCGCACAACGCCGAAGATAAATCCCCCGTGATTTTCGAGACTACGCCCTCCTACGCGAATCTTTTTGGCACGATTCAACGCGCATATGACGCACGCGGTGGCTGGTCGAGCGATTTCATGGACCTGCGCGGCGGCTCGCTGCTGCGGGCTGACGGCGGATTCTTGATCATGTATTCGATTGAAGCGCTTTCCGAGCCCGGCGTGTGGCGGGCACTGAAACGCACCATGAACCACAGCCGGCTGGAAATACAGCCCTTGGAAATGTTCTATCCCTTCACCAGCACGGCGCTGAAACCAGAACCGGTGGACATCAACGTAAAGGTGATCTTGATCGGCGATCGTGACCTGTACGAGATGTTGTACGAATACGAAGAGGATTTCCGGAAGATTTTTAAGGTGCGCGTGGAGTTCGATGAAGAGATGCCCATGAGCGACATCGTCATCGAAGAGTATGCAGGACGGCTGCGCGCGTTGAGCGAGAAGGAAAAATTGTTTCCCTTCGACCGGGGCGCATTCGCTTCAATCCTGGAATATGGAGTGCGGCGGGCGGGCCGGCGAAACAAGGTAACCGCGCGGTTTGTGGACATTGCAGATTTGGCGCGCGAAGCGCACTACGCGGCGGCCGGTTCGGGCGAAAACGTGGTGCGAGCAGCGCACGTGCGCGCGGCGATTGCCTCGAAAATGGAGCGGCACAACCTGATCGAAACGCGCATTCGGGAAATGGTGGAAGAAGGAACGCTTTTGGTGGACATGCACGGATCGTGCGTGGGGCAAGTGAACGGTTTAAGCGTGATGGAGATTGGCGGCTATGCATTTGGCAAGCCGGTGCGGATTACGGCCAGCGCGGCACTGGGCAAGTCCGGGTTGATCAATATTGAGCGCGAGGCAAACCTGAGCGGGCGCTTCCACGACAAAGGCGTGCATATCATTTCGGGATATATGCGCAGCAGCTTTGCGAAAGATAAGCCATTGACGCTAGCGGCGAGCATTTGTTTCGAGCAATCGTATTCGGGAGTGGATGGGGACAGTGCAAGCTCCACGGAAGTTTATGCATTGTTGTCCGCGCTTTCGGAATTGCCATTGCGGCAAGATGTAGCGGTGACGGGCTCGATGAACCAACGCGGAGACATTCAGGCGATTGGCGGCGTGAACGAGAAGATCGAAGGATTTTTTGATACCTGCCGGATTTATGGATTGACGGGGACGCAAGGGGTGTTGATACCCTCGGCGAATGTGGAAGATTTAATGTTGCGCGAAGACGTGCTGGAAGCAGTGGCCAGTGGGAATTTCCATATCTGGCCGGTAACGCGGATCGAGCAGGGAATCGAATTGTTGACGGGAGTCAAGGCCGGTTCTCGCAACGGGGACGGAGCATTTCCCGCAGGAACGGTTTTTGCGAAGGTGGATGAGCGGTTGCGGGATATGGCGCGCATGATGAAAGAGTTTGAGTAGATTTGTTGATGTGAGCTTCAGTCGGTTAAATCTCATTTAAATTTAGAAAAGTTTTAATGCCGATTTAAGTGGATATTTCTGTCGCACCTACGGCGCCGGTTTGGCGAAGGCCGATCGGGTTTCGTTTTTGTCCAATTAAAGCTGGCACCTTTAACAACGGAAGTGCGTGAATGGTGCTGGGAATAATGGTTGATATCCTTCGCCTCGCTCAGGATGACACGTCCTTTCGTTTCGCGATCGGGCAATCCGTAGAACGAGACGGACTCGTTACGGAATTGGTTTGGGAGCGACGTAGGCTTTGCGGTGATCCACGCGAAAGATTGGTGCTGGAGTTTTGGCGTTTGGCGGCGGTGGCGGGAGATTTACTTTTACTTCGATGGAGTGGACAGCGCCGTCGTTTGCGGGGGGAACGAAGGCGATACTGTACTCGTTGCGGACGAGTTGGGCGACCTGGCGATAAATTTCCTGAATGGCTTTGGCACTTTCAGGGAAGAAGACGCGGCCACCGGTGGCCTCTGCGAGTGCTTGGAGTCGTGCGTCCGCTTCCTTGAAATCCTGTGCGAGCTGTTGAAGTTGTTTACTGCTGCCTTTCTTGCCGTTGCGTAGAGGACCACTGACGGAAACACAGAGAAGTCTGACGTCGCCAGTCTGCAGACGAGACTGCACAGATTGAATCGCATGCTGCGTACTGGTGTCCACCCCAGTAGAAAGCAAAACGATGGTTTTCTTGCCGGGAAGATTCGCCAGCCAATCGAGGACAGTATTGAGGCTTGAAGACAAATTCAATTGGCTGAAGCCAAGATTGAAGCGAATGCCAGAGAGCGCCGCTTGCGCGACCCCTTTATTGTTGGTAAATGGGAGAATGGGCGCTGGCTCAATATCGTAGCGGGCGATGGCCACCTGGTCAGAAGGCGTGAGTCCCTGCAGCATGGCGTCGGCCGCGAAGATATGCGCGTCTTGCAAAAAATAGACGGCGGGGCCGGCTTCAACGAGTAGAAGAATTTGTGCAGGCTCGTCGACAGTGGCGAATTCGGTGATGGGCTGCTCGATGTTGTTGTCAAAGGTGTGAAAATCTTCGCGTTTTAGCCCGCGAATGAATTGGCCGCGAGCGTCTGTCACGATGACGCCCACGTTTACACGCTGAACATCCACGCGAATGGTCTGAGCGGGTTCCGCCGACGGGAGTTCCTGCGCGCCCTTACCCCGCGTTGCAAAGAAACACACAAGAACAGTCAACAGGATTCGTTTGGCGACACGCATGGAACCCGGGGAAGAATGAAACCCCAGAACCTGGACCCCTTGTCTCCGTCAGGCGTTGCTTAAAAAGCTCAGGCCACTGCGCTCATGGCTTGGCGGGAGCAGCAGGCGCCGGGCCGGTGGTTGCGTTGTCCTTCGGAGTTGCAAGATAGCCAGAGATCTGGTTCTTACCAACGTCAAAGACCACGATTTCATAGGGTGATTGCCGGGCAGCTCCCTTAACGTAAAACTGGATAGGCTCGCCCGAGGTCTTATCCTTTTTCTCAATGGACTTGTCATCGGCCAGCACGGTCATGGTGTACTTGGATTTCTTCTGGTCAGTCTTGTCGAGCTTCATTTGTACCGGACCCACGCGTTGAGGAGTCTTGGACTTCTGCAAAGTGAATTCGTAGTAGTTGCGATCGCCGCGGCGCTTCAATTCTTCCAGATCGTCCTTGTTGCGGGCAATCAAGCCGCTCATGACGCCCATGTCTCCGGTGGCGCGATCAAGCTTGGATTTAGTGGCTTCCAGATCAGTGCGGGTAGCTTCGATATCTTTCTTCGCGCCGGTAACATCAGTAGCAACAGCTCCAATCTTGGCTTCACTTTCTTTCTGAGCTTCTGTGATCTGCTGAGTCAGCTTCTGGTCGGAAGCCACCTGGCTCTTGCGGATCGCTTCGGCGCGGCTTTTGGCTTCGGCCACCTCTGCCTGAGTCATTCCAATTTTCTGCGACGTTACTTCGACCTGGCCCTTGATCTCGGCTAGGCGAGAGTTGGCCTGTTCGAGTTGTGCGCTAAGAATTTTGTTCTGATCTTCAGCCTTGGTCAGCTCCTGTTCCAGGCGAGACTGGACGGAGTGGCCGGCGTAGGCAAGTAAACCAAGAGCAACAAAGAGAAGCGCGAAAAGGACGGGAATCCAGCGGGGCGTCCCCAGATTTTCGTAGTGGTAGGACTCTTGCGGATTCGGAACATTTGGAGAAATACTCATTCTCCCTCCTCAGAATAGGTTGTCATGGCCAAGGGTCAATGACGTTGGAATTATCCACTGCGGGTGGAAACAAGTCCAATACTGGTCAGCTACCAGTGCCCCGTTGTTTACGTGGGACGGAGGGAGAGGGTTTGCGTTCGGGCCAGCGGGCAAAGATAGAAGTGTTCAAACCACCGCGTGGAGTGAAATCGCCTTTAACGACGCACCAGACGGGACTGGTGGCTTTGACGATGTCGTGGAGCATTTTGTTAACAGCATTCTCATAAAAGATGCCGAGGTTGCGGTAAGCCAGCAGGTACATCTTGAGGGATTTGAGCTCGATGCAGGCTTTGCGCGGCTTGTATTGAATTGTGATTACGCCGAAATCAGGCAAACCAGTTTTGGGGCAGACGGAGGAGTATTCCGGGAATCGCGTGGTAATGACATAGCCAGGGAATTGGTTGGGCCACGTCTCCAGAATGGGTAATTTTGCGTCAATACCCGCTTTGGCGTGGACTTCGGTATAGTTCGGCACATTTCTCTCCTGGCAGACTATTGTACTGGAAAGCGGTACTTTGTTCCTCTTGCCACGGAGCGCGCTTTGCCCTATTCTTTGGGAAATTACGGAGAATCCAGAGCGCCCGTAGATGACCTGCCCTATTTGCAAGAAATCAGGAGCACGTAGGTCGCACCGCCAGACGGTTGCGGATCACGTGATGAGTATTCTTGGCGTTTATCCGTGGCGCTGCCATGAATGCCACGCACGATTTCATTCCCGACTCATGCCGTTGAGTTTCATGTTTCGCGCGCATTGTCCGCATTGCGGGAATCTGGAGTTGCGAAGAATTTCTCCTGAGTTTGTCGATACACCGCTGTCGGTTATTTGGCGGATGCTGAATGTGCCGGCACTGCGGTGCGACCCCTGCCGCCACAAATACTTCAGCGTGCTACCGATTCGCGAAGCGGAAGAACGATACTACAACGCGTCCTCAGCAGATTGAACTTTCCCAAAGTTGGCTGAAACAAATCTGTAGTGGCCTAGAGAGGGCAATCGATTGCCTTGCCCTGGCGAATTAGGCCACGATCGTCAGTAATGCCCGCATAGCCACATTTCGGGTCAGTGACATCTTCCACAAGGGCATCGTAGGATTTCCCACCATTGGAAACGTTCAGACGCAACTTCCAGCCGGGCACAATTTCCGGGCCGCGGCCGTAAAGCGCGTGGGCCACGGTGGGAAAATCCTGAGAAACGTATTTGGTGCCGGATTGATCGAAGTAGCCATCGGCAAGAAGAGCGCCCCAATTCGCATAGGTGCCATGTTTCTTCTGGTAATCGAGTTCGGAGTTGTTTATGGCCCGAAGGAAGTTGATGGCAAAACTTCGGCGTTGGTTTTCCTGGTTGGAGACGGCGGGCGTGGACTTCTGAGGTCCCGCCTGTATGGCGAGAACGAACATTAAGTTCACGAACAGGAACAGGGTAATGGCTTGCTTGCGCATCAAAATCCTCCCGGCAGAAGGTTGACAGTGTAATGCAAAGGGGCAGTGGGGTGCACATGCCATCTAAGACTGTGCAGTTGCCAGGGTCTGGAGTATGATTCGGTTCCTGCCTGGCTGAGTCTGCCGACAGTGATTGTGTGTCTCGGAGATGGATATGGATTCGCCTTCGAAGACGGAATCTGCACGAGTAGTGGCTTTGAATCGTTATGCGATTCTGGACACCGAACCTGAGCAGAGTTTCGACGATCTGGTAACGCTAGCCTCCTATGTCTGCGAAACTCCGATGGCCTTCTTGTCACTGGTAGACGATCACCGGCAATGGTTCAAGTCGAAAGTGGGAGTGGAAGTGCGGGAAACGCCGATTGAGGCGTCGATTTGTGCACACGCCATCCAAGGGGGCAAAGAGGACCTGTTCATCGTTCACGACACGCTGCAGGATCCGCGGTTTCGAGACAATCCGCTGGTGGTGAAAGAGCCGAACATTCGATTTTATGCGGGAGCGCCCTTGATTGATGAGGACGGCTTCGGGCTGGGGACGCTTTGCGTGGTCGACCGTCAACCGCGAGATCTGGAGCCCGAGCAGGAAGAAGCATTGAAATCGTTGCGAAGGCTGGCGGTAGGCCAGATGGAATTGCGGCGCAATCTGCTGCTGCTTAAGGATGCGTTGAACGACCGAACAAAAGAAGAGCACGCTCGAGAATTGGAGCTGCAGAAGGTGCAGGAGAAATTAATGAGAGTGTTGGGGCTGAAATTGTAGAGACGATTGAATAAGTAGTGCCAATCAGGCGGAAAATCAAAGGGGCCCGGACGACGATCGGGGCCCCTCAGTGTTTGCGATGATGTTACACCGCGTGTTTGCAGCAGGTGCTGTCTTTGGAAGCGCAGCAGTCCTTGCCATCTTTAGTGTTGCAGGCGGTGGCGTCTTTGCCGCAGCAGGACTTTCCATCCTTTGAATCGCAGCAGGATTTACCGTCTTTTGCGGCACACATTTTTGCATCGTGGCCCTTGCAGCATTCCATTGTGGACTTACCGTCCGCAGATTGACCTTTGCAGCAAGACATTTCCGTAGAGGATTTGCCACTGCAGCAGGCCATGGCATGGTGATCGTGCTTTTCGGTTTTGGCTTGATCTTTCGCGGTCGCGTCGTGCGAGCAACACGCGCAAGCGGAATGAGCTTCTGTCTTTGCCGGGTCGGGTGATGTTGCGGTCGCGGGCGACGAAGCTGGAGCCGGGGCCGGAACTGGTTGTTGCGCCGCCAGAGGTAGCCAGGCCGCTAGAGCGAGCATCAGGACTACTGCTAGAACTCGGATTTTCATAAATTCTCCTCAATAATTTCTGTGTACATCGGGGTGTAGGAAACACGTCCTACGCGTCGACACAATTGGGGCAATGCAAGGAAGATTTGCGAGTCTCAGAGTCGAAGAACGGATGGGGAAGACGGAGGAATACCGGGAGGCGAAGATGCTAAGGCGAACAGCGGTTCCGGCAGGTTAATCAAGACCAGAAGCGGTCCGAAAGCGGAGGCGGACAGGAATTTCAAAAGATCCGGCTTGGTGAGTATCTGAGGCAGTGGAGTCCCCAAGGGGTTTGCGGCCACGGAGCAGCAGTTTGCATCAGAATTTGCGTGAAGAGCGCAATTACGGTGGAGGGGTTGGGCTGCGCTGCGGGAGACTTTCTGTGCTGGGCAGCAGCTATGAGGCAAAGGGGAGGGTTCAGGCTTGGGGGCAGGTGAAGCTCCTGCCTGCGCCATAACTGCTGCCCGCGAGTTCATGGCGGGACACGCCAGAGCTGGGAGGTTGACGGACCAAGCCAGCAGCGTGACGATCAAGACCACTCCAGATGATCGCTTAGCCATAACGGTTACAATTGTGGATGGCGAAGGGCGAGACCGATGTGACCGCGGTCACGCCCACCAGTGAGTGGAAAACATGGGTCTGGCCCAAAGAGGATTCCCCGAATGTGGAGATTTCTGACCCGATTTTACATTGCCATGAAGGCGGTGACGCTCTTGGCCGGGTTGCTCTGCCCAGCCGGCATATCGGCGCAAATACTAAAGAAATGCCCGAGCGGAGTCACGTTGAAGCTGAATTCGGCGTTTACGGCGCAAGGCACGTTGCTGCTTGCCGAAGTATTAGCGCCCAGTGCGATGCCGGAAGTGAAAGGAGAATGGAACGGACGCGCGATGGCTCTGTGGACAGAAGGGGCCTCGAGCAAAAAGCTGCATGGATTGTTAGGCGTTGATTTAGAAAAGCCAGCCGGGAAATATGAGTGGAAGATCACCTGGCCCGACAAAGATGGCAATCCCGTTTCGTGCAGCGCGTTTGTAACCGTGAGGAACGGAAAGTTTCCGACCGAGCAATTGAAAGTTGAAAAACAATTTGTACAACCGGATCCGGAGCAACAGAAACGTGCCGAAGCAGACCAAAAAAAGATGCGGGCGATTTTTGACACGGTCACTCCCGAGCGATTCTGGGACGGGGTATTCCATCTCCCATTAAAGGATGTGGCCACGGGAGGTAATTTCGGGCGGCGGCGGGTTTTGAATGGTCAGGCCAGATCGCCACATGCGGGCGTGGATTTTCCCGCGCTGAAGGGGACACCGGTTTTTGCGGCGCAACGAGGAATAGTAGTGGTGGCGGAGGATCTATATTATTCGGGGAATACCGTGGTGCTCGATCACGGGTATGGGATTTACACCCTGTACGCGCACCTTTCCGAGATAGATGTAAAGCCCGGGGATACCGTTGAGAACAATGCCGAGATCGGCAAAGTGGGAGCGACGGGACGCGTGACCGGCCCACATCTTCATTGGGGCCTGACGGTGCAGCACGCGCGCGTGAATGCGATGCAAATTGTCCAGCGGCAGCCGTAGTACTTTAGGGCACCGGAAGTCAGCTTAGCGCCTTAAGCCTGCTCCACTCGCCCAAAGTCATCTTACCGTTCTAAGTGTGTGCCACTCGCGGCTTCGTCGTTGGCAATGGCAATCTGCTGATAGCGTGTGTGAAAATCACAACCTATAATCATCATCGCTCGGCTCCTTTTTCCCGAGCCTTGGTCGTCGAACAGCTGTCAAGTCTACTTGGGAGTAAGGTCGACGCAGTCATCCAATCAGCCCTCGCCGATTGAGGTTCACTCCCTACTTAGTCGGAGTCGGTTCACCGAGGGCTGCAATCACGGTGAGTGCAACGGAGGCCTTGTCTCCTAGGCGCGTAGCGAACTCGTCACGATCAAACTCATCCAACCATCTAGGTCCCAAGCATCGTAAGTGCCGGAAAGCTTTTGCCACAACTGCTCGGCAGAATGCATCGGTTCGCCAAGGCGCCCCTCAAAGTTCTCGATCCTGATCCCCCGAAGAACTTCGTTGAGTGTGTTCAGGAAGTAAGCCAGTTCGCTTTTCGATAGGGTAACCGCGAGGGCATTGTTTGAACGCCGTTCAGTCAGCAAGGTCCACCTCAATGGCGGGTGGGTCGATTTGGATTTGGTTGACATGGTGCACGCGGAGAGGATATCACTGTGACAACTTCCTCGGACTTATAGAAGCGCGGAGGGTGCCCCAGGTTCGCTGGTGTTTTCTGAACCTGGGTCTTGGGGTTCCGGATGCCCAGCGGATTGAAGTGCTATTTCGGCAAGGGGCATTTACACTACATCACGTTCAGTTGCTACCGGCGCTTGCCGCTACCGCAGAGCAAGCTTGCGCGAACTATATTCGTGCAAGAGCTGGGAACCATTCGCGACAGGATGGAATTTCGTTTGATTGGCTACGTGGTGATGCCGGAACATGTACATCTGCTGATCAGAAAGCCAAAACACGGCACGCCTTCTGACGCGCTAGTCGTTCTACGCGAAGAACGAAACGGGAATGATTCGAATCGACGCGAAATGATAGAGCGAAATCCAAGACCAAGGTTCAGAAAACACAATCGAACCTGGGCACCCTTCGCGTTTCTGTGTTTCGAGATGAATATCTAGAGTGGAGACCTCACAACGTGAGCGAGGTTCGATATTTTGTCTCAGGGGCCACCCGAAGTCATTCTAAGGATTTGAGCGCGCGATTGCGGATGCGTTGAGGGTGTGAAGAAAGACCTCCACACGTAAGACCGACGTGTGAGGCACCCTCAAGGTTTGTGAGTGCTGCAGCCCTACATTACAGAGGGGACGGCCTGGGATTGGGCTTCGGCGAGGCGGGCGCGGGAAGTGCGCACGATACTGGCGAAGCGGCGAGTCAGTTCGCGGATGCGGTCGGGTTTATGGAGCAACATGGATTCGCGGGGGATGAGTTCTTTGCCGATACTAAGTGCGGCGGCTCCTGCAAGCAGGTAGTGGGCGGCGTTTTGCTGCGTGATGCCGCCACCGGCCACGAGCGGAATATCAGGAAAAGGCCGCCGAAGCGCCCGGACGTAGCTATCCGCGCCAATCAGCGAACAAGGAAAGAGCTTCATGAAATCAGAGCCGGCTTTCCAGCCCAGCAAAACCTCTGTAGGGGTCATCGCTCCGGCCATCATGATGACATTCGGATTCTTGGCGACAAATTCCACGGTGGGGAGGTCGAGGGCGGGGCAGCCAATGAATTGAACGCCAGCATCGATGCAGCGGCGAGCGGTGTCGACGTCAAGAACGGTTCCAGCACCGAGAATGACGCCGGGCACATGCTTGACGACATCTCGAATCACCTCGATCGCGCCCGGAACGGTCATGGTGACTTCGACGAGGGGAATGCCACCATGAGAAACTTCTTCGACCGCGAAGCGCGCATCTTCCGCGGATGATGTGCGTATAACCGGAATGAGTCCTATTTCTTCGACGCGAGCGCGCAATTCCGCTTTATTCATGGTCAGCGGACCCTCCAAAGAGCTGGCGGCCAACGGCAGCTTCCGTGGTTCTGCAAATGCGATGAATCTGAGAGCATTATAGTTATCGTGGCGGAAAATTCCCACTGTGATGCACCTTGAAGCAAGCCGCGTGGGCCAGTGGTACACTCGGCGTGAGGATGGGAAACAAAAATGGCGCCCAAAAAGAAAAGCAAGAAAGCAGCAAAGAAAAAACCGGTACGCAAGGTAAAAGTTGTCAAACGCATGGCACCGAAGAAAAAGGCGAGGAAGAGCGCCAGAAGCGGCGTGAAAGCGACGGCAAAAAAGGCCGTGACGAAGCCAGTGGCAATGAAGAAAGCCAACTCCACAAAAGTCGCTGGAAAAAAGGCGCCGAAGCATAGAGTGCGTGGCAAAGCGGAAAGGGTCGGCGTTCTGACTTACGAAAATGCCGGGCTGGGGGCGCGGACGGGTGGTCAAGCGGGAGATACCCAGGGATTGTCTGGCGTAGCAGAGACGGACTCCGAAAGTGTGAAGGAGTTGTTGGAAGAAGGGCAGTCGTTTGAAGCGGAGGTCCTGGAAGGCGTAGAAAACGCACCGGACGCGGATCAGGGAGAAATTCGGACCCGCGAGATTCCGGAAGACGACGTGCCGGGAGAATATCTGGACAAGGATTGAACAAACCGGGCTGAGAAACCACCGAGGATTCAGGAGGCCGCTGCGAAAAATGCGAATTGGGGTGATTTCCGATACGCACGGATTGCTCCGGCCCGAGGCTGAGCAGGCATTGCAAGGCGTCGATCTGATCGTGCACGCGGGAGACGTGGGAAAGCCCGACATATTGGCAAGGCTGAAGTCTATTGCACCGGTGTTTGCGGTGCGGGGCAACGTGGACACTGACCCCTGGGCGCAAGAATTGCCGGAGACGGCGGTGGTGGAAGCGGACGGCGCCAGTTTGTACGTCGTTCACAATCTGCGGCAATTGGAGTTGAATCCCGAAGGCGGCGGATTCGACGCCGTAATCAGCGGGCATACGCACCAGGCGGAGCAGTGGGAACGCAACGGGGTGCTATACCTGAATCCGGGTAGCGCCGGTCCGCGGCGCTTTCGGCTCCCGGTGACGTTGGCCCTGGTGGACTTGACGGAAGAACCCTGGAAAGTGGAAATAGTCGAGCTCTTGCCAGGTAATCCCGACGACTGAATTAAGGCCGCTGCTCTGGGCTATACAATCGCTAAGATTTGTAAATTCAATGAGTTGAAAGCGCTTGCGGCTGGCCTTCAGCCAGTCTGCTCGGTTTTAAGAAGAGCTCGGCGTTCCTGTAGCTCCTCGCGCATACACCGAGACTCAAGCGCCGATGCGGACGTAGTCCTAGTTCTTGCTTGAACTGGAATGCGGAGGTACATTTTTAGTCGCGAATTGCAGGATATTGACTGGGCCCTGCGAGGAAAAAGTAGCGTAGTACTAAAGAAGAGAGTATTTTGGTACGGCTCAGCTATTGTCCTGAACCGAAGGTCAGGGCAAACTGTCCGCAGTGCAACCGCTTCGAGACTAATGAGAAATTAGTCCGCAGGATTTGACGGACTGAGAGTTTGTTTCTCAAGAAGCTCTGTTGGATGCGGACCGAAAAAAGCGAACGGTAGGAAGGTCCCCATGGGTGTACTCCATTTTCGATATCGCGAACGGCGCAGGACGCTGCGCGTGGCGTTGGCTTTGCCTGTGCTTGTGCACGGACAAAACGATATGGGTGAAAAATTTTGCTATAAGGCGGTAACGCGTTCCGTGAACCGACAGGGTGCGTTAGTGGTCTTGGACGAATCCGTCGCGCTGGGTCAAGAGTTGTTGCTGGTGAACGAAAACACGAATCGGCCCGCAGAGACGCATGTGGTGAACGTGAAGCGAGAGCGCGACGGGAAATACCTGGTCGGCCTGGAATTCGTGAGCCCGGAAGTAAATTTGTGGAAGATGACGTTCCCCGTGCCGGGAGCGCGTCCCTTGCGGCGATCCAACGGTTCAAAGGCAATGGCCTAGTTTTTCTTTGGAACTGATGGCAAGTTTTCCGTGGTTTCCTATAATTCCCGACTGACAACTCGATACTGGAAATGAGTGTGCACCTCGAGTGGGCTGGCTATTTACGCCTAGCCTGGCGAGATCCCTTGTGCAAAGGCTTCACAGACTTTTTGTGCACGGGCTTTATCTTTGCCAAACTCTTCGCCGATGCGCGCGAGGTGGGCTTGTGCTCAGCAAGTGATTCACGGAGTTTGCGGGGGAGTTTTGCGGCGACGAGATCGTAGGAACTTCTCAGGAGTGACGCAAGTTCTGGTGTGGGCAAAATCGTGGGCGATTCAATGGCAATCCAACTGGCACGCGCGAGATAAGGAGCGGGAATAATACCTGGTCGTTCGGTGAGGTCGACAAAATTATCTGGGGAGACTTTCAGAGAAAGCCAGACCGGGCCGGGTTCAAGCGAAGTTACGGCAAACATCTTTCCGTGAACTTTGAACAATAGATTGTTGCCCCACTGTATTTGTTCCGTGGCGGCTGGAAACGAAAGGCAAAGCCGGCGAAGTGCGTCGATGTCCATATTAGTGAACGACCGCAGTGGCCTCCAATGTGAGTCCGCTGGGGAGGCCGATGTTCGGAAGTTTAGCGCTTAGCTTTTAGCATAGGAAGCAAAATGCAGCAGCGCGGTAATCCCCGATTTGGGGAGATCATTGAATGTTAAGGCTCGGACTGTGCCTCAGTTCGTGGCGTAGCGGCGGAAGAAGGAGTCGGCGTTCCACCGGGGGCGCGCGGTGGTATCGGCGGTCTCGATCAGCAGGCGCCGGACGATTTCTTCGTAGAGGGCGGCGGCGGAAAGATCGAAGGGCTGATTCACGTCGTCAGACGGCGCGTGGTAACGATTGGTGAGCCAATCCTTGAAAATCTTCTGTTCGGGCGAGCCGGGAGCATAGCTGACGTCCATCTTCAAAGAAGGCACGCCCTGCTTGATGAAACTATACTGATCGCTGCGGATAAAGACGTTGCGTAGCGGTTCAGGATCGGGCTGAGGTGTCACGCCGAGAGAATTGGTGATGGCCGCGGCGTGGGCGCCCAGGTCGGATTCGGCCAAACCCTGGATAGTGAGCACTTTCAGCGGAACGATGGGGAGAAACATGTCTACGTTGATGTCCGCGACAATACTTTTGATCGGTACCGTGGGGTGGGCGGCGAAATACTTCGAGCCCAGCAGCCCTTTTTCTTCCGCAGTGACCAACAGGAATAAAACGGAGCGCTGCAGCTTTTCCGGATGCGCTTTCAGATTTGCTGCTACGTCCAGAACCAGCGCTGTGCCGGAGCCATCGTCCATGGCACCGTTGTATATGCTGTCTCCATTAATTGGCGCCCCGACGCCGACATGATCGATGTGCGCAGAAAGCACAACGAATTCATTTTTCAGAGTGGGATCGCTGCCCGGAAGTTTCGCGACGATGTTGGCAGAGTCTACCGAGGTCGCGAGGATAGTGACCTTGGCCTGCAGGGAAGTAGCCAGCGCAAAGTGAGGCAGTGGCTTGCGGTCCTTACCGAGCGCCACGAGTTCGGCAAAAGTGTGGCCGGAACCGGCGAAAAGTGGTTCCGCGGAAGCAGGATTATAAGCGATGCCGATTTGCAGGCCAGCGGTTTCGTTGAACTCCGGATCGGCCAGATCCATCGATGGATGATTGCGATTCACGGAGATGCGCGCCCACGGAATATCCATCGAAGCTGGATTAGCGATGCCGATGACGCCGATGGCTCCCGCGGCGCGAAGCGATTTCCAGCGTTCGCTGACGGTTTGGTAATGAGAAGCGAGGGCGGAGGGAACATCCGACGGCGACCCGGCGATATATACGACAATCTTGCCCTTTAAGTCGAACCCGGCAAGTTCATCCAGATTTTTCTCGGGAATCTTCAAGCCATAACCGATGAACACCAGGGGCGCAGTGACTTCCGTGGAGGCACGCGTCAATCGCGTGGAGACGAAGGCATCGTCGGCGAAGGAAATAGACGTGGACTGACCGTTATTGAGCAAAGCGAGAGATGATTTCGCCTCATCCACTTGAAATCGCTGGAAGCGAATGGGTTGAGAGTACCCATTGGTTCCCGCTGGCTCGAGACCTGCCTTCTTGAGTTGCTCAACGGAATAGGATTCGGCCTTCAACAAGCCTTCGCTGCCAGTGTCGCGGCCTTCGAGCGAATCGTCAGCAAGAAATTTGACGTGGTTCCACCAGGAATTACCGTCGAAATGCGAAGCAGCAGGTTGTTGCGCGGAAAGCGAGATCGCCGCAAACAGAGAAATGGTTAATGAAACAGGAAGGCGAGACATTAGCGGAGCCTCCGCGAATGGATTTGGCGAAGTAGGAGGATACCAGAGTTTGCAGAATTCCCAAGAGGGAACAGGGAGGGCGCGAGGTTATCAAATTGTGACCAACCCGTGCAATGATGTGATTACGTCACATGTTTCTGCCTTGAAATAATTTATACTTGCAAAGTTTTGCTCGCAAACACTCAGTGTAAGGGCCATAATGTGCCCATCGGTAGGAGGGTGGAATGGACGAAAAGAGGCTCGAAGTGGAGAAAATGGATGAGAAGGTGGAAGAGAAGAACGAAGTAACACGCAGAGAATTCATCGCCAAGTCAGCGACGGTCGGCGCAGCGGCGATGATTGTGCCGCGGCACGTGCTGGGACGTGGATTCACGGCGCCAAGTGACATGTTGAATGTGGCCTGCGTTGGTGTTGGAGGGATGGGACGCAGCAACTTGATCAATCTCGCCAGCCAGAATATTACGGCATTGTGCGATGTCGACTGGGGCTACACGGATAAGACACTCTCCCGGCTCGACACCGATGCTTCGAATCTTCAGAGCCACATCGATCACCCGACAACCGGCGCGAACGTGGCTCCGGCAGTATCGGCGGCGGATGCGGAAAAATCGAAAGCGCGACTGGCATCGATCCTGCACCTGAAGAACGACCTGATTCCGAAGGCCAAACGTTATTCGGACTACCGCGAGATGCTCGACAAGCAAAAGGATATCGACGCGGTGGTGATTGCCACTCCAGACCACATGCACGCCCCCATCGCGCTGGCATGCATGGATCTGAAAAAGCATGTTTACGTGCAGAAGCCGCTGGTGTGGTCAGTGGACGAAGCGCGTAAATTGTCAGCCAAGGCGAAAGAAACCGGCTTGGCAACACAGATGGGCAACCAGGGCCACTCGTTGAATGATGCGCGTACAGCCGTGGAGTGGATTCAGGCTGGAGCGATCGGCGAAGTAAAGGAGATCCAAATCTGGACGGATCGCCCGGTGGGCTTTTGGCCGCAAGGCATACCGCGGCCAGCGGCACCGCAAGGATCGCTGGATGCGATGTCCTGGAATATGGCCGGCGTCGATGCTCGACTGGCGGCGGCGATGGCAGCAGGTGGCTATCCAATTCCGTCGACACTTTCGTGGGATGTCTTCCTGGGAGTGGGACCGAACATTCCCTACCACCCGGTCTACCATCCGTTCAACTGGCGCGGCTGGGTTGATTGGGGTTGCGGCGCACTGGGAGATATGGGAGCGCACTTGTTCGACGTCTCCGTGTGGTCGTTGAATTTGGGATTGCCAACCAGCATCGAGACGGTTTCTTCCCCGTTCAACCGGGTATCGTTCCCTGATGCCACGATGTCATTCTATGAATTCCCAGCGCGGGGCTCGATGCCTGCTGTGAAACTCACATGGTACGACGGCGGGTTCATGCCGGCGAAGCCAGTGGAGATCGGCGACGAAGAACTGAAGAAAGAAGGCGGCGCGTTACTGATCGGCACCAAGGGCAAGCTGATGCATGACACTTATGGAGCGAACCCGCGGCTGTTGCCAAAGTCGCTGGCCGATTCCGTTGGCAAACCAAAGCAGAAATTGCCTCGCATCGAAAACGAAGACCACGAAATGAACTGGGTAAACGCGGCCAAAGGCAAGACCAAGACCTCGTGCCCGTTTGAGTATGCTTCGCACCTCACAGAAATCATGTTGCTCGGCGTGGTGGCGTTAAAGGCTGGGAAGAAGATTTACTACGACGGCGCGAATATGAAGGTGACGAACATTCCAGATGCAAACCAGTATCTCAGCCGCCAGTATCGCACCGGCTGGTAACCTAAACTAATCAAACAGATAAGAAACCGCACTCGATTGATCTCGGGTGCGGTTTCTTGTTTGGGGCAAGACGTGAGCGGTTTACGAACGGATCATCGATAGCAGCATTTTGAATTTAGAAATGGCTCTCAGGCCGTGCGGTTGATTAGCGGGAAGGAGTACGGCTTCCCCTGACTTCGCCATCACCGGTTTTCCGGAAATGGTAATTTCCACTTCGCCTTCCAGGATTTGGGCTACCGCGTCGAAGGGAGACGTGTGCTCGCTGAGACCCTGGCCTTCATCGAACGCAAAGAGGGTGAGCGTGCCTGTCGGGCGTTTCAGGAGTGTGCGGCTGACCACGGCGCCATCCTGGTAATTTACCAGCGATAACAACGAGATGGCCTGTGCTGCGGGCATATCATTTTTGGATGGAGTCTCTGCTGAAGTCATGATGGAGTGCCTCGATTCTGCTGCATCCACGGTAGCACTTGGATGCCAGGAAGAGGAGATTTCTGAGCGGGATTGAAATCAGAAAAGAATTCGAGAAAGAATCGAGTACGCCCGATGGAGACAAGAAATGAACAAAACTAGAGTTGCGTTATGGGCGCTTGCGCTTTGTGCGGTGGCCGTGGGTTGCCAGCGGCAGAAACAGGTCGAGGAGAATCGGGCGAAGGATAATAGCGCTGCGCATAAGGCGGCAGATAAGCCATCGACTGCGAATGCCGTGGTGGATCAGTGGCTGGGCCAATGGAACGGGCCGGAGGGAACATCCCTGCTTCTGTCCAAAAATGGAGAGAAGTACGTTGTGAAAATAAACTCGCTCGATGGACCGGCGACGTATGAAGGGATTGCCGTAGGCGACCACATCGAATTTCAGCGCGATGGCAAGAACGAATCTATCCACGCCGGCAGCGGCGCGGACACGGGAATGAAGTGGCTGCTGGATGAAAAGAATTGCCTGGTCATCAAGGCAAGCGAAGGATTTTGCAGATAAACAAGAGACTCAGCAAATTGCGGGAAGGACAATATGGCACTGAGCAAGGGTGAAGACTCATCGAAGCACGAAACGGTTCTGGCGCCGGGCGCGGGAAGATTCATTAACGTGATCGGTGACCACCAGACCGTTAAATTAACGGGCGAGCAGACCGACGGCATGTTCGCGATGGCCGAACAGAACAATGAAGCAGGTACTGCGGTGCCTCTTCATGTCCACACGCAGGAAGATGAAATGTTTTACGTGTGCGACGGGGAAATGACATTCACCGTGGGCAACAAGGAAATTGTCGGAACTACCGGAACGACGGTGTACCTGCCGCGCGGCGTACCACATGGATTCCGCGTAAACAAAAAGACGCGAGCTTTGGTCAGCGTCTATCCCGCGGGAGTGGAAGCCATGTTTTACCGATTGGCCGAATTGCCGGCGGGGCCACCGGACTTCGAAAAAGTGAAGGCAATTTGCGCCGAGTACGGCATCTATTTTGCTTAGTGTATTGATGACACTGGTTTGATCAGGATTTGTCTTCGAGGCCGGCAGGGGCCAACTTGGCCAAGGCAACGGCGAGTCGTGACGGCTTTCGCTCTTGGAGTTCGGCACGTTCTTTGGCGGCGACGGCGATACGCACCAAGTGAGCGCCGAAATAGCGAATAGGTTCCGACGGAAAATTGTTGAGGCCGCGGCCGACTAGTGGGTGATAGCTCCATTCGTCTTGCCGTTCGAGAGCCAGGCTGGCGAGGATGCGCCCACCGATGACGCTCGGGCCGACGCCGTTTCCGCTCCAACCAATACCAAACACAATATTTTTGTGTGGGCCAAGCGTGCCGAGACGCGGAAGACTATCTGGCGTGCGATCGATGGGGCCAGACCAATCGTGGGTGATGGGCACGGTGGCAAGTTGCGGATAGTAGTGGCGGAAGTCGGCGGTAACTTCCGCGATGCGCTGCGGGTGGCGATCGAAATTGGAACCAATATTTCCCGCGTAGGCGATGGTCCATCCGCCTTTCCCAAACGCTACGCGGCCCTCGCGGGTGATGCGGTAGTAGTCGACCATGGTTTGCGAATCGGTGATCGATAGATCCTTGTGCCAGCCGATTATTTCCAGTTCGGCCGCAGCGGGAGCGGTGACGATCATGTCGCTGGAGATGACCGCGATGGCACGGGAAAGTTCGCGAATGTTGGCAGCCCAGGCATTGTTTGCGATAACCAATTTCTCCGCGGTCAGAGTGCCTCCTGGAGCGCGAACGGTTACGGGTTGGGTGCGCGTGAACGAAAGAACCTTTGTGTGTTCGTAAATCCGTACGCCGCGAGCGAGTGCTACGCGACGCAATCCGCGAACGAGCGCTGCAGGCTGCACCACGGCCGCATTAGCGATGAAAACACCTTCGCGATGCGCATTTGAGCCGGCGCGCCGGGCGGCTTCGGGCGGAGTGAGTCGCTGGAACGCACCAATCCCGTTACGCTCGCAATGATTGACGACTCCATCCCACGCGGTGTGCTGTGCAGAAGTGGTCGCCGTCCACAGCCAGCCACCCTTACGAAAATCAGCGTCGATGGAATGCTCCGTACAGAAACGGCCGATTTCGTCGATGGCGGATTCCGAGGCCTGCGCGACCCGAAGAGCTTCCTGAATGCCAAAGAGTTTTTCCAGCGAAGAGAGTTTTGAAATCCAGGAGAGAACGAAACCACCATTGCGCCCGGAAGCCCCGCCGCCGCAAATGTCCTGCTCGAGCACTACAACATCGGTGGAAGGTGAATGTTCTTTGATCCGAAGAGCCGTCCACAGGCCCACGTAACCGCCGCCGATGATGGCAATGTCCGCGCGGAGCGAACCTTGAAGTGGCGGTGCGTCGAGAGCGTCACCTGCAATTTGCTGAAGCCAGAAGGAGCGATGTGGAGGCCTGGCGCGAGGCAAAGTTTATTGCGCCTTTTCGTAGGGAAGACCCTTGTCTGCCCAATCGGCTGCAAAGCTGGTGGGAAGGATGAGCACGCGCAGTTTGGTAAACCCCATGTCGCGAAGGACGGCGAAAGGGGGGCGCAGGTTGGGACAATGGTCCATCGGGCAGCAGCCGCAATATATGACGAGATTTGTGGAACGAGGTAAGGAAGCCGCCCAAGCCTTCAACTGCGGAATCCCATCGACGCTGCCGCCGCTTCCGTGGAATTGGGATCCTTTGATGTGACCAGCCGTGTACAAACGCTGGAAGCCAACAAACACAACCGTGGGCGCGGTCTTTGCATTGGAAAGTTCCTTCACAAGATCGTTCGGTTGAACGGTTTGCGCGGTGGTCCAGGGATCGGACGGATTCTGCGCGCGGCCACTGGAAACAGTCAGCATTGCAAAAGCGAGGAACGACAAGCCGGAGAGGGCAAGCAAACGCAGCAAGACACGGAGTGACATGAGGAAACCTCCAATCGAAATTGCAGTGGCTATTCTAGCTCAACCGCAGCGCTGAGAAAGTGACGGGCGGCCACTCCCCACAAAAAGAAAGGCCCCTTTGTTCGCAGGGGGCGAAGGATGGGCAGGAATCAGAACGATACCCGTCAGTTCACGGAAAGATGAAAGGCGTGGGCAATATCGTTCAATTGCGTCCGAACTTTTGTCCAGGAAGCCGAGGTTGCGGAGTCGAGCTGCACCGAACTCTGTATCTTTTCGAGTTGTTCGGCATAGTTAAGGGTGTTCTGGAGATAGGGATCGGACTTCTTGGTTTTCTTGAAATCTTAGGAGTCTTTGTGGCTTTGGTGAAATTGTCGGCGAGCTTCTTGGCGTCCTTCTCCTGGCTGGTCTTGCGAATGCTGCTCTTGGAAATGGAATTATTGAAGTTGGACTGAAACTTCTTGGAGTCGTTGCTGAGATTTTCCATGCGCTGTTAGAGGTCCTTATCGCTGAGACGCTCCTGGGCTGCGACGGTGGAAGTACCAACGAATGAGAGGGCCAGCACGAAAATAGTCCAAACAAGAGTGGAACGCGAAATTCCCTTCATGGTGAAACGTCTCCTCAATAGAAGTTAACTGCAAAGCGAATCAATTTGATCGAACACATTTTACAACTGAACCGCCAACCGGATGCAACGGCTTCCCCGGGTTAAGGCTTTGCCGCGGCCTGTCGAGAGAACTGCAGCGGTTTATCCGACCCCTCCGCGTAAATCAACAGATCGCCATCTTTGATTTCGTAGCGTTTGGCGGCCCCCAAAATCTTCAAGTATTTATCTTCCTGCGTGCTGACTCCCCCATCCATGCAGGCCATGCGGGTGGAAGCAAACGGGCCGAGTTTGATGGAATCACCGGTAACGCTGAACGTGCCCGTAAAGCGATTGCAAGAGCCGTTTCCAGCCGCGCGACCACCTTCGAGGAAAGAGAGCGAGGCTTTTGAATTAGCAATGACGGGTGTGCCGGCGAGATGGGTGAGCAGCCAATCGGTGCCGACCAGAGAAGTGGAGACATTCGCTGATGGCGCGGGAGTGTTAGTCATGGGCGAGTGATTCGAGGAACAGGAAACGTTAAAAACTAGAAGCAGCATGAGTGCAAATTGCGAAATCGTGGCGTACATTTGATATTTCTCCTCGGTGAACAAAGGAAATTGTTGGGTGCAGCAGTCAGCATCGCCGGCACTCGCAGCCAAAGCAGAACTCAGGCCGTCTTTTTCGAGACGAACAGTCGATAGAGGAATAACAGCAGGATTGCGCCAAGCACGGACATGATGAATCCGGCCGGTTGGCCTTCCTGATACCAGCCCAGGAATCGGCCAAGATATCCGGCGATAAAGGAACCGGCTAGGCCGAGAAGCATGGTCACAATGAATCCACCGGGATCCTTGCCGGGCATGAAAAATTTTGCCACCGCGCCAACGATGAGGCCGATGAGCGCTGTCCACAGGAGGCTAAACATAGCAGTTCCTTTCTCGAAACTGGATTTTGACTGCGGATCTCCAGTTTTGTACAAACCATTTGGGTAGCAGGTGTCTGGTTACAACCGGGCGGCGGCCTGATTCCGCCTGTATTCTACTCAATCACAAGTAAGTGTCCAGAAGAATTGCTTTCCATCGAAGCGGGCGGACATTCGTTGAAACTATTTTTTCAGTTCCGCTCTGGTCTTCTGCAACTTAAAAGCGGTGCTGCGAAGCGTTTCCGGGACATTCTTGTTGGTGGTGAGTTTTTTCAAATCCACGGCATTGAGCATCGGCAGCATATGCAGGGTAACGTCCAGCGGGGTCTTTGGATTGTTCATCAAGTTGCGAACGACTGCGTAATTCTTCCGGAAATTCCGATTCGTCGCGATCAGGCGCAGAATCTCATCGGTCAGGTTCGACATGCTTGCATAGGCTTCCACTTCCTGATCGGTCAGGCGGGGCGATTGCAGCACGGCGCGCTGCACCACTTTGTTGGAGTCGCGGATCAATGCCCGGCGCGCTTCGCCGCTGCCCTTCATCGCAAATTGCACCCGCTGCGAAACATTCATGCGCGAGATCTGCTGCAGAAGTGTCTGTCGCTTGACCGGATCAGGCTCCGCTTCCTCGGCAACCTCCGCTAACCGGTTGGGATCAAGCAAAGCAGCGGAACGAAGTTCCTGCAGGATATTCTTATGATCGGCTGTCAGATGGGGCGAGTGTTCCAACGCGTGGGCCAGCGCATGCGACGCGGAGATGCGGTCGAGCTCTTCCATCAAAGTGGCGACGAGTGCGGCGGAGAGGTGCGGCACAATCGGCACCAGGTGTTCACCCGCACAATTCTTGTTGCGGATCATTGTTTCGGCAATGCCCGGCTTGTCGGCAAGGTTCCTTCCAGCGTAGGCGAACAATTGCGGCAAGGCATGCTCTCTTGCAAGTGCCTCCACAAAAATGCTGGGTGAGTCGTTAATGAGCCCTTCGCCGGCTTTTGTGGAAATCAAATCATCGGAATCGTGAGCCAGGACGGCAAGAATTTCGACACGGTCGGCAGGAGAGAGATTAGCTCCAGTCGTGCACACCGCCAGCTTACGCTCGCGCGTCGCGCGGCCATGGCGCAGGTCTTCAATTACTCCAGGGCTGAGAGTCTCCACGGGATGTTAGCCTCAAGTCTTTACGGCTTAAGGTCATTGTACCTGAGGCGCCGGGTGTGCCGAGGGGCGGCATGGCCTGGCCGTTCAATTCCAGCAATACCGCGCTGGAGTCGGCGACGGTGACGTCAAAGTTCTCGCTTGCGGGGAAGTGGTGATTTGACCCGGAGGGCAGCTCGGCATCGACCAGGAGTTTACCGTCCGCAAGAATGCGCAATCGCGTGGCAGCGCTGAGAGAGACAAAGAGATCGAGGGGAACGAGTGGGGTCGCGGCATCCGCTGCTGCGCTCAAGCGGGAAGCCTCGGCAGGAAGCATCGCGAGCGTCACGGCGTTTGGAGTTAGTCTGGAGGACGCGGGATCTATTGCTGGAGAATCACGGGATTGCTTGGCGGCACGGTGCGCTGCGTAATACCGCCAGGCGTAAACTCCTCCAGTGACCAGGCCACCTAAAACAACAAGAAATATCAGGAAGGCGACGAACGGTACCCACTTGGGCCGGGATGAAAAATGATTCGCAGAATGCTCTTGGACGGGTTGCACCACTGGACCGTGTGCCAGATCGTATTCCGCCAGAAACGATTCTTCGTCTAGTCCAAGATAGCGCGCTACCGAGCGCACGAAGCCACGATTGAAAACGCCGCCGGGAAGTTTCTCCCACTCCTCATTTTCCAAAGCTTCGAGAAAACGGGGTCCGATGCGCGTCGCCATAGTAATTTCTTCCAGCGTGACTTCGCGCAGTTCACGTTCGCGCTTGAGACGTTCTCCGAAATTTCCCCTGGCCATGCCCTCTACCTGTAATTCATGAGTGTAACAGCGGCGGAAGGAAGGACCAACCGCAGGAACGAAAAGAGCCTCATTTCGGGGGGGCGAAAGAGGAGGTGGACGCGAACCAGGAATGGATGCGGATGCGCGGCGTTCCCTGGTGGGCACTATAGACGGGGCTGCGAGAGGAGTCAAACTCGCAGGAGCAGTAGTAGAAACTGGAGCGCCTGGTCGCTATTCCTGAAAAGTTACGCAGACGCCGTTCGGGTCAATGGTCGTAAACTCGCGGGTGCCCCACGGCTTGGTCTGCAATTTTCCGTTGGGGTGTACCACGCCGCCGCGCTTTTGGTATTCGGCGTACAATTCCTCAATTCCTCTTACAGCAATGCGAACCATGATTTGATCGCCGACGGTTCGTGCAAGCTGCTTATCGTCCATCCCAGCGATGTGAAGATAGGCTTCACCGCGATTGATGCCCGCGTAATTGGGCGGCGTGTTGTCGCGGAAGGTTTCCGTAAAACCACAAATCTCCGTCCACCATTTTAGGGATACCGTAGTATCTGCGGCGGGCAAGACAGGAATAGCGCCCTTGATCATTGGTTCCATGGAGTTGACTCCCGCCCGATAGTTTATCTCGGTTCGCAGGCAAGCTTTGCAAGTTCGTCCAAAATTTTCGAGGGGTCAGATGCGCACCCACTGTTCCCAGCCTTAGCCGGTTCTGCGGTGCTTGAGATTCTCCTATTGCATTCCTATAGGAGTGGGAGTATTTTCCTATGGGTATGACATAGGAGCGACATGGGCGACAAAACCGATGTCTGGCAGGGAACGCTGGCGTTGATGGTGTTGAAGACTCTGGAATCGATGGGCGCGCAGCACGGCTACGGTATCGCGCGAAGAATCGAGCAGACCAGCGGCGATTTGCTGTCGGTGAACTATGGAACGTTGTATCCGGCACTGCTGAGACTCGAGCAGGAAGGATACATCACCTCGGAGTGGGGCGTGTCTGACAACAATCGCAAGGCAAAGTATTACAAGCTGACACGCGCGGGCCGCAAGCAATTGGAGAAAGAAGCGCGTGATTGGGAACAAGCCACGGCGATACTGGCGCGTTTTCTGTCCGCCAAGGAGCAAGCCTCGTGACTTGGCTTCGTAGCGCGTTTGTCCGATTCGGCAGTCTGTTCCGAAAGGAACAGCTTGATCACGAATTGGACGACGAGCTGGCGAGCCACATTTCATTGCACATCGAAGACAACCTGCGCGCGGGGATGACGCCCGGAGAGGCACGTCGCGATGCGCTGATGAAACTGGGTGGCTTGGAACAAACGAAAGAGAGTTATCGCGAGTCTCGTGGCCTGCCATTTCTTGAAGCTCTATCGCAGGATCTGCGCTTCGCTCTGCGAATGTTGCGGAAGAGTCCCGGATTTGCCGTCATTGCCGTGCTTACACTGGCGTTGGGCATTGGCGCAAACACGGTAATCTTCAGCGTGGTAAACGCCGTTCTCTTGCGCCCTCTTCCTTACCCGGAGCCGGATCGACTGATCGCGGTGTGGTCGCAATCGGCTACTCGCGGTCACGAGCCCATGCACGTGTCGGCCGCGGATTTCTACGACTGGCGCACGCAGTCTCATGGGTTTCCATCGCTGTCCGCCTACGCAAGCTGGCCAATGAACTTGACGAATGTCGACGAGCCACGCCGGCTCCAAACACAACTCGTCTCTGTAAATCTGTTCTCCACCCTGGGTGTCAATGCGCAAATAGGCCGCACATTCAGGTCAGATGAGGATCGGGAACAGAGCGCTCCGGTCATCGTCATAAGCCACCATTTATGGCAAGAGATCGGCGAATCACCAAAAGTAGTTGGCAGCCAACTGACAATCAACGGCTCGTCAACGACTGTGATCGGAGTCATGCCAGCGAGCTTTGCATTTCCATCAAAGGAGACGGACGCCTGGGTACCGCTCTCGATGAATCAGAAGAATCGTGCGAACCGCGAGGGTCGGTGGCTCGCTGTAATAGGACGTCTGGCGCCCAAAATCAATCAGTCCACCGCGCAGACGGAGATCGGAGTCATCTGTGCAAGCCTGGCCGCGGCCTATCCTTCCACCAATGGCGGGTGGAGTGCTTCGCTGGTGCCGTTGCGCGAGGAGGTGGTGGGAAAGACGCGCCCGATATTGCTAATGATTCACGCGGGAGGCCTGCTCTTGCTTTTCATCACCTGCGCGAACCTGGCAAATCTGTTGCTCGCGCGGGGCATCTCCCGTGGCCATGAGTTCGCCGTGCGTGCGGCAATAGGAGCGGGACGTACACGAATTCTTCGGCAATTGATGACGGAGAGCCTGGTGCTGGTGACGCTGGGGGCCTCGATAGGATTGGCGCTTGCGGTGGAGGGGATCGCGTTATTGAGATTGTACGGAGGCGATTTCATCCCCCGAGCGAGTGAAATCCACTTGAATGGCCCGGTGGCGCTGTTTGCAGTCATCGCCACGGTCATTACGGCACTTATTTCCGGGCTGGGGCCGGCGTTGAACAGGTCGCGCGTGGATCTCCGCGCACACATCAGTTCTGTGGTTCACGGCACCGCACACAACATCGAACGTAAAAGGGGACTGTTGGTCGCGATCGAGATAGGCATGGCATGCGTTCTATTGGTGAGCGCAGGTCTGCTAGGCAAGAGTCTGCTCCGCCTATTGATGACTTCCTCGGGATTGCGAACTGACCATGTGCTCACGCTGCAACTCACGCTGCCGCAATCCAAGTATCCGACAAGCGCAGCACAAATTAATTTCTTCCAGCAAATTCTCGAGCGTGTTAAAGGTCTGCCTGGGGTTTTGGAAACGGCTGAGATCAGCGATACGCCGCTGAAAGGCAACAACCCGACCTTTGAATTTGTAGTTGATGGCCCAGCGTGCAGCCCATCTGATACCTCGACACGCGCTGGACTCCGGGTGATCAGCCCCGGCTATCTGCAAACATCCGGGATGCCTCTCCATAAAGGGCGCGATTTTACAGTCGATGATCGTGACGGCAGCATGCCAGTGGCTATGCTCAATGAAACGATGGCGCGTCGCTACTGGCCTGGCCTCGACGCGGTGGGGCGAACGGTGCGACTAAAAGAAGATCAGCGCTGGTTAACCGTGGTTGGAGTGGTCTCCGATGTCAAGCACATGGGGCCCAAGCTCGACGAAGGACCGGTGGTCTACATTCCTTACGCGCAGAAAACACAAGATTGGCTGGCGTGGACCACGTTGGTGGTGCGTACAGCAGATGAGCCGCTGAATCTTGTGCCGGCGATTCGCAACTCCATCCGTAGCCTCGACAAAAATCAGCCGGTCGCGGAAATCGACACGCTGGAAGAGTCCCAGTCGCGTTCGACCGCTGTGCCGCGATTCACTACGTTGGTCATTGGCGTAGTTTCCGGATTTTCCGTTTTGATTGCGGTCGTTGGCGTCTACGGCCTGCTGGCTCATGCGGTGGCACAGCGAATGCCGGAACTTGGGATTCGCCTAGCGCTCGGCGCCTCACCCTTGCAGGTATTCTGGCTGGTGATGCGACAAGCCATGGTGCGGGTAATTGCGGGTATCGCGTGTGGACTCCTTGGAGCCTGGTGGTTGGCGAGGTGGCTGGAGAGCTTGCTCTTTAGTGTGCGTCCTCACGATCCTGCGGTCTTCACTGGAACAGCGGGCATCCTGGTTCTGGCGTCCATGGTTGCAGTGATAGTTCCGGCGCGCCGTGCGATGCGGATCGATCCAGCAAATGCCTTACGGTGGGAGTAGCGAGATGAGGATTAACACAATGCGAGCCTGGTCAAGCCGCTTGCGGAATTTGCTCCGTAGGGAGCAGCTTGATCGCCAATTGGACGACGAGTTGGCGAGCCACATTGCATTGCACATCGAAGACAATCTGCGCGCAGGGATGACGCAGGAAGAAGCGCGACGCGATGCGCTGATGAAACTGGGCGGCGTGGAGCAGGCTAAAGAAGATTATCGCGATCGCCGTGGCGTTTCCTGGCTGGAAACTCTCCTCCAGGATTTGCGATTTGGAACGCGTATGCTGCGCAGGAGCCCAGGGTTCACCGCGGTTGCGGCGTTGACACTTGCGCTCGGCATTGGCGCAAACACCGCAATCTTCAGCCTGGTGAATGGAATTTTGCTGCACCCGCTGCCCTACGCAGGACCAGACGCACTGGTCAGCGTCACCGGGACATACCCGAAGGGCGCGTTCGTAGCCATGCGCCAGCAGATTCGCAGCATGGAGGTGGCTGCATATTCCGAGGGTCATGAGGTGAACTTAACTGGGTACGGCGAACCGGTGCGCCTGAATTCCGCGCTGGTTTCCGCAGAGCTTTTCTCCACGCTTCTAGCGCGGCCCGCACTGGGAAGAACTTTTTATCCGGGCGAAGATAATTCCGGACAGGATAATTTCGTGATCTTGAGTGAAGCGCTGTGGAGAGAACACTTCGGTAGCAATCCGTCGATAGTCGGCCGCTCCATCGAACTGGGAGGTGTAAGCCGTCAAGTGGTGGGCGTAATGCCTGCGGACTTTCGTTTCCCCTCCACGAAAACTCGTTTGTGGCTCCCGCTGCATAACGATCCCGGAAACACGGTCGCGTATTGGGCCGGCGACTTCATGCCGGTGATCGGGCGGTTGCGACCCGCTTCCACAATCCAGCAAGCGCGCGCCGAAATCCAATTGTTCCAGTCGCAGGTTTTCAAAATGTTTCCCTGGACGATGCCGGCCGCCTGGAATGCTGGTGTCAGCGTTGTTCCGCTGCAGGGCGACATGGTTGCCGACGTCCGCACGCGATTATTGATGTTGCTCGGCGCAGTCATGCTGGTACTGCTGATCGCATGCGCAAACGTTGCGAATCTGACGCTCTCTCGTGGGATTACGCGGGAAAAAGAAATGGCACTTCGCGCGACACTGGGTGCCGGGCGGGGACGCATCTTCACGCAACTGCTCACGGAAAATATTCTGTTGGCATTGTTGGGGGGAGTTCTTGGACTGTCGCTCGCCGCCGTTGGACTGTCGTTGTTGAAGTCGATGCTCCCCGCGGATACTCCGCGGTTGGCAGAAGTACAGATGGACTGGCGAGTGCTTGCGTTTACCGGTGGGCTGGCGATCCTGACCGGCTTGGCCTTTGGACTCGCGCCCGCGCTTCGCGCTTCACCCGCCGCGTTATCGGAATCGCTAAGATCGGGTGGACGTGGCGCAGCGGCATCTGTTTCGCAGCGATTGCGCGGCGCGTTCGTAATTGCGGAAGTTGCGTTTGCCATGTTGTTGGTGATCGCGGCCGGGCTTCTCATTCGCAGCTTCTGGGCAATTTCGCACGTTAATCCCGGATTTCGCTCGGAAAATGTTATGACTGCGCGGATTACACCGAACGAATCTTTCTGCAGTGATGCAGCGCGATGCTTGACACTGTATCGCGAGGTACTGGATCAGGTGCAGGCTTCGCCGGGAGTCAGTGGCGCGGCACTGGTGAATTCGTTGCCTCTAGGCGGGCGAGTGGCCAAGCGTTCGCTACAGGTGGAGAACTACGTCGTACAAACAGGCGCAACTACGCCACTTTTCTGGCTGGATATCGTGACTCCTGGCTACTTCCAGACCATGGGCATCCCGGTGCTGGAAGGAAGATCATTTTCCGAGGCGGATAGTTCCGGAAATCCGCGCGTCGCGGTTGTCACGGTTGCCACGGCGCGCCGGTATTGGCCCACGCAGAGTGCCGTGGGTAAACACATCCGCCTGCTGGGTGATAACGATTGGCACACCATTGTGGGCGTAATCCCAGACGTGCGCGCGTACGACCTGCAGAGAAATGTTCCCGCGTGGATCGAGGGCACTGCGTTTGTGCCTTACAGCCCCAACGCCACTCTTGAAGATAAGAGAGTCCCAGCAGAAATGACCATTGCAGTCAAAACCAGCATGGATGAAGCGTCAGCAACAGCAATGCTTCGGCGCATCATCAATGGCCTGCAGCAGGGGGTGCCAATCAGTGAAGTGAAATCCATGCGCGTTGTAGTTTCAGAGGCTGCCTCCACGCCCGCCTCCACGACCTCACTGTTTATTGTTTTCGCCGGGCTGGCTCTAGTGCTGGGGGTCATCGGTATCTATGGCGTGCTGGCCTTCCTGGTATCGAAACGCACTCGCGAGATTGGCATTCGCGTTGCCCTTGGCGCGCAACCTCGCGAAGTGATGTGGCTAGTTATGAAAGAAGGAGCGAAATTTTCCGTCGCGGGAATTGCACTCGGCTTGGGGGGAGCGTTTGTCGCCAGCCGCCTGCTGGCCACGGAACTCTATGGTGTGGGCCCACTGGATCCCGTCACCTACGTTGGTGTGGCGGTCCTGATGGCCTTGGTGACGCTGATGGCCTGTTACATCCCCACACGGCGGGCACTAAAGATCGATCCACTGATCGCGCTGCGCTACGAGTGAGGCGGAAAGCGATGAAAATGATTCGAAGCTGGATGGTTCGCGTTGGCAGCCTGTTCCGTAAAGAACAGATGGATCGGGAATTGGATGAAGAACTTGCGACCCACCTCGCCCTGCATATCGCGGACAATTTGCGCTCTGGGATGACGCCGGAACAAGCGCGTCGCGACGCGCTGATGAAACTTGGCGGCGTCGAGCAAACAAAGGAAAAGTACCGCGAGCGCCGCGGAATATCCTGGCTGGAACATTTGCTCCATGACGCGCATTTTGGTTTGCGGATGTTGCGGAAAGACCCGGGATTTACTGTTATTGCGGCAATCACGCTGGCGCTGGGATCGGTGCAAACACCGCCATCTTCAGCGTCGTGAATGCCGTGCTTTTGCGTTCATTGCCATTCACGCGTGCTTCTGAACTTGTCTACATTTCCGCAAAGAGCACGTCGTTTGACTTCCCCTATCTCGGCCGACGTGCGTGCCAGTGCTTCGGCGTTTGTTGCGCTTGCGGTGTTCCAAGACGCCCCGAAAGAGCTGACAGGCGACGGCAAGCCCGAGCGCGTCGACAGTTCGGAAATTTCTAAAGATCTTTTCCCGCTGCTTGGCGTTCACCCGCTTTATGGCAGGAGTTTCACTTCGTCTGACATGCAGGCAGACACGCACGTTGCCATTCTCAGTTACCCACTCTGGCCTGAAAGATTCGGCGGCGATCCAAACGTTATCGGCAAGGGCACGCTCGAGGGGCAACTGTACTCGATTGTCGGAGTGATGCCCGCTCAACGGAGCAGAGGGATCGCATCCGTCGGCCCAGACAAAGATTGTCCCGTGAAGGTGACCACCCTGTTTACTCTCTCGTTGGAAGACTGGCCGTTCGTGATTGCGTTTTCTGCGAACAGACCGTTGCCACGCGAGAATTCCAACCGTTCATTGTCCCAGCCCTCGTGAAAATGGTCATCGCGGGCAAACCGCCAATACATTGTCACGCCGAAACTCTTGGCGAGGCGCGATGCAGCTGACCCAAACGGTGAATGGTCTGCAATCAGAAACAGGGCGCCGCCCGTACGCACCCACTCGGTTGCTGTGGTCTCTTCATCTGGAGTAAACGCCGGACGAGTTTCATGCTCCCCAGGTCCCATGGCATTTGCAATCACAAGTACATCCGCATCCTTCAACGATTCCGCTGAGAACGCGCTTTGGTTGCTCGATACCACATAACCGTCGCTTCTCAATAACTCCGCAAAAGGCTTATACCTGCCCGAGGCCGTATGGAAGTTCTGGTGTCCTTCATCCACCATCACCCTGGGATGCGTGCCACGGATTCCAGCAGGATAGGCCGGCGACGCCACCAGGGTATTGAAGTCTGGGTCCGAGCGTTGCCCCACGTGGTCATACCACCAGGCGAAGCCCAGGCCGGCAATCAGCCCAACAATCAGTACGAGACCAACCCACCGGAACACTCGCATCTCTGTTCCTCTCTATTCAAGAAACTCGAAAGGTGAAAACTTGAGAATGGCAACCACATAAACGCATGCGGCCCACCCTGCGTTTTAGTTGCGCCAGGCAGTGCGTTGCTAACGGGTTTTTCCCTTGCTGTTGTGGCGACACATGGAGCTGTCTTTTGTGACTTTAGTTGAGGCCCATTGACTCAACGCCGGGCTAACTCCTCAAACCCGCGTGGCGACGGGTGAAAAAGTGGGATAGAGTTACGCCCATTAGGAGACGAAGGAACCACGGATGAATGTGCTGCAAGCAGGCGCTGGCTATGAACTGCCAAGGGGCGAGGAAATACCCACCCAGGACGAGCGGACCATGGCGACGCTGGCACATGCACTGCAATTGGTGGGCGGATGTATCGCGCCGCTGGTCATTTTTCTGGTGAAACGCGATTCGCGCTTCGTTCAGTTTCATGCCCTCCAGGCACTTCTGCTACAAATCGTGTACTTAGTACTGATTGGTGTGGGCATGGTCGGCTGGTTTGTAATGATCTTCTCCACGGTTGTGCTGCATCCCGGGCCTAAAGAAGCGGCACCACCCGCGATATTTCTTCTGTTTCCGTTTATTTGGATGGGAACGATTGGCCTGTGGGCAATATTGTTGGCGGTGGCCATCGCGTTCGCCATCAAAGCCGGCCGGGGAGAATGGGCGGAGTATCCGTTGTTGGGCAAGTGGGCCAGGCGCATGCTCGCTATCGGACCTAACGGCAGGGTACTGGATATGTCTGGGCAGTTTTGAGCGAGACGAGCTCGCGCCTATCGCGTCTTGCTTTCCGACATAGATCGACCGCGAAGCCTGTTGATCAGTGCCACCAATTGGCGTCGATGCTCTTCGCGAACCGAAACGAATTTAAGTCCCAGTCCAGTGCCCGGCCGTGTATGACGAACGACAGCCTGCGCGCTGATCTCGCCTTCCTGTACAAGGAAATGAAGTTTGGTTTCGGTGTTGGCGGGAAATTGCTTTCGCGTTTCCAGGAACAGCCCAGCAGGACTCAAATCTCGAACGCGTGAAACATCATCCCGTCCTTTGCAATTCCAGTACACCCAGGTGTCTTCTGGAACCTCAATGCGAGAGGTCATTCTTCGCGAGGGTGAATTCCCATGCAGCACGCGCGGCTCCAACTTTCCGTCCGGCGTAGACGTTCAGAGAGCAGAGACTATACCCGCCGTATGAGAGTAGTGTCAATGGCCATGTTATCGTTTCATGAAAAAATCCACCGGACCCAGGCCCCTTGCCCGCCGAGGTGTGGTTGCTGATATAAACGGCGGCTTTTCATCAGGATGGCGGCGTGTCTTCCACTTTTCACAGGATGGCAAGATAGCCACGCCTGTACCAAGAGAAGGTTGCGCCCGATTTTCAGGAGCGCCTATACTGGCCAGCATAGTGAGAATTGGGAAAAGTGCGGATACTCCAACTGCGGGCTCGACGGGAAACAGCTTTGGGCTGAATTGGGGAGACAAGTTCAGGTGGGCGTAGAAGAAATCAAGCAATTTCCTACTGTGGATCGGCGCCGCAATGCGGGTGTGCCTTCGGAGCAGCGCGAAGCCGGAGAAATTGCCGTGTTTCAGGAGTTGGGCAAGGCGCTCACCTCATCCCTTCAACTCGATCAGGTTCTCCGGACCATCATGGAAAAGATTGACGAGTTTCTGCGGCCGGATAACTGGTCGTTGCTGCTGCTCGACGAGACCAAGCAGGAACTCTATTTCGAGCTGGCAGTGGGAAAGGCTTCGCAGGCCCTGAAAGATGTGCGCATAAAGATGGGCCAGGGCATTGGGGGCTGGGTGGCACAGCACGGCGAAGTGGTGATCGTGCCGGATACCAGCAAGGACACGCGCTTCTTCGGCAAGGTGGACGAGAAGACCAAGATGGAGACGCGCTCCATCGTGGCCGTGCCCGTGAAATTCCGCGACACCTGCCTGGGCGTAATCGAGTTGATCAATTGCGTGGGACCGGATGGCTTCGATCCGCGCGATTTGAAATTGTTGGAAGCGCTCTCCGATTTTGCGGCCATCGCACTGGAAAATGCCCGCCATGTGAAGCGCATTCATGAGCTGACCATCAAAGACGACTGCACCTCCCTGTACAACGCGCGGCACATGGGCTTCATTCTAGACACGGAAATTTACCGCTCGCAGCGCTACAATTACGAATTTTCTATTGTGTTCATTGACCTCGACCATTTCAAGCAGGTGAATGATACGCACGGTCATCTGGTTGGTTCGCGCCTGCTGGCGGAAATGGGCGATGCGCTGAAAACCAATTGCCGCCTGATCGATTTTGCGTTTCGCTACGGTGGAGACGAATTCGTTATTCTGCTGCCGCAAACCTCAAAGGAAAACGCGATTCTGGTGGCCAAGCGTCTTCACAAACTGATCCGCGAGTCCATATGGCTGACCGCCGAAGGCCTAAATATCAAAGTTACTCCCAGCGTGGGAGTCGCGGCATACCCGGGCGATTCGAAAACCAAAGAAGGATTGCTGCACCTTGCCGACGAAGCCATGTACCTGGTGAAAAATACCAATCGCGACAGCGTGGCTGTAGCCAATCTGGGCATTCTCTCGAACGATCCGGAATCCACCGGGGCGGCAGGCGAAGCCGCAGGCTGATCTTTCGTTTAGCTCGGCCAGTCAGCTATACACTCCAACAAAATTCTGCTTAACTGAAATCATGAAACGCAGTGAAGCCGCCCGTTTCGCGCGCTTATCCGCCGTTCTGGCCTTTGCCCTGGCTGGAATTACCGGTGGCATCTACGTGCAACGGAAATGGGTGGCGCATGTCGAAAAAAAGAACGCCCCGCCAGCCCCCTCCGAAAACGTAGAGCGGCAATCCAGCGGACTCACCTTCTCTAAAGTCGAAGGAAATCGAACAATTTTCACCGTACACGCATCCAAGTCAACCGACTTCCGCGGACAGGATGCCAGCTTGTTGGAAGACGTTCGCGTCACCGTATTCGGCAAGAGCGGCGACCGCAACGACGTGTTGCACACGCAAAGCTGCCGCTACGCCAAGGCCGATGGCAGCATTCAATGTAGCGGCGATGTGCAGATGGATCTACAAAGTGCTGCAGATGCCGCACGTTCCGAAAAGCTGGGCGGTGTGCCACAAGGCGTCACCCGCGTGGGAACAAGTGGGGTAACCTTTGAGCGGGCCACGGGCCGCGCCCAAACAGTTATGCCGGTCAAATTTTCCTTCCCGAACGGCCAAGGTAGGGGAGTCGGCGCGTTATATTCCACCGACGATGGGCAACTTCGCTTGGTGCGCGATGTCGAACTGAATCTGAATACCGGCACCGCAAGTAAATCCTCGCAACCAGCCACCGAAAACAAAGAAGTACTCCTCAAGGGCAGCAGCATGGAATTCCTGAAGGAGCCACGAACTATCGTGCTCAGCGGCCCGGTCACTGCCAACACCAAATCTGAGGAATTGAAAGCGGGACAATTGACCGTGAATCTGGATTCCGCTTTCAAAGTGCAGTCTCTGGTCGCAACTGGCGGAAACACCAAGGAAATCCCGGAAGTCAGCATCCGTACAGCCGGCGGAAGTTCCGTACTGCGCGCGGAAAGGTTGAGTTCGCTTTTTGCCCCCGAAGGTTGGATCTCCAAAGTAAAGGCCGATGGCAATGTGCGGGGCACTTCTGCTGAAGGGGCGCTGAGTGCCGAGACTGGCGAACTGGAAATGTATCCGCGCGTAAATGAAGCGAAGCTCTTGACCTTGCGCGGAAGTGTGCAGATAGATACGCGCGATCCGAAGAGTGGAGCTACTCGCTCGTTGAAGACCAACGCGCTGCAGCTTAGTTTTGATGGCGGTCGGCCTGGCCAACTCAGCCGGCTCAAGCATGGCGAAACGCTGGAGCACGGCACAATGGAATGGATCGATGCTTCTGGGGCGCGCTCGAAGCTCGATGCGGAAAAACTTGCCGTGGATTTTGGCGCAAAGGGGAAAGCGCAACAGTTGATGGCCACCGGCGGCGTGCAAACCGAGCGCGAATCCAAAGGCAATCTCGTGCAAAGAGCGACTGCTTTGGCCGGAGTGGCAGAAATGAGCGGCGCGGGGGAATGGTCCAGAATCAGCTTGCACGGAAATGTCCGCATCAAGGAAGGCGATCGCAGTGCGGAGTCGGAAGAAGCAGTCATGCTGCGAAATCCCCCAACGGCCGTTCTTTCCGGTAAAGCCGTCGTGCGCGATGCCACCAGCGAGACGCGCGCGGGAAAAATTACTTTTGCCCAGGCGACCGGCGATATTCAGGCTGACGGTAATGTCCACTCCACCGACCTCTCCACGAAGTCCAGTAGGGTCCACCTTAGCGCTGCTCCCGCGAACCTTTCCGCAGACCGCCTGGAAGCCAATTCCAAAACCGGACACGCCGTCTATTCGGGCCACGCGCGTTTGTGGCAGGGCCCTTCCGTGCTGGAAGCGGACTCCATCGAACTGCAGCGAGATTCTCGGATGGTGAATGCAGTTGGCAATGTGCGCGGCGTTTTCCCTCAAGCCGCCGCGAATGGTGCCACCAGGAAGCAGCCGTCATTGTGGCACGTCTCAAGCGGCACGCTGGCGTATTGGGACGCGGAAAACCGGGCGAAGCTGGAGAAAAGCGTCACCGTGCAATCCACGGACCAAAAGATGCGCGCGGAAGCACTGGATTTGTATTTTATACGCGCGGGCGATGCCAAAGCTGGAGGCACTTCGCAGATTAGCCGGGCTGTTGGCACCGGCGGTGTAGTCATTGAGGAAGGCGCCCGACGTGGCACGGCAGACACAGGGGTTTATACCGCCGAGGACCAAAAATTCGTCCTAAGCGGTGGAAATCCTACACTTTACGACGCTTCCGAAGGTACCACCACTGGCCGTGAATTGACCTTCTATATTGCCAGTGATACGATCATCGTCGACTCGGGAAATGGTTTGCGTACTCTGACCAAACATCGAGTCCAGAGATGACTGGATCGGCCAACGATTCACTTTTTGGTTCTGAATGCCTACACTGCAAGGCGTCGACCTTAGTAAGTCCTACCGTGGACGCAAAGTCGTTGACAATATTGAACTGGAAATAGGCCAAGGGGAAGTCGTGGGCTTGCTGGGTCCTAATGGCGCCGGCAAGACCACCACCTTTTACATGATCGTTGGGCTGGCTCGACCGGATTCCGGGCGCGTTTTGTTGAACAACTCGGAAATTACCGACTTGCCGATGTATCTAAGGGCGCGCAGCGGCATCAGCTACCTGCCACAAGAGCCCTCGGTTTTTCGTCAATTGACCAGCGAAGAGAATCTACTGGCCGTGTTGGAAACATTGCCACTGACGCCGGAACAGCAGCGTGACCGGCTGGAAGAATTGCTGGCGCAGATGGGTTTGGAAACTGTTCGACAGAGCAAGGCATATATGCTGTCTGGCGGTGAACGTCGTCGATTGGAAATCGCCCGGTCGCTCACGCTCCAGCCGTCATTTATTCTGCTGGACGAGCCTTTTTCGGGTATCGATCCCCTGACCGTGAAGGATCTCCAGGACTTGATCCGCGAATTGAGCCGGTCCGGTATCGGGGTACTAATAACTGATCATAGCGTCCGTGAAACACTTAGCGTTACGGATCGAGCCTACATCGTGAATCATGGGAAAATAATGGCTAAGGGCACGCCAGAAGAGCTGAGTAACAATCCGGAAGTACGCCGCGTCTATCTTGGCGACAACTTCCGGTTGAATTAGCATCAACAGAGGGATCGAGACCGGATCATGGCCTGGCAGGGACTCAAATTAAGTCTGAAGGTTTCGCAGAAGCAGATCCTGACCCCAGGATTAGTGCAGATGGTCAGCGTTCTAGCGCTGAACCGCCTGGAACTTCGCGAAATGATCAACCAGGAGATGATTGCCAACCCGGTTCTCGAAGAGCAGTCTGAAGAACCCACCGTTAGTGACAATTACAGCGACGAAACATTTTTGAAGGCTGAAACAGAAAAAGTGCCCGAGAAGAAGGAGTCGAACCCCTTCGATGAGTTTGATGTTGGCACGTTTTTCAACCAATACCTCGACACCGGCGGTGATGGCGGCAAGTCGCAAGAGCGTGAAATTTCCGAGCGGCCTTCCTTCGAAAAATTCCTATCCTCGCCTTCTGGCCTGACCGAACACCTTGCCTGGCAATTGAGCGTAACCATTTGCACAGACAAGGTCCGCGAACTCGTAGAAGAAATCATTGGCAATCTCGACGAAAACGGTTATCTGACCGCTTCTACGGAAGAGTTGGCTCAGAACGGCAAATATTCGCAAGACGATCTGGACGACGCCTTGGCCGTGGTACAGGATTTCGATCCCATCGGAGTGGGCGCACGCGATCTGCGAGAGTGTTTGCTGTTGCAGTTGAAGGCGTTCGATCCGCACAATACGTTGGCGCAACAGATCGTTTCCGATCATCTGCGCCAGGTGCAGTCTAACCAGTTGAAAGAAATTGCCCGCGCCCTCAATCGCCCCTTGGACATCATCAAGCATTCCATCGAGACCATCAAGAAACTCGATCCGCGTCCGGGCTTGCGTTACAACAAGACCGAACCGCGCCTGGTCGAGCCCGATGTGTACTTCCGCAAAATGGACGACCAGTGGCAGGTCTTTCTGAATGAGGACGACATGCCGCAATTGCGGCTGAGCCCGACTTACCGCCGCCTGTTGGTTCGCGATGCCGCCGACAAAGAAGTGCGCAACTATGTGAAGGAACGCTTCACTGCCGCAATTCAATTAATGAAAAATATCGAGCAGCGTAAACACACCATTTTGCGCGTCTGCCAGTCCATCATTGCCCGGCAGGGTGAATTTCTCGACAAGGGTCAAGACTCGCTGAAGCCCATGATGATTAAAGAAGTCGCGGAAGAAGTGGGCGTGCACCCTTCGACCGTCAGCCGTGCAGTGGCCAGCAAATACGCGCATACGCCTCAGGGCGTAATCGAATTGCGTTCGTTTTTCAGCGAGTCCGTGAATGGCCCCGAAGGTGGCGCCATGTCTCTGCTGACCCTGAAACGCCTCGTCAAGAAAATGATCGATGAAGAAGACAGCGCCAAGCCGCTCACCGATGAGCAGATCGCCAAGAAACTGGATGATGCCGGGATTCACGTTACCCGCCGTACTGTGGCAAAATACCGCGAAGACATGCGCATCCCGAGCACTCATCAACGCCGGGTGAAGAGCTGATTTTTTGCCGACACCAAAGCACAATCCTCGCAAGCGCTTGAGCAAGCGCAATCCTGGCAGACAACTGGTCATTCTTACCGGGCTCTCTGGCTCCGGAAAAAGCACCGTTCTGCGCGCCTTTGAAGATATGGGTTTTTATTGCGTAGACAATCTTCCGGTTGAGTTGATTCCCATTTTCGCGGAGCTGCATGCGGCCGGTCAGGGAGATTTCGCGCGCGCGGCTTTGCTGGTGGACGCCCGCGAAGGCTTGCAACTTGAGAAACTTCCTGGGTTGCTGCGCCATCTACGCCGAGACCATCCCATTGTGCTCGTTTTCATTGAAGCTCACGAAGACGCTTTGTTGCGCCGCTACAGTGAAACACGCCGCCCCCACCCGCTCGGCAAGGATTTTTCCGTCCGCGAAAGTCTTGAACACGAGCGGCTCTTGATGGAGCCCATCCGTAAACTGGCGGATATCGTCATCGACACTTCGCAATTCAATATTCACGAATTGCGCCACTTCGTCACCGAACGCTTCAAGAGCGAAAACAAGCGCCCGATGCTCGTTTCCATGGTTAGCTTCGGCTACAAGTACGGAGTTCCCACCGATGCGGACCTGATGTTTGACGTTAGGTTTTTGCCCAATCCCCATTTCGTGCCCAGCTTGCGGCCTTACACCGGAAGAGATCAAAAAGTTCGCAAATATATTCAATCCTTCCCGCAGACCGGCGAATTCCTGAAACGTTTGAAGGGATTGCTGACCTATCTGCTGCCGCACTACATCGACGAGGGCAAAAGTTATCTGACCATTGCTTTTGGCTGCACTGGAGGGAAGCATCGTTCCGTGATGATGGCGGAATGGATGAAGAAAGCGCTGGATAAACAGGGCCTTCCCACGCGCATCATGCATCGCGATATTGAAAAGTAGACGAGTTGTTCCAACCACGGGACCGATCTTCCCGGCCTCCAACGTTTTCAGAATTCTTGTCCCGAAAACTTGACACGCTTCTTGGGCGCGAATAGCGTACCAACAGTACTTTTTCGCATGGATACGGAGTGTGGGGTGTCTTTATTGTCGCCACAATTGAAGCGGCTGATGGGCTTTGTGAAGCCCTACCGATTCTCCATGAGCGCCGGAGTCGTGTTGCTGGCTGTGGGCGGCCTTGCAGAAACTCTGATTGCCTTCATGATCAAGCCGATCGTGGATCGCGTGTTGAACCCCGGCGCTCCTGATTCAAACGTTTTGCTCTTCACAATTCCTTATGGTGGTCCTTCCCTGTACCTCAACCGCTTTTTTCCTCCCAGTATCCACAACGTGTGGGCGGTAGTTTCCATATCCTTGTTGGTCGTTTTTTTTGTGAAGTCCCTCACCGAATATGGCGGCAGCACCATCATCCAGTTCGTCGGGCATCGTGCCATCACCGATTTGCGCAATGCCCTCTATGAAAAGATCATCCGCCTGCCCATTGGGTTTTTTCAGCAGGAGCCCACTGGAAAAATAATGTCCGCGGTTATCAATGACGTGGAGCGAGCCAGGCCCGCGCTCTCCGAATACCTCGCTGACGTGTTTCGCCAGACGTTTCTATTTTTTGCGTTTCTCGTTGTGCTGCTAAGCATCGACTGGAAAATGACACTCACCTGCGGCATTTTGTTGCCCCTGGTCTTGTGGCCTGTGGCCAAGCTGGGCCGGCGCATCCGGCGTTCGGTGGAGAGCAGCCAAAGCAAATTGGGCGAGTTGAATCAGATCCTGCAAGAGACCGTCGTCGGCAATCGCATCGTAAAGGCCTTCGGTATGGAGGATTTTGAAATCGCCAAATTCCGCAGCGCTGCCCGGCGCCTGCTCCGAGAGACTATGCGATGGGTGCGCGCCCAGGTCGGAACTTCACCTTTGATGGACATGCTCGTTCCCGTCGTGATCTCCTTGCTGCTGTTGTATTCGCGCGACAAGATCCGCCATCAGGAAATGACCATCGGTATGTTCTTCGTCTTTGTTTACGCTCTCTTCAAGCTCTATGAGCCAGTCAAGCGCATGGGCGCCGTCTACCAGCAGTTCCAGCAGGCGCAGGGCGCCACTACACAGGTTTTTGCTTATCTGGATTTGACCCAGGAAGAACAGGATGCGCCTGCGGCTACTGAGCTAGCGCCGCTTAAGAGCGATCTTGAATTTGAAAACGTGGGCTTTTCCTACGACTCGACTCCCGTGCTTAAAGACATCAGCTTCAAGGCGAAGCGCGGAGAGGTGGTGGCCTTCGTGGGTTCCAGTGGCGCTGGCAAAACCACTCTGGTTAACCTCATCCCTCGATTTTACGAAGCCCGAACCGGCGCCATCCGCGTCGACGGCGTGGACATTCGCGGCGTGACTCTGCGTTCCCTTCGCGGCCAGATTGCCGTGGTCACGCAGGAAAATATCCTGTTTCACGACACCGTGTTGAATAACATCTGCTACGGCTTAAAGAACGTACCTCGCGCAAAAGTCGAACAGGCTGCACAAGCCGCATTGGCCCACGATTTCATCATGGAATTGCCGCAGGGCTATGACACTGTCATCGGTGAGCGAGGCACGCGCCTCAGCGGGGGCCAACGGCAACGCATCGCCATTGCCCGCGCTATTCTCAAGGACTCTCCCATCCTGATTCTCGACGAGGCCACTTCCGAACTCGATACCGAGTCTGAGCTTTTCGTGCAGCGCGCGCTTGCCAACCTGATGGTCGGCCGCACCACCTTTGTGATTGCCCACCGCTTAGGTACAATCCGCAAAGCCGATAAAATCCTGGTATTAGAGGACGGCGAGATCCGCGAAAGCGGGACGCACTCCGATTTGTTGGCCCAGGGCGGCAGTTACGCCCGTTTGCACGATTTGCAGTTTGCAGA
The DNA here is from genome assembly GCA_963748365.1 of Candidatus Acidiferrales bacterium. Classification (GTDB taxonomy): domain Bacteria; phylum Acidobacteriota; class Terriglobia; order Acidiferrales; family UBA7541; genus Acidiferrum. The sequence goes on from CAVVJG010000020.1 coordinate 475,959, forward strand.
GGAAGAGCTGCTCGCTCCGGCAGAGTCACAGAACGATATTCCGGGGAAGGCGAGCGCGAATTCATGAACGTAAAAACGACAGTAGAAGATAAGGCTGCAACCAAAGCAACACCCGAATGCCGCTCTATGACCGGTTACGCCATGGTGCGCGGCGAGCATGCTGGCTGGTCCATTCGCGTCAGCGTCAAGAGCGTTAATCACCGTTTTCTTGAAGTGAAACTGCGCATTCCTGAGTCCCTGGAACCTTACGAATTGCGTTTGCGCCAGGCTGTTCGTGAAAAAATTCATCGCGGCCATCTTGACCTGCACATCAGCGTCGAGCCGGGCAAATCCGCGCCGGTCCACGTGAACCGCGAACTGTTGCAGGCCTATCTGAACGCTGCAGAAGAATTGCGCGAGAGGACAGGAGCCAAAGACGAACTGGACCTGGTGTCGCTGCTCAGGCTGCCCGGCGTGGTTGGCGGGCTGGGGCCGGCTATCCCGGAAACCGACGAAGAACAGGAAGAGCTTGGCAAGGAACTAGAAAAATATTTGCGGGAAGCGCTCTCCCGCCTCGACGAAATGCGTCGCGTGGAAGGTCGCCACCTTGCCGAGGAAATGCGCGCACGGCTGACTCGCATTTCCGAGCAAGCGGAGAAATCGCGCGGCTTGGTGGACACGCTGCAGCCGATGTTTACGCGCCGCCTGGAAAGCCGGCTGAGAGAATTAATAGGAGGAGTAAACGTCGATCCTGGACGGATCGCCCAGGAAGCCGCCATGCTTGCGGAACGCAGCGATATCAGTGAAGAATTGGATCGCCTGCGCAGCCACCTGCTGCAGTTCAGAAAGTTGCTGGATGCCGCGGGCGAAGTCGGCAAAAAGCTTGATTTCCTCCTGCAGGAGATGCATCGCGAAGCGAATACCATGCTGTCGAAAACGCCGGGCGTGGAAAGTGAAGCACTGGCAGTGACGGGATTGGCCTTGGAGATCAAAGCCGAAATCGAAAAATTACGAGAACAGGTGCAGAATCTCGAATGACGGAGACGCAATCGATTGCACCATTGGTTTTGATCATTTCGGGCCCATCCGGCTCCGGCAAATCCACGCTGGTACAGAAGATTCTGGAGCTGCCGGGGACCATGCCCTCGGTGTCCTGTACTACAAGGGCTCGGCGTGCTACTGAATCGAGCGGAAAATGCTATGATTTTGTCTCCCAGGCGGAGTTCGAGGCCATGGTCGCGAGGGGTGAGTTTCTGGAGTACGCCAGAGTCTTTGGCCGGCACTCCTATGGCACCCCGAAAAAATGGCTCGAAGAATCCCGCGTCTCGGGGCTCGATCTTGTTTTGGAGATCGACGTTCAAGGCGCGGCGCAGGTAAGAAAGAAATTGCCGGAAGCTGTGGCTATCTTTATTTTGCCTCCGTCTCGCCAGGAACTGGAGCGCAGGTTACGCAGCCGGGGCCAGGATTCAGACGAAGATATCGCTCGACGCTTGTCCAAGGCGCGCGAAGAAATCGTCGCCAGTGAGCAGTTTTACGATTTTTGTATAGTGAACGATGACGTGCATCGAGCGGGTCTGGAAGCGCAAGCCGTAGTGCTTGCTCTGCGCTGCGGAAGTGCTCGACGCCGCCACCGGGTAGAGCAATTGTTGGCAACGTTTGGAGGGTAAGACACAAATGGCCGTGCAAATGAAAGCTCCGCAGAGCCAGTTTGCTTATGTCGTTCTGGCTGCGCGTCGTGCCCGGCAACTCATGGCCGGCGCTCCACCATTGGTAGACAATCAGCGAACCCAGAAGGCGACCAGGATCGCCTGCGAGGAAGTGAACCACGGCTTGATTGAATACGATTACACCGAGCCGGGTGAGAAAGACGCGGAGAAGGACGGCAAGCGCAAGAAGTAGCGCGCCTGCGAGGTACCCATGCGCATCACCCTCGGCGTCAGCGGCGGGGTCGCGGCTTATAAGTCTGCCGAACTTGTCCGGCGTCTCCAGCAAGAAGGGCATTCCGTTCAGGTGGTAATGACCCGCGCCGCGCGCGAGTTCATCACACCACTTACCTTTGCGGCGCTCAGCGGTCAAAGAGTAATCACCGACATGTTTGCGGGCGAAGGTAGTGGCACCGGCGAGCCCAATCTGGAAAGTGCCATCGAACATATTGCCGTCGCGCAGCGCACCGACCTTCTTGTCGTTGCGCCGGCCACCGCCGACGTTCTCGCCAAATTTGCTCGTGGCATCGCCAACGATTTTCTCTCTACCTTATATCTAGCTTCCACCGCCCCTGTTGTCGTCGCTCCCGCCATGAATGTGAATATGTGGCAGCACGCTGCCACGCAAGAGAATCTTGCGATCTTGCATGCGCGCGGCGTGCATATCGTCGAGCCCGGCGAAGGCTACCTCGCCTGCGGGATGACTGGCCCCGGCCGTCTCGCCAGTCAGGAAGAAATTCTGAAGGCGATTCAGCAGGTCGTTCAGGCCAAGCACGATCTCGCATCTGAAACGGTTTTGGTCACCGCCGGGCCCACCTGTGAAGATCTCGACCCTGTTCGTTACCTGACCAACCGCTCCTCGGGAAAGATGGGTTATGCCATCGCCGAAGCGGCTGCGGCGCGTGGCGCCCGCGTTGTGCTGGTCACCGGTCCAACAGCGCTGGACACATCTGAAACTGTTCATCGAGTGGATGTGCGTTCCACGGAGCAAATGCTCGCGGCCGTGCAGCAGAACTTCAAAGCCAGCACCATCGCCATTTTCGCCGCCGCCGTCGCCGATTTTCGCCCCGCAGAAGTTGCCTCCTCCAAAATCAAGCGCGGTCAGGATGCCTTTACCATTCGCTTGGAGCCGAACCCAGATATTCTGGCCACGGTTGCGCGCGAAAAGGGCGAGCGCCTGGTCGTAGGCTTCGCGGCAGAGACCGACAATGTTGCCGAAAACGCCCGCAAAAAACTCACAGCGAAAAACGCCGACCTGATCGTCGCCAATGATGTGACCACGGAAGGCGCTGGTTTCAACGCCGACACCAACATCGTCACTTTCTTCGCCCGCGATGGCCGCGAACTCAAACTTCCACAGCTCAGCAAAACCGAAATTGCTCACAAGATTCTCGACCAAGCCCTCCGCTTGCGCGCGAGCCTTCGCAGCAAGCCTGCGGCTCACCGGGCGGGCGACTAAACTTCCATGCCAGATAATTCTGCCGAAACTCTGCGCAAGAAAATTGAAGAGCGTTTTCGCTATCACCAGGACCTCGGCATTCATCTTTTCTACAAAGATCGCGGCAGCGGTGAAATCATTTCATCGGGCGATACCCTTGCCCCAGTCGCATCCATTCCCGTTGTTTACGAAGAGGAGTTTTCTTTGCGTAAGCCCGCATCTCAACCCCAGTCTCAGCCTTCGAAACCGCCAGTAATCGCGCCTGCGGGCGTTTCGCTCTTTACGGACGTGGAGAAAATCAAGGACGATACGCTTCTGAAGATCCGCGAAGACATTGGAGACTGCACGCGCTGTAAGCTGCACAAGGGGCGCAACAGCATTGTCTTTGGCGATGGCAACCCCAAGGCCAAACTTGTTTTCGTGGGTGAAGCTCCTGGAGCGGATGAAGACAAGCAGGGACTGCCGTTCGTTGGGCGCGCGGGAAAACTCCTGACCCAAATGATCGAAGCGATGGGATTGCAGCGGCAGGACGTTTACATCTGCAATGTCGTGAAGTGCCGCCCTCCCGATAATCGCAAGCCCGAAGATGACGAAGTGAAGACCTGTTCGCCGTACTTGCTGCGCCAGCTCGATACCATCGAGCCCAAAGTGCTCGTTTGCCTCGGCGCGGTTGCCGCACAGACCTTGCTTGAGACTAACCGCGGCATCTCTCAATTTCGCGGCGAATGGATGGATTGGCGCGGTCACAAGGTAATGGCCACGTACCATCCGGCCTACCTCTTGCGCAATCCCGCCGCAAAGGCCGACGTCTGGAAAGACCTCCAGAAAGTCATGGGCGAACTTGGCTTGCAATTGCCGAAAAAATCGAAGTCGTAAATCATTATGGGAATCCTGCTGGGCTTGGCGACCGCACTTTCCTGGGGAAGTGCCGACCTGTGCGCGCGCTTCGCCACCCGCAAAATCGGCACCTTCCGCACCATGCTGTACATGCAGCTCAGCGGCTTCCTCTTGCTCACCGCGTGCATGCCGCTGCTTGGCGGTTGGGGGCACTTGATGGACGGCTCCGGCCCGCCCGTGTGGGCGTGGGGTATTCTCGCTGGGCTGCTGAACACTTCTTCGACGCTGGCGCTTTACCGTTCCTTCGAAATCGGAAAAATGTCCATCGTCGCTCCGATTTCCGCAAGTTATCCGGTGTTAACGATGCTGCTCTCCATGCTCACTGGAGAACGAATCACTCCCGTGCGCTTTGTGGGGATGGCGCTAACCATTGTCGGCGTCGTTTTGGTGGCACACGGCGAGAAAATTCCCAATGACGCCAATCCCATCGATGAACAGACTCAGCCGCAGAAAAAAAGTCTCGGCTTGGGTTGGGCGCTCTTTTCCGCTTTCTGCTTCGGCGTGATGTTCTGGCTGCTCGGCCTCCGCATCGTTCCGATGATGGGCGCGGCGCCTTCCGTCTGGATTATTCGTCTGACCAGCGTCCTTGCAACCATGCTGGTAATTCTAGTCGCCCGCCGCTCGATGGCTCCACCTGCAAAACGCGATGCACCCTGGATTCTCGGCATCGGTGTCCTCGATACCAGCGCTTACGTCTTTAACAATTTTGGAATGAAACTCGAACAGATTTCCGTCGTGAGCGTGCTCGCGTCGCTCTACGGTGCCGTAACGGTTGCTCTGGCCGCCATCATTTTGAAAGAGCCAGTCTCACGCTTACAGTGGCTCGGAATCGTATCTATCTTCGTAGGCATCATCCTGATCAGCCGGTGAGCCGGGCATATTTGAGTACAACTGCTAAACTACTCGCGGGATGAACGCTTCCTTCTGCAACGTAGCTCTGCCCGTTCCACTTCGCACGACGTTTACCTACGCAGTGCCAGAGGAATTGCGCTCCCAAATGCAAATCGGCTGCCGCGTCTTGGTCCCCTTCCGCAAGATATCCATGGTCGGCGTAATCACCCAACTGGTCGACACCGCTCCTGCCAACACAAAAGTCCGCGAAATTATCAAAGTGATGGACCTGCTTCCTGCGCTCACGCCAAAGCTCATCGACCTTGGCAACTGGATCGCCGGATACTATTTGGCGCCCATCGGTGAAGTGTTTCGTGGAATGCTCCCGCCGGTCACCGAGCTGACCTCTCGCCGCGAAATTGCTCTCACCGAGGCGGGACGATCGCTCACCGCCGATCTTCGCGATGGAAAAGCCCTGACGGATCTGTCCACTTCGCAAACAGATTTCCTCCGCAAGCTGCTCGACAAGAAAGGCATCATGCTGCTCGGTCCTGCAGCGCGGTTAGGCATCGCGCCCGATGAATTCCAGCGCATGCAACGTCGCAGTTTGCTCGAAATCCGCGAATCCGTGCGCGGGCGCAAGCGCAAGACACACAACATCATTGCCTGGAAAGCCGTGGACGCGTCCACCGCCGAGCGCCCCGAAAAAGAAGAACGCATCCGCCGCCTGCTACAAACCGAGCGCGGTCCGCTCCCCATGCCGCAACTTCTCAAGCTGGCGCAGGTCTCACGCGCTTTGATTGAACGCTTGTTGCGCGACGGCCTGCTCGAAAGCTGGGAAGAGTCCATCGATCCAGCCGAAGATCCCTTCGACGCTGGCTTCACACCGCCCGCCCATTCGCTGAACGAAGCACAGGCTCGCGTCTTTGATGCCATTCGCGCACGCTTCGAACTTGGCGAGTTCGGCGTCCAGTTGCTCCACGGCGTCACCGGAAGCGGTAAGACCGAAGTGTATCTACGCAGCGTGCAAGACACATTAGTGCGCGGCAAAACCGCTCTAATCCTCGTCCCCGAAATTGCGCTCACCCTGTGGATTGGCCGCCAATGCCGCGCCTGGTTTGGCGCTAAGTTCGAGGGCGTCGCCGTCCTGCACTCCGCGCTCAGCGACATCGAGCGTGCGCGAGAATGGTGGCGCGTGCGCAATGGCGAAGCCCGTGTCGTGGTTGGCACGCGCTCCGCCGTGTTTGCGCCGCTCGACAATCTCGGCCTCGTCATCGTGGATGAGGAGCAGGAGAACAGCTACAAGCAGGAAGAAACTCCCCGCTATCACGGGCGCGACGTCGCCATCGTACGCGCCAAGCTGGAAAATTCTCTGGCCCTCCTCGGTTCCGCTACGCCTTCCATGGAGACCTATCACCACGCCGTCAACGGAAAATACGAATTACTCAACATGGCCACGCGCGTCGAAAACCGCTCCCTGGCATCCGTCGAAATCGTCGACCTGCGCGGAGAGTTTCAGCAAACACAATTGACCAGCCCCATTTCCAAAGCCCTGCACGATGGAATCGCCGAAAGCCTTTCTTTCCAGACACAAGCCCTCGTCCTGATTAATCGCCGTGGTTACTCATGGTCAGTCTTGTGCCGCAGTTGCGGTGCTTCTGTGCAATGCGCCAATTGCAGCATCTCCATGACCTATCACAAGAACCGCAACCGCCTCGAATGCCACTATTGCGGCTCGCTGCAACCCGTACCCAGGGCGTGCCCCAAGTGCCAGTCCAAGTACGTTTATTTTTTCGGTGAAGGTTCAGAACATCTCGAAGAACGCTTACGCAAGGAATTTCCCGGTGCCCGCATCGCGCGCCTCGATCGCGACACCGTGCGTACGAAGCGGCAATATCAGGAAACATTGGGCGCTTTCGCTAGCGGCGCTCTCGACATTCTCGTCGGCACGCAAATGCTCGCCAAGGGCCACGATTTCCAGCGCGTCACCATCGTCGGCGTGGTTTCCGCAGACTCTTCTCTCAGCATGCCGGATTTTCGCGCCGCGGAACGCACTTTTCAACTGCTCACGCAAGTCGCCGGCCGCGCGGGCCGTGGTGATCTGCCTGGTCGCGTCTTGATCCAGACCTTTTACCCGGAGCACTACGCCATCCAGGATGCTGTCCGTCAGGACTATCTTTCTTTTTACGAGAGGGAATTGAACTTTCGCCGCATGATGGCTTACCCGCCGTTCACTTCTCTGGCCAACGTCATCGTGCGCGACACCAGCCTGGAGAATGCCATCCGCTGGTCGCGCCGCCTCTCTGAATATTTTGCTCCTCACGATAACAAGGGAATTCGCGTGATGGGCCCCGCTTCTGCTCCTCTTGCCCGCCTGAAAAAGGAGCATCGTTTTCAATTTTTGCTTAAATCGCAAAAACGGACCTTGCTCACAAAATTGCTGAGCGGTGCCATGACTTTCTGCGATGCCAACGAGATCCCGCAAACCGCCGTCCTCGTAGACATGGATCCACTCACATTGATGTGAGGTTCAGGGGAGTTTGTTCTGTTGCCGCTTCCAGAAAAAGTAGCCGGGAAGCCCCAGCACCATCAGCGCAATCGCCACAAGCACATGCCTGAATTCGTGGGGATCCTTGATCGCCGCATAAACTGCGTTGCCCACAATCGCCAGCGCCGCTCCAACAAACAGTAGAGGTGTGAACGGATAACCAGGAATGCGATAGGGAATTGGCTTGCCGCGATTCGCCCGGCGAATGGGAAAGATACTTGCCGCACCCATACCGTAAAAAATCCAGCCGATAAAAATCGCGCCCGTGACCAGCTTTGCGAATCCTCCCAACGACGCCAATATCGCCGACCACCCACCCAACGCAACAACGGCCGCGGCCGGCGTCCCAAACCGCGGATGCACCTCCGCCAGCTTCTTGAAAAACAAATTATCATTGGCCATCGCAAAAAAAACACGAGGTGAAGTCAGCATCACGCTATTGGCCGCGCTGAATGTGGAGACAAGAATCGTGAGCGCCACAATCTTGCCCGCCCATGAGCCCAGTACGTGGTTCGCCGCGGCGGCGGCAATCGTGTCGCTTGCGGCCGCAGCGGAAGGTCCGAGCGCCACCAGGTATCCCACAATTGCCAACAGATAAAGCCCGATCAGCGTGAGCGAGCCGAACAAGAATGCCCGCGGAAAACTTTTTTGCGGATTGATCACCTCTCCCGCGCTGTACGTCCCGAATTGCCAGCCTTCGTACGCCCACAACACCGCGATCATCGCCAGGCCCACCCCGGAGATCAGCGCATACGCGCTAAGCGGCGAGCCCATCGCATCAGCCATCTCTTGGGTGTGCCGCCCCTTCCACAGTCCACCGATCAATAAGACGCTGCTCAACACCACGACGCTGCCGATCTTAATGAGCGTCGTTTGGTTCAACAGATCCGAACTCTTTCGCGTTCCCCACACGTTGACCGCCGTGACGATTCCAATCACCAGCCACACAACGGCCATTTCCGCGACGGGAGAGAGCGGCACTATCTCCTTGAGGTAGCTCGTGAATGCATGAGCCAGCGCGGCGATCGAGGCGCTGGCAATTATCAGAAAAAGGCTCCAGCCATAGAGAAATGCCGGCAGCCGTCCAAACCCATCGCGAATATAGCAATACAGTCCGCCCGCCTCTGGATTCGCAGCGGCCAGTTCCGCGTAGGTCAGCGCCCCCAACAGCGAAAGCACTCCGCCCATCACCCATACCAACATCGAGTAGCCGACCGAGCCGCCGACTTGGCGCAAAATTAAGCCCGGCGTAACAAAAATTCCGGAACCAATGACCGACCCGACGAAGATAAAAAGCAAATCGCGCTCGCGCAGAGATCGCGACAGATGTCCCTTGGTGAGTTCTTTCGATTCCACCTGCTCGGGCATCACTATCCCCGCTTAGGACAACGGACTCGGCATAAAGCACAGCATAAACACGGCCAGTGCCAGCACTGCGCCGAATTTGCGATTCGGATCCAGCGGTGTGGAGTCGTAAATCGGCGCCATGCGAAAGAATCGTAGGGCAAAGATAATGCCGGCCCACATCAGCCACCCGGGCCACCGGAACACCAGATAGAGAATTACCAGCGCGAAGGGCAGCAAAAGTGAAATCCAGCGATGCAATCGAGGACTGACCGTTCGCAGAATGTGTCCGCCGTCGAGTTGCCCCACCGGTAGAAGGTTTAGGGCTGTTGCGAAGATCCCCACCCACGCCGCACGGCCAACCGGATGCAGCAGCAAATCAGCAACATGCGCATTCGGTTGCAGAACTGCTGCAACCAATTTCAAAACCAGCGGCACGCCAAATATCAGGTCAGCGTTGCCGTCGCTCCCGAGGCCATGAATTACCTTCGCATTCAACACCCCGTAAACCAGCGCAGGCAGTGCCACAATAAATCCAACCAGCGGCCCGGAGGCGCCCACATCAAACAACGCGCGCATCGACCGAATCGGCGAACGAATAAGAATGAATGCCCCAAACGTGCCGATCAAGGTCGGCGCAGGAATAAAAAACGGATAGCTGGCGCGAATGTGATGATACCGGCAAGCGAAATAGTGGCCCAATTCGTGCACCAGCAAAATTGTCAACAGCGTAATCGCGAACGGCAGACCACTCAGCAATAGAGCCGGATGACGAAACAGTAGCGGAAATGTTTGCAGCAATACGTCGAACGAAGCTGCCTGGTTATGCGCATACGCTTGTGCAAAGTGCGTGCCCGCCACCAGCGAAGTGATCAGTGTCAACAAAAACAATCCAATTGCCAGCCACAACGAACGCGCAGACGGCCGCGGCCGCACCGCCCGATAGTACGCATTCTGATCGGAAATGGACCGCCATGGAGATGGGTCGAGATAGGCGGGAACGCGCTGTTCTGTTTCCGGGTTGTTCACAAAGATTTACTTGGGTTCGGTCGCTGCTGCGGGAGTGTCTTCCAACCCTTGAAGCTCTTTACCTGGCTTGAAGCGCACGGCTTTTCCGGGAGGAATGCTGACCTCTTCGCCGGTTCGCGGGTTTCGGCCGATCCCGGTTTTCCTCGGCTTCACGCTGAACACTCCAAATTTGCGCAGTTCAATACGCTGGCCGCGGCCCATCGCGCTCTTCAGCGATTCGAAGACCGTTTCAACGGCCTGCTCCGCCTTGGTCCGGCTGATGTTCGTTTTTGCTACCACCGCGTTCACAATATCCAGCTTGATCACGCCGACCTCCTGATTTCCGTGGCCCGATGCTAGAGGCTGAGGCCTCGGTTGTCAAGACTTGCTGCCTCAACTAAACTCTTACTCTTTAAGACTATACCCTACTTTTATTTCCGTTTCGGGAGGATTTGGATGTCCGTAAAGCCAGACCATTGGATTCGCCGCATGTCTCTTGAGCACAAAATGATCGAGCCGTTCACCGACCGGCAGGTTCGGGAAGGAGTGATCAGCTACGGCGTCTCTTCCTATGGCTACGACATTCGCGTCGCCGACGAGTTTCGCATCTTCACCAATGTGAATTCCACCATTGTCGATCCGAAACATTTTGACCCGCGCTCACTGGTCGACTACAAGGGTGACGTCTGTCTGATTCCGCCCAACTCTTTCGCTCTGGCTCGCTCGATCGAATATTTCCGTATCCCGCGTAACGTGCTCACCATCTGCCTCGGCAAGTCCACATACGCGCGTTGCGGCATCATCGTCAATGTCACGCCCTTTGAGCCCGAGTGGGAAGGATTCGTCACCCTGGAAATCAGCAACACTACGCCCCTTCCTGCAAAAATTTATGCCAACGAGGGGCTCTGCCAAGTGCTCTTCTTCGAAAGCGATGAAGATTGCGAAGTCAGCTACAAAGACAAGAAGGGCAAATACCAGGCGCAAAGCGGTATCGTCCTGCCGCGTCTTTAAGCTTGTGCAGTCGTCCGCACCCTTTGCCTGCTGTAGTGGCCGATCTTTAGATCGGCCATTTTACTTTCTCGTGTAGGAGCGGCTTTGCGCCGCCTTCCTGCCTTTGTGACCCAACTCTGCTTCACAATTAAACTTGAGGGTGCCGCACATTCGGTTCGCAGGGTTGCGTTCCGACGAGCCAACGCCATGAACCTTCTTCTCATCTCTTCTTCTATTTTTGATTGTGATGCACGTCTACGCTTCACGACGAAGGGCCACGCACTTCATTGGTTGGAATTTTGGTTACGAAACCGAACTTGTGGCCATCGGATATCCACGCTCACGCCACGCGTCCAACCCGCCTTCCAGTGGCCGAATCCGTTTGATTCCTTTTTTTCGCAGTAGCAGCGCCACACGGGCGCTGGTGGCTTCGTTTGGTCAAGTACAATACAAAATAACTTCGCGATCGAGTGGCAAACTGTCGGACTTTTCTTGCAGATCGCGAGAGTCCATTCGAAACGCCCCGGGAATTGTCTCCGGATCTGCCTCAAAATCCAGCGAGTGCCGCAGGTCCACGATGGCCAGCTCTTCGCCGTCATCCAATTTCTGCTTTAACTCTTCCACGCTGATTCGCGAAACGCGCAGGTCCCGCAGGAAATTCTGTCGCGCAATATATTTGTAAACCACGTAACCCGCCAGCGCCCCGGCAAGAATCACGAACAGTCCGTGGCCCAATCGTTCTGCGTACTCCGCAATTTTCTCAATCTGCCCGCTGAAGATATATCCCGTAAACAGAAACGTTCCTGCCCACAACAGCGAACCCAGCGTATCGAACAACAAAAACTTCCGGAACTTCATGTGGAAAATGCCAGCCAGTGGCGTGGCCACCGTATTCAACCCGGGAAAAAATTTAGAGAATAGCAGCGAACGCGCGCCCTGCTTCTCAAACAGCCCTTCCGTGCGCCGCACGCAAGAGTCAGGTTCCAGCGAAATCCGGCACAGCAGTTGCAGAACCTTGATTCCGTTCCTTTTTCCCAGCTCATACCAGATCGTGTCCGCGACAACCGCCGCCACCACGCAGCACAAAAGCGCTATCGCCAGATTCAGCCGTCCCGCTCCCGCCAGCGCCCCTGCCGCCAACAGCAGCGGAATCGATGGGATCGGCAGCCCGCCCTGCTCCGCAAACACCCATGCCAGCAGCACCAGGTATCCGTGTCGCAGTAGAAATTCCAACATGCCGTGCATGAGCCGTCCCTTCGGTCCGCTTAATCGTAGTGCCCGTCGCCCGCAATGGCCGCGAGTCGCAATCCATCATGCTGGCATAACCTCTCAGAAACCATCAGGTACTTTCCCTTTGTCCTTACTTCGTCAGGAAATGCGCCGGCTCGCCCCATTTGCCCGACATCACAAATTCCGATATCGGTTTGCGGCTGCGCGGGGCCAGTTCGCGCTGGCGCAAGACATCCGAGAGCGAATCAGGATCGCCCGCATACCCAATCGCAAATGCCGCAATGGGCTCCCAACCCTTTGGAATATGAAGTACTTCTATCGCCTTGTGCGGATCGAACCCGGCCATCTGGTGTACGAACAGTTCACGCGCCGTGGCTTCTGTCGTCAGGTACGCCATTGCCGCGCCGGTATCGTAGAATGCGTTCCGGTTGGGGCGCTGATTCCGCGCGAACTCCATCTCTGAAACTGCGATCCCGATCACCGGCGCATCTTTGGCCCACGTTTGGTTAAACTCCACTAGGGTGCTCAGTATTTTTGCAAAATTCTCCGGTTCCTCCTTTGCGGCGACTACGAACGCCCAAGGCTGCTCGTTGCTGCTCGACGGCGCCCAGCGCGCCGCTTCGAACAAACTCCTTAGCGTTTCATTCGGGATGGGTTTCTCTGCAAACGCCCGCGGACTCCAGCGATTCTGGATCAGCGCGTGGACAGGATGCTCATTCTTTGCCGGATTGTGCATTTCAGTTCCCCTAGGATCTAACTTGGATTTCTCGTTAGTTACAGTCTTGCTTGCTCCGCAACCCTTTGCCGCACGTGTCATCCTGAGGGCGCGTTGTTTGTGGCCCGAAGGATCTCAACCACGGCACCGTGGAAGACTTCACAAGTGAGATCGCTTTACGGGGGCCCCAATATATTGCCGCTTGCGCAAACCCGCGCTGACTCCATATCTAAAATTTGATGCGGTAAGCCGCACAAGTTGTACTTGGCGGCTTACCGCATTTTGATCAGCTATCTGCTCCAGCTTACTTCGCGGCTGGCGGCTGCACCATTTCCACATCCAGCGTAATGCTCAATTCATCGCCAACAATTGCCCCACCGGTGTCCATGGTCTTGTTCCAGTTAATGCCAAAATCCTTGCGGTTGATTTTCGTGGTGGCAGAGGCTGCTGAGCGCTGCAATCCCCAGGGATCCTTAATCGCAGACTTCGGGCCGTCCACGTCAAGAAGAACCGACTTCGTCACGCCATGAATCGTCAGGTCTCCCGTTATTTTCAGCTTGCCTGCGCCGGCCTGCTCAACCTTTGTCGACTTAAATGTGAACGTGGGATACTTTTCGACATCAAGAAAATTCGCACTCTTCACGTCTTTGTCGCGGTCCGGTTCGCGCGTATCCAGCGTTGTCGCGTCAATCGTCACTTCAACGCTGGACTTTGTGATGTCCTTGTCATCCAGAACAATCGTTCCTTTCAGGTTGTGAAATTCACCGCGCACCGTCGAAAGCATCAGGTGCGTCACTCCGAATTGCGCTGCAGAGTGCTTCGGATCGATCTGCCACGTCGAAGTTCCCGCATTGGCGGATACACCCAGTACTGCCGCGAGTCCTGCTGCCACTGCCCATCGAGAGAGATTCAGCTTCATTGCCTTTCCTCCTGTTTGTATGTTTTTCCGAAAATCGTTTTGATAAGTCCAGGCTAGGGCGTCACTTCGCGCCGGCTGATTTCTTCCAGTAACTCCGACAAAATTTTCTTGCGCGCTGCCTTCATGTGGCCAAATTGCCGTTGATGAAGTTCGCTCACCGGCACGTCCAGTTTCCTCAGCAACGCCAGTCCCTCTGTTGTTATCCGCGTCTTAATGACTCTCCGGTCTTCCGTTTGCCTCTCCCGGGTAATTAGGCCCCTCTTTTCCATCCGGTCCAGCAGGCGGGTGATATCCGGGTCGCGTGAAATCATTCGCTCGCTGATCCCGCGGCACAGCAGGCCTTCCGGCTCCGCACCACGCAGGATCCGCAACACGTTGTATTGTGCGCCCGTCAATCCATGCGACTTGATCAACTGCTCCGCTTCCTGTGCCAGGGCGTCCGCGGTTTTTACGATGGCCACGAAAATCCGGTCTTCCAGGTGGATTTCATGGCAGGTAGGTTTGGATGCCGATTTCATGACGCGAGTATAGTCGTGATAACAACTATTGTCAACACGAAATATTCGGCCTCCACCCCAGACATCCTCCTTGAATCCCGGCTACGGCTTTGCCAGCGGCCGCACATCCACTTCGCTGATAAAACTTCGCGGGCCCTGCATTGCTATCATCGCCACTGCGTGCGCCACATCCTCTGCCGTCAGCACCTTCGTCGCATCCTTCTTTCCGCGCCCCGCGAATTCCGTGTACACGCTCCCAGGGCATACCGCACTCACGCGAATTCCGTGCGCACGCAGATCTTCCGCCATGCACCCCGTCAATCCCAGCAATCCCCATTTCGATGCGCAATACAGTCCGCCCCCGGCAAAAGTATTTTTCCCCGCCAGAGAACTGATGTTGATAATGTCGCCGGCCTTCCGGCTGATCATCAGTGGCGCCACCGCTCGCGAAACCAGAAACACACTCTTCAGATTCGTATTCATCAGCACGTCCCAATCCTGCTCGGATTTCTCGTGCACCGCCCCGAAGCTTCCCATTCCTGCGTTGTTCACCAATATGCTGATAGGTCCCAGCTGCGATTCCACGGATTTCACCAGTGATTGCACATCCTCGTCACGTGTTACATCCGCTGCCTGTACAAGTATTCTCGAGCCACTCTGATGCAGCTCCTCCCCCGTTGATTTCAAGGCCCCTGCGTCTCGCCCACACACCCCTACCGCCGCTCCCAGTACTGCCAGCCTTTGCGCGATTGCTTTCCCGATGCCACGCGAACTACCCGTAACTAGCGCCGTTTTCCCAGCCAGCCATTTCCCGTCAATTGCACCATCTATTCGATTCATAACAGTCATCGGATTTCCGCCTCGCGCGAACCACGTTTCTTGTGCGACACTCATCTTACTCTTAAGGTGGTGCCGCCCACTTGAGGATGCTACTTGGTGCGGAAGGGTCACGTGGTTCGTTCAACACGGTCAGGGAGCTCGCCGAAAACCTAGTCATCAATATTACGTATCGGCTTGCGAACCAGACGCGGCTGCACCTATAATTTCAACGTTTCCGGGAATTGAATCAAGAGCAGGGCTCGGCAGGGAATCCGTCAGCTGTTTCGCAACACTGGCGGCGGAACAAACACAACTATGTGGTTGCATGAGGAGAAAAAGGAATGAACGTTACTAGTCGAGTGGCGCGCATAGCAGCCGTTGCGTTGCTTAGCCTCTTTTGCATCACCATCTCTCCGGTCCGGGCGCAGGATGCGGCGGCTGGCGCGGCAGGCGGGCAGAAGTACACCATGGCCGAGTACAACGCTTACCAGGCGGCTGCCGCTGAAAAGAATCCCGCCGCGCAGTTGAAATTGCTCGATGATTTCGTATCCAAATATCCTAATTCCGCACTTCTTAACTACATTTATCCGCTCTATTACAGGAATTATGGTGGGCAGAAGAATTTTCCGAAGACCATGGAGTACATTGACAAATACCTGGCTCTCGGCGATGCGGCAACAAATCCCGGTGATCGCTATCAGGCCTACACGGTGCGCGCTTACGCCTATAACAACACTCAGAATCCCGACGTAGCACAATCCAAGGCTGCTTATACCGCCGCTATCGCCGGTGTTAAAGCGGTAGAAACTTTGCCGAAGCCGGAAGGTTTCGACGACGCCAAGTTTGCGGAAGAGAAGAAAAAAGCCATCATCGTTTTCTACAGTACCGCGGGTAACGCCGCCTTGGCAGCCAAGGACGTCCAGCCTGCCATCGACGCCTATAAAGCAGTCCTCGCATTATCCCCGGATGAGTTCATCACCAATTACAGCCTGGGTAAAGCCTACACCGCTGCTACTCCCCCGCAGCAACTCGATGCGCTCTGGTATTTTGCCCGTGCCGCAAGCTCCAAGACGGCCAACGAACAACAATCCAAGACGGTGAAGGCCTACCTCCGCAAGCTGCTCTTGAACTATCAGGGTGGCACCGTTTGCGAACCGCTCACGGACGCCGAACTCAACGAGTTGTTGCAGTTGGCTGCTAGCTCGGCCGACCGCCCAGCCAGTTACAAACTCTATAGCAGCGCGGAGTTGACTGCCGCTCAGAAAGACATGACCATCGCTTCCGTCGTCACCGACCTCAAAGGTGGCGGCGATAAGGCCAAACTCACCTGGACCGCTTCCTGCGGCTTGGAGTTCCCTGATGTTCCCGGCAAAATTATCGAGGTTACCCCTGGCACGGACTCCGTAGTGCTCAAGGTTGCCTTCGTAACCAGCGACGCGGAATTTGAAGCTGCCACGACCCCGAATATGGATGTGAAGGTTGTCGGACAGCCAGACGCTGCAAAACTTGAAAAGGGCAATCCGGTTCGCTTCACTGGAACTCTTGAATCTTACGATCCCGACCCCGCTTTTATGCTTCGCTGGGACAAGGCTAAGGTAAATGAAGAGGACCTGCCAAAGGCCAAGGACGCACCCAAGAAGCCGGCTGCAAAGAAACCCGCTCCCAAGAAGCCATAGCAGCTTCTGCACCATTCAATAAGAACGGCCCCAACTCATCGGGGCCGTTTTCATTTGGTTATGTAGGCGCCGGGTTTTAGCCCGGCCTGACTTCTTGGTTCTCGTTGCACATCCACTTCTGGCTGTACGCTTGGCTTACTTGCTACCGCGCCTTCCCCCTCCGGTGATCCAACTTGTATTCACTTATCTTCCGGCTCAGTGTATTCCGGTGGATTCCCAGCATCTCCGCGGCGCGCGATTGATTGCCTTCGGTACGTTCCAGCACCCTTTTTATGAACCGTTTCTCAAATTCCCCCACGGCTTCATCGAACAGGATGCCGCGCTCCACCATCTGTACGACAAGCCCTTCCAATTGATCTCTCACGTCTACACTCTCCAGGCTCTTTCTTTTTCTGTTGATAGGGCCGGCTTGCTACTCCAATTCGTGTCCTACCAGGATTCGATACGCTTCCCGGTATTTGGCACGGGTTGCCGCCACCACCTCCGGGGGCAAGTCCGGTCCTGGCGGCGTCTTCGGCCACTGGATCCGTTCGAGGTAGTCGCGCACAAATTGTTTGTCGAAAGAGGGTTGCGCCCCTCCAGGCTGATATTGCGCCGCGGACCAGAATCGCGAAGAGTCGGGCGTCAGCGCTTCGTCGATCCAGATCAACTCATCATTTAGCAATCCAAATTCGAGTTTCGTGTCGGCCAGCAAGATTCCCCGTTGCTGCGCATACGTGGCCGCGCGGCTGAAAATTTCCAAGGTAACGCCCCGAACTTTTTCGGCCAGTGGCTTTCCAATCATCTCCGCGGTTTGCTCGAACGCAATATTCTCGTCATGCCCGCTCGAGGCCTTGATCGCCGGCGTAAAAATTGGCTCCGGCAGCTTGTCAGATTCGATTAGTCCTCCAGGCAGCGCGATCCCGCACACTCTTCCTGTTGACCTATATTCCTTCCAGCCTGAACCAGATAAATATCCCCGCGCCACACATTCGATCGGTAGCGGTTTCGTCTTACGCACCACCATCGTCCGGCCAGCAAGCTCTTCGGTGAATTTATCGAAGGGCGCAGGGAAGCTATCGGCGCTCAAAACGTGATTTGGAATCACATCCCGTAACAGATTAAACCAGAACAAGGAAAGTTGCGTCAGCACGCGCCCCTTGTCCGGAATCGGCGTCGGCATCACCACATCAAACGCAGACAGTCGGTCCGTCGCCACGATCAGCAATCTATCGCTCAAGTCGTAAATGTCGCGAACTTTGCCCCGCGCGGCCGGAGTCAAACCGGCGAAATTTGTTTCGCGTAACGTTTTCATTGCTGGAGTGGCTGCCACCGAATCGTGCCCCCGACAAAAGCGACTCGCATTCTAACTCAGCGGACGGCGAAGTCAATGTTACTCATCACGCCCGAAGGGTCGCACGGGCTTCCACATTCTTCTTCTTGTGTAGGGGCGGCTTCACGCCACCTTCTTTGTTTTTCTTGGGCGGGGCACGATACTTCGTCCCCTCTTATTTTGTTCCGCTGGCTTTTGTACCAACGCTACGGGGCATGTACGGGCCGTTCTTTGATCGGCCCATGCGCTTCATGAATCTTACGCCGCCGTCGCTGCTTTTCTCTTCTGCGTCGGTGCCTCATCGCCTTCCCACCGCACGCTGACCAACTTGGACACACCGGGCTCCTGCATCGTCACACCATACAGCACGCTGCCCGTTTCCATCGTCTTCCGATTGTGTGTCACCACGATAAATTGCGTTTGCGCACTCATGTCGCCAATCAAGCGGGTAAATCGTCCCACGTTAGCTTCGTCCAACGGCGCGTCGACTTCGTCCAATATACAAAACGGGCTCGGCTGGTACCGGAAGATCGCAATCAGCAGCGCCAGCGCCGTCATCGCCTTCTCTCCGCCAGAGAGCAGCAATACGTTCTGCAATCGTTTGCCCGGCGGCGATGCCACGATATCGATGCCCGCGTCGCCAGAGCTGTCCGCCTCCGTTAAACGCATCTCCGCCGTGCCTCCGCCAAAAATAGTGTGGAATGCCGCGGTGAAGTTTGCGTTGATCGCCGCGAACGCCTGTTCGAAGCGGTCTTTGGTGATCAGATCCAGTTCCTTGATAGCCTGTTGCGTGTCTGTAATCGATTGCAGCAAATCGTCGCGTTCCCGCGTCAGGAACGTGAACCGCTGCTCGCACTCGTTGAACTCTTCCAGCGCCATCATGTTAACCGCGCCCATGTTCTCGATACGCTGCTTCATTTCCTGATAATTCGCTTCGGCCACCGCCAGTTCTTCGCCAGACATGAATGCCGTTTCCGATGCGATCAAGTCTTCAGGTTGTGAATTTACTTCTGTCAGGCAGGTTTCCCGCAAATGCTGCCGGTCTGAATCGTTCCTCGCTTTATCGACTTCAAATCTCCCACGCTCTTCACGCATCTCCTGCAGCGTCTGCCGCGCCATGCGCAAATGATCTTCCACCTGCGTCACCCGTGTGCGCGCCGCATCCCATTCCTGCTCGAGTTGCTTCTGATTCTCTTCCATTCGCACTTTTTCGGCCCGCAGAACAGTCAACTGCTGTGCCAGCTCTTCGCTCTGGTTTGCCATCGCCATGGTTTCTTCGCTGATCGAAGCTTCCTGCTGTACCAGTGCGGCCTCGCGGCGTTCCAGGTCCAGTTTTTCTTCTTCCAGTCGCCGCGCGATCGCCTCTGCCGAAGCCAGTCTTTCATTCATCGCAGCCAGCTCAGACTTCGCGGTGGTCAGTTGCTCCTGCTCGGTCTGCACCGCGGCCCGTAGTTGTACCACTTCTTCCGCCAGCCGTACGCTCTCCGCTTCAGCTTCCGCTCGCGACGTTGCCGCCGTTTCGTGCTGCATCCTTGCGCGAGCCGCGCGCTGCTGCACCGCCTCGATTTCCTTGCGTACGCGCGTCAATTCGCCCTGACACACGGTCAAGTCCAATCCCAATCGCGCCAATTCACTCTGCATCTGTTCGTGACGGTGTTTCGCCGAAAACAGATTGCGCTCCGCATCCCGTTGCTGCGCCGTCAACTCTTCGTTCGCCTGTTCGCTGCTCCGCAATTCCGCCACGATCGTTTCCAACTCCGCCTGTATCGCGTTGGATCGCTCTTCCAGTTGCACCACTTGCGCATCCATCGCTCGCAACTCGCGCTTCATTCCCAGCGGTCCCGCGTCATCCGGCTTTCCGCCCGTTACCATGCGGCCCTGGTAGCAAGTGCCTTCCGGCGTCACGAACGCATACTGCGGATATTCGCGCGCCAGCTTCTCCGCCGCGACCGCGTTATCCGTCAAATAACCAGACCGCAGCCTTGGCAAAAACTGTTTTGCCGCCGGTCCCAACGGGTCGCGGAATTCCACCAGTTTGTCCAGTCGCGAGATAACGCCATCCTCCGAGCGGAAATGTACGATCGGTTCATACTCCTCCAGCCGCAGATTGCGCAGCGAATCCACGAAGAAGGTCGCTCGCCCGCCCACTTCATTGCGCAACATCGATACACCCGCTCGCGCATGGTCGTACGTTTCCACCACCACATATTCTAGTTCGTCGCGCATGTACTGCTCGAAGGCCGCTTCGTGCTGCTCCTGCACTTCTGCGTAATCCGCCAGCACGCCCACCGCGCGGAAATTCTGTCCCCCGCTTCGTTCATTCGCCGCAAACAGTTTTTGTACCGATTCACCCGTGTACGAGTGATCGTTTAACACTTGCGTCAAAGTAGAATGGCGAGCCCGCCCGCTCGCTAGGGAACCGCGCAGGGAATCCGCTTGGGCGCCGATCTCTTCGCGCTTCTGGCGCAGGCCGGCGATCAGACTTTGCAGCTCAACGGCCTTTTGCTGCAATCCCCCCAGAACAGTAATGGAATTTTGCCACTCTTGTGCCGCGCGTTCCGCATCGTCGCGCACCCGTATCGAAGATTCCAGCAGCGCCGACTCCCGCGCTTCATTCCGCCTCAACGAATCACTCTGGTGAATCAGCGCCTCTTCCGCCTGCTTTTGTTCGCCGTGCAACTGCAGCAAGCTTTCCCCGGCTTCGGTCGCGACCCGCCGCAGACTCTCCTTGCGCGCTTCCGAATCGCTGATCTGCGAAGCACGCGTGGCCGCGCGCGTCCCCAGTTCTTCCACTTGTCCATGCAGCGTTACCGATTCCGTGCGTACCGTTTCCACGGCCTGCTGCTGCGCCTGATTCCGCGCCATCCATTCCGTCGATTGGGCCGAAACCGCCGCGCGCTCCGCAACAATCTGCTCGTTTCGACCGGCCAACTCCGCGCTGCGCGTCTGGTTGAACGCAATCCGGTTTTCACTGCGGTCCACTTCCAGCGCCGTGTGGTTCAACACGTTTGTATTTTGCCGGAGCTCTCCATCTAGAGCGTAAATCCGCTGCGTCAGCCGGTCCTGTTCCGCTTCCTGCTCATGAATCGCCTGCGCGTGCTGCGTTTCCGTCGCGGTCAGCTCCGTCAACCGAGACCCCAGCCGCTCTGCTTCGCTATCCAGTTCGCGCGCTTTTCCCGCCAGCATCTGCCGCACAATCCCGCGCATCTGTTCGCGAATTTCCGAATACCGTCGCGCTTTCGCCGCCTGCCGTTTCAGCGAGCCAAGCTGCTTCTCCACTTCCACCACAATGTCGTTCACACGCGCCAGGTTCAGCTTGGAAGATTCCAGCTTCGCCTCGCTCAACCGCTTCTTCGTTTTGAATTTGGTCACGCCCGCGGCTTCTTCGATAATCGCGCGGCGCTCCATCGGCTTCGTTGCCAGGATCTGCCCGATGCGCCCCTGCTCGATGATCGCGTAGGAATCCGGCCCCAGCCCGACGCCCATGAACATTTCCTGAATGTCGCGCAAGCGCGCCACGCGCCCGTTAATCAGGTACTCGCTCTGGCCGCTGCGATACAAGCGCCGGCTCACCACCACTTCGCCCGGCTTCATCACCGGCATGGATCTTTCCGCTTTTTTCTTTTTCTTGCCCCTGAAACCCGGCTCCGCAATTTCCGCCGCAGTAACATCTGCCGCCGTATCTTCACCGGCCGGCTCTGAACTATTCGAAGGATTTTCGCTCGGTTCTGCCGAGGTCAAATCCAGAATAATGTCGCCGTCTTCTCCGTTTTCCGGTGTCGTCGAAAGCGTAACTTCGCTCGCCGCCTCCATCACAAACTTTGCCGCTTCCGCCAACTCCGGATCTTCCATCGTGATGGTCACTTCCGCCATGCCCATTGGCGGCCGTTTCTGCGTCCCGTTAAAAATGCAATCCGCCATGCGCTCCGCGCGCAGAGACTTATGGCTCTGTTCCCCCAGCACCCAGCTGATGGCGTCCACCACATTCGATTTTCCGCACCCGTTCGGGCCGACGATGCACGTCGTGCCGATACCGCTGAACGTCACCACGGTGCGCTCGCAGAAGGATTTAAAACCTACGATTTCGACTTTGCGCAGCTTAAGCAAGATGTCCCCTTTTGTCGTATTCCTCTACTTCGCGTCGAACTGCCACACGGGCAGCCACTCTTTCTTTATCCAGCAAGGCCGGGGTTTTTGCGCGCGAAAAGAGACGACTAACCTTTCCTCGAAGGGAGGTTGATCCACGCGACGCTTCTGCCCGTAACAGACAGAAAGCACATACGTTTGGCAGGTTCTCAGTCAGAGCCCAGCCGCCTGGCGCTAAGATGGCGGTACGGGAAAAAAGACTAACACGGGGTGTCTCCCCTGTAAAGCCCTACGCAACCCCTTGTGGCCCTTTTCTATATGCCACAATTCTTCCCGCATTCGCGTGAGTCGACCAGTCACACTTGACTGCTCTCCTGGGTTTCTTTATTGCGCCAATAAACAAATGAACTTGAGGGTCCCCCATCCTTTGCGCCTTTGGCAAAGGGGGGGTTCCGACGATCAGAATGCATAGATTCTTATCTTTCTTGCCGGTACGGGCGGCTTTCCTGACTTTCTGCTATGTGCTCCGACGTCGGCGGGCGAAGAGGTATCAAATCGAGTTCCTGAATTCCTACCCCTTCTTCGCCACCACCCGCAACCTCCGGTAATCGATCACCCACTGCCCATCTTGAAACAGCTCCGCCCGGGCCTCGCGCACTGTCTCCCCAATAAACTTGTCTCGCTGCTTCTCTGAAAGCCCTTCGAAAATCGCTCCCCCAAACATCCTTAACCAGTTCCGCAATCCATCTTCGCCCTCTTCCAACGGTGTTGGTCGCTCAAACAACAGACCGTACGTTACTGCCAGCCCCTGCTCTTCCAGCACTACCGCGTATTCCCCCAAACTTGGGTAATACCAGGGGTTCGGCATCGGCCCCGGGAATTGCAGTTTAGTCCATGCCCGTTCCGTGGCCCCAACGAGCGCCGCGATATTCCGCTCGCCGCCAAATTCCGCCACGAATCGCCCGCCCGGCCGCAGCAATCGAGCAATCTCCGCCGCCACCCGCTCAGGTTCCTTGATCCAGTGCAGCGTTGCATTGGAAAACGCCGCGTCAAACTCATCATCCAAGGGAATCTCCATCGCATCTCCCACTTCAAACCGAATCCCCGGATATGCCTCTCGCGCCTGCCTGACCATCACCGGCGAACGGTCTACTCCCGTTACCAGCGCGCCGCTCGCTGCAATCTTAGCCGTCAAGTGTCCCGTCCCGCATCCAATATCCAGGACTTTTTCTCCCGGTTGGGCCGCCAGCAATTCCAGCAGCCCTTCGGCCATCTTCCAGACAAACGAGTGTTTGTCGTCGTAGAGGCCCGCGTCCCACTTCGATCCTTGCGCCATCTCAGACCCCACCCATTTCCAAAACAGCCCCGCCGTCTGTCTCTAGAATTTCTGCCTTTCCTGCTTTTTCGATTTTCACTCTCGCACACGCCAGACTGGCATTCGCCACCGGAAACGTCCCAGAACCATCTGTCTTTCTGTATGGCAAACGGTGAATTTCCGGCGCATTGCCTTCCAGCGTCGCCTCAATATGCTCACCGCTTGCCGCCGTGCCGCTGAACACCCATTTCAAGTGTCCGTCTTCCCTTGTAATTTCGCGCTCGTTGATCTTTCGCAGCACGATCGGCTTTCCTCCGTGCCACAGCACCACTTTGCGAAACGTCATTCCCAACGGCAAATCATATACCAGGGCCTCCAGAGTGTTCGCGTGCCCTCCGCCACTTACCGGAAAATACGCGTGCGTCCACCGCCAATACGTGCGGTGCCGGTAGCCGCAATTGTGACCCTGCAAGCCAAATCCCAACGGCTCTCCGCTGAACAGCATTCCATCGAATTGAATCGCGCCGGAAAACGTCGCGTCCGAGTGCGGCGATTTGCTGAACCCGATCCAGCCCTTGTTGCTCAGTACAAAACCGAATTGCGAATTCACTCGCAGGTTCCACGAGATGTTATGGCCGTCCACTTCCAGCTTTCCCCAGCATCTTCCTTCTTCAATTCCGTTTTCTGCAATCCGGCAGTGGAAGGGAAGGGCTTTCCTTCGGCTCAACGACAATTTGTCCAATGGAAATCCCTGAATAAGACTTCGCGGCTCCCCATTCCTCGGAAACCACGTGGCCCACACCTGCGCCGGCATACTAGCCGCTTCGTTGCCGCCATTCCCGCGCCCCAGATTCATCACTAAATACCGGAACCACCATGCCCCGCTGCCGTCCGCCAATCCAAACCGCAAAAACCATACCTCATACCTCCGCTTCATCGCGGCAGAAGAGTACACCGCATTCAATTCTTTCTCACCCATCAGTCTCGCGCTGCATTCCGCGGCACAGTGGCTCCTGTTTACCCTGATCATTCGAAGGGACTGTGCTCTTTGGTTCTCTACCTTTTGCCTTGCGTACACCCTAAATACTTAAGACCTTTCAAATCACTTCCTCATCCTTTGGGTTTTTAGGAGGTCGGAGCTTTAGCTCCGACATAAACAACCACTACAAGACGGGCCTTAGCCCCTGAGGAATCCCTCCTCCCATCTGTGGCACGGCCATTCCTGGCGGCGCTCTTAGCTACTCCTTCTCTTGCCTTACTTAAAAGTTACCACTTAATACTTTCTACTTTTTTAGATACTTCTCAAACCATTCCACTACCCGCCTTTGCACATCCACCCGATGCTTCGCTTCCTGAAATCCGTGCGGCTCTCTCGGATACAGCACAAACTCGCTTTCCACGCCATATCGTTTCAATCCCCGATACAGTTCCTGGCTCTGCCCTTTCGGATCAATGGGATCCTCTTCCCCCTGCAATGTTAATGTCGGCGTCTTGGCATTCTTCACGTACAGAAATGGCGAACTGTTCAGGAATCCTTCCGGCTTCTCATACGGTACGCCCCAGAACCATTCGTCGTATGCCGGATCTTCTTCCGTTCCATACTCCGAAATCAGGTTGGCCATTCCCGCTCCGGAAACGGCGGCCTTGAATTGCGTCGTCTGCGTCACCGCCCATTCCGCCATGTACCCGCCATACGACCAACCGCCAATTCCCAGCCTCTCCGGATCAGCCAATCCTTTATCAATCAGATCCTGCACTCCTGCCATCACATCCTTGAAATCTCCGCCGCCCCAGTCCGCGCGATTGATCTCCACAAATTTCTGCCCGTAGCCAATCGATCCGCGAATATTCGGATACATCACGGCGTATCCGTGCGACACCAGCAATTGTCCCCAAGCATCGATGTTGTCTTCCCAATTTCCGGTAGGGCCGCCATGTACCAGCACCACTGTCGCTAACTTAGACTTACCGTCATGCCCCGCCGGTTTCAGCAAAGCCGCTTCGATTTCCATCCCGTCAAACGATTTGTATTTGTAAAATTCCGGCGCAGCGACCGCATACTGCTTCCAGCCATCGTTCACGTGGCTCACCTGCTCTGCCTTTCCACTCGTATCTCGCAGATACAGCTCCGGCATGCTCGTTGTCGTTTGCCCTACGAACGCAATTTCGCCGCTCGCTGCCACCGAAAACTCTCCAGGATTCATCGCCATTTCCGCGGAGTCTTTGCGTTCTCCCAGCCCGTTGTATCCCGTAAATTTGTTGCGGAATCCGTCCGCATACACGGCGACTACCCCTCCGCCTTTCGCCCACGCATAATGCATGATCTGCCGGTCCAGGCTCGCCCCCGTCAGATTTTTCGCTAACGCAATTCCCGCTGGGAGAATCAACAGATCGTGTGGCTGCGGCCCATCGTCGCGGCAACCAATAAAGCCGATTCCTTTGCCGTCCGGTGCAACGCGTATGTTTCCAAACGGACCGCGCGGCGCCAGCAACTCTTTCACCTTCGCGTCCTGCACGCTCACCGCATACAAACGGTCCGTGAACAGGTCCACCGCGGGACGGTCCGTGGCCTTCACCACAATGCTCTGGCCATCCGGCATCCAGGCCAGTTCTTCCACCTTCCACGTCGGCTCCGTCAGCGTGCGCACCTGCTTCGTCGTCACATCGATCACCCGCAGCCGTGCGTGCTTGTCGTCGCGGTCCACCACGCGCTCATCGTCCTTATCCTTCTCCTTCTTTTCTTCCGCTTCCGTCTTCGGATCCGGCGCCAGATAGGCAATCGATTTTCCATCCGGAGACCACGCAGGCTCTCTCGCACTCGCTTTTCCTTTCGTCAGTTGCGCTGCTTCTCCGCCCTCCATCCGCAAAATATAGATCTGCTGTTCGTCGCCGTCGCGGTTCGACAAAAACAGCAACTGTTTTCCGCCTGGAGACCATCGCGGAGCGCTCTCCGATTTTGTCGAGTACGTCAGTTGCCGTGAAGCATTTTTCTCTTTCTC
Organism: Candidatus Acidiferrales bacterium; assembly: GCA_963748365.1. Taxonomy (GTDB): domain Bacteria; phylum Acidobacteriota; class Terriglobia; order Acidiferrales; family UBA7541; genus Acidiferrum. The sequence goes on from CAVVJG010000020.1 coordinate 502,265, forward strand.
GTAAATCCAGATGTGCCGCGTCCGTTTCTCCCCGCTGCCAAACCCGTCCACAACGAACGCCACTTTCGTTCCATCCGGCGAAAATTGCGGCTCCTGCACGCTGCGAAGCTCCAGAAACGCCTCCGGCGTCACCGCCTTCTTCTCGGCGCCGCTCTTCTCCTGCGCAAGTCCCACCCCCGCCACCACCACCGCCGCGCATCCCGCCGTCAAAATCCGCCTCATCATCCGTGTCTCTCCCATACTCCCATTCCGCTCTCGGACTTTATCACTACGCCCGCGCCTTTCAAACCGACACCGCGACCCTTTTGCAACCCTGCTACTCCAACATGGTGGCCAAATTTCCAACTACCGCGTCTGCCAAGTATAAGCTGCAGATGCGCAATGCCTACATGTCTGAACTATTGGCCAGACACTCCGCAGGTGGCAGAATGAAAGCATGTTTAAGTGCGTAGCACTGCTAGTTGTGGTTGCGGCTTTCTTTAGTGGTCTGTCGGCAACAACTACCACAAGGTATTTCAAAGAAGACCATTTCACCGGAGCAAAATATATCGCCCTTGCCTCAGAGGGGAGTTGTGAGATCACCGCACGTGAGCATATGGGTGTTTGGGTGGAGGAGTCTGGCCGCTGGAGCAAGTCAGGTACGCGCATAGCCTTTAGCCCAAAGAAATCCGGTGCCCCTTCGTATTGTGCGCTCGAGTTCATGTACAAGAACCGCACGTTTCTTTCATTAGAGGGCGACTCGGGGCCGAGCGACTGAAGAAATTGAGCGCAACCTGGACAAGGACTCCAAAGCGTTGCCACCATATGTTTTCTTCGCAATCAGCGCCGCCGACTATAAGCGAGAGACGAATCTGTCTTATCCATTCCACGCGCGGCAGGCTCCCCGATAGTTCAATCACCACATTGTGTGATTATTTGGGTGTTGAGACTTGGAATCGAAACCTAACAGACCGGACGCCACCATTCCCGTTGACTCCTCCGTCCGCCCGGCGTAGCCTATCCTCCTGATGTTCACCCGTTTCCACTCGCTTCAACTCCACACCAATAGCCTCAACGCTTTCTATGTCTGTTGCTGCCGCTGTCCGGCCTCCGTGTGGGCGGAGTCGAGCGGCTAGTCTCTTTCCAAAACTAGACTCGATTCTCACGCAGCCCACCACATCCGGTGGGCTTTTTTATTTTTCCGGCGTCCGATCGACTGCAAACGGTGCCGCATCAAATTCGCTCCATAGAAGGGAACTATCACATGAGCAAGGTTCATTCAGAGGTTCTTCAGGCCAATGCCAACTACAGCGCCAACTTCGGCGAAAAAGGCAAGCTCGCTCTTCCACCCGCGCGCCGCTTCGCCATTCTCACCTGCATGGACGCACGTCTCGATCCCGCAAAATTTGCCGGCCTTGCCGAAGGCGACGCCCACGTTATCCGCAATGCGGGAGGCCGCGCCAGCGACGACGCCATCCGTTCTCTCGTCATCAGCTACAAACTCCTGGGCACGCAGGAATTTTTCGTCATCCATCACACCGATTGCGGCATGGAATTTTTCACCAACGACGTGATGCGCGGCCTGCTCAACTCCAGCCTCGAAACGGCCGAACTCACCGCCAACGGTTTTAAAGATGTTGGCAAGGGTCCAGGCTCGCGCGAAGGCGATTATATCGAATGGCTCGCTATCAAAGATCAGAAGCAAGCCGTCATCGACGACGTCGCCCGCATCCGCGCGCACGCTCTCGTCCCCAAATCCATACCTGTCCACGGCTTTATTTACGATGTCCGTTCGGGCAAGTTAATCGAAGTCGAAGCTGCGCGCGCAGCAGGCGCTTCTGCATGATCCGCGCGTAACTTCTGTAACCATTTCTCTCATTTTTTCAATTTCGCATTCAGGGCACGAGCCATTCGTGCCCTTTTTGTTGTACGCCGTGCATGTTCGGCAGCTGGCGGGTGCAGGTCCCGTCCCAACCTGATGGAGGTGAAGGGTAGCGAAGCGCAAGGGCGTCACCGTGAGGTGGGGTCTGAAGGAAGCGTGGAGCAAAGATACGGGCCGATGGACAAGAACTGGATTTGAGGCCTACGGCGTCGGACGAGCGAGCAACTGATCGCGAAGTCCGTATCCATCAAGGACGCTGGTGGTAAATCCGGCGGTTGCGTATCGAAAGCAGTCGAACTTATCGCGGGAGATCTGTTGCATGTCTCGGATTCGACCCTGAGCGTGGAGTGATCCGCTCTGACCTTGCAGCAGCAGTCAGCAACGGGCGTAGTGTGTGCTGAGCAGCGCGTTGTTCAGGAAGGTTGAAGTCCTTCTGGCACTCGGATGAGGAGGGCCATATCCAAAAGCGGGGGTAATGCCTCGCTGGCCGGAGAATGAAGTTAGTTCTTCGGAGGGCAGGGTGTCCATCGCGAGATGGAATCCGAAAGGCATGAGGAGAACTACCGGGCCGTAATCGATGGGGGCTACCCCGAAGATGAACCGGTCGGCCGAAGGTGGGGCAAGGTCGAGTCTGCACTATGGAGACGAAGGCGCTCTCATTCACCCACCGCACCAAGGTGTTTGCGGACGGCACGGTAGGGAAGAACAACACGTGACCTCAGGAGGACTGACAGAGTCTCCGGGGACACTCGGAGTAAACGGACCTATAAGCGAAAGCGAAGGGGTGAGTGAAGCTCTGTCAGTAGGCGGACGGCTGTGTAGTACCTGAAACGTGGCGAAAGTCACGTGACCGAGCCATCGGCAATCGAAATGGATTGGGGAAGGCAGCCGGCGAAGACGGTTGGGGAGAGAAGGAAAACCAGATGAGTAAGGGCGGGAAGGTGGAACAGTTCCATGAGTGAAATACCCGTACATTCTCGACCGAGGAGACTGGTGGACTGGATCAACCCGACGGGGGCAAAGAAGGTCCATTCATTGATCGACAAGGTGTACAAGCGGAAGAACCTGGAGATGGCCTGGGAGAGGGTACATGCCAACCGGGGTAGTGGAGGTGTAGACGGACAGAGCCTCAGTGGATTCGCCGAGCAACTCGATCAGCAGTTGAATCGATTGCAAAGCGAACTGCAAGGGGACAGCTATCAGCCTCAACCGGTGCGGCAGGTGCAAATCCCGAAGGCGGGCAAGCCGGGAGAGTATCGGATGCTTGGAATTCCCACGATTTATGACCGGGTCTGCCAGCAGGCGTTGCTCAACCGGTTGGAACCGATCTTCGAACCGGTATTCGACGAAGCGAACTTCGGATATCGGCGAGGGCGATCGACGAAGGACGCCCTGCGCAAGGTGTGGAAGGAAATACAAAGCGGGAGCGAGTGGATCGTAGACGCCGACCTGAAAGACTTTTTCGGGTCTGTGGATCACGAGAAACTTCTAACGCTGGTTGCCCAGCAAGTAGCGGATTGCCGAGTGCTACGCCTAATTCGGGCCATGCTCAAAGCGGGAAGCTACGGAAAAAGGCGACTCTTTCCAAGTGAGCGCGGGACTCCGCAAGGTGGAGTGGTTTCTCCCTTGCTCAGTAACATACTTCTGACGCCGTTTGATCGGGAGATGAGACGCAAGGGATATCAGCTGACGAGGTACGCGGACGACTGGGTGATTACCTGCAAGTCTGCGGCAGAGGCGCGAGCGGCAGTGGCCGTCGCCCTGCGAATCCTGAGAGAGCTGGGAGTGGAGCTGCATCCAAAGAAGACGCGGATCGTCCACGTTCAGCATGGCTTCGAGTTCCTCGGCTACAAGATCAAGCGCGGGAATCGATTACGACTTCCCGAAGGCAAGATCCGTAGCAACGCGCGTTCGGGTGCGCTGTATGCGTATCCGCGAGAGAAATCGATTCGCCGCTTTCAGGATCAAGTGCGGCAGCGGACCAAACGTCGCGTGCCCATGCCGACCGAGGAGCTGATTGAAACAGTCAATCCACTCTTGCGTGGATGGGGCGGGTACTACAAGCGCGCCCATGTCCGAAAACTCTTCAACCGTTTGGACCGATGGATCGTTCGACGCATCTGGTCGCATCGGTTCAAGCGCTGGCGGAATGGCGGCTGGAAACAGCTGCCCACGGCGGCGTTGTATCGCGAGTACGGGCTTGTGAACCTGGTTGGGCTAATTCCTTCGCTTGTCTCTCGGCATAGCTGAGTTTTCGTGAAAGCTGCATACGGGAAAACCGTACGTGCAGTTTGAGCGGCGGACGGAGGCCAGCGCATGAGCGCGCCTCCTCCGACCCGACACTCACGCGAGTGAGGAAGGCCCAAACAGTGAGAGCGAGTAGTAGAACGTTGAACTCCTCGGGGGGCACTGCGCCAGCCAATCAGCTTCGGCTGAGTTTTGCCGGTTCAGAAGACGGTGAAGCCGAAACGGAAACCTGCAGAGCGGCGAAGCCCTAGTGGCGAACGACGACTCGAACCTCACGGTCCGTCAGGGCTCAATTTACTGAACCGCCGTATGCGGACCCGCATGATGTACGGTGGTGTGGCAGGTTGTGTCAAGAAGATGCGAAAGCGTCATGCTGTACGAGAGATGAAGGTGGGCCCTTCGGAGTCCTCTTGTAGGAGAGGGCTTCAAACAGCCGTGAGCTGCTACGGTCAAATGCCGCAGTGGTGAACGTCACGGTTAAAAGGCGTGCTCAAACACGTCATGTGAGAATTAGAGAGACGAATGCAAATGAAGCTCTGATGACACATCGAAACACCACTTAGATGACATCAAAACCGGAGATGCCTGCCACCTCCGGGAAGAGCACGGCGGTCACCTGCTTACTGGCTGTGCGATGTCCGGTGTACAGGAGCCGTGAATCTAATTCGGGCTTTCGTACGGAACTTGAGAACCTGGTCGGTGATGCTAAGGGAAAAGGCCCAAGCGGCAGCCCCGCGAGGCCGAAAGTACCGACGTGCCGGCCAGGGGCGGACTGCTCCGTAGTAGCGGTGAAACGGATTAACAGCCGTGGAGCGAAGGGAGCAGGTCACCCGCGTTGAGATCACTCAGAGTCAACTGGAAACAGAACGAACTCACTGGTCTCGATGGAAGGCGGCAGCTTTCAATGGGTGGCACGAGCCGTGATAAGTCGAGAGGCTTACGTCCGGTTCTGTGAGCGGCCCGGGGTGAAATTCCCCGGGCCTACTCGGCGGCGGAGAGGCGACTCGTTCCCCCTATGCCGATTCTATTTCTCCCTGCGTGTCACAACTCTACTCATTGCGCTCGAGCAATTATTTTTCTCGAATGTCCTTCTGTGCTAGTACAAAACCTGTTCGCGCGTTGCACAACGTACAGGTTCTTCTCTGAACTTTGTCATCTTCTGGCCATGCGGCTGACTTGTTCTAAAACTGGCCCTCATACCAGTAGTTCTGTTCTTGCCAAATATTTACTCTCACGTTGGAAGTAACGTCGAGCTCCGAACCTCACGCGCATCCCGTTCTGGTTCCGCTCGAAAAAAGTACAAAGGAAATCACGCTAATGCGAGAAAAGCTATGGGTGTGCCTCGTGGTCTTGGTTTTAGTTTTCACAGGAAGCCTTCTGGCTCAGTCAGCAGCGGCAGATGTCACTGTCAACCCCACCTCGGTGAGTTTCGGTTCCGTCAACGTCAATTCCACCAGTGCTCCATCCACCCTCGTCCTCACCAATAACGGAAGTCATTCCGTCACGTTGCAAAGGTTTTACAGCACCATCTCGCAATTCGTTGTCAGCGGCCCCGCTCTCCCCTACACTCTCGCGAGTCACCAGAGCGTATCCTTCACCGTCGTCTTCGAGCCCACCGCGGCATCTTCACTCTCTGGCAGAATCACTTTCTCGTTCAATCGTAATTCCTACTTCAGAACCTCCGTTTCCGTTACCGGCACCGGAGTAGCTGCCACTGCCACTCACGTTCTCTCTTACAGCTCCACTCATCTCGATTTCGGAAATATTCTTGTTGGCAATTCTTCCTACATCAACTGCATCATCTCCAACACCGGCACCGGCAGCGTCACCGTTTCGCAAATCTCCGCGGCAGGCACGGGCTTCACCGCCAGCGGCATCACACTTCCGGTAACGCTCGCCCCTAACCAGACCGCCACTTTCGGCGCCACGTTCAAGCCCACCGCGGCAGGCGCGGCTACCGGCACGGTAACCGTTGGCAGTAACGCCAGCAACTCTCCCACCACCATTTCTTTGACTGGCTCCGGTGTTCAGGCTCAGTCGCAAATTTCCGTGGTCCCCACCAGCGTCAGCTTCGGCAACGTCGCGGTCGGCGTTACCAACACGCAGACCGTCACTGTGAGAAACTCCGGCACGGCCGCCATATCTGTTTCGCAAGCCAACGTTACCGGCACCGGTTTCGCAAAGAGTGGTATCACTCTGCCGCTCAATCTTGCTGCTGGCGCTTCCTCTGCATTCACCGTCAGCTTTACGCCGGCTTCTGCGGCCACCACCGCTGGCACCTTGACCATCGTCAGCAACGCATCGAATCCTTCGCTCAGCGTGATGCTCTCCGGAACCGGCACCGCGCAGACTCGTCAGCTCTCGCCCAATCCTTCGTCTGTTAATTTCGGCAGCGTTGCTGTCCAAACCTCCAAGTCGCAATCCGTCACGCTGACCAATACCGGCAACGCTTCGATTTCTGTCTCTCAGATCACTGTCGGCGGTGCCGGTTTCAGCCAGAGCGGCCTAACCATGCCTCTCACTCTTGCTGCGGGACAATCCACCAGCTTCAACGCCATCTTCGATCCCGCCACTTCCGGCGCGCTCACCGGCACCGCCACCATCACCAGTAACGCCACTAACTCTCCCACTACCATCGCGCTCTCCGGTTCCGGCACCGCCGCTGCCACGCACTCCGTAAATCTCACGTGGGGAGCAAGTCCTTCCGATGTGACCGGCTACTACGTCTACGTAGGGTCGCAATCCGGCGGACCCTATACCCGGTTGAATTCTTCTCCGACCACCACAACTTCCTACACCGATTCCAGCGTCGTCTCTGGACAGACCTACTATTTCGTTACCACCGCCGTAGATTCCTCCGGCACAGAAAGCTCCTACTCCAACCAGGCAGTGGCCGTCATTCCCTGATCGCCCCCGCAGTTTGATCGGGGAACCCGCTCCCACAAGTCCTCCGACTTGTGGGAGCATCATTTTTCTGCGGCACCGCCATTCTTGGCTGCGCGCCTTTGCGTCTGTAGCGGACGCCTTCAGCTCCGACATTTCCACAATTCCAAAAGCCGGGCTTCAGCCGCTGAGGACTCCGCGTTTCCCGCGCTGTCATCCCGACCGCAGTGGAGGGATCGTGGCAAAATCTCTGCGCAAAGAAAATCACCGAGACCGTCGCGCATTTTGTATTCGTCCCATTCCAGAATTTCCGGCGCACCCCTACTCCCTCCATTTTTCGTAAGAGTGGCACGCAAAGGACTTAGCAAAACGTGGATCTGTAAGAATGGCATGCAAAGTACTTACAGGAGGCGTGTTCGCGGGATTCATGCGACTTCTCGTAAGAGCAGCAGCGAAAGGAGTTAGGAGAGAATTGAGCGCTGAAATCCGAGAGCGGGTGTTGGCGAGAGAGTATCCCCACCCAACCACGAGTGTGCGCAAGTTTTTGAAAACAAAGGGGCAGAAAATGGGATAGTTTGCGAATTGAACGGGTAATGTAGGTGCCGGGCTTCAGCCCGGCGGATTTGGTTTTGCGCGAGGGGGGGAATGGCAGGGCGAGCGTTTGAACGAATCTCGACGATACATAGCGAAGTGTATAGTGACCGTCATATTTAGGGGAATGCAGTAAGATCTTAGCGGTTTCCAGTCCCCGGCGATCCTGAAGCATCTGTAGAAATCTCGTCGCATTGTAGCCTGCCTCCGAGAGCGCCCATTTGTAGATGAGAAGCATCGCATCATCAAATTCCGCCAAGAGGGTATCGGCTGTCATGTCGTCTCCCAAGAAGCATTGCAGTTCTTGCCAGTCTCTTTGACCTACCAAAAAGCTATCGGGGTTAGTCCAGTCTCATTGGGATCCCATCGAGCTACTTCTTCTTTTTCTTCTTCTTGTGACTCAAATTCGGGAGAGGTATACATTCTGGCTTGTTGTCAGCTCGGAAAACCGGAAGATTTTGGGGCGCGGAGCCGTCCACCGGATCCCGGCAGGGGGGTCGAGCGGGAGAAACGATGAATTCGACCGGGAACGGTGATAACCCAAAGAGGGTAGATTCCTCCCTACTACGTGGATTATACGTCTGAGACATGGCGGAGTGTTTTGTTATGCAACTGGGAGGAGTGGGGATGGGCGTTGCCTCGATCCCTCGACTTCGCTCGGGATGACAACTCGATGCACAGGGGGTTGTGTAGTGGCCAGTCTTCAGACTGGCGTTTTTGGCGTCGGGCCGGGGATGGCCGATCTAAAGAAGATCGGCCACTACATGGGTAGAGGCAACGGCAACGGCGCTTGACATAAAAGCCAGCGCTACGGTGGGCGCGCGTCCGCGCCGCCGCATTGCGACATGCGCGACCCCTCGGATACAATCATTCGTTTGCAGCTTGACGGAGAGGCTTACCCGAAGACTCATGCACGAAATTCGCGTCCACAACACCTACTCTGGCAAGGTCGAACCGTTCGTTCCGCAAACTTCCGGCGAAGTGAAGATGTACACTTGCGGGCCCACGGTTTACGATTTCGCGCACATCGGCAATTTCCGCACCTTCATTTTCCAGGACCTGCTGCGGCGCTTCCTGAAGCTGCGCGGCTTCAAGATGAATCACGTCATGAACTTGACAGACGTGGACGACCGCATCATCGCCAACTCCGCGGCCGCGAGCGTCAGCCTACGCGAGTACACCGAAAAATATATCCAGGCGTTTTTTGCGGACTGCAGAACGTTGAGCGTGGAAGCGCCGGAGCACTGGATCCGCGCCACGGACAATATCGACAGCATGGTCGCGCTGATTCAGCGGCTGCAGAAAAATACCTACACGTACGAGAGCGAAGGCTCCATTTATTACCGCATCTCGAAGTTCAAGAATTACGGCAAGCTTTCCAAGATCGACCTGAGCGGCATGCAGGTGAACGCGCGGGTGGACAACGACCGCTACGAAAAAGAATGCGCGCGCGATTTTGCGTTGTGGAAAGCGCCCAAGCCCGGCGAACACTTCTGGGAAGCGCCGATTGGCGCGGGGCGGCCGGGGTGGCACATCGAATGCTCCGCGATGGCCATGAAGTATCTGGGCGAGACGCTGGACATACACACCGGGGGCATCGACCTTTCTTTCCCGCACCACGAAAACGAGATTGCGCAGAGCGAAGCGGCTACCGGGAAGCAGTTTGTGCGCTACTGGATGCACGCGGAACATCTGCTGGTGGAAGGCGAGAAGATGTCGAAGTCCGCAGGCAATTTCTATACGCTGCGCGACCTTTTCGGAAAAGGGTACAAGCCATCCGCGCTGCGCTTTGCGTTGTGCAGCGTGCCCTATCGCCGCCAACTGAATTTCACGTTCGATGGATTGCAGCAGGCCACCAGTTCCGTGGAGCGTTTGCGGAATTTTGCCGCTCGCCTGAAGGACGAGAAGTTTCCGGTAAGGAAGCAGTCAAAAATGGCCGAGCGTATCGCCAAGGCCGCCGACGATTTCGATGCCGGGCTTTCCGACGACCTGAACACCGCGCAGGCGCTGGCCGCCATGTACGATTTTGTGCGCGAAGCGAATATCGCCATGGATAAAGGCGAATTCCAGCAGAGCGATGTGGTCCCCGCGCAGGAGTTTCTGGCCAGCTTCGACAAGGTTTTCGCCATCGTAGAAGATAACGACGCGGAAAAGCTGAAGAACCTGGGTTATAGCGGCGGTTCGGATGATGCCAGCGACGCGGAGATCGAAAAACTGGTCGCCGAGCGCCAGGCCGCCCGCAAGAGCCGAGACTTTGCCGCCGGCGATCGCATCCGTAAAGAACTCTCGGATCGTGGTATAATCATTGAAGATACGAAGGACGGAAGCGTCCGCTGGAAACGCAAATGAAGCTATTTCACTATCTCAAACGCGGCCGTGTAGCAGTTGGCCCTCGTGTCCCCCGCAAGTTTCGACCGGCGAATCTTCGACCGTGTCTCTATAGCGTAGATTAAGTCCGAAAATTCGGCGGAGTTCCGGGATTTTGCGCGCCCTGAATTTTCGCCCAGTCTCTCCTCTCTCGCCACAGCAACCCACGCTCACCGATTCTTGGAGGAATCATGACCACAACCACGGAAACAAAAGCAACATCACTCGCAAACGCGAAACTGCCCAACATCAAAACAGCTTTGCCTGGACCAAAAGGCCAGGAAGTCATTGCCTACGACAAGAAGTTCATGTCGCCGTCGTTGACGCGCGATTATCCGCTGGTGGCGGAGCGCGCTTTTGGCGCCATCGTGGAAGATCCCGACGGCAACCATTTCCTGGACTTCGCGGCGGGAATTGCGGTTTGCTCCACGGGGCATTGCCACCCGAACGTTGTGGCGGCGATCCAGAAGCAGGCCGCGGAACTGATCCACATCGCGGGAACAGATTTTTATCACCGCCACATGCCGATGTTGGCGGAACGCCTGGTGGCGACGATGCCGAGTTCGCACAAGTGGAAAGTGTTTTTCGGCAATAGCGGCGCGGAAGCGGTGGAAGGTGCGATGAAGTTGGCGCGTTACCACACCAAGCGCGACAAGATTGTGGCGTTTTACGGATGCTTCCACGGGCGCACGTTTGGCGCGTTGTCGCTGACGGCGTCGAAGAATACGCAGCGCAAGGGATTTGGCACGTTGGTCGGCGGCATCGAGCACATTCCTTATCCGTACGCGTATCGCTGCGCGCTGGGCCACACGAAAGAGACGTGCGGCGCGGAAGTGATTGAATTGCTGGAGCAGCAAATCTTCAAGCGTCTGTTCGCGCCGGAAGAAGTTGCCGCGATTATCGTGGAACCGATTCAGGGCGAAGGCGGATTTATTCCGGCGCCGCTGTTTTTCCTGCAGGAGCTGCAGCGCATCTGCAACAAGCACGGAATCATGTTGATTCTGGACGAAGTGCAAACGGGCATGGGGCGCACCGGAAAAATCTGGGCTTACGATCACGCGGGAATTACTCCAGACATCGTGCTGACCGCGAAGGGCATTGCCAGCGGGATGCCGATCAGCGCGTTCATTGCGAAAGAAGAAGTGATGAACTGGAAGGTTGGCTCGCACGGCACCACTTACGGAGGGAATCCGGTTTGCGTGGCGGCGGCGTTGGCCACACTGGACCTGGTGGAAGGCGGCTTGATGGCCAATGCGGAGAAGATGGGAAATTACATCTTCGGGAAAATTGCCGATTGGCCGAAACGTTTCAAAATTGTTGGCGATGTGCGCGGAAAAGGATTGATGATCGGATCGGAATACGTTCGCGATCAGCGCACGAAGGAAAAGGCCCAGGACTTGCGGGATAAAGTTGTGGAGACGGCGTTCCGCAAGGGATTGTTGACGCTCGGCTCGGGCGAGAATTCGATTCGCATGTCGCCGCCGCTGATCATCGATCAGGAACAGGCAGACTGCGCGATTCGGATTATGGAAGAGAGCATCGCGGAAGTCGAGAATACGCTGTAGGAAGTTTCACAGCACCAAAACCCGGGACCCACGCGCGAAACCGGCGAGTGGGGCACCCGAAGAATAAAGCAGAGGACGGGCCGCGGTCAGAGCAAAGATCGTGGCCCGTTTTTCGCTTCAATTCGGCAGCGGAGAAGTGCGGCTCCAAACGCGTTCCCACAAATCGAGCCGGAGTTTCAGCGGATCGGTGCCAACGATAATGCCGGAGTTGGTGAAGTGGATGATGCGGTCGACGGCGGGATCGTAGCGCGGCCAATTGGGTCTACCCCCACCGTTTGGATCGCCGGTCTTTCCGAACTGAACCCAGTACGCGCTGGCAAGGTCGCCCATTGCCTTGTCCGTGGGCGTGACCTTGTCGCCGATCAGCGCGCTCGGGATGTCCAGCGTGAAGGGAATCTCGAAGCCTTGGAGCGTGCCCATATTCTGTCCTCGCTGGGCTTCGGAGACGTAGGCAAATCGGTAGAGCCAGACGGGTTGCCCGGTGCGCGCCGCGTCGTTGGCGAAGTGGCGCGAGGACTCGACTAGCGTCCGGTCCGCGAAAACCTGTTGCTTCAATTCGTCGAGCGATTGATCGCCCCGCGGGTTGTAAAGTTTCCGCGCCGCATCCGCGTCTGGACCGAAATTGGCAAAGAGCTCATCTTTGCTGCCGGCGGTGCCGATAGGAAGATCGCCATCGTTGGCTCCGATGATGACTGGCACTATTGCCAGGCGGCCGCCAGCCACGGCGGTTTCCGGCCGCTCGACGAGAAACCGACCGTCGATAATGGACATAACCATGCCCGGTGGCGTCGACCCCGTCGCAAGTATCGCAAGCGTTTCTTTTGCGCTGAGTCCCTCCAACAGTTTTTCAGTAGATAGAGCGCGAAATTGTTTGAGCGCGGCATCCCCCTCACTCGTTACGCCAACCGAGCGAGCCCAATCCACCGCTATTTTTTCGGCTGTGTGGAGATCGGAAGAGGGAATTGCACGTGCCCGGCCACTGGGTGTGCCAGGAGATTGCAGAATCGCGCGCTGGAATAGGTCCTTCGACATTGGCGAAACAAGATGCGACAGCACCGATCCGCCGCCCGCCGATTCACCAAAGATTGTGACTTGATGAGGATCGCCGTCGAAGGCCGCGATGTTGCGCTGCACCCATTGCAACGCCGCAAGCTGATCCATGTAACCGTAATTTCCGCGAACATCGTTCGGTGATTCCTCGGCAAGTGCCGGATGCGCGAAAAATCCGAACCGCCCCAGCCGGTAATTCATACTGACAGCAACGATCCCCTGCGCGGACACGGCCTCGAGCGGGTACATCGGCGTGCTGCCGTGCACCATGGCGCCGCCATAAATCCAAACCATGACCGGGAGGGGATGTTCTGCGTGGGCCGCTGGCCGCCACACATTCAGTATGAGGCAGTCTTCGGACTTGGGAATGTCGTCGGTTTGCATGCACGCTGGCCCGAACTTGTCGGCCTCTCGAATTCCGGACCAGGCTGCGGGTAGCTGCGGAACGCGCCAGCGGAGATTACCTACAGGCGGCGCAGCGTAGAGAATGCCCTTCCAACTGATTACCCCATCTTTGACGGCACCGCGGACAACACCGCTTTCGTTCTTAACGATGACAGGGTCAGGGCTCTGACCTGAGGCTAGAGCACCGAATGCGAACAGAAACACAAACGAAGAAACGAATGCAAGAGTGAGTCGAGTGGAATGCATCGCTTTGTCCTCACTATTTGAGATGATTTACCAAGTCAGCCTAACGACACCTTATCTATAGTGGGCGGTGAGACTGCATCCAACAGGGCTGCGTGCTCTGCCTACGTGCGTCACGAGTTTCGAGCGTAGTCTATTCCGACAACCGGGGATTTTACCCAAAAGCCAAAACCGCGGCCTCAGAAAGATGCTCGGTCCTATTGCGTCCGGTTTTATCTTATTTTAAATTAGATTATACGTTAATTTAATACTCATAGAGTAATTCACAATGAATATCCTGGGGCGTCTTGGATTTGCGATTGTGAAGTGGATAGCCCGCTACGGGTTGACGGGCGAAGTTTCTGCCCCGGACGAGGAAGGAAAGTTGGAGGCGCTGGGAGTTGGGGTGCAGGGCGAGCGATATGCCTATTGGTATCTGCGGCGGCTCGGCTACATTTTTCTCGCGCGCAACTACACCACGGCACGTAGCAAGGGAGAAATCGATCTGGTGGGATTTGACGGAAAAACACTGGCGTTTGTCGAAGTGCGCACGGCCAATCTGTTTTTGCGCGAATGGCATATAGAGGAGTGCCCTGTGCGGTTTGATGTGGTAGCGATTGATAACGTTCCCGGAGTGCCCCCCGTCGTGAGGCTGCATAAGGATGCGCTTAGCCCTGATATTCGACGTAACTCGACCTCGCGGATCTAGAGCAACGCAAGATTTATTAAGGTTCTGCGAGCGATCGGATTCCTCTCTCCTTCGGCGGAGAAGCAGGGCTAAAGCCCAAGTTTTTTAGATGCATTAAGTCGGAGCTGAAGCTCCGACCCCCTAACGCAACGACTTCAGAGGCGAGGGGCTCGCGTGATTCAGCCTTCAGACTAGTCAGGCTCAGCCCCGTAAGCCAGTTTATGGGTTGGACTCGACAAGTTGTCCTGGCGCACTTCCCGTTTGGCCCAGAGGATGTACAATACGGAGTTTGAAGATGAGCTCGTAAGATAGAGGACGAGCCATTGCACGGAGGGCTACTTGCCGGAGTTACGCAAAGATCCGATTACAGGGAGATGGGTGATCATCTCAACGGAGCGGGGAAAGCGCCCCATGGATTTCTTGCGCGAGAGCGTATTTCCGGGGCCACCGGTGAATTGCCCGTTTTGCCCGGGGAATGAAACGAAGACGCCGCCGGAGATTCTGGCGTATGGACGCAATGGAACCGGGGCCAATACATCGGGTTGGAACATTCGCGTGGTGCCAAACCGTTTTCCCGCGCTAGGGATTGAAGGCGAACTGGACCGCGAAGGCGAAGGCCTGTTCGACAAGATGAACGGGATCGGCGCGCACGAAGTGATTATCGAAACGCCGCAGCACCAGACGACGCTGGCGCAGTTGCCACAAAAGGCCGTGGAAGATGTTTTCTGGGCGTACCGCGACAGGATGCTGGACCTGAAGAACGACAAACGATTCCGCTATGTGCTGATCTTCAAGAATCATGGAGAAGCCGCGGGAGCTTCACTAGAGCATCCGCACTCGCAATTGATTGCGCTGCCAATTGTGCCGCGGCGCGTGCGCGAGGAAGTGGATAACGGATGGCATTATTACGACGAAAAAGAGCGCTGCATTTTCTGCGACATTATCCGGCAAGAGCGCGACACCGGGGAGCGGGTCATCGGCGAGAACGAACACTTCATCACCATGGCGCCATACGCGCCGCGTTTTCCGTTTGAGATGTGGCTGCTGCCGAAGGTACACGGTTCAGCGTATGAAAATAATCAGAGCTCCATGTATGCGAGCCTGGCGCACATGATGAAAGATACGTTGATGCGACTGGAAGCAGTGCTGGACCGTCCGGCATATAACTTCATGATCCACACTTCACCGATCGGCGAAGAGATCAACGATCATTACCACTGGCACATTGAAATTATTCCGAAGCTTACGAAAGTGGCGGGATTTGAATGGGGAACGGGTTTCTACATCAATCCGACGCCGCCGGAAGAGTCTGCGCGATTCCTGCGGGAAGCGCAGATTGAAGAGCCGGCACAAAAAAAGAAGTAAACGCGCAACGATGGAATTGAGTCTACCAGCTGTAGCGTAGGCAGTGTCGCCCCGAAATGATATTGGAAAGAGCTTTGGCGATATTTCCCGAGGAACAATCATGAAAACAGGACGTTTGCTCATGCTGCTGGTCCTATTTTCGCGCGTTGTGACTGCGCAAGAATCTCACAACCACGCCGCACCGGAAAAACTGGGAGCCGTATCTTTCCCGATTTCCTGCCGACAGGAAGTCCAACAACAGTTCAATCGAGGGGTCGCGTTTCGCATCAACTCTGAGATCCGCCACTCTCTCTCACCACAATTCCGACAGGCCAGCGGGAAATACAAACTGAATGCGTCGATGAACTTGTGTTCGCTTCTGTAGCCGCTTTGAGCTGTTGCGCCAGTTGATCTATAAGGATGCGGAAACAGTTGACTATCGCACGCGGGCGCTCAAGCACGAGCAAGCCATGAAAAACCTGGCGACAGAGAATCGCAATGAAGCCGAAGCGCAAGTGTTTTACGCCTTGGCGTTGCTGGCAAATGCCTCTCCAATGGACAAGACAAATGCAAATCAGAAGCAAGCAGCGGATTTGCTTGAGACGCTTTTTCGCACCTGGCCACAGCACCCCGGAATTCCTCACTACCTTATCCATGAGTACGATAATGCGGAACTTGCGCCGAGAGGCCTTCCTGCGGCGAGAGACTACGCCAAGATCGCGCCTTCAGCGCCGCATGCTTTGCATATGCCGTCGCACATCTTTACGCGACTCGGCCTTTGGGATGATTCCATTGCTTCCAACGTTGCTGCAAAAAGTGCGGCCCACGAACAGAACGACACGGGAGAAGAGCTGCACAGCATGGACTATCTGGTGTACGCATACTTGCAAAGCGAGGCCGATTCGGGAGCGGCACAGATCATCCAGCAATTGAGAGCCATGCCCGAGTTGAAGGCCGCTGATTTCAAGATTGGGTACGCCTCCACGGCAATGCCGGTTCGCTATGCCGTTGAGCGGAAGCAGTGGGCCGATACGGCAAACACCGTTCCACCGGCAGGAGCAGCGCCACAGGTCATGGCAATTGCGGTGTGGGCGCGAGGACTTGGACTAAGCCGGAGCGGGCGCTCCGCAGAGGCGCAAGCGGAAATTGAACAATTGCGGCAGATTGAATCGCAACTTCGCGCGGAGGGGAAAGACTATTGGGCCAACCAGGCCGGGATTTTAGCGCGCGAGGTTAACGCATGGTCGGCCCAGGCGGAGGGCAAACCCGAAGCAGCGGTGGTCTTTCTGCGCGAGGCGGCAGACATTGAAGATGCAACGGAGAAGCTGCCGGTAACCCTAGGGCCCATCCTTCCGGCGCGTGAACAGCTCGGCTACTTGTTGCTGGAACAGAATCATCCGGGTGAAGCACTCCAAGAGTTCAATGCGGCGCTGGCAAATGCGCCGGGTCGGCGGGGAGCCTTGCAAGGCGCTGCGCGGGCCGCAGAGCTTTCCGGTGCGAAATAGAAATTCATGCGTGTGTGAAAGCCGTTATGCTGCGAATTGCGACCGTCTGGCAGAGAATAGCAAGGTGGACGAAAAGCGATTTACCACTGGAGTCTGGGGCGACTGACAGGCCAGTGAAATATTAGATATACTTGTAAGGTTGAGGCGCGGTACCCAAGTGGTAAGGGAGAGGTCTGCAAAACCTTTATGCGTGGGTTCGATTCCCACCCGCGCCTCCAATAAATCGTCAATGTTTATGCGGGTAGAAGCGATGTTGGTTGGTTCGTCTGCCGTATATCTGCCGCAGGAATAGCCGTAGTATCCCTAAGGTCGCTAACGCCACGATTGACGAATGGATGCCTCGAAGGCGTCCTGCCGCTCCTGTATCCACTTCGAATAGTGTTTTTCACAGATTTTCACAGAGTGCCCCAGTAAAGATGCCACGTGGCCGATGGGCACACCACGAACTAGCAGCCGCTTAACCGCCGTGTGGCGAAACTGATGTGGGTGCCCCAGAACACCCGCTGCTTTGAACACTCGGGCGTAAATCTTGCGCCAATTCTTAGCAGGGCTTTCCACGTCGCTTGTACCCGACCAAAAGGGCGTGTTGCCTTCAAGCTCGTGGAAAGCCTTACCGAGGTCATTGGGAATCGGACAGGAGACTGCGGTGCCCGTTTTAGCTCTCCGCAACTCCACGTGCCAGCCTGAACGACTCTTAATAACGCGGTTCTTTGCCAGCATTAAAGCGTCGGTGATGGCGAGACCCGTTGTTAACATTATTTCGGTGAGCACCACCAGCCGCTCTCTATTCGGTCCGCTGTAACCGTGGCACGCCTTTATAATCTTTCCAACTTCCTCTTCACTGAAAGGCACAACGTCTGTGTCGCCCACCTTCGGTACTTTCAAGGGCTTGGCTGGTGATGATTCCATCCAGCGGTTCTCAATGCACCAATTGAAAAAGCGCTTCAGTCGCTCGATGTGCTTTCCTGCCGAACGTGGGCTGTACGTTGTCCACGAGTTGCGGAAATCTCGTACTTCCACCACGGTCAGTTGCCGCAGGAAGATTAACCCGCGATTCTGGCAAAAGGCGTTCAGTCGCTTGAAGAGTGTTTTGTACTTCCTAAGGGTTCTCGACGTGATGTTACTTTCGGCGTCTTTCTCGAAGTCGTCCGTTGCATTCTTCACAGTGACGGGCTGGCCTACGGTTGTGATGCCTTCGGCCTCCATTTCCCTCGCACGCCGTTGTGCCGCTTGCCAATCACGAAGACCGAGAGATTTCCTTACCCGCTGGCCGTTGATCATGGTCCAGTCAATCCAGATCGGACACTGGCATTTCAAGTTCTGGCGGCTATCGTGTGGACACTTCTTGGTGTGCCAGCGGAAGAGGTTCAACATTACGCGGATAGCCTCGTGTGAACTCTCTCGGCAACGCTGTCCGGGATTCTCAACGTCTTGTACCCTCGGCGGTTTCTGGTGCCGTCGCTACCGATCTTCAACACGCCCTCTTCCTTCTTGAAAATCTCCCTGATGGTTTGCACCGACACTCCCCACATCGTCGCAATCTCTGCGGGTGTGTAGTGACGTTCGTCCTTCATGAGGCAGGACTGTTCGATAGAGGGTTCGCGGGGCTTCCCCCACTGGCTAGGAACTTCGGGGACTGGCGCAGTTCCTTGATCGCGTCGTCGATGCTGGTTGTTCCCATTTCGTCCTTGTTAACATGCGCCCTTAAATAGGGTCAATAGTCTCTGGAGCTTTGATATGCCCTTGTGATAACCGAACAGGGCAAACTGCGGATTTCAGAGTGAAACCTCATCAGTCAACGCTTGTCATTCGTCGCGCAGATTCAGGCACCAACCATTCGACGCGAGAAAGATGCCAGTGTCCGCACTTCCCGCAGCGGTGAGCGATGTCACCGTGGTAATCGGTGTTCGCGGGGTCCGCCGAGAACGCTTCTGCCTCTTTCTTCGTAGCAAAGTATGCTCGATAAGCGCCGGACGGACGCCTGCAGGGTTCCATAAGCTCGTTATTCATGACTTCCTCCTCTTCTTTTCTGTCCTCGCCATCAAAATCTTTCCGCGATATTCAGCACGGACCTCTGCGATCACATCCAGCAATTCAGACAGGGAAGGCATACGCCCCTCCGCTTGCAGACGCTTCACTTCCGCTTGAAACTGCGTTGGGCCGAGTTTGAGTGGCTTGAACGGGAGAATCTTCGCCTTTTTCGGTTCCTTCACTTGAACCTCCGCAAGGCTTCCGCGATTAATTCTTCTGAACTTTCCGCGGGCACTACGATCTCGGAAACGTCTCCGCGTGCCTTGTTTTCGTGATGTGGGATGAACCGAGCGCTACCAGTGCCAACTTCTTGGCGCGCGCGTGGAAGTGAACTTCATGCTCCTCAGTGTAGATGATCTCCACTGAAGGTGCGGGAGCAGGTTTGTCGGGTTGGTGGGGGCGAATTTTCTCAAAGGATTCCATGATTCGACGCTTCACCTCTTCCAACCCACGACCGGTCAGAACAGGCGCGCCGTTTTCTGAAACCTTTGTCGGGCTGTTACCGCTGGCTTCAAATGCGTTTTTCGATTTCACTTCTTCCTCCTTGACTGTCCGACTGGCTTCCTCAAATCTTCCAAAAGCGCAGCCGCGAGCCTCTTCCGTTCTTCCGCGCTTAATTTCCGAATGGCCTTCATCAGCAGTACGCCAATTTCATCCAGCGTCATCGGTTCCATTAGTTGATGACCACCTTCGCTTCAGTCTCTTCTTTCTCTTCTTTCTCTTCCTTCGGTTCGACGTCCCAGAGCAAGTTGAATCCGATTAGTAGGTTTAGGGCGCTCAAAGTTGTGTTGAACCCTCCCATGCACTCTCCGTCACCTTGCACCAGA
Organism: Candidatus Acidiferrales bacterium; assembly: GCA_963748365.1. Lineage (GTDB taxonomy): Bacteria > Acidobacteriota > Terriglobia > Acidiferrales > UBA7541 > Acidiferrum. The sequence continues at coordinate 521,851 of CAVVJG010000020.1, forward strand.
AATAGAAAGTGGGCCATCGCCCCGATCTTCATTTGGGGAAGGTCTTGTGGTTGGCAACCGAGCAGGCGTGCGACACGGGCTTCTAAAAGTGTGCGGATCTTCTCCGCTGCGAGCTTTCTTATCCACGGGTCACCACCAGTCCGTCGTCTTGTAACCCGACGAGGATTGCCCACACGTACCTCGACTCCACAACAACGGCGTTTCCAAATGTGAGTCGATCAGGAGGGAGGTGTTCTTCTATCCAAGTCGAAAGCGGAGGGGGAGAGAGGGCGAAGCAGGAAGACGGAGAAATGGTTCTCGCAGATGAAATCGGCCTGCGTGGGTGACGTGCCGGATGTTTGAAATAAGTCAGTCATGGTGTCCTTTCCCTTTCGGGCGCATCCCGCTTGGTGCGGTCCACCGTTTTGCCTCTCGGCCTACGGTTGGTGGCGGCGAAGTTTGCCGCGTTCTTGATGCTGAATACCATTTTAGCATGGGGGTCAAGCTGGGACTGATTACCGCTGCCGGGGAACGGGCGAGGTTATTCACATCGGATATCCATCAAGCGGGCGAACGGGTCCCAGGGAGGCGCGGGAGCAGGTGGTGGGATCTAACGTAACCTAATGATTTGGTTATGGTTAAATCAGAGTCATCTCAAGGTGAGATGGGAAGACTCCCGGCGCAGCCCCACCGTGGTGTCGCTTTTCCCGCCCTCGATTCGCAGAAAGCGGTTGACAAAATGGCTTAGTTTTGGTACTGTAGTACTGGATTTAGTAGTACGAATGAGTTATGTGAGTACTGCAAAAGAAAAGTACTTGACGGGATGCTCACAATATGCCTTGACAAAGTTCAAGAAGTATGGTATGATAGTTTCATGATCGCAGTTCAAATTAAAAAAGGAGAAGCACCGAAGACAATTTAATAGCCCATTAGGGCTGCACCGCCAACAAGTCGCTAGCAGTGAAAGCGACAGCGGGACGAGGACGGACCCCACCAGAACACGATTCGCAGCAACAGCTAGGCGAACTCGTAACCTGCCGAGGACACCACCTCACTTCGGCACCAATCATGAAAAATTTAAGCGTTGTACAACTCGGAACACCCGCGTCTGCGGATATCTCACTCACACTACCAATGGCCGCGTGGATGCGACTCGCCGTGGCTTTTCAAGATATCCCAAAGGACGGACGCAACCCAGCAGATGTGGAGGCGGCTATGACCGCTACCACGCCCGTGCTTGTGGAAGTGATTCGCAACAACAGTGAGAAGGTCGGCAAACCAAATAAGAAAACAGGCCAGCGCTTCACTGTAAACACGGAGAAGCAGGTCACCGCAACTCTGACCTTACAGCAAGCGGAGTTGGTTTGGGCCGCACTTGAATCCACCATTCGTGAAGACGCAACGGGAGATCACCGCTGGTGGTCGGTGCCATCGTTCCAGCACGTTGACGCTGTATTGCAGTTGCACCAACTCAATCCACAGGAAGTTGCAGCGCAGTAAACGTAGCGGCCACGAGGAAGCGCCGCAAAAATTCCTGCATAGCAGGAGAAGAGGTTCATATGAACTTGAAAGTGAATGAGAAATTAAAAATTGGGAAGCGTACCGTGGTGGTGAACGAGCTCACCCCGTGGGCTGATGCAACCTACATCCAGTTTCTATACCGCGACTGGCCTGTGGTTGTTTCCACCGATTCGAACGGAGTGGTGCGTCCGTCGAAGACCAACCCAGCAACAAATATAAAGAAATACCTCGTATTGGAACTCGACAAGATCGACGCGCTGATCGCGGGCGGCTTGAAGCCAGTCCCGAAGTCGAAGGCTGAGCAAGTCGAAGTCGGGATGGTTGGTGTTGACTCAGGCCAAATCCTGATCGTCGACCCGGCTTACCTACACCCGCCAGCGAAGAACCGCGCAGGTGGCTGGGTTCCAGAGAAGCACTATGAAGAATGCGGCGATGCCACGATGGGACGCGGCGCAGGCCAACTCGAATCCATGTCCGCAGTTGCAAGCAGCACGGATGGCGACGGCCAGTTCCCAGTGATCGCAACGATGAAACATGGTCGCGTTCTCAAACTTGAGATCGAGTTCATGTCGGAGAAAGATGCAGATCAAGCAGCCGCTCACGAGATGCTGTTGGTTGCGGCCCGAAAGACGGAAGAGAAACAGTCTGTAGCAGCGACGAAGTAACCGATCTCGCGCAGTCAGGCGAGCGGACGCAAGACCGTAAGCGGCGCACGGGCACTAATCAAGCGCCGCAAGAATACGGGTCTGCGAAGGCTCGGGAAGAGAGAGAGAGCAAATGATACTTTACGGAAATCCCGTGATTCACGGAGACACAGAGTTAAGAAAACTGTTCGAGTCGTACCAAAGCCTATGCCGCGAGGTGTGGGACCCGAAGGTGGTTCCCCTTGGACCATCTGAATGGGCCGAGGAGATCACAATAGGAGTTTTAAGAATCGCAACAGCAGAGCCGGAAAGTGAGTATGCGCCGGACACGAAATTCAGAGTTGGGTATAGAGTTCGCCGCCGCGACGGGATAACCGGGTTGGCGACGCAGGACGGTGAGGTCGTGATCAATTCAGCGTGGGTCGTGAAGAACAATAACTTCCGCGCTTTGGAAGCGGAAGGTCTCGACATCAGCAGCCTCGACGTCGAGAACATGGAGCACCTTGCCGAGTTGGTGATGGTCCGTTGGTACGCGCCAGACGGCGGCGTTATCTGCGAGGGTTGGCACGATCCAGAGAGTTTGGAGTTAAAAGCCATGACTCCTCTTCCTGACTACCTTATTAGGGCGCGTGATGCCATTCAAGAGCGTGATCGCCAGATTGAAGAGGCTACGAAGCGAAACCACTCGCCCGTCCAGCTTCCGACACCCCGCAAGTACAAATTGTGGAAAGTTCTGGCGCTCAGTGAGGAAAGCCGCCGCGAGTTCATGGAACATCCCGAAGAGTGGACGCCGTATTATGCGCGTTACAACAACGAACAGAACGGGAGATTCAACGCGCTGGTTGAAGCTCACATAAAGAAGCACGGGAAACTTCCAAGTAACGTAACCCGCTGGAACGACCCGGCACCCACGGCCGCTTCCCTGCGCCCGAAGGAAAAACAGATTACGCAAGGCGGAGCGGTGTTGGTGGGACGCCGGCTGAGCAGTTACGCCAAGAAGAAAATTTACTGGCTTTGGCAGGACCGCATCCCATTCGGCTCGCTCTGTACCATCGCTGGTGACCCGGATGAAGGTAAGTCGCTCATCACTCTCTACGTCGCGGCTCGCGTTTCCAGAGGGGAAAAACTGTACGACAACTCCACGGATACCGAACCTGCCGAGGTCCTGATTCTTAGTGCGGAGGACGACCCAGAGACTACGCTGCGTCCACGCTTGGAGGCGGCTGGTGCAAACCTCGGCGGCATCCACCTTCTTGAGTCCGTCGTGTTGAAGGATGCTCGTGGCAACAAGTCAGAGAGAATCGCTCAACTGGACTCTGACATTGCGATGATCGGGGCGTATCTCGACCTCTATCCGCAGATCAAAGTCGTGATCATCGACCCGGTTTCCAGCTTCCTCGGTTCAGCGAGCATGAACAAGGAGCAGGAGGTGCGCCGCGTTCTTCAACCGCTTGCGAACCGCGCCCGTGAATCCGGGTTGGCCGTGGTGATGGTCGCCCACTTCAATAAGAACTCGGAAACTCGCTCGGCGATGGACCGCGTTGGCGGTGCTAAGGCAATCGTCGGGATGGGCCGCGCCGCATGGACCTGTGTTCGAGAACCTGAGAAAGAGCAGCAGGCGGGGGAGTCGATGCCGATGGAAGGCTCAGACCGCCGTCTGTTTCTAAAGTTGAAGGGCAACTTGGCCCCATCCAAGATCGGCGGGCTGGTGTACACCATCAAGACCGCGCCCGTGGAAGTGGAGGGCAAGGACGGTCCAGTGACGGTTGACGTTCCCTACATCGTCTGGCTGGAGAAGACCGACTACACCGCGCAAGGCGTCGTGATCGGGGATGGGAAGGGCAAGCCGGGTAAAGCCTCTAAGGTTGAACTGGCAAAGGATTGGCTCCGCAGCCACCTCGAATCTGTGGGTGGGTTCGCCCCTGTCCACTCCATTGAGAGAGCCGGGTTGTCAGACGGACATAACGCCCGCAATCTGAGATACGCCAAGGGTCAACTCGGCCTTCGTCAGGAGTGGGTTGCCCGTGACTCTTACTGGGCACTCAAGGGCGTCAAGATATCGCCGCAACTAGACAAACAGGGGTGACCCTTTGTGGGGGTCTTCCAGTTGTCCAGTTGTCCAGTTGCTTCATTTTCTGCGAAGTGCCTTAAGGGGGTCTGATAGTCAACTGATAGATAATAAAATATTTATATTTAATACTTCCAGTTGACAGGCAACCGCAAACATCAACTGGACAACTGGAAGACAACTGTACCCCCACAGGGATTCCTTCCAGTTGCGATGTCATATTGCGAGGTCGTCCTCGTCAGGGGCTGACAGGAAGTTTCCAGATCGGCAGGTTGTCAGGCAATTCCTTAGATTTCGCCTTTTCATCGCCACCAGTGAGATGTTCCATTAACCTACTCATTTTCATGTACTTAGGCCCGTGACAAAGGCTCGTGACACCCCGTGACATTGTTCACGTCGGGGGTTATGTCCTTGAAATCGCGCAGGACACCTATTTTGGGTCGTATTTCGCCCCCCAAGGCGCTAGGGTCGAGGAACCTAACGGTTAGGTTATGCGATTCTGGAACCCGGTAGGGGCAAAACAGACAATTCTGGGAGAATAGCGGTTCGGGAGCGGTTTCGAGGAACCTAACAGATGGGTTATTTCTCGTCCTTTTGAGATTTCTCAAACGGACAAGAAGGGTGAGGTCGTAAGCCGCCCATTTTCAGTGTCCGGTTAGGCGGAAAACGACAGGGTTTTGTGGACAAGGGAACGGGAGCAGCCGAGGCTCGTGGCGATCTCCCGAATGGTGCGCCCTTCGGAACGCAGCGATTGCAGCTTAGCGGAGTCGATGGAGACGGGTTTGCGGCCAACACGGAAGCCCTTCGCTCGGCGGTTGGCAATGCCAGCTTTCACCCGTTCACGGATGAGATCACGCTCGAACTCAGCGAAGCTGGCAACCATGTTGAACATGAGCCGTCCAGCCGGGGTAGTGAGATCGAAGGCGTCACGTAGGCTCACGAAGGCAACGCCAAGAGCTTCAAACTCGCCCAAGGCCGACACAAGATGCTTCAAAGACCGACCGAACCTGTCCAGTTTCCAAACCAGAATGGAATCGAACCGACGCTGCTTAGCGTCGGCCATTAGCCTGTTCAATTGAAGGCGTGAATCCTTGGCACCTGAGACGCCAACATCAACGTATTCAGCGGAGACGGTCCAGCCTCGACGCTCGCAGTATTCTCTCAGTTCCCGAAGCTGCATTTGGGGGTCTTGGCCTTTGTCAGAGGTTGAAACTCGGGCGTAAAGGGCGGTTTTCATCGCTTCACCTTAGCCTTTCGTGGTCTGCCACCCTTCTTGCCGTTTTCACGAGCAGCAGCGGCCTTGGCTTTCGATCTTCGTCTGCCAAGTTCGGCCATAACCTTGGATATAAGCTTTTTATCCATGCTTTGATTATAACCTAACCGTTGGGTTTTGTCAAAGTTACATTCGTGTGGCAACGGGTGGACCAGTCTCGCACAACGATTCGCGCTGATCGCGCAAACCAGCAACACAGTCGGAACCGACGCGGCCCCAGAAAATCTCTGCACCCAAACGATTTCGGGTATCATGCGACGACATTTTTCCGAGCGGGTCCCTTTTTCCAAAGTTCGACTTGCCGGGTCGTACCCGCCCCATACGGCCTCTTCCACCGACGCCGATACCTGCCTGTCAAAGCCGGAAGCGCACTCGCTGTTAGACAGTCACGAAGTAGAAGTCCCTTCTACACCACGCCACCCCAGTAGGTGGAGGTCACCACGCGTTGGGTCCTCTTTAAAGGTAGCTACTTCAACTTCGCGTACTCCGCCTTCGCAGCGATGAAGATGGGAATGTCAGGGTCGGCGTCTTTCCAGAGCGTGAGGAAATCTTGATAGGCCACCTTTGCTTTAACAGTTTCGCCTTGCATGGCATAGGCACGGCCGATTTGGAGATGGGCAAGTGCGCCGAAATGTAACTCGTGGACAATCCCGCGATGGTCCAGGACTTTCTGGAACTCGGCTGCGGCTTCCGTGCCTTGATGCGCAGCCATATAAGCCTCGCCGCGGACGTAGGGTACATAGAGGGGATAATCACCGATACCCAACTCAGTGGGCGCGGCAACCTGGAGCAGTTCGATGGCCTTGGATGGATCATTGCGGCTGAGTGCAGCGCGTGCGTGAATTGTCGGCACACAGGTGAACCGAACCACCGTCGCCTCCGGGAAGCGTTTGGACAAATCATCCGCCAACGTCTGCGCACGAGCAGCATCTCCCGTTGCGGCTAGTGCCAGTGCTGCAGCGCATTGCACGTTGCGTTCTCTCGAAAGGGCGAGTGCCGCTGTGGCCTGTTGCCGAGCTTCGGCCGCATTCCCTAAATCCGCTTCACGCCAAGCCGCGCCAGCTTTGTAGAGGGCCGCCCCCTCTTTATTACCGGCCCGCTCCGCAAAAGCCACGCCGCGGCCAAAAAACTCGCGGGACTTCTTGATTCGCCCGGAATAAGCCGCCGTCCAAGCTTCGGTATTCTGCATCCATTCATCTTCCGGCTGCTTGCCTGCCGCCCAGTCCACCTGCTCCTTCATGCCGGCTGAATCGTTCTGTAAGAAGGCAACGTGGTACTCCGCGAAATGTAGTTCAGGAGAATCAAAGTCTTTTGCCTGGGCCTCGGTGACCGTGGCCCTCGCCTCTTCAAATCGATTCAGAAAGTTATAGGCGTATACGAGAGCCTGATAACTTAGACCGTTCGCTTCGAGGCGGTGGCGCTCGCGAAGTTGCTCCAGGGCTCTGTCATGTTGCCCGAGTCGCGAGTAGATACCAGCCAGATTGCTGTGGGGCCAAGAATCTCGGGGATAGACCTGCGTCCAAAGCTCATAGACTGCGCGCGCTTTTTCCAGGTCGCCGGTGACATTGTCGTGGTAGTGAGACTCAATATAGAACTTTTCCCGCTCGCTCACCCGCTCACGCAGCTCGTAGGCTTTTCTTGTATTCTCAGCGGGCAGGCTGGTCACTAGAAAAAACGTATAGCTCTGCCCAAGTGAGGCATAGGCCATCGCGAAATTCGGGTCCATGCGGATGGCCCTCTGGAATAAGGGTATCGCTGCGGAAGCGTTCCCTCCACTCAGAGACTTCCGCCCGAGGCTGTATGCTTGGAGTGCTTCGAGCGACGAAGTGGTAGCAAGCTCGAGAGGCGTATCGAACGTCTGCACTGTGCTTAGCGATTCACCCAACTTCTTGCGAAGTTCCGTGGCAGCCTTCCTCAAAGCAGCAAATACATCGCTCTTGTCGTTTGCCTCAGCCTCCGTGCTCGTTAGCGATTCTCCGTTTGCACAGCTTACCGCCCTAAGAATCAGACTGTAGTGCGTGCCAATCTGCGCTATTGCTCCTTCGATCGTCGCGGCGCTTCCTAGGCGTAAGCAAATTTCCCGCGAAATCTGCGGTGTAAGCTTTGTATCGGCTGGCTGCTCCATCAGAGGCAAGGTCTGCTGAATACGCTGGTCTGAGATGAGGCTTAAGAAGGGCGATTGTTCAAGTAAAACAATAAGTCCTTGCCGTAACGTGTCGTCAAACACTCCATCGCCCGTTGGGTTTGTGAAATCGGCAATCAATATAGTGTCTTTATCAGTTAACGCATGTGCCATGGGAATGTGGAAAGACCGCCGGTAGGCGGCCAACCCCAAACCTGCAACAGCCAATACAACGAGAGCAATTCCCGAGAGGGTGGCAATTCTGTGGCGAGCCAGAAAATCAACGGCGAATCTGCGATCGAAGAACCCCATGGTTCCGGAGGTGGATTTTTCGCTTAGGGAAACCGCCCCCGCTGACTCAACTGGTGAACCTACCGGGCTTGGCGCGTCAGTTTGCCTATTCAGCGGAACAAGAAGTCGATAGCCTCGCTTCGCCAACGTCTCGATGAAACGCGGGTTTTCTGCAGTGTCGCCAAGCGCATCGCGCAACCGCTTCACGGCGGCGTTCAAGCCATGGTCGAAGTCTACGAAGGTATCCGCGGGCCAGAGCCTGGCGCGCAACTCCTCCCGCGTGACTATTTCGCCCGGCTTTTCCAGGAGGGCAAGAAGTACATGGAACGGCTGGTCTTGCAGCTTGAGGTGAACTCCGTTTTTTCGAAGCTCGCCTGTGTGAGGATCCACTTCAAACGTTCCGAAGCGGATGACTTGTTTAGCTTCGGTTTGCGGCACTTTTGGGTGCCTCTTAAAATCAACAATACTCCGCGTAACAGAAACCGCAACAAGAAAATCGCCAAGAGCGGTGCATGGGACTCGTCACAAATCCCGCGAACCCACTGATACCACTTGCCTTGCCGCGTACCTCGAGGTGCGTTTCGTTTCACCCGCAGAGCATTGAGGTACCTGGATACCTCCTCCATCTTTCGCCGTGGAGGAGGTGCTCCGATGAAACTCTCAAAAACATTTCCAGTAATAGGCCTGGGAATTGCGCTGATGTTTCCTGCGGTCGCGACCGCCCATCCAATGCCACCGCATCAAAGTGTGCTGCGCGTATCTTTGTATGACGATGTGGGTATCGACAGCTCTACGCTTCAGGAGGCTGAGCGCGAAGCGAGCCGGGTCTTTCGTCAAAGCAATATCGAAGTATTGTGGCTTCACTGCCCACAAGTTGTAGCTGAACAAAACTTCCTGGTGCATTGTTCCGAAGCCACCTTCCCGACACATTTACACCTTCGAATCCTTCAGCGATCCCACGCACAGAAAGCGTCCGTCGTGGGCATTTCATTTCTCTCGGAAGGTGGTTATGGCTGCTACGCCGACGTCTTCTATGGTCCAATGCTGAAACTGCAGCTGGAAACCAGCACGCGCGTCGCGCTCATCTTGGGACATGCAATGGCTCATGAACTGGGACATTTATTGCTCGGGACCAACTCTCACTCCCGCGACGGGTTGATGGCGGCGCGGTGGAATCGTGATGACCTGGCACGGGCGGCAAGAGGCGACCTGCTGTTCGGACCGGAGGAATCCCGACGGATGAAAAGTCAGTTCAAGCGAGACGATATGACAGTTGAAATGACTCGAATGGAGTGAGCCGCGAGATGTAGGACCGAGTAGAGGCCGAAATAGAGTTTAATGGGCTGCACAGGGCTGACGACAATAGGATTGCTTCTGCGATAGGGTCTCAATGTCTAGGCTTAGCCAGACTTGCAAACGCTTTTCGCGCAATTCAGACAGCTATTGCAGCTTCGCGTATTCGGCTTTCGCAGCGACGAGGACGGAATCGTCCGGGTCAGCATCTTTCCAGAGCGCGAGAAAATCCTGATAGGCAGCTTTGCCTTTGGTGGTGTTCGCCTTGATTGGCACGAAACGGGATCTCTACGGCGCTTCAAAGTCGAGAGCGTAGATTTCGTTCAGGCTGACATCGCGAAGGATGAGCGGATTGCCGTCGGGGGCAACAATTGCCCAGTCAGCAACTAGGATTCCCGAGAAGGTTGGCCAGCCGCTCAACACTATGATCCGCGATGCGAATGCTGTATAGGCCTGATTTGTTCCCAAAATATACGACCTTCCCATCCCTTGACCATTGCGGGCCCCATGCTCCGATCGAGGGTCTGACTCAGTTCCGACCATTTGCCGGATGTGGTTTCGTAAATCATCAGCGCATCACCAATCCTGGTCATTGCCACGATCTTCTTGCCGTCGGGGGACCATCGCGGCGACCACAGTCCTTCTGATCCAGGGATTGTGGACACTTCCTGTGTCTTCAAATCCATCAGGTAAATAAGCATTGGACAAGCGGTGATGTCCACAATGTAATTAGCATAGCGACCAAAAATCATGTGTGTTCCATCTGGTGACCAATGTGCGTCGAGTTCCGAGCAGTTGTCTTGGGTAAGCTGGCGAGCTTCTCCACCTGTGGCCGGAATTACAAAAGTCTTCCACGTTCTTCCGGGTATAAGCGCTGAGAAGGCGATCTCCTTTCCATCGGGCGACCAGTAGGGATTCAAGGTGCGCATCGGAGGCCAAGTGAGTTGCTGGCGCTCACTGCCATCTGGCCTGCTACGCCACAGAGTTTCTTCAGGAATTGTAACGTAAGCTATCGATTCGCCGTCGTTGGAGGGAATACAGCAGTTGGCAGATAGTCCCTGAAGAAAAATCTGAAATTGTCCAGACTTGAGATCGTAACGTTGAAGTTCTCCGCGAACCTCAACGCCACGGGTGAAGATCTTTTTTCCGTCCGAACTGAAAGCAAGTGAACCGTAGTTTACCGAACCGGCAGTTAGTTGGATCGGGGTCGCGATTTCTCAGCCAGGGGAAAATCTTGTTGTTCGCGTATAGCCCAGATGTCCCCTCTTCCATCTCGACTGGCCAAGAAAAGAAAATACTTGCCATCGGCAGTCCACCTTCCATAGCCCTCAGAAGTCTTGTATTTCCAGTGCGGAGTGACCTCACGCGGTTCTCCTCCTGTTATTGGGACTTCGAACCAAGTAGAAAATGCATCATTATTCGCGTCACTTACCAGAAAGCGCACCAACTTTCCGTCCGGCGACCAGACTGGCAGAAGCACATTGCCCTTGGCGGTGGCAAGCCTCCGAGGCTCACTACCATCGATATGTGCGACGTTGATGTCGGACTGACTGCTGAAGGCAATCATCTGCCCGTCCGGTGACCACTTCGCTCCACCGCACCCAGTTTCGTGCACGTTTGTCAATTGACGGGGTGAGGAACCTGTCACCGGAACAATCCACAAAGAGCAGACTAAACTCGTATAGACGTTAACGAGTAGTTTATCGTGATCAGGAGATATGTCCGTTATCACTGCAGCATAATACGGTTCCAGCAATGGTGTGGGGACCGTGATTGGATCGCCACCGGTAACGGGAATGTACTTGATGTGGTAGCGCCCATCATTGCCTCCTCCTGTGAAATATATTCTGGAGCCGTCTGTAACGAGGCAACACTTCCACTTCCCGTCGTTCGTAAGCTGAGTAGACTTCAGCACTCGTGGTAGCGGCGGAAAAATCAAACGCCGGATTCCGAAAGCCAGCACCACGCATAACAATCGACCCTACCGCTAGCGCAGCTATGCGCCAGTGTTTCTGAGTTCGGAATGCAATTCGCACACCAGCCGGTGGTGAAGGCGCGAGGGAGTGCTTCTGCAAAGTCACCGCGAGTGGTCCGAGATCCTCCGCGGGAAGAGGCTGGACCGCAATGCTTTTTTCAGCGGGTTCATTTATCGGCGCGATGAATCGATATCCCCGTCCGCGGCAACGTTTCGACAAAACGCGGGTTTTCCGCCGAGTCACCGAGTACCTCGCGAATCTTGTTAACCGCCGCATTCAGGTTGTGATCGATGTCGACAAATGTGTCGGGCCAAAGCCGTTTCTGCAACTCGTCGCGCGTCACAACCTCGCCGGGATGCTCCAGCAGGATCTCGAGGACTTGAAATGGCTGCCCGGTGAGTTTCAGTTTCAGACCTGATTTGCGCAGTTCACCGGAATTTAGGTCAGCTTCGAAGATGCCGAAACGGAGTACCCGAGGGGAATGAAGGGGCTGTACCACGGAAGTTCGCCTCGTGTAGCGGAAGTCTAGCACTAATCCCTGCGTGTGGAGTGTGCTGGCTGTCATTCCTGCCAGTGACCTCCACCCGCAGTCCTCTGAATCCACAAGAATTACCTCCTGACTTTCTTTCGACCCGCCGCTGACCTCCCATGCATTGAGGTAGCTGCGCCGAAGGCCCAACGTCGCCCCAACCACGGAATTCGTGGAGGAGGGCGACATGAGAGCCAATACAAAAGTTGGAAGAAACGCAGACGAAAGCAAGCCCATCCCAAGCAGCCTCTTAAGCGGGAATGGTGCGCAAAGTAATTGGATTCGGGCTGGCAGGTTGGTCTTGAGCTTGCTCCTCTTCGCAGGTGCGGCTGAACGCACAACAAGCGCTGCACAATTACCCGCTCAGGCCTGGCATCCGCAAATCATCGTAAGCGTCCACAATTATGTGCAGGTTGACCCCATCGATCTGCAAAAAGCCGAACAGCGAGCAGCCGACATCCTGCGAAAGGCGGGTGTGGAAACCGTTTGGCTCGTCTGCTCGGCGGGTGAAGGAACGCACGGCGATCCTGAATGCTCTACGCCCTTTACTCCATTGGATCTCAGTTTGAATCTGGTGGCATCCGCCAAAGCGAGACACTTTCCCGTAGCGAAGGATTCTTACGGTTTCGCGGTGGGAAGTGCAAACAATGAATTCACTTCCGACGCGTGGGTCTTCTTTGATCTGTTGCAGAAAGCGGCATCAGAATTTCAACTCAACACTTCGCTTGTGCTGGGAAACATCATCGCGCACGAACTCGGCCATCTGCTGTTAGGGGCGAATGCCCATTCAAAATGGGGATTAATGCGCGCTCGATGGACGCGGGAAGATTTGGTAGCTGCCGACCGTGGAGAGCTCAGTTTCTCGAGTTTAGAGCGTGACCGAATTCACAATGCTGTGATCGCCCGATACCAAGCGCAGGGTCCACCGAAAGCCGAGCACGCGCCCGGCGGAGCAAGCTCAATAGCAGACAACGTAGTTTCCTCCAAGTTGCGGAATGATGGTTCCGTTCGAGAATAAACTCACTGACCACGCGAGCACCGTACTTCGGGCACGTACCGCCGAATCCGTGTTCCATTTCGAGGTGCAGGGGTCGGCATCGAAGTGAAGCACGCCACAACGAGTAGGCGTAAAGGTTGAACTGTTTTTGTTTTGCAATCGAGAAATGTTTCGGAATGGGCTTCGAAAAAGTCGACCCGGTGGAGTCCACCGGTCGTACCCGCCCCATACGTCAGATTTCCTCGTGTGGATGTGAACGTGACATCGACGCTCTTTTCTCGGTGAGCGACGTGACAATTCGACGGCGGCACTACCGCCGCCTTGTTGTGCAGTCTGATTCGTAAGTCCTGCCGCTTCGTTGACTTGCCTGCATGACGCAACCTAAGATTGCGGCACTATGGCGGGAACAGACGCGCTCATCGGACAGACCGTCTCGCACTACCGTGTCGTGGATAGACTCGGTGGAGGCGGCATGGGTGTGGTCTACAAGGCCGAGGATACCGAGCTGGGGCGCTTCGTCGCGCTGAAATTCTTGCTGGAAGAAACGCAGCGGGATGCGGTCGCACTGGAGCGGTTCCGGCGCGAGGCGAGAGCAACATCGGCATTAAATCATCCGAACATCTGCACAATTTATGACATTGGCGAGCACGACGGAAAGCGCTTTATCGCGATGGAGTTTTTGGAGGGAAGGACGCTGAAGCACGAGATTGCCGGCCAGCCCATGGAGTTGGAACGGCTCGTGGAGTTGGCGATTGAGGTGGCGGACGCCCTAGATGCGGCGCACGCGAAAGGAATCATCCATCGAGATATCAAACCAGCGAATATTTTCGTGACCGAGCGCGGACACGCGAAGGTTCTGGATTTCGGGTTGGCGAAGGTGACGGGGGCATCTGGAAGTCGAAGCGCTACGACACTCGGGACCCAGGCTGTCGACCTTTCGCAGTTGACGAGTCCAGGCAGCGCGTTGGGGACGGTATCGTACATGTCGCCCGAGCAGGTGCTGGGGAAGACATTGGATGCGCGCACGGATCTATTTTCGTTCGGAATCGTGTTGTACGAGATGGCCACGGGATTTTTGCCCTTCAAAGGAGATACATCAGGAGCGATTTTTGACGCGATATTGAATCGGGAGCCTGTGGCGCTGGTGAGATTGAATTCGAGCGTGCCGCCGGAATTGGAGCACTTGATTTACAAGGCGCTGGAGAAGGACCGGGAACTGCGGTACCAGAGCGCCGCGGAACTGCGGGCGGATTTGAAGAGGGTGAGGAAGCAGAGCGAGTCCGCCACTTCTGGCGCCAGCTCTAATGTCGTTGCCACGGTGCAGTCACTGCTGAACCCGAATCGCAAAAGAACCGCTATTGCAGCTGTCGTTGCGTTTGCAATTCTGTTGACGTTTGTCGTCTGGAAGTGGAGAGATCGCGCTCAGCAAGCTAGTCACGCCCCGCGGATTCTTGCCGTTCTCCCCTTTAAAGCTTTGAGCGCAGATGATGCCACCGCCGCCCTTGGCGCTGGTATGACCGAGACGCTGACTGCGAAATTGGCTCAATTCAGTAATCGCGCCTCGTTGCAAGTGGTATCAACCCGGGAGATCGAAGCTCAAGGCATCAAGAGTGCCGAGCAAGCCCGACGCGAGTTCGGCGTGGACCTCGTCCTCGAGGGAAGTCTGCAACAAGCTGGATCACAGCTGCGCATAAATTATAGCGTCGTAGACGCCAAGACACATCGGCAGCTTGATGGACGCAGCATCACGACTTATGCGGACGACGTCTTCGGCCTTGAAGATCAGGTAGTGAACGAAACGCTGGACATCCTCTCAGTCAAAATGCCGCCACAGAAACGGGGCGAATTGCAGAGTCACCCGGAGACAAAGCCGGAATCGTATCAGCATTATTTGCGTGGCCTCGGGTATTTGCAGGAGTACCACAAGCCGGAAAACATTCAGAGCGCGATTGCCGAATTTGGCCTAGCCCTGCAAATTGATCCAAACTACAGTCGAGCATACGCCGGCACCGGCGAGGCCTATTGGCTCGGATTCCTCGAAAGCAACCGAACCAATGATTGGATCACTAAGGCGGCCGAGAACTGTCGTAGGGCTCTAGCTGTTGCCCCTGGCCTTGCCGAAGGCCACAGTTGCTTGGGAGACGTATACAACGGGCAAGGAGAATACCGAAAGGCGGTGGACGAGTTCAAGCAGGCAGTTACTGTTGACAGCACTAGGGATGATGCGCTTCGTGGGCTAGCTGATGCCTATGAGAAGCTTGGTGACGTATCCGCCGCAGAGGCTGCTTACAAGCAAGCTATCTCACTTAGACCTCAATACTGGGCAGGGTATAACTCGCTGGGGGCCTTCTATTTCCGACAGTCTCGTTATCCAGATGCAGTGAACATGTTTCAGCGTGTAATCGAATTGACTCCTGAGAACTTCCAGGGCTACTCGAATTTAGGGGGAGTCCTGGTCACTCAGGGAGAATATTCAAAATCGATCCAGATATTAGAACGGTCTATCCAAATCCGTCCCACGTTGGAGGCTTACGGCAATTTGGGAGGAGCATACTTTGCTTTAAGGCGGTTCTCTGACGCCGCTCAAGCGTATAGGCAGGGCTTGTCACTCGATGATCATGATTCTCTAATCTGGGGCAACCTGGGTGATGCCTTGTATTGGACTCCTGGCCGACGCCTCGAGGCTGAGTCCGCTTATAGGAAAGCGATTTCTATAGCAAGTTCCAAGCTACAAGTGAATCCGCGGGACGCAACACTATTGTCGTTTGTAGCCACCTATCACGCCATGGTGGGAGACAAGATGGCGGCAACGAGTGATGTGCAGCGTGCCTTGGACCTGGCTCCGAAAGACGCAGATGTAAAATTCCGGGCGGCACTCGTCTACAATCATTTTGGAGACACGGAACGAACCTTATCATTCCTAGAGAGTGCGATCGCGGCAGGATACCCCGCCACGGCACTTAGGGATACACCTGATTTCGATCATCTGCGTGACAACCCCCGTGTCGAGGCATTGCGAAAGAAATAAAGAGTAGCAAATTTCTACTTCACGTAAACGCCCGGATCGCTGGATGGCTTGCAAAGCTTGTTGTTCGCGTCCTCTATACCATAGTCGTAGTAAGAAGGTCCTTTTGTGATATCGCCACTAGAAACCTCGCCGCCCGCCGGAACGGCGAAAGTATCTTTACTAAAAGGGCTGCCGTTCTTTCCCAGCTTGAAATCGATAGTGTAGGCTGCGCCATCGTCAGAGACCCACGTGACCGTATGGTGTTTGCTTTTCCAGAGTGTTGCTTGCGGCCAATCGACTAGACATTGACCCGGTTGGGTCGGATCGGCATAGATGTAAATCCGGAAGGGTCGCTTGTCTTCTTGACCGTAGTGGTTACCGGGTCCCGGCCCCTTTAGTGCGCTAGGGCCGCATCCGGAAACAAAGACAAGCGCGATAATGAGCCCAGTCAGAGCAGTGTTTTGCTTGATGCTCATGGATGTTCTCCCGGCGGAAGGGTAACCGCGCAGGGAGAAACTAGCACAGTTCTGCAAGAAACAACAAGCGCGAGATAACTTGCAACAAAGGTGCAACGGGATGGATTCCAGACAAGCTGACAAATAGGGCAAGTAACGAGAACACAATGATAGGGGTAGCCGCTAATCCGAAGAGTTTTTGCTCGCGAACAAGAAACCTATCGAAAAGTTTCGGAAAAGTCGACCCGGGGGAGTCCACCGGTCGTACCCGCCCCCGGCGTCAGATTTCCTCGCGTGGATGTGAACGTGGCAGCGACAAACAAGTCGGGCCTACTACTTGACTTGATTACGCGAATCAGGAGTTGTCCCGTCTAGTCGTCCCGGTTCAATCCCGCCGTCTTCTACCTATCGGTGTTTTCCAGTATCCAAATCCCACCAGACACTTCCTCCATGGTAAGAACGAGTTTGTCCTCGCTGAGAGAAAGCGCGACCCTTCCTATCGTCCTAATCGGAACCATCAAGCTGGGCCTTTCGAAGGACGAAATCCGGAACGGCTCGCCAACTGGCTTTCCTTTGGCTGGATCGAAGTGGACACCCCACAAGTTGAAAAAACCGCCGATGCCAGAAACGAAATAAATCGTCTTTCCATCGGAAGACCAACGAGGCTTGTCGTCCCAGTGCTTTCCCTCCGTAATGCGGGTCCATGGACCACCTTCCAGAGGCGCTACATAGATGGTGGATTCCACCGCGCTAGGCGAGCTGGCGACAGCATTAAAGACGATCCAGCGTCCATTTGGGGAGAAGTGCGGTTGCCAGAGATCGTATCGAGGGTCGGAAACAATCCTTCTTGCCGCAGCCTCAGCATGGGGTGCGGAAGCCAGAGGCAACATCCAGACTTCTCGCCGCCCGCTGACAAGAACTCTTCTTGATACCAGCAGCCACTTGCCGTCTAGCGACCAATCGTAGATGAGGCCAGGAGTTTCACTTAAGGATGTGAGAGGTTCTTCGCTGTGGTTTTCGCGCGACCATACCATCAACTGCCCCTTGCCCTCGCTAATCTTTGAGCGCGTGTAGGCAAGCTTGGTGCCGTCGGGAGACCACTGTGGATATCTACGATCATGGTCATCGCTGATAACGGGAATCTCTCGCCCGTCGATCAGCGACTTCTGCCAAAGTTCCCACTGGCCCCCTCCGACGTCGATACAAAACGCGACTTCCTTGCCATCCCTCGACAGCACTGGGACCAACGCTCGCCTTCCCGGTGTCGTTACTGCTACGCCGTTGCCGCTTAAATGGCCAGTCGAGGAATTGAACGGGAAGAGCCGGCTCCGGATATGGTCCGACTGCGCGGTGAAGGCCAGTCTCTTGCCGTCGGCTGAGATCGCAACTCCGACGTCGGGCCCCGGTCCTGTGGTAAGGCGACTAGCCGCGGTTGCTCGTAAAGTCTGCGGATTGATCGACAGCCTCCAGATGTTCCTAGCCCCTCCATAGTCGACGTCGAAATAGATTGCATTGCCAGCAGGCGACCACGAGAAAGACAAGCCTTCTAGGTATCCCCACGTCGCACCTGCGGGAGCTGCCGCCAAAAATTCCTTTTCGACCAAAGGATCGATCTCAGTCTCAATTGCTTCTCCCCCTGCAGCCGACACCGTCCAAAACCTAGGACTCGGAGCGGAATTGAATACCCAGAGGGAGATTCTCTTTCCGTCAGGATGCCAAGCCGCTGTCATGGGCTCCAGCTTGTACTCTCTGATAAAGTCGGCCAGTACTTCGCGCGGAGGCGTGCCGTCAAGGCGAACCACGTAGAACTTGCTGATAAGACCTATCACCCATGTGGAATGAGTCTGAAACAAGATTTGCGAGCTATCCGGGGACCAGCGCGGATAATATCCGAACGCCGCGACCTTTCTTTGCAGTCCTACTCCGCCAAGGGCGGGCACGACAAACAAGCCGCCATCGCCATCCTCAGAACGATACACAATGTACTTCCCGTCGGGTGACCAGTCCGGCTGCCAGTTTTGACCCTTCCCATTCGTGACTTGCACAGGATCACCGCCGCTGATCTGCTGCACCCAAATGTCGAATTTTCCCCCACGGTCTGAACTGTACGCGATGAACCGACCGTCGGGTGACCACGTTGCTCCGATCTGTAGACCGTCGTCGAAAGTGAGGCGCGTGAGGCCTCGTTGTACTGGTGGCCCGGAGACCTGCCGTCTGTGGTAAAAAACGAGACCTAAGACGACCAGCAATACGCAAGTTCCAAACAGAATTGGGAGACGCCAAGCTGAGCGCACCACTAGTTTCGTTCTCCTCACGGCTGTAGGCACAACGTTCACGCCAGAGGTTACGGCCAACTGTACGTGGCTTGCCGTTTTCACCTTTCCCGAGGTCGTATCCCTTTTCAGTCGTTTTAGGTCAGAACGAATCTCCGCGGCGCTTTGGCACCGCAAATCGCGGTCCTTCTCCATCGCCTTGTCGATGATTCGCTGCAATTCTGCTGGCACGCTCGAATTCAACTGTGCCGCTTCTCTCGCTTCTTTGTGGAGGATCGCCTCGAACACCGCGCCCGTGCTCTCTCCCGTAAACGGCAAAAATCCCGTGGCCATCTCGTACAGCACCACGCCGAACGAAAACAGGTCCGTCCGCGCATCCAGCGGTTTCCCCAGCACCTGTTCCGGCGACATGTACGACACCGTTCCCAGCGCACTTCCCGGACTCGTCAACTGCTCCGTGTTCACTCCCATTGCGGTCAGCGTGGCCGTCGCACCTTCACCATCCTTCGCCGTCCTCGCCGGACTTACCTTGGCCAAGCCGAAATCTAGAATCTTCGCGTGCCCTTTCTTGGTCACAAAAATGTTCGCTGGCTTGATGTCCCGATGGATGATCCCCTCGCTGTGCGCCGCATCCAACGCGTCCGACACCTCGATCGCCAGGTCCAGCAAACGATCCATCTCCATCGGTTGCCCGTTGATCAGGTGTTTCAGCGTCGCGCCATCCAAATACTCCATCGCGATGAACGCCTTCCCCTCCGCTTCGCCAACGTCATAAATGGTGCAGATGTTGGGATGGTTCAGCGCCGACGCTGCCTGCGCCTCTCTCTGAAAACGCGCCAGTGCGTGTGGGTCTTTCGCTAGATTGTCAGGTAGGAATTTCAGCGCAACATTACGGTGCAGGCGGGTATCTTCAGCCTCGTAAACAACACCCATCCCCCCGCCGCCTAGCTTCTTGACGATGCGGTAGTGGGAAAATTCGACTCCCATGAGGGAATCTAGGGATTCGACCTGGTTCGGCATGGGAAGTTCTCCTTCCCATCTACCTTCTGAAGCGAATCGTATGCCTGCGTTACGTAATCACTTCGTGATGGCCGTCACAGGCGCTGGCCCCCCTAAAAACTCGGAATGACCAACCGGTGGTAGACTGCGCGTATGGCTACCAAAAAGAGAATCAAGAAGAAGCAGACGAAGTCGAAGAGAACTGCGAGGAAGAAGGTGGCGCCGATGAAAAAGACTGCTAAGAAAAAACTAGCTAAGAAGAGGGTAACTCCCAAGAAGAAGTTGGCGAAGAAGAAGGCAGCTCCGAAAAGGGCGGCGGTGAAAACGAAGGTCGGCGGTAAAAAGACGACCGGCGGGAAACCGACGGGCACACATAAGAAACAGGTTCAGGGGAAAAGCCAAAGCGTGAAAACGGTTCCATTTGCACCGGAGGGACTGAGAGCGCAGACGGGCGAGCAATCGGGAGATTTGCAGGGATTGTCCAACGTCCAAGGTGCGAATTCGGAGAGTGTGAACGAGTTGCTCGAGCAAGGAAACGCCTTTGAGGCCGAGGTAGTGAAGGGCGTGGAAGACGCCGGGGAGGCTGACAAGGCGGAAGTTCGCACACACGAGGTGCCGCAGGATGATGTTCCCGAGGAGTATCAGGATAAGAAGTAGTGTGAGCGGTCATGCCGGCGCGGAACGTTTCTGGCAAGGGAGTGAGCAATGCCAACCACGAAAAAAGCATTGATAGAGACGCTGGCAGAACAGAGCTTCATGCTTTGTGTTCTGAATAAGCGCCTTGTCGAACTTGGAATTTTGCAACGCGATGAATTGCGGCATCTCATTGAGCTTCCGTCGAAAGAGAAAGAGAACTTTCTCAAAGATTTCACGCACCAGATGGCTGCGCGTGGCCTTCATATCGATTAGGTGTGCCTCGGTGCTAGACTGCGAACATGGACGAGACTCAGAAGAAGAAACCCGCGTCAGGCATGGCCACGAGGCGAAGCTCGGCAGCGAAGAAGACTGTTCAAAAACAGAAACTCAGGGCTCCTGGTAAGAAGGCGGCGAAAACTGGAAAACAGAGAGCGGCCGCCAGAAAGGCTGTAGCCACTCAGAAGCTAAAAGCTGCCGGCGAAACACTGCCTACGGCAGAACAAGTGGAAGAAATCGAAGAGAAGCTCAGGACAGGGGTAATCGTGGAGACGGAACCCATTCACTGGTCAAAAACAAAAAAGGAAATGCAAGAATCCTTGAAGGATTACAAGGAAAGAGTGAAATGGGCGAGAATGCGCGGCGCTAAAGATAAGGTTGAGCCTGAGGCTTATGCACACACCATCGAGAAGCTGGAAGAGATGTTGAAACGTAGCAAGTAAAGGCTACCGCGACCAATCAATGGGACGCCAGATTGCGAGAGATATTCTGTTGGGACACGTGGGTCAGTCCTCTCGTTCAACTTAACTACTGAAGCGGGTAAAGATAGGAACATCACGGCATGGAAAATATTCAAAAAAAAGAACCGGATAATTTCTTGCATCTAACCTATCGATTTACATCGGCCATCGACTACGCCCGTCAGATTCACGTCAACTATCGAAAAGGCACAAATGTTCCCTATATGGCGCACCTGTTGGGAGTCGCGTCACTCGTGATGGGGGAGACCGGCCATGTCTCGTTTCCCGTAACCGAGGAGATGGTAATTGGTGCGCTCTTGCACGATGCGGTTGAGGATGAAGGCGGTTTGCCTCGCCTGCGAGACATAGAAGCAAACTTCGGGAAGGAAGTCGCAACGATTGTCGAAGGATGTACTGACAGTTTTGAGGAGGACGCAAAAAGGAAGCAGGAGTGGAAAGAAAGAAAGGCTTCCTACATAGAACGACTGAGGAAGGAGCCGCAAGGGGCGCTGCTGGTTTCAGTGGCCGACAAATTGTACAACGCTCGCGCCATTCTTCATGACTACAGAGAGGTCGCTGGAGAGATTTGGACGCGGTTTAATCGAGGGCGCAAAGAGCAGTTGTGGTATTTCAGGGAGCTCTTAAAAGTTTATGAGGACAGGGGCTCCAACAGGCTCGTCAAAGAGCTGAAACGGGTTGTCGATGAGCTCGATGAGCTTTCGGCCGATGAATCAGGGGCGAATTCATAAACTTGGCCAGCTGGTGTCACTTCGTATTTAGAAGCCATTTGTCATTGAAGAAAGTACGGATAGCCTTGAGGCAGTGCGTCGGAACGATTGGATATAAGAGCCACGGGCAACTAAACACGCGCATGAACTTGATTGTGACAATGTCTAGCTCAGAAAGAGGTATGACAAGTGCCGATACCGGATTTTCAATCGTTGATGCTTCCGCTACTCAAGTTTGCAGCCGATGGAAAGGAACACCGTATCAGGGAAGCTATCAACAGCCTTGCGGGACAGTTCAATTTGGGCGAAGCAGAACTCAAAGAGCTATTACCGAGCGGCGTTGACTTTGTATTTGACAACCGTGTTGGTTGGACGCGAACCTACCTTAAAAAAGCGGGACTGATTCAATATACGAGGCGAGGCTATTTCGAAATCACGGACCGAGGCAGAACTGCCCTTAGCCAAAACCCTCTCAAAATTAACGTATCCTTTCTACGGCAATTTCCCGAGTTCCGTGATTTTCACGCACCTAACAAGTCGTCGACCGAGGATACATCACAAGGCTCCAATGAGAATGCAACAGAAACGCCGGAGGAAATTCTGGCTTCCGAGTATTTGAGCCTTAGAAAACAGGTCGAGGTTGACCTCTTGGCCAGAGTGAAGTCCTGTCCGCCCGAATTCTTCGAACGGTTAGTAGTTCGGTTGTTGACCACCATCGGATATGGCGGTTCTCTTGCGGACGCTGGCAGAGCAATCGGCAAGTCCGGTGACGGCGGTATCGACGGCGTCATCAAAGAGGACAAACTTGGTCTCGACCTTTTATACATTCAGGCCAAGCGATGGGACGCGACAACGGTTGGTCGTCCAGAGATTCAGAAATTTGTGGGTGCCCTCTACGGAAAGAAGGCAAAGAAGGGCATCTTCATGACAACGTCAAGCTTTTCGAAAGATGCAAGGGAGTATGTGGATAGTCTCGACAGTAAGGTAATACTCATCGATGGGGTACAACTTGCCGAACTCATGTTCGAGTATGGGATTGGGGTTGCAACCGTGAACACCTATGCAATCAAACGCATCGATTCGGACTTCTTCGAAGAAGAGCCTCCAGTGGTTCTCGATGAAACAGCGGCCAAAACTGAAACGTAAGTAAAACTTTAGTCCCTCGGGAGGTTGGAGTGCACAGGAAGAGGAGGACAGTCTACTTCTTATTCCAGATTTTCCAAAATTGGGCAATTGTTGCAGGCCCGTGTCCCGCGTAGTGATTATTTGCGTAAGCATAGACTTTCAGATTTTTCTTCACGAACCTCCTGAAAAAATCCACCCAGTTCGCCATATCCCGCTTGCGGTCAACGATGACCTTGTCCCACGTCTCTGTCAGTGCCTCGATGCCTTTGCGGTCACCCAACCAGCGTACGTAAGTAAAATCGGCGGTAATCAAATCGAATTTTTCTTTCAATTCCCAAGGTCGCGGAACCCAGCTTTGGTCAATCAACGTCAGCGCGACCTTATTCTCGCGAAGCAGGTCAGCGAAGCGTGCGTCCATCCAATTCTTGTTCCGAATCTCCAAAGCGAACTTGTAATCCTTCGGAAGTTTCTTCAAGAACGGTTTCAAGAGAGCGAGAAAATCGGCCTGCTCTTTGAAAGCCTTTCTGTTGAAGTATCCGAACTGGAAGAGAAGTGGGCCGAGCTTATCGCCCAACAGGTCCATCGTGTTGAGGAAGTACTTCAAGTCGTCCTGACAATCAACCAACACCTTCTCGTGCGGGATTACCTGTGGCACCTTCGCTGCGAAGATGAAGCCCTTCGGGGTCTTGTTATTCCAACCTTCGACGGTCGATGCAGACGGGACGCGATAGAAGGTGTTGTCCAATTCGACTGTGTTGAACTTCGTTGCGTAGTAGGACAGAAAATCGGCAGGCTTCATTCCCTTGGGATAGAAGCTGCCGGGCCACCCTTCTGCGGTGAATGCACTCGTGCCAACGAGTATGTCAGCCATTGGCGGATGATAATCAGGGCCGTACCATAAGTGCAAGCGCCCCGACGTGAATCAGTCCCTTTCCGTTCCGTTGCCTCTGACAGGCAACGCATCAATCGTTACCTTTGAGACAAGATAGTACGCTCGTACCATCGAAGTAACCCCCAGACCGTCTGTAACAATCAAGCCAGCTAATTAGAAAGATTATAATCCGCCGAAGGGATAGCTAATGAAAACGTCAATTTCGCTCCCTCTTTGTATTCTGTGCTCCTTCTTGTTGGTCGCCCAGACATCCACGTCTTCGGTTGCGGAAGGGCAGCAGACCACAGCCTCCACCCGCACCGCATTCGTGCTTGAAGATGGAACCCCGATTAAGCTGCGGCTTTCACAGACGGTGTCGTCTGCGGATGCACATGTGAACGACCGCGTGGAATTTGAGGTCTTAGAAGATGTCATAGTTGGTGGCGTCGTGGTTATCCCGAAAGGCGGGGCGGCGTTGGGCACTGTGACCGAAGCTGTGCCGAAGAGGCGGATGGCTCGTGGTGGAAAGCTGGAAATTGTCATGGATTCAGTGCGACTTGTTGATGGTCAAAAGGCAGCTCTTCGAGCAGTCAAGGAAGGCAAGGGCGGAGGCCATACAGGAGGAATGACAGTCGGAATCGTAGCGGCTGCCATCGTGTTTTGGCCTGCAGCTCCACTTTTCCTTCTCATGCACGGGAAGGATATTACGTTTCCAAAGGGAACTGACGTTCCAACCTTTATTAACGGTGATATGAAGTTAGACCCAGCAAAATTTCAGCAGGCCGAAGGTGGACCAACACAGCCTGTCGTCGGTGCCGTCGCCAGCAATCTAGCCATCAGCTCGACGCCCGTGGGAGCCGACATTTATATGGACCAGAATTTTGTTGGGAATACGCCTTCCACTGTGAGCGTTCCATCGGGTAAACACTCGGTATCTGTGCGGAAGGCCGGATTTCAAGATTGGACCCGAGATATGAATTTCTCTGGTGGGGCAATCACCCTGAACGCAGAGCTAACTGCAGGTTCGACTCCCCCGGCCCCTGTGGCCGCCTCTGCACCTCAAAGCGCGGCAGTGTCTCAACCACAGACTGTTGTTGTGACACAGCCCGACGTCAGCCTCGGTGAGGCTGCTCGTCGGAATAAGGCTGCGAAGACGAAAGAAAATCCACCTCCACAACAGTAGGGGCGATTCCTAGTACGACTGGCGAAAATCGACCCGGTCGGAGAGCGAAGTAGAATGTTACGAGCACGGCAAATCGTTTACTTCTCCGTTCGAACCACACCCACCCCTATCGCTTTGCGCTCACGTTCGGGGTATTTCTCCCGCGCCTTCTCCGCCTGTTCTCTCGACTTGAACGGCTTCGACAGCGGCGTGAACTCCAAGCCAACGTATTTGTGGAGCAACCACTTTGCGATTGATTTTGGCATCCTAGGTTTATGCCACGGCAATGGCCGCTCATCCATGGGCATCTGCAGTACCATAACCTAAATATACGGTTCTTCAGCACAAGGGAGTTCAGTGGCGCACACGGCGGCTTATGAATCCGCTACGGCGCGACCTCGTTTCGGGCTCGTCGAAGGATACATGATAAAGTTTCGCTAGTGGTGGTGTTCGGAGAGCTTAAATATCTGAAGAGTTTACGAGCTGACTATGTTTGGAATCGCAGCTCGTCTCTGGAAAATCCCACTCCCGAACCAGTTTACGTCGCTAAAGTCAGCATGGAGATTTGAAGTGAACTGCCAGATGTCATGTCCGCTTGCCTGCGCTCCAACCCGAAAGACACACTTGTTCAGCTGTTCCTTTCCGGGGTGCTCTAAGACGTCCAAAGGCACGGGATGAGGGTTGCCTGGGTCTTTCCAGTGGTCGCCATCGTGGTCAGCGCTGCAACAGATGCGGGATGCCACGGTATGGCCATTGCAAACCACGTAACTCGAACTTGCGTATTCCAATCTTTGTCGTCATTGCTTGCGAAATGTGGCCGTCATTTTTGTAAGAGTGGGCTCCTTGGTCTGCCCAAGAAGTGCACTGATAGCCAATGCAAACAAGACCGAGGCGAATACGAGTTTTCGTAGACTGTCCAAGGCGTCTCCTTTTCATGAACAAAATTCGGGCCCGTACAAGTC
>CAVVJG010000021.1:0-33883 GCA_963748365.1 Candidatus Acidiferrales bacterium
GAAAGAGGTGCTGCGGGAGGAAATGTCCACGAGTTCGGAGGGATTCGGGAAAGGCAAAGGGCGAAGTAGGACAGCGTTAACGACGCTGAAGATGGCAGTGTTAGCCCCGATGCCGAGGGCAAGAGTGAGGACGGCAATGGCCGTAAAAACAGGATTTTTGCGGAGCATGCGGAATGCGAAGCGGACGTCCCGCAGTAGCTGCTCCAACCAAACCATGCTCCATACTTCTCTCGCTTCTTCCTTAACTCTTGTTACGTTTCCAAACTTGCGCAATGCCGCATGTCGGGCTTCTCTCGGGGACATGCCACGATCAATGTTTTCCAGAGTGGCCAACTCAATGTGGTCGCGAATCTCCTGATCGAGATCCTGTATCATGCGCTCCCGCCGATTCAAGATGGGTCTTCCTTCGCCGGCCGGAGAATCCGCCCAATCGCGCCAGCCAACTTGTCCCATTTGCTGGTCTCAAGCGCAAGTTGCTTCCGACCCACAGCCGTTAGCCGATAGAACTTGGCTCTACGATTATTCTCTGAAGTGCCTTCCTCGACCGAAATCCATTTTCGCTTGATGAGCCGATGCAGTGCGGGGTATAGAGATCCCTGCTCGACCTGCAATACGTCGTCGGACCTGAGTTCAATCGCCTTGGCTATGCCGTGACCGTGAGTCGGACCCAGTAGGAGCGTTCGCAGAATCAGCAGGTCCAGTGTGCCTTGCAGCAGTTCGATTCGTTGTTTCTGTTCTTTGGTAGACATTCTAGGTGATGCTAAGGATCTTCTAGTAGAATGTCAAGGTGAGGAAACCCTTTTTGAAATTTATCAGTGCCTGGCAAGGAAACCGGACATCTTGCTCCTCGTACCGCCATGGTCGAGCCTCCTTGCCGTCGGAAATCCTTAGGTAAGGACAACCCTGCGTTTTCTGGTGGCAGTTCTGGTGGCAGTTGGACTGTCGTTTTCTGGCATGTAGGTCAGAATGGCTTAAAAGGCCACGCCACAACGGGCGCATGGTCTCTGCGGAAGTATGCGTTCCATTTTCCATCATTTTCCAATTACGAGAAATTCTATGTCAGATAAATGCCGCCAGCTCAGCGTGTTAGGGTTTACTAGAGGAAGTTTGGGAAGTTTCAGAGGTATCTGCCTGTTTCTAGACAGCCAAAGCAGCAAGTTCGCTTGAATCTAGGCGAGCCATCACGTCCTTATTCCGAACTGCCTTCAGGTAAACCATCGTAGAGGCCAAGTCCTTGTGTCCCAACCAACTCTGCAGCGTTTTGATATCGCACACATGATCTTGCAAATTTCTAGTCGCAAACGTGTGCCGGAACTTGTGCAGGAAGAATTTAGAGCAGTAAGGGCCCTCTGAACACTTGTTGCCATGTTTAGAGACGCATTGACCGCAATTTAGTTTCGCGTGGAAGGCGATGCGCTTGAGTTTGAATTCGTGCCGTTTGTCGGGGCGACCAGACTCGTTCGGGAATACTACCGCATCCGGATGCAATTTTTTCAAGCCCCTATATTTCTTGAGGGCGGCAATCAGTGATGCTGGCACGGGGACCTCCCGCTCCTCTTTGTTCTTCGGCTTGAACCCATAGAGCGGCTTCCGCGTGACGCGAACTACCTGAGTTCGGAAATCAACATCGCGCCATGTGAGGTAACGCATCTCTTTGTCGCGAAGCCCGGTCAGCAAATAACACAAATACAAGACGCGCTCGCTCTGATTGCACGCTTTCAAAATCGACTCGATTTCGTCAGTTTCGTAGATCGAACGGATCGGCTCGACATAATCTGGCCAGTCCCGATTGCTGAGAAGTCTTGTGATCCCATTTACCTTCAGAAGTTGGGAAACGATAGCGGCCCGGTTGTAGGCCGTGCGCGGGCCGCAGTCGAGTTCATACAGCTTGCGAATGAACCCCAAAAGATCTTCGCGCTTCACATCCTGAATAAAGCGCTTCGCGCAATTGCTGGCGAAGAGTTCTAAGCAATACTTGTAGGCCATGTAAGTCTTGGGCTCACGCTGTGGCGGCTTCATGTCCTCAAGGTAGGAAGCAATCGCTTCTGTCACTGTTGGCCCTTTGCCACTGCCGATTTCTTCGACTGTTTCGATGCCCGCCCGATTTGCTTCGAGTTCGAGGGCTTTACGGCGTGCGCGATCCAAGACTTCCGCCCGATCCTTGACCTGCTCTCGTTTTCTTCCGCCCTGCCACCACTCGATGTAATAGAATCCCTCTGGATGGATCTCAATTTTGCCACGCACTCGGACTTTGTCGCGGAGTTTACCGTTCGGTTCGACGACGGCAGGGTAGAGGTTCCAATTCTTGCCGACTTTAATTTTCTTTAGGATATTGACGCGATTTTCGCTGCCGTAGCTGTTGCCGCGTTTAGACATGTCTGGGAAGCCTTTCGCGCGCCGGGGGACGGGCGGGAAGTGATCTCAAGCAGACACCATGATAGACACCATGGATTGTAAATACAAGATAATAAAGGGATGGCGGAGAGAGTGGGATTCGAACCCACGGTAGGGGTTAACCTACACACGCTTTCCAAGCGTGCGCCTTAAACCGCTCGGCCATCTCTCCGTCGTGCACGCAACCTTTAAACTTTAGCAGAAACCACCATTCCCTGCATAACGTCATAGATCCGATTCCAAGACCGAACTTTCTCTGAATTCCTCCGAACTTCGAGTTTGCAGTCATTACCGTCTCAAGTAAACTAGTAGGGTTGCGCATCCACTCCGGGATGGTGCAATTGGTAGCACGTGGGCCTTTGGAGCCTAAAATCCTGGTTCGAGTCCAGGTCCCGGAACCACTCCTTCCTTTTCCAGCTTTCCTTCCGCACCGACTTCCCTACGATGGCTTTCGATGCGATCGCTTAAACCAATCCGCCTTCCGGAACATGTCCAGCCCCGGATCAGCAATCACCTTCCCAGCAGCCGCTACATTGTTCTCCCGCAGATAATCCATATCCGGTTCCACGCCCCAGCCAGGCCCCTGCGGCAGCACAAAGCATCCGTCTTCCTTTACTTCCGGATAAGGCTTGCCAGTCTCCTTGATCTCCGAATCACTGAAATCATTGAAATGCTCCAGAATTTTTCCATTCCGCAATCCTGCCATCAGATGCAACGCCGCTGTCGTACTGATAACTCCGCCCACATTGTGCGGCGCGACCATCAGCGAATACGTTTCCGCCGTCGAGCAAATCTTTTTCGCCTCCAGAAAGCCGCCGCACTGTGTCATGTCAGGCTGCAGAATCTGCACCGTCCGTCGGGGAAATAGATCGCGAAATTGCGAAGCGGTGTAATACCGTTCTCCCGTTGCGATCGGAATCGTCGTGTGCCGCGCTACCTCCTCTAGCGCACCGGGATCATCCGGCCTGCACGGCTCCTCAATCCAGCCCGGGTTGTATTTCTCGATGGCCTTGGCAATCTCCACCGCTTGATGCGGCGCAAATCGCCCGTGCATCTCGACAAATACCTGATTCTCTCGACCCGCCACCGCAAACACCGCCTCTAGGATGTCCAGGCTGCGAAAATACTCTTCCCTCGTTAATTCCAGATTCCCGCTGCCAAACGGATCCAGTTTCATACCACGATATCCACGCTTCACTACTTTCTTCGCCGCTTCCGCAAACGCTTCCGGCGTCCGATCGACCGTGTACCATCCGTTGGCATAAGCAGGAATCTTGTCTCGTACCTTTCCCCCCATCATCTGGTACACCGGCAAATTCGCTTTCTTCCCGATGCAGTCCCAGCACGCCATTTCCACCAGCGCCAGCCCGGTCATTGCCACTTCGCCGGGCAAACCAAAATCCAGCAGTGTAAATCGCCGGTACAAATCTTCGATGTCGCACGGGTCGTAGCCCACGATATGCCGCCGCACATCTTTCAGGTATTCGCACACCGTGTGCGTCTTTGAAACCACACGTGCCTCGCCGTATCCGCGTATCCCCTCATCCGTCTCAAGAACCAGATACGTCAGGTTGCGCCACGAGGTCTGCAGGACGTAAGTTGAGTACTCCGTAATCTTCATGCTCTTCCCTCTCCTCGCGTGGGCCTCATGCCTTTCGCAAAACAAACGGCTCGCCGTGATTCATCTTCAGATAACCGGTCTCCGGGCTCAGTTGCTTAAGCGACACTTCAAACTGGTGAGGGTTAACCTGATTGTCTTCGAACATGTCGTAATGACATGGAATCGCCACGCGCGGCTTGATTTTGCTCGCCACGTCCGCCGCTTCCCAATGCGAAAGATTGTTGAATCCACCGTTGATGCACGTAATCATCGCATCCGGCTTGTGTTCTGCGGCGGTATACAACAGTGGATGATGATCGGTGTCTCCGGTCATATACATTTTCGGGCCATTTCCGAATTGCAGCACGAATCCCAGGTGATTCAGTTCTGTTGCATCCGTCGGCAGGGCAAACGTCGCCGTCATCCGTGCATCATTCGCTTCGTACACTGCGCTGGGCCACACTGTTCGGATCCGCCCCGATTCCACTCCCGCGCCGCGATACAGCGGTTCGCACTGTCCCGCGCCCACGAACGCGATCGTCTCTTTATTCCGCAGCGCGCGAATTGTGTCCGGATCCAGATGATCAAGATGATTGTGCGTACAGGCGTACACATCCACTTCTAAATCTTCGGGTGCTATCAGCACCGGCACCTTTCGCCGGAGATTCAGCTCTGGATAAGCCTTTTCGCAGCTATCCGACAAATAAAGGTCAATGGAAATCAGCGTGCCTTCCGGCGACTTGAAAATGAATCCATTCTGCCCAAACCACCACAGCGCCATCGCATCTTTCTCAACGCGGAACTCCTTTATCGATTTCATCAACGCCGATTGCACAGAGTCTCTCCGCAGCTGTTCCAAACCTAGACTACTTTGTCATCCTGAGGGTGCGTCTTTTGCGTCTGAAGGATCTCGCCTTCTCGCTTCGCGCCATTCTCCCTACGCCTGACCGCACACCTGCCGCTGCCTACCTAATCCGGCAATCTCCAGCTCCACTGTATCCCCCACCTTCAAAAACTGCGGTGGCTTCATCCCCAGCCCCACACCGGGCGGCGTTCCCGTCGAAATCAAATCACCCGCCTCCAAAGTCATGAATTGAGAAAGATATCGAATCAATTCCATCACACCAAAAATCATCGTCGAGGTATTTCCCGTTTGTCGCCGTTCCCCATTCACGGAAAGCGTCATTGCTAAATCCCCAACGTCTCCGATTTCATCCGGAGTCGCCAGCCACGGCCCTAATGGATTAAATGTGTCGCAGCTCTTTCCTTTGGTCCATTGTCCTCCGCGCTCTAGCTGAAATTCGCGTTCAGAGACGTCATGCGCCAGCACATAACCGCCAACACACGCCTCCGCACCCTTCTGCGAAGCCAAATAACGCGCCTCTCGGCCAATCACCACACCCAGCTCCACTTCCCAGTCCGTCTTTTTGCTATTTCGCGGAATCAGCAGCTCATCATACGGACCCACCACCGTGTTCGCCGCTTTCATAAACACAATCGGCTCTGTAGGAATTGGCATGCCAGATTCCTTCGCGTGGTCCGAATAATTTAGTCCAATGCAAATGACTTTCCCCGGCCGCGCCGCCGGAGCTCCCCACCTGACGTTTTCATCCACCAGTGGCATATTTTCTGCCGGATGCGTCGCAAGAATTTTTGTCAGTCGCTCCAGCCCCGAGTTGTTGAAGAACGTAGGGTTCCAGTCAGCAAAATGCGCGGAAAGATCCCTGCGCTTGCCATCCGAACTCAGAATCCCCGGCTTCTCTTTTCCCAGTGATCCAAATCGAATCAATCTCATCTCGACTAACCTTTCCGCTTCATGTCAAAACTCGCAGCATATGCCGCATGAATTCTACTTGAGATTACCGTCAATTGCAGTCGGTGTTCGCATCCTGCCAGATTCTATGCCAAACGTTTCACTTCAAGAGTGCGGGTTTGCCTTTCGAAAGCTGCCTCAAGCGTCCTCATCTCATCTCGGGAACTCTTTCCGACCCCGCAAACCATGTCGGCGCCAAGAAAATGTCGGCGCCGACATTCCAGCACTGCGTTTGCCGTCTGCATTCGAATGCACCGGCGGCCCGTTGTCTTCGAACGCCTGGCGAATCTGCCCCTCCTATCTATTTCAATCCAATGGCCATTTCTGTTTTGGCACAAATCCCACCTTATTCGAATATATATTCAGATATATTATTAATGAATACTGTTGGCGCGCCGACATTCCCAACACCGCCGACATAACCAACGTTCGTTTGCCAGTCGACAATCCGCCAGCGGACGCGGGATCGAACCTACGCGGCCATCCTCGTAACCACAATCCGTTCAGGGAGTCTCGCCTGAGGATTAAGTTGAGTTCCTTTTCCGTTCACTAAGCCTTGAGGTGCATGCGTGAATCCGTTTCAGGCTACGCAATTTGTCGAATGGATTTGCACACCGGACCTGCGCCCTCATCCTTACGGCCCATTCTCCAGTGCTTCTCCCCCGAGGTGCAAAAAGGGATCGCGGACGGCATGATGTACGATGGAAGGAACCAGCTACTGGTTGCTAAACCTCTGAAGCGCTATTTGTTGAACTCCACCATGCTGAAGACATTTAAGTACGGGTCCGACGGGTCACTGACATTTTATGTTCAGAAGACTGCTCCCGGTACCGGCAAGGTGGCTAATTGGCTGCCGGCACCCGATGGCCCCTTCTATGCTGTTCTGCGTGTCTACATGCCGGCGCCTGAAGTGTTGAACGGCACATGGAAGAAACCACCGTTGCAGCCCTCCACGCACTGAAGTCGCCGATGATCCTCACTCCGGCATCCAACCAGTAGTGACAATTTGAAAGCCGGCTTTCTTTTGGCTCTTCACACTGGCATCAAACGCGTCCGAAGCAATGGAAGGTTCCGGATAGCTGTTACAGGTAGGAGCTTCCAGCGTCTTGAGGTTGTAATTGGCCTGCGTATCCTTTTGAAATTTCGCACGATGCGCTTCCATTCTACCTTCGGTATAGCGAAACCACGCGCTGTAGTAAAACGCCTTGCCAGACCGGGCATTGCACCACATCAGGTTGCGACTGTCGGTAACCTGTGGGCTGGCATTGCCAGACGGAATCGAAAAACAAATTAAGGCAAATAACGCTAGCGCCGTCTTAAACACTTGAGTGACTCCTGGAAACTTCAGCCTCTGACTCGCCCGGAGCATACACCAAAATTTGCCGCAGTTAAACGCAGGCTGAATATGCAGTGAAAAGCCGACCTAACGATTGCCGAATTTGTAGCTGATTCCGCTGCTGGTGCCGTAATCGCTGCCAGAGAAACCTGGAGGCGGCTGATTGTCCCAGTTGCCGTAGAAGGAGAAATTCCAAGTGAACTTGCTCCAGAGCTTAATGTAGTAAGCGATGTTTACATTCGAGTGAATGCGGCCTGGATTTGAAAGAGCGGGCAAGATTGTTCCCGTAACGTTCAGATTCGTTTTGTCAAAGCGGAACAGCTTCATCTCTCCAACAATCAACGCAGAGGTGACTTGTTGATTGGCCGCCGGCAGGATTTGCTGCTGATAGGCGATGTTTTCCCAGGCAAATCCGCCATACACGCTGATCAATGTGTTGTTGGTGTTCTTCAAATAGCGGCCGATGCCTCCTCCGACAGTGGTCTGCAATTGGATGCCCTGCTCCGAGCTTTGCAGGAAATCCAAAAGGCCCGCGTAATACCAATTGTTCCAACGCAGCAGGCGTTGGGCAGTCAGTTGAGTCTCATTGCGGGTCACCGCGGACGTAGATTTAGTGGAGGAGAACGAGGAATTGAAGGAAGCGCCAGCGGACCAGCGTTCACGGGGATAGACGGCATCGGCGCTGAGATTGTATTGCGCGGACTGGTTGCCTTTGTTGTAGATGGAGCTGAGCCCGATCTGACCGTTAAAGCGTCGCCAGAAGCTGAGGTCAGTCTCTTCCATGTGAATTACCTGGGACCTGTCAAGTTCAACATTCTTGGATGAACTTTCCAGGATTTCAATTTTCGTGGGTCGCGCGCCAGTAGTAGTCGGAGTGGAAAGATTTCCAGAATAGACCAGGCCATCCTGGGTCTTGACGAGAAAGAGCTGTTTGCTTTCAATGTGGTCGACTTTGCCCCAGTTAATGGAGACGGTGCCAGCGGCGTAATCGAGGCTTATGGACAGGGTGTCGGAGTCGAGACTCTTGATCTCGCACGTCAGGCGGTCGCCATTGCGCATCACGAGAACATCGGATTTTTCGCGAGCATAAAGTGGCCAGGCGAGCAGCAATAGGAAACACAGATGAAGTATTTTCTGTTTCATGTTCGTAAGTTGCCCCCATTGCGCAGGAAGACCCAAGCGCAATCGTTGCGGGATTATTAAGATCGCTCGTTCTCAGCGCCGCCGGCCACCGCCACCTGCACTCCCAGTGCGGCCAGTACTTCCCGAGGCGGAGCGCTGATAGTTGCTAGCCTGTGCCGATCCCCTCTGGCGGTTCTGCATTTCTGAATTCAAGCTCTGAGTAGACGCGGTGCTCGATGAGCGTGTCTGACTGGTGCTCTGCGGACGTTGTTGTGTGGTTGTTGTGGAGGGTTGCGGAGTTGAAGATCGTTGCTGCTGGCTACTCTGCTTCTGCTGCTGGGCCTGTTGTGCGTTGGCCTGGCTATTCGGATTCTGCTGCTGATAGGACTGCTTCTGTTGCTGGGCTTGTTGTTGAGCCTGCTGCTTGTTCTCGGGCGTATTCACGTTGCTCCAGGAGCCGTTGTCATATTTCTGCCAGCCGTCGCCGGTATTCTTGTAAACGTTTCCATCTTTGCCGGCGTACATGTCTCCGCTCGAAGTCTTCGCTAATCCAGTATTGCCGTTAGCGGTGGAAGCACCAATTGCCTTCCCGCCCTGCGAGCCTTGTATGGATCCTACAGTCCCCTGCGCGGTCGAGTAATGCTGTGCATAGGCTGATTTATTTCCATTTGAAACGTAGGATTGACCCCACTGCGCCGTAGGACTAGATCCCTGGCGAGTTGCCGCATAGGTTCCAGTGTAAGGGTTATATGCCTGGCCAGCGCTGCGGCTGCCATAGGGAGTCGAAACGGAAGCGCCCGATTTGTAGGTGCCAGTGTAGGGGTTGTAGGAAACAGCCTTTGTTGCTGAGCCATAGGGACCATAGGCCGTGGCATAACGACCATACGAACCATTCGCCGTGTTATAGAAAGAGCCGTACCCATACGGCACCGGATATGGACGATAGATCGGATATCCATAGGGCGGGTAATACATATAGGGCGGATAGTAATAGCCAGTTCCGCTGCAAACGATGGCACCAACGGTAACGCCCACCACAAATGCACCCATATAGCCGGATGTATAACTGGACTGAACGGTTCCGCTGGAGGTGGTCGTCTGCGTGACGTAGGTTACGTTGTAGACCGGCGAACTTGCAGGGATCGTGTAGATCTCCTTCGGAATGGAACTGGCCGTCGTCCAGGGCCCCCGGGCGTTCGGCGACATAAACCACACGCCTTGCAGGCACAAATAGTAGACATCGCCAACCTTGATCACTTTGTCGGCTGTGTTTGTTGCGTAGTAGAGCGAGGTCCCTTCGATTGGCGCGAAACTCGGGTCGCCGCTGTAGCTCACCTTGGCCTGCGCCGCCGCAGTCTTCGGATCAATCTCCATGACCGTGGGAATCTGCGCAATCAACACCGCGTCTTTGGCTTCTTCGGTACCAGGCACCGAGGACAATATTCCGCTTGCCGGACTGGAAAGCGGAATTTTGGCGAAATCTTCTGGCAAATCCATGGACGCGAACGTCCATTTGCCCTGCATATCCTTGGAGCGGAACCAGCGCCCCGCCGCCAGATAGTAATACTCGTTTGTGGGCGAGTAGAGAAAAAATGCGCTATCCGTGTTGGTGGCGTACAGAAGTTGCGTCTGCGGAATCTTCGACCAAACGGGTTTCCCGTTAAACAGGATTACTTCAGCCGGGACAGTGCTGTAAAAAACTTTTGGAATGGGCGCGGTGGATTGCTCAGGCAGCGGAATCACCTTCTTCAAATCGGCCCATTGTGGATCCTTGGGAAGCTTTTCCATGTCCTTCGGCAGTTTTGTCGCGGCGGACCACGGACCATGGAGATCCGTGGCTGTGAGCCACCGCGGACCGGCCAGCATGTAATACTGCGATTTGCTGGTATCCAAAAACACCGCCCACTGCGTGTTAACGATGAATTTCAGTTTTGTGTCCTTGACTGCCGCAAGAACTGGTTCACCATCCACGGCCAGAAGGACTGCCGGACTGTAATTCACGAAGATAAAGGGTGGATCGTTCTTCACGCTGACAGCCTGAACCGATTCCGGTTTGGGCAGGTTGGCGACAACCCGTTCGAGGGAGATGTTTACCACCTGCGGAATAAATGTTTTAAAAAGTTCCTCCATTTTTGCCGATGTGGCCTCATCGAGTGACGGGAAAAAAGTATCAATGACCTTGATGTCGAAGATGAGGACCATATGCTTGTCGTTATCGACGTTCGTCTTTCCATTGTAGGTTGCGGCGCCAATCACCTGTTTGCCACCGGTGGGGGTCATTTGAAACGCCCCACGCCAGGTGATGTCGGCGAAATCTTTCCACTCATCGATCTGTGGTTGATACACGATAAGCGTACCGCCAGGCTTATCAATTTTGCGTGGCCAGCCAGGATCCTGCGCGAAGGCCACCGATGCCAGCAAAATACTTAGCGAGGCGACTGCCATCAAGATTTTTGAGTATTTCATTGCTTCCCTCCGTGGGATGAAGAGAGGAATGGGAAATCCTCCTCCTGATTTCACAACTGGTCCCTTCCGAGGGAGTCATAAAAAGATCTGTGCGACCGATGACTTGAAAACAATTCCCGAGACTATCGTACTGGCAATTGCGCTGCGTGCAGCTCGTCGCCCTTGCTCTGCGGCCGCACGGATACGATACAAGCCGCAGAAAGTATCATTTCGAAGATTGAGTTTGGAACCGCAAGCGGTGAAGATATCACCGCAACAATTCACGCGGAAGTATAGCAGTATTACCAACCGGATGATGCCAGTTTCATCTCTATGCAAGGACGGGCGTCCTATGGCATTGTAGACCACGCATATGCTCATCACTGCCTCCTGAGGAGCTTAGGGGTTCTTTCAGGAGACAAGAACTAGCTACAAGTATTAACGTTTCGGCCAAACACAGGACCTGAAGCTTATTTTCTATCAAGGACCGGGACAGATCTTCGATGGATTTCGCTTGCAGTTCCGTTAAAACAGGATCAGGAGAGTACCATGCCAGGCAAAAATGCAAAGACATCCAGGATTCGTAAATTCGGCTACGGCAGTTTGTTGCTCGCGACTCTCGTCGTCTCGGCGGTCACCATCGCTCTTTCGGCTGATGACCGGAAAACAGAGACGATTGACGCGACAGCCATGGGAACCAGCACGCAATTGGGGAAGGACGTCAACGTCAAAGTGATTATTTACGAGTACTCAACAGACGAAGACAGGCAAATCCTCGTTGATGCCTTCAAGAAGGGCCAGAATCAGGGACTGGTCAATGCCCTTACCAAGATGAAAGCGGTTGGCCGGATTGCCATCACCGGTACGATTGGCTACGACCTCAGTTTCATCCGGCTGATTCCGAGTCCCACAGGGCGCAAGATACGCTTCGTCACCAATCGCGTGCTGAGATTTGGTGAAGTTTACGCCAACAGCCAGACAACCGCGTACAATCTGACCGCTGGTGAGATCGAAATCAACGATGCTGACAAAAGCAAGAGCGGTGGCGTTCTCTACCCGGCCGCCCAACTGGTCATTAACAAAGAGGGTCAGCTCGAAATCCAACTCAATAAAAATCCGTGGAAGCTGGTCAACATCATCGATTGGAATAAAGCTGGCCAGCTGAAGTAGTAACGATTCTGACGTTCTGGGAACCCGCACTCCAGGCACTCTCTCGAGATGTGCGGCATTTCTGTCGCTGCATCTCAGTATTTCCGCCCTGCGGATTCTCGGCAATTTTGTCGGCCATCTCGTTTGCTGGTGACGCGAGAGACGACAGCTTCCGGTTTAGTCGGCCTGTAATTTGGAATGCAGACGGCAGAGTGAACGCGGATCAAAGGTTCAGTGCTGCCAAGGAGGATCAAAAATGAACTCAGGCAACAGTAGAATGAAAATGGGGCTCGTGTTCGCTGCGGGGATTCTTTGCTTTGCCTCTTTTGGCAGCGCCAATGGGCAAGTGGAGACCAAGACGACTACAACGGCAGGTCAGAGCAGTCAGGAAGTAAAAGTCGAGCGCGGCGAGGTAGTCGCTGTGCAAGGCAACGAATTGATCGTGAAAATGGAAGACGGCTCGATCCGGCATTTTCCGAACGTTTCGGAAAGCGTCAAGATCACGGTCGACGGCAAGAAGATGGGCATCCACGACCTGAAGCCCGGAATGAAACTGCAACGCACCATCACTACTACAACCACTCCGCAGACGGTTACCACCGTCCAGACGGTCACGGGAAAAGTCTGGCATGTCACTCCACCGAACTCCGTGATACTGACTCTGGAAAACGGAACGAACCAGCAGTTTAAGATTCCCCAGGATCAAAAATTCAAAATCGATGGCCAAATTGTGGACGCCTTTGGTCTGAAAAAGGGAATGCAGGTCACCGCGACGAAAATCGTAGAGGTTCCCATGGTGGTGGCGACGCAGCAGAAGAGTGTGACCGGCACGATGCCGCCACCCCCACCGGCTCCACCGGCCGATACAGCGCTCTTGATTGCCGAGGGAGAGCCCACTCCTGCTCCGCCGGAGACGGCAGCACCTCCTCCTCCCGCCAATCCGGTTCCCGCGAGTGGAAGCAACCTCCCGCTGATCGGGCTCATCGTGTTGCTGCTTGTTATTTTGATTGGGGCTCGGTTAATTCGTGCAAGAGCCAAAAAATAGATTGCCTCGGGAATACAAGTAATTGAGAAACCGAAGACCCGGGTTCAAACAGCGAGCTACGGGGCACCCCGCATCCAGTGGAGTCGAATCGTCAACATTCTTGCTGCCGCCACTTTCGCCACTCCTCGTGGCACATGGTGCGGAAGGTCAGGCAAATTCTCAGCGGCTTGGCGACTACGCTCTTACGGCAGCGTGAATTTTGGGAGTACCCGTGATGGCTTCGGCTACTCGCTTGTCTCGGTCGATATCCGGTCCGGTCAGGGATACAGGGAATGCCCCATTGCGGTCGAAATAGCAATTTGATAAGCATTGTTCCATGAACAAGCAGAAGGGTTTTTCCCTTATTGAATTGCTGATTGTCGTTGCTATCATTCTGATCATCGCGGCTATCGCTATTCCAAACTTGCTCAAGTCCCGTATGGCGGCCAATGAGGCCTCCGCTGTCGGTTCCCTCCGTATGCTCAACACAGCTGAGGCAACTTACTCCTCCGGCTGCCCTAACGTCGGATTTTCGGCGACAATTGATGAACTGAACACCGGAGCGATTTGCGCTAGTGGCACGGGAATGATCGACAACCTTTTGGCCACTGGCAACAAGAGTGGCTATGCGTTCACTTACGCGGCAGCCACCAATGGCGCGCCAGTGAACACCGCCTACACCATCACAGCGGTTCCCCAGAAGGTCGGCGTGACCGGTCAACGCGGTTTCTTCTCCGACCAGACGGGCGTGATCCGCTACACCCTTGATGGCTCGGCTCCGACTAATGCCGCTTCTGCTTTGCAGTAAGCTAAATTTGTTCGGCAACTTACAAAGAGCGGGGAGAGAACGCGGCAATCGGCGAAGCGGCTACCAGCAGCAACATGCCGGTAGGTAAGTGGATTCTACAAGGGAGTTGCGATCGGCGGGAGTTCGCGCAGAGGGTGTTGAACATCCGCAAGCAGTCAAGACAAACTGCGTAGCCGTCTCACTAAAGCTGTCAGATTCGGTCGGTCCTTTTCACTCACCGCTTTGAACTTCAACCCAAGTCCGCCGCTCGAATTTGTCCCTCTTGGACAAGAAAATGAAGGTTAGTCGCACGGTCTTGTCTACATTGGCTTTGAGAAGCCGCACTATTTCGTCCGTATCCACGATTCACTCTCCGGGCATATTGTAAGTCCGAACAGATTTCCCAACTCCTGTTTAGTCGGGTTACCGGAGAAGTCCTATATAAAGGGATGTCAAGAGAAATACCTCTCCGTCGGCTCGATGCCGAGCCTTGGTCATTCGCGATTTGATTTGTTATATGCACACAGAAACGCTGAAACCGAGGTCGTCAGTCCGAATTAAAACGCACCTCTGCTTGCGCCGCTTGGGAACGGCACACCAAAAAATTCAGTCCAACCACGAATTTCCCTCGCTCTGGATCATGTATCGTTTCCGTTACGCCAGTTTTCAAATTGCGTCTCGACGACAGCGACGACCTCCTCCAGTACAGGAAAATATCGGTTGTGCAAGCACTGACGGCGCGTAAAGTTCTCAGATCCCGCTCAATCGGAGTTCAGTTCGGTGACGGCAAGTAATCCAGCACAAAGTCCTCGACGTGTGACGCTCTCCATTCTTTGTGAAGCCGCGCGTGATGGACTGGCATTGTCCGTGATGACCACCACGCGGCGACCGGTTCTAATACTGCTGCGCCGTAGCCCTTTCAGGAAGGCAAAGAAGGTCACCGCGTTAAATTTACCCGTTTCCCGAGACACATGCGACAACGCGAGCCGTGCTGCTGGAAGTGTACTTGTCCGTAGCCAAGAGATCGGCCGCAGCATCTTCCAATAGCCTTTCTCCTCGAACACGAATCCAATCTCGACGCGTGCGTCCCCTAACAGCGCCGCCACTTCCGGACACGTCATACCATGAGCCACCAGCAGCACGCCGTGGAGCCGGTGGTCATAGCGTGATTCCTCGGTTCGTCGAATTTCATCTTGTAATCCCAGAATGATGGTTGCAATGCGGCGATAACCGAGGCATTAGGAGCCACGTTTCCTCCTGTGCACCTTCGATTTGGCTGTGTTATATCAACACGAGTTCTGCACTAGAAGGACGATACAAAGAAGGATTGCCGTATCGTGAACTGTTATTTTTGCCAGTAGACGAGACTCTCTACGCGATTATATAAAGCTTGCTTCGCTAAAACGGTACACATTTATATGTTCCGCCACTGCCCCAGCAGTCGGCAGGCATGTTGCTCGCTCACTTCGTACTTTTCGCGTGCATGCTCCACCGCACAACGCCGCCGCTCAGGGCTCAGAAGTTTCCCAAGGCCACGTCCTTTAGGATCTGCTTCTCCAACGA
Organism: Candidatus Acidiferrales bacterium; assembly: GCA_963748365.1. Classification (GTDB taxonomy): domain Bacteria; phylum Acidobacteriota; class Terriglobia; order Acidiferrales; family UBA7541; genus Acidiferrum. Next base: position 15,234 of record CAVVJG010000021.1, read on the forward strand.
CAGCTCTGCCACTAAACGCTTCAATTTCGCGTTCTCTCGCTCCAGCTCCTTCATCCGTTTTGCTTGATCTAGCTTCAGGCCGCCGAACTCTTTCCTCCAGCGGTAGTACGTCTGAACCGTGATCTCTGCTTCCTTGCAGGCTTGTGGGGTGCTCTTTCCGTTCGCTATTTCTACTTCAATCTGCCGCAGCAGCGCCACAATTTGCTCCGGCTTGTGTTTTTTCATCGGCATGTCCAGCTCTCCTTTAGAGTGATTTTCTCTCACTCCCGCTGGACTAATTCAAGCCAGGCACGTCAGTTTGAGCGGGATCGCGCTCAACACAATTTGCATGCTGTGATGCCGCGAGACAGCTTCTTGACCCTCCCGCAGTTCGAGTATATTCTTTCGGCTATTCTGCAACGCCGCCCAAGCAGGTACCCGCGAAATATGAGATGAGGACAGTTAGAAGGTGGGGGCATCCATGGCAAAAACTACTTCTAAAATCCACTCCGAAGTGAAAGCAGCGATTTCAAAAATAAGGGACAGAGAACGCCACGAGACCGCCCTAACGCCCCTGTCTCGGAACCCGCTCCTCCTCAACCTCCGAGGCAACTTCCAAAAGCAATTGCAACCAGTGTTCTCCAAGGCCGGTGTGAACATCGATGAAGTCAACAAAGTCCTGACACAGTATCAAAGCGAGCGTAGCCGCATCTTGGAAAAGGAAGGCGCGGCAACTGCGAAAAGCATCGCGGCATTGCAAAAGACCATGCGAAATGGAATGGAGAACCGGCGAAAGGCTCTAGACGTCCTGGGGTCAAAGCCATTCATAGTCACTCCGATTCCATTAATGTCCGCCGATTCCATCTGGGCGACTCCTGTCGGGATGCTGATTGATTCTCGAATAATCCCGGGTAACAACGTGGCAAAGATCAAGTTCGAAACCCACGACGATACCGGAGGCAATTATCCCAGTGTAAGCCTCTATTTCTATTTCTTCTGGAAGAACGACACGCAATACGCGGCAGTCCTAAATGCCAGTGCCGACTTAATCCTTACAGGCTGGGCTGGTTTAAACGCTTGGACGTCTTTTTGGGGTGGCTCGCATTCCACGATGGATCTCACCGCCGTCATGAATGTGTTCGTCGAAGGACAGCAAATTTCGACCGACAGCCATCAGCGTACATCCATAAAATCCCTTTCCGCCTACGGAGGTTCGGACCTGTTCGGAGATACTGGCTCGGACTCGGACAACATCTTTGACACGTTTAGCCTCTCCTGCTCAAAAATCCTGGTTGAGTCGGACCAGTTGGCGTTGTTTGAAGTCGGAATGGTCGCGAGCTATACCATCAATAACGGTAGTGTCGGGGTTAGTTTTTGCGATGTAATCCAAGGCGATCTTCCGCTTTTCGATGGATCGGTTATATGTCCTGCTTTGAATATCGAACTCCTGACCGCTCCAGGCGTTACATCCTCGCCAGTTACCACCACCACCGGCTCACTCGCTCGCCGGAAGAAGTCGTCAGGGAGAAAACGCAAGAAGAGGCGTGCGGCGCACACGTCAAATGCGCGTTGATGTGAATCCGGTGAAGATCAAAGCCATGCGAGCCGAAGGAAAAAGTTGGGCACAGGTTTGCCGCGTCACTGGATTGAGCAAGGGCACAGCCTTCCGCGCGGCCAAGGCCTAGTCAGCTCAAGCAACCACGAACATTTCAAACGACCAAGATTTGGGATTGGCGTTTTGGGTGACATTCCAAGTGGAATTCTTTAGCAGATTCTGTTTCAGCGCCTCGTCCACGTCAGCCTGTGAATATTCCATTAGTGGGGGATGTGGTAAATGGGCTCCAGGCCCTACGAGCATGACCATTCTGCTTTGCACGATTAGGCCGTGATTCATACCCTTCGATTTTAGGACTTTAACCAGATCAGTCGCCTTGTTGTTTGCCTGAGGGCCGAGATGGAGTCGCTGTCTCCCTTCTTGTAGGACTCTTTCATTCCTTACAACATGCCGGTTTAACCCGGCGCACCCTGATTAACGCTGACCGGTAACTTGTCATTTAGGGCCTTTGGCCCGCGAAACTTCATGAAAGCCCAGTCAGCAAAAAAGCACTCCACGCGCACCAAGCCCTTTGTTTTCAGTTCGGCGGTGATTGTGAGCGTAGTTCTTTCGACCCAATCGAAGCATTAGTCAACATTGATTCGACTTGTCCCCACCGGCCCAATTAGCTATATTCCCTTCCTCAGCCATCCGCGTCTAGCCCTTCGGATTTGTTCAAGCAGGTGTGGGTAGGGGGATGGTTCTCCAAATACAGTCCAGTTCCAGAAGGCTCAACTCTCGCGTCGAGTCAGGAAAAAGTGTTTGGGTCTACTGGGAATGCAACGGAGACCGCGATGTGTCCCGCGTGATGGATCTCAGCGTGGGAGGGCTGTTTATTGAGACTGCCAAGCTAAAACGCGTGGGCGCGACGACTAACCTTCATTTTCTTGTCCAAGAGGGACAAATTCGAGCTGAGGCTGTAGTGCGGCATGTGAAACCCGGCGGCGGACTTGGGTTGAAGTTCAAAGCGGTGAGTGAAAAGGACCGACCGAATCTGACAGCTTTAGTGAGACGGCTACGCAGTTTGTCCTGACTGCTTGCGGATGTTCAACACCCTCTGCGCGAACTCCCGCCGATCGCAACTCCCTTGTAGAATCCACTTACCTACCGGCATGTTGCTGCTGGTAGCCGCTTCGCCGATTGCCGCGTTCTCTCCCCGCTCTTTGTAAGTTGCCGAACAAATTTAGCTTACTGCAAAGCAGAAGCGGCATTAGTCGGAGCCGAGCCATCAAGGGTGTAGCGGATCACGCCCGTCTGGTCGGAGAAGAAACCGCGTTGACCGGTCACGCCGACCTTCTGGGGAACCGCTGTGATGGTGTAGGCGGTGTTCACTGGCGCGCCATTGGTGGCTGCCGCGTAAGTGAACGCATAGCCACTCTTGTTGCCAGTGGCCAAAAGGTTGTCGATCATTCCCGTGCCACTAGCGCAAATCGCTCCGGTGTTCAGTTCATCAATTGTCGCCGAAAATCCGACGTTAGGGCAGCCGGAGGAGTAAGTTGCCTCAGCTGTGTTGAGCATACGGAGGGAACCGACAGCGGAGGCCTCATTGGCCGCCATACGGGACTTGAGCAAGTTTGGAATAGCGATAGCCGCGATGATCAGAATGATAGCAACGACAATCAGCAATTCAATAAGGGAAAAACCCTTTTGCTTGTTCATGGAATCTCCTCGGGATTGTGTTCCGGATCCCAACAATAGTGTCTGGAATCGTCACATCAAAATACTCGTGACACTTCAAACATTTGTCCCACTGATGCGCCACGGACCAATTTCCGGTCCGGGTTCGGGCGGATAGTAATTCCTCTGGGTGGCAGTGGGAACGAGAAACATACACAGCGATAGAGCCGCAATGGGGCATTCCCTGTATCCCTGGACCGAAGAAGCTTTCATCGCTTGCAATTTTAGATGACCACAACCTCCACGCCCATCCGAGACAAATCCCTCATCATCCACATTGTGCACGAACAGGTTTTCTGTCTCGCCATCAACATAAACCACACACACGGTCTTGTCTACATTGGCTTTGAGAAGCCGCACTATTTCGTCCGTATCCACGATTCACTCTCCGGGCATATTGTAAGTCCGAACTGATTTCCCAACTCCTGTTTCCATCTTTTCCTCCAACGCTTCCTGGCGCGAGGATGCAGTATTATCCGCGTTCGAAAAGCTACGTGGGCATAATTCTGGGCACAGTGGCGAAGTGGAGAATATCACCACTTCAGAAGGACGACTCTTAACTTCTTGATGGGTTTAGAAATAAGTGGTGCGCCCGGGGGGACTCGAACTCCCGACCTTCTGGTTCGTAGGTTCGACGACTCAAATACTAAGTGCCTTATCGTGCGTTGACTACGGGCGATTCATTCTGAAGCCTGCCAAGCTAAATAGCCTACATAGGCTACAACTCCGCACACTGTGCAGAAACCCAATGTTTACGCGGTTATTCCACGATTCCATAGTCCATCGAAAACAAATTCCATCGCCCTCGCGTTTGCGCGCGCGGGAGGCGTACAAGTTTTTCACTTGCATCACCACAGATTCTTTTGTCTAGGAGTTTCTACACCGCGCCGGATGTGGGAGCATCCGGTTTACTGCGCTTCTGAGTACCGCTCTTTGGCCCACTTCGACAAACAAGCATCACAGATGAGACGATCTTCCTTCAGATCATGGTTTAACTCTGTCCCCGGCTTGAGAATCACCTGTGGGGCCTACCAGCACAGGACCGATGGGAGCGTCTGTCCTGGCGGATAGGACCAAAGGACACTGTTATAGGTTCTCCGTGGCGAATCCCAGTTCGTCCCACTCGATGCGTTTTTCCTGTCCGTCCTCAAATTTTGCACGGAGATACATTAACTTGCCTTTGGCCGGCTGGTTATGAACAGACTCCCAGCGCGAGTGCCTGACGAATGACAAAAAAGAATGCGTGCCCTTTTGAAGGATGACCAAATCGAATTTGCCGTCTAGCGAAGTCCCCTTCACTGCAATGGCGTTGCCCAGTTGGTCGTTGACCTTTTCAGAGCTCCAGGCTTGCTGCTTTGCCTGTCCGAGCGACGGTACAGGAAGCGCAGCTGCTGGGTCTACAGCAGAAGATGTTCTGTCTGGCACAGTCGATGCCTGCACAACTGCCGGTGCGCTCTTCGAGGCGGCTTCCTGGGAATTTTCCGAGCAACCCACAATAGTGAACAGGATGCCTGTGGACGCCAATAAAAAGACCTTCTTCATTTTTGTCTCCTCACAAAGTGTTCGTCACGGTCGAAGGCTCAATGCACCTAAGTCTGAAGTTCATTCAGTAAACCGTGAATAGCCCGAAGGTACAGGTGTGTTGATAGGCCTACCGGCTTGATGGTGCTGCATCTCGTTAACCAACCGACAGGCGAAATTGCACTAGAGCAAGCCCAAGGTTGCGTGCAGGCAACGACGGCAACCATCTGGCATGTGACGCTTATGCTGCTGCAATTAAAGAGAGGTTCTCCGCCGAGAAGGAGCACAGAGAGTAGAAAGAAATGAAACACCGCAAGATTCGCAAGGACGTCTCCAAGTACATCCGCGAACGCCTCGGCAAGTTGATCGACAATGACACGGATCTGAAACCGCGAACGCTCGACTACGCAAGCAACAACTATGCGGAAGAGTTTCACCCGTTCTGCGTCCAGCTTTTGCTAGAGTCCGGGCTCACTTTGGAAGAGTCGCTGGCGCTGCTAGTCGAAGGCGCGCTCCGCCCCAACTGATTTACCCTCAATCCGGCCGCCCAGTTTCATACCGGATTGAACTCCGCCCAAGCAAAGCCCCACTTTGAGAAATCCAGGGTGGGGCTCTTGCTTTCTGGGCCTCCACTCTTTTGCCGTCGGATCCAGCTTAATTTACGGGGACGAACAGAAAAATCGGTGGCAAATCTCCGTTCGTTTATGAACAGCAAGGGCGGTGAAGATCGAACAATACCCCCTATTTCTAAGTCCCGCGATCTGATGGCGTTGCAACCGCCTACCAAATTAATTGCTGATTCTGCTGACTGAAGGATCTCTTTCGCCACAAAGCCAAGGCGGCGTATCAGGCTTTCCTGACACAATTAAGGGACGGCATTCTCCAAAAGTAAAAAGCGAGTTCCGTCGTGCCAAACGAGTTGGGCCGGATTTCTCCGGTAAAGCCGACGCCATCCCCATTTCTAGCGCTTTTTCGTTCGATTTTTATTTCGGCCAGCCTATCCATGAGTACTGCCAAGCCACAGAGACACTCTGGTAGTTGCCGCCGAATCGCACGTAGGTTCCGTTGCTGTAGCTAATCTTGATGGATTGGTGCTTGACCAACGGAAACGAAAAGGTCCCTCCAATGCGCGAACTAGTTTGTCGAGTGGTAGGGTTGGAGATGCCGTTCAAGCTTGTAGTTCCGCCAAACCAGAAATTACCGTCCAGCGAAACCCAGCCATGCAATTTATTGAAGTCGTAACTTAAGTGGCCCTCTAAAGAGCCGATGGGATTTTCGGATTGCGGCTGGGGATTGGGGACCGAGTAGAAAGCGTTATTACTGGTGTAGAACCAAACTCCTCCGTAGCCGTCGAGCACCCAATTGCCCCATCGCTGCGAATAGCCTAATTCCGGTTTGAACGCCCATCGATTGATGCCCCAATTGATGAGATGAGTTGGGTCGTACTGACCAGTTGGGGCAATTACCGTAAGACTAGCTCCGAGCAGGATCTTCTGTTTCCACTTGGCGAATTGTTGCGTCTTCATCGCCGGTCCGCCCATCAGGTTCACTGAAAACCGCACGGCGAAATCGAGAAGACCGGAGCGGTAAATCTGACGCTGGCTACCGAGGACCTCGCCCTGGAACGTACCCACACCATAAGGCAAGAAGCCCACGACATTTGCCGAGCGCCCAAGCAAGTTGAATGAATGATAGTAACTAAGGACGGGTACATGGTATGTGCCGGTCGCGCCCGTGACGGGGATCGCGCCGTTGAAGTTCAGGCCCCCATCAAAATAAGACCAAGAGAGGGTGATGGCATTGGCGTTCACTGGCGTGATGACATAGGCACGAGGGGCCAGAGTCTGCGCCATTGCCATGTGCCCAACACAGAGCACAGTACAAAGAAGAATAAGTCGACATGCAAGTTTCAAGAAATTCATATTGCAGGAAACTCAGAGGAAGCACAATTATCAGCGCGATGTAGATGGCTTTCCTTGTGCTCACCCCACTGCCTCACAATTGCTTCCTAATCCACTTATAAAACGTATAGTAAACCATCATGCAGCCACTCAGTGCCTGGTTTGTCATGCCGGACATCTTCCTCCTAGTACTGCCTCCCCCTGTCCGAGGCAATCTCATGGACAGCCGCAAGGGGGCGGCGCTCATGAGGAGAAAGTCAAAACGAGGCAAATCAACCCGCTGGAAATTCAAGCTCGGGCTACCGGATTTGGAGCACGCCAAGTCCGCCGTGCTGGTGAGCCTTCGGTCGCCTGAATCGCAAAGGAGCTACCGCCGGTCTATTAATGATTTCGTCTACTGGTATTGTTCGGAGCCGCGATTGTCTTTTAACAAGACGGTAGTCACTCGCTATCGGATTCATCTTGAAGATCGGTTACTGGCGCCAGGGACCATCAACGTCAGACTGGCAGCAGTGAGAAGACTTGCTTATGAGGCAGCCGACACGGGACTTCTAAGCCCGGAACTTGCTGCTGGCATCCGGCGGGTAAAGGGAACAAAAAAACTGGGAATGAGGCTTGGAAATTGGTTGACCATTCCTGAAGCTCGCGCGCTTTGGCAATTACCCAACCGCCACACCGTCAAGGGCAAAAGAGATCGCGCCATGTTGGCTGTGCTCCTTGGCTGTGGACTGCGGCGGAGGGAGTTAATCAGCCTGGAACTAGATCACCTCCAACGCCGCGAAGATCACTGGGCTATTGTCGATCTGGTCGGAAAGGGGACTCATATTAGAACCGTGCCCATGCCGGAATGGGTGAAACTGACGCTAGACGAATGGTTGGATGTCGCTGAGATTCGGCAAGGAAAACTGTTCCGGTGCGTTTGTCGAAAAGGGGTAGTCTGGGGAACGGAGGTCACGGAGAAAGTCGTTTGGCACGTGGTTAAGGAGTACGCGGGCAAACTTGGTATCTCTAAGCTCGCGCCTCACGATCTCAGAAGATCATGCGCCCGGTTCTGTCATGACTCGGGGGGTGAATTGGAGCAGATTCAATTTCTTCTGGGGCACGTCTCGGTACAGACAACCGAAAAGTACTTGGGTTGCAAACAAAGGCTCCGCGATGCCGTGAATGATCGAATAGGAATTGAACCCGCCCCATAGCCAACTGACTCTGGGGCACGAAAGAATTGCCTCGGTGCTTGCAGTTTTGTAGAGTGGGCATGCTAGCACTCATTGTCAGATTCTTAGCGTGTCGTCAGTCGAATGGAACGCACATGAGCAGCAGATGGAAGCCATCTTCTCCGTGGTTGGGGAGAAGGGTCAAGCAAGGATTTCGTGGATATCCTGTCGCAACTATCGCGTTTTATGGCCCCACCGAAGAACTGGCAACCAAAGTTGTCGTTGGAATCTTCAATCAAGAACACGGAGATGCCGATTCTCTCGAAAAATGGTTTTCGCAGAATTCAGATATACGATCGAACTACGACATCGCAGAAGAACTAGTCGAATTCATAAAGTCGCACGAGGTCAAATCCGTCGTCGTTACTGATGGCATTATTGGCTGTCCCCACGAAGAAGGTATCGACTACCCTGAGGGCAAATCCTGCCCCGAGTGCCCGTATTGGTCTGGCCGCGACCGCTGGACGCGGGAGCGAATTCAATAGTCGAGCATCCGCGTCTAGGCTCCAGCAGTAGTACTAGTCCGGACTTTTGTGGAGTCGAGGTGTGGCGCGGTGGTTTAGATGGTGCCTATCCGTTGCCGGCCCTTTCGTCCGCCGGTGCCTCACTAGCGCCACCATGCTTCCGTTTCCACACCCCGCTCATCGAACCGGACGTGCGGATTTGCCGCATCCGGCTCTCGGAGAAGACTCACGCAATCGCCATAGCCATTGCATGTGACGCTGTCTGCAACTCCTGAAAACAACTTGGGAGTTATCAGGCTAATCGCCAATCTCCCTTTCTATCGTCGCTTCTTGCGTCCGCCTTCAACCAGGGTCCCTTCCCTCCACCGGCGTTACCCGGCTTCCTCAGTACTGCGGACCCCTCCGCCATCCCCGTCGGCCTGGCCCGTCTCTCACGAGCTGCCAGTTGATTCGTGCTGCAATCACCGCTGGGACTTCCCGTGTTGTGGATGGTCCCCTGTGCCGACATGCCGTCGCCAATACCCCGGCAGGACTGATGGAAACTTGTTCGCTCGTACCTTCCCATCAACTTCGGCCTTCCCCGAAATCGGGGCGGGTCGGCTCCTGCATTAGTCTTTTCGAGGCCTGCTCAGCGTTCACTCACGTTACGGCCTGCCTGCTCACCGAGTCGCTTTAACGACCTTCTGCACCAGAGGCTTCAGCAGTCTCGTTGCCTCCACTACTGCTCTGATTGCTACCGGATGGAGCGAACCAGTTTCCGGGCGGGTTGACTCCCGCTGTGGACCATCACCTTTTCACGGCGCACCCGATTTGCGGACTTACCAGGCGCTAGTTGCTTGTCGAAAACCCCTACGGCGGACACTACTGCGGGAGCCCGGTTTGCCGACGGTCCACGACCTCAAATCCGGCAGGCAATTGAAATAGCGCCGGCTCGGGGTCGCCCTGCACCAAATCTGTAACTGTAAATGTCTGTTTCCCGATGCGTGGATCGGTCTTGATGGACGACAGATTCAGCCCTAGTTGCGGGGACCACCAGAATTCGTTTTCAACGGTCATTTCCCGGTCGTTGCCAAATACTCCCGGGTTATAGATCAGAGTGTCGTGCGTGCCTTCTGTCTCAACCCCGCCTATAAATCGTTTTCCCAGATCTTCATGAATCGCCGATCCCTGATCTCCGGGTAGCGGCCCCGTCGCCGGACTCATCGGTTTGTAAATGTTCGAGGTCGATCTCGTGTAATTCAGCAGCTCACATATGTTCTTTTTTTCCAGCAGAAAACAGTCGTGCCGGGTGTGCGCCAGCGGGTCAAAGATCTGGATCATACTCTGGATTGACTGCACGCGATGATCGTTCTTCGGCACGAGCGCCCAACGCTCCTGATACACGCGCCCCGCCGCGTCCCGCGCAATCCGCCGCTTATTGACGAGCGTGGTCGTCCCGCCGTCGTAAAGCTGCTTAACCCACTCCGTCTCAAGGGTTAGCGTGAACGGCGCTCCCGGCTTCGGCGGCACCTCAATGCTTTGCAGAACCTCACTAACTCCGCCGTCATGGGTGTGCACGATGGTCACTTTTTTTTGCGGGGCCTGCGGAGTTGGTTCTTGTCCCATCACCGGAAGCGCCAGCAAGCCCGCTGCGGCAAGCAGCATCAAGCATAACCTTCGCATAGAGACCTCCGTCCAACTCCGCAAGTCTGCCAGAACCCGCTGACGCCAGGAAGCACCCTTTTATGGAGGCTACTGTCGCCACCTTGGAACAATACCGTGTGGCATCTCTGTCACTCAAGTCCCGATAGACAACTCATCAGGCCACCACTTAGCGCATTCAAACATCGGAACTCTTATTGCGCTCATCCTCGGAAGGAATGACTTGTGTTCAGAAGTGGCTACGGAAAACTGTTGATTCTGCTTTCATCCGTCCTCATAACTTGTTTTGGGACGGTGAGAATGTCTTCGTCGCGGCAAGAGCAGCAGCCTCAGACGAGGGTTCGCATTACCTCCGACCTTGTGGTTCTCTCGGTCAGTGTGAGAGACCGCGTTGGAAATCTTGTCCCTGACCTGCGACGAGAACAGTTCCGTCTTTTTGATGATGGCGTCGAACAAGAAATTAAGGTTTTTGCCGAAGAGAGTCTTCCGCTTTCGCTCGTCGTACTTGTAGACAACGACGTGAATGGGAACGCTGGGACACAACTGGTTCAAAGTCTCCGCGCTCTGGTAGGTGGAGTAAGTCTTCAGGACGAAGTCATCGTCTGCCGTTTTGACATGCTCTTCTATCCGGGAAATGGCTTCACCTCGAGCATCGACAAACTGATGACCGAACTGAAAGCCACGCAAGCCGATATTAAGCCAACACCGACTTATGTTCCAGAACCTCTCAAGTGCGGTAACTCCACTACCGGAAGCCCGTGCATTGCCGCTCCAACATATTCTGGGTCTCGACCAAGCAAGGCATTGGATGACGCGGTGTTTTCGGCTGCTGACCTACTGGAGAATGCGGGTGCTGACCGCCGAAAGATAATCCTTGCGATTTCAGACGGCGTTAATGAGCCGAAGTTAAACAAGCATGACTTTGAGAGTGTCAGAGAGAAACTCTTATTCAATAACATTTCCTTGTTTAGTCTAGCCGTGGGCAGCAACACCAGTAAGCGCAAGTATTCCCGATTGGAAAATTACTCGCGCATCTCGGGAGGAGACATTTACTATGCATCGAAGTCCAGAAATATGGAGCAGTTTTATGCTCACATCACAGAACAAGCTCGGCATGAATACACTCTCGCTTATGTACCCGCAGGAACCGAACTCGATTCTAATTATCACCGCATCGAACTCCAAGTCTCGGGTAACGGGCTAACCGCGCAAACACGGGAGGGCTACTACAAGAATCGTCCAGCCGAGATACAGAAGGAATAAAACATCAGTCGTTTTAAACCCAAGAACGCGCAAACCGTACATCAAGTGGGTCCCGGTAGTCAAGTTTTTGACTAACAGAGATGCCCAGATTCCCAGTGAATGGTGGACCATTCTGACTGGAGTTTGCTATAAGTGAGTGAAGCGGATTGAACACGAGCATTCTTGGAGTGGCATCATGAAACACCGAATTAGCGTGTGGGCGGCTGCAGGTTTTGTCGTGGCGTGCGTCTGGGTATTTTATGCCTTTATTACCTCGCCCCCGCCGATGACTTCTAGCGACCCAATTGTGCCGCTCCTCAAGTTAACTTGCCCCGTCATGTTTCTTGGTTTTCATCAACTTCCGTTCTATTTGTTTTTTCTTGCGAATGCTGCAATCTATGCATTGGTCGGTATGACTTTGGAAATATTGCGGAGACTACCGAATCACGCGAGTTAACCCGAGAATCACCTCAGTTTTTCGTTGTAAGCCAAAGAATGCCTCTCTAGGTCCTAACGCGGTAATCGCCTACTTGGGTACTATGAGCCACATGGACGGTTTGCCGACAAATCGGGAGTTGACCAAGACCTGCTGACTCTTGCCCTAGGAGTAGGTCTCCGGTGAAACACTGGGGCAGTCGTCCACGTATACATCTTCAAGAAGGGGCCAATGCCCTATTCGCCCGCACTGATTGTGCATATTTGCGGTGGGTCCTTGGGCTTGCTGTCCGGGACCGCGGCAATGTGTTTCCGCAAAGGATCCCCCCGGGCATGTGCTGGTGGGGAAGGTCTTTGTCGCATCCATGCTCACCATGGGCGCCTTCGCAGCGTACTTGGCGATCGTAAGGAATCAACCCAACAATATTGGTGGCGGGATTCTCACCGTTTATCTGATCGGAACGGCCTGGCTGACCGCTAGGCGCAGAGACGGGGAAACGAGCCGTTTGGACATCCTGATTCCCCTGACGAATGGCATTCTAAGCTGGATGACTGGTCTCAGAGTCGTGCGCAGCGGAGCGAGCTCATTAGCTGGAGTGCCGGTCGGAATGATTTTTTTCATGGGTTCGGTGTGTCTGCTTGCAGCGGCGGGGGACGTTCGCATGCTGGTGCGCGGCGGCGTTTTTGGAACAAAGCGTATCGCGCGGCATCTCTGGCGCATGTGCTTTGGCCTGTTTATTGCAGCAGGGTCTTTTTTCTTCGGAGGGTCAAACCGCCCACTAAGATTGCTTTCGACGTTGGGCGTCGGAAAATATCTATCCCCGGCTTTATTCAACACAACCTTGTATTTGGTTCTCACCATCCTTCCGCTGATTTTGCTGATTTTCTGGTTAGTCCGAGTCCGCTTCACAAATGCATACAAGGGAAAGTCGATGCCAATTGCACCCACGCCGTAACCGGGAAAGTGGATACTGGAACGAACTTTTCCGGTTAGCCGTTAATCAGGCACCTGGCTTGGAGTCCTACCTTCAACGGTTAAACTCGGCTGCTCTGCGGTATTGAGGTCGCATGAGAGAGTGAATCAGTCCACTTCTTTCTGCGGTTAAACCTGGCGATGAACCATCGTGTGACCATTGAAGTCGCGAGAAAGAAGAGCGCGCTGCACACAAAGCCAATGGGGATGAGCCAGTTCCCAAGGAGCTCGCGAATAGGTCCGCCTGTTGGTCCTAAGGTGCCGAATAATACGAAGGACGTCGGCGACTGCACGGAAATTCCGTAGACTTCTGCCCCCGATAGTCGGCCATTCCAGTAGCCAAGGGTGAGCGTGTGCTGCGCTGCGAGCCAAAGTCCAATGTGTGTGGGAAAGACCGGTTTTAGCAAGGCGCAAAGATAGAAAACCACAGTGCAGCCGTACCCAATCACTGTGATAAGGAACGCCACCAGTCCTGCAATGCTTGTCACTCCCCAACGCAGGGTCGCACGCAGCAGGACCCATGGTCGCAGGACCCACGGTGCATCGCCGCGCGTTGCTTCGCGAAGCATAGCTTGGGTTCGGTACTCAGAGGCGAGTTCCTGCGGCTCGCCGACTGCCCGGAATATCTTGGTGAGAACGTCAGCGGTTACTTCTGGCTCTGCTTCCACTCGTTCCAAAATATGGCTCCGCACTTCTCGGATGAAATCTTCTCTTTCTGGAGTCGGCAGTTTGTGCAAGGCTTTCCAAAGACGTTTGCAGTATTCATCGACAGATTCGGTCACGCTATTGGTGGACAATGTGTTTCTCCTTTCGGTCACTCAGTGGGTCAAGCAATGCACCTAGGTCCGCAGAGAATTGAGTCCAGAATCGGGCCATCGCCCGAAGCCGTTCCTTCCCCACTTTAGTCAACCAGTAATACTTGCGTGGATGACCGGTCCCCGCATCCACCCACTCGCATTCAACGAGGCCGTCGTTCTTTAGGCGATTCAAGATCAAGTAAAGCGTGCCTTCTGCGAGCGCCAAACTTGATTTGCCGTCGAGGGCGCGAAGGATTTCTAGTCCGTATTTTTTGTCCGTCCATAGGCTGGCCAAAATGGCCATCTCCAGAGACCCCTTACGAAGTTGCGCTTCCCAAGGCTCCAGGGAGCAGCCATCAGAACTTTTGGAGTCCTTCTTCGCAGTATACTCATCCATGCAATGTATAATGCACTGCTTTGCTCCGCTAGTCAAGTCGGGGCAGTCTTTCAAGGATCAACTCCCGCTTAGTCGCGTAGCCGGGACATATGTGTGGAGTCGAGGTGTGACGCGGTGGTTTAGGTCCAGCCTATCTGTTGCCGACTCTTTCGTGTGTCGGTGCCTCAATAGCCAGACCATGCTTCCGTTTTCACACCCCGCTCATCGAACCGGACGTGCGGTTTGTCCGCATCCGGCTCTCGGAGAAAGTGTCACGATATCGCCCACGGGAGATTGCGCGTCCGCTGGGTAAGGCGGACGAGACCAAGCATATCGTGCAGGAATGTCTCCGAAAATCGTTCGGTCCCCGATATCACTTTGTGCTTGGCACACAACCATTGACGCAGCCTTTTGCAGGCGTGGTTTTCCACCGCCCTGTAGGCCGTGCTGACTGGCCCTAGACAGAAGTAGTTGGCCCACCCGATCATCGTGCGGTTGAGCTTCGCTACCACTATTTCCTGATCCAGCAGAGTTTGATCTCGTCCGGTCATTTCGCTAATCGCCTCGCAGATGCGGATCACCCGCTTCTTCGAGGGAGCCGAACCCAAATATGCGCGCCCTGTCTTCGGCGAATAGCATCGACCAAACGTATAACCCAGAAAGTCGAACTTCTCTTCCGGCAGTTTACACACCCGCGTCTTCGTCTCATTCACCGTCAACTTTAGCTTCGTCATGATGTCCCGCATCGCAGCCAGCGCTTCTTCCGCTTGGCCACGGCAGCAGATCACCAGGTCATCGGCGTAATTAACGATATATGCAGCAAGACGCTTCTCGTGCCCGAGTTTCTTCCATCCCAGCACGAAACGACGCATGTACAAGTTGCTGAGCAACGGGCTGATCGGAGCTCCTTGTGGAGTTCCTCGTCCCTCATCCCGATTGCGCGTATTCCGATGCTTATTCCCTTTCTCGTCGGTTTCTTCAACCGGAGCTTCTAACCACATCTTGATCAGATGCAGCATTGCTCCATCGACGATTCGTCGAGCCACTGACTTCATCAGGTCAGCGTGGGGAATGCTATCGAAGTAGCCGCTTAAATCCGCGTCTACAACCTGTCCATGGCCAGTGTTGAGCAGCTTGTGGACATGCTTCACGGCGTCCAACGCACTGCGCTCTGGCCGATAGGCATATTGCTCCGGCTGCAGGTCGGCCTCGAAAATCGGTTCGAGCACCAAAACTGCCGCCGTCTGTGCCACGCGATCTTTGATCGCGGGCACTCCTAACGGTCTCTGTTTCCCGTCCGGCTTGGGTATCCACACCCGCCGTACCGGCTGCGGTTGATACGTTCTACTTCTCAGCTCTTGCATCAGTTCGTCCAACCACTTCTTCACCCCGTACTCTTCGATATCCTCAAAGGTCTGACCATCCACTCCTGCTGCTCCGCCATTGGCTTTGCAACATTCGTAGGCGAACATCAGAACATCTTCGCGGTACACCTTGTCGTACACGGCATAGAAGCGAAACTTGGGCGATCCCTTCGCTTTGTCGTGCAACGCCGTCTGCAACTTCTGAACACTTAGTGGAGTTGTTAGGCTCATCGCCAATCCCTCGGTCCTTTGTTGCTTCTTGCGTTTCCTTTCAACTGAGGCTCCTTCCCTCCACCGGAATTACCCGGCTTCGTCGGTACTGCGAGCCTCTCCGCCATCCCACACGGCCCGGCCTTTCTCTCACGAGCTGCCAGTTGATCCATATTGCGATCACCGCTGGGACTTCCCGTGTTGCGCATGGTCCACTTTGCTTGCATGCCGTCGCTAATACCCCGGCAGGTCGGATGGAACTTGTTCGCTCGTACGATTCCATTCGCTTCGGCCTTCCCCGAAACCGGGGCGGGTCGGCTCCTGCATCACTGTTTTCGGGGCCTGCTCAGCGTTCAATCACGTTACGGCCTGCACGCTCGCCAAGTCGCCTTCGCGACTCTCTGCACCAGAGGCTTCAGCAGTTTCGTTGCCTCCACTGCTGCTCTGATTGCTACCGGGTGGAGCGAACCAGTTCCCGGGCGGGTTTATCTCCCGCTATGGACCACCGCCTTTCACGGCGCACCCGGTTTGCTCGTTAGAACCCCAAGAGGCTCCCCGGCAGGAACACCCCCCTCCCCCTCGCACGGACACATGCAAAGCCTCAGCGCTGACTGAGAAAAAATTGAAGGGTGCGGTTCCAGTACGGACTTTTCCGGTTACCTCGTAAGCAGAGGGGAAGGCACTAGGCTCGGGATGTGCAGTATTCCTGAAAGCCGAACACTGCTTTCTTTGTGGGGTTGACGTTTGTGCCTCATCAAATCAGCTCAGGCGAGAAAGTGTGTCAGGATAAGGGTAGTGGCGACCCTCAGGGAGCACACTAACTTCACGAGCATATGTGGCCATCCGCCGATTGGACGCTCTGGTTTCTGACGACCTTGGTCGAAGTTTTTGTGGTGTATCTCTTCGTAATTCGAGGACTATTCCGTAAGTTCCGGTTCTTCAATTGTTATTTGCTTGTTTCGGTCGCCACCGGGATTAGTCGGGTTGTCTTTGTTTCTGCGTTCGGAAGCGCCCGCGTCGAATATGATTATTTCTACTTCTTTACCGATGCACTTGTGACGCTTTTCCTCTTTCTAAGCATATGTGAATTGACTACGCACGTTGTCGGAACCAAGATGCCTCGCAAGAAAGTCGTGCTGTTGAGCGCGGCCGCACTCCTTGTAGCAGCCTGGTCCAGTTTTGCGGCTCACTCGTCTGACGGTCTTCGGTTCACAACCAATATTGTCTTCGAGTTATCACAAAATATTTTTTTCGTCTGTAGTCTCGGCATTGCGCTGCTCTGGGTTAGGAAACTGCGCAACAAACCAGATGATTGGATTGCGGGGCAATTCGTTAATGTACTCAGCGTCTATTTTTTGGTGTTTTTCTTGCTCTGGTACGGTATGTCTCAAGGGGCTTCCAATATTTCTGCCCTTCAGAACGTGTCTGTGATGGTTAACGCATGGCTGCCGCTTGGATGCGGCTTCGCGCTCGCGTCCTATGAGCAGCCACGAGAAACGCTAAGTCCTGATTAGTCGGGAAATCGGAAACATGGGTACTAGCCTCCCCTTCGGCAGCGTTAATCAAGACCTTCCTGCCGCACTGGTCTGAATCAAAAGCCGAATGCGGCTATCGCGTTCGATCAGCGACCGACCAGCTTCGCGTGAAAGGCGGGGTATCTTGCCCCTTCCAGCTTGATCTTTGAGGAGGCGTCTTCGAGAGCCCGTACATCGTCCGGCGTTAGTTCAATCGCCGCCGCTCCCAGGTTTTCTTCCAATCGGGTCAGTTTGGTGGTGCCCGGAATCGGAACGATCCACGGCTTCTTGGCAAGCAACCAGGCGAGTGCAATCTGCGCAGGAGTCACTTTCTTTTGTTCCGCGAATGAGCGGATCACATCGACCAACGCCTGGTTCGCTCTCCGGTTCTCCTCGCTGAATCGCGGGACGCTGCTACGGAAGTCCGTGCTATCGAACTTCGTGTCGGCGTCGATCTTCCCAGTCAGGAAGCCTTTGCCGAGTGGGCTGAACGGGACAAATCCGATACCCAGATCTTCCAATGCAGGCATCACGGTCTCTTCGGGCTCTCGCCAGAAAAGCGAGTACTCGCTTTGCAGCGCTGCGACGGATTGAACTGCGTGGGCGCGACGGATTGTCTGAGCGCTTGCTTCAGAGAGACCGAAGTGCTTCACTTTGCCTTCCTGAATCAAATCCTTTACAGCGCCCGCAACATCCTCGATCGGGATGTTCAGGTCGACTCGATGTTGGTAGAACAGATCGATGGCATCGACTCTCAACCGCTTGAGCGATGCCTCTGCGACCTCTTTGATGTGTTCTGGCCGACTATTGAGAGAGCTCCACTTGCCCACATCGTTGGGGTTGGCCTCCCATCCGAACTTCGTCGCGATTACGACTTTCCCGCGGAACGGAGCGAGCGCTTCGCCTACCAGTTCTTCGTTGACGAGCGGGCCGTATACCTCGGCTGTATCGAAGAACGTGACACCTCGCTCCACGGCGGCGTGCAGCAGAAAAATCATCTCTTGCTTGTCCTTGGGAGGCCCGTAGGACCAGCTCATTCCCATGCAGCCGAACCCGAGAGCTGAAACTTCAAGATTGCTTTTTCCGAGTCTGCGTTTTTGCATTGTTCTCCCCCCTTACACAGAGTAGCCGTGCAATGATTTGCGGAGGTGGACTAGTAATGCTCCCAAGTAACCTTCCAGTGTTCCTCCGGACGAGTGGACTTAACGATGAGTTGATTCCCCGCGAACTCGAAGGAGCGCGGCAAGTCTCTGCCGATCAGGTTGCGCACTAACGCGCCCTCGACATGAAAAGTGAACGTATGAGCGCTCTCATCAACTTCATACGTACCAAAAGTGGCTTCATAGCCGCCTTGCGAATACTGCCCAGGTCCCGCCGCAGCCTGTGGTGGCGGGTTGCTCTCCATGACCTGAACCGACGCATGGCCGTCGCGCGTGAAGACGAACATCCCGGTCGAATTGGCCTTTTGAATTTTCTCGTCAGGCCCCGGCGCTTCGAGAGAAACGAGTCGCCACGCTCCAACAAACCGGAAATTGGCCCCGTGATCTCTGTCGTGATCCTGGTTGCCGGACAGCGTCGTTGCGGCCATACCGGCAAACAAAACCACTAAGCCAAGCAAAAGTAGTTTTTTCATGTCCGGCTCCTCGTCGCTAGTTTGGAGGTAGTCTAACAAGCTCAACATCGCATGACGAGTCTGGTCACAGATGCACGAGAGGATCGACGGGGCCGGTCTATTCAATTCGGAGGTA
>CAVVJG010000022.1:0-11412 GCA_963748365.1 Candidatus Acidiferrales bacterium
CCGCACAAGAAACATCAACGCGGCGCTCCAGCGGCACGGGCACAAGGTAGGGATTGTGTTTTCCGACGAGCACTACTGTGGCGACGTTCCCTACCTCGGCGGAAACATTAACCTTTCAATCGAGCAGGTGGCAGGCGTTGTCGGGCCGACGGGGTTTCATATTGTTGCTGGACTTGAAGGAGGCTACGTCGCCGAGCAATTAGCCGAGCGTGCCGGCGCCGTGGTACACAAAGTGGAAATGCTGCAGTTGGCCGACGAGAAGTATCCCATCGCGGCGGAACGCCTCGAAGATGTGATTACTCAGGCAGCGGGTGGACCAGTCGATCATGTTGCGCTGCTGACGCCACGCCAGGTTATCCCGGCCGGATTGTTGAGTTATCTGGAAGGGCTTTTTGGCGCGGATGGCGTTCTGGACGCGCAGGAACTTTATTTCAAGGTCAAATACGAAAAGAGCGAACGCGAGATGCAACTGATCGCCGATGCGGCTCGCGTTGGAGACGCGATGTTGCAAGCCATGCTGGCGGTGCTGCGCCCCCGCCGATTGGAGAGCGAAGTAGCGGCGTGGGGCGCCTGGACCGGCCGCATGCTCGGTTCCGAAGATGACGGCTTCAAAATCATGGTGGGTGCCAACGAGGCTAACCGCACGCTGATCGGGCCAGCGCTCGATCGTCCGATCGGCGAAGGCGAATGGGTGCACCTCGGCGTAGCTCCGAAGCGCGATGGCCTGACCGCTTGCGTCCGCCGCTCTGTGATTGCTGTCGATCGTCCTTCGAAAGTATCCGCCGATCAGCGGTACTGGCTCAAACTCGTTGAAGGCGGCTACCAAGTTGGCGAGGAATGGTATCGAAAAGTGGCCGCGGAGAATCTTCCGGCGCGTGTGCAGGAACAAGCTCTGGTTGACTACTTCAGCGCGCACTCTGATGAAGTATCAAAGCGGATTGGAAAACAGATCGACCTTGCCACACTTAAACCCTATACCGGAACGCATAACTCCGGATACACCGAATGCCAAGAATTCTTCGGCGCCATCACTCTGGATAGTCACGAGCCACTCGGTTCACAAATTGTGACCATGCTGGATGTGGCGCTACGCGGCATCGGCAATCACTGGAACGATGTGGTCATCCCTGGATTTGACTTCTGCGTCGTCGAGAACACGCTTGGTAAATTTGGGACGCGCGTCGAACGACTCTCGAAATTGCCGGTGAACGTCCAGGAATTGGTGCAGGGCTAGCCGTGAGTCGCTTTCGGCGATACTCCATTTGCCTCGCCTGCACTTGGCTGGTGGTTTCGACCATTGCCCTGGCCAATCCGCCCGAAGAGACTGTCGCTTCCATGTTTCTCCGCGAGAGTTGGGCCATTCAATCCTCTGCTGACGTGCACGAAACAGGTGACGCCATTTCCACTCCCGGTTTCAAGCCGCGCGATTGGTATCCGGCAACTCTGCCTTCCACAGTGCTAAGCGCACTGGTAAAGAATCGCATCTACCCGGATCCCTACGTTGGGATGAATCTGCGCTCGATTCCTGGAACCAGCTATCCCATCTTCAGTGATTTTTCAGAATTATTGATGCCGCCGGGAAGCCCGTTCCTGCGCTCCTGGTGGTTTCGCACGGACTTTCAGCTTGCCGCCGATTATCGAGGCAAAACACTGTGGCTGAATTTCGATGGCATCAATTACCGGGCAAATGTTTGGATGAATGGTCGCGAAATCGCATCCGCCGACAAGTTGGTGGGGACGTGGCGGCTGTTTAACCTAGATATTTCCGCGGTTGCGCGGCCAGGCGAAACGAACTCGCTTGCTATCGAGGTTTTTCCGCCTCAGCCGCACGACCTTGCCATCACTCTTGTAGACTGGGCGCCGATGCCTCCGGATAAGGAAATGGGCATCTGGCGCGATGTGCACATCGACACTACTGGTCCGGTGGCCCTTCGTTTCCCCGCGGTGTTCACCAAGCTCAATCTGCCAGCCACGGACCTGGCCGAACTGACGCTCAGGGTTGATCTGCAGAACTCTTCCGATCATGTTATTGGAGGAACACTCAAGGGAAAGATCGAGAACATCGAATTCTCGCAGCCGGTGCAACTTGGCCCCAACGAAACAAAGGTCGTCCGGTTCACGCCGGAGAATTTCTCCCAACTTAAACTCAAGAACCCTCGCCTCTGGTGGCCCGCCCAGGTGGGTCCGCAGAATCTTTATCCACTCGACCTGCAATTTGAAACTGGCGGAAAGGTCTCCGACTCCAGCCACATTCAATTCGGCGTTCGCCAGGTCACTTCGGAGATTGATGATAAGGGTCATCGGGTCTACCGCATCAATGGAAAGAACATTCTCATCCGCGGTGCCGGATACAGCTTTGACCTCCTTCTACGTTCCTCGCCAGAGCGCCAACTCGCCGAACTTACTTACGTACGCGATCTCAACCTGAACGCCATCCGCCTGGAAGGCAAGCTGGAGAACGATCATTTTCTCGAGCTCTGCGACCGCATGGGAATTCTGGTGATGGCTGGGTGGTGCTGCTGCGATCAGTGGGAGAAATGGGGAGACTGGGATACGGAAAATGAAGTGGTAGCTGCTGCTTCCCTGCGCGACCAGATTCGCCGCCTTGAGCGGCATCCTGCTGTCTTCACTTGGCTCAACGGCAGCGACTTTCCCCCTCCACCCAAAGTAGAAACTGTGTATCTTCAGATTCTGAAGGACGCTGATTGGCCCAACCCCACCGTGTCATCGGCCTCCGGCAGGTCCACTCTCGTCGGTCAGAGCGGTGTGAAAATGACGGGCCCATACGAGTACGTCGCGCCAGCTTTCTGGTATTTGGACACGAAATACGGCGGCGCGTTCGGCTTCAACACCGAGACCAGTCCCGGCCCCGCCATCCCTCCCATCGAAACTCTGCGCCTTATGCTTCCCGAAGACCATCTCTGGCCTCCCAACTCGGTTTGGGAATATCACGCCGGAGGAATGTCCGACACGCTTGGCGTCTTCACGGAAGCGCTCAACGAGCGTTACGGCCCCTCAAATTCCGCGGAGGAGTTTTCCCGCAAAGCTCAAATGCAAGCGTACGAAGCGCACCGCGCCATGATGGAAGCTTACGGCCGCAACAAATACAGCTCTACTGGCGTCATCCAGTGGATGTTGAACAATGCATGGCCCAGCATGATCTGGCATCTTTACGATTGGTATCTTCGCCCCGGGGGGTCTTACTTTGGCGTGAAGCGCGCCTGCGAACCTCTGCACGTCCAGTATTCGTATGACGACCGATCGATCGTCGTTGTGAATTCCTACTACAAGAACTTTTCCGGCCTCAGAGTCGCTGCCAAAGTGTACAACCTCGACATGACCGAAAAATTCTCGCATGAAGTTACACTTGACGCGGCTCCCGATAGCAGTGTTCGCGCATTTTTGTTGCCTGATCTCGATGGACTGAGCCCCACCTATTTCGTAAGCCTTCGGCTCGAGTCATCCGGGGATCTGATAAGCAGAAACTTCTACTGGCTTTCCACGAAGGCGGAGACGCTCGACTGGGAACGGTCCGACCGGGATGAGAGTGGCCAATATGAGATCTCGACCTGGACTCCCACTAAAACTTTTGCGGATTACACGGCGTTGAACACTCTACCGGAGGTGGACCTGGCCGTGACTGCACAATCAGCGCGGGGCCCGGCCGAAAGTTCCACCACCGTGACCTTGCACAATCTTAGTTCCACGCTCGCCTTTGGGATCCGGTTAAAAGTCGTGCGCCCGCCGAGCGGTCACGTCAGCCGCTATGTCCTCCGGGATGACGAGGTGCTGCCTATCTTGTGGCAAGACAATTATTTTTCACTGCTTCCAGGCGAAACCCGTCAGATATCCGCAATCTATAAATCAGAAGGACTCGACCGGACCTCGCCGCTCGTCGAGGTCCAGGGATGGAACGTAAAAACGAAAGTAATCCAGCCCTGAGAGTGTCTGTTTTGTCTTCCGGAGAAAAGGGCCCTCGGGTGACGTCCCGGGCTTGCTTGATGAACATCCTGGTAAAATGGGTACCGGGACTTGCACGGTTAGGGCGTTTGGACGTAGCCGCTCGTGCGGCGGACGTAAGAATCGGACGAGTTCCCGCTAGAGTCGTCCTGCGATAAGGATTCCGTCCCGGCGCTCCTGCGCCTATAATCCGGCGGTAGGGGAGCAAATGTTCACGAAGAGAGTCTTTGCCGGATGCACCATCGCCCTGCTCGCGGCGAGTGGTGTCGCGCAGGAGCACCAGCATGGAAAAGGCGAAAAGTTAGGCGCGGTGCATTTTGCCACATCATGCACTGCTGAGGCGCAGAAGGAATTCGATCGAGCGGTGGCGCTGCTGCACTCCTTCCAATTCAATCACGCCATTCAAGGATTCGACGCAGCGCTCAAAAGTGATCCGAATTGCGGAATCGCGCACTGGGGGATCGCACTCAGCCAGTGGAGCAATCCGTTCGGGGCTGGCATGAAGGACAACAGCCAGCTACAGGCGGGACGCGAGAGCGCCGAAAGGGGCAAAGCCACTGGCGCAAAAACGGAGCGCGAGCGAGCGTACATCGCGGCCGTCGCCAGCCTGTACAGCAACTTCGAGAGCACGCCACAGCAAGCGCGTTTGCTCGCCTATCGAGATGCGATGGAAGGTCTCGCGTTGAAATATTCCGACGATCAGGAGGCGCAGATTTTCTACGCACTAGCGCTTGCGGCTGCGGAAGAGCCGACCGACAAAACTTACGCCGCGCGGCTTCAGGCGGGCGCGATCCTGGAGAAGCTATTCCGGGAAGAACCGGACCATCCCGGTCTGGCGCATTACATCATTCATACCTACGACGTGCCGCCTCTGGCGGGAAAGGCGCTTATCGCCGCACAGCGTTATTCCGATATCGCGCCTGATGCGCCACACGCGCTGCATATGCCGTCACACACGTTCACGCGTGTGGGCTACTGGCAGAATTCTATCGACAGCAACCGCGCCGCCGCAGCAGCTTCGCGTCGCGTGAGCCAAACGGCAGAAGAGCTGCACGCAAGCGATTACCTGGTTTACGCCTATCTGCAGACCGCCCAGGACGAAGCTGCGCGCAAGGTGCTCGAGGCCCTGCCGGAGATAGCCTCGCGTTTCGATCCGAAAGCGGTGGTGAGCGGCGCGGCGGGTCCCGACGCGGGATACTTCGCGCTGGCAGCGATTCCCGCGCGCTATGCTGTGGAGCGTCGCGACTGGCAGCGGGCGGCGGAGCTCGAGCCACGCGAGACGCCGTTTCCCTACACCGATGCCATAACCTGGTTTGCGCGCGGTATAGCAGCGGCCCGGTTGCATGACGCGGCAAAGGCCCAGGCGTCGATCGCCGCGCTGCAGGACATCCGTACGCATCTCGAGAAGGCAAAGGAAAGCTATTGGGCTGGACAAGCCGAGATCCAGCGCCTCGAAGTGAATGCCTGGAGCTCATTGGCAGAGGGACGGAAGAACCTCGCTTTGACCCTGATGAAGTCGGCAGCCGAGATGGAAGATGGTACCGACAAGAAGGCAATTACGCCCGGGCCGCTTGCACCTGCGCGCGAGCTTTTCGGCGAGATGCTGCTGGAGATCAACCAGCCCGCGCAAGCGTTGGAGCAATTTGAGGCGACGCTGAAGAAAGAGCCAAACCGCTTCCGTGCGCTGTACGGCGCGGCCCGCGCCGCGCAACTCAGCGACAACCGCGAAGCAAGTCGCAAGTATTTTGCCGAGCTATTAAAGATATGCGAGCATTCTGACAAGCCAGGACGGGCGGAAGTGCTGGAGGCGAAGGAGGCAGTTTTGGGGAATTAGCGCCTGGTGCCGAGGTTTTGCGCTTGCTGAAAGCAAAGCGCACCTCGAGCGCGCTTACCATCCCGGCATGCACTAGGCGGATGTTGATCTAACACTGACCAGTAATAGACCGCGAAGGCAAGTACGTGTTCATTTGGCGTATCGGCGGCAAACAGGAAGTTGTCCAGAAACGCGTTCGCGGAGATGAGAGTGCAACCGACTTTCGACGAACACTGCACTTCCTCGAACCGGACTCGGGCTCCCTGGAGTCCCGGATCACCACCATCTCGAAGCCATATCGCAGCCAGGCGTGCCGCCAAGTACCTCAGTCGGGAACATCTCACGTAGGTTGCCGCAAGCATGCGACCAAATTCAGAGAATCACGCTTCGAGCTATTTTGCTAGCCGAATGTGCCGATAGCGATTTCCGCGTCGGGCCGGACAGCCCGTTGACCCGGAGGATCGATTCTTGTGCCACTTACGCGGTTCGGACTGAACTATTGGGTAGCACACCTCTGTTCGTTTCGGGGAGTGTGCTACTCGAGTTCGATCTTCGCTAGCCCATAAGTGCCTACCTCATCGAGGTCGAGCATCAACGTCTGACGCCCGCCCCTGCTCTCCGTCTTGTACTTTATTGGCTGCATTTCGGCGAGCGTTCCACTCCAGCTAAGGCTTCGAGCGGTCTTTCCGCGAGGTATCGCCACTTGCACCTTCAGTTCCCGTGCAGGCGTGATCGTGCCATCCACCGTCACGTCATAGTTAACGATGTGTAACAGCATCCATCGATTAGTTTTTTCCATCATCGTAGTAATTTCGATATACGGAGCTACAGAAGTGAGGCGAGTCACACGTGTGCCCAAGTTCTCCCTCACTTTGCCGGCAACTCGTTCCAGAAGTTTGTGCAACTCGGGGTCGATGCGGTTCCGTGTGTAGCCCTCCGGGATGTCAGCGAAGACGTCGGCCATCGTTGGACCAAAGGTCGTATAGTTCCCGTGCGACTTCATCGGGATCAGGAACCGGGAGGGCGGAACCTTCACGGGGATGAACAGCACTTGTCCTTGACCGATTCTCCGCGTGACCTCGCTCGCAGGATATTGTCCGCCGCCCAGCGATTGCGCCAAGGGAATCTCACTCTGGGCAAGGCCGTACTGATCTTTGCTGCCGCTGTTACCCAGGATGAGCAGCGTGCCACCGCCCTTGGCATAACGCACCATCGCTTGCTGATTCTCCGAACTCATCAGTGGAAGATAGGGAACGATCACCATATCGAATTGGTTGATCGTCGGGCTCGATAAATCGTCTTCGCTCAGCATGACGTGGGCAATCCCGTTGTCCGCCAGTATGCGCGAAGCGCTAAACGCGAAGCTCAACTCATCCGCAAGAAACTGTCGCAATGAGGCTACCACTGCGACGTTTGCGTGCATTTGTACGTTGCGCAAACTCTCCTCATTCGCCGCCAAAAACCGATACATCTGAGTAGCGCCCACCGGAGTCAATCTCTTTTCCCGAAAGACAGTGTGATTCGCTACGGCCTCCGCGATGTTGATCTGAGACATTGCACTCAAGCAGCGCTCAGTGGGATTTGGGAAAATCGGCGGAGTGATCTCTGTCGCGTACACGATCACCGGTTTGCCATGTGTGGCTGCGGCGAGGAACTTGAATGCCGGACTATTCGTGATTTTCGTGCCCTGTTCGTCCTTGCGCGGCGCCGAGTCGAGGTATTCCTGTACTTCGGAGTAGACGAAGTCGTCGTACCCTTCGCGGCCGAGCATTTCCATATTGCCGGCCGCATCATAACTGACCGGGCCATAGCCGAATCCGCCAAACACATTTCCCGAAATCATGAAATTGGGGTTGTACTTCTGGGCGACTTCGCGGAGGCGATGATGGAATTCAGCAACGGAATAACCACGGAAGGTATTCCACTCCGTCCAGAATGGTTCACCGCGCTTCTTGGGCAGGGGGATGTTGTCATAGTCGTCTGCGCCATACTTGGCCTGCGCCACCTTCGCTGGGAGATTCTTCTTCAGATACGCGGCAAAATTCCGTTTGCAGTACCCGCAATAGCATGTTCCTCCTGCGATCTGCGTCCAGTCGATGTAGGAGCCATCGATCCCGGTTTCCGCCTGGGCACGTATCCGGCCCTCCATCAAACGAGTGAAGTACGGATTGTTGGGGCAGCCCCAGGTTTCAAATTCGCTCGTCGTTTTCTCGCCGTAGGGGGCATAGCGGTAGTGAGGAAAGCTGCCATCCGGCCGAATCGTGATCCACGTGGTCGGATCTTCTGCCGGCTTGGGACCCAGGTAATCCTCGTAGTCGCTCCACTTCTCGCGCCAGAATTGCAGCATCTGGATCTGTTCTTTCTGCGGTTCGTCTTTGCTCGATGCCGAACGCCCGTGAAGCGAACTTGTTTGGTATCGAAGCACGATGTAGCCTTTGTCGTGCAAGGCGCGATTGGTTGCCTTCGCTTGCTCCATCCCGTGATTGAACTCTTCGCGACTCACGTCCTCAAAGCTGGGCGCTCCGCTTCCGAACGTGATGGTCATGTTGTTGGTCTTCAGGAATTCCAGGTCCGCTTTCTGTCCAAGTCGCCAATGCCCCCAGTCCGTGTCGGGCTTCCACGATTCAGATTTTTCCTGCGCGAACGTGACCATCAACGCTGCAACTACAAGAAGTGCGAATACGACTAGAAGTTTTGATCGCATACTGCCTCCGGCGGTTCTTTTCAGGAGCGAAGATCGCGGTGGTGCGCAAGATGTGGTACGCAACAGAAAGAACTGGCGAATCGATCCCAACTTCTAAGCGGCGGTTACGCGCTGCGGACTCGCTCAACGGTGCGTCTCCACGAAATAGAGATCTAGTTCTGATTCTTTTGCAACAGCGGGAATTTCCAGCTCATATGTGCGGCCGATGTTTGTTATTATCAAATCCTGGCCACCAAGTGTTGCCCGGCGCAATTGCCGGTCGGATCGCAAACTCACCTGCGGCGGTTCCGGGCCTGAGGCCGCGAGTCGCAATGCCAACATGCCCGAGCTTTCATTGACTGTGAGGATCTGCAGGTTCGCACGTAGCAGATAAAGTCCGGGGATTGATATCCTCACAAGTTCAATCCGGCGGTCGGAGGGCACGAACCCCTTGATGCGACCGTGGCTGCTGTCCCACTCCTGCCAATTGGCATTCAGCGCGATTGCTGACTCCGCGATTGCAACGGCGAATCTGGCTTTTGATTTCGCTTTTAGATGGAAGGCCAGCCCGGCCGGCGTCGCCTCGACGTCAGTCATCATCTTTGACACGTAAGTCAGATGAGTCGCCCTGGTTGGTTGTGCGCCCAGCTTGATCATGATGGAATGCTTCTTCCCCGGCGCGAGATTCGGCAGAATCAACAGCCGGTCATCAAAGGCAGGATGCACACGCCCGTCGATCAGAACTGACTGGATGAACTTCCGGGTGTTCTCAACACGGATTCCCATCCCACCCATCGATTCCGCAGTATCGTTGCGGCGAAGACTCGAGAGGTCGAGCGCCATCTCGATGGTGTCGTCCGATGCCTTCCACGAATAATTCCATTGCGCCATCGCGCGTAGTTTTTGCGCGAGCTCCTGCGGTTCCGGGCAATAGATCGGAAGCGTTCCAAATTTCGTTTTCATTGCCTCGTAGAACGGGAAGTTATTCTCATTTGTGATGCGCTTGTCCTTGCCTTCATTGACCGGTGCGGACGAAATCGAGTAGTCGTGCCACATCTCGTTGAAGATCACACCACGCCCGACATTGTGAAACATCTGGTCGAAGACGGCTTCTTCGTTGGCGGTAATCTGCGCCGTCGTATAGCTCCAAGTGGGGTCATAGAACCACTGGTAGTCGGGGTGGGGGGAATTCTCGAGTACGACGAAGTCCTTGTTCGCACCGGCAAACCATGTCATGTTGCCAAAACCGAATGGCACGCTTTGCTCCAGGCCATGCGTCATGTAGAACGAGAAGCGCGCGGCTACTTCACCGTAGTCTTCCATCGGGATCGTATCGCCCGGGTTGATCATCGACTGAATCTTGCGGATCTGAAAACCTTGCGCCGTCATGTTCTGCTCGATTTCCTCGACCGACCCATCGAGTTCCTCGCGCCAGCGATCGGGAGTCATCTTGCGATCGATTTCGTGGAACTTACTATGAGTTCCGATCTCGCCCCCGAGGTCCTCGAGGCCTTTGGCGAGCGGCGCCAGTTTGTCCCACCCTGCCCTCTTCACGAAGCTGGATACCCACGTATAGAGCGGCACTACTCCGGTATCCTGTGCGACGCCGGTAAGAAAATGGAGCGTCTTGAGCTGGTAGTTGAGGTCGCCGCTGTTGTCTCCATCAAAGCGCACAACGGCGGTCAGGTTGGCGTTGGAAAGCTGCGGAGCGGGAAACGGGACGTCCACATCGCCATAGCTTGCCCAGTGCACCGCGCGAATCATCGCGTTCCAGAGTTGGTTCGCATATGCGACCTGTGGCGGGTCATTGCGGAAAAAGGTTCCCGCGCCTGCGGATGTTCCAAAATCACTGACCAGAATAATGCGGCTGCTCCCCCGCGTTACGCAGGAAAGGTAAGGCAAATCCTTCTGGCCATTGGTCGAGACCAGCAGGACTGCTCCGCCGGATACCGGTTGCAGCACACTTGTGGCGGACGCGAGCACCGGCGTTAGGAACTGCGACACCTCGAATTCCCGCGTCACATAATGATCGTTGGAATTGACTCGAATCCGGTATTCGGTCCCGCCCTGGAGTCCTTTGTATTCCAGTCGGAGCAGATCATCGAGATCGTGGTGATCGCGCTCTTTCTCGTTCTCATCTTTGGTGGCGAGTGGCCCGTCGAGGATCACGCTGTGACCGCCAGAGAGATAGGCGCGCAAGCGAAGGACAATCTGTGAGTACGTCGCGTCATCCACCAGCGCCGCTTGGGCAAACACAATCGTGGAGTACTTCGACAGTTCTTTGTCGTCTGGCATTTCCTCCACAAACACTGTGTCGTAGGGGATACCCGCCAGCGTCGAGATTCCCGCCCAGCCGTGTCCGGCCAGTTGACTTGTTTCCCAGTCGTGGTGGTAGCTGGTCTTGCTAAGAAAGATTGCCATCCGAGGCTGCTTGAACCCCAGGGGTGAAGCAAATGCCGCTCCGCACAGGAGCAGTAGGGCTGCGCCGAACAGTAACTTCTTCATCGCCAACTCCTCGGGTAACGGTTTCCAGTAGCACGAAACCAACTCCCATGGTCCCCACGTTACGAAAAGCAACAAATTACACGAACACAATACCAGAAAAAAGCGAAATAAAAGGAAATAAAACGAAATGAAAAGAAAGCACGTAAACTCGAAATATTCATCACGCGCTCTGCTCTCTAATGAGCCTTTATGGTCGCTCCGTCGCCCACTGCCGCATCCCCACCGGCAGCAACCTCGGCTTTTACGTAGCGATCAAGGTGCTGCCAGCCCGGACCGCCTCAGACCCGAAGCGAATTTCGGCATCGCGGACATCTAGCTCTTCGACCTCAGAGGGCAGAAATAGAGTTCTGTAAAGTGGAAGCGGCTTGTTTGACCGCAATATACAGCAGCAGCGGACACGCCCAATGCCGGTCGAGGGAATGATTGTGGAGATCTTGTCGGCAATCCGGAA
>CAVVJG010000023.1:0-19312 GCA_963748365.1 Candidatus Acidiferrales bacterium
CACAGGATACCGGAGTAGTGCCGCTCTATACGTGGGTATCCAGCTTCGTGAAGAGCGCAGGGTGGGACAAACTGGCGCCGCTCGCCAAAGGCCTCGAGGACCTCGGGGGCGAGATCGGAACTCATAGTAAGTTCCACGAAATCGATCGCAAGATGACTCCCGATCGCTGGCGCGAGGAACTCGATGGGTCGGTCGAGGAAATCGAGCAGAACATGACGGCGCAAGGTTTTCAGATCCGCAAGATTCAGTCGATGATCAACCCGGGCGATACGATCCCGATGGAAGACTACGGTGAAGTAGCCGCGCGCTTCTCGTTCTACATGACGCATGGCCTGGAGCAAAGCGTGCCATTCGGTTTTGGCAACATGACATGGTTTGCCGGTGCGAACAAGGACTTCGTCGTACTCGAGAATTCCCCCCACCCCGACTACCAGTGGTTCTATGACCCCACTTGGAGCTATACGACGGCGCAGATTACCGCCAACGAAGAAGCCGTCTTCGACCAGATGTTTCACAATGTCGGGCGTGGTGTGATCTTCAACGAGATGTGGCACGACTACTCGATTTCGTCCGCACCGGTCAATGAAGGCAAGGACAAGCGCATCACAAATGAGAATAACTTCCCGTTCTACGAAGCAATGAAGACGAAATTTGGAACGCTTCCGATCTATTGCCCGGAACCGCAGGAGCTCGCGCAAAAACTACGCGCGATGGCGCAATGGAATTATTCGTGGAAGGCATCGGACGACACCATCGAGATGGCGCTCGACCTCTCGAGTCTTCGCCGCAACGATACTGCGGAATCGATGGGTGGGATGGGAATCCGTGTTGAGAACACCCGGAAGTTCATCCAGTCAGTTCTGATCGACGGGCGTGTGCATCCTGCCTTTGATGACCGGCTGTTGATTCTGCCGAATCTCGCGCCGGGGAAGAAGCATTCCATCATGATCAAGCTGGGCGCACAACCAACCAGGGCGACTCATCTGACTTACGTGTCAAAGATGATGACTGACGTCGAGGCGACGCCGGCCGGGCTGGCCTTCCATCTAAAAGCGAAATCAAAAGCCAGATTCGCCGTTGCAATCGCGGAGTCAGCAATCGCGCTGAATGCCAATTGGCAGGAGTGGGACAGCAGCCACGGTCGCATCAAGGGTTTCGTGCCCTCCGACCGCCGGATTGAACTTGTGAGGATATCAATCCCCGGACTTTATCTGCTACGCGCGAACCTGCAGATCCTCACAGTCAATGAAAGCTCGGGCATGTTGGCATTGCGACTCGCGGCCTCAGGCCCGGAACCGCCGCAGGTGAGTTTGCGATCCGACCGGCAATTGCGCCGGGCAACACTTGGTGGCCAGGATTTGATAATAACAAACATCGGCCGCACATATGAGCTGGAAATTCCCGCTGTTGCAAAAGAATCAGAACTAGATCTCTATTTCGTGGAGACGCACCGTTGAGCGAGTCCGCAGCGCGTAACCGCCGCTTAGAAGTTGGGATCGATTCGCCAGTTCTTTCTGTTGCGTACCACATCTTGCGCACCACCGCGATCTTCGCTCATGAAAAGAACCGCCGGAGGCAGTATGCGATCAAAACTTCTAGTCGTATTCGCACTTCTTGTAGTTGCAGCGTTGATGGTCACGTTCGCGCAGGAAAAATCTGAATCGTGGAAGCCCGACACGGACTGGGGGCATTGGCGACTTGGACAGAAAGCGGACCTGGAATTCCTGAAGACCAACAACATGACCATCACGTTCGGAAGCGGAGCGCCCAGCTTTGAGGACGTGAGTCGCGAAGAGTTCAATCACGGGATGGAGCAAGCGAAGGCAACCAATCGCGCCTTGCACGACAAAGGCTACATCGTGCTTCGATACCAAACAAGTTCGCTTCACGGGCGTTCGGCATCGAGCAAAGACGAACCGCAGAAAGAACAGATCCAGATGCTGCAATTCTGGCGCGAGAAGTGGAGCGACTACGAGGATTACCTGGGTCCCAAGCCGGCAGAAGATCCGACCACGTGGATCACGATTCGGCCGGATGGCAGCTTTCCTCACTACCGCTATGCCCCCTACGGCGAGAAAACGACGAGCGAATTTGAAACCTGGGGCTGCCCCAACAATCCGTACTTCACTCGTTTGATGGAGGGCCGGATACGTGCCCAGGCGGAAACCGGGATCGATGGCTCCTACATCGACTGGACGCAGATCGCAGGAGGAACATGCTATTGCGGGTACTGCAAACGGAATTTTGCCGCGTATCTGAAGAAGAATCTCCCAGCGAAGGTGGCGCAGGCCAAGTATGGCGCAGACGACTATGACAACATCCCCCTGCCCAAGAAGCGCGGTGAACCATTCTGGACGGAGTGGAATACCTTCCGTGGCTATTCCGTTGCTGAATTCCATCATCGCCTCCGCGAAGTTGCCCAGAAGTACAATCCCAATTTCATGATTTCGGGAAATGTGTTTGGCGGATTCGGCTATGGCCCGGTCAGTTATGATGCGGCCGGCAATATGGAAATGCTCGGCCGCGAAGGGTACGACGACTTCGTCTACTCCGAAGTACAGGAATTCCTCGACTCGGCGCCGCGCAAGGACGAACAGGGCACGAAAATCACGAATAGTCCGGCATTCAAGTTCCTCGCCGCAGTCACACATGGCAAACCGGTGATCGTGTACGCGACAGAGATCACTCCGCCGATTTTCCCAAATCCCACTGAGCGCTGCTTGAGTGCAATGTCTCAGATCAACATCGCGGAGGCCGTAGCGAATCACACTGTCTTTCGGGAAAAGCGATTAACTCCGGTGGGCGCTACTCAGATGTATCGGTTTTTGGCGGCGAATGAGGAGAGTTTGCGCAACGTACAAATGCACGCAAACGTCGCAGTGGTAGCCTCATTGCGACAGTTTCTTGCGGATGAGTTGAGCTTCGCGTTTAGCGCTTCGCGCATACTGGCGGACAACGGGATTGCCCACCTCATGCTGAGCGAAGACGATTTATCGAGCCCGACGATCAACCAATTCGATATGGTGATCGTTCCCTATCTTCCACTGATGAGTTCGGAGAATCAGCAAGCGATGGTGCGTTATGCCAAGGGCGGTGGCACTCTGCTCATCCTGGGTAACAGCGGCAGCAAAGATCAGTACGGCCTTGCCCAGAGTGAGATTCCCTTGGCGCAATCGCTGGGCGGCGGACAATATCCTGCGAGCGAGGTCACGCGGAGAATCGGTCAAGGACAAGTGCTGTTCATCCCCGTGAAGGTTCCGCCCTCCCGGTTCCTGATCCCGATGAAGTCGCACGGGAACTATACGACCTTTGGTCCAACGATGGCCGACGTCTTCGCTGACATCCCGGAGGGCTACACACGGAACCGCATCGACCCTGAGTTGCACAAACTTCTGGAACGAGTTGCCGGCAAAGTGAGGGAGAACTTGGGCACACGTGTGACTCGCCTCACATCTGTAGCTCCGTATATCGAAATTACTACGATGATGGAAAAAACTAATCGATGGATGCTGTTACACATCGTTAACTATGACGTGACGGTGGATGGCACGATCACGCCTGCACGGGAACTAAAGGTGCAAGTGGCGATACCTCGCGGAAAGACGGCTCGAAGCCTTAGCTGGAGTGGAACGCTCGCCGAAATGCAGCCAATAAAGTACAAGACGGAGAGCAGGGGCGGGCGTCAGACGTTGATGCTCGACCTCGATGAGGTAGGCACTTATGGGCTAGCGAAGATCGAACTCGAATAGCACATTCCCCGAAACGAACAGAGGTGTGCTACACAATAGTTCAGTCCGAACCGCCCAAGACAATTCGCAATATCAAAGCAACGAGGACAGCTTCACGGATACTGCTGACGCTGTAAAAAATCTTGTAAGACCTCTGAATATACTCGGCGTCGAGTTGAGTCTTGATCTTGCCCGGTCGTTGCCGGATCTACGCATTCCCTCTGGCGTCATCGTCGCTGCGAGAACACAGGGGTCGCGCACCGCGGAGATTCCTCTGCAGACGGGAGACGTGATTCACAGCTTCAATGGAACAACTATCACCACCCTGCAGGGTCTACGGGAAGAGTTGGCAAAGCTGAAGTCGGGTGATGCTATCGCACTTCAAATCGAGCGCTATGGACAGCTCTGCTACGTCGCTTTTGCACGGTAGGTCGTACCCTGGCCAGTTTCGACTGTCTGCCTGCAGATTAGAAGCTTTCGAAAATGGTACTCCAATTGTGTCTGAGTCTCTAAATGGCGCACTCTGACAAGACCAAAAGACCACTTAGCTTCTTACTTGCGCTGATGGTGCTTGGCTCGATTGCCGCAGTGGCCTACGCCGACTTCGTTGTTACATCCATATCGCTGGGTTACCTGTATGTGCTGCCCCTGGCCTTGAGCGGGTTCGTGTTCCGTCTTCGCAATAGTCTTGTACTCGTGTTCGTGTGTTTCGCGCTTCAGGATTGGTTCGGTCCATTTGAACAGAGCGGGTGGCAACACATTGTTCGGAATCTGCTAACTCTGATCGCTTTTGTTACGGTGGTTGCCGTGGTGAATCAGCTTGTTCGTCAGCGCACGCGCCTGATGGATCTGGTGTTCCAGCAGCGCGACGAACTCGCGCGAGAAATAGAACTAGGGGCTCAGGTGCAGGAGCGGCTCCTGCCGTCCGGGCCTCCCGTAGTAAATGGATTTGATATTGCCGGGCGAATGGTTTCATCTCTTCTCCCTTCCGCCGTTGCGCCTGTCCTGCGGAAGCACAGCATTCCTTATGTCTTCGCCATCGCCCGCATCACGCGTGTCGTGAGCGCTCTGGACACCGCGTAGGGGAAGCAAATCAGAATCGGTCCAATCACCACGGCTGCGCCTGGATGCACCGAGCGGTAGAGGACCAGTTGAAACACGATGTCCATGATGATCCCCATGGCGACCAGGTTGCGGATGGCCGCCACGCCGCTTCGCAGCAATTCTCTTCGACGTCCAGCACCGGAGAGCAGCCCGAACAGGTAGGGCGGATTTCCCGCCTTGGTATCGGCGAGCCCTCCGCGAATCCCCAGCACGGTGGCAATCATCGGTTGCAGGATGAAGCGTAAACGTCCCGGCCCGGTGAACCGCTGCGGTAATTCCTCGAGGAACTGCCTCGAGAACAGGTACACGCGACCCGTTTCGATGGTGTCTAGAATCGCGAACGGTAACGCAATGACGATCACAAGAAACGCCAGCACCGTCACGATCGTGTCGCGTCGTAGCGCCAAGTTCTCGACCTCAGGGAACGCGCCGCCCTGCCCCAGTTTGGCTGCTGCCTTCCGTGCCTATTTGCCAGCGCTTCGGACTTTCTCAGTAAACGCTGCCTGTCTGCCCACTTCCAGAATCCGCTTGGAATCGAGGAAGCCGTAAAGCTCTATGAGTTTGGCAACGAGTCCGGTCCACCCGGTCTGGTGACTGGCGCCCAATCCAGCACCATTGTCACCATGGAAGTATTCAAAGAAGTAGATGTTGTCGCGCCAGAATGGATCACTTTGGAATTTCTCCGTGCCGCCATAGACGGGCCGACGGCCATCTTCGTCGCGCAAGAAGATTCGTGTGAGACGGTCAGCAATCTCTTTGCTCACTTCAAAGAGGTTCATTAATTTGCCTGACCCAGTGGGGCATTCTATTTTGAAGTTGTCGCCGTAATACAAATAGAAGTTCAGCAGGGCCCTGATAATGAGCGCGTTCACCGGCATCCAAACCGGTCCTCGCCAGTTGGAATTGCCTCCGAACATACCAGTGTTCGACTCCGCCGGCAGGTAGTCCACACGGTGTTCCTGGCCGTGCACATGTAAAACGTAGGGATGCTGCTCGTGGAACTTGGAAAGCGAGCGGATACCGTACGGGCTAAGGAACTCGTTTTCGTCGAGCATCTTCGTAAGGATCCGGCGGAGCCGTTCCGGGTTGACCAGAGCCATAATTCCCCGCTCGGCCACGCCGAGGTGTCCCGGGCCCGTGGGGTGCATGGTCTTGCTGAGTTCTGGCATCCGGCGTAGGCGTTCGTTTATGTGCGCCATTACTCTCGGAATGCGCTCCCGCATACTAGCCTCGACGTCAATTGTCGCGCACAGGGGAAGGAGCCCCACCATCGAGCGAACCTTGAGTCGTGTCGCGCTGCCATCCGGGAGCCGCAGCAGGTCGTAGTAGAAACCATCCTCCTCGTCCCACATCCCGTCCGAACCAGGTTTATTCATGGCAGAGGCGATGTAGTAGAAGTGCTCGGCGAACTTTATGATCATGTCCTCGTAGGTTGGGTCGTGACGGGCGAGCTCGAATGCGAGTTCCAGCATGTTCTGACTGAACAGGGCCATCCAAGCTGTGCCGTCCGCCTGCTCCAGGTGGCCGCCAGTGGGAAGTGGCGCGCTGCGATCGAAAACTCCAATGTTGTCGAGACCGAGAAATCCCCCCTCGAACACGTTCTTGCCGAAGCGGTCCTTGCGATTAACCCACCAGGTGTAGTTCAGCAAGAGTTTTTGGAACGCCGTCCTCAAGAAATCTACGTCGGTCTTGCCGTGCAAGGCTAGCTCAGTCCTGTGCAGAAAATATGTCGCCCAAGCGTGGACCGGAGGATTCACGTCGCTGAAGTTCCACTCGTAGGCAGGCATTTGGCCGTTGGGGTGCAAGTAAAGGACGTTGAGCATCAACTTCATCTGCTCCTTGGCGAAGTCGGGATCGACGATGGAAAGTGGGAGTGTATGGAAGGCGAGATCCCAGGCGGCGTACCAGGGGTATTCCCACTTGTCGGGCATGGAGATGATGTCGTGGTTCAGCATGTGGAACCACTCTGAATTCCGGGAATTTCGATATCCGGTGTGAAGCGGGTTCGAGTTGTGTTCGTCGAGCCAGTTGTCACCGTCGAAGAAGAAGAACTGCTTGCTCCACAACATGCCGGAGAGAGCCTGGCGCATCACTTTGGCCGCGTCTTCATTCACTGAAGGCGGTGTCACCGACTTGTAAAACTCATCGGCTTCGCGAAGCCGGTTTGTGAAGATCTCGTCGAATTGCTTGCCGAAGGGATCGCGGTTCTGGTCTGGAGAACTTTTGGAGAGCCGCAGGCGAATTACTTTGGATTGACCACCATCGATCTTGACTCGGTAGTTCGCCGCGACCTTGGTGCCCTGCTTGGCGGGGTTCACCGCGCCCTGCCTGCCCTGCACCACGCAGTCATTGATGCCGTCTTTGACGTACGGGCTCTCATTCTTTTGCCCGGGGAAGAGTCGCTCGTGGTTTGTTTCGTTCTCGGTGAACAGCAGCGGCACCTCGCCTTCGCAGGAAAGGATGAATTCACCCAGCAGGGGATGCGTCGCCGCGATCGCGCTAGTGCCCGCGGTCACAGGAATCTGCTTTAGGTTTGGTTTCTTCGGGGTCCTATTGGATTCGGCAATCCACGATGCCCAGTTGTTCCGGAACCATAATGTCGGCAAGAGATGCAGTTCCTGCCGCTTCGGGTCCTCGATTGAATGCTGTGATTCGCACCAGGATGTCTTCCGGGCCGTCCTTGGCATATTCCACGAAAACGTCGAAATACCGGTCCTCCTTGAAGACACCGGTGTCGAGGAGTTCATATTCCATTTCGTCCTTGGAACGACCCCGGTTCGTCTCTACCAGATCGGGATAGGGATACGCCGCCTGCGGGTACTTGTACAGGTACTTCATATACGAGTGCGTTGGCGTGCTGTCGAGATAGAAGTAGTACTCCTTCACATCCTCGCCGTGGTTGCCCTCGCTGTTGGTCAATCCGAAGAGTCGCTCCTTTAGAATCGGATCCTTGCCGTTCCATAGGGCCAACGCGAAGCAGAGATACTGTTTGTCATCGGAGATACCGGCGATGCCGTCCTCGCCCCAGCGGTAGGCGCGTGAACGGGCATGGTCGTGGGTGAAAAAATTCCAGGCGTCACCATTCTCGCTGTAGTCCTCGCGGACCGTGCCCCACTGCCGCTCACTGAGATAGGGCCCCCACTCTTTCCACGCAAATTTTTCCTCTCGCGCATCATCTAACCGGTGCTGTTCCGCCGTAAGCATGATCTTCCTCCACGCCGCAGTTTTATCCCGTAGTGTAATTCCCTAGGTATTTAGTGGGTTCCATGCGCGATCCGCTATGTGTGCGTATAGTTTCCATCGGTTGAAAAGCGCTGCAAGAGATCAACGAACATGGCTACTCTCAGTCTAGGCTGTCGGGAAATCAGCCACAAGAACAGGAATCACAGTGGGCTGCGTGGTCTCTCTAGGACCGTACTCCAAGGGTGTGACCTCGAGTCCTGATCATCTAACGCGCTAACCAGACAACTCAAATCCCGCAGACTCCCCCGAAGTCCCGATGTGGGAAATGAAGCCTCGGCGAAGGTCGCTTGAGTTCTCATCTCCTCGACAGCTTCCGAGCAGCCGACAATCCGTTCACAATCGAATGCACTTCATGGTTCCCCGGACGGCTGCAGTGGCAGGATGCCCCATATCTACTACACCATCACCCCAGGAACAATACCTTTATCAAGCCGAGTGCGGGGAAGGAGTCAAAGGCGAATTGTTTGCTCCCAAAAACAAACGCGAGATGTAGCCTTGAAAGAACATTAGTAGATACAAACCAAATCTAATCTGGGAAGGCCTTTGGGTCGATTCCAGGGACGAGTTTCAGCGCATTTTTGTAATAGATTTTCCTGAGGACCTCGTCTGGGAGCTGGAAGCCATAGATTCGCCAGAAAGCGTGACGCTTGCGGTAGTATTCGAAGTATTCGTCGCGGGTTTCCAAAGCGCGAAAATACCATTTGTATTCATTCACTTCGTATATGTCTTTGCCCATCAACACGCGATCCTGATATTTCACTAAAAAATCATGTGCAGAATAGGGCTGGCGCCCCAACTCGGCGAGCACTGCGGCGATGTCCACGTACATATTCGGCAAGGTGTCGAACAGTTTGCCGAGGCGCTCCAAGTCATTCCCGTGAAACGCGAGATGCGCGGCAATAAAGTGGGTCCGAGGGTGCTTGGCGAAGAGATGGTTCCGCTCGGCCATTAGCGTTTCAAACGAGGGATACTTCGAAGACGGTCGGGCGCGGTGCGGAAATTCGTTGAGTTCCTC
This sequence comes from Candidatus Acidiferrales bacterium, assembly GCA_963748365.1. Lineage (GTDB taxonomy): Bacteria > Acidobacteriota > Terriglobia > Acidiferrales > UBA7541 > Acidiferrum. Next base: position 9,091 of record CAVVJG010000023.1, read on the forward strand.
CCAGCGCTCATTCTTGTAGTCCCAGGGATCGAAGAATGCCGAAGGTTCGGCGATGTGGATTAACACCGGAATCTTCAGCTCCGCACATTTCTCAAACAATGGATCGAAAATCGGATCGTCAGCGTGGACACGCTCGCCGTTCGCGTACTTCAGGTCCATGCCAAAATCCTTGAAGATTTTCAGTCCTTGCGCGCCATTGCGCACGTCTGCGGCAAGTCGCTCTGCCGCACGATTGCCGTAGCCGGGCGCATTGATATCCTCGTAGCTCGGGTTCGCGAAAACCACGAATCGATCGGGATAGCGCCCTTTCATCGTTGCCACAATGTTGCGCAGCTCTTGGCCGCTGCCCCCGCTCAGGTTGACCAGGACGCGCAGGTTGATGGTATCCATCTCTTTGACAAGCTGGTCGACCTGCCCCGGCGTGGGATTCCATTGATGACTGTGAATATCGATGAAAGGAAACTTGGCGCGCTCGGGCTTGTGCTCCTTTGTGACCAGCGTGGATTTCGGATTGTACTCCTCGATCGTTGGAACCCGCCCTGATTGCTGCGTGCGTGCAATTCGGGGCCACAGTAGCGCTGTGCCGGCCCCCAGCATGCTGACCAAAGCCAAAATCGTGCACCAGAATTTCATCTGCCAGCTCCCTGTAAGCAAATCGCGAACAATAGATTCCCACAAGCAAGATATGCGGTTAACGCTGTGGGTTCAACCGGTCGATGCAACACTATTGAAGCGTTGATTCGACTATGCTTCCCCGGGAGAAGCGATCTGTTTGGATCTACTCGGTCAAATCCTAGGCTGGGTGGTGTTCCGCCTGATCTAACTCTAGCGAGCGATTTAGCCTTTGTTTTCAATACAAGTTGGGTTCGACCTGAGTGTTGCGTCGACCCATTGAGACCACCGTGTTTATCAGGACTAGGTACAGATATAGAGAATTAAGGAGCTATGGGGATTCCTTTTTAAGAACCTTAAAAAGACCAAACAAGGTACCTTCTGGAAATGACAACGTGTGCTCAGATCTGTTGGCACCGACATGTGTTTTCGGTTTACACCTGAGACTCGAAGATAGGGAGGGGCGTTGCGCCAGCTATTGGCCGAGTTGCGCCAGAGCGGCTCGGAGCGGGGCGCTCGATACCTGGATTAGCCCACTATAGGGCGAGTACATCTCCAGGATCAAAGAGATTGCACCCGAAACGGCGAGACCAGCAGCGAAAAATGTGGCGATGACTGTACCGTTGGTGGGTGCGAAGAGTCCTTGGTCTCCGAATCCAGATGATGTTTAGGCAGCACGGTACGCAGAAACATCCCCAGTACCGCACCTCCGAACACGCACACCAGCACGAAAAAGCCAGTTGCGACGGAACTCATGGTTCACCTCCATTCAGGATTACAAGCCGCAACTATGACATCATGCCATCCCACACTTATAATCCTCGCCAACATGGGGTCCAGCCAACGACCGTAATCGGGACTTGACTCGGAGTTAGTGAGCCGAGTGTACCTTCCAAGCGGTTCTGCCGTCACTGTCGTGAGCTTCCAGCAGTGTCGCTCCGTTCGACCCGACTAGAAACAGAACCTGATTTTTCAGGATTCCTCCGTCCAGAACAACTTTTGTTTGGTTGTCAGCAGTCACCATCACTCTGGCTCGGTTCTTGCCCGTTTGGTCTCCAACCCATAAACCATGTTCGCCAGTCGGCATGACGTACATGCAACTGGCTTCAGCGCCATTCCAGTCAAAGCAAAGAATCATAGTTTCGTCGTCGAGCATGGCCATACCGCCCACTTCGTCTCCCTTCGCATTGTTCAACTGAATGCCGCTAGCCGGACTTCGTCTAGGTAGAGTTTTCCCATCTAGTGTTGCGTCTGGTAGAGGCGCGCCAAGCCTGAGACGCGCGACGCCAGCGGAGTCGACGATTTCCAATTGCTTTGTACGGAGTGCCGATGGCTGCTCGGTCTTTGGATTCAAGGTCGTTTTGAATACGCACCACAGAGCAGCGAGACCGGTTAGGGCAACGCCAGCGAGCAGCCATGTCTGTCTCCGCACCAGTTGCTCAATGCGGTCCTCAAGTGACTGACTCATTCTTCTACCTCCTGTTGTGCGAGATAGTATCAGCGCAACTTCGATGGTCGCAGAGCTTGTGCGCTAAGTGTATGGTTGGAGCGAGCCAGGTTAAGTAAGCTCCCGACTAGCCGGGCTTGAACCGTGTGCGGCTATTGCTTGAAGACCAACGGAGGCCCGCTGACTCGCTTTGCCTGGAGGTTGACAGTGACCTCGACGCGGTCGGCGATCTTGATGAAGGGAATGCCGCTGTTCATACCGAATTCCTTACGGTCGAACGCCATTGTCCCTTTAACTTCCCCCTGGCCTGACCCTTTCTCGCCGGATACCACTAGCGTCAGCGTTTCGGGCTTGGTCACTCCGCGAATAGTAAACTTTCCAGGCATCTCAAAGGTGTTGGGGCCAGTCTGCACAATCTTGTCTGAGTGAAAGGTGATGGACGGATCATCTTTGGCGTTGAAGAAGTCCTTGCTCTTTAGTTTGTCGTCCTTCATGCCGCTTCCGGTGTTCACGGAGTCGGCCTGGATCTTGATATCCATCACGCCGGTCGTCACATCCGTGGATGGAAACGTTAGAGTCGCGTCCCACTTTTCGAATTTGCCCTCGATAGCAACCGACGCCTTAACGAAGAACTGAACCGTGCTTTCTTCCGGCGTAATCTTGAATACGGGGGCCTGGGCCCGGCTTACTGACGGCAGTATGGCAGAGACTAAGAGGCAGAGAACAGCTAATCGCATGGAATTCCTCCCCTAGCGCGAACGGCACGATGACGTCGCATTCTCGTAAGCTATCACTCGGGAACACTAATTGCTATTGTCACAAATGACATAACGTTTTGGGCGCCGAAGAAGCGGAATGGGCCTCTTGGTGAAACCTAACAACCTGACGTGCTGAGTCCAAACGCACTTCGCGGAGAAGTGGACTCACCCGCGAAAGCTGACCCGTCAAATGAACGGGAAGACGACTCTCCAGGAGTTTGCCTGCGGCTGCTGGAGCCGATTGCTAGTGGTAAGGCGATTTATTAACAACAATGACCACCATCACGTAAGTCCCCGTTGCCTATGTCGGGGATTCCGGTAGACTCTTTTCGTGACGGGGCAAGAATTCGTCCAGGCGTGAGAGTGAAGCAGGGCTTCGAGAGAGGTAGTCAGAACGATGAGGAAGGCTTATCTTCTGATTTCAGCGGCATGGCTGCTCCACTTCGTAGCCTGGTTCCTTCCCGTAATTAAGCCTGGTGAGTTCCGCCCGGCGATATCCGGGTGGCAAGCATTTCGCTACGCGGCCTGCGGAGTTTGGGCTTGCAAGGGCGTCCAATTCGACGCTTGGTACTACGCGGTCCTTTCAACTTTAAGCGCGATAACGACGCTGTTTTTTATTCTGGCTTCTCCGTGGGTTGTGTTGCGCGGGTCGCGTTCACTTCGAAGGGGGTTTGCATTGGCTGCGGCTACAGCCTTTATCTTTAACGCTCACTGGATCGTCATTTTTGGGTCAGAGAGGTCCGAACTGACAACTGGATACTTCCTCTGGTGGTGTTCGTTTCTGCTTCTGGCGATAGGTTTATTCGGTCTCGCAGGGGGGGGAAGTAGGACAGAGGCTGCCCAAAGGCAAACTGCACCACTTTCAGGATGATTTTTGATTGCAGGCAGTATCGCCAGCTAATCGGCAAGTTCCTGCATTTGTTCCGGGAGTTTCAGAATTCGGTCTGGGAGAGCTTGAGTCGTTGCGGGAGCTTCTATGTGAACTTCTTTCTGAAGAGAGCTGCGGAGAATGGCTCGGACTTAATGATCTTTCCTGTCCCGACACTTTGCCACACTCAAGGTACATTGCCCGTCTAGTTCGAGAGCTTGACTGGACAGATGCGGAGAATATTCAGAAATTACGTATGTATCGAGCCGCCGCCTTTATCGACTGGCTGCGGCGGATGGTTGCGGAGTTTGCAGAAGTTGGTGATAGAAAGATTGTTTGGTTGCGGAGGCCCGATACGAACCTCGGCGTCAGGCACTAACTCCCCAAAACTGCCTTGTTCGCCTCCAGCACTTCCGCCCGTCCTGGCTTGTCAGAATGCTCGCATATCTTTAATAGCTCGGCAAAATACTTGCGACTTGCTTCGCGGTTGCCGCTGAGTTGCGCGGCGCGGGCCGCGCCGTACAGCGCACGGAAGCGGTTTGGCTCTTTCTTCAGCGTCGCCTCAAATTGCTCGAACGCTTGCGCGGGCTGGTTGATCTCCAGCAGCATCTCGCCGAAAAGCTCGCGCGCAGGTGCAAGCGGCCCGGGCGTAATTGCCTTCTTGTCGGTTCCATCTTCCATCTCGGCTGCCGACTTCATCATAGTCAAAGCGAGGTTCTTCCGTCCCTCTGCCAATGAGCTCCAGGCATTCACTTCGAGGCGCTGGATCTCGGCTTGTCCAGCCCAATAGCTTTCCTTTGCCTTCTCCAGACGTATACGGATGTCCTGTAGCGCAGCAACCGACGCTTGGGCCTTTGCCGCGTCATGCAACCGGGCCGCTGCTATACCGCGCGCAAACCAGGTTATGGCATCGGTGTAGGGAAACGGCGTCTCGCGTGGCTCGAGCTCCGCCGCCCGCTGCCAGTCGCGACGCTCCACAGCATAGCGCGCGGGAATCGCTGCCAGCGCGAAGTATCCCGCGTCGGGACCCGCCGCGCCGCTCACCACCGCTTTCGGATCGAAACGCGAGGCTATCTCCGGCAGCGCCTCGAGCACCTTGCGCGCAGCTTCGTCCTGGGCGGTCTGCAGGTAGGCGTAAACGAGGTAATCGCTTGCGTGCAGCTCTTCTGCCGTTTGGCTCACGCGACGCGAAGCTGCTGCGGCGGCGCGGTTGCTGTCGATAGAATTCTGCCAGTAGCCCACACGCGTGAACGTGTGTGACGGCATATGCAGCGCGTGTGGCGCATCAGGCGCGATATCGGAATAACGCTGTGCGGCGATAAGCGCCTTTCCCGCCAGAGGCGGCACATCGTAGGTGTGAATGATGTAATGCGCCAGACCGGGATGGTCCGGTTCTTCCCGGAATAGCTTCTCTAGGATCGCGCCCGCCTGAAGCCGCGCGGCGTAAGTTTTGTCGGTCGGCTCTTCCGCAGCCGCAAGCGCTAGTGCGTAGAAAATCTGCGCCTCCTGATCGTCGGAATATTTCAACGCGAGACCTTCCATCGCATCTCGATAGGCGAGCAAACGCGCTTGCTGTGGCGTGCTCTCGAAGTTGCTGTACAGGCTGGCGACGGCCGCGATGTACGCTCGCTCGCGCTCCGTTTTTGCGCCAGCGGCTTTGCCCCTTTCGGCGCTCTCGCGTCCCGCCTGTAGCTGGCTGTTGTCCTTCATGCCAGCCCCGAACGGATTGCTCCACTGGCTGAGTGCGATCCCCCAGTGCGCGATTCCGCAAGTCGGATCACTTTTGAGCGCTGCGTCGAATCCTTGAATGGCGTGATTGAATTGGAAGGAGTGCAGCAGCGCCACCGCTCGATCGAATTCCTTCTGCGCCTCAGCATTGCATGATGTGGCAAAATGCACCGCGCCTAACTTTTCGCCTTTTCCATGCTGGTGCTCCTGCGCGACACCACTCGCCGCAAGCAGGGCGATGGCGCATCCGGCAAAGACTCTCTTCGTGAACATTTGCTCCCCTACCGCCGGATTATAGGCGCAGGAGCGCCGGGACGGAATCCTTATCGCAGGACGACTCTAGCGGGAACTCGTCCGATTCTTACGTCCGCCGCACGAGCGGCTACGTCCAAACGCCCTAACCGTCCAAGTCCTATATAAGGGAATGTCAAGAGAAAAATCTTCCCCTTGGGCCGGTGCCCATTTTACCAGGCACTGATGTTCATCAAGCAAGCCCGGGACGTCACCCGAGGGCCCTTTTCTCCGGAAGACAAAACAAACACTCTCAGGGCTGGATTACTTTCGTTTTTACGTTCCATCCCTGGACCTCGACGAGCGGCGAGGTCCGGTCGAGTCCTTCTGATTTATAGCTTGCGGATATCTGACGGGTTTCGCCTGGAAGCAATGAAAAATAATTGTCTTGCCACAAGATAGGCAGCACCTCGTCATCCCGGAGGACATAGCGGCTGACGTGACCGCTCGGCGGGCGCACGACTTTTAGCCGGATCCCAAAGGCGAGCGTGGAACTAAGATTGTGCAAGGTTACGGTAGTGGAACTTTCGGCCGGGCCCCGCGCTGATTGTGCAGTCACGGCCAGGTCCACCTCAGGTAGAGTGTTCAACGCCGTGTAATCCGCAAAAGTTTTAGTGGGAGTCCAGGTCGAGATCTCATATTGGCCACTCTCATCCCGGTCGGACCGTTCCCAGTCGAGCGTCTCCGCCTTCGTGGAAAGCCAGTAGAAGTTTCTGCTTATCAGATCCCCGGACGACTCGAGCCGAAGGCTTACGAAATAGGTGGGGCTCAGTCCATCGAGATCAGGCAACACAAATGCGCGAACACTGCTATCGGGAGCCGCGTCAAGTGTAACTTCATGCGAGAATTTTTCGGTCATGTCGAGGTTGTACACTTTGGCAGCGACTCTGAGGCCGGAAAAGTTCTTGTAGTAGGAATTCACAACGACGATCGATCGGTCGTCATACGAATACTGGACGTGCAGAGGTTCGCAGGCGCGCTTCACGCCAAAGTAAGACCCCCCGGGACGAAGGTACCAATCGTAGAGATGCCAGATCATGCTGGGCCATGCATTGTTCAACATCCACTGGATGACGCCAGTAGAGCTGTATTTGTTGCGGCCGTAAGCTTCCATCATGGCGCGGTGCGCTTCGTACGCTTGCATTTGAGCTTTGCGGGAAAACTCCTCCGCGGAATTTGAGGGGCCGTAGCGCTCGTTGAGCGCTTCCGTGAAGACGCCGAGCGTGTCGGACATTCCTCCGGCGTGATATTCCCATAGCGAGTTTGGAGGCCAGAGATGGTCTTCGGGAAGCATAAGGCGCAGAGTTTCGATGGGAGGGATGGCGGGGCCGGGACTGGTCTCGGTGTTGAAGCCGAACGCGCCGCCGTATTTCGTGTCCAAATACCAGAAAGCTGGCGCGACGTACTCGTATGGGCCCGCCATTTTCACACCGCTCTGACCGACGAGAGTGGACCTGCCGGAGGCCGATGACACGGTGGGGTTGGGCCAATCAGCGTCCTTCAGAATCTGAAGATACACAGTTTCTACTTTGGGTGGAGGGGGAAAGTCGCTGCCGTTGAGCCAAGTGAAGACAGCAGGATGCCGCTCAAGGCGGCGAATCTGGTCGCGCAGGGAAGCAGCAGCTACCACTTCATTTTCCGTGTCCCAGTCTCCCCATTTCTCCCACTGATCGCAGCAGCACCACCCAGCCATCACCAGAACTCCCATGCGGTCGCAGAGCTCGAGAAAATGATCGTTCTCCAGCTTGCCTTCCAGGCGGATGGCGTTCAGGTTGAGATCGCGTACGTAAGTAAGTTCGGCGAGTTGGCGCTCTGGCGAGGAACGTAGAAGGAGGTCAAAGCTGTATCCGGCACCGCGAATGAGAATGTTCTTTCCATTGATGCGGTAGACCCGATGACCCTTATCATCAATCTCCGAAGTGACCTGGCGAACGCCGAATTGAATGTGGCTGGAGTCGGAGACCTTTCCGCCAGTTTCAAATTGCAGGTCGAGTGGATAAAGATTCTGCGGACCCACCTGGGCGGGCCACCAGAGGCGAGGGTTCTTGAGTTTAAGTTGGGAGAAATTCTCCGGCGTGAACCGGACGAGTTTTGTTTCGTTGGGGCCAAGTTGCACCGGCTGCGAAAATTCGATGTTCTCGATCTTTCCCTTGAGTGTTCCTCCAATTGCATGATCGGAAGAGTTCTGCAGATCAACCCTGAGCGTCAGTTCGGCCAGGTCCGTGGCTGGCAGATTGAGCTTGGCGAACACCGCGGGGAAACGAAGGGCCACCGGACCAGTAGTGTCGATGTGCACATCGCGCCAGATGCCCATTTCCTTATCCGGAGGCATCGGCGCCCAGTCTACAAGAGTGATGGCGAGGTCGTGCGGCTGAGGCGGAAAAACCTCGATAGCAAGCGAGTTCGTTTCGCCTGGCCGCGCAACCGCGGAAATATCTAGGTTAAACAGCCGCCACGTCCCCACCAACTTGTCGGCGGATGCGATTTCGCGACCATTCATCCAAACATTTGCCCGGTAATTGATGCCATCGAAATTCAGCCACAGTGTTTTGCCTCGATAATCGGCGGCAAGCTGAAAGTCCGTGCGAAACCACCAGGAGCGCAGGAACGGGCTTCCCGGCGGCATCAATAATTCTGAAAAATCACTGAAGATGGGATAGCTGGTTCCAGGAATCGAGCGCAGATTCATCCCAAAGTAGGGATCCGGGTAGATGCGATTCTTTACCAGTGCGCTTAGCACTGTGGAAGGCAGAGTTGCCGGATACCAATCGCGCGGCTTGAAACCGGGAGTGGAAATGGCGTCACCTGTTTCGTGCACGTCAGCAGAGGATTGAATGGCCCAACTCTCGCGGAGAAACATGGAAGTGACAGTCTCTTCGGGCGGATTGGCCAGGGCAATGGTCGAAACCACCAGCCAAGTGCAGGCGAGGCAAATGGAGTATCGCCGAAAGCGACTCACGGCTAGCCTTGCACCAATTCCTGGACGTTCACCGGCAATTTCGAGAGTCGTTCGACGCGCGTCCCAAATTTACCAAGCGTGTTCTCGACGACGCAGAAGTCAAATCCAGGGATGACCACATCGTTCCAGTGATTGCCGATGCCGCGTAGCGCCACATCCAGCATGGTCACAATTTGTGAACCGAGTGGCTCGTGACTATCCAGAGTGATGGCGCCGAAGAATTCCTGGCATTCGGTGTATCCGGAGTTATGCGTTCCGGTATAGGGTTTAAGTGTGGCAAGGTCGATCTGTTTTCCAATCCGCTTTGATACTTCATCAGAGTGCGCGCTGAAGTAGTCAACCAGAGCTTGTTCCTGCACACGCGCCGGAAGATTTTCCGCGGCCACTTTTCGATACCATTCCTCGCCAACTTGGTAGCCGCCTTCAACGAGTTTGAGCCAGTACCGCTGATCGGCGGATACTTTCGAAGGACGATCGACAGCAATCACAGAGCGGCGGACGCAAGCGGTCAGGCCATCGCGCTTCGGAGCTACGCCGAGGTGCACCCATTCGCCTTCGCCGATCGGACGATTGAGCGCTGGCCCGATCAGCGTGCGGTTAGCCTCGTTGGCACCCACCATGATTTTGAAGCCGTCATCTTCGGAACCGAGCATTCGGCCGGTCCAGGCGCCCCACGCCGCAACTTCGCTCTCCAATCGGCGGGGGCGCAGCACCGCGAGCATGGCTTGCAACATCGCGTCTCCAACGCGAGCCGCATCGGCGATCAGTTGCATCTCGCGTTCGCTCTTTTCGTATTTGACCTTGAAATAAAGTTCCTGCGCGTCCGCAACGCCGTCTGTGCCAAAAAGCTCTTCCAGATAACTCAACAATCCGGCCGGGATAACCTGGCGTGGCGTCAGCAGCGCAACATGATCGACTGGTCCACCCGCTGCCTGAGTAATCACATCTTCGAGGCGTTCCGCCGCGATGGGATACTTCTCGTCGGCCAACTGCAGCATTTCCACTTTGTGTACCACGGCACCGGCACGCTCGGCTAATTGCTCGGCGACGTAGCCTCCTTCAAGTCCAGCAACAATATGAAACCCCGTCGGCCCGACAACGCCTGCCACCTGCTCGATTGAAACGTTAATGTTTCCGCCGAGGTAGGGAACGTCGCCACAGTAGTGCTCGTCGGAAAACACAATCCCTACCTTGTGCCCGTGCCGCTGGAGCGCCGCGTTGATGTTTCTTGTGCGGGTCTGAAATTCCTCCTTAGACACCGCAAAGGTTCGATCGATCGGCTGCGTGTCCTCAAGAATGCGCAAGACACGCTCCATGTCTTGTCGATGTTCAGCACTGGTTGGGTACTTGGGATTCATACCGATTCACCTAGCCCGGAATTTGTACTCTAGAACTTTGGCTCCATCGCTAACATATAACTGACCGCTGCAGAATACAAAGTCCTCAATTGCTTTTGAATTTATCCACGAGGTTGAAAAGCTCTGTTGGAAACAACTAACAACCGTCTTCCTAGATTATTCATGAAAACAAAACCCGAGGCCTTGCCTTGCCGGTCATTT
>CAVVJG010000024.1:0-378219 GCA_963748365.1 Candidatus Acidiferrales bacterium
CCAAGGCAGGCGCGCTACCAGGCTGCGCTACGCCCCGACAGAGTGAGGCATTATTCTAACGTACTTTCGCAGTCTGCTCCTAGCGCGCCAGAAAACTCGCCGCCGCTTACCTTCGCCTTCAGCGTTACGCCAAGCCCACCAGTTTCATGAATTCGGGATCATCGTGCAGGCAGTCGAGATCAGAATCTCGCGCCGCCCAATTCAAGTTGCCGTAACCCGCTGCTAGCGCCTTCTTCAGCGTTTCCAGCGCCTCTGCTTTCCTTGCGAGGATTCCGTAAGTGCAGGCGGCATTATACAAAGTGTTGCCATCGTTGGGGCGCAGCGCGACGGCCGTCTGCAGGTGCCGGATGCTTTCCTCCGCCTCGTTAAACGAAGCCAGGTTAGTGGCCAGAAGGATTCGGGCGCGAACATCTTCGGGTACCAGTTCCAACTGTTTCAGCAAAACGGCATTCATTCGATGGCGAATTTGGTCCGCCTCTTTTTTCCGATCCAGGCGATCCATACACAGGCTGTACGGTATGTAAGTGTTGTAATCATCTCCATTGGCTTCCAATGCCTGCTCGGCAAGTTTCGCGCCACCTTCATAATTGCCTACGGATAGCAGCGCCCTGCCAAGAATATTCCAGGAACCATCGCAATCGTGCTTCCGTTCGATCGCCCGCTGTGCCATCAACGCCGACTCGTCGTACTTCTTTTGCGCGTAAAACAGTCGGGCACGCGCAACCATCACTTCTGGCAGGTCCGGGGCCAGCGCCATGGCCCGGTCGCATGCAGTCAGCCCCTTTTCGATCCACTTCGGGTTCTGCTCGCGTACCTCGAAGAAGAGCCCGCACAAATGTGCGATCCCGGCGTGCGCCAGTGCAAAATTCTTATCCAGTTGTATGGCCTGTTCGAACATCTGCAGCGCGTAGTCCAGATTCTCGCGTCGTGTGTAACTACGGCCGCGCAAATAAAAATCATACGCCTGCGTATTTTCCGTTGGCTTCAGCCCTATGGTCTTTTCTTCCTGAGGCGTCAGCGTGATGCGCAAAGCCTGCGCAATGCTCCTGGCGATTTCGTCCTGAATTGCGAAAACGTCTTCAAGTTGGCGGTCATATCGTTCGGCCCACACGGAATGACGAGTCGAGATCTCCACAAGCTGCGCGGTAATCCGCAGGCGGTTTCCGGAGCGCCGAATCGTGCCTTCCAGCACAAACGTCGCGCCCAATTGCTGGCCCACCTGCGGCGCGGCCGTCTGTTTATCGCGAAACGCCAGCATTTCCGAGCGCGGAAAGATCTGCAGTTGTGTGATTTTCGAAAGCTCCGTGATAATGTCTTCGGTCATCCCGTCGCGGAAGTATTCATCTTCTTTGCCGCCACTCTGATTCTCAAAATAAAGGACTGCCACGGATTTCTTCGCGGACACGGTCACCGGGGCTGATGCCTGACTGCTCGACGAATCGGATCTTTCTCCTGCGGCAGGGCGGCGGTTTGAATCCAGGTCTCGCTTCATGCGCTTCAGGTCTGCACGAAGTTCCCCAGCCGTCTGGTAACGAAGATCCGTATCCTTCTCCAGGGCCTTGCCGAAAATGTTTTCGATGGCCATGGGCAACCGTGAATTCAACTTCGTTGCCGGCGTTGCTCCGGCGTGCAATATTCCATCGAAAATCAGTGCCACCGTGGAACCGGCAAACGGAACTATGCCCGTGGACATTTCATACAACACCACCCCCAGTGAAAATAAATCCGAGCGCGGATCCAATTCTTCCCCGCGCGCCTGTTCCGGCGACATGTACGCAACCGTGCCCACGGAACTACCCGGACTGGTCAGCAGATCCCCGGCATCATAATGCGTTTGTGTGCGGTTGGAGGCTTCGCTGATAAACTCTCCCGCGTGTTGTCGGACATTCGCCAGTTTTGCCAATCCGAAATCCAGAATCTTTGCCTGACCACGCTCTACGAGAAAAATATTTGCCGGCTTGATGTCGCGATGCACGATTCCTTTTGTGTGCGCCGCTTCCAGTCCGTCGGCTATTTGTATTCCAAGATCCAAAATCTCAGAGATAGCCATTGGTTTTCCAGAGATGCGATGCTTCAGTGTCTGGCCCTCCAACAACTCCATGGCGATAAACGGACGGCCTTCAAAATCGCCAACGTCGTAAAGCGTGCAGATGTTTGGATGGTTCAGCGAAGAAGCGGCGCGCGCCTCGCGGCGGAATCGTTCGATCGCCTGCGAATCTTGCGAAATATCATCCGGAAGAAATTTCAGCGCTACGTTGCGGCCAAGGCGCGTGTCCTTGCCTTTGTAAACCACCCCCATTCCTCCACCGCCAACTTTTTCCAGCACGGTGTAATGAGAAATGGTTCGGCCAATTATCGAAGTTGCATCCGTCATAGGTCATGCAGTCTACCCTAGCCTATCTGCTCAGGCAATCGCATGGCCGGGATGTGACCCGCGAGCGACTAGCACCATCAGCAAACACTGGGGGCCGAGACTTCTCTCGCCTCTTCTTGCTGAGAGTGCAATTCGTGTCAGCGCCGCGCTATCATAGCTGCCCGACTCCCAGTATTTCTTGCATTCGCGATGGAGGATGTCGCATGGCAATCTCTCGTGGCGTGTCGCGCCGGAATTTCATTGCCTCTGCATCGGCTGCAGCCGCGGTCAGCGTTGTTGGATGTGGCAAAGAGCCGCCACCAAAAAAACATGCGCCTAACTCAGCAGAATTGCTGAAATTGTCTGCGGTGGACGCGGTGGCGGGCCTCACGCGGGGCGACTTCACCGCCGAGCGTTATGCTTCGACTTTATTGGCGCAGTGCGAACGCCACAAATCTCTAAACGCCTTCATCACCCTGGACACCACTCAGGTTTTGGAAGCCGCCCGTGCCGCTGACCGCCTCCGCAACTCCGGAGCAAATCTCGGCCCGCTCCACGGTTTGCCCATTCCAGTGAAAGACAGCGTCAACACAAAGGATCTTCCGACCACCGGCGGAACGCCCGCGCTGCGAAATTTTCGACCCGGGAAAGACGCCCCCATTGTTCGCATTCTTGTCGAATCTGGTGCAATCGTGCTCGGCAAAACCAATCTCCACGAACTTTCCTGGGGTTGGACCAGCAACAATCTTGCCTTTGGCGCGGTACATAATCCCTATGACACAAAACGAATTCCCGGTGGAAGCAGCGGTGGAACCGCCGTCGCCATCGCCACGCGCATGGCCCCGCTGGGCGTAGCGGAAGACACCGAAGGCTCGATTCGCGTACCCGCGGCCATGTGTGGCATTGCCGGATTCCGTCCCACAACCTCGCGCTATCCAACCACGGGAGTCGTTCCCATCAGTACGCTATTCGATCAGGTTGGACCTCACGCGCGCTCTGTTGCCGATCTTGCGTTGTTCGATTCCGTCGTCACGAGAGATGGCAGCACACTTAGTCCCACCGCGTTAAAGGGACTCAAACTCGGAGTAGCGCGCGGCTACTGGTTCAGCGATCTCGATGCAGAGGTTGCGCGGATCACGGACGCGGCTCTTCGCAAACTCCAGGACGCCGGCGTCGAGCTCGTTGAATCGGAAGTTCCCGACCTTGCCCAGCTCATCGAACTCACCACCGTCCCCATTCAAAATCACGATGTCAGTCGGTCGCTGGCAAAATATCTGGTGGAATATAGAACAGGTGTCACGTTTACTCAACTTGTCTCCCAGGCCAGTTCTGACATCAAAAGCGACTTTGCCCGTAACGTATTGCCCGGCGGCAAATCTTTCGTCTCCGATGCCACCTACCAAGCCGCCTGCGATGTTCATTTGCCCAAGCTTCGTGAAATCTTCCGCACTTATTTTTCTGGGACTGGTGCGGCGGCCATCGTTTTCCCCGCAACCATGGTACCTCCCCCGCTGATCGGAAACGACGTAGACGTGGAGATCCCCGGGAAAAAGATTCCCTTCGAGACTGCCGTCGCCCGCAACATCGCTCCCGGAAGCACTGCCGGTCTCCCCGGCCTGGTTCTACCGGCTGGCCTCACAGCCGGCGGACTTGTCGTCGCTCTGGAATTCGATGGCCCTGCCGGGTCCGATCGCGCACTGCTTTCGCTCGGCCTGAGCGTGGAGCACGCTCTCAGATGCGCACCGGCGCCCCAATTCTAATGGGCCGGTACAATTTTCTTGATACCTTCTTGGGCCGAGTGACTCTAATAAGCAGCCCGATATAGAGGTGTTCGCATGCGAATCAACCATGGCCTTATCACAATTGTGTATTTGGCTGGATTCCTAAGGTTACTTGGGGTCGCGGAAACGTGGGCCTCGCGACCGCTCGCAAATGCTGCTGACTCTCCGAGTGGCCCGGTGATCGTCGAACTCTTTACCTCCGAGGGCTGCTCCAGTTGCCCGCCTGCTGATGCTCTGTTGAAGAAACTAAGCGAAGAGTCCTCCGTCGCCGGTGCCCAGGTCATTGCCCTTGAGGAGCATGTCGATTATTGGGACCACCTTGGCTGGAAGGACCCTTTTTCCTCGAGAACTTTTACCGAACGGCAGAATGAATACGCCAGCAAGATTCCAATAAGCGGTGTCTACACGCCGCAAATGGTCGTCGATGGGCAAATTGAAATAGTGGGCAGTCGCACTCGTGAAGCGTACGAAATAATTCAAAAAGCCGCAGCTTATCCCAAGCTGGCCATTCAACTATCCCCTTCTGCGAATCCGGAAAATAACAATGCGGTGTTTGACATCAAAATCACCAATCTCTCAGCTCTCCCCAATGGGAAAGATGCTGAAGTTTGGGTTGCCGTCACTGAAAAGAATCTGCACACTGACGTCAAAGCAGGCGAAAATTCCGGTGAACGCCTCCAGCATGCTGCCGTGGTCCGCACCATTCGCAAGGTCGACACATTTAGAGGACCTGCCGACCATTCCACGCACGCGAATCTCAAGCTGGACTCATCTTGGCAGCGCCCCAACCTGTCCTTCGTAACCTTCGCCGTAGAAAAGAGCTCTCGCAAAATTATCGGCGCCGCAAGTGTTCCTATGGCATCCGAAAACAAGAATTAAGCTTCTTTCTATGTAGCGGCCGCTTTACATCGAACAACTGAGCACGCTGTCATCCTGATGGGCGCGTTTGTTGCGTCCAGGAGGACCTCAACCGAGTGAGTAAGCTAGCCCCGCACCATGCGTGCCACTCCCAAAATCGTGTCGCCTTCAGACATCTGCCTCTGGCTCTTCCTCTTCCTCATCTTCGTCATCGACGCTCGCAGTCGCCGCAATGTGTACGACTCGCCGCATCTGGAATCCCAATACCGTGTTTACGAATCCCGCTTCTTCCAGAAAACGCGCCAGAAAATGTTCGCGCGCCACGGCTTCATTAATTTCGCCAATCAATAATCCAGACCGCCGTCCCTGTCGCCGAATCGCCAAATCTGCCAGTTTCCTGGCCAACTCCCGTGCCACCTGCGAACGGTCTGGCTCTTCCTCCGGCAAAAACACCCGCATCGCGGAATTCTGTCGCCGCAGAAATGCTGCCAACATTCCATTCACCAGAATCACGCCCGCCCCGCTCGTGCGAGACATCCCGTGCGCCCCAATGCCCTCCCCCGTTGCCTCCGTTCGCGGCCACGCCAGCACTGTTCCATACGGATTTGCTGGATCGGTCGCCGCAAGAAATACCGCCTCCGGAGATTGCGGTTCCGCACGCAAACTTCGCAGGAGGTCCACTGCCGCCGGCATCGCAAATTGCGCCGCCCCCAATCCGGCAACAAACATGCCGCGCCGAATCCATCCGCTGTCCTCCATTGTTTTCAGCGCGGGATAAATTGCCTGATAGCCACGAGGAATATTCTCGGCAATCGCCGTTTCGCGCATCACCAGCCCGTGCCGCGCCAGCAATTGTCGCGCTATGTTCGCGCTCCATTTCGTCATGTTCAGCGGTTCGGCGATGCGCTGCCGCACCAGCGACCATCGGCCTTGTGCCGGGCCACCACTCGATGTGCGCGATCGCAGTCGCCGCAAATATTCCGGAGAACCCGGCGGGCCTCCTGCCAGCTCAGCTCGGCTGTGCCTTGCTTCATTCCCCCTGAGCAAAATCCGCAAAGGATGAAACGTATCGTTCGTCACTTGCCCCAACCACGCCAATTCCCACAATGCCTCCTGCGTCTCTCGAGGGAATCCGCCGCCAATCGCTGCGTGCAATTGCGCAAAAAATGTCGCACCCTGTGCTGCGAGCACCGCCAATATCTTTTGTCCGCGTTCCGAAAGTGGCCCACTACTCTCGCGCAACTCTTCTGGCGGCAGCAATAGCGGCAAACTCTCCGTCAAGTACAACGCCACGCGTCCATCTCGCTCGCCAGTCTGCTCAACGCCAACCCAAACCGCTTCTCCCGCGGCCATCACCATGTCCAAATCGTTGGCTGAATATTCCGCCAACCGGGCCGGAAGTATTTCGCGCTCCAGCTCCGAAGCCAGCAGCGCCGTGCCTTGCAGGTTCTCAATTGCGTCAAGCAGCGCATCAAGCCCGCGCCGCTTCACGGTCACACCTTGCCAGCGCGCCGTGAATCGCGCAAACGTCTGCTGCTCCACCGGTTCCACTTCGCGACGCAACCGCGCCAGACTCTTGCGTCGAATCTGTTGCAGAACTTCCGGGTCGCACCACTCGCGATGCGTCCCTCGCGGCCGGAACTCTCCTTCCAGTAACTGCCCGCTGCCATGCAGCGCGTGCAGCACAGGTTCCACCGCCGCCGTTTCCAGCGCGTACCGCATAACAATTTCCGCTGCTGTGAATGGCCCGTGCGTGCGCGCATATCGGCGGCAAAGTTCGTACACGGAATTCTCACTTCGCTGCAAAAACGCATCCGCAAGCCCATGTGGCAACAGGGTTCCCAGTGCGTCGCGATACCGCGATGCATACTCCGCGGGAATAATGCGATTCTCTCCCGCGATGTGCACACGCAGCGCACGTCGCGAATTCACCAATTCATCTATAGTCGCTGCAACTTCAGGGCTAGCGCTTCGCGCGGCAATCTCTTCCGCCGTCAAATCCCCAAGCTTTAGCAGCAAATCGTGCACACCGTCCGTATGACGTGCTTGATATTCCGGCTCCAGCGCCTGCAGCCGCGATTGCACTTCGTCCAACGCAGCCGGGTCCAGCAGCTCTCGCAAATCGCTGTCACCCAGGATTTCCTGCAACTGCGATTGATCGATCGACAACGCCTGGGCTCGCCGCTCCGCCAACGGCGCATCACCGTCATAAATGTAGTTGGCCACATAAGAAAACAGCAGCGAGGCAGCGAACGGCGACGGCCGCTCCGATTCGATCCTGCTTATGCGAATATCTCCCCGCTGAATGCTCGACAGAATCTGCGTGGCTGCGGGCAAATCGAAGACGTCGCGAATACACTCACGATAACTTTCCAGCAAGATTGGGAACGATGAAAATCGCGCCGCCACGGCAAGCAAATCCCCTGCCTTTTTTCGCTGTTGCCACAGCGGTGCACGAAGCCCCGCGCGCCGTCTCGGCAAAAGCAATGCACGGCTCGCCGCCTCGCGAAACTTAGCCGCGAACAGCGATGTTGACCCCAATTGCCGTAGTACAAGCTCTCGAAACTCCTGTGGCGACGGCAGCAACAACTCCGTGGCGATTTCCTCGTCGCTATCCGGAATCCGAATCACAAATCCGTCGTCCGACCACAGCGATTCCACGTACAGCCCGCGCTCATCGCGCAACTTTGCGGTCACCGCCATGCACCACGGCGCATGCACTCGCGTACCGAACGGCGACATCACGCACACACGGCGATCCCCCAGCTCATCGCGGCAAATTTCTATCACGATGTCCTCATCACTCGGCACGCGCTGCGTCACCATAACCTGATCTTCCAGGTATCGCAGCAGATTCTCCGCCGCATTTGCTTCCAGGCTGTGTTCTTCAACGAGTTGTGTAAACGCCACCGGGCGCGGCAGTCGCAGCAATTCTCGGGTCATCTCGCCAATCTGCCGGCCAAACTCCGCAGGTCGCCCCGGTCCATCGCCTTTCCAGAACGGCATTGTTCCGGGCTCACCAGGAGCGGGCGAAACAACCACACGATCGTGAGAAATTTCTTCGATTCTCCACGTGGACGCGCCCAGAATTATCGTTTGGCCCGTGTGGCTTTCGAACACCATCTCTTCATCGAGTTCGCCCACTCGCGCGCCCTTCGCCGCTCCTGCCAGAAACACGCCATACAATCCGCGATCCGGAATCGTGCCACCATTCAAAATCGCTACTCGTCTCGATCCTTCGCGGCTGCTCAACTTATTTCCAACGCGATCCCACGTTAACCGCGGCCGTAACTCCGCAAATTCATCCGAGGGGTATCGGCCCGAAAGCATGTCCAGCACTCCCTCGAACACCGAGCGCGTCAACGCCGCAAACGGCGCCGCTGTTCGTACCAACGCGAACAAATCTTCCACGCTCCAGTTTTCCAACGACACCATCGCCACAATATGTTGCGCCAATACATCCAGGGGATTGCGTGGGTAGTGCACGGACTCCACATTCCCTGCATACATGGCGCGCGTGATCGCCGCACATGCTACCAGGTCCGCTCGATATTTTGGAAAAATCACCGCGTTACTGATCGCATTTACGTGGTGACTCGCCCTCCCCACTCGCTGCATCCCGCTGGCGACCGACGGTGGCGACTCAATTTGCACCACCAGGTCAATCGCCCCCATGTCAATTCCTAATTCCAGCGACGACGTGGCCACCAACCCGCGAATTGTGCCCAGTTTCAGCCGGTCTTCAATCTCCTTTCGTTGCGCCACGGCAACGCTTCCGTGATGCGCTCGTACCAGCGTTTCGCCCGCCAATTCATTGATCGCGCCAGAAATCCGCTCCGACAATCGCCGGTTATTCACGAAAATCAACGTGGAGCGATGCGCCCTCACCAGCTCCAATAACTTCGGATGGATCGCGCTCCAGATCGATGTCCGCACCGGCCTCTGGGACGCTGCCCCGCTTGGCAACTCTTCCATCTTGTCCAGCCGAGACATGTCTTCCACCGGAACTTCCACTCGCAAATCCAGCCGCTTCCGCTCGCCCGCATCCACAATGGTCACCGCACGATACTCTGGCGCGATCGTCGATGACGCAAATTCCGACAATATTTCTTCGCCTTCGACAATCGACGTTTCCTCGCCGGCGGATTCCCGCGCGATCTCCGCACCCCCCAGAAAACGCGCTACCTCCCCCAACGGCCGCTGCGTGGCCGACAGTCCAATCCGTTGCAGTTTTCTTCCTGCAATCCGTTCCAGCCGCTCCATGGAAAGTGCCAGATGCGATCCGCGCTTCGTCGGCACCAGCGCATGTATCTCGTCCACGATCACCGCTTCCACCGAACGCAATGCCTCGCGCGCATTCGAGGTAAGTAGCAAATACAGCGACTCCGGTGTAGTGATCAGTATGTCGGCGGGATGGCGCGCAAACTTGGCGCGCTCCAATTGCGGCGTATCTCCGGTACGAATCGCAACCGATGGCTCGTGGAATGAAACGCCAAGCCGTTGCGCCGCTTGTGCGATTCCAACTAACGGCACCTGCAAATTGCGTTCGACGTCCACCGCCAGCGCCTTGATCGGTGAAATGTAGACAACCCGGCATCGCCCTGTTTTCGGCGGTGCCGGCGAAAACATGATCCGGTCGATGCACCACAAAAACGCTGCCAGGGTTTTGCCGGTACCCGTAGGCGCAAGGATCAGCGTCGATTCACCGCGCGCAATCGCCGGCCATCCCAGCAATTGCGGTCGCGTCGGCGCCGTGAATACCGTCTCAAACCATTCCCTCACCGGGGCGTGAAATAGGCCAAGTTCCGATGGCGTAGTACTTCCCACCGTCCTATCGTCGCCGCACAGTCCGCTTTCGTATCGATCCGACGTCATTTCCTTATTATGAGACGCCTCCGCCCTGCCGCGCTCTTGAGTTGGCCGTCTCGTGTTGGCCTTTTGTAGCGGCTGCCTTCTCAAGCAGGCGCTTTTCGCCCCGGTTGATGTAAGAACTCGCAACACTAACGAACCGCATAGTCCGCAATGCTGTCATCTTGAGCGAAGCGAAGGATCCCGCGCAAATCAAAACTCTCCGCCTACTTCTTCGGCCCGGTCTCTTCCCTCATCGCCTCTTCTAATTTTTTATGCAATCGCTCGCTGAATCCCAACGGTAGTTCAAACGTTCTGTTATCCGCTGTCAGCACCAGTACATTCCGCGTGGAATCCAGCACTGCCGAACAAACTTCACAATTTTCCAGGTGGTTCTCAACATCCGTCAGTACCGCGGGTTCCAACTGGTGATCGATATATTCCGAAATGTGTTCCCAGACGCGTTTGCAATCCAGTTTCATTGCGGCAACCTCCCGAGAAATCCCTTTCTGGCAGGTGCCGCTGTTGTTTTCAAATATGGCACAAGCTTCTTCTGCATCATCATTCGTCCTCGATGCAAACGCACTTTCACCAGCGTCACCGGAATCCCCAGCGCCGCTGCCGTTTCTTCCTGATTTAATTCTTCCAGATCCCTCAGCACAACCACTTCCCTGTATATTTCCGGCAAGCCCTGCACTGCCTCTCGCACTTTCGTCCGCAATTCCTGTTTCTCCAGCGCCACCGAAGGAATCTCTCGCCAATCCGTCAGCTCCACCGGCGTAAAGTCTCCTTCATGCTCTTCTTTATTTTCATCCAGCGATTCCAGTCCCGCCGCCTTCGTCTTTCTCAAGCGTTTCCGGCCCTCGTTCATCGCAATGGTAATCAGCCAGGTGCTGAATTTTGACTCGCCACGAAAGCTTCGCAAATGGCGATACGCACTGATCATCACCTCTTGCGCGCCATCCTCTGCATCTGTTTCGTTCTTGACCATGGCAAATATGGCCAGATACACCATCCGCTCATATGGGCGGATAAGTTCGTGAAACAGGTCCGTCTCACCTCCCAGAATCCGAGAGATCAGTGCCTTTTCCCGTTCGATCGTCTCTTGCGAAGATGCCTGTTGGGGAGCAGCCAATTGCCTCATCGCCTCCGGGCGCGATACTGCCGTTCAACTATCGGAGTCCACCTGGAGATAAAGGTTACACCTATTCACGGGGGAAACCTCTCTGGTAAATCGCCGGGGCTTGTTCGGGACACTGTCATTTTTGACAATTCCCTGACGAACTTCGCCTGACACATTCTTGCTGTCATCCGGAAAGTGGGCACGCTGGAACTGTGCTATTTCATCCAGAAATTCCACCTGAATCGCCGCCCACAGATCTGGGAACCAGTCGGAGGGTAACCATGAGTCGGAAGTTTGTTGCAATCCTCTTACTCAGTCTGTGCTTTGCCACTTTTGCTTCGGCAGACACCCTTAAGCTCACCAATGGTCAGATTATTTACGGCGTCTTTATGGGCCGCGCGAATGATGCCATTCAATTCCTCGGACCCGACGGCACTACCAAGTCGTATCCGACCGCGCAAGTCGCCGGCCTGACCTTCGGCCCCATTCCGTCTGCTGCACAGCAGGCTGCCGCGGCTACACCGCCCCCTCCCATGGAGATTAATGTTCCTTCCGGAACCTTCATCCTCGTGCGCATGTCAGAAGCTCTCGATACCAGCACAGCTCAGAAGGGCCAGATTTTCACCGCCACCCTCGCCACCAATCTCGCGGCTCAGGGCTACATCGTCGCCCGCCAGGGCACCACCGTCTATGGCCAGGTCACCGATGTCTCTTCGGCACGACGCTTATTTGGCAAATCTAAAATCACTCTTCAGCTTACGCAAATCGTGATCAACGGAATTGCTCTCGGAATCACCACCGATACCTACTCTTCCGATGGCAAGAGTTCCTCCGGCCGTACCGCCCGTAGAACTCTCGGCGGCGCTGGGCTCGGCGCGGGCATTGGCGCGCTGGCCGGGAATGCTGGTGAAGGTGCCGCCATCGGCGCTCTCTCCGGCGTATTTCTTTCCGCGGTGCAGCGCGGTAATCAAGTGCAGATTCCCGCCGAGGCTCAGGTGGACTTCACTCTGGAACAACCTGTCACTTTGCCCGTACCTCCGCAGCGCGGCCCAGCGGGGCAGTAACTATACCCAATACAGTTTATGGAGGCGCTTATGAAAATTTGCTTTGCTCTGATCATTGCCGCCGCTTTATTTTTTTCCTATTCCCTCGTCGCGCAGGACAAGCAACTCAAAGACCCTGCCGAAAGCAAGGAACTCAATACCGAGGCCTATATCCAATTGCTTCGCTCGGATTTGAAAACCTCCAAGCGCACGTTGATCAAAGAATCGATGCAACTTGCCGATAAGCAAGCCGAAGCTTTCTGGCCCCTCTACAACCAGTACGACGTCGAGCAGAGCAAACTGGGCGACCAGAAGCTCGCTCTGATTCAGCAGTATGCCGCCAACTTTCTGACCATGAACGACCAAAAAGCCGATCAACTGGCCCATATGGCGATGGATCTGGAAGATCAGCGCCTCGCCCTGCGCAAGAAATACTACGAGCTTATGAAGAAATCCCTCCCCGCGGTTATCGTCACTCGCTTTTTCCAAATCGAAAATCAGATTCAATTGGTTGTTGATCTGCAAATCGCGTCCAACCTGCCAATTATTGAAGAAGCTCCTCCTAAACAATAATCGGCACGGATTCTATCGGCGAACGCGCGCAAATATATCTTCGGTGCGAACTTCATCTAGCCTCGATCTTCATTCCGGGGCTCACGCAAATCTCTACTGTAAAAAAGTAAGGTTTGGCCCTACACTATGCGGAAGCCTGATCACTGACCTAACCCTGTATTTGGAGAATTCCCCATGGCCATTGCCACCATCAATCCTGCTACCGGCGAAGTCGTCAAAACCTTTACCGCCCTCACCGAAGCTCAGGTCGACGGCAAAATCACGCACGCGGCAAAATCTTTCCTCACCTACCGCCATACTTCCCTCGCTGACCGCGCCCGCTGGATGATCAAAGCCGCTGAAATTCTGGAAACCGAGAAAGAGTCCCTCGGTCACATGATGACCCTCGAAATGGGCAAGACCCTCCGTTCCGCCATTGACGAAGCCGCCAAATGCGCTTCCGGTTGCCGCTACTACGCCGAAAACGCCGCCAAATTCATGGCCGATGAAGTTGTTTCCACTACCGCCACTATGAGCTTCATTCGCTACCAGCCAGTCGGCGTGGTTCTGGCCATCATGCCGTGGAACTTTCCCTTCTGGCAGGCCTTCAGGTTCATCGCTCCCGCACTCATGGCCGGAAATGTCGGATTACTCAAGCACGCTTCCAATGTCCCTCAATGCGCGCTGAAAATTGAAGATATTTTGTTGCGTGCCGGTTTTCCCAGTGGCACATTTCAAACTCTTCTCATCGGCGCATCTCAAGTCGATCGCATTCTCAACGATCCGCGTATTGCCGCCGCAACTCTCACCGGCAGCGAACAGGCCGGCGTTCAGGTGGGCATCTCCGCTGCCAAGCGTATCAAGAAAGTTGTCTTGGAGCTTGGCGGTAGCGACCCTTTTCTGGTCATGCCCAGCGCCAACGTCGGTGAAGCCGTGGCTACCGCCGTCAAAGCCCGCACCATCAACAATGGCCAGTCCTGCATTGCTGCCAAGCGTTTCATCGTCCATGAACAAATTGCCGAACAATTTGAAAAGGAATTTGTCACGCGCATGAAAGCACTGAAGCTGGGTGACCCGTTCGATGAAAAAACCGATGTTGGCCCGCTCGCGACACCCGACGCAGTGAAAGATCTCGATGCCGACGTGCAAAAATCCGTGCAAGCTGGCGCAAAGTTATTGACCGGCGGCAAACCCGTCAACGGCCCTGGAAATTTCTACGAGCCTACCGTCCTCACAAACATTCCCAGGAATTCGCCTGCTTACTCGGAAGAATTTTTCGGCCCCGTCGCCGGTATTTTCCGAGCAAAAAATATCGACGAAGCCATCGCTATCGCCAACGACTCCCGCTTCGGACTCGGCGCCAGTGCCTGGACCAATGATCCCGCCGAGCGCGAGCGTTTCATCAACGACCTTGAAGCCGGCATGGTCTTCATCAACCAGATGGTCGCTTCCGATCCGCGCCTTCCCTTCGGTGGAGTGAAGGCCTCCGGCCACGGCCGCGAGCTAGGACCCTTCGGTCTGCGCGAATTCACCAACATTAAAACGGTCTGGTTCCGCGACCTTACCAAGTAACCGTAAAATTAAACCCGTCATCCCGAGCAGCGCGAAGGATCTGCTTTCTCGCAGCGCTATCCCCAACTCCAAGTGCCTGCAATCCAGAGAGCACACTCGTGTGGCACTTCCTGCTTTTTCGTGACGCTCCCTGTTTTGTGCGGTACTCCCTGGGTGGAGGAGACCCAGCCTTTAAGGGGGTCAGAGCTTTAGCTCCGACATTTCCTGTTGGTACCAACTGGGCTTCGGCCCCTGAGGAATCCGCTTCCAAATATGAATGCTGAAATCCAGATTCGAACTGTCACCCAAAACGAAACGAAGGACCTCAACTCACGGCGCTCGCCCTAACCCTAGTGGCTCGACGTCGCCTTCTCCGCCCCCAATCCAGTATT
The DNA here is from genome assembly GCA_963748365.1 of Candidatus Acidiferrales bacterium. Lineage (GTDB taxonomy): Bacteria > Acidobacteriota > Terriglobia > Acidiferrales > UBA7541 > Acidiferrum. The sequence continues at coordinate 14,502 of CAVVJG010000024.1, forward strand.
CGACCGCACCAGCAGTTCGTTAAACTTGTGCGTCGAAGAAGGCTCGTGGCTGAGCAGCGTCCCAAGTATCGCTCCCAGAAAGCCCAGCAGAATACTCAGAATCCCTGGGTTTTCCAGCGGAAACCATGCCTTCGCCTGAATCAGATGTCGTGCCGCTCCGGTAACCGTAGGCGGATCGACGGCCATCAAACTAGGTCCCACCAAAATCAAGCCGATCGAAGCAATCAAGCCTGCGCCCAGCCCCATCACCGCGCCCGTGGTGTTGACAATTGTGCAACTTTATTTTCATCCCCGGATACGTACCAGAGTAACAATATCCGAACACTTGTGCGCTCCGCGTGCCATACGTAATACATTCGCAGTCTTAACTCTTCCACCGCAGTGCGATTGACCCTGAACTCCGCTGGGTGCATCATTCTGGCTCTGGGCTGCGCAGTTCAGTCTTGAATTTTCCAGGGAGCAGGTAACGTGCCGACGACCTACGAAAAGAAACATGCTGCAAAAAGGCCCAAGTCAAAGAGACTGGGACTGACCGAAGCGCAGATCGCTGTCCACTGGAAGGAAGAGGAATACATTCGCCCGCCGGCCCGCTTCATTGCCCAGGCCAATCTGAATGATCCGCGCATCGTCGATCGTTTTAGCGAAGAACATTTTCCCGAATGTTTTCGCGAATACGCCGAGCTTCTCCACTGGGATCAGTATTGGCATACCACGCTCGACACCAACCACCCGCCCTTCTGGAAGTGGTTTGTCGGCGGCAAACTGAACGCCTGCTACAACTGCGTCGATCGCCATCTTGCCAAATACAAAAACAAGGCCGCGCTTATCTTCGTGCCCGAGCCGGAAGACGAGCACCACGTCGTCATCACCTATCAGGAACTCTATCGCCGCGTGAATGAAGTGGCCGCGATGCTGCGCGATTTTGCCGGACTGCAAAAGGGCGATCGCGTCACCATCCACATGCCGATGATTCCAGAGCTGCCCATCACCATGCTCGCCTGCGCGCGTCTTGGCGTCATTCACTCCGTGGTCTTCGGCGGTTTCTCTGGCGAAGCCTGCGGCCTCCGCGCCGCTGATTCCGGCAGCCGCATTTTAATTTACGCCGACGGCTACCATCGCAACGGCCGCTGGGTCGACCACAAAGCCAGCGCCGACATCGCCGTGCAGACCGCGCAAAAAGAAGGCCAGAACATCGACAAAGTTTTGATCTGGAAGCGCTATGCTCACCGCTTCACTTCCGATTCGCCGATGATCATGGAACGCGATTTCTTTATCAACGACGTCATCAAGGATTTTCGCAACCGCGTCGTCGAACCCGTCTCCATGGAATCCGAAGATCCGCTCTTCCTCATGTACACCAGCGGCACCACCGGCAAGCCCAAAGGTTGTCAGCATCGCACCGGCGGGTATCTCGCTTACGTCGCAGGCACCGCGAAGTATTATCAGGACCTGCATCCCGAAGACGTTTACTGGTGCATGGCCGATATCGGCTGGATCACGGGACACTCCTACATCGTTTATGGCCCGCTCGCGCTGGCCGCTAGCAGCGTGCTCTATGAAGGCGTGCCGCAATTCCCCGACGCCGGCCGTCCCTGGCGCATCGCCGAACGCCTCGACGTCAACATCTTCCACACCTCGCCCACCGCCATCCGCATGTTGCGCAAAGCCGGTGCCGACGAGCCCAAAAAGCACACCTACCGCTTCAAGCACATGACCACAGTCGGCGAACCTATCGAGCCGGAAGTCTGGCGCTGGTATCACGAAGTTGTCGGCAAGGGTGAAGCCGTTATCGTCGATACCTGGTGGCAAACGGAAACCGGCGGATTCCTCATCACCACCAAGCCGGCTCTTGATTCCATGAAGCCCGGCAGCGCTGGCCCCTCTTGCCTGGGAATTTATCCCATCATTCGCGACGAAGAAGGCAACGAAGTTCTCGAAGCTTCGCACAACGCTGGAAATCTTTGCATTCGCAATCCCTGGCCCGGCATTATGCAGACCATCTGGGGAGATCCGCAGCGCTTCGTCAGCAACTACTACAAGAAATACAACAAGAATCCGCACAGCAAAGACTGGCGCGATTGGCCCTACTACGCTGCCGATGGCGCCGTGCTTCCCCACGATGGCTACTACCGCATCCTCGGCCGCGTCGACGACGTCATCAACGTTGCCGGACATCGCCTCGGCACCAAGGAACTGGAATCCGCATGCCTCACCGTCCATGAAGTTGCCGAAGCCGCCGTCGTTCCGGTGGTCGACGACATCAAGGGCCGCGTCCCCGAAATTTACATTGCGCTCAAGCCCGGCGTGCTTCCCAAGAAAGTCATCCTCGAGAAGCTCATCGCCACCATCGAAACCATGATCGGCAAAATCGCCCGACCCAAGCGCATCCACATCGTTCCCGACATGCCCAAAACGCGCTCCGGCAAGATTATGCGCCGCGTCCTGGCCGCCATTTCCAATCGCATGGATACCGGCGATATCACCACGCTCGCGAATCCCGACATCGTTGAACAAGTCCGCCAGATCGTCCAAGGCCGCGAAATGGGCCCCCTCAATGAAGGCCCCGAAGACATCAAACGCTTCGGCGACGAACGATAGTGCTTTTCTCCTCTCAAAAGGCCCGACGACGCTCATCGGGCCTTTCGCTTTACTCACCCAACACGCGCCTACTTTGCCGCGGCTTTGGTTTTCGCGGTCTCCGCAACTACCCCGAGCTGTTGCATCATTCCCAGAGCGTCCCAATTTACGAATCCTTCCGCAATCTTGCCATTTGAGAAACGGCAGATGGTTACGCCGGTGATGTCGATCTTTTTCCCCGTCGGCGCAATCTCGTTCAGATTGCCCTTATGGGTGCCCTGGGCCGAAAAGCGCGCCACCACGGTTTCTCCCTCGGCAATGACGTCCTTAATCGTAAATCTCAGGTCTGGGAATGCCGTGCGGTAGAGTGTCACTCTCCTTTTCTCGCTTTGCGGGCCCTGCCCTAGATCGGCTGTCGATGGATCATGGTGCGTATAGTTTTGCGCCAAGAGTTCGTCCACCACTACCTGACTACCCTGGTTCCATACTTCTTCAAAGAGACGACGGACTGCAGTTTTGTTTTGTTCAGACATTTCGATTCTCCTCTTTCAATTTTTCAAAATTCTTTCTCGCACGAAGCGAGTCGGACTTGAGCCGTGCGGGCTGGAACTGCCGTAGTCGCATGCGTGCCATCCTCTGGGTGAGACAGCAGGCTGCGCTCATGGCGAATGGAAAAAAGCTGCCGAGGAGGCACTCCCCTCTTAGCTCTCAATTTGAAGATTGGCCTGTAAAGAAACTTCGTTCGGTTAACTGGGTAGGGGTCTCGCCGGTACGGCGAGACTATGCAATCAGCCTGTTCCCTGGGGATGTAGGTGTCAAGGCCAATCGAAAGCTTCTTTTGTGCAAAAAAAGCGGCGAACCCCGCGCATAGCCAATCCCATTTCTTGCGTAGGCCACAGGGTGAGGGTGCTCTTTCCCCGTAGCGCTGGCTTTTATGCCAGCGCCTTCTCTTGCCGATGTTTTTATGTAGTCGACCTTCAGGTCGGAGGAAGAGTTGTCGGAACTGGCGATCCAGAGCTTGTCCGGTTATTTTCGTTCGCACCCACTGCCTTCAGAGCGGCTGGCTCAGGCTGACAAACTGATTGTACAGGAACACTGGGAGAATCGGCGGGAACAAAAACCGTTTCACCTGGAGTACACGGTGCACAATGGGGAGTTTGTAAAGTAGAGCGATTAACGAATCACCAATTGGATATGGTTGTGCGTTTCCCGCAGATCCAGTGTATGGCTTCGTAAATTGGCGTCAAATTGTGCGAGCGCTCTCTTCACTCGTGGAGCGGGATGGTGTGGAGGCGGATGCGGACAACTTCTGTGTTGTGTGATTTGAAGTTGAGGCCGCGATCAGTCTGGTCGCCGTTCCAGATGCGCGTGGCGTGCCAGGTGCCTTGCGTGTAAAAACCTTCGTCGGCGCTGAGGATTTCCAGTTGCTGCGCGGGAGACTTGGCGTTTGGATCGGTGGCGAGTTGGAAGCTGACGCTGGTGTCGAAACCAGTAGCGAGAAATTCGAGCGTGCCCAGTTGGGCGACGAGGGCGCGGCCCTGGCCGTCGGTGGTGCCAGGGGGAAGTTCTCCATCGCTGTGGCGGCCGAAAGAGACGACGGCGTCTACGGTCCCGAAATGCAGAGTCTGTTGGGCGGCGCCTTTGTCTTCGATAGCCGTTTGTAGTTTTCCTTCGAAGTTGAGCTTGGCGAGTTCACCGGACATCGGTTGGATCAGCGCATAGTTTTCGGAAAGCCAGGTCGGAATCTTTTCATCCTCGATGGTCCAATCGGTGTAATCGACGCCGAAGGGTGAGAATCCGATGGCCCCGTTGCCAATGGCGTAGAAAAAATAGCGGCCGAAGTTTTTGGCGAGGCCAGTCTCTGGAATGAATAGAGGATTGTCGGCGCGCTTGTAAGACGCGATGACCTCGCGATAAAAAACCAGATCATCGGAATAGAAATCCGGCGCAAGGATATCGATGGCGTAAGCCGTGGCTTTCCAAATGGCAATACTTCCCTGCTGCGGGCCGCCGCTGGGATATTCCTGACCGGGGCTGGGTCGATCGCGATTTTCAAGAGCACGAACGGGATAGGTGATCCACACGTTGCAGTACATGGGAATGTTGTATTCGGTCTTGCCGGCCTGCGCGACTTCGTTGATGTAACGCGAAGTGGAGTAGGCGGCGAATTTCTCGTCGGCATCGGGACCAAACACTTCTGACCAAGTGCCATTTGCGGTGTGAAGAGCGGCGGTGAGTTGCGTGGGAACTTTCGCGGTGAACTCTTTTTGCGCGGCGGCGGAATAGTCGCGCACGGAACCGATGCCGCCGGATTCGTTTTCAACTTGCATCATCAGGACGGTGTGTTGGGTGGCGTCGATTTCCTTGATGTGGCGCATCAGCGCGGCATACGCATGCTTGTCGGCGTCAAGATTAGTTTGAGAATTTGGCGACAGGACGTCGAGAACTTTGCCGTAGGAAGAGATCTGGCGGGGAAATTTTTTCAGATCGGTCTTCACCCATTCAGGGACATAGTGGGCCTGGCCGTTTTTCCAGGTGCCGAACCACAGGATGACGAGATGCAGTTTGTGTTCGCGCGCGCCGTTCACAAGTTGATCGACGGTAGAGAAATCAAATTTGCCCGGCTCGGGTTCGAGTTGCTCCCAATAGACGGGAGCTTCGACGGTGTTGACGTGCATGGCTTCCAGTGCAGGCCAGACTTGCGGAAGAGTGGCGGCCCAGGAGCTGGAATTATTGATCTGCGCGCCGAGCATGAGATAGGGTTTGCCGTCAACGATAAGGGCAAAGTGGCCGTCTTTGCTGGCAATGCGCGTGTTTTCTTGAGCGAAGAGAGCTGCGGGGAAAAGGATGAATGCAAGAAAAAGCTTTGGCAGAGAGGTCATGCGCACGTTAGCTCCAGTTGGATCACCATGAAATCGGCGTTGCCGGAACTGTACTACGAGTGGAGAACGCGAGCAATTCTACGGCTGGGGAGTTGCTATCGCCGCGCCACAGCGCTGCTGGACGGATTGCAGGATGTCGGCGTCGAGTTGCGCGCCGCGCCAGTTTTGGGCGGAGCAAACTTGAGCGGCATCGAGGCCAAGCGCGCCATGCATGTCCGCACCGTCGAGATTGGCGCCATCGAGCTTAGCCTGACGAAGAATTGCGCCAGTCATGGTGGCACTGCGAAGATCGGCGCGTGATAAATCGGCTTCGAGGAGAATGGTGCCCTTGATCTGGGCGCCAGTGAGATTCGCACCCTGCAATTTGGCGGCGGAAAGATCGGTCTGTTCCATCGTTGCGAGTGAGAGGATGGCATCTTCCATCTTTGCGTCGCGCAGGTCGGCATGCGAGATGTCGACACGCAGAAGATTGGCGTGACGCAAATTCACGGCATAGAGCGTGGCGCGCGTGAAGTTGGTGGTGGCCAACGTAGCTCCCTGAAAATTAGCGTAAGAGAGATCGGCATTGCGAAAATCCGCACCGGCAAGATCCGCCCACTGGCCATCGACGGAAACAAGATTGGACTTGGCGGCTTGCAGTCTGTCTAGCTTCGCTGAGCGCAGGATACCTTCACGGAGATTTACGCCGCGGAAATCGGCTTCGGAGAGGCTGGCGCCTTCAAGATTTGCTCGCCACATGCGAGCGTTGGCGAAAGCCGCGCGATAGCCGCGGGAATAGCGCAGGTTCATTTCGTTCAAGCGCGGGCCGGGGGCATCGCTGGGGCTGGATTCTTTTGCAAAATCTTTGGCGGGCGAGTCGGAAACGCTGGCTTCGGTGATGTCGGCGTAGGGGCGGAAACCGACGGAGCGAAAGACGGTGGCGGCCCAGCGGCGCGGATCGCTGCTGGAGACATCGGAGCGAACGGACTGGTCCGCGGGCAAGCCGTGAATGACCCCGAGCGAGAAAAGAAAAAGAAGAAAGCCGGCAACGAGAGGAATGCGCAGAGTGGAAAGAACGTCGCGCATGAAAGTGGAGGTAGATTCGTCGGCCCAATCACCGGGACGAAGAACCCGGGCGACGACGCGTGGCAAGCTGCACGCAGCGGCGACAACGAGGGTGAAGAGAACAACCTGGAGCAAGGTGCCGCGGTAGTCCTGCAGAACCAGGTAGCGCAGCCAGAATAGAAAAATAGTGGCGGGAACGGCCCAGTAGGCCAGCAGTTTGGCCATTACGCATTCACCCATGGCCAGCGGCGAGCGAGGATCACGGGACCAGCGCAAATGAGGGCGAATGGGGCCCATGAGATACCAGGAACCGTCTCTTTCAGGCGTCTGACCGTCGGGAAAAACTGCCGGCAAGGCGCCGATGCTTCCCCACAGTCGCAGGAGAAGAAATTGAAGCCGAAAATAGAGAATAGTGAGGAGCAGCGGAGCGCCAAGATAAAATCCCTGAAGGGGAAGGAAATTGGGAAGGCGTGAAGTGGGAACGGCGGAGCGGTCGAGCAGCAGGCGAACATCGGTAGTGAGAGCGACCAGACCACAAGCGGCGACGCAAAGGCCGATGATGATGGCATAAAACCGGCGAGCGGATTGTGTGGATTGCGCGATGGTCTTGCCGCCATCATGAGCGGCTACGGCTTCCGGCAGAGTGGCGTCGAAAAGATTGGTTCCTCCGAGGCGACCTGCCCAGAGGCCCTGCGCGCCATAGAGATTTGCGCCCATCAGGTTTGCGCCAGAAAATTCGGCACCGAGAAGATTTGCGTCGCGAAGGTCGGCTTCGACAAAACTGGCGCCGCGGAGATTGGCCATGGACAGGTCCGCGCCGCGAAGGACGGTTTTGTTCAATTGCGCGCCCTGAAGATTCACTCCCGTTAAGTCGGAACCGGCAAGATTGACGCCGCTGAGATCGCCACGGACGCCCTCTGCGCCCGCGGTTTCCAACCAGAGGCGGTGTTGATCAAGTATTTCGGCGAACTCGAGAAGGTCGGTAGGCCACGGCTCTTGAGGGGGCTCGATAACTGGTTCCGCAGTCTGCTGTGCTTCTGTAGCAGCGGAAGATTTAAGTGCTTCCCAGTTTTCGGCAGCCGCGGGAATGAGTGGTGGTTCCGGAGAATCGGCAGGAGAAATTGCGAATCCCCCATTTCCGATGGCCGTTTCTGAAAGCTGCGGAGTTTGGGTGGTCGAAGTGTTTACAGGTGTAATTTTCATCGTGGGAAAGTCGATGGTGGTCGTGGGAACAAGTTCCAGAGGAAGAGTTTCTTCCATTTGGGCTTCGAGTAGTTCCAGGATTTGCGACTCGATTTCGGGATTGGTGGCGACAGCGCCATACTCGGCGAGTTCCTCTGCGGTGGCGAGGCGTTCGACGGTTTTTTTGCTCGCAGATTCTTGCGAGGAATTGTGATCAGCCAGCCATTCCGGCATAGCGTCGTCCTTATCCCCCCAGGAAAATCTGGAAAGAGGAGGCGTAAATTGACCCGAGGGCGGGATAAGTGAATCTTCGCTCATTGGAGTTGTGGAAATCGCCTGACCGGAAGGACAGGGGCGGCTTGGTAGTCACGTGGGAGGAGTAGGAAGAAAGGAAGCGACCTAAAGGTCGGCCGCCACAGAAGACCAGGAGTTGTTGTGCATTGAGCAGTGGCTACCTGAAGGTGGCCGCTCCGGAGGATGGTTGGTGAGGCAAGAGCACTGGCATGAAAGCCAAAGGCAGAAAGGCAGCAAGGACGAAACCCAAGACACAGTCAGGAGTGACTGTGCCACAGAAGGCGTTGTGAGAGGGCGAAACCAGGGTAGAAAAAATCAGCCGGGGGCTCCGCTGAGGGGCCGAGGCACCCCGGCTATTCCCGCCCGCCTCCGCAGTGAGCGAGCAAGGAACTTGTACAGAAATTGGATAAATCGCGGGTAGCCGAAGAGCTCGTTAAGCGTCTTCCGCAGCTCGCAGAAACTCGTAGCGCTCAATGGCGGCAACTACGCCGACAGCGCCCTCATCACGGGCTTCTGTGCGTTGAACGCGGCCTAGGCAGCGCACGCGAACGGGTCCAGCGAGAGTGATCTCATTGGGGAGAGTGAGCAGGATTTCGACTGCGGACCCTTCTTTGACGTCTTTGGAAAGGAAGAAATAGACGCCTCTGGAGCTGACGTCACGCGATTCTGTAGTGGTTTCGCCTACGGCCGCGCCAGTCGTCCAACGGACTGTAAGCGGCAGCCGCATGGAAAACCGTTGGGTCGTTCGGCGTTCTGAGCCGGTCACAAGGAACCTCCCTATTTGAAAGAGCGAGTGTATAGGGGAGGTGACCAGAGAACAATAGGACTGGGGGTTCAAAAAAGAAAGGAGTGGAAAAAGTACTTAAGTACTACAACCTTGTAGATCGGGTGGGAGTGGATGTCTTACAGGGAAGTCGGTGATTCTGTCACGCCGGGACTGGTTGCTTGCGCGTCGCGGTGAAACGAGGTGGAGATTTGATCTAAACCCCCCACACGCAGAAGAGGGCGGTGTAAAGCCGCCCCCTACATCAAGAGAAACTAGGAGAAATGTTGGCATGCTGCCGCAGACTTAGAAGAGGAATTTCAGGGCGAACTGAATGACGCGGCCGGACTGGGCCGCCTGAATGTGCCCGAAATTCGGGGACTGCAGGTCGTTGTTGGGCAGCTGGAAATTCACGTTATTGAAGATATTGAAGAACTCCGCGCGGAATTGCAGGTTCATGCTCTCATGAATTGGAATCGTCTTGATGGCCGAGAAATCCCACTGCTGGAACGAGGGGCCAAGCATGGTGGCCCGCCCGACGTTGCCAAATTGTCCTGGTGGCGCATGTTCGAAGGCGCTGGTGTTGAACCAGCAGTTCGCAGTGCGTATCGGTACGGACACGCCGTTCTCCTGGCACGAGCCGGAATTTGGATCGCCAGCCAGGTTTGGCCGGGCGCTAAAGAATCCAGAAATTTCCGGCGCGCCACCTTGCGCGGAAGGATTGCTTGAATCGTATACGGTGAAGGGGATGTTGGTCTGGAAGGTGGTAACTCCATTCACTTGCCAGTTGCCCAGGATGTGCCCATACCAGTTTTCCGGCTTGCTGAACCACGGAAGATTCCATTGGTAACTGAGTACAAAGCGATGGCGCGCATCGAACATAGACCGGCCGTGCTCGGCGCGAAGATCGAAGGGATTCTGAGCCAAATCGTTTTCGCCCGCGGTGCTTTGTGACGCGGAGCCGGTGATGTTGAAGCTAGAGGAATAATCCAAAGTCTTGGAGAAGGTGTAAGAAGCCAGGAAGGAAAGGCCAGCGCTAAATCGCTTGCGGAGGCTGGCCTGCAAGGCGTTATAGGTTGAGTTGGCGATTCCGGAAATCAGACCAGCGGAGGAAAATGTGCATGTCGCCTCCGGATCTTCAACAGTGCAACCGGAGTAAAGCCGCCGCTGGTCGGAAAGCTGTCCGTTCTCTAAGGGCGAAAGATTCGGATCGTAGACAGTGGGATTGCCTTCGACGAAGCGTGGGAGTCTGGTGCCCTTGGTTCCCACATAGCCAACCTGGAATAACCAGTCTTTCCCGAAAGAACGTTCGATGTTGAGGTTCCAGTCCTGCGCGTAAGGCAGCCGCAGGTCTGGATCGAGTGTGAGCAAAGTCATCGGGAAAACAAAGCCGTTGACGGGCGGAGCGATGCCTACATAGGGGTCGGCAAAAGACCGCGGGCCACTTATTTGCGAAGTCAGCAGATAGGGCGGCGCGCTAATCGGCGTCTGCAGTGGGCCACCCTGCCCTGTGTAGTAAGGATCGTAGAAGATTCCGTAGGCTGCGGTGACCAGCCATTGCCCACTGCCGGTGGGATCCCAGGCAATGCCGACGCGCGGTGCGAAGGCTGTTTTTTGGGTCTGGATGAGGCCGCGTGGGACTCCCTTGTCGCCGGGGTACAGCAACCCTGCCGGAGCATCTGGATTTACGGTGGACTGAACACCAGGGATCCACAAATTCTGGCGATTATGAATTTCGGTGTATGGCGAAGGAATTTCATAACGCAAGCCAAAATTCAGGGTCAGCCGGGGATTGATCCTGTACGTGTCTTGCGCATACATATTCACGGAATGTCCGCGCAAGCCACGAGAGAAATCGCCGCTGCCCTGCAGGAAGAAGACCGGATTGCCAGATAAGAAGCTGGCGAACTCATCGGTAAACGGAAAGGTCGCAAAGACAAAAAAACCGTTGGTGGCGATGCCTTGCAGCACATTGATCTGGTCGTATTGGTAACCGGCGCCAAATTTCATCTGGTGGCGGCCACGAACCCAGGTCAGTGAACCGGAGAAATCATAGGAGTTCTGATAGGTATTGCGCGGGCCGGTGATGGGATCGCCCACGGAAGCGTAGCCACCGGCCTGAATGAACGGCGGACCAATCGCTGCTTCCAGGGAAGGTGCGTATTCAAAACCCAGACTCTCTGGGGTGGTGTGATTAAGGTGTTCGTCAAACAGGAATTTGTTTCTCAGATAGGAAAAGCGTGCGACACCAACAATTGTAGGAGAGAACGTGTGCGTTTCTTGAGCAATGAAGTTCTGCGCGCGTTGATTTTCGCCAACGGGAAAACCGGGCACGTTCGCGCCCGAGGTGGAAAGCGGATCGATCTGCGAACCCTGGCTGAAGCTGTAACGGAAATTCAACATGTCCTTTGGTGTCAGGTAATGGTCCAGACGTACACCGAATTGATCATTGTCGGAGGTAAGGGTCTGCGTGGCTACGAAGGTGTTGAGACCCTGGTTGGCATGCGGATAGAAGGGCAGAATATTTTGTGAGATTGGACTAATCGCGTCTGGGCTAAAAACCGGAAAAATCTGATTAAAGGGGACGGGGGTGACCGGGTTGGTAAGAACTAGCCCGAGTTGGCCGTCGGGGAAGGGCTCGCCGCCTTTTGTGCAGATACCGCCGTCATCAAACGCGCCGCCTTGACTGGTGCACAGCTGGCCAAAATCACCAGTTCGCTCTAAGTCCGACGGGACCGTGGTGCGCGTCGTTTCTCCCTGGCTATTGCGAACTCCCTCGTAGTAGGCAAAGAAAAAAGTCTTGTCTTTTTTGATGGGGCCACCGATGGTTGCGCCAAACTGGTTGCGGTGCAGCGGCTCAACGCTGTCCGCGAAGAAGCTCTTAGCATCCAGTGCATCGTTGCGGAAAAATTCCCAGAGCGCGCCGTGAAAATTGTTGGTGCCAGAGCGAGTGACGATATTCGTGGTGGAACCAGTGCTATGACCAAATTCCGCGCTGGCGGTATGCGTGAGGATGCGGAATTCAGCGATGGCATCGACGGGTGGCTGGAGAACGAAACCGCCATCCACGCCGTTGAAGTTATCCGCGCCATCCACGAGGAAATTGTTCGATTCGGGACGCTGTCCATTCACAGCATAAGCCTGGCCTTCGCGAAGCGAACCGCCTGCCTGGATAAGCCCCGCGGTAACCGGGGCAACGCCCGGCTGCAGCAAGCCGAGTTGCGTGAAGTGTCGGCCGTTGAGAGGAAGGTCGAGCACTTCGCGATCGCCGACGGTGGTGCCCAAACTTGTGGTCGTCGTTTCAATGATGTCGGCATTGGCCTTCACTTCTAATTTTTCCGTGGCCATACCCACTGCAAGGCGAACGGGAATTGTGGCGGGCTGGTTCACGTCAAGCGTGATGCCATCCTGGGTGTAGGTACGGAAACCCTTGGCCTCGACATCAATGCGATAGTGGCCAACGGGCAGCGCGACGAGTAGGTAGTCGCCCTTGGAGTCGCTAGGCGTGGTGCGGGCCAGCCCGGTATCGGTGTTTGTGGCGGTGACTTTGGCGCCAATGACAGCGGCTCCGCTGGCGTCGATGACAGTGCCGCGCAAACTGCCGGAGATGTCCTGCGCAGGGAGTTGGCGGCAAGAAAAGAATGCAATGGTCAATAGCAGGGCCGACTTTGCAAGATTCGGCAGGCGAAGCTCCGTGTGACGATGAGTTCGAATGATTGCAGGAATGAGCGGGAGAGGATGACGAAACACTTGGCTAACAGCAGGAGCGATGCTGATCAATTCCATTCACCTCAGTTAGTATTTGCTCGCCGTGGGCGAGAGAAAGGACACAACTCTGGGAACCCAGCAATAACCTCAGATTCACAACCGATAAAGTAAACTCAGCCCGGTCCACTCATTTTTGGGCGGCACCTATTCAAGTTCGAGAGAGGATACGAAGTCAAGGGAGAGGAGGCAATAATAGGAAAGGACTATGTGGGGTGGGGCGTGGGTTGCAGAAAATTCGGTTGAGGTCCTTCGCTTCGCTCAGAGGCTGTGACTTTTTAGGTGCGTTTTGACTGGTTATTGGTTATATGAAGTTCATGAGCCAATTTGAGCTAATTGCGGGTGCAAGTTCCGGTACGGATGCAGGAGCGGCAAAGACAGCAGCGGGAGCGGAGACACCAGGAGAGGTGCGTCTGCGCAGGCCAGAACGGCGACAGATGGAACTGGTGCCGCAGTGCACGGACGATTTAGTCAGTGCGACGCATCCGGTGCGGACGGTGGCGGCAGTGGTGGCGAAATTAAATCTGTCGGCATTTGGCGAGCCGATCAAGGCGCGGGAGGGAGTGGCGGGGCGGGACGCAACCGATCCGGAGTTGCTGGTAGCGTTGTGGCTGTACGCCTGCATTCGGGGCATTGGGTCGGCGCGGGAGTTGGCGCGGCGGTGCCAGGAGAGCGCCCCGTTCCGGTGGCTGTGCGGCGGAGTGGGGGTGAACCACCGGATGCTGTCGGACTTTCGCACCGATCAGGGAGAGGCGCTCGACAAGCTGTTCACGCAGGTGATCGCGACGCTGGTGGATCAGGAACTGGTAACCGCGAGCCGGATGAGCCAGGACGGCGTGCGGGTGCGAGTGAGCGCGGGAGCGGGAAGTTTTCGGCGCGAGGAGCGGTTGCAAAAACTGCTAGCGGAGAGCAAGACGCACGTCGAGCAAGTGCGGCGGCAGGTGGAGGAGCCGGAGAAGCTGTCGGGCGAAGCGGTAAAGAAGAGGGCGGCGCAGTTGCGAGCTGCCGAAGAGAGGCAGAAGCGCGTGGAGCAGGCGGTGGCGCAGTTGCCGGAGATGAAAGAGCGACAAGAAGAAACCGTGCGCCGCGCAGGCCAGGGGGAACGCGGGCAGAAGATTCGGGCCAAGCAGCTGCGCGTGAGTACGAGCGATCCGGAAGCACGAGTGATGAAGATGGCAAACGGGGGATACCATCCGGCGTTCAACGTGCAGTTGGCGACCGATGCGACAAGCCGCGCGATCGTAGGGGTGGAGGTGACGAACGAAGGCAGCGATTCGGCAGGGTTGAGCGAATCGATGCGTGAGCAGGTCGAGCGGCGCAGCGGGCGCAAGGTCGAGCAGCATTTGATGGACGGCGGTTACTTGCGCAACGACGACATTGAGCGGGCGCACGAGCAAAACGTCGAGTTGTTCGTCCCGCCGAAGGGCGCGCGCAATCCGGAAAACCGCGGACGTGAACTGGAGCCGAAGTCGCGCGACAACGCAGCGATGCGAGCGTGGAAGCAACGCATGGGCAGTGACGAAGGGAAGGAAATTTACAAGCAGCGAGCGGCCACCAGCGAAACAGTTAACGCGGACCTACGAAGTTACCGCGGCCTGACGCAGTTTACGGTACGCGGGCTGCACAAAGCGCGATGCGTGGCGTTGTGGTGCGCGCTGGCCTATAACCTGATGCATTTTGGCGCGGCCCTGCTGAAATAAAACAGTGAAAAGAATCACGGCGACAGCCAAAGAGGCGAAACAAAGGGAGTAAGAGAGAGACGATGCAAGAGAAAACTTGCCGGCCAACACCCCCGCCAAGTAGGCACTTTGCGCCACGCCCTCCCGCCAGCGACGATTTAGTCACAGACTCTCAGGATGACAGGTTTATGTATGAAAGATGATCGGGTGGGGATGAAGTAGAGTCTAAACCCGCACCCTTAAAAACGAAGGGTGCGGCACCCGTCGCTGGCTACATGGGCAATGAATCAGGAATGATCGATGAGGCGATGGTGGATGGCGTAGAGGGCCAGTTCGAGGCGATCGGAAACGCCGAGTTTGTCGAAAATATTGTGCAGGTGATTCTTGACGGTCTGCTCCGAGATGAAGAGTTTTTCGCCGATTTCCTTGTTGCGGAATCCCTGAGCAACGAGCTGAACAATTTCCTTTTCACGATCGGAGAGCAAGGGCTTTTCGCGGCGAGGGCCGGATTCAGAGGACTTGGCAAAAGCTTTCATCACTTCAGCAGTCATGCGATTGTCGAGCCAGATCTCTCCTGCGTGGACGCGGTGAATGCTCTTCACGAGTAAATCGGTGGCGGATTGTTTCAGTACTACACCACGAGCACCGAGGCGCATGGCGCGGACAACGTCGCGATCATCCTCGGCAGCGGTAAGGACAATGACGCGCGTGGGAATGGTGTCAAAATTAACTTCTTCGAGAACAGCGAGGCCGTCTTTATCGGGCATGCGGAGATCGAGCAGCAAAATATCGGGTTTCAGCTTGGCGAGAAGCTTGATGCATTCCGCGCCGTTCTGCGCTTCTCCGACGATGGTGATATCTTCATCGCCGTCGAGGAGTTTCCGCAGGCCATCGCGGAAAATCGCGTGGTCATCCGCCATTAAGATTCGAATTTGTTGTTTTGTCTTCGCCATATAGCGTCAGCCGAGTGGTACCTCAATTGTTAAACGCGCACCATGTCCCGGGTTTGACTCCACAGTCAAAACACCACCGACCGTGCGCGTACGTTCCTTGATGGAAATTGGACCAAGCCGCAGGCGGTCAAGTTCATCCCCGGTGAATCTCCCAGCGAAGCTAAAACCCTCGCCGTTGTCGTCCACCACCAGGACGAGCCGGCTGTCATCCTGCGACAGTTTTACCACGACATGGGAAGCCTTCGCATGCTTTTTTATGTTGTTGAGTGCTTCACGGTAAATCTGGAAAATCTCGCGACAGACGCGGTCAGGAGCGTGTAAATCGGCGGAATCGATCAATAAATCGAGGGGCAGAGCGCTCTCGTTGCGGAAGCGCTCGGCAAAACCCCGCATTAAATCAACTAAATCGGCTGATTGCACGCGCAAGGGGCGAAGGTCGGTGACCAGATGGCGCAGCTCGCCACCCTCGTTTCTGACCGTTTGCTGGAGGGAGGCCAGGCCCGATTCCATCTGCTCCGGCTGGGTGTTTACCTTTCGGCGCAAAACGTCCAATTGGATTTCAATGCTGAGGAGAGTTTGCAGAATGCCGTCGTGTAGGTCGCGGGAAATACGCGAGCGTTCCGCCTCAATGGCGCGGGCGCGAAGGTGGCGAAGCAGAAAAACATTTTCGAGGGAGGCGCTGACGTGCTGTGAAATGCGCTCCATCCAGGCAAGATCTTCACGAGTGAAGGCCACCCTGGTGGGTTTGCGATTCACCAGAAAGATTCTCCCTGCGGCGTGATTATCCTGATCAAAGGCCACGGACATGAAATTCTTAATGCCTAATTCCTGCAGGGTGGGGCCAGGCATGCGAGGGGCGATTTTCAAGAGCTGTCCATCGCGGCGATCCCAACCGAAGCCGAGGCCACGGCCTTCGAGGGAATTCCAGCAGAGGGAGGCGTCCATATCGTCGAGCAGAAATCCATCGGCGCGAGTGAGTGGAATATTTTCAGGGATGAGCCGCTCACTTTCGCCGGATTTGAGGCGCCAAATGAAGATGCGTTCAAGGTCCATGTCTCGATAGGCGAGCAGAACCTCATCGGTATGAAATTCCTGGGCAAATTCTTCGAGTAACAAACGCAACGATTCCGCCAGGCCCAAATCAACGTGCATGGTGGTGGCAAGGCGGGCAAGAAATTCCTGTTGCCAGGCAAACTTGCGATTGCGATCGCCGAGAAACGCGACGCCGGCAGCGCCAAGAAACGTGGCAGCGTAAAAGTGCAGGGAGTAAAGGATGTGGTGAACTCCGTCGGCTTCGCCGGCGCGCTGTATCTTCAGCGCCATGGCCAACAAAAGAAGTCCGAAGCATAGGAACAGTGCGAACCTGAGATTCCAGCGGTAGCCCGCAGCAAAGGCAATGAAGAACAGAAGGAACCATGCGGGCAAGACTTCGGGCGAAAGATATAGAAAAAGTCCGACGACCAACACGTCGCAAAGAAGAGGCAGGCGCCACTTGTGGCGGCGTAACATGCGTTCGAGGAGCAGGATTACCACCGCAACGATCATGTAGGCGATCAGAAGCGAAAGTGGACGCTGCACTTGGCGCGCGGTACCTAATTGGAGCAGGCACAACGCCGTCAGCAACGCGATAACCGGGCGCGCGAAGGCGAGCTGCAAATCGAAATGGAGACGGTCTGACTCTAACGGATTCATGCGCGGGGACACACGCTTCCCTGCTGTCAGTCTAGCAAGGCGCTCTGGGGCGGCAGCATGCATATGGCCTCGGCGTTTCCAGTGGGTTATGAGCAAATCAGGCAAACAGCGAGGTGGCGGAAGGTGAGGATCATGCAGGCTTAAAAAAACGGCTGACAGCGAGGCTGCCAGCCGTTCGAAGTGTCACCATGTAGAACGATCGGGATTAGTGGCGTCCACCACCAGGGCGCACGTGGGAACCTCCACCACCGCCGTGCGAGCCTCCACCGCCGTGGTATCCACCACCGCCATGGGAACCGCCTCCACCGCGATAACCACCACCACCGTGCGAGCCTCCACCACCGCCGTGATATCCGCTGTTGCCATGGAAGCTTCCACCACCATGATTTCCGCCGCCACCGCGGTATCCGCCGTTACCGTTGCCGTGGAAGTTGCCGCCCGAATAGCCGCCGTGATGACCGCCACCGTAGTTCGATCGGTAGCCATATCCAGGTCGATTACCGTAGCCGTAGCCACTGCCATAGTAGCCCGGGCGCCCGTAATAGCCGTGTCCGTAGTAGCCCCGGCCATAGTAGCCGCCACCGTAGTAACCTTGACCATAGCCATAGCCGTGATACCAGGGTCCGGCACCGATGAAGACGCCGCTGACGAAGTAGTCAGGCCCGTAATAGCCGTAAGGTGCGCAGGCGTACGGATAATATCCGTAGTAGCCATAGTCACAGACGGGTGCGGGCCCAACGCCTACGGCGACGGGACCAACGCCAACGCCGACAGAGACCTGAGCTTGCGTGTATCCTGCAGTGAAAAGCAAAATGCCAAGTAGTGCAACGAACTTTAGGTAGCGCATGGTCCTCTCTCCCGAGGTCCGATCCGAGAAGCGCATTGTAATCCCAAGTAGACCGGAATGCCTCCCAGCTTTTTAGGCTTGGGGAAGCGCGTACATGTGGTTAAACCCGATGCTCAGGCAAGAGTTGCGAAGCACTGTAAAGTATTGCAAACAAAGCCAGTATATCGAAGTTCCTGCACAATCTCGCCGCGGTTTGGGGTCCAGCAATGCTGGACCCCTACGAAGTTGCTTAATGAGAGGAGGAGGAATGAGCAGGGGCGGTGGTGGCGATTGTTGGACCACTGCCGAGAGTGGCGCGCAAGAGAATCGGAGCCAGGACGGTGGTGACCATCACCAAGAGCACGATGGCGGAGAAAAGACCTTCGTCGACCACGCCAATTCCCTTTCCAATACCCGCAAAAATCAGACCGACTTCTCCACGCGGCATCATGCCGAAACCGACGGCGAGTCGGTTCATAGTTGGTGGACAACCCCAACCGGCGGCTACTTTACCGACGATGGCAACAACCGTGAGGAGAAGACCAGCAAGAAGGACGTCCTTATTGGCCATGCTCTCCAATTTCACTTGAATGCCCATCCACACAAAAAACAGGGGAACGACGAGCGACTCCACGGGAGAAAGAAGTTCGTGGAGCGAGGCGCCTTCGACTTCGCGATCGAAAAAACTGTTGAGCACCATGCCGGCCGCAAACGCGCCGACGATGGTAGCGAGCTCTGAAACGTTGGCGAGCCACGCAAGAAGAAAGGCGAAACTGACACCGAAGAGCAGTTTGAGATTTTTGACTCCGAAGGTGGCGAGCTTGCGAACGAGCCTGGGCATGAGCCAGATGCCGATGCCAAGGGAGGCTACAAGAAATACCGTGGCCTTGGTGGTGGTGAGGGCGATGGAAGCAACGCTTATTTTGCCGGTGGTGGCGAGGCCACTGACGACGGCAAGAATAATGAGGCAGAGAACGTCGTCGATTACTGCGGCGCCCAGAATGATGCGGGCTTCTTCGGTGGTGTCGCGGCCAAGGTCGCGAAGAACACGAGCGGTGATGCCAACGGAAGTGGCGGTGAGGATGCCACCGATGAAGAGGTCGGCGGCGAGGGTGCCATTGGGATGAAGGATTTTCATGGTGCCCATACCCAAGAGCAGGGGGACAACAATGCCGAGCATAGCAACGTAGGTGGCATATTTGCCGACGCGACGCATTTCCACGAGGCTGATTTCCAGACCGACCAGGAAAAGTAGAATCAGGATGGCCATGCGGGAGACGATGTCTATGAAGGAGTAGACGTTGAGATAACTGAGGCCGTTGGGAGAAGACAGAATGGAGGCAATCAGATCGGTGTGTGGACCGGGAGGAAGAATTTTGTAAGTGGCCTCGGCAACGCTAAGTGGGTTACCAAGAGCCATGTCGGAAATACGGGAGAGATTCTCGCCTTCGCGCAGCACGGTCAAGACGGGGTTGCCGAAGTAATAGCCAAGATTGCCAGCCAGCAGGCCGACAAGCAACTCTCCCAGAACGGAGGGTTGTTTGATCCACTTCATCAGCAAGCCGCCGAGAGCCGCGCCCAGCGTGATAAAAATGGAGGCGATCAATATAGGAACGACGGGATCCGCGTGAGAAAGACTTCCGGAAAAGAGAAAAGTTGCGAGCGACAAAAATAACATTCAGAAGTCCTTGGGCGGTACAAATCTCGAAATGGTAGGGCCATATTCTTCAGGAGGAGACGTGGGGATGCAAGGATAAAAGTGGAAAATGGGGAGGGACCGCAAGCGTTGGGGAGAAATGACCGAAATCATGGAGAGGCAGGCAAGGAGAGGCGAACGCGTGCTACAATTCGCGGTTTAGCGGAGCAAGCTGGCATGACTGAAACGTTGTCGCAGGCCGAGGCGGTGCTTGAAGTTATCTCGCCGGATGGAGCGCGCAAATACGTGCGCATCTCGCAGGTCCCCTTCCTGATTGGAAGAGGTTCGGAAACCGGAAACCATCTGCAATTGACGGATCGCCGCATATCGCGAAATTGCGGCGCGATCGTGATGGAAGCAAACCGTTATTACATTGAAGATCGCGGGCAGCGCCGCGGCCTGTACGTGAACGGAGAAAAAGTAGAGAGCCGGGCATTGAATGACGGCGACGTGATTACGTTTGGACTGGAAGATTCCTACCAGATGATGTTTCGGTCGGCGACGGGAACATCCGACGAATCCATTCCGCAATTGTTGACGCGCATCGATCACATGACCAGCGCGGAATCGACGGGTGGGGGACTGCGCAAACTGAATTTATTGCTGGAAGCGACTTCGCTGCTGCACTCGCAACTGCCGCTGGATTCGGTACTGGCAAAGATGATCGATCACGCCGTGGCGGTGACGGACGCGGATCGCGGGTTGCTGCTGGAAGCCGAAGAAGGCAAAACGGAAAATATGAAGGTGCGGCTGGCGCGGCGAACTGGTGGACAACGCTTGCCGCCCGAAAGCATCACGCCAAGCGGCACGGCCATTCAGCTGGCGATCAAGCAGCAGTCTCCGGTGATTACAGAAGACCTGGCGCAAGCGGAAATGAACCTGCAGGCGGCGGCCAGTATCGTGTCGCAAGGATTGCGCGCGGTGGTGGTGATTCCACTGTACGCGACTTCCCGAGCGAGCAGCGAAGGCTCCGCGGCAAATATGAAGCGTGGGGAATTTTTGGGCGTATTGTATCTGGACTCGAAAAGGCCGACGGCATTCACGAAGCTAGACCGGCAGATCCTGGATGCCCTGGCAGCCGACGCGGCCAGCATTCTGGATAACGCGCGGCTGGTGGAGAGAGAACGCGAGCGGCAGAGGCTGGAGCAGGAGATAGGGATTGCGCGCGATATTCAACAAGCGTTGCTGCCGAAAAATTTTCGAGACTATCCCCATCTGGCGGTGTCGGGGATTAATTTCCCCTGTTTGTCGGTGGGAGGGGATTATTACGATGTGTTCCCCATTGATGACAAGCGGACGGCGTTTTTGCTGGCGGATGTAAGCGGAAAAGGCCTGGGGGCAGCGATTGTGACCACCATGCTGCAGGGGGCGCTTTCCGCCATGAGCCTGGGAACGGATCCGGCCGTGGTGTTCAACCATGTTAATCGTTTCTTGTGCGACCACTCAGAAGTTGGACGATATGCCACGATGTTTTTCGGGATTTTGGACTTGGACGGAAAACTGGAGTTCATCAACGCGGGGCATCCTTCGCCAATACTGCTGCGTGGAGAGAAGGTAGAGGAAGCATTCAGCGAAGGATCTTTCCCGGTGGGGCTGGTGCCGGAAGCGGAATTTACTACGCTGAAGCTGCAACTGGAGGCCAACGATACGTTAGTGCTATTCAGCGATGGCGTGACGGAAGCGATGGATCCGGAAGAAGAGTTGTATGGAGTACCAAGGTTGCGCGAAGTTTTGAAAGGGCACCCGGAAAGCGCGTTGGATGAGATACAAAAGGTGGTATTGGAATCCGTGGAAAACTTTGCGCGCGGAGCACGGCAGGCCGACGATCTGACGATGCTGGTGGTACGTTATCGAGGCACAGGGAACTTGAGTGTTCCCGATACGGATGTGGCGGCGACCAAGGACGCGGCGCCGGCGAATTGAAGAAAAAGTGGCCCCTCGAAACACGGGGGTAATTACTTAGCTTTAGGGTAGTCGCCAAATCATATGAGTGGCGAGAATTGGGTTTCAGATGGCGCTCCGAAGGATGGGGCGCCTTTTTTTATGTTGGGAAGAAGTCAGGAGGCAGCAATGAATATCGACGAAGTGTTCAAGTTTTTGGATTCAGAAAGGTTTGGAGTGCTGGCGACGGTGGGGATCGACAAAGCTCCCGAGGCGGCGTTAATGGGAGTAGCGGCCACGCCAGACCTGGAATTGATTTTTGACACGGTGAACACCTCCAGGAAATATCCAAATCTAAAAAACAATCCACGCGTGGCATTCGTCATCGGATGCACCACGGAAATTACCGTGCAATATGAGGGCATTGCAGAGGAATTGCAGGGAGATGTACTGGAAAAATACAAAAAAATTTATTTTGCGAAATTTACGGATGGACCAACGCGAGAGAGTTGGCCGGGGATAACCTATTTTGTGGTGCGTCCGAAGTGGGTGAGGTATTGCGATTACAATGCGGAGAAGCGAAGGATTGAGGAGAAGGAGTTCTAGGTAGGTTGGTTGGCACGACAGAAAGAAAGGCCGAGTCAAAAACCGCACCCTGAAAAACGCAGGGTGCGGCACCCGGTGACGGATATCGTAAGTTTCGGGTGGGAGTCAGATTGAGGTTCTTCGGGCATCCTTATGGGATGCCCTCAGAATGACAGAAAAACCTAGAAATACGTTGAGGCGGACATGGGGTCCAGCAATGCTGGACCCCTACGCTTATTGGTTAGAGTTCGCGAAGAGCGGTGGCAACCGGAAGGCTGGCTGCGCGGACAGCCGGGAGCAGGCCACCAATTACCCCCATAACGAGGGCAAAGACAATTCCCTTCACCAGGAGTTCGGGAGTAATTTTGAAGGCGAACGCGAGATTGGAGAAAGTTTGGAAATTCATGGTACTGGTGGTGAGGCCGTTGAGCGGGAGGACCACCAGGCAACCAATAATCCCACCTACAAGTGAGATGAGCAGCGCCTCCACAAGGAAAGAAAAAACCACGGAAGAGGAGTTGAAGCCCAGGGCACGCATGGTGGCGATTTCGCGGCCGCGCTCCGCGACGGCAGAGTACATGGTATTGAGAGCGCCGAAGACGGCGCCGATGGCCATGATAGCGGCAACAAGCCCACCGAGAACGGTAATCAGCGTGGTCATAGTGGTGGATTGCTTGGCGTAGTAATCGACTTCGCGCGTGACGTCGACGTTCAAGCGAGGATCAGACGTCAGAGCATCCTTGAAGGCGCCGAAAGAATCCGGCGAGGCGAGATGGACGGTTACAGACTGAAAGATATTGGCGGGGCGCTTAAGGATGTCGTTCAGAACGCGGCTGTCGCACCAGACTTCAGAATCGAAGGCAGAGCCACCAGCATCAAAAATGCCGACCACTTTCCAATGTCCACCTGCCATGTCAATGGTATTGCCCATAGTGAGGCCCATGTAGGTTTTGGACGCATTTTTCCCGGCGAGAAGTTCGGTAAGGCCGGGTTGAAACATGCGACCCTCGGTGATTTTTGTGAACTTGCGAATGTCGAGAACGTTGGGGGATACACCGCGAATCTGGACATTGGCATCGGTGCCCGTGCTGATCAGAGGAATGGGCATGACGCCGACAACTTCCTGAGTAACGAGCGGACCGTTGGCATCGTGGGCAATGCCGGGCGCGTCTTGAATGACCTTGACGGAATCGAGTGTGACGCCGCCCATCATTTCCGAGGGAGAGCCAGCACGAAGGACAAGCGCGTTTCCGGGAGAACCGGAGGCGATGAGAGTAGCCTTAAACCCGCGAGCAAGCGAGAGCATGGCCACGAACACGCCAACCGTACCGGCAATACCAAGGACGGCAACGATGGTGGAAGTCCAACGGGCTTTGACGCTGCGAACGTTATAGATCAGGGGAATAGCCACAGTTAAACCCTCCGAAGCGCGTTCACGACGCGCATGCGCATAGCGCTGAAACCGGGAAGCAAGCCACTGACAACGCCGACAACTATCGCAACGGCCAAACCGAGGAGGAGGGTTGAGGGCGTAAGCACGAGATTAGGCAAGATGCCATTCAATGCCTTGCCAATGCCGGGCACGGCCAGGATTGCCAAGCCCAGACCAATCAGGCCGCCAATGATGGCGATGATCAAAGACTCCGCAAGAACGAAGAATAGTACGGAGCGATCAGAGAAACCGATGGCCTTGAAGACGGCGAGTTCGGAAGTGCGTTCACGAACGGAAATAGCCATGGTGTTGCCGGTAACGAGCAGAAGAGTGAAAAACACCACGGTGCCGATGGTAATGATGAGAAGTTTAATGTTGCCGAATTGTTTGACCCAACTGGCGGCAAACGCAGACTCGCTCTGCGTCTTGGTTTCGTAAGGGGAATTGGCAAATTCCGTGTCAATGGCTTTGGAAACACGAACAGCATCATCAGGGCTATTAAGGCGGAGAACGTACCAGCCCACCTGACCTTTAATGGCCTGGGGGATTTTTTCCTCAAAATAATCCCACTGGAACCAGAATTGGGTTTCGTCGTCGATGGGGCGCTTGCCGTGATAGATACCGACAAGATTGAACTCCCACGAGCCTCCCCCGTAAAGTGTAGTTTTGATGGGGATGCGATCGCCGATTTTCCAGTGAAAACGCTCTGCGGTGCGGGCTCCCGCGATGGCGCCCTGGCGGTCTTTGAGGAAAGCGTTCCACTGATCGTCGGGGACGACGAGTTCAGGCATGACTTCACGCTGGGTTTCCGGGCTAATGACAAACTGTGGGAAGAAATTCTTCTCATCCTGGTAGATACCGCCGAACCAATTGTTGTGAGAGACGGCTTTGACGCCGGGAATACGTTGAATTTTGTCGGCGTAGGACAGAGGAATCGTGTTGATGATGGAAGTGCGGTTGATGACCACCAGGCGTTCCGCTGAAGCTACTTCCGCGCCCATGTTAAAGGCGTTGCTGACAACAGCCAGGAAGGCGAAGAGAAATAGAGCGACAGCGAACGAGCCAATGGTGAGGAGAAGGCGAACTTTCTTTCTTAAGAGATTGGCGAAGATAATGCGGGCGAATTTCATGCGTAGCTCCCTGCGGCAGAAGCCTCGGACATTTTGCCCTCGACAAGCACACCTTTGTCGAGATGCAGAGTGGTGCCGGCGCGGGCGGCGACGAGCGGGTCGTGCGTAACCATGAGCACGGTTTTGTTGTGGTGGGCGACAAGTTCTTCGATGAGGGCCATGATTTCGCCGGCGCTTTTGCGGTCGAGGTCGCCCGTGGGCTCGTCGCAGAGGAGGAAGGTGGGATCGGAAACGATAGCACGGGCAATGGTGACGCGTTGCTCCTGTCCACCGGAAAGCTGTCGCGGATAGTGATTCATGCGGTCGGCAAGGCCCACGACGGAAAGAGCAGTCTCGACGTGGCTGCGGCGCTCCGCTTTCGAAAGCTTGGTGAGAAGCAGGGGGAGCTCCACGTTCTGGAAAGCGTTGAGCACAGGAATGAGGTTGTACATCTGGAAGATGAAACCGACGTGACGCGCGCGCCATTGGGTTAGCGAACTGGCGGACATGTGGGTGACTTCGTCGCCGGCAACAGTGATGCTGCCGCGCGTGGGGACGTCGAGGCCGCCAAGAAGATTCAACAGCGTGGTTTTGCCCGAGCCGCTGGGTCCCATGAAGGCAACGAATTCGCCAGACTCTACGTCGAGATTCAGGCCCTGCAAAACGTGGATTTCTTCGTCCGCGCGCTTATAGGTTTTGTCGAGGTCGCGAACCTGGATAAGGCTTTTAGCGCTGCCACTGCCGTCGACTTTGACCATTGTTCTGCTCCTATTGTTTAAGCTGAATTGCCTGACCGTCGCTGAGACCTTCTGGCCCCTTAACCAAAACGGATGCACCGGGCTGAATGCCGGCGAGAATCTCAACATCGGTACCGCGAGCGGCACCCACGGTGACCGCGTGACGCTCAAGAATACCGCCCTTGACGATAAAAACGTACTTGGTGGTTCCGTCGGTGCGAACGGCGCTTTGAGGGAGAACCGCAATGACTTCGGGTTCGTTTTTCTTTTCGCCAGCTTTCGTTTTTGCCTTTGCATCGTCTTCCAGGAAAGTAACTTTGACGCCCATATCCGGAAGAATGCGAGGATCGGTAGCCGGATCACGAAGCTTCACATGATCGTCTTCCGTGAACGAGATGCGAACCTTCACAGTGGCCTTCTGGCGGTCGGCCGTGGGGATGACGGTGCGAACCTTGCCAGGGAAGAGCACATCGGGATAGGCGTCGAGGACAGCGTTCACACCTTGATTCTGTTTGACCTTGGCGATGTAGGATTCGCCAACGTCTACTTCCACTTCATTGGAATGAAGGTCGACAATCGTAGCGATACCGGTGCGCGTGAAACCTCCGCCAGCGGAAACGGGCGAGACCATTTCGCCAACCTGGGCATCCTTGGAAACGGCGATGCCGGCGAATGGCGCGGTGATGACGCAATTGTCCACGATTTGTTGCTGAACGCGGATGCGGGCATCGGAGGCTAGCACTTGCTGTTTGGCAAGAGAAATTTTCGCGCGAAGGCTGTCGGCATTGGTGCGTGCGGCATCAAGATTTTGCTGGGTTTGCACGCCACCTTTTACAAGTTCTTCGGCGCGGCGTTGTTCGATCTCGGCATTGCGCAACTGAACCTGGTAATCCTCGATGGCGGCTTGCGAAGCCTCACGATCAGCCTTAGCGGATTCCAAACCACGAAGGGCATCGGAGTCGTCGAGCTTGGCAAGCAGTTGGCCTTCCTGGACGCGGGTGCCTTCGTCGAAGTAAACGCCGATAACCCGCCCGGTGATTTTGGCAGCGATGGTGGCACGGCGGCGCGGGGTAATGTAGCCGCTGGCGTTAAGCACACCCTGAGGGGCGTTGGAGGGCTTGATGGCGGTGGTGACCTCAACTTCGGGCTTACGGTTGCGAAAGGCAAAAGAGGCGGCACCCAGCAAAACAAGAAGAATGATGGGGATAGCAGCCCAAATCCAGCGTTTTCCAAAGGCCACGTTGCGCTTGGTGTCTGTGATGCGCAATGAGGACAAATCAGGCTTAGCAGTTCTTGGTGGTGTCGCCATGAGGGCGGCAACTCCTTCGTTGGGAAGGTCTCCGTCTAGGTATACGCGCCCGGAGCTTTAAAAGTATCGATGTTGGCGAGCGCAAAATCGTTACCGCACATTTTAACTGAGGAAGGGAAAGAATGGCAGGGGAATCAACAGAAGAGGCGGGTCAAAAGCGCGAGCCGTGGTAGAAAAACTTCCCCAAGCCGATGGTGAAGAGGAAATTGCCGAAAATGGCGTGTTCCAGGCAGGCCAGCATTAGGGATTGAGAAGAATAGTAGGTCACCGAGAAGAGTAATCCTCCCAGGACGCATAGGCCCACGGCGAACCAGTTCCTGAAGATGATGTGGACGAAGCCGAAGGCCAGCGCGCTGATGGCAATCATGACCCAGCCTTGTCCAAATAATGGCTGGTAACGGCGGAACAAGAAGGCGCGGAAGAGCAGCTCTTGAGAGAACACCGAAAGGATGGGATACAGGAGCATGACCAGCGCCCAAATGGCTGGAGCGCGCTTTACGAAAGAGAAGAGCATCTCGGGGGCAAGAAAACGGACAGCGAGACCAAGAGCGAGAAGACAGAAGGCGTCTCGCAAAAGGAGAGCCGTAAGGTGGGAAGAGACGTTCGCCAGCGAGAATAATTCGGCAGTCTGAAAACCAGGAGTACGCCGAAGAAGCAAAAAGGCGACCAGGGAAGACGCAAGCAGATAGGGAATGGGCAGGTTGGGCAGAACCCGATAATAGATGAGCAACGGAAGAGCGAAGAAGAGAAAGGAGAATTCGAGGATGAGGAAAAGCAGTCGCATGGTCGAAAGAGTGATTCCAGAATTGAATCAGGCGTCGGACTTTTTGTCGATGGCAAAGGGTGGCGCGGCGGAGGGATTTCGCAGCGAATTGCGAAGGCTATTCACGGCAGACTGTGCGCGATGAACTTGTTGCTGGATGACCTGTGCGCCTTCGCGGTCAGGTGTAGAGAGCGAGGGAATGTCTGCCAACAGTTCAGAATATCCGAGAATGGCAGTGAGTGGATTGCTGATTTCATGAGCGGCACCCGCGGCGAGCCGGCCGAGCGCGGCGAGTTTTTGCGATTGAGCAATGCGTTTCTGGACGGATTCGAGATTTTCAATAGAAGCTTGCGTGAGATTGACGAGGTAAACCAATTCGCGTGCGAGGAGATTCAGCTTCCAGAAAGCCAATGCCCCTAGAAAGAACATCGCGCCAAAAACAATACGCAGGCGGAACGCGGCAACGGCAGCGGGAACATTGTGCTGGTAAAAGCCGAGTAAAGCGAGCACAGGCAGAGAAAGTACAGCCAGCATGGCGATGCGGGCGGTGTAGACGCTTTGCTTCAGTTCGCGGTCGGGTCGCGATTCTTCCACGGGCTGCAAGGACGGGCCGTAGCACCCGGCAATCACATACCAGACGAGTGAGAGGAGGAATGGAGTGTCGAAGAAACTGCCGGCGTAGTACATGCCACGATCAATGGAAATACTGAGAAGCAGATTGCCACCAGCAATCAGAATGAAGGCAAACAATAAGTGAGCGTAAAACACGCGCCAGATGCCCCGCTTTCGGATGGCTAAGGTGGCAAGAGCGGCGATAAGGACAAGATGTTGAATGAAAACCAGAGAGTAGTAAGCCGGATTGTACTTGGGAAAATCCATCCCGAGCATCTGCCAGGGCAAGGCGAAATAACCGTAGAGGGCGAACCACCAAAAGGTGAGGAGTGCAAAATCTAACCGGCGAATGCGCAGGTCGCGCCCGGCAGACTCAGAGTGCGGTCGCAGAGCCAGGGCGCAAATGAAGAAAACGTGGGCAAGCAGAAACAGGCAATCACCAACAACGGGACTGGGTGTTCCAAAGCGACGCAAGGAATCGTAGTAAAACCAGTAGCTCTGCGAAAGCAGCATGGTGAACAGACCCGCGGCCGTCAATTTCCAAAACAGGGGGAGGACTCCGCGACCGATACGAAAATTTTCGGAGCAAGAAAGAACTGTCAGAACGAGCAGGACGCAAGGAATGGCATCACCAAAGATGGTAAGCGCGAAAGAGGGTTTAACCGAAACAGCCACGGCAAGGTGGGTGGGGAAAATGAGGCCCGCGAGGAGCAGATAGATTTTGCGACGAGGGGTCATAGGGCTTCCTCAATCACAACCAGTGGTTGCTGGCGATCTATTCCTTCTGGCTCTGGGGCAACAGGAATCAGCAGAATGAAGACGGCGCCACCTTCTGGACGGTTATGACAGGAGATTTCGCCGTGATGCTTCTGAATGATGCCGTAGCAGGTGCTCAAACCCAGACCTGTACCCTTCCCGACTGGTTTCGTAGTGTAAAAGGGCTCGAAAACATGTTCCGGCTCTTTGATGCCCGCACCTGAATCAGCGAATTCAATGCGGACTTGAGCGTCAGCAGAGGCGATCGAAATCTCGAGCGATCCGCCGTTTGTCTCTTCCAGTGCATCGACTGCGTTGCTGATGATTTGAAGAAAGACGTGAAGCAATTGACTGGAATCCCCGAGAACCTGAGGAACAGCTTCCCGCTGGTTCAGAGAAACTTTCACGTTTGGCAGTTTTGAGGTACGGCCAAGCTGCAGGGTGCTTTCCAGCAGAGGCTTTACGTCCACGGGTGCAAGCTGCAATGGCGTCTCTTGTGCGAAGCGGAGCATATTTTCGACCAGGTCGTCGGTGCGATGAGCGTATTGGGCAATCTTTCCGGCCATGGATTGAATGCGTGATTCGGAATCTGGACGTGAGGTTAGAATTTGCGAACGTTCTCGAATGTGAGCCATGGCCTTCTTGATTTGATTGGCCACGTGGGCGACCGACTCGCCAAGGGAAGCCAACTTTTCGTTCTGGGCAAGTTGGTCCTTGTAGCGGGTAATGCTGGCGTAGGTATCCGAGAGGTGCTGGAGCAGACCGACAAGGCTGGTGGTGAGCAGATGTTGCTTAAGCGAAAGCAGGAGAGTCAGGAGGAAGATGGTTACAAGAGTAATGGAGAGTCGAAAAGAAAAGATTTGAGGCGCGCTGGAAGCTCGCGTCAGCAACCAGAGACCGAGCGCGGGAGTGGAGAGAGTGACAAGCATGGCCAGGTGGGAAGAAATCAGGCTGAAGGGGGAGGGTGATTCCTTGGCCAGACAGGTCGTTGCTTGCCCTTGAAAAGCGGGGTTCAGCAACGACTGGCCCTGCCAGGTGAAAGCCACCAGAGTCGCAAGTGAAAGCGTGAGTGGCACATCAAAAAGACTGCCACTGTAATAGCGCCCCATGTCAATGGCCACGTTACTGATATCAGAAGCAAAGCAATAACCGGCGGCAGCAAAAAAGTACCAACGATAGAGCGAGCGCCAAGCCCCCTGAGCTCGAAACAATGCAATGGCGGTCACCAGAGCAAAAATTTGATTGCCAATAGCGTCGGCAATGTTGAAGTGAAAATTGTAAAGGTCCACCGCACCGGGAAGGAGCCGGTAGCTATAGACAAAGAAGGCGTAAAGGTAGAGGGCATAGAGCGTAAGTATGGAGACATCCAGCAGTCCAAATGCGCGGAAACGCGAATCGGTAGATTTGTGTGGCTCCAATGCGATCGCCGCCGTCAGCGGCACTAATTTCACGAACAGAAGAATGTCAGCAATAGGAATATCAGGAACAGCGCGGCGAAACAACAATTCGTAAGTGGACCAAAGCAAGAGACTGACAAGCCACAGGGCAGTGCCGAAGGAGACTAACAGCCAAAAACCTCGAACATGAGAATGGCTTCGCGCGGCATTGCGCACCGCGAAATAGCTGGCGGCAGCCACCAGCCCTACCTGTAAACCATCGCCAAGCAAGGCGAGCGCATAACCTTGAGGAAGTAGGAAGGCGGCAGCCAGAGAAATAACTGCAACCACCGAACAAAACAACACGGAGTTCTGCAAGTTGCGGCTGGAGGAAAGACCGGAACTGGCGGGAACACGCACGAGATTTTGAGCAACATGCATGATTTGCCTGGATGCGAACTTCAGCGAACAAAGCCGTCCGAAACACTGCACGGGCAGAAAGCCACACGAGAGCCAGCCGCCCAGCCAGCGGTATCTGTTCCTATTTTGTGTGTGAACTTGGTGGGAGGGGCGAAAATATTGAGGATATGCGGCCAAGGTTATACCGGGCGGTGGTACCGGGGTTGGTAACTAGGGCACGAAAACAAGTCGCCAAGGAAGCGTGTCGGGCGTCCTTGCAATCCTGAGGGCTTGTGGGCGAACCTTTAAAGGAAAAATCGCGGCATCGCTCTCCGCAGAAATCACTAACACCTAATAATGGGGAATTCATGGGATACCAGACACCACAGCAGGAATATGCAGCGAAATTGACCACCGCAGCCAAGGCAGTGGAAGGAATGGCCGACGGCAGCACTCTGTGCCTGGCTCTGGCAGTGGGCATGCCCGGAGGATTGGCGCGCGCGGTTGCGGATCGCATCCTGGCGGGAAACCTTAAGAACATAAATTTGTATTACCAGCATTCGATGAAATACAGCGAAGAGACATTGATCCTGCCGGAAGTATTGTCTCAGGTGGACGCGCGGTGCTTTTTCATGGGCGATCCGGACCGCAAGATGGTGAAACTGGGAATTTCGGAGGGGAGAAAATATCTGAGCTACGTGCCCATCAACTTTTCCAATATTCCGCGCGCGCTAACGGAAAATATCCACGTGAATACGTTCGTGGTGACGGTATCGCCGATGGATGCTTCTGGCCATTTCAGCCTGGGAACGAACAATGACTACGCGTCGACGGCGGTGCGGCACAGCGATCGTGTGATTTTTGAGGTAAACCGCAATATGCCGCGGGTGTTTGGTGATTCACTGGTACATGTTTCGGAAGTGCATGCGGTAGTGGAAAATCACGTGCCGCTGGTGCAGATTCCCTATAAGGCTCCCGATCCGGAAGCAATGAAGATCGGGAAGTATATCGCGGATCAAATTCCCGACGGCGCGACGCTGCAACTGGGAATCGGGAATCTGCCGAATGCCGTTGCGATGCAGCTTACCGATCGCAAGGACTTAGGGATTCATTCGGAGTTGTTCAGCCACGCGTTCGTGCAACTGGTCAGAAGTGGAGTGGCCAATGGGCGCAAGAAGACCATTCACCCGCGCAAGCATGTGTTCACGTTTGCGATTGGAGACGACGAGGTCTACCGGTTCATTAACGACAATCCGTCGATGGAAAGCTATGCGTCGAGTTATGTGAACGATATTCACGTGATCGCCCAGCACGACAATCTGATGAGCGTGAACACGGCGATCGAGATCGATCTGTACGGGCAGGTCAACGGAGAGTTCATCAACGGGCACCAGTACAGCGGGTCTGGAGGTCAGTTCGATTTCGTGAAGGGCGCGTCTTTCTCGAAGGGCGGGAAATCTTTCATCGGGCTGAAATCTTCGGCGAAGAATGGAACAATTTCTTCGATCGTGCCGCGGGTACAAATGGCAACGGATACGCGGATGGACGTGGAGCACATCGTCACGGAATATGGCTGCGTGAATCTGCGTGCAAAGTCCACAAGGGAGCGAGCGCTGGCCTTGATCAACATTGCGCACCCGAATTTCCGGGATGAACTATTGAAGCATGCCAAGTCGATCAACTTGATTTGAGCGAAGACTCGCGTAGCGCGAAAGGTGCCCGCCTCCGAAGGCAGCCGCTACAAAAACCAACCCAAGCCTCTACAAAAAATGGGATTCCCTACTGGCATTCGGCTAAACTCATCCAGCACGTTAAGGCACTGGAGGAGAGCGCATGCGTAGACGATTGATCGTTGGACTGATCTTCATTTCAGCGATAAGTGGGAATGTGGGCCGTGCGCAAACGGCGGCATCAGGGGCGCTGACGGTTATCAAAGCGGGTATCGTAATTGACGGGCAAACTGAAACTCCACGAAAAAACCAACTGATCTTTGTACGCGGCGAGCGCATCGAGAAAGTTGTGGATAATGGGGCGGCGATTCCGAGCGATGCAAAGGTGCTCGATCTTACTACCTTCACAGTTCTGCCAGGGCTGATTGACGCTCATACTCATTTGTTTTTGTGGGGAGAGGATCCTGCCAAGGGCGGATACGACGCGAACATTCTGAAAGCAGGTATAGCGTTACGTGCGGCGCGCGCCACGTATGCGGCGAAGCGCGCCTTGGAACAAGGCTTCACCGCCATTCGCGACCTGGAAACGGAAGGCGCGGGCTATGGCGACATTGAAATAAAAGAAGCGATTGAGGAAGGCACTATTCCCGGGCCGCACGTATTTGGGGCCACGCGCGGAATTTCTACCACAGGAGGCTACAACCTGGAGGGCTACGCGCCGGAATTGACGATGCCCAAGGGAGTGCAGATTGTCGACGGGCCGGTGGAAGCGCGCAAGGCGGCGCGTGAGCAACTGGAGCATGGCGCGGACTGGCTGAAAGTTTACATGACGCACCGCTCGTGGGTGGATAAGTCTGGAAAATTCTATTCGCAGCCAACGCTGACAGTGGAAGAATTGAAAGCGATTGTCGAGGAGGCGCACGGTTGGAACAAGAAAGTTGCGTGCCATGCGTACAGCGGCGTGGGATTGCAGCAGGCACTGGATGGCGGATGCGATTCGATTGAGCACGGGCTGGATATCAGCGATGCCCAGATCGAGCAGATGGCACGGCAAGGCACATGGTATTGCCCGACGTTGTCGCCGTATTACGGCGATTGGGCGCCGGAAAATACGCCGGAAGGAAAGCGAGATCGTGCGAGAGCCGCGCTGCATGAAGTGAGCTTCAAGAAAGCGTTGAAGGCGCACTTGAAGATCGTGTATGGCACGGATATGGGCGGGATTCCGTGGCAAGAACCGATGGCGCAGGAGTTCAATCGCATGGTGTCAATGGGGATGACGCCGATGGATGCGATCCAGGCGGCCACTTCGCGGGCCGCGGAAATGCTGGACAGCAAGGGAGAACTTGGTGTGCTGGCAGCGGGCGCGTATGCGGACATCATTGCTGTGCCGGGCGATCCGCTGAAGGAAATACGGCAATTTGAAAATGTGAAGTTCGTGATGAAAGAGGGAAAGATCTACAAATTCGAATTGGGCAAATGAGCCATTCCGGCTACTTCACTAAAGTTCAGGAGTCTTTCCTGTCGGAGCCGGCGCTGTGGCTTCCGTGATTGGGCAACACCACCGAGAGGAGCCTGTGCATCCAATTTTGTGTGGAAACGCCAGTTGGCGCTAGCGAATTCGAAAGCTGGGCGTGCGGCGATGAGGAGTGCATCCAAGTTGACACCGCGGAGTCCTCATTGGAGCCGTACATAATTCTGGCGAAACTGAGATTTGACATCGCGACCTCCCAGCAGAGGCAACTTCTGCCTAACTGCCATTCCGTGATTCTGCGCCAGATTTCAGTCGGTGGGAGATCCAATAAAAAGCACGCCGCGAGGTAGTTACTGTACGATGGGGCAGGTTAACTGGATGTTGGGGAGTGACGGAGGAGAGACGATGGCCGAGCAACAGAGTTTTGCGCATCACACAAAATGGGTACCGGGATTCCACTTCTTTGTCATGCCGGTGCTGCTGCTGAATTTGTTTTGGTCAATATATCGCTGCTGGAGAGCGGGTTTCACGGCAGACACTTTCATCGCGATCTTGACCGCGGTTGCACTTTTATTGCTGATGCTTTATGCGCGGCTATTCGCATTGACGGTGCAGGATCGGGTGATCCGGCTGGAAGAACGGCTACGGCTGGAGAAATTGTTGCCAGAGGATCTGAAACCTCGAATCGGTGAATTTACGCGGGAACAACTGATGGGGATGCGGTTCGCGAGTGATGGCGAGCTTCCCGGACTTGCGCGAAAGGTATTGACAGACAAAGTGGCGGATCGCAAATCGATCAAGCAGATGGTGCAGAACTGGCGCGCGGATCATTTGCGCGCATAGCTGCGACAAGGCAGCGTAAAGCCACCCCCACATAAACCAATTGCATCGGTGTTGGCTTAGGAGGCGGCTTTTTTGGCGATGCCGGAGGAAGCTGCTTCGATTTCGGCGATTTCGGAATCGGTGAGGCGAAATTCTCCGGCGCGCATGACGCCTTCGGCTTGTTTGGCGCTGCGCGAGCCGACTATGGCGGCGGTGACGGCCGGCCTGCGAAGCGTCCAGGCGATAGCGACTTCGCCCGCATTTCGATTGTGGCGTGCGCCAATTTCCTTGAGCTTTTCCACGAGCGCGAGGTTTTGCGAAAGCTTCGGCTCTTTGTATTCGGGATTGCGGCTGCGAAAATCATCGGCCGGAAGCGCGGCGGCGCGTTCGCGAGTCATGGCGCCAGTCAGCATCCCGGAAAACATGGGGGCGTAAACAATCACGCCGATTCCCTGTTGTTCGCAGTAAGGCAGGGTTTCTGCTTCGACTTGGCGTCGAAGAATGGAATACGGAGGCTGGAGCGAGGTTACGGGAGCGATTTTTTGCGCACGCTTGATTTGTGCGGCATCGAAATTAGAAACGCCAATCCAGCGAACTTTCCCTTCTTTTTGGAGGACAACGAGAGTTTGCCAAGCCTCCTCAAGTCCGGGGCCATTGTCCTGCGGCGGCCAATGAATCTGATAGAGGTCGATGGCGGGAACCTGCAAACGACACAAGCTAGCTTCGCATTCCTTGCGAATCGATTCGGCTTTGAAGGTGGGTGAGATTTGCCCGACTTTATCCCACGTCAAAACGCACTTGGTAAATACATACGGCTTCGCACCTTGCCACTTTTTCAGCGCGCGCGCGACTATCTCTTCCGAATGACCCAAACCGTAGACCGCGGCGGTGTCGATCCAATTGACGCCGAGTTCGAAGGCGCGATGAATGGCGGCAACGGAATCGACATCGTTCTGCTCGCCCCAGGAATAAGCCCATCCCGCGCCACCAATGGCCCACGCGCCAAAACCCACGGGAGTGATATTCAAATCGGAATTGCCAAGTTTGCGGGAGTTCATAATCTTTTTTTTGACTGATCCTTCTTCTGAGAATTTCGACATGCCTGCCAACATAGTTTAAGGCAGAACAGGGAAACAGTTTGTACCAGTTATAGGATGAAACAAAACAGAAAAAAGGTTAAAAGCGAGGGGCTACTGGGTGAGGAAAGCGAGGGTGGCCTGCTTTCCACCAAGCGTGGCCCTGGTGCCCGCCTGTAAGCCACTGCCGCGAATCGTGACGGATGTGCCTCCGGACGCGTTTCCACTGGCAGGTGAGAGCGTGCCGATGCCCAGCGGCACACTGGCAAGTTGAAGGACAGTCAGGCCTGTAGTGGTGATGGCAAAAAGCCGCTGGCCGTTTTCGTCGGTGGTAAGCGTGCTGTTCAGGATGGGGGGCGTTAAGCAGGATTACTTCTCGGCGAAGGCTAAATTGGAGCGCACAAAAACAAGAACGGCGCGGACCGTGGGGATTCGCGCCGTGCCGAACGGAAACTTTGCTTGAATTATTAAATTGTTTTGGGACCAACACCTGCAGCCGCGGGAGCGGAGGCGGTCCGAGAAAACGCGGAGGCGCCGGTCTCCTTCTCTGCAGACTTGTCGATCTCGATGGAACCCTTGAAGTACGCGCCGTCTTCGATCATGATGCGCGCGGTCGTCAAGTCGCCATTCACGGATCCATCTTTCTTAATCTCAATGCGATCCTTGGCCCGAAGATTCCCTTTCACGGTGCCATAGACCACCACTTCACGAGCGATAATATCGGCCGTCAGCTTGGCAGTTGCGCCTACGGTCAATTTACGCTCGTCCAGTTGCACGAGGCCCTCGACTGATCCTTCGATCAGCAGGTCTTCGTTACCAGAGATTTCGCCTTTCACGTGC
Organism: Candidatus Acidiferrales bacterium; assembly: GCA_963748365.1. GTDB lineage: Bacteria > Acidobacteriota > Terriglobia > Acidiferrales > UBA7541 > Acidiferrum. Next base: position 50,693 of record CAVVJG010000024.1, read on the forward strand.
AGGCTCGGCCCGAGTCGCGCGGTAGCGCGGTCCGCGGTCGCACCTAACGGTCTCATCGCATCAGTACTCATTGCGGTTGTTCCCTCCCAGGTAGCCGCAGAAGGTTTCGGCGGCGGATTATTCGTAAGATTTTTTGATTCTGTTTTTAATTCCGGTTGCGCAGGTTGAGGCGTATCCGGCTTCTTGTTACCCCACATCGGACCTCCAAAGGGACAGCACACCCCACGCAGATTTCCGGCCCGGGGTAAGCAAAAGATAGTCCGCGGGAGGGCGCCTCGCAAATAAAGTATCTGAAGTGAGTGCTTGAAAGTAACTAGACTGAGGAACAGGTTAGGCCCTGTCCTTTAGGCCGCTAGCTGTGGAAAACTCCGGCGCTCAGGAAGTGGGGCGATCGGGAACCGGGGCGCGTGCCAGAAAGTCTGCGGCGAAGCGTTGCTCGTAGGAGGAAAGCAACTGTTCGACGCGGTCGGCCGCGGCCGCTTTCACAACAAATCCGGCGTGGTGATATTTCTGGAGCCGACACACGATTTCCGGGTCGGAATAGGCGGAAGTATCCGGCTCTTCCTGCCGCGCAAGCGATAGAATCACGCCGGAATAGTCCTGGCGAACTTGCGGCAACTGGTAAGGCTGCTTTCCAGCTCCGACTTCCAGATGCGCCCATTCTCGCCACAGGTTCACGCCAGTGGCCGTTTCGACGACATTTGAAATGTAAGCGCCACCGACACGCGCTGCGATTTCAATGAAATAAAAGCGGTCGTCTGCGTGAGCTCGCAGGAATTCCGCGTGGGTAACGCCGCGAACCAGACCGAGTCCGGTAACAAGTTTCTGGTGAAGATCTTTTAGGGCGAGCACTTCCACGGAATCTCGTTGCATGGTCCGCGTGGTGAAGACTCCGCCTTGATGCGAAACGTCCAGCGGGGGTGCGCCGTAAGCGTGCGCTTCCGCAAATTGCACCTGCCGCTCCGACACAATTCCATCCACGTGATAGACACGCCCGGGAATGAATTGCTCCAGCAAATAATGTGATTGCCGGTCGCCGAGTTGATCGAGCCAGGGCCACAACTCGTCTTGCGTCTGGATCTTCTTCATACCGATGCCGGAGGCCTGTGAACGGGGCTTCAGCAGCCACGGCCCCGGAACGCGCACCATGAACTCTCGCAAATCGTCGTAATTAAGGATATGGATGAATTCGGGTACGAGGATGCCCGCTTCCCGCGCGCGAGCCCGCATGGCCAGCTTGTCTCGAAAATGGCGCATGGTGGTTTGGCCCATTCCGGGTAGCCGCAGATGCTCGCGAAGGGCGGCTACATTTTCGAGATCAAACTCGTCGAGGGCCACGATGCGATCGATATGGCGGTGGCGCGCCGCGTAGCTGACCGCCGACACGAGTTCGGGGAGTGGAAGTTCATCAGGCATGAAAAACATTTCGTCGATGGTGTCGCGCGGCCAATCCGCATTGCGAAGTTTTTCGACGGTAAGCAAGAGAACTGTGCAACCTATTTCCTTGCAGGTTCGCAGGAATTCCTGTCCCTTTTCGTAAGAGCTGACACAGAGAATTGTGATGGGCCTGCTGGGAGACATTCGCACTCCCCTGGTGTGCCGCGACGAAAGGTAGATAGGCGGCAACGCGAACTGGGCGGATTATACCCGGCTTCCGGCCGCAGGAAATAGAAATTGCAGGAACGGGCCGACGCGCTGCGCCCAGGCCGCTTCGTTATGCTCGGCGCCCACGACCCGTTCATAGTGTAAATCCTGCTCCCAACGCCAGCCTTTGCGGAGCAGAACGTCGCGGAATCGCTCGACGTCTTCAACAATGCGGCCGCCCTCGCGCGTGCCGATGTCGAGCCATACCCGCGGCCGAGGATCCACGGGCGCGGCATCGGCGAACCGTAGAATGACGCGTTGATTCCACCAGACTGAGGGCGAGAGCGCGGCTATCTTCCCAAATACGTGGGGCATGCGCAGGCCAAGGAAAAGTGAAACGAGGCCGCCCAGCGAAGAACCGCCAATTCCGGTGTTCTGCATCCCGCCGAGTATTCGATAGTTGTATTGCACAAATGGACTGACCTCTTCGATCAAAAAGTTTGCGTAACGTGTGGCGCGGCCGCCCCCCAGCCGTGGCATGCGAGTTGGGGTGTATTCCTGCAGGCGGTGTTTTCCGGCGTTGTAGATACCAACGATAATCAACGGCTCGACGCTGCCCTCTTGAATGCATTGGTCGGCGGTGTGGCCAACGTGCCAATCCATGCCGGGAATAAAAGAGGTGGCACCATCAAATAAGTTTTGCCCGTCGTGAAGATAGAGAACCGGATATTGCCGGTCAGGCTGGGCATGGTAGCCGGGCGGGAGATAAATAATTAGGTCGCGCTGATTGCAGAGAAAGCGCGAAGGAAATTGCTGGTGTTTGATGAGATGCGGTCCGCTCACGGAGCAATCGTGACCAACAGATCTTTGGCTTCCACGTGCTGGCCCGGTGTAACCAGCAATTTGGTGACCCGTCCGGTAATCGGTGCGTAGATGTTCGATTGCATTTTCATGGCTTCGAGGGTGAGAAGTTTAGCACCACGTTCGACCGGATGGTTAGCCTGCACGGCAATGCTGCTGACCAGTCCGGCTGTTGGAGCGCCTACGTGGCCCGGGTCTTCGGGATTAACCTTGGGATGGCTGCGTTCGACGACGCGGAGGGCGCGGTCGCGCACGGTAACTTCGCGCGGCTGGCCGTTTAATTCGAAGAAGAGCGTGCGCGTGCCATCCGGGTGGGCTTCACCGATAGTCAGAAACTTCACGATCATGGTCTTGCCGGATTCGATTTCGACGGTGATCTCTTCGGCGGGTTTCAAACCGTAAAAGAAAGTGGGAGTGGGCAAAACACCTACATCAGAATAGGTCTGACGGAATTTGTCATATTTAAGAAAAACTTCGGGGTAGAGCAGATAGCTGAGCATCGCGTCACGGCGAACGGGGTGCCCGGTCTTTTTCTCGAGCTGCGCGCGCTCCAGATCCCAGTCGACGGGGGCGAGGCTGGCACTGGGCCTCCCTTTCAAGGGCGCCTGGCCGCGCAGGATAAGGCGCTGCAATTTCTTTGGCCAGCCGCCCGGTGGGACGCCGAGTGCTCCGGAAAACATTTCGACGACAGAGTTCGGAAACGAGATATCGTGGTGCTCATCAAGTTGCAGCAAATCGTTCGGCTTCATTTCATTGGCGAGGAGAAAGAGTGTCATGTCGCCAACAACCTTGCTGGACGGGGTAACTTTCACGATGTCGCCGAACAATTGATTCACTTCGGCGTAAGTTTTCTCCACTTCGCGCCAGCGATGGCCCAAACCCATCGACGCGGCTTGTTCCCGTAAATTTGTAAACTGGCCACCGGGAATTTCGTGCTCGTATAAACGCGCAGAACCGGCCTTCGGCCCGGAATCGAAGGGAAGATAATAGCTGCGCACCGTTTCCCAATAATCAGAGCACTCGTTCAGAGCGGCCATGTCCAGTTGCGTGTCGCGCGGCGTGTGGCGCAACGCTTCCACGGCTGAATTCAAGTTGGGCTGGCTGGTGCCGCCGCTCATTGATGCGATCGCGGCGTCCGCAATATCGACGCCGGCCTCGGCCGCTTTCAACAAGGAGGCGGTGTTGATGCCGCTGGTGTCATGGGTATGGAAGTGAATGGGAATTTCGACTTCTTCGCGCAGGGCCTTGACCAGCGTGAACGCGGCGTAAGGCTTGCACAAACCCGCCATATCCTTGATGGCCAGAAAATGTGCGCCCAACTTCTCCAACTGCCTGGCCATCTGGACGTAGTATTTCAGGGAGTATTTTGGGCGACCCTTGTCGAGTATGTCGCCGGTATAGCAGATCGCGGGTTCGCAGACTGCGCCTGTTTGCAGGACTGCGTCGATGGAGACGCGCATATTTTCAATGGAGTTCAGCGAATCGAAGATGCGGAAAATATCGATGCCCTGCTCTGCGGATTCGCGGACAAAATCAATAATCACATTGTCGGGATAAGAGGTGTAGCCGACCGCATTCGCTCCGCGCAACAGCATCTGGAAACAAACGTTGGGGATACGTTGGCGCAGTTCGCGCAGGCGTTGCCACGGATCTTCGTGCAAAAAGCGCAGCGAGGTGTCGAATGTGGCGCCACCCCACATTTCCAGGCTGAACAGATTCGGGAGGCGCTGCGCGACCGCATCGGCAGTGGCTAACAGATCGTGAGTGCGCACGCGGGTGGCCATCAAGGACTGGTGGGCGTCGCGGAACGTGGTGTCGGTAAGCAGCAGTCGTTTTTCCTTGCGCGCCCAGGCCGCGAACTTTTTCGGCCCCACTTTTTTCAGCAACTGCCGCGAACCGGCCGGCGGTTCGATTCCTGGGACCTGCGGGAGCACCGCTTTCTCGAAACTTTCCGGGGCCTTCTTCCCTTTTACTTCGGGATTGCCATTCAAAATGACTTCGCCCACATAGGAAAGAAGCTTGGTGGCGCGATCGGCCCGGGTGGTAAAGCGAAAAAGTTCCGGTGAGTCATCGAGGAACGATGTGGTGACTTCACCGGCGCGGAACCGCGGATGATTTACAACATTTTCGAGGAACGGAATGTTGGTCTTTACCCCGCGAATGCGGAACTCGCGCAAAGACCGGTCCATGCGCTGGCAGGCTTCGGTGAGATCGCGACCCCAGGCAGTTACCTTAACCAGCAACGAATCGTAGTAAGCCGCGAGCACTGCACCCGAATACGCAGTGCCACCATCGAGACGGATACCAAAGCCCGCGGGCGAACGGTAGGTGGAAATTTTTCCGTAGTCTGGCGCGAAATTCTTTTCCGCGTCTTCCGTGGTAACACGGCATTGTAAAGCGGCCCCATAAAGCGGCACTTGGTCCTGTGCGGGGAACGCCAGCGGCTCGGCGTGCAATTTCTCTCCCTGCGCGATCAAGATTTGCGCACGCACAAGGTCCAAGCCGGTGACCATTTCCGTTACGGTGTGCTCAACCTGGATTCGTGGATTTACTTCAATGAAGTACCACTTGGTGGAATCGACGTCGTACAGGAATTCGACAGTTCCCGCGTTCTGGTAATTCACTTTCCGTGCGATCTGGACAGCGGCTTCACAGAGTTCCGCTCGTACCTTCTGCGAAAGGTTGGATGCGGGAGCAACCTCGACAACTTTCTGGTGGCGTCGCTGCACAGAGCAGTCGCGCTCGTAGAGATGCAGGAGGTTGCCGTGTTCATCGCCAATGATCTGTACTTCGATGTGCCGCGCGCGAGGCAGATATTTTTCGAGGAAGACGGAAGCATCGCCGAATGCAGATTTGGCTTCCCCTTGCGCCTCTTCGAGGCGGCTAGCGAGCTGTTCGGCATCGTTTACCACGCGCATACCGCGTCCACCACCACCCATGGAGGCTTTCACAATCACGGGGTAACCGATTTCACGCGCGATTTTCTGCGCCTCTTCCGGCGAGCTAATGGCCTTTTGCGTTCCCGGCAAGACGGGAACGCCGGCATCAATCGCCAATTGGCGCGCTGCAGTCTTGTCTCCAAGTAATTCCAGAAGCTGAGGAGTGGGCCCGATAAATTTCAACCCGGCCTTAGCACAGGCGCGCGCGAAAGCGGGATTCTCTGACATGAATCCGTACCCCGGATGAATCGCGTCGACTTCATGTTCTTTGGCGACAGCGATGATCCCCGGAATATCCAGGTAGGCCTCCACGGGTCCTTTGCCGACGCCGACCTGATAGGCTTCATCCGCTTTGAAGCGATGCAATGCCAGGCGATCCTCTTGCGAATAGATCGCCACCGTTCGCAGGCCAAGTTCATTTGCGGCACGAAAAATACGAATGGCGATTTCGCTACGATTGGCGGCAAGCAGTTTGCGGATGGGGCGGTTCTTCTTCACGTCTCAGCCAGCTCCTCATGCAGGTAAGGTCAACTATTGTTTCACGAAAGCCCGCGTATTCTGAAATTATTGCATGCGACTGGAGGGAGATTGACGCAAGATAGGAACCTCAGCGGCACCGGGCCGCCTTGAAAGAGACCGGCACATGGGATGGAGTTTAGGGAGCGAGGAATCCAAATGACGAAGAAAATTGTGCGGGAACCACGTTGGCCAGCGCTTATCGGCATGTTGGCGGCTTCGGGAGTTTATCTGGCCATTCCGGAGCCATTGTCAGTGGGACCGAGTTGGATGATGTTGGGAATCATCACTCTCCTGATGATTCCCATTCTGGTGTCACACAGGCGAGAACGCTTCGACGTCGCCCGGGTTCTGACCTTTGTTGGAAACGGATTAATCACCCTGGCCATGATCGTTTCTCTGGTTATATTGATTCAAGGTATTCCCAAGCATTCCGAGGCGCCCAAAGATTTGTTACGTTCCGCAAGCGCGCTGTGGTTTGCTAACGTTCTGGTGTTTGCGTTGTGGTACTGGAAACTGGATGCCGGTGGGCCGATGGGTCGCGACAATAAAGCGGACGGCTTGAACAGTTCGTTTCTTTTCCCGCAAATGTTGCAGCAGCGCGACGGCGACCCTTGTTGGACGCCCCACTTTATGGATTATCTCTTCCTTGCGTTTAACACCAGTACGGCGTTTTCGCCCACGGACACAGCCGCCCTCTCGCGATGGGCAAAGATTGGGATGATGCTGCAGTCATTGATTTCGCTAACGATTGTGATTCTGTTGGCAGCACGAGCCGTGAACATTCTCTGAAGCGGGGAGGCTCGGGAGCAGTACTCAACGATAAGAAGAGCCGAAAGAATCTTTAATATTTGCGAAGAACGCCAATAACGCGGCCTTGAATCTTCACGTCGCTAGCAGGCACCATGATCGGCGCCATTTCTGAGTTAGCGGGTTGCAGGCGAATTTTGCCAGCGCCTTCACGATAAAAACGTTTCAAGGTCGCTTCTTCTCCAGCGAGCAGCGCTACGACAATATCTCCGGCGTTGGCAACCTGGGTCTGTTCGCAAACCACGAAATCGCCGTCCATGATGTGATCTTCAATCATGGAACTGCCCTTAACCTGCAGCACAAACGAATTTCCGCCACGCGCAAAATCGCCAAGGGAAATTGTTTCGTGTTCTTCCACTGCTTCCAGGGGACGGCCCGCGGCAATTCTGCCGACCAGCGGCAATTCCTGCACGCGTCGCTCGATGACCTGCTCTTTGACAGGCTTTGGCAACTGCACAATTTCGATGGAGCGGCTCTGGTTGTAGCCGCGGCGGATGAAACCTTTTTTCTCCAGCGTGCTGATGTGCTTATGCACCGTGGCAAGCGACGTCAGCTTCATGCCTTTGCCAATCTCTTCAAAGCTGGGTGCATAGCCGTGGCGGGTTTCAAACGAAACCAGGAAATCGAGCACTTCTTTTTGGCGTTTTGTAAGGGCCATGGCAGCCTCCGCGCGTTACCACTCTCTGAAAAACTCTAGGCGAAAAGAAAGCGAACGTCAAGTACTCTTTTCACCACCGCCAACTCTTCCGTACTCTACTCATCGCAACCCCGCTGTGCTCTCATCAGTAGGCTGCACGGGACATAAAATGAGCGAAGTTCAGATCCAAAACCATGTTTCCGAAACACGATCCGCAGGAGTAACCGCGGCGGCGACTCTCGGCATTCTGGGCAGCATCTCTGCCTTGTTTGCATGGGGGTGGCTCTTTCTCGCCATGCTGGGGTTGCCCCGGGACAATCAGGGACGACATGCCTACGAGGCCCATCCGTTTTCATTTTTCGCCATCGCACTGGTGCCACCGATTCTGATCGCTATGGGGCTGCGCACGAGCATTGGGCTGTTCCAACTTCGGCCATGGGCTCGCCGTGGGGCTTTGTTGTGGGCAACGTTCGCGCTGCTATTCTCTTCGGCGGTGATTGCATTCCGCCCTTACGAAACTTTTGTGATCTCGGATAGATTCGTCTCTTCGGAAGCATCCTTCAGGCAGTTATTGGCGGTTTCCTTCGTAATTTTCACTTTTCCGTTTGGAGCATGGTGGCTGGTCTATTTCACGCGACGCCATGTCATCGCTCAGTTCGAAGCCGTAGCGCCGCCGAGTTCTTCGGATGCGCACAATTCGTAGCTGTTACCGTTCCCAAAAATCAAACCATGCATAATCACAAGCGACAGGAAGTGGTGTGTGCTAAAACAATCCAGTGCCGAAGCGCAGGTGTTGCCACAGAACGTATCCCTAAGGGAAACCATGGAAACTAAAAGACAATTTACCAGGGCAAGTTTGGCGATATTGGCAATCTTGCTGCCGATGCTCTCACTCTACGGCTCCGATCTTAAGTGGAGCCCGCAAGACACGCTCGAAACTCACGGTTTAAGCGTGCTGCTGTTTCACAACGCGTATCACAGCGTGTTTGGCGATCAGAAAATGAGCGGCGTGGAGATTATCCTGCACGAACAGCGCATCGCCACCAACGGCGATGTGCGCCTTTCGCCCACGCCAGAGCAATGGGATCCCATTCCGGAATTCAAGGAACGCAAACGCGGCCCTGCCGAGAATGAATTAACCGCGCACTGCACTTATCCTGGTCGCGACTTGAGTTATCACGTCGACGTTCGAGCCGAGGGCGATGGTTTCCGGGTGAGTGTCGATCTGGACCAGCCCCTGCCAGCGGCACTTGCCGGTAAAGCGGGGTTCAATCTCGAATTCCTGCCATCCACGTACTTCGGAAAATCCTATCTGATGGACGACGCGACGGGAGCATTCCCCCGCCATCCCGATGGCCCGATGCAGCAGGACGCCGACGGCACGACACAGCCAGTCGCGCTCGCGAGTGGCCATCACATGGTGTTTTCGCCTGAAGCTCCACTTTCGCGCATCAGCATCGTTTCGGATGGTGGCGCACTGATGTTGTTCGACGGGCGCAATAAAGCGCAGAACGGATGGTTTGTCGTTCGCAGCCTGATTCCATCGGGCAAGACCAAAGACGTGGTGGTCTGGCACATTCGTCCCAACGTGGTAGCGGGTTGGACCCGTCCGCCGGTGGTGGCCTACAACCAGGTCGGCTATACGCCCATGCGCAGCAAAGTTGCCGTGCTGGAACTCGATGCAGTTTACGACGCGCCAAAGACTGCTCGGGTCCTTCGCCTCTCTCCCGACGGCGAATATCGGGAAGCTTTTCGCGGAGAGGTTAAGCCGTGGGGAAAATGGCTGCGCTACCAATATGCGAGGTTTGACTTTTCTTCGGTACACGAGCCTGGAATTTACGCCATCGAATACGCGGGGCACATGAACGGAGCTTTTCGCATTGCACCGAATGTTTATGACAAAATCTGGCGACCCTCGATGGACGTCTATCTGGCGGAACAGATGGATCACGTGAAAGTACGCGAGGGCTATCGAATCTGGCATGCGGCATCGCATCTCGACGACGCTCGCCAGGCACCCGCGAATTACACGCATTTTGATGGCTACGCGATGAGCGCTACCACGGATTCGCCGTTTGCTCCCGGTGAACACATCCCCGGGATTAATGTAGGCGGATGGTACGACGCCGGCGACTTCGACCTGCGCACCCAGACGCACACCCGGGTGATCACGGATCTAACGCTCTCAAAAGAAGTTTTCAGTATTGGAGGGGACGATACTTCTATTGATGAAAAGGCGCGCTACGTCCAGATTCACAAGCCGGACGGCGCTCCCGATGTTCTCCAGCAGATTCAGCACGGCGTAATCCTGCTACTTGCCGAGTACAAAGTCTTTGGCCACGCTATCCCTGGCATCATCGAACCTACACTGGAGGAGTATACCCACCTCGGTGATGGCGCTTCCAAGACCGACGGCCGAATCTACGCGGCCCGCTTCGCTCCGCTGGAATCGGACGGAATCTATTCAGGAGTTCCCGATGATCGCTGGGCGTTCACCACTCACATCACCCCTCTGAATTACGACGCCGCGTCGGCTCTCGCCGCAGCCAGCCGAGTCCTCCGCGGATACGACGACAAAATGGCCGCCGAATGTCTGGAGACCTCCATTCGCGTATGGGATGAAGAGCACAAACACGCCCCGGTGCTGTTTCATTCGTTCAATACCACAGGCGGTGATTTGCGCGACGAGGAAACCAAGGTTGCCGTGGAGCTGTTGCTGGCTACAAATGGCGGCGAGGTTTATCGCAAACGGTTGAAGGAGTTGCTCCCCACAATCGAAGAACGTTTCCATTCTCTCGGGTGGATCGCGGTGCGTGCGATTCCTTTGATGGATGCCGAATACAAGGCCGCGCTCGCATCTTCCGTTCGTGCGTACAAAACCAAGGTAGACGCTGAGCTCGCCAAAAATCCCTACGGCGTGCCAATCGCCACGGGTACCTGGGGCGGTTCAGGACAAGCTGCGGGATTTGCCACAGAGATGTACTTTCTGCATGCGGCGTTTCCCGACATTATCGGGGCCGACTACACGCTTCGCGGCCTCGATTACGTGCTCGGCACGCACCCCGTTTCGAATATTTCCTATATTTCCGGAGTGGGCACCGAATCGAAATTGATCGGCTATGGCAACAATCGCGCTGATTATACGTTTATCCCGGGGGGGATGATTCCCGGCGTGACAATTCTTCAACCGAACTTCCCCGAACTGGACGAGGCTTGGCCATTTCTCTGGTACGAGCACGAATATGTAGTCGATACCGTCACAGCGTTTATCCTTGCGGCGAACGCAGCAAATGCGGTAGCAAAGTGAGTGACAGAACTTCATTTGCTGGCTGTCCTTTACTCCAAATGATATACAGCTAACTATGGGTTCATCGAAGCCGCCTGCGTCCGTCATACTCTCCGCGATTCTCGCCATACTTGGCAGCCTGTTTAGCATGCTGTGCCTGGGACTGGGGTTGATGGGGCTTTACCTGACACCTGCCGGAAGAGACGTCCCCGCGGTTCCGCAGTTTGCCAGGGCAGCTGCCACGATCATGTTTGTGATTATGTTTGTAGTTGCGATTGTGGGAGTCTCCACCGGGATCGGACTATTCAAGTTAAAAAACTGGGCGCGTATTTCCGCGCTCATTTGGGCGGGCATTACGGTATTGTTCTGTACGCTCGGCGTGATCGGTATCCTTTTCCTTCCCTTTCCCGCAATGCCGACCACTCAAAACGTCAACGTGTCAGCGGTGAAGGGGTTGCTTGTGTTTTCCTACGGACTGCCGATATTAGTTGGTGTGTGGTGGCTCGTCCTTTTCAATCAAGAAAAGACGAAAGCACTCTTTAGGGGTACTTCTGTTTTGAGCCCATCCGCCGTTCCCGTGACGCCACGTTGTCCACTTCCTGTAGCGATCATTGCGGGGTTCATGTTGTTCTCCGTGGTGGGAATGTTCATGCTGCCGCTTATGCATTTGCCCGTATCTGTAATCTTTTTTGGACAACGGTTGCGCGGGGAACTGGGCGCATTTCTGTTCGCCACGACCACGGTGCTGTATCTGGCGGCCGCGCTAGGCCTGCTGAAGCTCAAACGCTGGAGCTATCCACTGGCCATAGGCCTGCAGGTCTTCTGGATGATCAGCGGAGTTGTTACCTTCCTCCGCCCCAATTACATGCAGAATATGCAGGAAATATTTTCAGAGATGCATCTGCCTGAAGTATCGGCAGATGTCATTCAAATGATCAACAATCGTTTCTTCGCATTTGCCTCCCTTCTTCCCGGCCTCTTGCTGCTGGGAATCCTGCTCTACTACAGAAAGCGATTCCTGCAAGCTGTGGCGGCCGCGAAAATTTCCAGGTGACCCTGTTGCCTCTGGCTGGATGGCCGGCCAATTTCCGACCCTCACCTCCTGGTCAAACTGGTTGGAGATGGCAGCAGCATTGGACGGCCGACGGTTCGGCCATGGGTGAAAACTGTTGACTTGCGCGGCAAGAAGTCATACTGTTCCGCAAGTTCGGTTCAAGACCTGCGAGACTTTTCCAAATACAGATACGGACAGCCAGGCAATTTCTGATTGATCGGACCTAAGGAGGGTCACAAATGAAGCGTGTTTTCATGTTGGTCGCTGTAGCACTTCTAGCTGCCGTTGGTTCTTCACCTTTGCTTGCGCAAGGCAATCCAATCGTCGGCACGTGGAAGTTGAATACTGCAAAATCAAAATTCGATCCCGGACCGGCACCAAAGAGCCTGACGCGGACGGTGGTCGCGGACGGTGAAGGAGTGAAGTATGCGTTTGAGGGAGTCAGTGCGGACGGAAAACCATTGTCCTACGGATTCTCGGTAAAATTTGATGGCAAAGACAACCCGATCATGGGTTCCATGCCAACAGGAGCAGACACTATTTCCGCCAAGCGGAAAGATGACCACAGCTACGAAGCAACTTTGAAAAAGGGCGGCAAAGTGATTGGCACGTCTAAAGTGACTATTTCAAAAGACGGGAAAGTTACTACCGTCGAAGCGCACGGCACCAACGCAGCCGGCGTGAAGACGCACGACGTACAGGTCTACGACAAGGAATAAGTATTGTAAGTAGCATTCACAATTGAAGATTTAACGGCAATTCAGGGCGGCTCTTCGCAGGGCCGCCCATTTCACTTTTCAACGGAGCAGATTTGCGTCGATTAGGTACCAACCCGGAGGTGGGCAAACGAACTGAAAAGCCCGAAGACGTTCAGAAGCCACAACACCACAGCGATCACCACAACGCCGTTCAGTATGGATTTGATTGTTCCTTGCATCGGAATGAATCGATTTACCAGCCACAGTAGAACACCCACTACGATCAATACGGTTACAACTTGCAGTAATGGCATAAGCGGTTTACCTCCCTCCACAGCGCGTTACAGTTACCCGCGTCAATCAAACGAAAATGTTATGTTTGGGCGCATATCCACGCCATACACGAAAGGAAGTAACCACGGCGGATAGATACGTTACACGCGCTGAGATCGGAAAAACTATTCGCTGGTAAGAATTACAAGACCCAGTGAAATAACTGTGCGAAGTTTCACACTGTGTGTGCGCTATGCACGGCTTTCGTTCAACAGTAAGTTCCTCCATGCGTGCGACTTAGTTGCTTTGGTAAACGCCATGCTCTTCCAGCGTTGCGGGGGGAGCACATGAACAGTGAACTTGCCTATAAAACTGCGATCTGCACCGACTATGAAAGACTCCTCTGTTCCTGCGTGAAGTCGCTGGATAGCTGGAGAAATCGCCGCGATGAGGTCACCAATGCTCACCTGAGCGGCAAAGAGGTGGGCGACCAATTGATGCGCCTGCAGGCGGAATATGCCAAGGCGTACTCGCGTCTTGAAAAGCACAAAGACAATTGTGAACTCTGCCGCTTTGTTTCGAAAATCGCCGGACGAGAGGACGTCAGTATTTCGACGGCCGTGATGGCAAGAAAAAACTCTGCGTGATTCGCTGGTGGAGATGACGACTTATCTTTATCCAGCGATCGAGCTCATCACCGACCCGGTAGGCCACTCCGATCTTGTCTTTGGAGCCCGCTTCCTTCAGCCTAAGGATACTTTCAAGACTGGAGTGCAGGCGATGGCCACCCAAATCTCTCCCATGCTCGCGGTGAGCGATGGGAACGCGGCAATTGAGTTTTACAGGAAAGCATTCGGCGCTGAAGTTCTCTGGCATCTCGATGGCGATGGACACGTGGTCGCCAGCCTTGCGATCGACGGCGCCCAATTCTTTCTTGCTCACCAGTCGCCTGAGTATGGCACACGCTCCCCTGACTCCGCAGGGTTTACGACCGTAAGGGTCGAACTTTTCGTAGACGATCCCATCAAAACCCATAACCAAGCGTTAGCCGCAGGAGCTACCGAACACAGCCCGGTGTTGGAGCACCAGCACGACACGAAGGGACCGCAACCTATCAAGCGGATGCTCCAGGGCGCTCTGGAAGATCCATTTGGTCATATATGGCTTGTCGGAAAGTTTCTGGAGTAGACCGCAATCGCGGCACACGCCCAGCTCATCCAGACAAAAGAACTGACAGGAATGTGACTTTGCCATGACATCTCAGTTGCGCCTCGCCGCTAGGCTAAATACGGTGCAGGAATTACTTCAAAGGCATGGCAACCAAGCGGTTCCGAAGCTATTGACCCCCCATTTTCTTGGTCGCATAATCCCCCGTCAAGGCCTTGGGGGTTGCCTGTCGCCGTTTGCACTTTCATTCTTTCGGGGAAACCGGGGACTAAATCTTTCCATTGCGAGTTTAAACGTGGATGCCGGTGCAAGCCGGCCAGCCGGCTTAATTCGCCAAAAGGAACCACATGGCTGTTGATATGGACAAATTAAATATGTTTCTTGGCCGTTTCGTCGGGGATCTCGGCGCTGCCGTTCATGCCGGGATGGTAGTCATCGGAGAGAAGCTGGGGCTGTATAAGGCACTCGCGCTGGGACCGGTGACGTCGGCGGAACTCGCCGCCAAGACACAAACCGACGAGCGTTATTTGCGCGAATGGCTGTCGTCGCAGGCGGCGGGCGGCTACGTCACATACGATGCGAAGACCGGCAAGTTCAGCCTAACGGAAGAACAGGCCTTCACGCTGGCGACAGAAGACAGTCCTGCGTATCTGCCAGGCGCATTTCAATTGGCGTTGGGGTCGCTGGCTGCCGTTCCGCGGATTGCGGAGTCTTTTAGGAGCGGAGCTGGAATGGGTTGGCACGAACACGACGACGGTGTATTTCACGGTTGCGAGAAATTTTTCCGCCCGGGTTATGCCGCGAATCTCGTCAGTTCGTGGATCCCTGTGCTCCACGACGTAAAGGCAAAACTGGAGGCAGGAGCGCGCGTTGCGGACGTCGGCTGCGGTAAAGGCGCATCCACTATTCTGATGGCGAAAGCATTTCCCAAATCCAAATTCTACGGATTCGACTATCACGACAAATCGATTGAAGGTGCGCGTGAAACCGCCAAGCGCGAAGGCATCGCCGACCGCGTCACATTCGAGGTGGCCAAAGCCAAGGAATTCCCGGGCAAGGACTACGATTTCGTGGCTGTTTTTGATTGCCTGCACGACATGGGCGATCCTGTCGGGGCGGCCAAGCACGTCCGTGAATCGCTTAGCAAAGATGGCACATGGATGATCGTCGAACCATTTGCGAATGATGAACTGAAAGACAATCTGAATCCCGTAGGGCGGGTCTACTACTCCTTCTCAACGCTGCTGTGCACGCCGTGTTCGCGTTCACAGGAAGTGGGGCTCTGCCTTGGCGCGCAATCCGGCGAATCGCGCATTCGCGATGTAATCAAGTCGGCGGGATTCAGCCGTTTTCGGCGTGCTACAGAAACCCCATTCAACATTGTTTACGAAGCCAGGCCGTAAGGCACTCGCTGAGAGACTATAGATCGAAGGAAACTTGTGTGCCGCATCCTTTCCCGGAAATTGGAGAGTGTGCGGCACGCATGTTTGGGCCCTTCCAGGACAGGAAGCTTTTCCTTTTTCGGGGGAAACTTCGCCTGACCTCCATTCACTTAGGACACATAATGACGTTACTTTCACCACAAGCAACGGTGTGCCCCGCATCACTGGTTCTCCTTTCCCCTTATGCTATTCTTTATGGTGCCGGCATCTGAGCGGCCCGGCCTTCATTCAGTTATTTTTGTGCCAGAGCCGCCTCTCTCGACCGGCCGCAACTCCTGCAGTTGGAACAGTTTCGTCTGACGGGGGTCAGGCACCAATGTCCACACTTACGGATGCACCCATAAGCAAAGTTAAGCGCGAAATCATCGATCAAGCGGTGATTCGCTTCGCTGGAGACTCCGGCGACGGCATGCAGATTACCGGCAGCCAGTTCACGAATACCGTTGCCCTCTATGGCAATGACATCGCCACGTTCCCGGACTACCCTGCGGAAATTCGTGCTCCGGCTGGCACGGAGCCCGGCGTCAGCGGCTACCAGATCAATTTCTCTTCCAACGAAATTCATACTCCCGGTGACGCAGTCGACGTGCTGATCGCCATGAACCCCGCCGCGCTAAAGGTAAACGTAGCCGACCTGAAGGCCAATGGGATTCTGATCGTCAATTCCGACGCGTTTCTGGAAGGCGATCTTCGCAAAGCCCGGCTTACTACCAATCCCCTGGAAGACCATTCGCTCGACAAGTTCCGGGTGTTTCCGGTGGAACTCGAACGGCTAACCCGCGCTGCCCTGCAGCACCTGGGTCTCGACGCCAAGACCATGGATCGCTGCAAAAACTTCTTCGCACTGGGCATGTGCTACTGGCTCTACAACCGGTCCATGGCGCCGACGGTCCGCTGGATCGAAGACAAGTTCAAGAAGAAGCCGCTGCTCGCAGAGGCCAACGCGCTGGCGATGAAGGCGGGCTATTCCTATTGCGAAGCCACCGAAGCGTTCCAGATCAGCTATGAAATCCCGCCCGCGCAACTGACCCCTGGGATCTATCGCAACATCAGCGGGAATCAGGCCCTGGCGCTAGGTTTTGTGGCTGCATCTGCCAAAGCTGGGATTAAGTTGTTCCTGGGCAGCTATCCCATCACGCCGGCCTCCGACATTCTGCACGAACTTTCTCAGTATAAGGATTTCGGCGTTGTGACCTTTCAAGCGGAGGACGAAATCGCGGCCATCACTTCGTCTATCGGCGCGTCGTATGCCGGGGCGCTGGCTCTTACCACCACTTCTGGCCCGGGCATGGCGCTGAAAACGGAAGCGCTAGGCCTCGCGGTTATGACCGAACTCCCTTTGGTGGTTGTCGATGTTCAGCGCGGTGGTCCTTCCACCGGATTGCCGACGAAGACGGAACAAGCTGACCTGCTGCAGGCCATGTTTGGCCGTAACTCCGAAGCACCCATTCCAGTACTCGCTGCGGCCACGCCCGGCGATTGTTTCTGGGTCGCTTTGGAGGCCAGTCGCATCGCCCTGAAATACATGGTACCGGTCATTGTTCTATCTGACGGTTATCTTGCCAATGGCGCGGAGCCTTGGCAGATTCCCAGTGTTGATGAGCTTCCAGCAATTCCTGTGAAGTATGCGAAGGACCCGGCAACGTATCTTCCCTATAAGCGCGACCCGGAGACGCTGGCGCGTCCCTGGGCAATTCCCGGAACGCCAGGCCTCGAGCATCGGATCGGCGGACTCGAGAAACAGGACGTCACCGGCAATATCAACTATGAACCACTGAACCACGAAAACATGGTGCGCATCCGCGCCGCGAAAATTCAGGCGATTACGCAGGATGTGCCTACGGCCGAACCCGCGGGCGATGCCGAAGGCGATCTGCTGATCGTTTCGTGGGGCTCCACGTATGGCTCGATAACGCAATCCGTGAAAACACAGCGCAATAAGGGGCGCAAAATCGGCCACTTGCACCTCCGCTTCCTGAATCCGTTCCCGGAAAACCTGGGAGAAGTCCTGAAACGCTACAAGAAGGTACTCGTTCCCGAACTCAATATGGGCCAGCTTAGCTGGATGCTGCGCGCGAAATACCTGGTCGACGCCATCGGCCTTAACAAAATTCAGGGCCGTCCGTTCAAACAGGCCGAACTCGATCAAAAGATCGAGGAAGTCTTGGGACTTTAGGAGACGCGATCATGACCACCGCTGCTTTTCCGCCGCTCACGAAAAAGGATTTTCAGACCGATCAGGAAGTCCGCTGGTGCCCGGGTTGCGGCGACTACGCAATTCTTGCCGCCGTGCAGGCCGTATTCCCGGAACTTGGGATTCGCCGCGAAAATTTCGTGATCGTCTCCGGCATTGGCTGCTCCAGCCGCTTCCCTTATTACATGAATACGTACGGATTCCATACGATTCACGGAAGGGCACCGGCCGTTGCAACGGGGCTCAAGATTGCCCATCCGGAACTGGAGGTTTGGATAGCCACAGGTGACGGAGACGCGCTGGCCATCGGCGGCAACCACACCATCCACATGCTGCGCCGCAACGTCGGCATTAAGGTGCTGCTGTTTAACAACCGCATTTACGGGCTGACCAAAGGCCAGTATTCTCCAACGTCCGAATTTCACAAGATCACCAAGTCGACGCCGTACGGCTCGCCGGACCGGCCTTTCAATCCGGTCTCTTTGGCGATCGGCGCAGAGTCCACCTTCGTTGCCCGCTCGGTCGATGTCTTCCAGTCGCAACTAAAAGACGTTTTGCGCGCGGCGGCCGTTCACAAGGGTTCTGCATTCGTGGAGATCCTGCAAAACTGCAACATCTTCAATGATGGTGCCTGGGACGGCGTTACTGAAAAAGAAGCGCGCAGTGAACATGTCATTCAACTTGAACACGGCAAGCCTTTGGTATTTGGCAACAATAAGGACAAGGGCATCCGCCGCAAGTCCGATGGCGACATCGAAGTGGTGCAACTGGGTAACGGAATCACCGAGTCCGATTTGGTCGTTCACGATGCGCATCATCCAAGGCCCTCCTATGCGTTCCTGCTTTCGCACATGGAACATCGCCCCGGCTTCCCCACTCCCATCGGCGTCTTCCGCGCCTGGGATGATCTCCCCCGTTTCGAGGATGTAATCAACGATCAGGTTCGCGACGTCATCGCCAAAAAAGGCCCCGGCGACCTGAACAAATTGCTCCGCGCCGGCGACATCTGGGAAGTAAAGTAAACACCGTACAACGCCGGGGGATCTCTGCAGACTCGCTCCATTTGGTTGCGCATCTTTCACGGCGTCGGGATTTTCCATGGCTACCTGCTGGCCTTACTCTTAACGGTGTGGGCTTGGGCGGCCTTATTCTTCGACCTGCCAACGAGCCGGCTGCACACACTTCTCCCATGGATATATGTGGCGCTGGTAATCCTGCTGGCAATTCGCGCAGCCGGCCACTATCGGCGAGTTTTAGTCTGTGCTGCGATGTTCGGGCTCGTTTTGGCGTGGTGGCTTTCGCTGAAGCCTTCCAACGATCGCAAGTGGCAGGGCGATGTTTCGCACATTGCCTGGGCGGAAGTGGCGCCCGACGACGACACTATCACGATTCACAATTTTCGCTTTTGCGAGTACCGCGCCGAGTTCGACTACACCTGCGAGTGGCAGATCAAAACCGTGAAATTGTCGGACCTGCGCGGCATCGATATTTCCATCACCTACTGGGGCTCTGCCTATATCGCGCATCCCATCGTCAGTTTCTGGTTCGGCGGAGATAACTATGTCGCTGCTTCCATCGAAACGCGCAAGGAAGTTGGCGAAGGATATTCCGCCGTGAGGGGCTTCTTCCGTCAATATGAGCTGATCTATCTTTTCGCCGACGAGCGAGACATTATCCGTCTGCGCACCAACTATCGCACCGGCGAAGATGTGTACCTCTATCGGACCATAGCCAAGCCAGAATGGGCGCGAAAGCTTTTCATCGAATATATCCGCCAGGCAAATCTGATGCGCGAACAACCGGAGTGGTACAACGCCTTGACGCGTAACTGCACCACCGCTATCTTCGCCTCGATGGCCAGGATTGGCCCGTTGCCCAAAGGCACGTCACGCTATGATTGGCGAATTTTGCTCAACGGCAAAAGCGACGAAATGCTCTACAACGGTGGCAACTTTGCCAGTAAATTACCCTTTCCTCAGCTGAAAGAGGCAGTTCATATTAACGATTCCGCCCGTCAGGCCGGTAATTCGCCTTATTTTTCCGTAATGATTCGCACCGGTCGCCCCGGTTTTGAAGAAACCGCCGGCCCTCCCATTAATATTCCAATTCACTAAGCCTTCGACCAGCCAAATTTTGGATGACCGTGAAACCAACTTCCTTTACCTACATCTAAGGAATAGACGTTAGAATTCTTCACTATGGAACCATCGAATCAACTGATTCCTTTCTCCCTTTTGGGAGACGCGGACCCGGTGCCGCCGTCCTTCTTCGTTTCGGAACCGGAGCAGGCCCGTGCGCTCACCTTGTTGTACGAGGTCAGCCATGAGTTAACCTCAACCCTCGATCGCGCCGAACTTTTGCGCTTGATCGCCCAGCGCGTAAAGAAATTCGTCAACTACGATGTGTTTACAGTCATGCTCTGGAACGAGTCCGCCCAAGTCCTTGAGAGCGTCTTCTCCATGCGCTATGAGGACGCCATTGCCGCCAGGCTGGAAATGCCTCTGAACGTGGGAATCACGGGGGCCGCGGCCGCGGAAAAGAGGACCATTCGCGTTAATGATGTGCGGGAAGATCCTCGCTACCTCAATTGCCGCGCGGTGGACGGAGTTGAAGTACGCTCCGAGTTGGTTGTGCCACTTTTACGGATTGATCGTCTTGTTGGCGTGCTTGATCTGGAAAGCACCAAGCCGAACGCTTTCACGGCGGATCACGAACGGTTGCTGAACATTCTTGGCTCGTTCGTCGCTGTCGCGCTGGAAAACTCCCGTCTATTTGAAGAGGGGCGACAAAACCAATTGCGCCTGCAAAATGACCTGGAGACCGCGCGTGAAATTCAACGGCAACTTCTTCCTACGGGTGCAAAGGAAATCCCTGGGTTGGACCTGGCCACCGCCTATATCCCCGCACGCGAATTGGGTGGAGATTTCTACGACTTGCTCCCCTACGGCGTCGGCCGCCTGGGGATCGCCATGGGTGACGTTTCCGGCAAGGGGACGGCAGCCGCGCTATACGGTTCGCTGGCCATCGGTATCCTGCGCGAAGTCGTGAACGATCGCCAAGGCTCGCCAGCCGAAATGTTGGACGTGCTGAATAGCCGCCTTCTGGCTGCCCGCCTTGATGCGCGCTTTATCGCCATGCATTTCGCAGTTTACGATGCGGCTTTGCGAGAGCTGAGTATCTCCAACGCCGGCGGCACGCTTCCTCTACTCGTCCGAAATGGTGAGGTCACTGAAATCCAGGTGATGGGCGTTCCGCTGGGCTTGCTTCCCGAGGTCGTATACGACGAAGTTACCTTGGCGCTTCTGCCCGGCGACGTTATCGTGCTTGCTTCCGATGGGATTCACGAATCCACCAACAAAGACATGGAAGAATACGGCAGTGAACGCCTGAAGGCTTTGCTCGCGCAGGTGGCTCCGTTCGATCCCGGTTACACCATCGCCCAGCGCATCGTGAAAGCCACCGATGAACACACCGGTCCCGGCGTGACGCCGCACGACGACCGCACTCTGCTGATTCTGCGTGTTACCGAAGATCTCTCCGCGGACTACACCAAGCTTCCCATCATTTACTAAGCGCGGTCTGCCGTAGCGCCTTCGCTGTTATCCGGTTCGCGGTGGGGAAGTCGCTGTTAGTGTTGTCCCTTCGTTTCACTTGCCTGCGAACTCGGTGTCTCTGCGTTAACATCTTTCCACCGTTTCAGCGAAGCGCAAGGCGATACAATCGATATTCCTCTTGGGTCCCATACCAATCCGGAAAATCCTGAACAAAAACCGCTCCGAACTTCGCATTTAGTGCCTGGCTCCTTCCCGGACGCGCGTGTCCCCAGACGGTCTTAAATCCCGCTGCCGCAACCAGCCCAAGCCAGTGCGCCTTCAAAATCATTCCAAATCCCTGATGCTGAAATCCCGGAAGGATGGTGTTGGAATGGCAATAAATCCCGCTCTCCTTTTCAGCGTCGCCCACTTCCTGCAACCCTTCAATTTCCCGATGAGTCGTCGCCAGGGGAATACCGTAAGATTCTCCGACAATCTCATCGCCCACGAACATCCACACAAAGATAGATCCCGGCACATCCCAAAGTTCCTGCTTCTCCTCCAGATCGAGTTGCAAAGGCTCCGGATACACCACTTCAAACATCATGGTTTCCGTAAGTGGAAGGTCGTACCTGAATTTAATTACGTCCACGCCGTGGCCTCGATTTCCCGCTTACAGGTGTAACGCGTCCATTTTGGGATTCTCGTATATATCATCTTCACCGGGATATCGAAGTTCATTCTCAATCTTGCCGCTTTCCTTCGCCAGAGCCCAGGTCAAGCCCTCCCCGGCGGGAAGAATGTTCGGCTGGCGATCGTAGACCGGGTCCGCGTACGCCCACCCGGCGTCGACCGGCTCCATCCTTTCGCCGCGAACATGGTGATCAGGTCGTCCAGAAAGAGTGCGTTCAGTGCGTTGTGATGCAGCAGCACCGTATGGCGTACCGGCCTGCCCACGACGCGCAGGCTTAACGAGTCGTAATATTGCGCGCGCTCCCAGATGTGCTGCAGATAGAAGTCGCGGTAACCCTTCAGCGCAGCCTGGAAATTTTTCTTTACGCGCGCCTGGAGTCGCGCATCAATCGCCCAGTCCGAAGCGTCGATAGTGGCCCGCCCGATGCGATACTCGTGTTGCTGCAAGAAAGTGCGCATGCCGTCGCGCTTCTCGACTGTGTTGCTTTCCTTGAAGAATGGGTAACGAAACATCGGCACAAAATGTGGGTAACTCCGAATCTGCGGCTCAACTTTAAGCGCATCGGCTTCAAACACGGCCAAGGTTACCTTCCCGGACTCGTCCGTGGTAGCCTCTTCGCTTTCGTTGAAAGAAAAATGTGAATAGGAGTGGTTACCAATTCCATGGCCGGCGCGGTCCCACGAAGCGATCAGTTCTCGGCCTGCTTGGCTGTCCACGCGTTTCCCGCAAACGAACAGCACTGCCTTGGTCTTGTGTTTCCCCAGGGCGCCCAGGATGCGCTCATTTAAATGCTCCCACGCAATTCCCGCGCCGTCCTCAGTCCTTGGATCGTCAAACGTGAACGCAATTTCCGGCCCGGCTTCGCCACCGCAAACCGAAGGAAGTTGCGAGAGTGTCGCCACCGCCGCCGTGCCGTACAAGAATCTTCTACGATTCATGGCGTCAATCATCTCCTCAATTTGGATGGTCCGCCGGCAGGATGCTCCGAATTCGAGATTCCACCAGACGGCATATCCTCCCAGCTACATCCCAGGATATTTACCCAGGAAAATCAGCAAACAATCGATGGAATCCTGAATTCCGTGCGCGATGATCGGTACCGCCAGGTTTCGTCCAGTTCTAAGATAGATACTTCCCAGTAAAAGCCCCATTAGCCCTTCGTCGAGCACTCCAGTTATTCCCTGATAGACGTGCGCCAGTCCAAAACCGATATGCACCGCGATCAAGCTGATGATCCACGCGCGCCGCGTGCGATTCAAAAGGTCGGCGACACGATTCATCAAGTAGCCGCGGTAAACCATCTCTTCTCCGAAGGCAGCCACGGTCCATACCAACGCAAGGAAGAGCAGCAACATTTTCCAATTGCCGGTCAGCGCGCGAAAAAGCTCCAGGTCCGGCTGCTTGCCTAACACTCTTACTAGAATGGGCTGGCTTACGAAAAGTTGAAATCCCTCCAGCAACAGTCCAGCGGCAAGTCCCACCGCAAAGGTGGTTTTCCAGTCGTGAAATCGGCCGAGCCCAACGCTTTGCCAGCGTAAATTTCGCACGCGCAAGGAAATCCACGCAAACGCCAGTAGGAACGGTGTTTTGCTGAATGGAATGAGGTGCCGTGCATCGGCTACAAATATCAGCGCCACCACAACTAGTTCGGCAATCGCGAGCCATTTGCTCTGACGCCAGTCCGTAGTGACGGTGGGCGATCCAGAGTCCGAAATTCGTGACGGCAAAGTGTTTAGAGAATCGTTCTCCGCGCTGCTATTCATCTTGGACTCCTATCAATTTCAGCTTTTTGCTAAAGGTCAGATTGATCAGCGCAGCGTTTGTGACCGACGGAACTGGCGAACGCACCAGCGTGCAAACGAAGTTGTCAGTAGCAGGCAAACAAATCCCACTCCTAGCCCAATCGGCACGATCCACCAGCCGAGCAGTTCATGACCGCTGTGGGGCGCCGCTCCAAAACCCAATCGCAGCGAAATCGTTGTGTCGCCCGTTTCGTCCAAGAACGACCACAAGCCCCCGGTCTGCCGATGAAACGGTTTCAACATCGCGCACAGCATGCATACAAGCCCAAAGGAATAGCCAGTCAGCGATCCCAACAAAACGAAGAATCCGGCCACACTGAGGCTCGCCCAGCGAAACAATCCATCGAGCATTCGCACGGGCGATCGACTGGCCTCCATCCGCGCGAGTAGTTCGTCGGTCATGTATTCCTTTGCAAGTACTTCCGGGGCGCCCAACCCCGACAGTGTCGTATCCACTGCAGTCCCGCATAATTCTCCGTTCACTGTCGCCTTCTCCGTGATATGGCTGTGCATTTCCCGCAGAATCTCGTCCGCGTCCGCCGCATTCATTCCGCGTAGACCTTCGCGCAGTTTTACGAGATAGGAATCGATTTTGTTTTGCGCCCCGTTTGCCATGCTCACCTACTTCCCTTCACCAACGGATTCGCGAGCTTGCTCATGCTCGACGCAAATCGTGTCCAGATTCCCGCCATCTCGCGTGCTCGATGCCTTCCCGTTGACGTCAGCGAATAATATTTTCGCGGATGACCCGCATCGGACTCCACCCATTCGCTGCGTACCAGCTCCAACGCTTTCAAACGGCTGAGCAGCGGATACACCGTGCCTTCCGACACCACCAAATCGGAATCACTTTCCAGCCGGCGTAGAATTTCCAGCCCGTAGAGTTTCCCTTCCCACAACACAGCCAGGATCGCCAGCTCCAGGCAGCCCTTGCGTAGCTGCACTTCCCACTTGTCGGCGGGATCTTGGGCGGACGACGGCCTATCGCTCATGGCAGAATCTTGTTATACAAGGTATCTTGCTGTCAAGCCCCTTTTCAGGCGGCCAGCCCCGCAAACGCACAAAAACAGCCGCTCGTTTTCGTTGCGGCTGTTTCAGTTCAACAGATTGGTTTTTTGATTTACCGCATGTTTGCCCTGCCGGCAGGAGGGACTTGCGCAGTCTGCGTCGCTAATCCCGCCGGCTTCTCCAACACCGGCATCCACTGGTCCCGGACCGCCGCGAACTCCGGCATATTCTTCCTGGCAACAGGATCCGACGGGGGCAATCCTAATTTTTCGAAATTCTTGAACTGGCCCTTTTGTATGATGCGAAAATCCAGGTGCGGCCCGGTGGCAAGCCCGGTCATTCCTACGAGGCCAATGATCTTTCCGATCTCCAGGTGCTCGCCCGCATGAACAAACATCTTCGACAAATGCAGGTACATCGTTTCGTAGCCGTTGGTGTGCGCGACCTGCACCATGTTGCCGTCTCCGCCCTTGCGTCCCGCGAAAACCACGCGGCCGCTGCCGATGGTTTGCACCGGCGTCCCTACCGGAGCACCGTAATCCGTGCCCAAGTGAGGCCGAGTTGTTTTCAGGATGGGATGGAACCGCGCCTTGCTGAAATGCGAGGTCACCGGCGCGCCGAACTTCAATGGCGAACGCAGAAACGCTTTCTGCAGCGACTTACCATCCGCCGTGTAGTAAGCCGGGCGCCCTTCAGGATCGTGGAACAGCAGCGCCTGGTATTTCTTCCCGCCATTCACGTATTCCGCGGCTAGAATCTTTCCGTAGCCAGCCGTTTCGCCTGTGGAGTATCTCTTCTTCTGCATCACTACGCGAAACGTGTCGCCCTTGCGCGGGTCAGTGTAAAAGTCCAGGTCATAGCCGAAGATTTGCGCCATGCGCATGGCCACGTCCGCGCTTTCCCCTGCGGCTTCGACTGCGTTGAACAACGAGTCGTCGAGTGTGCCGTTTACAACGGTGACATCCGTGTGCGTGGGGATCTCCTGCACTTCTGCACTAAATCCTGCCGTTTGCGGTACGATCCGCAGCATGCGGTCAGCGTCAATCTTGTAATTGATTTCGCGCAGGCTGCCTTCGAGCGAACGCCCTATCGTCAGCGTATTTCCTGCTCGCAATTGCCGCAAATTAAATGCGCGCTGCGCCGCCGCCGTGGCTTCATTCACCTGAGCGGGCGATAGCCCCAACTTTTGCAGCGCCCCGGCGAAATTGTCACCAGCAGACATTCTCTGCGCCGTAGGCACAACTACCCGTTCGTGATATCGCGCGGCATCGGCCTTCCCCAATTCCACTTGTGCCGCTAATTCTTTGGCCGTTTCGTTGCGTCTGTGCAGCACATATCCATTCACCATCACACCGGCTACTAACAAGGCTCCCGCGGTAATCAGAAAACGACGGTTCACTCTTCCCCCAGTTGCACTTAATTTGCTGCTCACTCTTAAACGAATACATCAATCTATGTCGCTATCAGGATAACCCACGCATCCCTTGTGACCTAAACTGCGGCTTGCGTCAAATCCTTCTGTCGCAAGGAGAGCCCAATCTTCCACGGGGGCCTCGGCGTCGTTTCACGAATTTCTGGGGCAATTGACCCACTCCCCGATGGAAGCTTTGAGCTAAGTCTTTTATCTTCACTATTTACCCACACTCAAATCTGGCCTCTCGCGTGCCTTTTACACCAACGGGGAGTTTCCATGATCACGCTTGAAGTTCATCCAGAAATTTACGCTCGCGAATTACAGCAACACCCGGCTTTCTCGACCTGCTACGGATGTCACCGCAGTTTTCACGCCAAATGTGAAGACCAACTCAGCTTGGAACTCTGCGACCACTGCTTTGATATATTCCGCAATGGCACTGAACCCATCCTCGCTGCTCACGTGAAGGCGCGCCCCCGTCAGACCGTCAGCTCTTCGAAGTAATCAACCGCACGAGTCGCCACGCCATCCGGTGTACGTCACTACCGTTAGCTTGATTGCCATGTGCGTGGCAAATCTCAATGGCTCAGCCGAATTCCACTCACGAGTACTCTCACCAATGCCACCGCAGCAATCGTCAATATGATGTCCGAGCGAGTTATGGAAGGTATCGTCTCGCCAGTTCGTTTAGTCGGGAAGCCAAGCGCTGCTCCTAACACGGCAAACGCCCAGAACACAGATCCTCCCAGAATGGATATGAGTAAAAAAGCCCGGCAGCGGCCAATAAATCAACAGGAGCAGAAGAGTACCCCCAGCCAAGGCGCAACCGTTGTGCAAGCCACAGCTTTTGCACGACCGAAGTCATAGGGTGCCCAGTCCAGCAGTTCTCTTCCCATGAAGAACATGAAGGATGGAAGGAGTAGGAAACCAGTAGCCGAACACAAATAGGCAAGTGACAGGGGAATCCGAAGAAATGTGAAGGCAATGTGGAAGTCTCCCCCAAGAGCCGCGCCCGCGAGCGGACCAAGAAAGGAATATATGCCCACGATCGACATCATCAGGAACACCAGCCCGGATGGTCTTGATCTAAAGTGCCTTAGATAGCCCAGCCAACACACCATCCCAACCGCCAGACTGAAAAGCGGACCAGAGACTGCGATGAAGGTGAGTTGTCTTGACGTTGCTTCCGCGGAATCCGGATCCACCCACATCTGAAAGACTGTCGAGTTCAGTCCAAGCAAATAGCTGGTGAGTGCATGCACAATTTCGTGAGGGGTCCACATTCAGCGCAAAGGCCGCCACGAAAACAAGAGTGGGACGAAAAGCAGCCCCCCAGCTTTTGGGACATCGGAGTACGTGGTCTGGATGTTCATGCAGGTGAACGTACCTGTGCTAAACGGATTCTCCCATGCCAAGCGCGTCGGGAAAGCATGGGAAATCAATTTTTCGCTTGACATCTAAATTGCAACATACATACTAGTTGGTATGTTACCTAAGCAGAAGCGTCAATCAACTGCCGCCCCTCGGCCACGGGATCCCCAACGCACCCGCGAGCGTCTGCTGCAGGCGGCTTTCAAAGAAGTCTACAATTCGGGCTTTCAAGGCACCGATCTCGACACCATCTTGGATTCCGCCGGAGTTACCAAGGGCGCGCTCTATCACCACTTTGAAAATAAGGAATCCCTCGGCTACGCGATCGTCGACGAAGTCATTACCGGAATCACTCTGGAGAAGTGGGTGCGCCCGCTGGCCAAAACTGACGATCCCATCACAACGCTGATTGAAATCGTGGAATCCACTTCGAGCGAACCGCAGTATTTGCGCGGGGGATGCCCGTTGAACAATCTAGCGCAGGAAATGTCTCCGCTCGACGAGGGTTTTCGGAAACGACTGGCGAAGGTATTTGCGGACTGGCATGGCGCCATCGCCAACGCGTTGAAAGAAGGCCAGAAACGCGGCATGGTGAAGCGCGACGTGGATGCAGACGATTTGGCGACGTTCATTATCGCCACGTATGAAGGTTATCTATCCATCTCCAAAAATTCGCAGGATCCACGCATGCTGCAATCGGGTAAACGCAGCATTGCGCGGTATCTGGAAACGCTGCGTGCGGAGCGGTCCCCCCGAAGAAAAGGAATTTCGCCATGAGCGCTGCGAATATTTTTGCATTCAGCAGCATACCGACCAGTCGGTTTTATTATTCACTTCCCTGTCCAGGGAGACTTCCATGTGTCCCATGTGTTTGAGTAGCGCCGCGATGCTCATTACCGGAACCGTCTCCGGCGGAGGCGTGACCGCGCTTGCCATCAAAAAACTAGCCGGAAAGTTTCGGAGAAAGGTCCGTCTGCCGGCGCGCAATGAGGCATCAGCGCCCAAAGTCCATGCAGCAACATTGCGCTCCCCGCGATAGACCGCTGAGTTTCGTAGTCCAAATAAAACCTAAGGAGAGCAGGTCATGACAAAAGCAGCACTGCAGCAACCGAAAGTGGTATCACGAACCGAATGGCTCGCCGCACGAACAGAACATTTGAAGAAGGAGAAAGAGCTCACGCGGCTGACGGATGAACTGAGCCGGCAGCGGCGGGACCTGCCCTGGGTAAAAGTGGATAGAAACTATGTATTCGATACGCCTGCTGGGCGGAAAACGCTGTCTGATTTGTTTGAGGGACGCAGCCAATTGATTGTCTACCACTTCATGTTTGGCCCCGGGTGGCAAGAAGGCTGCGTCGGTTGCTCCTTCACGATGGACCATATCGATGGCGCAGTTGTGCACCTGGAGCATCACGATGTCAGCTTCGTGGCCGTTTCCCGCGCGCCACTTGCAGAGCTTGCCGCTTATCAGAAGCGCATGGGCTGGCACTTCAAGTGGTTCTCTTCCTTCGGCAGCGATTTCAACTACGACCACCACGTGTCTGTGCGTCCGGAAGATACTGCAAAAGGGGAAGTCGATTACAACTTCGGAAGATATCCCGCTCAAGCCGAAGAAATGTCGGGTGTCAGCGTGTTCTACAAGGCTCCGTCAGGCGACATTTTTCATACATATTCCACGTACGCACGCGGAGGAGAAAAAATGCTCGGCACCTACATGCTGCTGGACATGACGCCGA
The DNA here is from genome assembly GCA_963748365.1 of Candidatus Acidiferrales bacterium. Taxonomy (GTDB): domain Bacteria; phylum Acidobacteriota; class Terriglobia; order Acidiferrales; family UBA7541; genus Acidiferrum. The sequence goes on from CAVVJG010000024.1 coordinate 79,712, forward strand.
AGGGCCGCAACGAAACCGGTCCCAACAATGGCCTCACCGATTGGGTTCGCCATCACGACAACTACGATGGCGGCGGCCACGTGGAGCGCACCGGCCGCTACGTGGCGCCTGCCAAGGAATCAGGGTGCCATTGCCAGGAGCGCCCGGCATAAGCAGGCTCGCATAAACGCAGCCGAGCCAGAATGCACAACTTTTGAATTGGGAAGAGAATCCTGCGGCGATTAGTTGCCGGACGAGACCGGCTGAACCGTGGTGATCCGGGCTGGATCCGCGAAATAATTCTGTTCGCGCAATCTGCGGTAAATCTTTCCGGCAACTTGCGCCGCCGTCGGACCCTTCACTCTGCGGGTGTTGCCGCGCAGCAGCACCGCGAGCGCAATCTTCGGATGAGTTTCATCCGCATAGCTGACGAACCAGCCGATCTTCGATGGATTGGTGTGATCGTCGCACGTTCCTGTCTTACCTAGGGGAGTTTCATCGCCACCCGGATCGTAACTCAGCCGCCCAGTGCCATACAGCACTGCGGCCAGCATTCCTTCGCGAACTTCCGGCAGCACGCCGGCAATATTCAAATCCCGCTTCACGCGCGGCTGAAACGCGTCCACTTCTTCCGCCGTGTGCGGATACTGCAGATAATAGAGAGTTCCGCCATTCGCGAAAGCCGCCGCCAGCGCCGCTAATTGCAATGGGGTAATCTGAATGCCTTCGCCAAAGCTCGACATTCTGGCCACACCACCATAAGCGGGCGCAACGATCGGAAAACTTCCGGGATGCTCATCGTTAAGGTTGTATCCGGCCAGTTCACCGAGTCCCAGCAAGCGTCCGTATTTGGAGACGGTGTCAAATCCCATGCGCCGCCCCAACTCTTCAAAGAATACGTTGTTGGAATGCGCCAGTGCTTCCGTCAAATTCATGTATTTGCGGCGTCCCACCTTTAGCATGGTGTCGCGCGTGATTACGTTTTCAGAAAGCGCCGCGATCGCAATCGTCGGCTTGATCGTGGAGCACGGAATGTAGCCTTCGCCGAACGCGATCTTTTGATTCACAACCGCCAGGATGCGCCCGCTGTTAGGATCGACGGCCACCACCGATCCGTTATACTTCCCTAATCCCTCCACCGCTGCTTGCCGCACCATCGGGTCATCAAAGGCCGGATCATCCGTACTGAAAGAATCCGCGTAGGTTGGCACTCCGCGGTATCGAGAGACTGCGTGGCGCGTGCGTCCTGTGGTTTTCGTTTTTGATTTCGACTTGGATTTCGACGTCGAAGTGACAGCCGCTTTGGGCTTGCCTTCCGCTGCAGGCAGCGGCACGCTCATGGATGCGATGAGCCATGATGCGGTTATTAATTTTCCCAAATTCCTGATCATTCAGCCCTTAACCCTGAGAACGAGGTGAGTACGGCCAGGACGCCTTGGTGGAATTTAACCCAAACCAAATCAGCGGTCAATGCGGTAAGAATATTTCCGTCGAACCCGCCCCGCTCATCCCGCATGCCAACCAACTAACCTTCGATCTCAACTGCTCTTACACCCGGAAGCCTGATCGCACCTCCAGACTGCCAAGAAGTTTCCCATCGAAGGTGCCGCGAGAGCAATAGACATCTGGGCCCAGTACCCAGCTATGTGCTTTATTCTGAACGGCTGACCGCACGGTCAGTACCTGTTCGCCTTGACTATGTCCCCTCTTAGATGCCGTTCATGGCACATACCGTCACTTAGGTTTTCGCGCCTTCGAGGCCGCAAAATACGAACCGGGCGGAGTTTGGCATCGCCCTCCCGCCCGGCTGTTTCTCTTACCAACTCCTATTGTCAGTCTATCTCGCAGGACGCCCCTTTGAATCAGACCCCGCTGCCGCTGCCATCTTCACCGGAGGTGCTGGTGCCTTGTCAGTGCTGGCAGTTGCATGCCCGCCTGAGCCCGGCATCTCTCCGGCGTGGCCCGCAAAGGGAATTTCCATCTTCTTGCGCAATGAGTTTTCCAACTTCTCGCGGATATCCTTATTTTCTTTCAGGAATACGCGCACGTTTTCACGGCCCTGGCCCATGCGTTCGCCGCCAAAGCTCATCCACGTGCCTGATTTTTCGATCACGCCCTTGTCGACGCCCAGATCAATCAGGTCGCCTTCACGCGAAATGCCCTCGCCATAAAGGATGTCGAACTCGGCTTCGCGGAACGGCGCCGCCACCTTGTTCTTCACCACTTTCGCGCGCGTGCGCGAACCCACCACGCGATCGCCTTCCTTGATCGCCTGAATGCGCCGGATATCCACGCGCATCGACGCGTAAAACTTCAGCGCGCGTCCACCCGTGGTGGTTTCCGGATTGCCGAACATGACACCAATTTTTTCGCGAATCTGATTAATGAAAATCAGGCAGGTCTTCGACTTCGACACGATCGCCGTCAATTTCCGTAACGCCTGCGACATCAAGCGCGCCTGCAAACCCATCTGGGGGTCGCCCATTTCGCCTTCGAGCTCCGCCTTGGGGACTAATGCCGCAACGGAGTCCACCACCACCACATCCACGCCGCCCGAGCGGATCAGCGTTTCCGCAATCTCCAAGGCCTGTTCTCCGTGGTCTGGCTGCGAAACCAGCAGATTGTCTACGTCTACGCCCAATCTCCGCGCGTATGACGGATCCAGAGCATGCTCCGCGTCGATGAACGCGGCCTGTCCGCCCAATTTCTGCGCTTCGGCGATGATGTGCAACGTCATCGTGGTTTTACCGCCCGATTCCGGCCCGTAAATCTCCACTACGCGCCCGCGCGGAAATCCGCCCACACCCAGCGCCGCGTCGAGCGATAAGCAACCCGACGGAATTACATTCACTGGCACCAGCACATCTTTACTGCCCAAGCGCATGATCGAGCCTTTGCCGTACGACTTTTCGATCTGCGAGATTGCTGCTTCCAGCAATTTTGCGCGTTCATCTGTCATTTCTCACCTCGGTCGAGGAAATTGGGATTTTGCGAATGAGGCTGCCGGAATCCATCGTTTACCGTGGAGCGCCGGGACAGCGCCGCCACTTCTCCAAGGACGTTACGATAGCCTTATATTACCTTTTCGTACTAAACAAAGCTATCTTTACTTCCCTGCCGCCTCATCTGGAAGCTTTCAGCCGTTCGAGCCATGCGCCAGCTCGTGATCCACCAACTCGGCCAGCGCCCTACCCTCTTGCCGGTCCGAGTCTCTCATGTTCGATGCAGCATAGAACACTGGTCAGGGTCTTGGGCATGGGGCACCTGTTGAAAACTTCTAGGGATACCCTACCCAAAAGGCGAACAAAAAGCAAATATTATATTCGCTATGTGTTCGCCCATAGTGCTCTATGGCATGCCCGCTCCCTTATAAGCCGCTTTTCCTCCGACCACGGTCCAGACCGCCTTTGTATCCTTTAGTTTGTCGGGCGCGATGGTGAAGACATCGTCGGACAGCAGCACCATGTCCGCGTACTTCCCAACGGTCAGAGAGCCGCGGTTGCCTTCTACAAAGTTGGCCCATGCTCCGTTGATCGTGTAGCCCTTCACCGCCGTATCTATATCTATGGTCTGGTCCGGGATCCAGCCACCCTCGGGCTTTCCGTCCAGCCCTTTGCGCGTCAACGCCGTGTACATTCCGATTTCCGGCTCCATCTCTGCGACGTTCCAGTCGCTGGAAAACGCCAGCGTAGCGCCAGTATCGCGCAAGCTGCGAAAGGCCCACGCATACTTCCAACGTTGCGGTCCGGTGGCCTTCGCCCACTGACCGGTGATGTCGGGAGCGCAGTGGCGCGGCTGCATGCACGCCGTCACTTTCAACTCTTTGAAGCGATGGATGTCCTGCTCGTTCAAGCATTCCACATGGACGATCTCGTGCCGTGAATCACGTGGACCATTCATCTTGCGCGCATACTCATAGGCATCAAGCGCGGTGCGAATCCCGCGGTCCCCCGTGGCGTGCGTGAAAATCTGGAAGTCGCGCTTGTCCAGCTTCGCCACAACCTGTTTGAATTCCTCCGCCGGATAGTCCAGCACGCCGCTGGTGTCCGGGCGGTCGGCATAGGGTGCCAGCATCGCCGCGGTGTGCGGCTCGATCACGTCGTCGATGTACAGTTTTATCGCCGCGACGCGAAACGTGTCGTCGTTGTATTCCTTCACCGCTTCCGCAAACTTGTCGATCTCCGCATCGCTTGTGCCCCGCCGGTGAAACAACGCTACCTGCAGGCGCTGAGGCAGTCGTCCTTCTCTCTTCAATTGCGCGTAGACAGGCAGGTTTTCGAGATATGATTGCGGATCCACAACCGTGGTAATTCCCGCACGCGCTGCCTGCTGGAGCAATTGCGCAATGTTGTTGGCGGCATTCGCGTGTGAGTGCGAAGGAAGAATGTTGCTCAACTCCGCTTCGGCGCTCGCGGAAAGTCCCGTACTGCCGAAGCCCACCAGAATGCCCGTCGGCTCCCCGGTCTTCTTGTCGTGCTGCACATCTTCAGCGAAACTCACCGATTTGGTCGCTTTCGTAATTCCAAATGCGTTCAGCGCTTCCTTATTCATCCAGATGGTGTGGTAGTCATAGGCAACGAGAAACGCGGGCCGTCCACCGGTTAGCCCTTCCAAGTCCTTGGATGTCGGAAGCGTCCCGTCGGGAAAGGCCGAATAGTTCCAACCATCCATCTCCACCCACTTCAGGTCGGGCCGTTTATCCGAAAATGTTTTCACTTGCTCCCGAATTTCCTTCAGCGAATTCCCCGTAATGCGCACCACGTTCGGATCGTTCCCAAGTCCAACGTGAAAGTGGCTGTCGATGAACCCCGGCAGCAGCAGCCTTCCGCCCGCATCGACAACGCGCGTTTTTTCGCCAATATATTTCCCGGCATCGGCATCATCGCCAACCCACAGAATCTTGTCGCCCCTCACCGCCAGTGCTGTACCTCTCGGCGATTTCTCGTCCATCGTATGAATGTTCGCGTGGCGCACCACCATGTCCGCGGCGACCTCGGGCCCCCCTTCTTGTGAGCAGCCCACAGCAAGCACACACGTAACCGCTAGCGCCGCTATCTTCCAAATCTTCATTGTTCCTCTTTCAGAATGCAGGGCCTTTTCGATGCGGTTTTATTGCGGAGATTATACTCACTTGTAGCTGTAAAATCCTCGTCCGGACTTCCTTCCCAGCCATCCTGCGGCGACATATTTTTTCAGCAGCGGGCACGCCCGATATTTCGGGTCGCCCAATCCATCCAGCAGCACGGCCATGATATCCGCGCACACGTCCAAACCGACAAAATCCGCCAGTTCCAGGGGGCCCATCGGATGATTCATGCCCAACTTCATCACTGCGTCCACGGCCTCCGGCGTCGCCACGCCTTCCATCACCGCATAAGCCGCTTCGTTAATTAATGGCATCAACACGCGGTTGGACACGAATCCCGGCGCATCATTCACCGCCACGGGCGTCTTTCCTAGTTTTTTGGCCAGTTCCATCGTGGTGGCAAAAGCCTCATCACTGGTCTGCAGGGCGCGAATCACTTCCACCAGCACCATTACCGGCACTGGATTCATGAAGTGCATGCCGACAAACTTATCCGGACGCGAGGTCATCGCCGCCAGCGTAGTCACCGATATCGACGAGGTGTTGCTCGCCAGAATCACTTCCGGCCGTAACAGTTTGTCCACTTCTGTGAGCACCACGCGCTTGATGTCTAATTTTTCGGGTACTGCCTCCACGACGAAGTCGGCCGCCGCCAGCGCGCCAAAATCCGTCACCGCCTTCAATCGCGCCAGCACCGCGGGTTTTTCCGCCTCGGTGAGCTTGCCCTTCTTCACTTCGCGATCGAAATTTTTTGCAATCGTGTCCATCCCGCGGTCCAGAAATCGCTGCTCGACGTCGCGCAGAATCACGCTGTATCCAGCGCGAGCAAACGCATGAGCGATCCCGTTTCCCATCGTCCCCGCGCCCAGCACCCCCACTGTCTTAATCGAATCCACCGTCATTGCCGCCTCCGTCGATGTTTCACTGTAGCCTCAGTGCACATTGTGGAGAAATCTCTTCTCTTTATTACTCTGTATTTCCAGCTGTCAGAAACTTCCCGAACGTCCGCTCGTCGCCGACATCCCCGAACGCGTCCGCCACAGCCTGCTCTGCCCGATCAAACATCGAAAACGGGACGCCAATACGAAATATGGCCTGTCGATTGGGAATTCCAACCATGCTTAAAACATCATTCAATTGCAGTGTACGAACGGGAATCCTCGCCTCGCCGAGGACCTGACACAGCTCGCCCTGTAAACGCGGGTCATCTCCTCGCCAGAACAAGCAGAATGGGTCTTCCTCGCCGTCAGGAGGGTCATCATGGGCACGCGAAGGAGCCACTAGGGCACCTGGCAGCGCCTGCACTAATTCCACGCCGCAATCCGCACAACGCACAAATCCTTCGCGATATTCGGTATTACATTGAGGGCAAATCATCTCACCCCGCAGTGTACACCGGCCGTGAATGCAGGTCGAATCAGGCTACAAAACAAAGCGCCCTCCGGCCAAACAGGCTGAGGGCGCCAGTTTTTTCAGTTTCCGTCGCGAAGAAATTGGTTCGCGCTAGAAGATTAACTTAATGACCAATTGGAGGTTTCGCGCTTCTCCTGGACCGATGCCCGGTGCGCCGTTCCAGTCGCCAATGGTGTCACTCACCAAACCGTTGCTGGAAAAATCCACAGATCCCGGTCCGCTTGCCAGGTTCACGCGGTTGAACAAATTGTAGTATTCCGCACGTAGTTGCAGCCTGAACCTTTCCGTGAACTGGAAGTTTTTGAAGATGGAAAAATCCACGTCGGAAAAGCCTGGTCCGGGATAGGTGTTTCTTGCGATGCCCAGGCTTCCCCCAGTCGCCGGCGTAAAGCAGGATGTATTGACCCATAGCGTTCCACCTTGGGCGGCGGAGAATTTGTGGTTAACACCCTTGAACGGATCGCAAGTTACATCCATTCCAGACCGTAATTCATCATACGGTTGGCCCTTGTGGAAGTTCATCAGGCTGCTGACCTGCCAGCCATTCACCAGCATGTCTTTCCAACCGGTCACTCTCAGCCTCGGAATGTTGTAGATAATGCTCGCGGTGAAAAGCTGCCGCGTGTCATAGTCGCTGTTTCCGTAGTCGTACTTCCGGTTGAACGCGTCATCCAAAATTACGCCACGGTACTCGCTGACTTCGTCCAGGCTGTGCCCCCACGTGTAGCCGACTTGCGCGGTGAGTCCGTGCCAGCTACGCAGCCTGAAGGTGGTCTGCAGTGCGTTGTAGTTGGAGGTTCCCGAACTATTCAGCTGCAAAATAGAGCCGTAGTTTGGGAAATCCCCGTCCTGGTTTATGTTTGAGACGATATTCGATTTTCGTCCCTCGCTGCCGACATAGCCGATCTGGAATACCGCTGCATTCCCCAAGCTCTTTTCCACCTGCAGGCTGTAATTGTAAAAGTAAGGAGCCACGAAGTTCTGGTTTACAGAAAACAGGTTCAGTCCGCTTACATTCGAGCAATTGGCGTCGGTGCAGGTGATAACGCCGGGAAAGACCGAGCCAGCGGGGTTCACGGTTTCACCGTCGGGGCACACGTTTCCTTGTACCGCCTGCCAGTTATACGATCCATTGGGATTTGTTGGGCACAATGGCGCGCCAAACGTGGAGACGGGCGCGGGCCCAATCGGATTTCCTTGAATTCCACCTGCCGCGGTAATCGGCGGGCGGAAATCCAGGAACGGGTTCATGTTGATCTGGTCGTAAAACACTCCGATGCCGCCACGCAGCACCAGGTCGCCCTTCTGGTTCACCTGGTAAGCAAACCCGAATCGGGGGGCAAAATTGTTGGTGTCGGACTGATAGAGTGAAGATAGGCCACCGCTTTGCCCAGCGATCAACAGACCTTTGCCTGGTACAAAATTGGCGGTGTCGGCGCTGGTGCTATGCATCGGCCCGAAGTACTCGTAGCGCATGCCGAAATCAATGCTCAGGCGCCGCGTGGCCCTCCAGGAATCACCGGCAAACAAGCTGAAGGCATTGACTCTCACATATCGCTCGGGATTGCCGACGGCGATGGTGGAGCCGCAAGCCCCCACTTTCGGTTCTAGCGTAACTTTGTCGAGGCAGCCGGAAACCTCGCCGGCCATAAAATCGGCCAGAGCCTTTACTTCCGACGCGATGTCGGGATCGTTCGCCCACGGTCCTTCGGTGCCGTCGAATACAAACTTACCAGTCCCGCGGCGATGGTAGAACGAGTTCACACGGCCTTGCCGGAATTCTCCGCCGAAGCGAAGCTGATGCGCGCCAGAGGTATAGGAAAGGATGTCGGTCAAATGCCAAGTCACATCATTCCGGCCTTGCGGGGGAGTGAGCCCGACCTGTTCGAATCCGGCGATTGCTATGTTAGGGGCACCAGGGATAGGCTCGTCCCCGATCGTGGCGTCGGGACTCAAGAAAAGACCCATCGCCTGCGTGTTGAAACTGTTATTGAAGTCGGTAAACGTCTGGTTGAAGTAGTTCACTCCCGTTAACACCTGGTTGGTAAGTTGCGGAGTGATGACCGAATTCCACACAACGGAATAGTTGTAGACGTGCAGGGGAGCAACCTCAAAATAATCCTTCAGGTTCGAGCTGGCGGTCCCTAATGCAGGACTGCCACCGAGCGGAGCCGTCTGGCTGCCTTGCCCCAAAAAAGCGCGCGCGTAGATATGGTTTTTCTCGTTGAAGTTGTGGTCGATCTTCACCACCCCGTTGTAGCTGTAACCGGTGGATGCCACAGGACTGAAGAAATTTTTTGGACTTGCAGGCAAGCCGCCGATTACATTCCGTGGCCAGAAGCCGTTCGGACCGATCAGGTTCTGCGAGAGTGTACTCGGTGCCACCTCATAGTCGGAGAGCACGCCGAGTGCCTCATTGATGTAAGCATCGGAAGGCTCCGTGGCCAATCCCGACAAGCCGATAATGTACTGCTGCTTTTCATAGCTGAGGAAGAAAAACGTCTTGTTCTTGATGATTGGTCCGCCAAGCGAGAACCCGTAATTCTCATTGCGCAGTGGTGGAGCCTTAGGCACGGTCTCGCTGGGTATGAAAAATGGGGAAGGCTCGCCAAACGCTTCATTGCGGTTGTAGTAGTAAACCGAACCATGAAACGCGTTGGTTCCCGACTTGATCGCCAGGTTTACCGTGCCGCCGGCATTTCTTCCTGCTTCGGCGCCAGACTGAGTCTGCGCCGAGAACTCTTCAACCGCATCCACGGGAAAGACTGTTCCAGCGATGCCCGAAACGCCACCCTGATTCACGGCAGGAATGTTGTGCCAGAAGTCGTTGTTGTCCACTCCATCGATTTGCCAATTAATCTGGTTCGGCCGCGTGCCATTCAGCGAGCCGTATCCGCCAACGGAATATCCACCGTAACCAGGCGACACTGCCACCAGTTGTGTGAAGTCACGGCCATTCAGAGGAACGTCCTGCACCACGTCTGAGGTCATGGTGGTGCTCTGCGTAGCCGTCGTCGTGTCCAGCACCAACGCATCGGCCGCGATTTCCACCGTGGTGGCCTGCGTTTGCAGTTTTAGTTTTACTTCTAAGGTAAAGATCTTCCCTGCGCTCACCTCGATCTTGTCTACCGTATAGGCAGGAAATCCAGTGGCCGTCACCGTTACCTTATAGACGCCCAGCGGCAAGTCTTGAAACGAAAACTGCCCTTCTGAAGTCGACACCGTGGAGTGTTCGATACCCGTGGCAGTTTCCAGCGCCTTTACTTGCGCGCCTACTACCGCGGCATCGGCTGGATCCGTCACCGTCCCGTTAATCGCGCCGCGAAACGTCTGCGCGTTTGCATGCAGCGCTATTAGTCCAAGAAAAGCAATTGCCGGCAACAGCCTCTTCAGAAGCAAACTGCTCGTACCTGCCATATCCCATCGTGTAGATACACCAGTGCTCGAATATCCCATCCGCGCGTCCCCCCTAAAAATACGGTTGCCAGCCAATTTGGTACTGTATTGGTGACGTAGTAGATACCGAGCCAGCCTTACTGTCAATGCATTTCATTGAATTCACCGAAACGAAAATGCGAATGGGGGGAGTTCGGATTCTAGATAGCTTCTGCTTATCCGGTTGTTTCAGCAGACCACTAGCGGTAGTGTAGGGGAGTGCCTAATCCACCGTTTCCCAAAACCTTGCGCTAATTCCAATCGAGGTTTGCCAACGAAGAAGCTTGCCAGCAGTATTTGGCCGCTTGCCGGTGGCCGGATGGTTTCGTATGCCCGCGATGCGGGAGCCGGCGCGCCTATGAGTTGGTGAAGTTCAGACGCTGGCAATGTACGGTTTGTCGACACCAGGTTTCTCCGACGGCTGGGACGGTCCTGCATAATAGGAAAACTCCTCTGACGGTTTGGTTCTGGGCCGCTTACCTGATGACCACCGATAAGCGAGGCATCTCCGCGTTACTTTTGCAGCGCCAACTTGACCTACGACGGTACGAAACAGCATGGATGATGCTGCACAAATTCCGGCGGGCCATGGTCAACCTGGCACGTGAGCCGCTGCGGGGCGAAGTGGAAGTTGACGATACGTGGGTTGGCGGTGTTCAGGCCGGTTTGCGGGGAAGTCGCCAACTCAAAGGCAGGAAAGCGGCATTGGTCCTGGTTGCCGTCGAGAAACGCGGCCGCGCATCCGGGCGCGCTCGCATGACGGTCATCCCGGATTTCAAAAGGGGCACTCTGATCGCTTTCCTTAAGCAAAATCTGGCCCCGGGTTCAACGGTATACACCAACGGTCTCAAAAGCTTCACTGGGTTGCAGGAAGCTGGATTCCAGCACGTACCTCGCAGCCAACCGCTGCGAATCGATCTGCGCAAAGGCGCGAAATCTGTGGTGCCCTTGGCAGACCGCGCGATTGGCAACCTACAGCAGTGGCTGATCGGAACCTACCACGGTGTGAGCCGCGATCAGCTCCAGGTTTATCTCGACGAATTCGTCTTTCGCCACAATCGTCGAAGGTTACCCATGGCCGCGTTCCAAACCCTACTTGGCCTCGGAACCGGGCATAAACCCACAGCCTATGAACAGATACGAGGCGCGGCCGACCTTTCTAAGCCATCTTGGGAGGGCTAACCACAACCTATTGGGGCTTGCTGAAACAACCGGATAAGCTAGAGTTAGTTAGTAAGAGTTCTGTTTAACTTCGGCCGGAACACACGCTCCGCGCGCGGCGATTCCGGATCGCTTGAGAGTTTTTGTGGGTGTGCAAAGCGCACGTGTCGTCAAGGAATTCCGAGCTCTATCCGCGGCCCCGAACGCCGCCTATCTCTATCACCTTCAATGACTTCCTTGCGGTCGGAGCCTTCCCAGAGGCACTGCGTCTTTTTCCACTCTCACCCGTATACAAGGTAGTATGAGCACACCAGCACTTACGCTAGCTGCTTCGAGGTCCACGGTCTTCTTCGCCGCGCTCATGACCGACGACGCCAAAACTATTTCGCAAGGCCTCACCCGGCGCGATCCCGACCTGCTCGATCATCTGATCGAGCAATACCAGAATCGCCTTTATCGTTACCTGATTTTCCTCACCAGTAATCCCGCGCTCGCCGAAGATCTGTTCCAGGAGACCTGGATTCGCGTCCTGGAACGCGGGCACCAATACAACGCCAAATGCAAATTCGAGTCTTGGCTTTTCGCCATCGCACGCAATCTGGTCATTGACGTTTCGCGGCGCAAGAAAATGGCCAGCCTGGAAGACCTGGGCAATCCGGAGTCGGAACAGGCTTACGATCCTCCGGATGAGCAAGCCGTCTCTGCCTTGCAGCTTCTGGTCACACGCGAAAACGAACAAGCGGTCCAGGTTTCTTTGCAGAAAATCGCTCCTTACTATCGCGAAGTCCTTTTGCTGCGTTTTCACGAGGAGTTGAATCTCGAAGAAATCGCCGAAATACTCGCCACTCCAGTTTCCACGGTGAAGTCGCGCCTGTACCGCGGCCTTACCGCCCTGAAATCGGCGCTCATTTCAGCGGCTCAAGTTTCAGGAGGTGCGGCATGACCGACAATCTCCACTCCAGAGCACAGGAACTCTTCACCAAATCAGTCGTCGAGGGAATCTCCACTGACGACCGCGCCTGGCTCGACGCTCATCTGCGCGATTGCTCCGCGTGCGCACGTGAAATCTTTGCAACGCAGGATCTTTTTGGCGCGCTGCGTTCCGTTGCTGTTACGGTGCCACGGGATCTGGCGGCTCGCACGCAACTTCGCATTCGCCTTCGCGCGCAAGAAACTGCGCCCGGTTCGCAAAGCAGCGGCATTGTGCTTTGGCTCATTACCGGGATGAGCTGGCTGCTGGGTATCTTCAGCGCACCACTTGTCTGGCGTGCATTCGCATGGGTCGGCGCTCAGTTCAGCATTCCGAAGCTGGCTCTACAAATAGGTTTCGTTTTCTGGTGGGTAGTTCCGGCGCTATTCGCAGTTGGCGCGGTCCTTCATCAGAGAGCGCAGGCCAATGCAACATCGCGCAATCGCCAGTAGGTTTGTCAACGGCTTTATAGGTGCCGGGCTTTAGCCTGGCCAGCAGTAACGAATTTTAGTTGTTGCAGAGAAAAGGAAAACAATCATGTCCGACGCATTTAATGAACGACTCCGCTTGATTCGGTTTCGCCGCAAACGTGAAAAGTCCAAATTCACGCAGGAATTGCGCATCGTTCCGCGCTGGCTGGTCTTCGCCTGTATCACCGTCTGGATACTCGCTCTGATCATCGGCCTCTCGGTCAATCTGCACAATATGGCTGATCCCAACAACTACGATGTCTTCCCGCCAGAACTTCGTGGTCAACCGATTTTGGCCTCGCTCGCCCTCGGGGCCGTAATCACAGGCGTCTCGCTGGTGTTCTCGGCGATGTTATTCATGTTCGGTTACGTCTATCGCGACGCCAAGCGCCGCGGGATGAATCCCGCGCTCTGGACCATCGTCGTGCTCATCCTCTCGCCTGGCTACGGGATCCTCGGCCTGATCATCTATCTGCTGATCCGCGAGCCGTTGCCTTACGCTTGCCCGCAATGCGCCACCAGCGTTTCGGCGCGCTTCAACTTCTGCCCCAACTGCAAGACTAATCTCCATCCCACGTGCGCACATTGCCAGCACGAAGTCTCCGACAGCGACAAGTTCTGCCCTTACTGTGGCAACGACCTTTCCTCGGCAGTTCCCACGGCGATTTCTCCGGCTCCTTGAGTGAGCCTGCTTACTTAAGTAGACCTGGCGACACTGGTTATGGGGCTTCAACCTCTTGAGGGATTACTCTCAGTGTCACGTTTTTGTGCATGCCCTCGTCCAGTTGAACAATCTCACCACGGCTTTCGTAGGATTTCAGGAATGCAGGTTGGCGGAAATCTTGCGGAACGTCGTCGAATGCAAGCACGGTGTATTTTCCAGGATTTAAACCACGCAAGCTAAAATGGCCGTTCTCATCTGTTGTGTCTTGCTGGTAGAGGTCCGGGCGTAATCGCTGGTCCGGCCCAGGAACATCCAGCACAATTGCATTTGCGACTGGCTGCCCTTTTGCGTCAATTACTGTGCCATCGATGGCCGCCCCTTTCGCGCTTACCACCACATCTAGGAAAGTTTCGGGAAGAACAGGAAAGCCGGAATCGGAAACGTCACGTCCCGCCAAGGTAACTGACTTCGTGAAGTAATCTCGCAAGCCATCGGAACTGGCACCCACCAGCAGCAGGTAATTACCCCCTGGTGAATTCTTTATTTCGAACGTTCCGTCAGTATTCACTCTAGATATTCCCGCCATGCCAAAACCTGGATCTCCCATAAATTCTATAGATTCCCCATCCACAGGAAAGAGGCTGACACTTAGTTGCGTCCAATCAAATTTCTGGTCCGTATCCATCCGGAGTTTCCCGCGTACTTGCCCCGGCGCCTCTGGTTGCAGCCGCAACCCCTCCACGTTGGCGTTTGCAACTTCAATTGTTTGGCCCAGGCGAAAAATCTGCATACGTGGCTGGCCGCCTTCAAATCCAACCACCACGAGCTGAGCCTGATAGGTACCAGGCAAAACGTCCGAGAACTCAAATTCGCCACTGTGTTTCAATTGTTGAGGAGGCGCGGCGCTACCCCGCCCTTTCGGGATTAACATCAGTTGATTCATGCCGCTTTCACCCGGCACTCCCGTTACCAAACCCCGGACATGGAACGTGCGCCCTGTGAGTACGCCAAAACTGATTTGAGTTTCGGACCCGGCTGCAATCTGCACTGTTGTAGCTTGGGATTCCTCCAAAACGCCCGGATAGAACGTAGGTAAATAAACGGATTGCTCCTTCTCATGGCTGCCATCCTTCAGACTGGCCGGGCTATGTTGTTGAGGCGGAGCCGCAGTAATCTTGTAGCGTCCGGCACTCAAATCGGAAATCCGATATTCCCCAAGATCATTGGTGAATCCATTGCCAGAATTGTGGGGCATCCGTCCATCTGCACTTGATCGAGTCTTCGTCGCTGTGACGCCAACGCCGGCCATCGGATCCCCATCCAGGTCTACAATCTTCCCGACAATGACGGCAGCCGGTTCCATGTGAAAGATCAATTCGCTTGAGCCGGAATCAGGTTGCGCAGAGATGGTCGTTGTCCGGCTGCTGCTACCGCCGGATTGGACGAATCCAGGGCGCTCGAGAGTCACCATGTAACGTCCCGGCGGCACATTTTCAATGGAGAACTGGCCCTGCGAATCAGTAACGGCAGAATATTGTGCAGGAGCCACCCCCCTTTGCTGGTTTAGATTTACGTTTACTTTTCGGATGGGCTGCCCGCCAGGCTCCTGTAAAACCTTACCCCGAATGTTTTGCGTGGAAGTTTGTTGCGAAGGAACCATTTGAGCGGCACAAAGAGTCGAAATATAGAGAAGTGAACAAACAATGAGCAGGAGCTTCAAAAAGGTCCTCCGTTCGCGCAATCTCGATAGGAGCGGAACTCTGGAAGGGTGTTTATACCATGATAATAAGTAACTCGACGGTGAGGAACGCCAAGCCGCGCTACAACTTTGGCGACCAAGGTGGTCGGGCGCACAGCTGTTCTCGGTACTAGTGCTTGGCGGCTGGATTGATTCCCCATGAGTGAAATTCACCACGGGCTACGAAAACCACTCATTTAGCACCGCCATCCGAGCCAATCTGGATCTCGCCGGAGACTGAGGTGAAGGGCGCGATTGCCTAACTCTCTGTAAACATTGCAATTTTCTCGCTTCTCAACGATACCCCTCCCCTCGGAACCAATTGCCTTGGTCTGGTCTCCGCCGTGCTCCACCCATCCTTATATACGCAAGGGACGTTTGTCGGTCACACCCGGACCCGACCGGCCCGCGCCTGAATCCTTTTCGACCAGAAATCATTGTGCCCGGTTGCTTCCGCGGCCTCGAAGTCTCCGGGGAGACCATCCCATGGGATTCTTTGTTGGAATCGATATCGGCAGTGTCAGTGCCAAACTTGCGGCGCTCGGCGAAACCTCGGCCACTCAATCTTCCACTCCTTCCCTGCAGATGCCCCACTCTTTCTTCCCTGCCAGCGGCGACATCGAAGCCCGCCTCGCCACTCCGCTGTATCTTTCTCACTATCGCCGCACATTTGGAAATCCCGTGCAGACCGTTCGTGATCTTCTCTCTGAATTTCGCGCCGCATTTCCAGGCGAACCAGTTCTCGGCATGCGCGTTACTGGATCCGGTGGCCGCCTGCTGGCTACAACGCTGGAAGCCACGGCGGAAAATGAATTCAAAGCAATCGCCTGCGCTATGGGCCAACTACATCCTGAGGTGCGCACCATTTTTGAAATTGGTGGCGAAAGCTCAAAATATCTTCGGCTCGCTGGCGATGGATATCACGACGGTGCCACCGGTTCCAACGCCAACACCTTTGCCACGGGCATCGCCGACTATTCCACCAGCGGAGAATGCGCCGCAGGCACCGGCTCGTTTCTCGACCAGCAAGCCACACGCTTGAAATACCGTGTCGAAGAAATCGGTCCGGTCGTCGCGGGTGCAAAATGCGCCGCACGCATTGCTGGTCGTTGCTCCGTGTTTGCCAAGAGCGACATGATCCATGCGCAACAGAAGGGATACTCCACCGAAGAAGTTCTGAAGGGACTCTGCGAAGCTGTTGCCCGCAATTTCAAGAGTAATATCGTACGTGGCAAACCGGTGACCAGCCGTGTCGCTTTGATTGGCGCGGTAGCGCAGAACAGCGGCGTCGCGCAGGCCCTCGCTGAGCTGTTCCATCTGAAAGATGGTGATCTCTACGTGCCGGCGGAATATGCGTGGATGGGTGCCATCGGTTGTGCCCTTCTGCAGCGCAACGCCACGACACTAACTACAATCAACAAATCCTCCGCGCCCCGAGCTTGGGAGAAAACTCTGAACATAAGCGAACAGGAGCACTCCGTTGCGCCACTCTCGCTAGCCAATGTTTTGCTCTTGCGGGACCACCCTGGCGGGGCGCGCAGCGAATCTCTCCCGCGCAACGGCGAATCTCTCTCCACATATCTCGGAATAGATATTGGTTCTGTTAGCACCAACCTCGCGCTCCTCGATGAACACGGAAATTTGCTCCACGGTATCTATTTCCGCACGTCCGGTCGCCCCATCGAGGTTGTACAGGACGGTCTACAGGAAATTGCTCACCTCTTCGGTGATCACATCGTTGTGCGGGGGGTAGGGACCACCGGTTCGGGCCGCGAACTGATTGGCGAACTTGTCGGCGCAGACACCATTAACGACGAAATCACCGCACACAAGACCGGAGCGATCTTCGTCCACCAGAAACTGGTGCGCGACCGCAAGCACCTGGACCAGGCAGTCTCCAGAACCGCTGCACAAGCAGAAACGATCGGCGACGTCGACACCATCTTTGAAATCGGCGGCCAGGACTCCAAATTCATCTCCATCGAAAATGGGGTGGTCGTGGATTTCGCCATGAACGAAGCGTGTGCCGCAGGCACCGGATCCTTCCTCGAAGAGCAGGCGGAACGACTTGGCATCCAGATCAAAGATGAATTCGCCGAAAAGGCTCTGGCATCGAAGGCTCCTGCGCGTCTTGGTGAGCGTTGCACTGTCTTCATGGAGCGGGACGTCACCGCCTGGTTGCAGCGCGGAACTGTCGTTGGAGACCTTGCCGCGGGGCTGGCCTATTCCGTGGCCATTAACTATCTCAATCGCGTGGTGCGCGGCCGCAAAATTGGCAACGTCATTTATTTCCAGGGCGGCACCGCCTACAACGATTCCGTCGCGGCAGCTTTTTCGCAAATCCTCGGCAAGCGCATCATCGTTCCTCCGCACAACGGGATTATCGGCGCTATCGGCATGGGCCTGATTGCGCAGCAAGTCACTCAGTCCAGGGAATTCGCCCAGCATGCTTGTTACCCGCGCGTCATGTCTGCGGCAGTTGGCGCGTCCAACGGCTCCGTCGCAACACTCGCCCCACCCACACCCACGATTTCTACGTTTCGCGGTTTCGATCTAAGGAAAGCCAGCTTTCAGACGCGTGAATTTGTTTGCAAAGCCTGCTCCAACTATTGCGACATGAAAGAAATTAACGTCGACAATCGCAAAACGTATTGGGGTGACAAATGCTCCGATAAATTTCACAAACATGCGCGCACGGAACGCCGCCCGGTCATCGCCGATCTTCTGGCTTTGCGAGATGGCCTGCTGCGCTTCGGCTATCATCCCCCGACCAGTCGCATCAGGAATGGCAAGCCACGCGTCGGCATTCCGCAAGCCATGTTTTTCTACGATCGCTTCCCCTTCTGGCTTACCTATCTCGAAGCCATCGGCCTCGAAGTGGAACTCTCCAGCGCCACCGACCAGCGCGTGGCTGCACTTGGTGCCGAACTCAGCATCGCCGAACCGTGCTTCCCCGTTCAGATCGCTCATGGCCACGTGCATTCGCTTTTTCGAAATGCCGAAGACCACTCCCCCGTGGACTTTGTGCTTCTCCCTAATGTGATGGACATGGAGGCACCCGAATCCACCACCGCTTCGCTGCTGTGCCCCTGGAATCAAACGCTGCCGTTCGTTGTACGCAGTGCGCCACAGCTTGAAACATTTGCCGACAAAATTCTCGCGCCTACGATCTATTTCCGCACGGGCAAAAGGCACGTG
Source organism: Candidatus Acidiferrales bacterium (assembly GCA_963748365.1). Classification (GTDB taxonomy): domain Bacteria; phylum Acidobacteriota; class Terriglobia; order Acidiferrales; family UBA7541; genus Acidiferrum. The sequence goes on from CAVVJG010000024.1 coordinate 97,826, forward strand.
AAGCACCAGCTTGCAGAGTGCTTCGCGCGCTTCGGTGTTTCTCGCCGCCAGAGTGATCTCGCCGTGGATGCCGCTTTCGCCACCCAATCCACGTTCGCCAATCGTATTATTGAAGAAGGCAAGCAGGCTCGTTCCACCCTTCGCGCAACCGGGGATCCCGTCGTTCTTCTCGTTGGCCGTCCTTACAACATTTACGACCGCAGCGGCAATTGCGATATTCCACGCAAACTGCGCGATCTTTACGGCGTCAATGTGTTCCCTCTCGATTTCCTTCCGCTGGACGAGCACCCGAGCAACGATCTTATTCCCAACATGTTCTGGAATTCCGGCCGACGCATTCTGGAAGCTGGCCGCTACGCGCGCGACAACGAGAACGTCCACATCATTTATCTCACCAACTTCAAGTGCGGTCCCGATTCTTTCGTTAAGCACTTTCTCCGCGAAGTTGCGGGCGCCCCTTTCCTGGTTCTCCAGTTCGATGGACATGGAAACGATGCAGGCTATCTCACACGCTGCGAGGCCTATCTCGATAGCAAAGGGTTGCTGCGATGCTCCAACTGACCACTCATCGAGCGCGGCAGATTTCTCCGTCGCATCCTCTCTACGGAAAGAAGACCTATATTCCGCGAATGGCTGCGGGAACATTTCGTGCATTGGCTGCCGTGTTGCGCTCGCTGGGCGTTGATGCCGAAGTTGTTCCGCCCGCGGATTCGCGCACTCTCTTGCTGGGTGGAAAACATTGCACCGGGGATGAATGCTATCCGCTGAAAGTAGTGATGGGGGATTTTCTGCGCATCGTGGAAACGCCCGGTTTCGACGCGTCTCGCACCGCGTTTTTCTTCCTCACAGGACAAGGTCCTTGCCGATTCGGCCAATATATTCAATACATGCGTTCTGTGCTGAACCAGCTTGGTCATTCGCAGATCACTCTTTTCCATCCGTCGTGCGAACAGGGTTACAGCGACTTCGACGAACTCTCGGCCGACTTCACGCGGGGAACCTGGCGCGCCATTTTATCGGCGGACATTCTTTTCAAGCTACTGCTCAAGACTCGCCCTCACGAGATCACTTTCGGTACCAGCGACGCGATCTATGAAGAGTGCGTTGCGAATCTGTGCGAGGCGCTCGAAGTTTCTTATGCGCATTCGCGCGAGCAACTTGAAGCTGTGAGCAAAAGTCTACTTCGTGCTCGCGCGAACTTCCGCGTAATTCCGATACGGTTCGATTCCGACAAACCTTTGATTGGAGTTGTGGGCGAAATATTCTGCCGGTTAAACGAGTTCAGTAACAATGAGCTTGTTCGCCGCCTGGAAGATGCTGGCGCTGAAGTGTGGATGAATGATGTTGGGGAATGGATTTGGTATGTGAATGATGATCAGTTCCGCAAGCTTAGTTTGGAAGAACGCAGCCTGTCGCTGGAAGCGTTTAAGGCTCGCGCGCGAAATCACGTTCAGCTTAACGACCAGCACGCACTGCTCTCCCTTTTCCGTGAAGATTTTCGAGGTTACGAAGAGCCGCACAGCATTCGCGATGTTCTGGATTTCGCGGAGCCTTATTTGCCCGCGTTCGGCGTAAACGGCGAGATGGTCGTCAACGTTGGCAAGGCCGTCTATTTTGCGCGCAAGGGCCTCGACGGGGTGATCGACATCAGTCCCTTCACCTGTATGAACGGCATTGTGGGCGAAGCCGTTTATCCCCGCGTCAGCCGAGACAATGCGGGAATTCCCATCCGCAACTTCTATTTCGATGGCACGCATTCTGATCTCGACCGCGACATCGGAATTTTCCTCGAACTCGCAAAATCCTATCAACGCGCCAAGCCCTGGCCCCGCCAGTTTGCAAAATCAGCCGGAAAATAGGACTCGTCTAGTGGCATGAACCGTCGTCCACAAATTGTCCGCTAGTGGCCATCGCGGACAACGAACGCGCGCAGGCGATGATCTGCTGATCGAGGGGATCGTTCTTAATCGCATCAGGATCGATGTAGCTTAGCGACTGGGCTTTGGCGATAATCTTGTCACTCAGTTTCCGCATGTTTTCAAATTCATTGTTGACCAGTTGCGCCGCGCTGCGATCGGAATCTGTCGTCGCGGCAACTCCGGCTAGGCGCACGGCCTGCGCGGCTTCCGCGCGATAACTGGGCAGCCCTAAATTGGCGATTGGATAGCCATTGGCAACACCGTTGCTCAAGACGCTGCGCCATTCGCGGATCGCAGACATTGCTTCGATTCCCGCGCGCATGAAATCCTTGGAGAATCCGGGATTGGCGGGAGGCGCGGAAGAGTCCGTGGCGGGTGCAGTCGAAGGAGTGGTCGTCCCCGGTCCCGGCACCGTCAGCAACATGCGATTTCCCTGGAATGAAAGCGTTCCGTTGACGGCGCGCGCCAAGGCGGTTACCTCGACATACGAGCGGCCATTCATCTGCGTTACTGCTACCTGCGATTGCTGTCCATTTAGATTGAGCGTCAGATTTTGAGGCGCGGCCTGTGAGAGCGCCAAGATCGGCAAAGCAAAAGCTAGCCCGAGAGCGAGCCATGTAGTGACCGGTCTGTTTCTCATTTGTGGGCTCCTGAGGCGACGGATCGTGTCCGCGCAACCTGGTACGGATTGACTGGATTCTGCTTCAAGCTTACGCCAAGTTCTTGGTTTCCGCTGCTGGCTACGTCGCTGTTTGTCGCTGTGAGATTCTTGCGGTTGAGATGTGGCCACGATCCCTCGACTTCGCTCGGGATGACCCAAAATAGGTCGAGGTTTGTTGGAACAGAAACCACGGCATTATTCCCGGATGCAAACCGAAGAAGAGCTCCAGTACGAAGACTGGCCAGATCGGCATAGGGGAAGTGGTCACCCACTCTCCCCTGCCACACGACCGGACATGCGGGTCCGCATCCGGCGGTTCGGCGGGTTGAACTAACCAGGAGCCGTGAGCTCGGGAAGTCCGAGCGAGGCGAAGTAAGCGTTCGGCAGAGCGAGCTTCACCGCCGGAGAGTTGGCAAGGTGCCACGGACCATCAGAGCTACCCGCGGTTTGCGCGGCCTCCTGCGCAGCGATGCCGCGCTTGCGGAGCTCTCGATATCTCGTGGGGCCTCGTTTCCACTGCTTCCAAAGCATCGACCGAAGTCGACGTCGGAGCCATTTCTCCAGCTTGGTGAGCACGTCCGGAGTTTCGCATCGTCCGAAATAGCCGATCCATCCGCGGAGATACTCCGCTACGTCATGGACCATTCGAGCGAGGCTTATGCCCCGTGTCCGCCGCGTAAGTTTCCGGACTCGCTCCCTGAATCGCACGACCGCTTTTGGCGCCAAGCGCCTCTTCGGCTGTTTATGATTCGTGAAGCTGAATCCCAGGAATTTCCGTTCCCATGGTCGTGCCACCGCACTCTTCTCGCTGTTTACCCGTAGCTTGAGCTTTGTCGTGAGGAGTCGCGTCACGCTTCTCATCACTCGTTCGCCGGCCCGCCGACTGCGGACGTAGATGTTGCAATCATCCGCATATCGTGTGAACCGGTGTCCGCGCCGCTCCAGTTCCTGGTCCAGTTCATTGAGTACGATGTTCGATAGCACGGGCGAAAGAGGACCACCTTGCGGCGTTCCTTCCTCGGCCGGACTCACCAGCCCGTTCTCCATTACTCCCGCTCGCAAGAATGCACGAATCAGTCTTAGCAACCGCTTGTCGCTGACCCTTTCGGCGATCCTCGCTAGTAATCGGTCGTGATTGACCCGGTCGAAAAATCTCTCGAGATCCAGATCCACCACCCAACGGTAGCCTTCGGCTTGGTATTGCTGCGCCTTCTCCACCGCCTGATGTGCCGATCGCTTGGGCCGAAACCCATAGCTGTGTTCAGAGAACGTTCCATCCCAGCTCTTCTGCAGTACCTGCATCACCGCTTGCTGGATGAACCGATCCAGCACCGTCGGAATGCCCAACTTGCGCACCCCACCGTCCGGCTTCGGGATTTCCACTCGTCTTACCGGTTGCGGTTTGTAGGTTCCACTGAAGAGTTGTTCACGAATTGCTGGCCAGTGCTCTTTCAGGTGTCCAGACAATTCCTCGACAGTCATCCCGTCGATGCCCGGACTCCCCTTGTTGGCTTTCACTCGTCGTAGCGCCTGCTTGCAGTTTTCCCGCTCGCAGACTTCTTCCATCCACTGCTCGGTAGTCGGACTTTCTGCTTTGCGCTCCGCCAACTCCGATTCGGTCCCTTCCACGAAGGCCATCGGGGCTGCACCCCTACTCTCCTCCGGGAAGGCCAGACGGTACTGGTTTTTCTGCCGCTTGTCGGTGCTTGAGTTGCGCTGCGTACTCATCGCTCCCTTTATCCCCTTGCGGGGACCGTTCGGGCCTTCGCTGCTTACGCAGCTAATACGCCCTCTGCTGACTTCTGCCACCGGGTCAGAAGCGATCTCTCGCTCCTCAGTCTCGAATTCGAGACCGGTAGCAGATCTCCCGAGGTAAGATCAACCGCCTTCGACGCGCAACCGCTGGATTTACATTCAGTGCCCTTGATGGATTAGGGCTTCGCTGCCAGTGGCCAGCTCGCCCGAACACTGCCTGCCTCATATCCAGTTCTTGTTCATCGGCTCGCGTCTTTGCTCCACGCTTCTTTCAGGCCCCGCCTCGCGGCGAGTGTTATTTCACCCTTGCGCTTCGCTATCACTTCACGTCCATCACGTTGTGAAGAGGACTTGCACCTCCTAGCTGTCGATCATGCTCGGCACACTACATGGGCTGGCCGGGCTGAAGCCCGGCCACAATACCCGGCTGTACAACATACAAAAGAGAGAGGCAAAACCCGCACCCTTAGAAGCGAAGGGTCCGGCACCCGCCGGAGGAGAATCGGGAGGTTGTGGGATTAGTTTACGGGAGGGAGGTTGTAGTCAAATTCGTAGAAATGTTTTTTGTCGACGATCTTGATGATGAATTTGCCGGTGAGGCCGAAGAGCTGGCCGGTGCCGGAATCGGGGACGACGGTGATGAGCATCTGTTGCGAAGTGTTGGTCATGGAAGCGGAGTGCTGGAGGACAAAAGATCCGGTGCGGCCGTTTAAAGTGCCGGTCACCTTTTCAAGGGCAACGTAGGCGGCGGAGCTTGTCACTTCAGTATTGGTGGCAAGCATTTCGCCTTTACTGGTGGCTTCGAGTTCGCCATGAATTTCCTTGTCGATGGAGTAGCGAGCAAGCCCGAGGGAGGCCTCGAAATCGGTAGCGGTCTGGGGCGCAACTTTTACAGCGAACGTGCCGCTTGCGTGAGAAGCCATGGAATTCTCCTTGTGAGCTGTGTTCGTGGAAGTGTTTTGCGTTTGCGCGGGAGAGGTGAGCAGCAGGCAAAGAGCTGCCACTGAACCGGATCCAAGCAGAGATCGCTTTCGCATGTAGTCTCCTGGTGGATGGAAATGGCGGTAGCGGTCGGGAAACGTAGTGTAGCAGAGGCGGAGGTTATTGCTGGCTAAAAAAGTTCGACGGCAAGGGCGACGGCGTTGCCTCCACCGAGGCAGAGCGCGGCAATGCCCTTCTTGAGATTACGGCGCTGCAATTCGTAGAGCAGGGTGACGAGAATGCGTGCGCCGGAAGCACCGATGGGATGGCCAAGAGCGACGGCACCGCCGTTTACATTCACTTTTTCGGGATTGAGGCGAAGCTGGCGCGTGACGGCAATGGCGGCAACGGAAAATGCTTCGTTGAGCTCGACGAGGTCGACATCTTTTTCGCGGTCCCAGCCGGTTTTTGCGAGCAATTTTTCGACGGCTTCGACGGGCGCCATCATCACCCACTTTGGTTCGACCCCGCTGACAGCCTGGGCGACGATGCGCGCGATGGGCTTTTTCCCAAGGCGTTCAGCGTTGCGCTGGCTGGTAACGACCACAGCGGCGGCTCCATCATTTGTGCCGGGAGCGTTGCCGGCAGTGACGGTGCCGTCTTTTTTGAAGGCGGGCTTGAGTTTGGCGAGCGCTTCGAGCGTGGAATCTTCGCGCGGCGATTCGTCGTACTTCATGACAAGGGGATCGCCCTTTTTCTGCGGGACTTCAATGGGAAGAATCTGCGACTCGAAGAAACAGGATTTGCGGGCGCGGATGGCTTTCTGGTGGCTCTCGAAAGCAAACTTGTCCTGCTCTTCGCGCGTGATGGCGTATTTATCGGCGACGAGTTCGCCGGTGTTGCCCATGTGGAAGTTTTCGTAGGCGTCCCAGAGGCCATCCCAGATCATCGCGTCGACCACCCTTTGGTCGCCGAGGCGGTAACCGGTGCGCGCGTTGGGAAGAAGATAAGGCGCGTTGGACATGGACTCCATGCCGCCGGCGATAACGATTTCGCTTTCGCCGAGCTGCACAGCTTGTGCAGCGAGTGCGACGGCCTTGAGGCCGGAGCCACAGACCTTATTAATGGTCAGAGCGGCTACGCGTGAATCGCATCCACCTTTTAGAGCGGCCTGGCGAGCGGGATTCTGGCCGAGTCCAGCTTGCAGCACGTTGCCGAGAATGACTTCGTCAATTTGTTTAGGATCGAGGCCAGCGCGGCGAGTCGCTTCCGCGACAACCTTGCCGCCAAGTTCGGGCGCGGAGAAGCCGGCGAGTCCACCCTGGAATTTGCCGATGGCAGTGCGAACGGCGGAGAGAATGACGGGGGTTTCCACAAGCAGCCTCCAAAAGATGAATCATTATTATAGCGATTGGTTACGTGCGGGGGAACTTGAGGTGGGCGCAGGGGAAGTTGCTGCGCCCAGTCGAGGAAGGGAGCAATTCATGGCTGCCCGAAGGCGTCCGCTAAATGGGAGTGATCAGGCTTGTTCGTCGGCGCTGGGACCGTAGAGCGCGGGCACAGGAATATCAAGCGTGCGCAGGTACATAGTGAGTTGGGCACGATGGTGAATCAGGTGATTGAAGCAGAAGCTGCGAAGGACCGCGGCACGGGGCATGGTGAAGAGGACCTGGCCACCCATGAGTAGGCTCCATGGCTTCATGAGAGTTTCGTCGCTGACTCCGGCAAGGGCGGCACGCGCATCAGCAGTGCATTTATCGAAGGCTTCTAGAAGTTCTTTGCGATTGCGGGTTTTGGGCGGTTCGTAGCGAGGCCCGTTGACGGGAGCAAAATCAAGCTGCTCGGTCTTGATGGTTACCGCAGTCCAGTCGCTGAGGGTGGCAACGTGGCCAGCGAGCCAACCGAGGGTGCCGGATTTTGTGTGAGGTTTCCAATCCCACTTGTCGTCGGGAACGCGTTCGAGAGTTTTGCGGGTGTTAACAGCTTCCTGATCAAATTCTGGCAACAACATTTGACTGATAGACATGGGGTATCTCCAAGGTGATCTCGTAGAGGAGGGATCGGGAAGGAAAGTCTACTACGAAGCGAGAATCTTGTCTTGCAGGATAAAGAGGAGCAATATTTCGGGATGGCACACCAATTCAGCATATCTTATTTGAAAGATTCAACCGAGATTTTCCATTACTACAAGAAACTGGCGGAGCGCGCAATGGAGCAGTGCGCCGATGAAAGCCTGTTCACTACGCTCGATTCAGAATCGAATTCGATTGCGATTGTGGTGAAGCATATGGCGGGAAATGCGCGGTCTCGGTGGACGGATTTCCTGACGACGGATGGAGAAAAGCCAGATCGGAATCGCGACAGTGAGTTTGAGGAAGCGCCAAAGACGCGTGCGGAATTACTGGCGAAGTGGGAAGCGGGATGGAAGTGCTTGTTCGATGCTCTGGGGGGATTGAGCGACGCGGATCTGGGGCGCTCGGTGACGATACGGGGAGAGGCGCATTCGGTGATGCAGGCGATCAACCGGCAGGTGGCGCACTATTCCTATCACGTGGGGCAAATTACATTTTTGGCAAAGCATTTCGCCGCAACAAAGGGAGAGTGGATGGCACTGACAGTGCCACGGAAACAGTCCGCGCAATTTAATGCGGACGTACTGTCGGGAAAAAAGTCGCAGCGGTAAGGTTGAAACCCTCAGACGGGCGAGACAAAGAACCGCTGTTCCTGGTGGGATTCTCAACACACAAGAAATGAAGGACCGGCCATGGGACGCGAGAGCAACCCCAAGACCCACGGGCAACACCGGCGAGTGGTGTACCCGGCCGGATGCTTAGCCTGGAATAGCCAGAGCTCAGAATGAAATGGCACTGCGCCAGATCACAGAACATCAAAGTTGGGAAGAATATACTGACCGGTTCGAGCATGACCTGGAGGAATCGTGAACATACTTACGCGGCGGGATGTGATTGGATTGTTGCTGGCGGCGCCTGTGGGAGCATATACGCTCGGTGAGGATCAGGGAGAGTGGATCACCTTGTTCGACGGGAAGACGCTGGAGGGGTGGAAGGCGAACGAGCATGCGGAGACGTTCAAGGTGGAGGATGGACAGATTGTGGTGCACGGCGAACGGACCCATTTGTTTTATGTGGGACCCGTGAAGAACGCGGATTTTAAGAACTTCGAGTTAAGCGCGGAGGTGATGACGCGGCCGGGGTCGAATTCTGGAATTTATTTCCATACCGCGTATCAGGCGTCGGGCTGGCCAGCGGCAGGATTCGAAGTGCAAGTGTGCAACACGGATCGAGGCCGGAGCGGGTACCGGGAGCGGAAGAAGACAGGATCGCTGTACGCGGTACGCAATGTGTACAAGCAGTTGGTAAATGACAACGAGTGGCTCCGGATGAACATTCTGGTGCGGGGGAAGGAAGTACAGATCCGTGTAAATGAAATGCTGGTGGTGGACTATGTGGAGCCCGAACCGCCGTTTCGTGCAGACACGAATTTTCAACGGGTGATAAATCACGGCACGTTTGCGCTGCAGGGGCACGATCCGGGAAGCACAACCTATTACAAGAATATTCGGGTGCGACCGCTGGCGGATAACGTGGCGCAATTTTCGAATGAACGGCCGGATGCCGATGAGACGTACCGCGAGATTATGAGGCTTAGCGCTGAAAACTATCCGATGGTGGATTATCACGTGCATCTGAACGGAGGGCTGACGGTTGATCAGGCGCTGGCGAATTCCCGGCGCGTAGGGATCAATTATGGGATCGCCGTCAATTGCGGACTGGGATTCCCGGTACACAGCGACGAGGGCGTGAGGGAGTATCTGGAGAAAATGAAGGGGCAGCCGTGCTATGTGGCGTTGCAGGGCGAAGGGCGGGAATGGATGACGCTTGCCTCGCCTGAGACAGTCGCACGTTTTGACTATGTCTTTACGGATGCGATGACGTTTACGGACGACACCGGCAAACGAATGCGAATCTGGATAAATGAAGAGCTTGGAGAGATCAAGGACAAACAGGCGTTTATGGAGATGTACGTGAAGCGGATCGTGGGGGTGACGCACGAGCCGATTGATATCTACGTGAACGCGACGTTCCTGCCGGACCAGATTGCGGGAGAGTACGATGCGCTTTGGACGGCAGAGCGGATGCAAAAGGTGATCGAGGCGGTAGCGAAGAACAACGTGGCGATCGAGATCAACGATCGATACAAGATTCCGAGTGCGGCGTTTATTAAGGCGGCAAAGGCGGGGGGCGCGAAGTTTTCGTTTGGAACGAACAACGAAGGCGCGAAGCTGGGGCGGCTGGAATATCCGATGGCGATGGTGAAACAATGCGGGCTGACGTGGCAGGATATCTTTGTGCCAAAGCCGAATGGAGAGAAGCCGATCCAAGTAAAGAAGTAGCACGGCCATGACTGAACCAGGCGATTGAGTTGGGCGGCAAGAAACGCGGCACCGCGAGAACAAATACACAAGCGAGAGATCACTGAGGCGTTGCAAACGGAAGCGGTCCTGTATAAGTTACTGTTCAGCCCGCTAGGTGAAACCGGGAATTCCGGCTTCGCCTTCTGACCTAACCGGCAGGAAAGTTTTTCTCGTGAAAAATGTCACGCTCCTGACTTTGTGCGGCACCGCGCTGATTGCTAGCGGATGTTCGCGTGCGATCGGTCCGCGCACGATGGTTCGCGATCGAGCGCAGTACAGCGCATCGCTTTCCGATTCGTGGAAAAATGAGACCCTGCTGAATATAGTCAAGCTTCGTTACATGGACCCGCCTACATTCGTGGATATCGGGAGTATCGACCGCTGAGGACGGCAACGTGAAGCGGGGAGTCTACTAACACGTAGTTCACGTCCTGAAAATGCGCTAACAAATAAATCAGAAAGTGCAGTTCGTTTCCTGTTGAGCGGAAAACAGGGTAGGCTTTTGGAATATGGCTACTTTATTTGAGATGGGCCCGCTTCCGGCGAGCGGAACGGGATTGAGGTTGAACGAGGCGCAGAGGCGCGCGATTACGCATGGCGATGGGCCGCTGCTGGTGATTGCGGGAGCAGGAACGGGAAAGACGCGGGTAATTACGGAGCGCATCCGGCATTTGCTGGAATCGGACGCTTCCCTGCTGGGACAAAACATTCTGGGGCTGACCTTTACGAAGAAGGCCGCGGGCGAGATGAAAGCGCGGGTGGTGAAGGCCACGGGCGAACGCGGGAAAGAGGTGGTGCTGGCAACGTTCCATTCGTTCTGCGAGACGATTCTGAAAGAGGTGGACCCAAACCGGTTAGCGCTGGAAGGCGTGGACCACTGGATCTTGCTGCGGCGAAACCTGGGACGGTTGAAGCTGGAGAAATACCGGCGACTTGCAGAGCCAGGGCAGTTTTTGAGTGATTTCACCTCGTTTTTTTCGCGATGCCAGGACGAGCTGGTGTCGAGCGAAGAGTATGAAAGGTTTGCGGAGATATTGGCGGAGGAATTGGAAGAGGAGAAACACGGGGTTAACGAGGATACATATAAGGAGCGTGTGGAGCAGGTGGCGCTGCAGCGGGAGATTGCGCGGGCGTACAAAGCGAGCGAGCAGTTATTGAGCGAGAAGCGAGCGGTGGCGCTGAACGGGTTGATCAGTGAAACGGTGGCGCTATTGAAGAGCGATACGACGCGGCGGAAGCAGCTGCGGGAGCGGTTCAAGCACATTCTGGTGGATGAATTTCAGGATACGAATATCGCGCAACTGGAATTGCTGCGATTGCTGTGCGGAGAGACGCGCAACATTGTGGTGGTGGGAGACAACGATCAGGCGATTTACCGGTTCCGGGGCGCGTCGTTCGGAAGTTTTAAATTGTTTTTGAAGAATTTTGCGGGCTGGGAAGAGGGACAGGACTCGACGCCGTATCGCGTGTCGCTCACGGAGAATTACCGGTCGACGCCAAATATTCTGCGTGTAGCGACGCAAGTGATCGGGCAAAACGAGGTTAGCCCGGAATTTCCGAAGAAAGTGTTGCAGCCGAGCCGTAAGGAAGGCGAGAGAATCAGGATCGTGGAAGTAGACACGCCGGAGGATGAGGCGGCGTGGGTGGCGGAGGAATTGGAGCGGCTGCACGGGACTGGGCGGCGTTGGAGCGACTTTGCGGTGCTGTACCGGCAGCACGCGCATCGCGACCACCTGGTGGCAGAGCTTTCGGCGCGTAAGGTGCCGTTCGTAATCACAACGCTTTCGATACTGGAACATCCGCTGGTGCGTGATGTGTTGGCGTACCTGCGCCTAATTGCGTTGCCGTACGATAATATTGCGTGCGCGAGAGTGCTCTCTGCTCCCGCGTGGCATTTATCGCCGGAAGATCTGGTGAGAGTGACGGAACGAGCGAGGAAGAGGCGCGGAACAGCGCTTTACGATGTGCTTCAGGCACCACAAACGGAACTGCCGTTTGATGCGTCGCCAGCGGCGATTGGAACGCTGCTGGAATTCTTCAAAGAGCAGCGGAAAACGATGAAGCGGCGGACGGCGCGCGAAATATTGGGCGAGTTGACGGAATGGCTGGAAGTCCCACAGCGGACGGGAAGACAGGAACGGAAGTACATCCATCGACTGGTGCAATTCGTGAAGGACTGGGAGCCGAAGAGCGAGACGCGCGGATTGCCGGAGTTCCTGGAGTATCTGGAATACTTCGAGCAGGCGGGGGGAACGTTGAGCCTGGAGGATGCGACACCGGGCGATGCGGTGCAGTTGATGACGGTACACGGAGCGAAGGGACTGGAGTTTCCGCATGTGTTCCTGCTGCGCGTGAATTCGGGTGCGTTTCCGGCACGGAACCGGTCTCCCCTATTTGAATTTCCAGACCGGCTGATGAAGGAGGAGTTGCCGGAAGGAGACTTTCACATTCAGGAAGAGCGTAGGCTGTTTTATGTGGCAGTGACGCGGGCGCAGGAACGGCTGACGATCACGACAGTGACGGATAAAAAGGGAAAAGTGCCGGTGTTTGTCGAAGATATTGTAATGGAGCCGGCGATAAAGCGGCGAGACGTATCGCAGATGGTGCCGAAGAAAAAGCCGGCGAGCGCGCGGGCGAAGTTGGAGGTTGTTGCGAAGGATGCGGAGCTGTTCCCTGCCAAGGAAGAACCACCAAAGATTTTTACGCAGATTGCAAAGTGGGCGGAAACGTATCACCCGCCGGTAGGCGAGCCGATGAAGTTGAGTTCGTCGGCAGTGGAAAATTACCGGAGGTGCCCGCAACAATATGCGTTCAGTTATTTGTGGTCGTTGAAGGAAGGACCGCGCGCGATGCTGAGTTTTGGGAGCGTGGTACACACGACAATCAAACGATTCATGGAGCATTTGAAAAAAGGAGTGAAGCTGCCATTTGAGGAGGTGCAACGGATTTACGAGACGGAGTGGAGCAGCGCGGGTTACGAGGATGATTATCAGGAGCAAGAGTACAAGAAGGATGGGCTAGAACAATTAAAAATATTCCATGCAGCGGTGCAGGAAGAAGCGCCGTCGATCCTGGAACAGGAAAAAGCGTTTGAGTTGCCGCTGACAAACGATGTGATTTTGACGGGCCGAATGGACCAGGTGAATAGCCTGGGGCGGAACGATGTGGAGATAGTGGACTATAAGACAGGCAAACCGAAGAAAGATGTGGATGCGCGAAAGGATTTGCAGTTGAGTATCTACGCGCTGGCGGCGAAAGAAATATTTGAGTGGAATCCGGTGCGGCTAGTATTTCACTACCTGCAGAATAATCAGAGGCAGGAAACGACGCGAGATTCGAAACAATTGGCAGAGGCCGAGAAAATTGTGCAGGAAGCGGCGGCGAATATCCGGGCTGGGGCGTTTCCGGTGAAGCCGGGGTTTGCGTGCCGCAGTTGTGCGTATAAGTTGATATGCCCGGAGTATGAGGTGGCGTTGGGGATGAGGGAGTAGAGGGCGGAAGAAGTTTTGAGTAATGAGTTTTAAGTATTAACTAAATAGAAGACAGGACAGAAGGCGCCAGATCCAAAGGGAAAATCTCGGAAAAATCTCCACGCGCAAAAGCGGCGAGCGGGGCACCCGAAGAATAGCCAGGAGTAAACCACAAAAATGATGGGAAAAAGAAAACGCCCCAAAGGATTGGGGCGCTTCTAAACAAATTTTTTGCAGGTACAAGTGTTACTTCTTTTTCGCTTTCTTCGCAGGCTTCTTAGCTTTCTTTGCCATAAGTGAATCTCCTTTAATGAGTGACTGCCCCCAGATGAAAAGGGAGGGGTTTGCGAGCATAAGGCAAACATTCCCCTGCATCTCGTATACGAGTGCTGGGCGCAAGAGTCAAGAGATATTCGCGCAAATCGAAAACGCGCGGAGAGTTACTTCGGCGGTGCGGTGGCAAAAGTGCCGCCGTAATATCCTTCGCGCGTGAGGATGGTGAGGCCATCGCGACGAACGCGGACTTCGAGAGTGTGATAATCGACCTTGCCTTCGCCTTTGGGAGCGAACGCGAGAGTGTACTGGTTACGGGCTTCTTCGGTGATGCGGGAATAAAACTCGTCGAAGGCGTTGCTCTTTGCACCATAGTAGATATCACCGCCGGTGTCTTTGGAATAACTGACGAGGCGGGAAAATTTCCGATCGAAGTAACTGCTGCCGGTGGCGACGGAGTAGACGGAAATGTTGTTGCGGAGCAGAGCGGCACGAGTCTCGTCGTAACTGTGATTGTTGAATTTGGCGCCATTCTGACCATCGCTGATGAGCAGAATGATTTTGCGACGGTCGATCGGCCGATCCTTGAGAAGTTCTGCAGCCGCGTAGACGGCGTCATCGAGGGCTTTGGTAGGTTGGGATTTGATGGACTGCATTCCAGCATTGTTCGGCGGAGCGCCGGGAGCGGGAATATTGTTAATGGTGGGGCCCTCGAAGGGTCCGCCAGGAGGAGGAACAGAGGGCCTGGAGTCGATCCGGGTGCGCCGGAGCTCGGTGAGGAGTTTGTCCTGATCCTTGGTGAAACCTTTGCCGGGGTAGAAAAATTGATCGAAGCGGCAGACGAAGGTTTCGTCGTAAGTACTTAGACCCCCGACGATGGCACGGAGGCTAGGCTCGACCTGGTCGGCATCCCTGGACTTGAGATCGTTGTCGATGAGGACGACGAGGGAGAGAGGGAAAGCTTCGACAGTGAAGAAGGTGATCTGCTGCTCGACGTTGTCTTCAAAGACGCGAAATTCATCTTTCTTGAGATCGGGGACGAGGCTGCCGTTGTGGTCCTTAACGGTGACAGGCAAAACGACGAGGGTGGGGTTCAAGACGATTCTGGCGGGAGCCTCTGAGCGAGGAGTTTGGACGGGAGTTGCGGGAGCCGGCAATGCAACTTGAGGCTGCTTCGGAGAAGGTGGAAGGGGCTTGGGCGTAGGAGAGTCAGGCACGGGGTCTTGCGCGAAGCAGGTCGCCGTGAGCAGAGCAAGAGCGAAGGCGAGAAGCACGATTTTACGTGGACAATTAAGGGTCATGAGGCCAAACTTTCCAAGATTCGTTAGAATGACTGCGTTCACCCTGGTGGCTACGTTGGACGCATCCCGCAGGCTGGCAGGTTGCATCGAAGTGGTCATAAGGTCGCCGCGGCGAGAGGCGAGTTCCCAAAGGATAAGCTGACGGTCCACCAGGTAAGGACCTATTAAGGATACCGAGAAAACGTGAAATTCGGAAAAAAGAAGATAGGGATGAGGAAGAAAAGACTGATGGAAGTGTTGGCATGGAGCGCGACGCTGGCGCTGGCGGCCCCGGCGGTACCACGAGCCCAAGATCAGGGCCAAGGACCGGTTATCAAGTCAGAAGTGACGTTGGTGAACCTGTTCGCGACGGTGCGAGACAAGAATCACCGAGTTGTAACGGACCTGAAGCAAGAAGATTTCAAAGTGTCGGAAGACGGGAAAGATGAGAAGGTAGCGTTCTTCACGAAGGAGATGGCGCTGCCGATCACGCTGGGACTGCTGCTAGATACGTCGGGCAGCGAACAATTCATGTTGGCAGCGATTCAAGATGCCGGTGGCCAATTCATGCACCGGGTGTTGAGAAAAGGCGATATCGCGATGGTCATTTCGTTTGATTCGGACGTGGACCTGCTTTCGGATTTCACGGATGACAAGGGGATTCTGGCCCGAGCGATCAACAAGGCGCGGATCAATATACCCGGAGGTGGAAGCCTGGCGGGAAATCCGGGACCGGTAGGATCTTCGCAAACAGGAACGGCATTGTACGACGCGATCTATCTAGCGTGCGCAGAGAAACTGAACGGGGAAGCGGGGCGGAAGGCGGTGGTGATTGTCACTGACGCGGAAGACACCGGGAGCAAGGTGAAGATGGAAGAAGCCATTGAAGCGGCGCAGCGGACGGATACGGTGATACATATTCTGCTGGTGGCGGACCCACGATATGGCGCGAATATGAGCGTAGCACACCGGTTGACGGAGGATACGGGCGGGCGATTGATTGTGGTCCGGTCAGAGAAGAATATGCAAGAAGCGTTTGACCAGATTTCAGAAGAACTAAGGAGCCAATACGCGCTGGGATACTATCCAACGAATACGGCGCGAGACGGAAAGTTCCGGAAGATAAAGGTGGAAACGACGAATCATGATTTGAAGGTGCTGGCGAGAAAGGGATATTACGCGCCGAAGGGGTAAAAAGGTTTTTAGTGAGAAGTAATAAGTCTTAAGTAAGGAATGGAATGGGCGCAACGAATGTCTTGGGATAGAGATCGGAAAACCAAATCCTACACGTTGCCCGGGATTCAAACTAGTTGACTGTAACAACCATTTATAGACTATAATCGTGTCCATGAGAGACACTTTCACCCTGACAAATTCGGAGCTTAAGGAATTGACACGGCGAGCCACTAGCCGGACGGATCGGGCCGAAGATGCCCGGCGGGCACGGCTGATTTTGTTGCTGGCCGAGGGTCATACCTGGGATGACGTGTCTGAGCGCATCGACTGCAGCCGGGGTTTTGTTGCTAGTTGGAGCAGACGATTTACCGAGCAGCGTATCGCGGGACTCTACAGCCGGCATTTGGGGCAAGTCGCTACCGTGCTCACCCCCAAACTGGAAGCGCGGATTCTGGAGGCGACACGACATGCGCCGCCGGGTGCAGTAACCCACTGGAGCACGCGCAAACTCGGAGCGCATCTGGAGGTCAGCCACATGATGGTGGCACGGGTGTGGCGTAAGCACGGACTTCAGCCGCATCGCATGGAACGCTACATGGCTTCAAACGATCCAGATTTTGAGAAGAAGGCGGCCGACATTATTGGGTTGTATCTGAACCCGCCGACGCACGCGGCGGTATTCAGCGTGGATGAAAGGACTTCCATCCAGGCTCTGGATCGCAAGGATCCGGTTCTGCCGCTGTCTCCGGGACGCGCCGAACAGCACGGTTTTGAATACTTTCGTCACGGCACCTTGTCGCTGTATGCCGCCTTCAACACCAAGACCGGTGAGGTGCTCGGCAAAACGACAGCGCGGCACACCGCGGCCGAATTCGTCGCCTTCCTTACCGACATTGTGATCGATCAGCCTCGCGGCAAAGAGATCCATGTGATCGCCGACAACCAATCTGCGCACAAGAGCAGACCGGTCACGGACTTCCTGGCGGTGCATCCTAAAGTTCATTTGCACTTCACTCCGACCTACTCTTCGTGGCTGAATCAAGTCGAGCTGTGGTTCAGCAAGATCGAGCGCGACGTCATCGCACGAGGGGTATTCACTTCTGTCTCGGATCTGAAGAGAAAGCTCTTGCGCTACATCCGGCATTACAACAAATCGCCCCGTACCGTGAAGTGGAAATATGCTGATCCAACACGCCATCTCAGTACACAATCAGTTGGTACAGGCCACTAGGTCTTGTGGAGTTGGCCGGTGAGGTCCTTCGACTACGAGTCGCAGAAACAGCGACTCTCCCCTCAGGATGACAATAGACTTCAACTCAAGCTCAAATTCTCCGCCTGGGACGACTACGAACTTCAACGCAGCCTCAGTAACCTTCACCTGACTATCGCTAAAAAGCAGCGCGATCCATGGTTGTGCCCAGCGAACACAATTGGCCGAGCTGAAGCCCGGCACCTACGCAGGCGGGAAAGACGGATTGACCGGGCGAAGGGGCTTGGCTAGTATCGCAAAGCAGTGGTGGAAGACGACCACACAGGCCCGATGATCAACAAAACAATTGGACACTATCGAATTCTGCGGCAACTGGGAAGCGGCGGAATGGGCGTGGTGTATGAAGCCGAGGACAACAAGCTGGGGCGGCACGTCGCGTTGAAGTTTTTGCAGGAGAGCGGGCGAACGGATCCAGCGGCGATGGAAAGGTTTCTGCGGGAAGCGCGTTCGGCGTCGGCGTTGAACCATCCGGGAATCTGCACGATCTACGCGATTGAGGAAGCTGACGGTCGAACGTACATCGCGATGGAATTACTGGAAGGCGAATCGTTGGATAAGGCGCTGGGGCGCGGGCCGATGACAATTTCGCGGACAATAGAGATCGGGATCGAAGTGGCAGATGCGCTAGATGCCGCGCACAAGAAGAATATTGTTCATCGCGATATCAAACCGGCAAATATTTTCCTGATACAACGAGGAACGACAAAGCTGTTGGACTTTGGGCTGGCGAAACTGCTTGAAGAAGCTGGCTCCGACGAAGGCGAAACGATTGCGGGAACGGATGCGGCGTTTCTGACTAGTCCAGGCACAGCGGTGGGAACGATTGCGTACATGTCGCCTGAGCAGGCGCGCGGAGAGGTGCTGGATCCACGGAGCGATTTGTTTTCGCTAGGAGCGGTGCTGTACCAGTCAGTGACCGGAACGCATCCCTTCCCAGGTTCAACGAGCGCGGTGATTTTTGGAAATATTCTGCATAGCGCACCGGTTTCGCCAATCTCACTGAACGGTAGTGTGCCAGTCGAGCTGGAACGAATTCTAAACAAATTGTTGGAGAAGGATCGGGACCTGCGATACCAGGTGGCGGCGGAGCTGCGCGGAGATTTGAAGCGCTTGCAGAGGGAGCTGGAGCCAGGAAGGCCAGGATCAGATTCAAAAGTGCTAGCGAGCCGGGAGACAAGTGCGGCGGTGAGAGTGGCGTCGAGTGGCGCGATGGCTGCGGCAAAGGTGTCGAGTGGGACAGTGTTGGCGGAGGCGGCGAAGAAGAACAAGGTGCGCACGGGATTGCTGCTGGTGGGAGCACTGGCGATACTTGCAGCGGCAAGTTACGGGGCATATTCGTTTTTGCACATGCCGAAGGCACAGCCATTTGAAAAATTCACGATCGAGAATGTGTCGAACAATGGGCACATATCGCAAGCGGCGATTTCGCCAGATGGAAAATATCTCTTGCAGGCGCTGGAGGAAAAAGGGCTGCAATCGCTGTGGCTGCACCACATACCGACTGGCGTCAATAAAGAAGTGGTGGAACCGGCAGCAACAAGTTATGCCGGACTGACATTCTCTCCGGATGGAAATTACATCTATTTCGTGAGGCGTGAAGAAAGCGAGGAAGCGCTGGCATCGCTGTATAGCGCATCCGTGCTGGGTGGTACTCCAAAAGTGGTGATCAAGGACGTGGACAGTCCGGTCGCGTTTTCGCCAGATGGACAGCACCTTGTGTTCATGCGGGAGTTACACGACGCACCGGTGTGGGAGCTGATAGAAGCAAAGCCGGACGGGACGATTGAACGGTCGATCTTCAGCAAGAAAACAGTATTGAGCGACAGCTTTGTGCCGTCGTGGTCGCCAGATGGAAAGACGGTTGTCATCCCGATCGTGCAGCCAACGAAGGATGCGATTGGCGGATTGATGGCCGTGGATGTAGCGAGTGGGAAAGATCAGATCGTGGCGGTTTCGCCGGATCGGATTTTCTATGCGGCGACGTGGATGCCGGATGGAACCGGGTTTATTGTCAGCGCGTCGCAGGTGGAAGCAGCGCACCTGCAAACGCAGCTTGGATACCTTCCTTATCCGAAGGGGGAGTATCGGGCCCTGACGTCAGACACGAATAACTACCAGCGGCAGACGTTAGCGAAGGATGGAAAGACACTGGCGGCAATTCAAGGACGCCTGAGGTTTGAAATGGGTGTGGCACCTTCTACTGACCCAGATCATGTGCAGGCCGTGCCGTTGGCAACACGATTGCCAGTGTGGAGATGGAACTGGATGCCGGATGGCCGATTGATTGTGCCACAGGCAGGGAGCGTAAGGGCGGTGGCGACGAGCGGGGGTGAAACGATAATACTTTCGGATTTGAAATACATCTCGGATCAAGTGGATGTATGCGGAAGTGGAAAATATATAGTGATGCGGCAAATAGGACGGACCAGCGGAGCTTCGGCGAATTTGTGGCGAGTGAATCTGGACGGAAGCAATCAAAGGCAACTTACGCAGGGACTGAATGAGCAGGCGCCGACATGCGCGAAGAGTGGGGATTGGGTGTATTACACGGACAATGCGGATAACCGGTATGTGAAACGCGTCTCGGTGGACGGCGGACCACCGGAAACGGTGGTGAAGGCGGCAATCGGAGTGTTTGCGTTATCGCCGGATGGAAAGGAAATAGCTTCGCTGGACGTGCGAGAGTTTGATCATAAGCTGATTCTGCGGAGAGATTCGACGGAAACGCAGAAGATGACGTATCACGACATCGACCAGCGGGCCTTGCCGGAAGGACTACTGTATACGCCGGATGGCAAGGCGATCGTATATCGAGTAAGGGAAAAGGGAGTGGACAATCTGTGGCTGCAACCCCTGGATGGGGGGATGTTTCACCAGTTGACCCATTTCATGAAAGATCGGATCTTGCGGGTGGTGTATTCACCGGATGGAACGAAAGTGGCGATTGAGCGGGGGGAAACGGAGTCGGACGCGGTGTTGCTGCATGACAGTGGAAGGTAGGGCGAAGGCTAAGAGTCAAGAGTTGAAAGTTAAGAACACAGTCGCATTGAGGCTCGGATAAACGAGAATGAGTGTGGCTCGAACCATACGTGGTGGCACAGAGTTTCTAACGGCATGAGGGTTGCCACGATCCCTCCACTGCGAGCCGCAAACGGCGCGGCTCTTGGGTCGGGATGACAGGTTGGAAGAGTAGTGAAGGCCTACAGCCTCTTCGAGACTAGGACAAACAGGAGCGAGTGCGGCATGCGAGTTCAGTGGCCGGGTAAAGCCCGGCATCTACTGGGATTCTAAAAGCTATTTTACGGAGCCTGCAGGTTTCGTGTTACTGCCGGCATCGGCGGGGGTACGGGCGAAATAGCCTCGGCGAGCACGTGCCTGATAGCCCTTGTGATCGGGCATTTCAATTTTGATTTTGTGGTAGCGGCCATCGTAGGCGTGATTGGATGGATTGTAGGCGATGGAGTATTGGTTGCGAAGTTCTTCCCCAATGTCCTGGAACGATTGATCCAAATCATCTACGTGATAGGGGTAGAAAGCGCGACCACCGGTTTCTTCGGCCAGGCTCTGAAGAATCTTATCGCCTTCAGTGAGATGGTATTTGCGATTGCCGGATTTTTCCTTACTGGGATCGTCAAGCGTGACCCACTGCGTGCTGGTGCTGATGGTGTAAATGACCACACTGGCGCGCTGAGCCATTTCGATGGCCTCGGCACGGGTGTGGGTAGAGAGATTGTCTTCCCCATCGCTGATGAGAATCATGACACGGCGAACGACGTCTGGTTGGTCGCCGGGCGGGCGGGGAGGGTGGCTCAATTCCTGCTCGCAAGCGACGAAAATGGCGTCGTAAACAGCCGTGCCTCCACCAGCACGAGTTCGCAAGATTTGATCGCGGAGTTTGCCGGTATCGGGAGTGAAAACCTGGATAATTTGAGGCTCATCGTCGAAAGTCATGAGGAAGGCTTCATCTTTTCCGCGGCGGAGTACGCTGAAGAGAAAATTGTTGGCGGCGTCTTGCTCGAACTTGATGCGATCGCGAATGCTGTTGGAAGTGTCGAGCAGCATGCCGATGCGAAGAGGAAGATCGGTCTGTCTGCTGAAGTAACGGATGTCCTGCTGAGTATTGTCGTCGAAAACTTTGAAGTCCTGCTTTTCGAGATCCGGGACGAGCTTGTTGCGACGATTGAGGACGGTGAAAAGAACGTCCACGAGATTGACACTAGTGGAGATCTTGGTGCCGCTCTGAATGGGGGCCTCCTGGGCGGGAGGCGGAGTTGCCGGTGGATTCTGTGGGGGTGGATTCTGCGCCGGCTGTTGCTGGGCAGAAACGAGAAAGGTTCCCAGGAGAGTCGCAACGCCAATCAGGGCAAATGAGCGATATCGCATGTCGGATGATTATAGGAAGCCAGCAAGGGCATCGTCAATTCGGATGGGAGCATCCCCCGCGGCGATTGCCAGGAGATGGAGGAAATCGCGAAGTTCGAGAGGGAGAGGAGCAACCAGTTGGATGGATTTTCCGGAGCGAGGTTGGATGAAAACGATTTTGGCGGCGTGAAGGAAATTGCGCGCGAGAGGAGGCAGAGTGGTACTGCCGATGTGGAGCTGCGCATGCGCGCCATAAAGTGTGTCGCCGACCACGGGATGGCGCAGGGCGCTGAAGTGCACACGAATCTGATGAGTGCGGCCAGTGTGAAGCTGGATTTCCAGGAGTGTGGTGGAGCCAATGCGGGCGCGGACGCGCCAATCCGTACGAGCGGGGCGAGAGTTCGGAAGGAGGCTAGCGCGGTCGGCGGTCATACGGGTGCGGTGATTGGGATGGCGGGCAATGGGGAGTTCGATGCGGCCACGATCTTCCGCAAGCAAACCTTCAACTAGAGAAACATAGGTTTTCTGGATGGTGCGATGGCGAAAGCCGTCAGCAAGTTTGGCGTGGGCAAAATCATTTTTGGCGACGAGTAGAACGCCGGAAGTTTCCTTGTCAAGTCGATGGACGATGCCGGGGCGCAGGGGGTCGTCCGATTGCGAGAGTGGGAGGCCACGACCGAGGAGTGCGTTTACCAGCGTGCCGTGAGAATTCCCTGCCCCGGCGTGGACGGTCATGCCGGCAGGTTTGTTGATGGCGATGACGTCGTCGTCTTCGTAAAGGATATTGAGCGGAATGAATTCGGGTTCGGCCTGAAGGGGCGGGCGCGGTTGAGCATCGACGTGGATAACGTCACCGGCGCGAACTTTTTGAGCGTCTTTGGCGGGCTTGCCATTAAGAAGAATCAGGCCCTGTTCGATTAGTTCCTGGGCGCGAGTGCGGGAGAGATCGGAGCAATGGAAGGCGACGACACGGTCGAGGCGGAGACCGGCATCGGAATCGGATATGGTGAGACGGAATTGAGGAGCGTCGGTCACGTAGAGAGTGTAGCGCGGGCGGTGGGGTTTGGCGCGGATGGTACGCCCGGGGACTCGTTTATGGCTGAGATCCTTCGACTGCTAGGCGGAAACGGCGCGGCTCTTCGCTCAGAATGGCAAGTATTTTGTGGTGGGAAGCCAAGAGCACCCTCAGGAGTGACTGTGCCACAGTGGCCGCGGAAGCGTTATTTGTTGGGATGGCGGGTGAAGAGGACGTCGAAGATGAGGAGGAAGGCGCCGATGGTGATAGCGGAGTCGGCGACATTGAAGGCGGGCCAGCGATAGGAGCCGAGAAAGACTTCGAGGAAATCGGTGACGCTGCCATGGAGAATGCGATCGGTGACGTTTCCTGTAGCTCCGCCGAGGAGGAGGGCGAGTCCGGCGGCGTTGAGGGCGGTAAGATTTTTGCCGGCGACGAGCAGCCAAGCGATGACAGCGATGATGGCGACTGCTCCTGCGATTAGGAGAATGCGGAGTGCGGGCGAAGCCGAGCCGGCGAAGAGGCTGAAGGCGATGCCGGGATTGCGGCTGTGGACGAGGTAGAAGAAATTATGAATGACTTCGTGGCGCCAGGTTTCGGTGGTTTGCGTTTCGATCAGGGCCTTAGTGAGACGATCGAGAAAGACGATGGCGAGGGAGAGCCAGACCCAGCGAAGGTGGGTGGGGAATTTCATTGGTAGATCTCGATGGCTTTGAAGTTGAGGTTCTTCGCTGCGCTCAGAATTACTATCGGTTGGGCAATATTAGCGGAGAAAGAAGGAGAAGATAATTCATACACGCAGAGAGGTGCGGAGGGGCGCAGAAAGGAAACCACAGGGCGAAAGAGAGCGGGATTCCTCAGGGGCTGAAGCCCATTACTTGTTGAAAGGAAAATGTCGGAGCTAAAGCTTCGACCCCCAAGGCCGCTTACACTTCGAGCATCGTGGGCGCCTACGACCATGCTAGAAGGATGGATGTAAACATTTGAATCGGCTGCCATGGAGTTAGGCTGTGACAGCCGATCCGCCTTCGATTTCGGCGATGGCTTCGCTGCAGCGTTCGCAGATGGTTGGGTAGCGGGGATTTTCTCCGACATGAGTGGAAAAATTCCAACAGCGATCACATTTTTTCCCTTCGGCACGCTGCACAGTAACTTCTAGAGTGGGCACCACGTCGGATGTGAAATCGCCTTTGCCAGCAGTAATGAGATCGACCTGAGAAACGATGAAGAGACCCGGCAGAAGCGGTAGATAATGCTTCAGCTTGGCTTTCAACTCGAGATCTCCGTTGAGAAGAATTTTGGCCTCTAGGCCGGAGTTGATAAGCTTCTTTTCATTGCGAGCGACCTCGAGGGCTTTCAAAACTTCGCCACGTACTTTGCTGAGAAGATCCCACACGGCAGCCTTGTCGGCCGGGATACCGGTGCGCAAATCCGCTTCGGATGGGAATAAAGCGATGTGAACACTGTCGGGTTCGCCGGAGGCCTTGGGAAGGAACTTCCAAAGTTCTTCGGCGGTAAAGACGAGGATGGGAGTCATCAGGCGAATCAAGGCACTGGTAATTTTCCAGACTACGGTCTGCGCGGAACGGCGCGCCTTGCTGTTGGGCGCCTTCGTGTAGAGACGATCTTTCAGTATGTCGTAGTAGAAAGCGCTAAGATCCACGATGCAGTAGTCGTGGATAGCGTGGTAAATGCGGTGAAATTCGTAAGAGCTGTACCAGTCGTGGCAGCGCTTGACGAGCTCTGCGGTGCGCTCGAGCATCCAGCGATCCATCTCTTCGAGTTGATCGCTAGGAAGGGCGTGGCGCGAGGGGTCGAAATCGTTGAGATTGCCGAGAGCGAAGCGGAAGGTGTTGCGGATTTTGCGATAGGCTTCGCTGAGCTGAGTCATGACGCGATCGCTCATCTTGACGTCGGCCTGATATTCCTGCGAGGCGACCCAAAGGCGGAGAAGATCGGCGCCCCACTTTTCGCAGATTTCGGTGGGGAGAACGATGTTGCCGAGGGACTTCGACATTGGGCGGCCCTGCTCGTCGAGGGTCCAACCGTGCGTGACGACACTGCGATAGGGTGGCTTGTTCTTGAGGCCGATACCGATCAGCAATGAACTGTGGAACCAGCCGCGATATTGGTCCGGGCCTTCGAGGTAAACGTCAGCGGGCCATTCGTTGCCGTGAAGAACGGCGAAGCTGGAGGAGCCTGCGTCGAACCACACGTCGAGGATGTCGTGTTCCTTGCGCCACTTGGAAGCACCGCAGGAGCATTTTGTGCCGGGGGGGAGAAGTTCTTCAGCGGAATGTTTGTACCAGGCGTCGGCGCCTTCCTTTTCAAACCACTTGAGAACGTTGCGAAGTGCGGAGAAATCGTCGAGCTGCTTGCCGCAACCTTCACAGAAGAAAACGATGATGGGAACACCCCAGAAACGTTGACGAGAGACGCACCAGTCCGGGCGCTTTTCAATCATTTCGTAGATGCGCTCTTCGCCCCAGCCTGGAATCCATTTCACATTGTGAATTTCTTCGAGAGTTTCCGCACGTAGAGTTTTGGTGGCGCCGTGAGCGGCTTGGTCCATTTTGATGAACCACTGCTCAGTGGCGCGGAAGATGACGGGATTGTGGCAGCGCCAGCAATGCGGGTAGGTATGTTTGTAAGGGTGATGGCCAAGAAGCGCACCGCGATCGGCCAAAAGTTTTACGACGATGGGATTGGCAGCGAAAACGTCTTTGCCTTTGTATTCCGGCAGACCTTCAAGGTAGACGCCTTTGTCATCAAGTGGTGCGTAAACTTCAAGGCCATATTTCTGGCCAGAGACGAAATCGTCCGCACCATGGCCGGGAGCGGTATGCACGATGCCACTGCCCTGATCGAGGGTGACGTAATCAGCGAGGATGCCGGGAACCAGTATGTCGAGGAAGGGATGTTGAAACTTCATGCCCTCGAATTGACGTCCTTTGTAGGTGCCAAGCACGTCGGCTTGCTTGATGTCGCAATCGGCTTGGAGGGCGGCGAGCCGATCAGCGGCGAGAAGGAGCTTCCCTTTTTCGGTTTGGACTACGACGAAGTCAAAATCAGGATGGAAGGCCAGGGCGCGATTATGAGGAAGCGTCCAGGGTGTAGTGGTCCAAATGACGGCAGCGGTGTCGGTGCCAATTCTTGCGGCGTCGCCAGAGCCGCCAGCTACGACTTTGAAGGTAACCCAAACGGAAGGGCTGGTGTGGTCTTCGTATTCGACTTCGGCTTCCGCAAGAGCGGTGTTGTCGAAGATGCACCAATAGACTGGCTTGCGACCTCGATAGACGTAGCCCTTTTCCATGAAGTCGAGGAGATTGCTTGCGATGACAGTCTCGTAGGGAAAACTCATGGTGAGATAGGGATCGTTCCAGCGGCCGAAAACACCAAGGCGCTGGAAGTCACGTTTATGCTGCTCGACATAGCGAGTGGCGTAGTCGCGACAACGCTGACGGAATTCGGAGGGAGAGACTTTACCTTTGCCGCCTAGTTCTTTTTCGACTTGGGTCTCGATGGGCAGACCGTGACAATCCCATCCGGGAACGTAGGGAGCGTAGTGCCCGGCCATGCTTTTGGACTTGACGATAAGGTCTTTGAGAATTTTGTTGAGACCGGTACCGAGATGGATGGTGCCCGTGGGATAGGGAGGGCCGTCGTGGAGCACGAAAAGAGGCTTACCTTCGCGGGCAGCGAGGATGCGCTGGTAGAGATTCGACTCCTGCCAGGCAGCAAGCTGCTTGGGCTCGTTGAGAGGCAAGCTGGCTTTCATGGGGAAATCAGTTTTGGGGAGATTGAGAGTCTTCTTTAGTTCCAGCGGTTCAGACATGAGGCGGTGTGTAATAGTCCCTTCTGCGCCAGCCAACCCGGGCAAACTGGGAAGGTCTACAACAAACGTTGTAGGGCGGGAAACAACGGAAAACGGTGTAAGTTGATATGTTACAATGAAAGATAGAAAGTGTCAGCCAGAGGGCCGCACAACCTTTCAGGGGAAGGGCGAATCCTACTGGCTGGAAAACCTTTTATTGGCAAATTGCGTCTAGACTAGTCGAGGGGATGACGTGGCTGATCCAATCAATCTTCTCCCAGATGAGCTGAGCAGGCCAAGGCGAACCGGACCGGAAGAGGTGATTCCCGTGCCGCGTTCGGCATTGCCGGAGTTTGAGACGCCGGCAAACCTGATGCCGGATAACTTCTGGTCCAACCTAAAGCAATTCCTGTTTGAGCGCCCCGTAAAAATAACGGAGCGGTCCGATGCGCCGTTTACGAAGAATACGTATGCCACAGGCGGTGTACGAGACAATCTTAAGTACTTCCTTTCTGGGCCGAAGGTAGTAAACCGACCGATTGACAAGCGGTATGAGGTGGATTGGGGCGGAAGCTTTGGAAGCTTCAAGGATCGACTGAAGGAATTCATCTCGCCGAGTAAGCCCGCGCCACTGCCACCGGGAATTCAGGCGGTGAAGGTGAAGGATATCTGGTCGAAGGATGAGAATTTTGGTTGGACACAAGCGATATCAATTGGATTGCACGCGGGGCTGATTGCGCTGCTGACAGTGCCGTTTTTGGTCGGCCTGACTACCCAGACAAAAGCAAAAAACAAGGTAGATATAAGTGGCCCGATCGACATTTCGCCGTACCTTGCGAAGTTGCCTCCTGGAAAGACTCCAGCGGGAGGCGGTGGCGGAGGCGGTGATCACTCGCTGACACCTGCTGGAAAAGGAAAAGCACCGAAGTTTTCGATGAACCCATTGGCGCCACCAACACAGGTGTTCCGTAATCCAAACCCGAAATTGGCGGTTGATCCGAATCTGCTCGGGCCACCGGACTTGAAAGTAGCGAGCCCAAATATGGATCGATTTGGAGACCCCTTGTCCAACTCGATGGAAGCGTCAAACGGAACGGGCGGCGGTGGCGGAATCGGCAGTGGCTATGGCGGCGGCATTGGGAGCGGTGATGGCGGAGGTTTGGGCCCGGGATCGGGCGGCGGCACGGGCGGCGGAATTTTCCGCGCAGGTACGGGTGGAGTAGGATCGCCTAGTTGTTTCTATATGCCGAACCCGCCGTATTCCGAGGAAGCACGAAAGGCAAAATATTCTGGCGTGGTGCTGGTGGACGCGATTGTGACCGTTGATGGACAGGTGAAAGAGCCGCGTGTGATCAAGAGTCCGGGGTTGGGGTTGGACGACACCACGGTGCAGACGATGAAGACGTGGCGGTGCAAAGCGGCGCTGGGACCGAACGGGCGTCCGGTGCCAACGCGAGTGCAGTTTGAAGTGAATTTCCGTTTGTACTAGGCAGATTAATTAATTTCGGAAACATTGGGCCCCTCTGCGAATTGCGGAGGGGTTTTTGTTTGTGGAGAGAGAATTCGGATGAATCGGGGTGGAAGCCAAGTACAGAGTTGGAGTGAAGTTTGAGATTGAGATCCTTCGCCCGCATGTTGCGCGGGCTCAGAATGACATCGTCGTTATGGACGGCTAGTAAGGAGAGCGCGGCAACCCAAGAGTGGCAACGTGAAGGTGGCCCGGCACTCACGTGGGGCAAGAGCGGTGGACTAGGCGCATTGGACAACTGGAAATTGATTGGGAGATTGGGGAGACAGGGTTCTGCTAGGATTTGTGACATGCGAAACCTTTTTGCGGTATTAGCGATAGTCACGGCCGGGTTGTGCGCGAATTCGGCAAGGGCGCAGAGTGGAACGGGGGCGCTGGAAGTAGTAGCGCAAATCTCGCCGACGGGCGGACGACCGGAACCGGTGCGGCAATTCCCGCTGTGTCTCTTGACGAAGAGCTATGGGGAGATCATCAAAGAAGTGGAAGCAGCGGATCCGCAGCCGACCAAGGAACAATTTATCGACAAGCTTAAGGTGTCGCAGGAATTGAAAGACTGGATGTTGAAACACGATGTGATGGACTTAACGCAATTGGATTTCGACAAACTAGTGACCCCTGAAGAAATCATGGGCGTGCCAGAATTTCTGGCGGCGTATCAGAGGTCGAACGCCGGCGGAGTAACATCGGGACTGCCCACACCAAAGTTTAAGGACGCAGACAAAGAGACGAATCCAGAAAAGTATGAGAAAGCGAAACAGGACTACTTTAACAGCTTGAAGAAGTTCATGACCGCGCATCCGGCGACAATAAACGGGATGGAATTGGAATTGGCGGCGGTGAGCCCGAAACTGGCTTGGGACAAAATGTTGGTTGATCACCGGAGACGAGTTGCGCAATTGGCACCGGACACCGCCCAATCGAAATACCTTGCGGCGAGAGCAGACACGGACCTGGATGGACGGGCATCGCTAACCGGATTGAAACCAGGGGAATACTGGCTGAGTTCGCTGGGGATTGACGCGGCGTCGGGGGACCGGCACATGCACTGGAACGTGGGAACAAAGATACAGGCGGGGCAGACGACCCGGTTGACGCTGAGCAACGTGAACGGAGTGGATGCGAACGCACCTCCGGCCCCATGATTCAACAGAATAACAAGATGGGTTATTGTTAGTGGATGGGGACTCCTTACCTTTGGATAGGGTTTAATCTCTTCGTACTTCTCGCGGTCGCCCTGGACCTGGGCATATTCCATCGCAAAGCACATAAAGTAGAGGTTCGTGAAGCGTTGATGTGGAGCGCGATCTGGATCGGGCTGGCACTGACGTTTGGTTATTTTGTGTGGCACTGGTTTGGGCCGCAGCGAGGCCTGGAATATTACACGGGCTATCTGATCGAGAAAGCGCTGAGCATCGATAATTTGTTCGTGTTTTTGGTGATCTTCAGAACGTTCAAGGTCGACCCGCGGGTGCAGCACAAGGTGTTGGAGTGGGGGATCATCGGGGCGTTGATCATGAGGGGGATCATGATCGCGGCCGGTGCGGCCCTGGTGGCGCGATTCAACTGGGTGCTGCCAGCATTCGGAGTATTCCTGGTGTACACCGGCGCGCATATGATCTGGCAGCGCGAAAAAGAAGTGCATTACGAACGGAATCCGGTATTCCGGTTTGCGAACAAGCACCTGAGGGTGACGAAGGAATATGAAGGTGGAAACTTCTTCGTGCGCCGGGCTGGGCAACTGTTTGCGACACCCCTGTTTCTGGTGTTGTTGATCGTGGAGGTAACCGACGTAACGTTTGCGGTGGATTCGATACCGGCGATTTTCGGGATCACTCGGGATGCGTTCATTGTGTACACATCAAACGTTTTTGCAATTCTGGGATTGCGGGCAATGTATTTTCTGCTGGCGGATATTCTGGATTATTTCCGGTACCTGGGAATCGGGTTGGCGCTGGTATTGATGTTTATTGGCGGAAAGATGGTGGCGGAGCCGTGGTGGCACATTTCGGTCAAATTATCGTTGGTGATAGTGGCGGGGATATTGACGGTGATGATGGTGATTTCGCTTCTGGCGGGGCCGAAGAAGAAGGAGCGTAGTCACGAGTCGCCGGATACTGGGAAGGGATAGCTGATTAGTTGAGATCCTTCGACTGCGGGCCGCGGAAGGCGCGGCCCTTCGCTCAGGATGACAACATTTGTTCTGGGAGAAGATACACCAAGAGCAGGGCCATGAATGGCTGTGCCACAGAGGCTCAGCTAGACGAGCTGGCGCTGAGGAGATGCCAGGCGCGGAAGAGTTCGGCGACGCTCCAGGCTTGTGCGATACAGCCGGCATCAGTGAATGGAGAATCGCCTGAAAAGATTTCGCTGATGGTGCCGAGACCGGCAGTATAGATTGTCCTGCCAAGCGGTTCCAGAAAAGTAAGAGCAATGTTGCGATCGCGATAGACGCGGAAGTGCGCCAAGGCAAATGGACCGAGCAGCCAGGCCCAGACGGTGCCTTGATGATACGCGGAGTCGCGCTCGCGAACTCCACCGACGCACTGCCCTTTGTAGGCGGGGTCAGAACAGGCGAGGCTGCGCAAACCATGAGAGGTGAGGAGTTGCTGGGCGCAGGTGTCGACAACGGCTTTTTGCTGGCGATCGGATAACGGGCTGACCAGCAGAGACACAGCAAGGATCTGATTTGGGCGGATAGAGGCGTCGTTGCCACCGCCGGAAACGTCGATCACATCGAAGCAACAATTGCGTTCCGGATTCCAAAACTTTTCAAAATTTTTGGCCGCTTTGCCTGATAGTTTTTCATAGCCATCAAAGGGCCGAGCGAGCAGTTTGGCGAATTGGACCATGGTCTGCAGCGCGTTGATCCAGAGCGCATTAATCTCAACGGCTTTGCCAATACGGGGAGTAACGACCCAGTCGCCGATTTTTGCGTCCATCCAAGTGAGCTGAACTCCGGGAGAGCCGGCAAAGAGAAGTCCATCGACAGGATCCACTTTGATGTTGAAGCGAGTGCCACAGACGTGAGCATCGACGATACCGGCAAGCGTGGGGAATAATTCGTTGAGAAGAGCCAGATCCCTGGTCGCATCAAAATATTGGCGGATGGCTTCAAAATACCACAGCGTGGCGTCGACGGTGTTGTAGTCGGGAGCGCCGCTGGCATCTGGAAAACGGTTTGGAAGCATGCCCGCATCGACAAATCGCGAGTAGGAGTAGAGGATTTCGCGTGCGATTTCAGGACGGCCGGTGGTCAGAGTGAGGCCTGGGAGCGTGATCATGGTGTCGCGGCCCCAATCGCCAAACCAGTGATAGCCAGCGATGATGCTGCGGCCATCGGAATTGCCTGGGATGGCGCGCTTGACGACAAATTGATCGGCGGCGAGAACCAATTGCCAGAGCCAGCCGGGTTCCTCTTCAGGAGACAGAGAGGAATTGGCGGCGTAATGCTTCTGCCAGGATTGAAAGAGGGCCAGATCGTAATTGGATTGAGCAACGCGAGCCTGGTCACCAACAAGCGAAGTGTTGGGAACAGTAGAGAGCACCAGAGTAATGCTCTGGCCGACCTCAAGATGAGCGTGAAAAAGCCCTGCAAAGAAACGATCCTCCCGGTCGTCGAGCCCTCGCTGGTGCTCCATAGGGAGAAAGTAATCGCGATACCATTCCTGGTGAGGGTGGAAGGTAGCATTGGAGCTCTTGATGACAAATGGAACTGCGCCGTCAAAGGCGATGATTTGCAGGCCGTTTTCGATGGGAGCAACGTTAAGCTGCCAGCCGTTGGAGTGAGTGGTGGCATGGAAATCGCGATAGGTGACGAGGACTTTTCCGTCGAGATCGATAGGGGCGCTGCCGCGGAGCAAGGTGTATTGGACGTAGGTGGTGTTCTCTCCGTGCTTCATCCAGACTCGTTTTTCGAGGATAGCGTCGGAGAGAGCGTACGACCAGACAGGCTTGGTACCTTCGAGATGGAAGCTTTCCAGTTGAAGGTACCCGCTGGGAGAGATGAACCCGCTGGCCCAGCGATTGGTGGCTAGCGAAAAGTAAGTGTCGAGATAGCGAGCGCTTTCGTCGAGGCCAGAGACGAGAACGGTGCGGGCGGCGGGAGGCTCAAGGGCAGCAATCAGCAAACCGTGATAGCGGCGCGTGGCGGTTCCGGCAACGGTGGCAGAAGCAAAACCGCCGATGCCATTGGTGACCAGCCATTCACGTTTTTCCGCGGCATCGAGGTCACCACAGACTTCCCTGCCAAATTGAACTTCCGCCAAGATGGACACGAGCTATTCTCCGCTTTGTTCAAGAAGTTTGGCGACGAGGCCGGTCCAGCCGGTCTGGTGGCTGGCCCCAATGCCCGCGCCGTTGTCACCATGAAAGTATTCGTAGAAGAGAATGAGTTCACGCCAGTGTGGATCCTCGTTGAATAGAGTCTCACCGCCAGCGAAAGGACGATTGCCATCCTTGTCGCGGAGGAAGATGCGAGTGAGGCGTTTGGAAATTTCGGCGGCGACCTGCCAGAGATCCATTTCGTTTCTGGAATGTGTAGGACATTCGACCTTGAAGTCCTCGCCATAATAGTGGTGGTACTTCTGAAGTGACTCGATAAGGAGATAGTTCACTGGGAACCAGATGGGTCCGCGCCAGTTGGAATTGCCTCCGAAAAGTCCGGTAGTGGATTCCGCGGGTTCGTAGTCAACACGGTTGATTTGACCATTGACTTCGACTTCGTAGGGATGGTCAAGGTGATAACGAGAAAGGGCGCGAACGCCGTGGGGGGAGAGGAATTCAGTTTCGTCCAGCATGCGGCAGAGAATGCGCTTGAGTTGACGACGATTGGCGAGCGAGAGCAACCGACGCACGCCACGGGCAGAGCGCTGCGTCATTTCGATATGTTCGGGAACGTCTGGGTGATTGTCCATGAACCACTGCATACGGCGCTGGAAGCCCGGCAAGCGTTCGAGGATTTCGGGTTCGAGCGTTTCCACCGCAAATAACGGAATCAGACCGACCATGGAACGGATCTTGAGGAAATGCTCGTCGCCGTTGGGAAGGTGGAGCGTGTCGTAGTAGAAACCGTCTTCAGGATCCCAGAGGGATTGACCAGCAGTGCCGATGTCGTTCATGGCGTGAGCGATGTTGACGAAATGTTCGAAGAATTTGCTGGCAACGTCTTCGTAGGCTTGATCTTCCTTGGCAAGTTCGAGGGCCATGGCGAGCATGTTGAGACAATACATGCCCATCCAACTTGTTCCGTCGGACTGTTCGAGGTGGCCGCCGGTGGGTAGAGGAGCGGAACGATCGAAGACACCGATGTTGTCGAGGCCAAGAAAGCCACCCTGGAAAATGTTGTGGCCATCAGGATCTTTGCGATTTACCCACCAGGTGAAATTGAGAAGGAGTTTGTGAAAAATACGCTCAAGGAAGCCACGGTCGGCAACGCCTCGAATGCGACGCTCAATTTTGTAGACGCGCCAAGCGGCCCAGGCATGAACGGGCGGGTTTACATCGCCGAAAGCCCATTCGTAGGCGGGCAATTGCCCGTTGGGGTGCATGTACCATTCGCGCAGGAGAAGGACGAGCTGATCCTTGGCATAGTCCGGATCGACGATGGCAAGAGGAACGCAATGAAAAGCAGTATCCCATGCGGCGTACCATGGATATTCCCACTTATCGGGCATGGAAATGATGTCGTCATTGTAGAGATGGGTCCAATCCTTGTTGCGGCCTTCCCAACGTTCTTTGGGAGGAACAGGGCCGGCGGGGTCGCCTTCGAGCCAGGTATGAACGTCGTAATGATAAAACTGCTTGGACCAGAGCATTCCGGAGTAGGCCTGCCGGGTAACGGCGCGAGCATCGCCGGACAGTTCCTTAGGAATCCTGGAGTCATAGAAGTCGTCGGCTTCTTTTTTGCGCTGTTCGAAGACAGCGTCAAAACCCACAGAAAAATCGTTTGTGCCAGGAATTTCCGGAGTGCGATCTTTTGCGCCGGGCGAGGAAGTGGTACCGACCATGGACGAATCGCTATCCATCCCGGCAAGCGGATCGGAATCGGTAAGGCGGAGTCTGAAGACGGCAGGCTCACCCGGACCCAGCTGCATGAAATAGTGGGCGGCCATTTTCGTGCCGCTTGAAGCAGGATTGATGGCAGCTTTGTTGCCGTGAATGAGGTATTGATGAAAGGCATCCTTGGTGTAGGGAGTGCGATTACGTGAATTGAAGAGAGACTGGTAATTGGTTTCGTTTTCGGTGAAGAGGAGTTCGGGTTGGCCAGAGGAAAGGAACCAGCGCTTGCCGTATTGCCAGTGTTCGAGTTCGGCAGAGAGGGTGCCGGGCGTGTCCGGGGCTCGACGGAGGATGGGGCGACGGAGGTCTTTGCCCCAAGCCCAGGTGTTGCGGAACCAGACAGTCGGTAAGAGGTGGAGCGGAGCCGCCTCTGGGCCACGATTGAAGACAGAAATCTGGATGAGGATGTCTTCCACATCGCATTTTGCGTATTCCACGAAGACGTCGAAGTACTTGTTTTCGCTGAAGACTCCAGTATCGAGCAATTCAAATTCGGGATTGCCGCGGCCACGACGCTGATTTTCTTCCAGCAGCCATTTGTAGGGAAATTCCCCTTGGGGATATTTGTAGAGCATGCGCATGTAGCTATGGGTTGGCGTGGAATCGAGGTAGAAGTACTGCTCTTTGACATCCTCACCATGATTGCCCTGATTGCCGGTAAGGCCATAGAGGCGCTCTTTAAGGATGGGATCCTTACCATTCCAGAGGGCTAGACCAAAGCAAAGCATCTGATGGCGGTCGCAAATGCCGCCGAGACCATCTTCGCCCCATCGATAGGTACGTGCGTGAGCGTGCTCAAAGGGAAAGAATTCCCAAGCGGTGCCATTGGCACTGTAATCTTCGCGAACGGTGCCCCACTGGCGCTCAGTAAGGTAAGGCCCCCAGCGCTTCCAGTGCTTCTTGCGGAGCTTGGCCTCCTCAAGACGATGATCTTCAACGGTCAGAAGTCTGGGCATAAGGGGCGTCCTCAATATGAGTTGAGAGATTCATGGTCGCATCTTTCCATGATGAGGGCGAAGAAGGCGGTCAGGGGAGTTGCTCCATTTGGCAAGAGGGTGGAACTCTAACACAGTGTGGATGAAAGATTGAGGAGAGAACCCCCAGGACAAATCTACGGAGATGTGCCCAAATGAGAATCTGGTAGAGGGAAAATGCGACGAATACGGGATTTGGGACTAGGAAAGGCAAGAACTCACCGGGCCATCGACACTGAATGTTTACAACTTGGTCGTCGACCCGTCCAGCAAGTATCTGTACGTGTTGGACGCGGGAGACGGAACTGTAAACGGCGCCGTGTACGGATTCAGTATCAACAGCACTACTGGAGCCATCGGCGCTGCCATAGCCGGGTCTCCATCCGCGACTGGAGTCAGCCCACAGGGTAACATTGTGATTGACCCAACGGGAACGCTCCTCGCGGCCGACAATAATGGCAACGACACACTCCTCCCCCCGTGGCTGGCTCGATCTCACTCTTCAAGTTGGTAACGGGTGGTGCTCTAACCCCAACGACACCGGCGCCCGTAGCCACTGGGGACGCCCGGTGACGTTCTACAACGCGCCTTGAGATGGTGGAGGCCACCGCTAAGGTGGTTCTATTAACAGGGTGAAATAAGATCAGCCCGGGAAACTTCAGGAAATCCCGGCGGTTAGACCTGGAAGGGGATGGCTGAGGCCGTCCCCTTCTTTTTTGCACAAAATTGTGAGCCGCGTCACAGCGGAAAGATCGATGGCAAGGTGAGATGGAGCAAGGGCCCCCGAATGCAAGCAATATCTGGGCTCAAGGTGTTCATGTGCTAATGTATTGGTGCGCAAGATGAAGCCAAATTCCAAAATACTGACTCGTACGCACTGGCTTGCCTTGCTGCTGATGGTTTGCAGCGGTGGCGTCGAACGAGTTTCGGCGCAGGCATTGGCAGACTTAAGCACGCCCATGTTCAGCAACGTAAAGCTGCTGCCATCCCTGGTGCCAACGAATTCTGAACAGCTAGCGTTGCCAAATGTTCCTTCGGCTAAATTGGCTCCGACGCGCGCGATTCCCTGTACGAATACTGTCACCATAGATTTGACGGCTGGATGCCGGGCGGAGTTTCCGCTCAACTGGACGCTGTGGGGCAAGACATTCGATCCACTGGTTGGCAATTCCCTTCTGAAGGCAACGGTACCGCAGGAGCGATTCCACTGGAAGGCGGCGTTGTGGCAGTCGTTTGAGTTTCTGGTATTCGAGCATGCGTTTCGATTGGCAAATGATCCGTATGCGCGCTACCTGGTGCTGCATAAGCCGTTCTGGCATGACTACCTAGTATCCGCAGATCACTTCAATATGAATCACTGGGGTGACGGGGACAGTTTTTTAGTGAATTACATTGGCCACCCACTGCAGGGAGCCGTCTCCGGAAACATTTTTCTGCAAAACGATCCAAAAGGAAGGTCAGCCCGGTTTGGAAAGTCTTCTGCGTACTGGCAGAGCCGGCTGAAGGCGATGGGTTGGGCAGCGGTGTACTCGGCGTACTTCGAAATTGGGCCGATATTGAGTGAGGCGGCGCTGGGGAACGAAGGAGGGTACACATACCAGCCGGGATGCGGGATATCGTATCCCAATTGCACCTGGAAAGAGGGACAGCACCCCAAACCACCGACAAACAACACGGGTTGGGTGGACTTCGTGGTCACGCCAGTCGTAGGGATGGGCTGGATCGTGATGGAAGACGCGATCGAGACGGAAATTGTGGATCGATTGGCGAAAGACAGCCCGGCGTCGGCATACAAGATTCTGCGAGCGTCGCTGGCACCGAGCCACACGTTGGCAAATACGCTTGCGGGGAAGAAACCGTGGTATCGGTATCCGAAAGAAAACTCGATTGCGGCAGCGTTTGGAACGGCCCCCATTCAACCGATCACTTTGCGTCCAGAATGGAAAGATGAGCCGCGGTGGAGCACGGGGGTGCAGTTCGTATCCACAAGCCTACCGATGGATCGAGAGAATTGCGCAGGATGCCGCAGCTTTCTGAGTGGTGCGGGGTTTACGTTTAACTACCGATTCGCACGCTATGTTTACCTGGATTCGGAAGTAGATTTCCTCCCGGGAAGCGGGGGAGGCTTCAATCAAAGAGGCGGAGCTCGGGAAGCCCTGCTGGGATTGAAAATTGGCCATACCGGAAGAACCTGGGGAGTATTCTCGCAGGTGCGGCCTGGCTTTATTCATTACGACAAAACGCTGGCGGTGGGAAGCAGTACTTCGTACCAGAGTGCAACGAGGTTTGCGTTGGACTTAGGAGGAACGCTGGAATACTACCCAACACGCCACTCCACAGTCCGCTTGAAAATGGGCACGACGCTGGTGCGCTATTTGCAGGCCTATCCGGATCCTGAACAGAGACCGGAAACTGTGCTCTCTGAGCAATACTATGCAATGCAAGGAAATTTCCAGATCGCTACAGGATACCAATTCCGGTTTTAGTTCCTCACTGGAACTCTGAAATATCTAAAAGCCAAAACTGATGAATGAGATATTTGCGCGCGTTGACGGTGGTGTGGGCGAATGTTAGGCTCGCCCTTCCCCGAAGTGCGAAGAGACGATTTGCAAACAGGCGTGAGGGGAAGGCGGGTGAGAAGGAGATCGAATGGGTAGATTCGTGGGAGTGCTGGGCATGGCGGTGCTGCTCGGCCTGGCGTTTCTCTTCTCGACCGATCGCAAGGCGATTCAAAGAAAAACAGTATTGTGGGGACTGGGGCTACAACTGGCATTTGGGCTTTTTGTTCTTAAGTTTGAACCGGGCCGTAGATTATTTCAGGTGGCCGGCGATGCAGTGAATAAACTGCTGAGTTTTGCATTTGCCGGATCAGAATTTGTCTTTGGCGAATTAGGCAAACGCGGGTCATCGTTTGGATTTGTTTTTGCATTTCAAGTATTGCCCACCATCATTTTTATCGCAGCGGTGTTTGCGCTGCTGTATCACATCGGGGTGATGCAGGTATTCATCCGTGGATTCGCCTGGGTGATGACCCGAGTGATGGGCGCAAGCGGGGCCGAGTCTCTGAATATTGCTGCGAGCATATTTATGGGGCAAACAGAGGCGCCACTTACGATTCGGCCGTTCCTGAGCAAACTGACAAAATCCGAGTTGATGTGTGTAATGACTTGCGGGATGGCGCATGTGTCTGGAGCCATCATGACCGCGTACATTATTGCGGGTGTGGAGGCGAAACACTTGCTTGCAGCGGTGATCATGACCGCGCCGGGCACATTGTTGATCGCCAAGATGCTGGTGCCGGAAACGGAAAAACCACTAACTGCGGGGCGAGTGGAAATGCCGCCGATGGAGAAAGAGGCAAATTTTCTGGGAGCGCTATCAAAGGGAACGTCGGATGGACTGCG
Organism: Candidatus Acidiferrales bacterium; assembly: GCA_963748365.1. Lineage (GTDB taxonomy): Bacteria > Acidobacteriota > Terriglobia > Acidiferrales > UBA7541 > Acidiferrum. The sequence goes on from CAVVJG010000024.1 coordinate 136,140, forward strand.
TCTGGCAATAAACGTAGGAGCGATGTTGATATCGTTTGTGGCGTTGCTGGCATTGGTGGATTACATGATGGGGGGGGTACACAATTGGATGGCGTGGCACCAGATGACGTGGTTCCCTGCCAGCCTGGAACAATTATTTGGTTGGATTTTTGCGCCCATGGCGTGGCTGATCGGAATTCCCTGGAAGGACGCAGGGATTGTAGGGAATCTGCTGGGCACACGCATGGCGCTGAATGAGGTTGTGGCATTCTCAAAACTGGGACCGATGAAGGGGACGCTGGACCCGCGCACATTCATGATCGCCACGTTTGCGCTATGTGGATTCGCGAACTTCAGTTCGATAGGGATTCAAATTGGAGGGATTGGCGCACTGGCTCCTGAACAGCGAGGTAATTTGGCGAGGCTGGGAATACGGGCAATGCTAGCCGGAACCATGGCAAACCTGATGTCGGCGTGCATCGTGGGGATTCTGACATGAGCACGGTGAGAAAGCGGGAGAGATCGAAAAAGCTAGGCAGTGGCGCTGAATTTTTGATGGCGGAACGCGCAGCGGAATTTTTGAGAAGCAAAACCAAGGTGCGGCCGAAGATTGCGGTAGTTCTAGGATCCGGATTGGGCGCCTTCGCGGATGAATTCACCTCGGCGGTTCGGACTCCCTTCGCCAAGATTCCGTACTTTCCGGAGTCGACAGCCATCGGCCATGCAGGGCAATTGGTGATTGGACTGGCGGCGGGAGTACCTGTAGCGGGAATGCAGGGACGCGTGCATCTCTATGAGGGATATTCCGCGAACGAGGTGGCGTTCCCGGTACGCGTCTTTGCGCGACTTGGCGTAAAGGTGTTGATCCTGACGAATGCGGCGGGTGGAATCAAGAGAGAGTTTACGAAGGGACGACTGGTAGTGATCAGCGACCACATCAATCTGCAAGGTACGAACCCCTTAATGGGAGCCAATGAAGAAAAATTCGGGCCACGCTTTCCGGATATGACTACGGCATATGACAAAGTGTTCCGAGAGATGGCACGGAGTGAGGCAATGCGTTTGGGGATCGACTTAGGAGAAGGCGTGTACGCGGCGCTGGCGGGTCCCAGCTATGAAACCCCGGCGGAGATCAGGTATTTGCGGACAATCGGAGCGGATCTTGTGGGGATGTCGACGGTGCCGGAAGTGATTGCCGCAAGGCACAGCGGGATGCGAGTGCTGGGCATTTCCTGCGTGACGAATGCAGCAGCGGGGATCTTAGATCAACCGCTGGACCATAACGAGGTGCTGGCAACCGCGGAGAAGGTGAAGGGACAGTTCATCGGATTGTTGCGAGCGATTATTTCGGCGATGGCGAAGGAATTGAACTAGATTGTTGGCGTTGACGGGAAATATCTAAACTGAAGCAGGTGAGAATCAAAGAAGATTGGCTGGGAGACTTGGATTCGAACCAAGATAACCAGCTCCAGAGGCTGGTGTCCTACCGTTGGACGATCTCCCAGCCGAGGGGGGATCACAGCGGAATAGATTGCCTTAACCGCTGTATTCCAACCTATCTAGATTAAAGCGGGAATGAAGTTGCGTCAACACGGGGCTGGCTGAGGGGGCACGAAAGGCGCAGAAATTGGGAAGAAAGGCTTTGTATTGCGTGGTTTAAGAGGTCGTGATAGGTTTTTTGGACCATAATCCTTTGGCTGCTGGTTAGTTCGCAGAATTCGATAGCTTGCTCAAAAGGAAGAATCATGAAGTACGCTCCCCATCGAAATATCCTACACCTAACTTTGTTGATTCTGATTGGCGTGACAATCTGCGGCGGAATCGCAGCAGCACAGCAGCCCGCCGGCGCCGGGACTAACTCCGCGAAACAGCTGCCTGATTCGCCTGGACCGAAAGACAAGGGTGTAATGGGGGCGACGGGTACGTTTATCGGGTATATGTCGAACAGATCTCTCATATTTCCTGATATCGCGTACAGCGCAGCGCCGCTGAGTACCGGGCAAAAATTCAAACTGTTCGTAAATCAGAGCATATCGCCCCCGTATTTACTTGCGGCAGGAATAAGCGCGGGAGTGAGCCAGGCGCGAGATGTCCCCGCTGCCTATGGGCAAGGATGGGACGCCTATGGAAGCCGCTATGGAGCAACGCTGGCGCGCGCTTCTTCCACCAGTTTCTTTGGCACGTTTGTGTTCGCCTCGGCGCTGCACCAGGACCCGCGATTCTATCCGCAGGCCCATCCGACGTTGTGGGGCAGCGTGAAGTATTCGGCGCAGCGGATATTTGTGACCCGGACTGATTCCGGGAAGAACACGTTCAATGCTTCGGGGTTGCTAGGGCCCCTGGCGGCAGAGGCGCTGGCCAACGTCTATCTGCCGCAATCGGAACAGACCGGCGCAAAAAATGCGCAGCGGTATGGCACGGATCTGGCCTGGCGATTTGGGGCAAATATGTTCAAGAATTATTGGCCGACGATTTTTCACGATATGGGATTAAATAGGCTGAAGGTAATCCCCGACCCCAAGAACACGCAACCCTAAGAACTCAGGCGGGTGGAAACAAACTATTTTTCCTTTTCCAGTTGTCTGCGTGCTTCTTTGAGCTCTGCAAGCTTTTCATCGTTAACAACCGGATATTTTAGATCCATATCGTGCAGTGCATCTGCGATTGTGGCGACGACGAGAAGACGGCTGAACCACTTGTTGTCTGCGGGCACGACAATCCAAGGGGCGTGCTCAGTGGCGGTATTGCGGATCATTTTGTGGTAAGCATCCTGATAGTCGTCCCAGCACATTCGTTCCTTCACATCGGAAGCAGAATATTTCCAATTTTTGTCAGGATTGGTGAGGCGTTCCAGGAAACGTTTCTTTTGCTCTTTGCGTGAAACATTCAGGAAGAATTTGCGGATGGCAATACCGTTACGAGTCAGGTAGCGCTCAAACCCGTTGATGTCTTCGTAGCGATGTTTCCAGAAGTGGTTCTGGCGGAACTGATCCGGGATCCTCTGCTTGTCGAGCAATTCGGGATGTACGCGGACAACGAGGACCTCCTCGTAGTAAGAGCGGTTAAAGATCCCGATTTTTCCGCGAGGGGGCACGCAGCGAAGGCTGCGCCACATATAGTCGTGAGACAAGTCTTCACTGGATGGAGCTTTGAAGGAGTAGACATCTACGCCTTGAGGGTTAACGCCGGACATGACGTGTTTGATGGTGCCGTCTTTGCCAGCGGCATCCATCGCCTGAAAAATCAATAAGAGGCCCCACTCACCTTGAGCGTAGAGGGTATCCTGCATTTTGCTGAGGATTTCAACCCCCTGGACGAGAATCTTCTTGGCTTCTGGCTTGTCTTCCGAATTCAGATGGTGGGTGTCGGAAGGATCGTGATCCTTCAATCGAAATTTGTGACCGTCACGAATAACATAGGGCTTAATAAATTTGCGGATGTTGGAATGTTTTATTTTCTTTGCTTCGGAGGCCATGGTCGTGAGAACCCTCTGGGGCGGCGACCGGTGTGCGGGAGATTCCAGTCTGTGCGCGAGATAATGACACCAAGATGGTGACAATTCAAGGAAAACGGGCGCTCGAAAGGTGAAGGGCTCACCGGGTGGTCGACTCGCAGTGGCAATTTGTAGCACCTTCTCATGGGGGCCCTCACGCGCTGAACAGATCTGCCCTAGGGATTACCCTAGGTGCTACACCTTTTCTATTAAATGTAAAGTTTCGCGACGGCAGGGTTCATGGTAGGGTTGATTACTGTTAGATAGCAGGAAGCTGGGCGATATGTGGTGGAGATGACTCTACCTGAAACTTAATTCGCCAGCGGCTCCACATGATTCATCGATGCCAGACCCGAGGAACTTCTCGGCCTAACGTTAGTTTGGCTGGGTTTGTGCTCGCTGGCAGCCGAGTTTCGGAGGCGAATCAAATGACCACAGAATCTGGGAATCACATCTCTGTGCGACCTAACATTCAAGTAGCGTCTACCGTAACTCCATGCTCACCACGGAAGAAAGCAAACTTCAGCTCCTCCCTCGGCCCTTGGCAACTTCTCTGCGCGTCGTTCCTGGTACTTGCCAGTCTCGTTGGGTGTTCTTCCAAGGAAGAAAAGCCAGCTCCTCCGCCTCCCGGTGTAACGATCGCTCCCGTACTACAACAGGATGTGCCCATCCATCAGGAATGGGTTGGCACAATGGTCGGCAACGTGGATGCGGAGATTCGTCCCAAGGTGGATGGATTTTTGCTTACGCGCATTTATACCGAAGGCTCGCACGTGGAAAAGGGGCAAGCGATGTTCCAGCTGGATAAGCGCCAGGCGCAGGCTGCCGTGGAACAAGCTACCGGAAACCTGGAGCGCGCGCGTGCTTCGTTGAACCAGGCCCAAATCGATGTGCGGCGCTATACGCCCTTGGTGGCGCAAAAGGCAGTGAGCCAAGCCGAGCTCGACAAAGCCACGAGTATGGAAAGAGGCGCAAGCGCTACGGTGGACGCGGATCAAGCGGTCCTGGACAACGCTAAGTTGAATCTTGGATGGACGACAGTCACCTCGCCGATCTCGGGAATTGCCGGCGTAGCGAAAGTCGGTATCGGCGATCTGATGACTCCCACAACGGTCATGACAACGGTCTCGAGCGTGAATCCAATCTACGTTGACGTCAACATTGCGGAACAGGATTACATGCGGCTACACGAAAGATCGAATAAAACTGGCAATCAGAATCTCGAATTAATTCTGGGAGATGGCGCCGTATATCCGCACGCCGGCAAGGTACTCTTTGTGAATCGCGAAGTGGATTCGCGAACAGGAACTATTCAAGTGCGCGGAGAATTTGCAAATCCTGGAAACGTGCTTCGTCCCGGGCAGTATGCACGAGTTCGAGCAGTTACCGAACTTCACAAGAACGCTCTTCTCATCCCCCAGAAGTCAGTTGTCGAGTTACAGGGCGTCTATCAAGTCGGAGTTGTGGGTGCGGACAACAAAGTTTCGATTAAGACGGTGAAACTCGGTCCGCTATTCGGCGACATGTGGGTGGTAGAGTCTGGCCTTCAGCCTAGGGAAAATGTAATCGTCGATGGATTGCAACGCGTGAGGACGGGAATGGCCGTTGCACCTACTCCGTTCAAAGACACACAAGCCAACGCATTAGCGGGTGAGAAGTAACTATGTCTAAATTCTTTATTAATCGGCCAAACGTCGCGATCGTTATCGCGCTGCTCACCGTCATAGCCGGACTTGTGTCCATGACGAAACTGCCGGTCGCTCAATTACCCGATATCGTTCCTCCTCAGATCAACGTATCGGCCACTTACACCGGCGCGGATGCTCTCACGATTGAACAGTCGGTCGCCACTCCAGTTGAACAGCAGATGAATGGCGTGGACAACATGCTCTACATGATGTCTACAAACGCCAACGACGGTACGATGACACTCAAAGTTACCTACGATGTCGGCACAAACGTCGACATCGACCAGGTGAACACGCAAAACCGCGTCTCCCAGGCCAGCCCGAATCTTCCCACCTCCGTCAATCAGTACGGTGTCACTGTCAAGAAATTGATGGGTCTCCCGCTTCTGGTGCTTGCTATCCATTCGCCGAATGGCACCTACAACGGTCAATTTCTGGGAAATTACGCCACCATTAATGTCAACGATGCGCTCTTGCGCGTTCCTGGGGTTGGCCAGGTCACCAACTTTGGTGCCTCGGATTACGCCATGCGCGTCTGGGTTAAGCCGGATCAATTGACAAAACTTGGCTTGACGGTCACTGACCTTACGAACGCCGTGCAGGAACAGAGTGCCGTGAATCCCGCAGGTCAGATTGGCGCAGAGCCAGCCCCCAAGGGCCAGCAGTTTACCTACGCTGTGCGAGCAGCGGGCCGCCTCATGAATGCCGAAGAATTTGGCGAGATCATCGTCCGTCAAAACACGGACGGTTCGACGGTACGACTCAAAGATGTTTCACGAATTGAATTAGGTTCTCTCGTCTATCAACAGATCGGGCGCTTCAAGGGCAAGCCAGCAGTCATTATTTGCGTTTACCAGGCACCCGGTTCGAATGCGCTGGCGGTTGCAAAACAAGTCAAGACACAAATGGAGGAAATGAAAGCACGCTTTCCCGAAGGCCTGGAATACACCGTCGCCATGGATACCACCCTGCCGATCACCGAAGGCATGAAAGAGATCGTTACTACCCTCCTGGAAGCCATCGGCCTGGTCATCATAGTGGTATTCCTCTTTCTGCAAAACTGGCGTGCCACTTTGATTCCTTTGTTAGCCGTCCCGGTTTCGCTGATCGGTACCTTCGCTGTTTTCCCTATGCTAGGTTTTTCGATTAATACACTGTCACTGTTTGGCCTCATTCTAGCCATTGGCCTCGTCGTTGACGATGCAATCGTTGTGGTCGAGGCTGTTGAACACCACATCGAGCACGGCCTCTCACCTAAAGATGCAACATTAAAAGCGATGGAAGAGGTCACTGCACCGGTCATCGGAATCGCCTTGATTCTCGCTTCGGTGTTCGTACCCATGGCCGCCATGGGTGGCATTAAGGGTTTGCTCAATCAACAGTTCGCCGTTACCATTGCCATCTCTGTCCTGATCTCTGCCTTCAACGCTCTGACTCTTTCGCCCGCGCTCTCTGCGCTTCTCCTCCGTCCACGCAAGAAAACCAAAGGGCCTCTCGGAAAGTTTTTCGAATGGTTCAACCGCTGGTTCGGAAAGATGACCGGTGGCTACGTAAGTTGGAGCGGCGTACTCATTCGCCGTTGGGGAATTGCGCTCCTTCTCCTCGTGGGAATTACCGTTGTCGCTGGAGGGATGGGCAAGAGACTCCCCGCCAGTTTTATTCCGGAAGAGGATCAAGGCTACGCCTTCGTACAGATTCAATTGCCGGATGCCGCTTCTCTGCAGCGCACCGACGCTGTCATGCGCAAGATGGATGACATACTCGCCCACACTCACGGTGTCCAGAGTTTCAGCGGAATTTCGGGATTCAGCTTGCTGTCCAACACTTCGGCCTCCTACACGGGCTTTTATTTCCTGCAGCTCGAGCCTTGGGAGGAGCGCCGTACCGACGAACTGTCCGCCAATGGACTCATGCACAGCCTCAACCAGAGAATGAGGGCGGACATTCCGGAAGCGATTGCCTTCGCATTTGGCCCACCCGCTATACCTGGACTCGGTACGGCCGGTGGTTTTACGTTCATGTTGCAGGATCGCAGCAGTGGAACTGTCGCGCAGCTCTCAGAAATGCTCGACAAATTGACTCTGGCCGCTCGAAAACGTCCAGAGATTTCCTCGCTTGTCAGTACCTTCCGGCCCACCGTGCCGCAACTCTTTGTGGAAGTGGACAAAGATCGGGTGCGCAAACAAGGTTTGCAATTTGCCGAGGTCTACCAGACATTGCAGGCTTTCCTCGGCGGTTCCTATGTGAACCAGTTCAATCGATTCGGCCGCCAGTGGAAGGTGTATCTCCAGGCTGAGCCGGAGTATCGCAACAGCGCGGACCAAATCAATAATTTCTATGTTCGAAATTCGAAGGGCGAAATGACGCCCTTGGCTTCTCTGGTCAGAATAAAACGAGTATCTGGGCCGGAATATACCAACCGCTTCAATCTCTATCGCAGCATCCAGATCAACGGTTCTCCCGCACCCGGCTACAGTTCCGGGCAAGCCATGGCCGCCATGGAGCAAGTTTCCAATGAGGTCCTGCCGGCGGGATTCGGGTACGCCTGGAGCGACATGTCCTATCAGGAGAAGAAGGCCGAAGGTGGCCAAGCCGTGGTTTTTGCCATGTCCTTTGTCTTTGTATTCTTGATCCTCGTCGCTCTCTACGAAAGTTGGTCCTTGCCGTTCAGCGTTCTCTTGTCGGTTCCAGTCGCGGTTCTTGGTGCGTACGGGGGACTGCTCCTGCGCAAATTCGACAACAACGTTTTTGCTCAGATCGGTCTCATCATGCTGATTGGATTGACGGCCAAAAACGCAATTCTGATTGTCGAGTTCGCCGTATTAGAACACTCGAAGGGAAAAGAACTGGTCGACGCCGCCCTCGAAGGCGCCCGTTTGCGATTACGACCTATCTTGATGACCTCCTTCGCCTTCATTTTGGGGTGCGTACCACTCTGGAAGGCCAAGGGCGCGGGCGCGATCGGCCGGAGGGTGTTGGGTAGTTCCGTAATCACCGGCATGTCGGCGGCCACTCTCCTGGGAATTTTTCTTGTGCCTGTCTTGTTTGTAGTGGTTGAGCGCCTCGCTAAAAAGAAACCTTCCGTTACAGTCGCTCAGCCCGCCGCGCTCGAAGGGGGACACGACTGATGCGAAAGGTGATAGCAGTCGTACTTCTTCCATTTTTCCTGGCTGGTTGCAAGGTCGGGCCAAATTACAAGAGACCAACGACAACGCCTCCCGCTAATTTTTACCAAGAGACGGCTCCAAACGCTGCTTCCCTGGCCGATCTGCCCTGGTGGGAGGTCTTCAAGGACCCACAACTGCAGGCATTAATCCAGGAAGCGCTGAAGAATAACTATGATGTGCGAATTGCGGCCACACGCATTGAGCAGTCGCGCCAACAGTTGGCGATTGCCCATTCGCTCTACTACCCACAAATAGGATATGGAGCGAGCATCACCGGCCAGCGTTCGTTCGGGATTCAGACTGGAACTTATTACGGATACAATTTCCCGGTTAGCTGGGAGATTGATTTCTGGGGAAAGTTTCGGCGGATCAATGAGGAGCAGCGAGCGTTGCTGCTCGCATCGGAAGAAGGGCGGCGGGTAGTTTTCCTGAGCCTGGTTTCAGATGTGGCGCAATCTTATTTTGAATTGCGGGCATTGGACGAGGATTTGGATATCGCAAGAAGCACGTCAAAGAATTTCCAGAACACGTACGATTTGTTCAACAAGAAATATGAAGGCGGAGCTGCATCAGCTTTGGATACTTCGCGCGCAGAAGGCGCACTTGCGAACGTGACCGCTCAAATCCCCGATCTGGAGCGGCAAATTCTGGCGAAAGAGAACCAGATATCACTTTTGCTGGGCCGTAATCCAGGCTCGATTCCACGTGGTGGCGGACTATCCGACCAGAACGATATGAACGAAATACCAGCAGGGCTGCCATCTACATTAATGGAACGGCGGCCGGATGTTCGCCAAGCAGAGGAGTTCCTGATCGCGGCCAACGCAGAGATCGGCGTGCAGCGAGCGAATTACTTTCCGACCATTGGATTGAGCGGCGTGTTTGGCGGATCGAGCATAACGCTTTCACAGCTTGCGGCGTCCGGAGTGACTTGGGGACTTGGCGGTGTGGCCAGCGGACCGATTTTTACGGGTGGGCGACTGAAGGCGCAGGTGAAAGCCGCTTACGCAGCACGAGATGAGGCCGAGTTGGTCTGGCAGAAGACCCTGACTTCGGCATTTGGCGAAGTGTCCACGGCACTGAACGCACACCAGAAATTTGCGGAGGCCGCGAAAGAAGAGACGCGCTCCGTAAACGCGTATCGAGAGTCAGTACGGCTTTCCACGATTCGGTATGACAGTGGATTCGCGAGTTATTTTGAGGTATTAGACGCACAATTGAATTTGTACCCGGCAGAACGGATACGCGTGGACCTGGAGTTGGGCCACAAGATATCGCTGATCAATGTTTACCGATCTCTGGGTGGCGGATGGAAACTGGCCGATGCGGACTGGGTAAATCCGTCGAGCAACACATCTCCATCAATTACGACGCCAGCCCCCACGCCAACCCCGAAACCCTGATGGAGAAACCTCAAGAATTAGCGTGAGGCGGGATTTCGATCATCTGGCCGTCTCTAAGTTCGAACTGTGAGCCGCCCCAAGTGACTCGGTTGGAGGCGAAACTGGCGAGCCAAACCACAAAATAGATTGCGTCGCGCAAGGGCAGAAGCCAGAACTTGTCACGAAGCACCCGGTCGCCAATGCCCCATACACCGGCGGTCCACGCCATCGACAAACGCAAGACAAGATAGGCAAGCAGATAGGCCGACGCAAGGGCGAGATTCGGCGAAGCCAAAGCGGCGAGCAAGACCCAAGGCAAACCGTGTGTAAACAGCAAGCCGAGAAAGGCAGATGGACGGCAAAGCCGGACGGTTCTGGCCCAACGAACCTGATGTTCCCAAAACCCCTTGAGGGATTGTGCGGGATACATAGTCCAGACCGGCTCGCGCGATAAAAGTACTTTACCGCCAGCCCTGTGGATGCGATTTCCCAATTCATAGTCGTCGGCGAGGAGATTGGCGAGAGCTTCATAGCCTCCGATTCGGTTGAGCCAGGACTTGGTGGTGGCGACGGAAGCACCGAGAGCGAAGGTTACCCCTTCTTTCCAATCAGCGACCATCGCGCCGGCAAAGAAATCACCTGTAGCGCCAATGGCTTCCAAATACGCACCGAGATTGTTCTCGGAGATGCCACGATAAAAGCAACTGACCGCCCCGACGGAAGAATCGGTAAATGGGGCAACCACTTCCGTGAGGTAATGCGGTCCGACGCGTACATCGCCGTCACTTTGCACAAGGATTTCGTGCTGCGCTTCCCGTGTGAGTAAAGCAAGGTTATTCACCTTACGATTGGACCCGATTTGTTGAGCTCCAGAGAGAATGCGAATGCGGCGCTGCGGAAATTCTTTGATTAAGCGTTCAATAAGCGGAACGGCTGGGTCAGACAAATCATTTACACAGAATAGAATCTCGTAGCCGGGATAGTCCTGCTGGCAGAAGCTACTGAAATTTTGGTAGGAAGCAAAGTCGACACCGCGAACAGGCTTGAGCAAACTTACAGGCGGCTTGAAATCCGCTAATTGCTTCGCGCGTTCTCGACCAAAAAAACGAATAGCCGCGAGAATCCCGGCAATGTAGTAGCCAAGAGGCGCCAATGCAAGAAAAAGAATTGCGAGTCGCCAGAGAGATATAGGAAGGCTCATGTGGTCGGATAGAGTTTATTCCACTCGAGGCAACTCCGCGACAGTCGAAGCTTCCGGAGGTGGAATCAGAGACGCGCCGCGGACACGATAGGGCAAACCACGCCACTGGACAGTGTTTGAGAAGAAACTGGCGAGATACACGCACAAATTCAGGGCATCGCGAACGGGAACCAGCCAAAGGTTATCACGCACAACGGGGTCGCCGATAACGCGCACACCAATCAGCCAAGCAACAAAGAGCCTCAGGATCAAATAGAGGGCAGCGTAGGCCGCAGCGATTTTCCAGGAAGGCACGATCAAGGCGACCAAGAGGGCCCAAGCGAGACCGAAGGTCATGAACATGCTGAAATAGCCACCGGGGCGAATGTTTTTCAGCATGATGGACCAGCGCAATTCGTGTTTGAAGAAATCGAGAAGCGTCTGTTCTGGAAAGACCATCCAGATTGCCTTGCGCATGAGTTCGACGCGGTGTCCCTTCCTGGCGACTTCGTTTCCCATGGTGAAGTCGTCAGAATGATGATTTACCATTGATTCGAAGCCGCCTATCTCGGCGAGCCGTTCTTTGGTAATAGCCATGGTCCAACCCAGAGCGAAATCAACTTGGCCCAATGATTGTGTGATAAGCGTGCTGGCGGCAGACTCCGTTGGCGCGCCAACAGCATCAACGTTTGCGGCAAAAGTGCCGTTGGTGAGTCCGCGGAAAAACGCGGTTACAGTACCAACTTTAGGATCGGCGAAGGGAGCAACCACATCTCGGAGATAGTCATTTTCGACGCGGACATCGCTGTCATTGATGACCAAAAGATCATAGCTGGCTTCTTTGACCAGCCGACACAGGTTGTTCATTTTGGGACTGACGCCAAGTTGTTCGACACCGACGATCAGGCGAATGGATGTGGACGGAAATTCGCGCTGCAATTTTTCAATGATTGGGATTACCGGATCGCCTGGTTCCCCGACTGCAAAGACAATTTCGTATTGGGGATAGTCGAGCGCGCACATGCTGGAAAAATTCTCGTATGCCTCACGGTCGATCCCCCGGACCGGCTTCAGAATGCTGACGGGAGGCGTGAACGAGCGATCGAATGGAGGGAGATTCCTGAGCTTCTGCAGATACTGCCAGCCAGAGAGAACGGCCAACAGATAGTAGACCAGCGGCCCGAGAGCTGGAATAAGAATGAGGTATCGAAAAGACATCTGTGAAAAGCAAGATCCTTCTGCGTTGACCCCTTACGAGTGCTTCTCTTATTATGCTATGCCGCGCGCCGCGGCACATCGCGTAAATCTAAAATCGCATGATACACTTCGATTTAAGAACCTCCGAATGTGATTAAATTTTCCAAGCTAAGGATTGTTTGAAAGCATGACCAACTCGATAGGGGAGCGGCTTTTACCAAGCCTTGGCATACTTACACTGCTTTGGCTGGCCGTATTTGGGCCGGGTCTGTTTACTCCACCCCTGTTTGATGACGCGGACGCGGCACACGCCGAAGCTGGCCGCGAAATCCTGGTTCGGCAGGACTGGGTTACGCTGCACGAAAACGGCATTCGTTATCTTGAAAAGGCGCCTCTTCCTTACTGGGGAATGGCGGTGGGCTACAAGTTATTAGGGGTGAATGCGCCGGCTGCGCGATTGACGCTGCACCTGAGTGTGTTGCTACTGGCGTTTTTCCTTTACCAATTTGGGCGACGATTCCTGACGCCAGAAGCAGGCTTCTGGGCTGGTGTCCTGTTTATTTGTTCAATCGGACCATATCTTTTCACGCGATTCCTGATCCCCGACGTAACCGTGGGTTTGTGGATAGGTGTTTCGCTTTACTTCTTCCTGGATGGTTGGCAGCAGGAGAAACCGTCGCTGCATTCGTGCTGGGGAGTTGCAGTAGCGATCGGGCTAAATGTTTTGACGAAAAGTCTGATTGGGATTGTATTTCCATGCGCGGTTATTTTTGTGTTTCTGCTGCTGGCAGGAGACCTGCGGCATCTGCTGAAGATGCGGCTGATTTCAAGTGCGGTCGTGTTTCTGATCGTCGCGGCTCCCTGGCACGTACTTGCGGCACTTCACAATCCCGCAGCGGGAGAAAGTAAAGGGTTCCTGTGGTTCTATTTCGTGAATGAACAGTTTCTGCGTTATTTGGGTAAACGGTATCCAATGGATTACAACACCGTACCCATAGTGCTGTTCTACGGATTATTCCTGGTGTGGTTCCTGCCATGGAGCGCGTTTCTGCCGCAGGCACTCGCACAGGTGCGATTCAGGCTGCCACGGATACAAGCAATTCGCCGCTCTTGGGAGCCAGTGTTACTGCTATTGTTTTGCTGGGTTACCATCATTGTGCTCTTCTTCAGCTTTTCAACGCGTCAGGAGTATTACGTGGCTCCCGCACTGCCAGCGCTTGCACTGCTGCTAGGACATTGGCTGTCCAAGGAATCCGAGGCGCAAATTGGCGAGCCGATGGCTCGCGCTGGCCGGATATCTTCCACCGTGTTGTTGGTGATCGGAGTTATCGTGGCAGGCGTCACAGGCACGCTTGCAGTGATCTCTCACGCGCCGAAGCCGGGAGTGGAGCTGGCCGACCTACTGAATAAAAACCCTGGCGCGTACACACTCTCTTTAGGACATTTTCTCGACCTTACGGGGGATGCGATGAGTCTGTTTCGAGGGCCACTTATCGGCACGGCGCTAGCGTTCTTGTTGGGAACAGGATTGAACTGGTTTTGGCGGCGGCGGGGCAATCGGCAAGCTGCGAATTGGGCGTTGGCGGTGTTGATGGTGGTGTTCATCCACTGCATGCACGTTTCGCTCACGACATTCTATCCCGTACTCGGGTCCAAGCCCCTGGCTGCGGCCATTCAAACGCAATTGCAGCCGGGAGAACAAATCATTTCGGACGGAGAATATTCCAGGACATCTTCAATAAGTTTTTACACGAAAAAACAGTTGTTGATCTGGAATGGACGAATCAATGGATTGTGGTACGGGTCGCTTTTCCCCGATGCTCCGCCAATCTTTCTGGATGATGCGAAATTCGCTGAACTGTGGGCGGGGCCGGCGCGCATCTATCTGGTAACTGGCGATGAAAAAAAACAGGGGCGATTAACGAAGATCGGGCCGACGTATCTGCTGGCGAAGTCAGGCGGGAAATTTGCTTTGAGTAACCGGCCGATGACCGCGGTGCCGCAATTGGCGGGGATTGGCACCAAATTTTCAGCCGGTAATTAAGACTAGCGTGACACCGGCACACACGAGCAGCACACCCATCCAGCGTTTTGAAGTGACATCTTCCTTCAAAAGGTATTTCGCGCCGAGAGTGCCCACCACGTAATTAAATGCGGAGGCTGGAATAACTAGGCTGATGGGCGCCCAGGAGAGCAGGATCAGCAAAGAATAGAACGATGCAGCCATCAAAGGCATCGCCAGCCATACCCAGCCGCTCTGGATTGCTTTTCCGAGGAATCGAAACAGGGCCGTGGGACGGAAGCTCTCTGGCTCCCCGACGCGCTTCATGCCGTAGGTCATGGCGATTTCGCCGCCGGTGCTGCAGCAGATGAAGAAAATAAGCATGAGGATAATTCGGATCATGGCGTGAAATGAGCGGGATTAGTAGTGTTTGGTTTGGTCTGGCCGACGAGTAGCACGCCTATACAGATCATGGCCACGCCAATCCAGCGCCGTGGCGTGACGATCTCGTGCAAGACGAGAACCGCGAGCATGGTCTGAATGGCATAGCCAAACGCACCCGCGGGCATTACGTAGCTGTAGTCGGCCCAACTGACAGCGGTCATGTAGGAAAGGGTGAAACCGATGAGGAAAAAAATGCCGAGCCAAATGGTGCCGTTGTAGAGGGTGGAAATAAACGTGTGGACGAGGCCGGAGAAGGAGATGGTGACTTCACCAATTTGTGACATACCGCGCTTGAGCATGAGATCGCCGGTATTGGCACACACCACCATCAGCAAGACCATAATCAAGGTCTTGAGCCGCAGCCTGTGTTCGTGACTCATTCGTTGGTTTTAGTCGTTCCCGCTGGCCGAAGAGACGGAGACCATTGGCTTGGAAGCATCTCCGCCTTCGCGAGCCCACTTGAGGCGCTCGGCACGGAGTTTCAAGAATTCGGTGGCTTCCGCATAGAGGCGCTTGCGCTCGTGGCTATCCCAGAGGGCTTCCTTGACGATGCGCCAAACAACCTTAGGGCGGAAATAATATTCGTCGTAGAAGCGATTCACGCCGGACATCATGTCGGCCTTGGAGAGGTGCGGATATTCGATATGCGGCAACTGGTGGCCGCCGGCATCGGCAAGAGCTTCCACGCGGAGGAAGCCTTCCTTGCTCATAGCGTCGTGTAATTCGGTGCCGGGCATGGCGTGGGCGAGAGAGACCTGAACCGTTTCGCAATCGAGTTCCTTGGCGAAGTCGATGGTCTTTTCGATGGTTTCCTTGGTTTCACCGGGCAAGCCAATGATGAAGTCGCCGTGAACCTTAATGCCGACCTTGCGGCAGTTTTTCATGAAGGTGCGGGCCATTTCGACGGTCGCACCCTTCTTAATGTTTTTGAGAATCTGGGGATCGCCAGATTCGAAGCCAACGATGAAGAGGCGAGCGCCACCGTCGGCCATGGCTTTCAACGCTTCATAGTCGCTATGGACGCGCGCGGTACACGACCATTGAAACTTCAGCGGCTTAAACTTCTGGCCAAACTCGATGGCGCGATCTTTACGGATATTGAAGGTGTCGTCGTCGAAGAAAATTTCCTTCATTTGCGGGAAAGTTTCGAGGGCATACTTCACTTCGTTCACAACGTTCTCGACGGAACGAGTCCTCCAGGCATGGCCGGAGATCGTCTGAGGCCACATGCAAAAGGTGCACTGGGCTGGACAACCGCGGGAACTATAGAAAGAGATAAAAGGATTGAGCAGGAACGGCACGTTGTAGCGTTCGATCTGAAGATCGCGCTTGTAGACTTGCGAAGCAAAGGGCAAAGCATCCAGTTCTTCAGTGTGCAACTGGCCGCGCGAGGCGTTGTGCACGATCTTGCCGTCTTTGCGATAGCTGGCTCCGAGAATCTGATCGAGGGGCTTGCCGTGTGCATATTCGGTGACGGCGTAGTCGAATTCGCCGCGGACGATGAAATCGATGTCCAGACTGCTGTTCAGTGTCTCTTCGGGCTTGATGTGCCCGTGAGGACCAACAAATGCCACTTTCAGCGATGGGTTGGCTTCCTTGATTTTGCGGAGCAACTTGATATCGCTGTCAAAACCGACGGTGGAAGTGAAGAGGACCAGGAACTCGTACTCTTTGCAAATCTGAACGGTTTGTTGCCAGTTAATTTTGTGCGGAGATGCATCGAGCAGGCGACTGCCGGGGATCATTCCAGCAGGATAGCTGAGCCAGACGGGATACCAGTACGATTCAATCTCGCGCGTCGCGGGCCACCGCGAGCTGGCCCCACCGTCGAAATTCTCGAAGCTCGGGGGATTCAAGAGCAACGTCTTCATAACATCTGGCATTATTCACCCTCAGCCTAAAACGAATTTCCGGGTATTCCCTCGTCCATCCACACGTACCCAGACGCAGATGGCGCGGGAAGCACCCCAAGTACTGTAGATAATAGTTTAACTGAGTTGGTTGCATCGTCGCACGGGATTTCGCTAACTGGCACTTATAACGTAGCGAAGTGCTAAATACTGCATTAAGTGGGACTTGCGGGAG
Source organism: Candidatus Acidiferrales bacterium (assembly GCA_963748365.1). Lineage (GTDB taxonomy): Bacteria > Acidobacteriota > Terriglobia > Acidiferrales > UBA7541 > Acidiferrum. The sequence goes on from CAVVJG010000024.1 coordinate 152,757, forward strand.
AGCGAAGTATTTCTACGGTAGCCTCTTCAAGAATGTTCCAAATGCGAGGGAGCCATTCCAAGTGCTCTGGCTTCATTAGGACGGAACGCAGACAGGTCATAAAGTCGTGATCGCGCCTCATGCCTCCGAGGTTCGCAGCAAAAAATGTGGACAGGAAGCTCGGCGACAGCGAGGTGTAAATTGCGAGCCGCGGCTGCATCGTAAATGCGGCGTGAGAGTAAAGACGAGTCGCTGATACTTTGGCCACGAGGTGCGAAAACGACGATGTCCAATTGGGGAGGAAATGCGGTGACAAAACGCTGGTCGTTAGTCAGGCGCTGATAAAAGTCCTTGGCCGCTTCTCTGCCCTGCTGAAGACCTTGGGCGAATTCTCCGCCCTTTTTCAAGGGCAGGAGCCGTTGAGTGGCCCAGAGCGCCACAGCGGCAGCGCCAGCTCTCGAACATTCCAAACTGATTTCGCCCAAGTGCAATTCTTGAGAGCTGAAGTAGGTGTAGGGAGAATCGTGCTTGTAGAGGGAGCCCACTTGCGGGTCGCGGAATAAAATACAACCGCAGCCGTAGGGTTGCAGGCCATGCTTGTGCGGATCGATGACAATGGAATCAACTTGATTGAGATGGTCAAAAGATTGGCGTGCTTCGGACTCCAAGCTTTCGACAAGAGTGAAGTAGCCGCCATAGGCAGCGTCAGCATGAATGCGAAATTTGAATTCCCGTTGAAGGGCGAGAATTTCTGACAGGGGATCGACAGAACCGGTTGCTGTGGTGCCCATCGTCGCGACCACGGTTCCTACGTCACCTCGACTCAAGCGATTCCGCAGGCCGTGCATATCCATTCGGCCACGAGAGTCAGTAGCGATGGATTCAAATGATAACTTCAGGATGCCGCTGATGCGGTGATGAGTGTAGTGAGCCTGATCGCTGGCAATGATTGTTTTTCCGGGAGCCAATTGTCCCGCGACCCAGAGGGCTTCAAGGTTGGCCATGGTGCCACCGCTGGTAAGATGACCGAGGTGTTGAGGCCAGCCAAACATTTGCGCAATTTGCGCGACGGCTTCCTTTTCCATTGCGGAGGAAGCACGGCCTCCATCAAGCGCATGATTGTTCGGATTGATCCATTGCGCAAGCGCATAGGCCGTGCGAGCCACGGGATGCGGCGGTTTCAACATCTGTCCGGCATAGAGCGGGTGGAAATAGGGAAAATTATCGTGGAGACGTTCGGCGGTAGTGGCAAGTACCTCTGCCATTTTGCGCAATGGGGGTGGGGGCGCATCGATGGGAGGGAGAGCGGAGAATCCCTGTTCCAGGTTCGTCAAGGCATCGAGCAAAATTTTAAGACTGTCTTTTTCGAGCACAAGGGGTCTCGAGTCTATTCAAGGACTTTATCGAGTTGTCCGGCGGTTCGCAAAAGCTCAAGTTGTGCCTGCTGGCGGAGGAACGTGGCGTCGAGATAGAGCATCCATTTCTCATTCTCATCCAGACGGGCTTTTTCAACATCACGAAGATTCATTTTGCCTTCGCCGAAAAGAGATTGCATGACAGCAACATTTTGTTGCGCCAGCTGGAGTTCCAAACGTGAGATTTCTTTGCCTGCGTCGGCTTGCTGCACCTTCCTGGATTTTTGGCGGACTTCAGCACTGACCAGGTTGCGTTTGCCGGCGAGGTTGATCTTGGCAGCGTCGAGGTTTGCCTGAGCCAGAGCAACATTGGCGCGAGTCTTAGAGCTGAATAGAGGAACGTTGATGTTTACGCCGGCGTTGAAATTGTTGTAGCGGAAATTTTCAATGATGTTCGTGTAATTGTTGAAATTGAATTTGGCCAGCACACTGTAAATAGAAACGAGCTCCAGGGTGGGCCAATAGCCTCGCTTTTCTCCCGCCAGACGAAACTCCTTGGCCTTTACGTCTGATTCGGCGAAGGCAATGCTGGGATTGTTTTGTGAAGCGAGCGCGATCAGGTTGGCGCCCTCCTGTTCCGCGGCGCCCGGCAAGTCTTCTGGAGTCACGTCGATGGCTTGCTCCACCGCAAGACCGAGCTGGTAGCGAAGGTAGACTTCCAATTCGTCCTGTCGCCCTTCCAATTGCAAAATGCGTTGAACGACTTGCGCACGAGTGAGTTGAGACTTGGTTACCTCGACAGGCAATTCAAACCCCTCGCTCTGTCTCTGTTGCGTAACCTCGACAATTTTCTGAGCGCTGTCTTTTTCCTTCCGTAGAAGATCCAGGGAATGCCGCACTTTCACCAATTCGAGATAAGCAGTGGCGACCTGGGCCATCACGGTACTTCGGGTCTCTTGAAGAAGAACGCGTTGGGCACGAGCTTGCTCTTCTTCCTCTTTAGCAAGGCCGCGAAGTGGTCCGTTAAAGATGCTCTGTGTGTAGGTCAGACTGAAAACCGATGGAGGACGTCCGCCCGGAGTTTCTGGCAAGCCATAGGTATATCCGGCACCGGAGCCGGCATAGAGATTGGGGCGAAATTCGGCCTTGGTAACGTTGGTGTACTGGTCAGCGACGCGCACCTGGATCTTCGCGAGTTGAATGTCTTTGCTGTTTAGCAGGGCAAGCTCTACGGAGCGCTTGAGCGTAAGTAGGACTGGAGCGGAACTTGGTGGAACGAGTTGCGGCACATCCTGAGCTTGCAACGTTGGCACGAGCCCGATCGTGTAGATCGCACCTAAGATAGCCCATCGTTTCCAACTCATGATCCCTCCTGCTTCGCGTTCGGATCGAAGAAATACGACAACTGCATTTCTATTCGTAGCGTAACGATTCTACTGGCTGAAGTCTGGCCGCCTGGCTAGCGGGCAGCCAGCCAAAAAACAACCCGGTAGAGCAGGAAACCAGGAATGCAACGATTACGCTCATGCCGGAAATGGGCACGCGCAAATTTCCCGGAAGCAACTGCTGGACGACAACAGGGATGGCGACGCCGATCAGAATGCCGATGACGGCGCCGCCACCACTGATGAGAAAGGCTTCAATGAGGAATTGGGCCATGATCTCTTTGCGCGCGGCTCCGACGGCTTTGCGAATTCCGATTTCGCGAGTGCGTTCTTTGACAGTGACCAGCATGATGTTCATGATACCGATTCCGCTGATTAACAGTGCGATTGCAGCAATGACAATGAGCACAATACGTAAGGCGAGGGCGATTGTGCGGGCAGCACCAAGAATTGCTGTCAGGGTTTGTACGTTGTACTCCGCTTCTGCGGGATGACGACTATTCAATAACCGGGCTATCTGTTTTTCCGTGGCGCTGACTCTTTCTGGTGCAGGCGCTTGGGCGTAGATGGTAGTCAGCACGTCCGTGCCGGTGTAATACTTCATTAAGTTATGCGGGATAATGACGGACTCTTTCTGAATCTCGGAGAGACCGTAGGTCGACGCGCGCTCTCGGAATACACCAATCACGGTGAAGGAGAGTTCGCCCATGCGAATAGAGCGTCCCACAGGATTTTCCACACCAAAGACGCGATCGGCCAGATCCTTGGTGATAAGGCATACTTTACTGCCCGTTTCCGTGTCGCCGCTATCAAAATAGCGACCGCGAAGCATGATGAGCTTGCGAATCCGCTGGTAGTTGTCTGTCACCCCGATCAGACGGACAGGCCTCGCCTGCCCTTCCACGATGACGCTCATGGGGGCATCGGAAAAACCCATCACCGCGACGATGTCGGAAATGTTCGCCTTGACGGCCTCCATGTCTCCAACTGTTAGTTCATAACTGAGAGGCTGTGTTTTTTCAGGCGTCTTTACCAACTCTACCCAAACGAGATTCGAGCCGATGGCCTCAATCTGGGAGATTACGAATTTCTGACTGGTAAGGGCCACGGTGACAACGAGAACGATAGAGGCGCTGCCAATGATCACGCCAATGGAAGTAAGGATGGCACGCACCTTGTTGGCGCGAAGGGCGTCGACCGCTACCGTAAGTGATTCTCTCAGTTGCATGACCGAAACTAGCTTGGCCTGAACCTGTTAATTACAAGTTGGGTTACGGGCTCAACTAACGCCCAATTTTTTCAAGGCATCCTGAGCATTCTTGTTTTTAGGATTCAGCTTCACCGCGGCCTCATATTCAACGCGCGCCGCAGAGGAATTTTTCTGGGATTCGTACAAGCGCCCGACCCAATAGTGAGCGGAGGATGGGCTGGGATAGTCGGAGCGAGGGGAGGAAAGGCGTAAATACTCCCGCAGATTCTTTTCCGCCTCGGAAATGTTCTGGCCCTTGAGGATCCAAGCCACGGCGCGGAAAAAGGCGATACGCGGATCGCCCGGAGCAGCCACTGAAGCAGCATCAGCGGCAAGGAGAACTTTGTCGCCTTGGCCCCGATTGGCAAAGAAAGTCACCATCTCGCGAATCTGATCGATGGATTTAGGCTTACTTTCCAGGGCCTTGGTGAATTCCGCATCGACACCATCAAAGTCTTTCTTCTGCATGCGGCAATTCCCTTCCGCGTAGTGCCCTTGGGCGGCGTCCAATGACAGCAACTTCTGAATCAATGGCCGGGCTTTGTCCTCTCCACCGCCGACGATGGAGGGAGCGGTGCAGTCGTACTCGATAAGATTCTGCGTGGCATCAAAATTACGCTCATCGAGTTTTACGGCGGTCTCAAATTCTTTTTGTGTTTTTCTAGCCAAGGGATAGGCGCTGAAGACCGAAGCATGAGAGGCTTTTTCTCCGTAGGCCTGGCCGAGCCAATCATGGAATTCGGAATTGTTGGGACTAATGGAGACAGCTTTTTCCGCGCTTTTGACGGCAGCTTCCACCTGGTTGGTTTGCAGGTAGGCCTTGGTGAGCAGTAACTGAATGTCGCCATTATTGGAATCTTTCAATGCTGCGGGCTCAAGGATAGTGACGACTTTGCGGTACTCACCTTTTTCAAAGGCCTGTTTGGCGGCATTCAAAGGGGAATCCTGGGCGTTGGAACACAAGGCAAAAGTTGTTAGCAGGAAGACAGCCGGGATATATGCCGATTTCAGACAGTGCATCCTAGTTGCCCTTTAAGATGGAAGATTCCATATTTACAACGCGGACATTCATGCCATCCTTGAAATCGACATCGCCCGGGAGCGCTACCACTTCTCCTTCGCTGAGCCCGCTGATAATTTCATAATTCGTGGCATCGGCAATTCCAACTTGAATGAGCCTTCTTTCGAGGGTGCTCTTGCCGACGCCTGGCTTCACGATAAAAACAAATTTCTGTCCCGCCAAGGATTCAACGGCACCGCGCGGCACAGCTAGGACATTCGAGCGTTCTTTGGAATTGATACGCACATTGACGTTGGTGTTAGGGAGCAGCTCCAGCTTGTCGTTTTCAACGGAACAGAGCAGCTCGCCGACGCTGCGCGAACCGCGCGCGACAACCTGTTTAGGAACTACTTCGGTCTTCCCCTGCCACACTCGATTGGGCAAGGCATCCCATGTAATTTTCACAGGCTGCCCCACTTCCAGTGCGCCCATTTCGGGCTCGTCGATGAAGGCGCGTACACGGACTTTATGAAGGTCGGCCATTTCCAGCAACAGGTCACCTGTCTTTACGAAATCTCCCGCTTTTGCCTGCATGGCAAAGAGAATGCCGTCGGACGGAGCGACAATTCTGCCTTGACGCACCTTTTCTTCCAATGCGGCGGCGTCACTTTGCGCTTGCTGCACACCAAGTACACCGCGGGAGGTGTCCAGCCCAGCTTGCCGATCAAATTCCTGTTTTGCGACCGAGAGGCGACTGACCTCGGATTGAGTTCTCACCAGTGCCAGATCATTCGTGGCAAGTTCGTCCTTGGTGGCCGCGCCCTGTGCGAGCAAACGCTCCAACGAATCATGATTTCGCTGCAGGCGATCGCGATCCGCCTGCGCTTTAGCCAAATCACCCGCGACTCGCGCGGCATCATCCGGGCGGCCACCCGCCTTGGCGGAACGCAAATCATCTTCGGCACGCAGTAGCCTGGACCTAGCCTGTGCCAATTGGGCAGCAGCTTCCTTGACATTGAGTTCGAGGAGCAGTTGGCCCTTCTTAACATTTTGGCCTTCAGAGACGTGGACCTTTTCTACGAAGGTGTCCAACTGGGCGCGAATACTGTAGGGCGAAATTGGTTCGACCTTGCCGTTGCTGCTGACCGAGGAGGCAATGTTTTCACGAGCGGGCCGCATGGCTGATATTTTGGCCACGGGTTGCCTGCCGCTTACGCGGACGAGTATGAACGCAATAATTCCGGCAAGGAGCAGCAACAGCAGCGTCCGATTTCGCAACTTTTTATACATAAGAAGTGGTGATCAATTCCCCGCCAGCGAAAAGTAGCATTGAATAATCAATAGGCGGCTTGTGGTTGTGTTGGCCGCTTCTTTGTGCAGCCCACCCTGTTTCCAGGGAGGGACACTTACTAAGGTCAAGTCTATCAGGAGGTTGCCCTAATTCTCCATACAACTTGCTACGGCGCAGGTGCTATTTGGACGCATAGGACGGGATGCCGGATGTGAGGCACGTACCGGCATGGCCTCGTGATAGACTGGCGGGGTTATGAGCCATCCAGAACCAGTCGTCTCGCAAGAGACCAAACAAGCAATTTCAACGGGGACAAAACCCGAACTGCTCAACAGGGTCTGCATCCAGTGCAACAACGTCTTTCGCGTACCGCCTGAGAAGTTCGATGCCAAGCAGTGCCCGAATTGTCACAAGGGATAGGGGCAAAAAGGATTCACCGGCTAGGCTAAGCACTGCGAGATTTTGGACTTGCTTCGTGTAATCTTCCAATCTGCACCGCGTAGTAGTATTAGCAGTCGGTTTTCTCTGCCCGTCGAACAAAAAATGAGGCCCTCGGATGATTGAGACTCGTGGTCTGACCAAACTGTTTAAGGACAAGAAACGCGGCGAAATCCGGGCTGTCGACAACATCAGCTTTAGGTGCAAACCCGGGCAGATATACGGTTTGCTGGGTGCCAATGGAGCGGGCAAGACCACCACGCTTCGGATGTTGGCTACGATTCTGGAACCTAGCGACGGAAGCGCTACGGTCTGCGGGCATGATGTGATGGAAGCTCCAGAAAAAGTGAGGGCCAACGTCGGATTTCTCTCTACTGCCACGGCTCTGTACCCCCGGCTTACCTCGCAGGAGATGGTGGAATATTTTGGGCGGCTGAACGGAATCGATGAGGTGACGCTGAAGAAGCGCATTGATGAAATATTTGCTCGGCTGGATATGAACTCTTTCCGCGACCGGAGATGCGATAAGCTCTCGACCGGAATGAAGCAGAAAACTTCGATCGCGCGGACCCTGGTTCATGATCCACAGGTGATGATCTTTGACGAGCCGACACTTGGACTGGATATCATGACGGCACGAACGATCATCGATTTCATTCGGGAATGCCGGCAGCGCGGCAAAACTGTAATTTTTTCGACGCACGTAATGAGCGAAGTGGAGAAGCTGTGTGATGTAATCGGAATCATCCAGTCGGGTAAGTTGCTCGCAGAAGGTTCACTTACTGAGCTGCGTGAACGCTACCAAGAGACTGATCTTGAAGAGATTTTTGTGAAAATCGTAGCGCCCCTTTATAAGAACGGGGAGGCTGCCTAAAATGTCACTGCAAAACGTGGGAATTGTTTATCGCAAGGAACTGAGGGAAGCCCTTCGAGACCGGCGAACACTGATCTCTTCCCTGCTGGTTCCGTTGCTGCTGTTTCCCCTGCTGACCGCGGGGCTGGGAGCGGCTGTTTCAGCACTGGTGGGAAAAGCGAAGGAAGAGATTCCCAAGGTGATGATTATCGGAGGAACGGATTCGCCAAAGCTTCTGGAAGATCTGCGAAGCGTAAAACGAATTGAAGTGGTACCGCTGGCTGCGGATTGGAAAGAGCAAATCATCAATAAAGAGATTCGCGCAGCAATTGACATTCCGAACGGATTTCAAACGGATCTCGCACAACAGAAGATTGCCAAGCTGAAGATTTACAATTATGACGGTGACCTAAAGTCTTCCCTTGCGGCGGACACAATTCAGAAACATCTGGAAACTTATCGAAGCGACATTATCAAGGAGAATCTGGCCGCCAAGAACCTGCCTGAAGCCGCATTGAAGCCATTCGACGTTGAGCAACAAAACGTGGCTCCCCCTGAAAAGGTTGGGGGAGCGGCGTTTGGCGGCGTAATCGGATACATGGTTATTTTGTTGTGCATGACCGGATGCATGTACCCGGCAATGGACTTGACGGCAGGAGAGAAAGAACGCGGCACGATGGAGACAATTCTGTCCAGCCCCATTTCACGCGTGCATCTGGTGTTGGGCAAGTTTTTTCTGGTGCTTACTACTTCCCTGGTCACTGCGGGGCTTTCAGTGACATCCATGGGCATCTCGTTCTGGGTCCTTGAGCGGCTCCATGCCTTTGACAAGGCGGGAGGTGCGGCTGGACAGTTGCAGCTGAGAATTGGATTTGCGACAGTGTTGTCCATTTTTATTATGGTGCTACCGCTTGCGGTGCTGTTTTCGGCTGGAGTAATGACGGTGGCGTTGTTCGCGAAAAGCTATAAAGAAGCGCAGAGTTACATCACACCGCTTATGTTTCTAGTAATCATACCAGCGGTTTGCGCGATGCTTCCGATCGACCTAAGCGCCAAACTTGCGCTGGTGCCCATACTGAATGCCAGTCTGTTGTGTAAGGAATTGGTTACTGGAACCTATCACTGGAATTACATAGCGATCATCTTTTTCTCCACATGCGTCTACGCGGCGGCTGCATTATTCCTAGCCGTTAAAATGTTTCAGAGAGAAGACGTGTTGTTTCGTTCCTGATTTTTCAAACGGCCTGCAAGCTGTCAGGCCCGGGCAACCCATTTATGCAACGACTGCTCCGCGCGGGGGCGATGGGATACCAGCCAGAAGAATTTGAATGCCGCGTGCTGGAATGCTTTGCCAATCCCTGCGGCACGCCTTGATTGGGCACCAATTCAGTCCTGGCGTTCGACCAGTTCACGGTTGACTCTAACGACTGTGCCAGATGAGTACGCCTTCACTCTGAGAGCCAACGGCAAATGTTCCGGGTTCGGTTTCAACCACCCCTACAAACCGACTTCTTTCCGAGTCAGAATCGATGCGCAGCCAGGTGGTTCCGCCATCGGTGGAAACATACATCCCGCCCTCGCGAAGGGTGGCGGCCATGAACAGAGGTTGCCACAACCAGTGTTCAATCTGACCTGCAGGCAGTCCACGCGCTTGACGAATCCAAGTGATCCCTTCATCTGTTGAAGTAAACAGCCCCTCTGAGGTACCCAGAAAGAGGGACTCTTTTGACGATTCCAGATTGTTGCTGATCCATAAGACCTTTGTCGACGTCCCGGGAAGGTCACGCCATGAAGCGGATTGACCAGCGTCGTAGGAAAGCGCCAGTTTGTTGTTTGCGACGACGGTGAGCACCGAACCGTCAATCGAGGTGTGCAATCCGTTGAGCTTGTCAAATCGACCAAATGCCTTGAGCAGAGCACAATCCCCTTCAAGGTCGCAGCGTAAAAGCCCCTGTTGCGATGGCACAAACAGCTTGGAACCGGAAAAACCCAAGACGTTGCCAGTTGAAACAGCCTTAACGGTGACACTGCTCTTGGTTTGTGAGGCACTCTTCGTTGATCGTCGATGCGGAATCTTCTCACTGTCGGGAAGCCGCAATTTCAATTCCTGCCAGGTTTCAGATTGAGCTCTCAAAAGCCAGAGTTGTCCGTTTTGCAGTCTTGCCAGCCATCCGGCATTAATGCCGTAGAGCATGTCGACGGATTCAGGAGAGAGAAAGGATGACTTACCGGTGTCTTGCTTTGCAGACAAGGAGAGTGGTGCCCAAGTGCGGCCGGCGTCTCGACTTTCCATGATTTGCTGTCCGTTCTGCTGCATGACCATCAGGAGGTGTTTCAGATCGCGTGGGTCTGCAATGAATTGCTTTACAACTTGATGCTGGAAGCCTTCGTTGGAAGACGCAAAACTCTCTCCCGCATCCTCGCTTACTACGACGCCTTGGGCCTCTGTGCCGAGGATAACGCGCCCTGAACCTTTGGAGCCGTTGCGGAGCACCAAAACACTATTGACGACCCAATCTTTAGCGGTAGTGCGTTTCCAAGTTTCGCCTGCGTCCCGAGTCACCCACAATCCTTCGGTGGTCGCGGCATAGAGGGTTTGTGGATCTAGCGGATCTTGAAGAATCGAGTGGGTGCGTCGAGCGGCATAAGGAATCCCTTGCAGCTTGGTCCATTGAGCACCCTTGTTCTCACTACGATAGATACCGGAGCAAGCGCTCAGAAAGAGGCGTTCGGGATTGGTGGCGTCGATGCGAAGACTCATGATGTCGGAATCGTCGATCAGGCCAGCGCTAACTGGATTCCAATTCCTACCGGCATCGATGGTCTTCCAAGGCAGATGATAGGTACCAGCGTAAATGACATTTGGATCTTGAGGGTCGATAGCCAGAGAATCCACATTTCGCAATTCCTTATCGTCTAGCGGAGTGATGCGCTCCCAGTTTTGAGCCGCGTCCGTAGAACGAAAAACCCCACTCCGTGTTCCTGCGATGAGCACCAGCGGTTGAGCCGAGGCGACTTCCAAAGCTCTGACAGCTTCCTGGCCAAGGCCTACCAGCTTCCAGGTTCTTGCGGCATCATCACTGCGAAAGACTCCACCTCCGAGCCCAGGCTGTTGATACCAAACAGCGGCAAAGACAACGTTGGGGCGGTAAGGGTCGGCCAACAACCTTGAGACTACGGTGTCGGTGCGGGTTCCAACACGACCTCGAAGTTCCCAATGTTTGGATCCATCCATACTCACGAAGACGTGACCATCCGCGGCGCCTAAATATACCGTTTCTCCCCCGGAGGACTCCATGGTCATCACCATGCCGCCGACAGGTCCCATGCGCACCCAGTGGGGATTGTCAGCGGAAAGCAGACGCGGGTTAGTAGAGAGTAGTAGGAAGATAACTAACTTCGACCGCAACGGGGAATTCCTTTCTAACCCTGCAAATCGCTTTCAAAACAAACCGGGCCCTCCGAAGCTTGCCTCGGAGAGCCCGGTAGTCTATTCCGTTCTCAAGAATCGCGGGAAACGAGGAACGATTCCGCGAGCGAGAGAGTTTAGTAGGTTGCGCCTTCAGGTACGAAGACGGCGTCGATATGACGGTTTTCCTTCTCCATACCCTTTTCGGTTGAGGCAGCCCCAGTGCGGGTGCTGATGCGTGAGGCATCGATACCCTTTTCGCCCAAGTACTTCTTGGCGAGGTCTGCACGGGTCTGGGCTAGCTTCTCGGCCTTGGGTTCCTTCTTGTCCGCGAAGCCAACAACTACCAACTTGGCGTTGGGTTCATTCTTGAGGCGCAGTGCCACGTCGTCGAGAATGCGCTTGCATTCGTTGTCGACGCGGGAAGAGCCAGCCGTCCGGTAGCCGCAAGTGCCGACCTTGGTCGCTTGTGGAGGTGGGGCAGGGGCTTGGACGTCTACGTTCGTGGAGCACGTTGCCGTGCCGCCGCGACCATCGTCTACCTTGCCGTTTACGGTGTAGCTGCCCGGGGCCAAACCAGTAGAATCAAAGGTGGCCGTTGCGCCGGTGCCGGAAACCTGGCCGCCGGTGGAAGAGTAGCTGTAGGTGAGAGGATCACCATCCGGATCGCTTGCGGTTGCGTTAATTCCCACGCGCTCGCCAGCGAGGATTGGGCTGCGCTCTGCCGAGCAAGAGATGACCGGGTTACGGTTCGGACGAACAGCGACGGCGATGTCAGTCGAGCAAGTCGCAGTGCCGCCACGCCCATCGTCAACCTTCGCATTCACCGTGTAGGAACCAACTGCGAGACCGGTCGGATTCCAGCGGACATCCGCTCCAGTGCCGTCGATAGCTCCGCCTGTCGCGGTATAGCTGTACGTCAATGGATCGTTATCCGCGTCGGTGGCATTCACGTGAACTGCAACTGGGTCGTTGAAACCCTGGTAGACCGAAGGCTTTTCTGCAGAGCAGGCAGCCACAGGCGGATGATTGGGCTTCGGCGGGGCTGGGGGATATCCCCAACGCAAAACGATGCCCGAACCAATGCGGAAGTTGTTCTGACGCCCATCGGAACTCACCAGCGTGCCGGTGTAGTTGGTTATCAGATAGTCTGCCTGGAAAAAGCGCCAGGCCAAATTCTTCCAGAGAACCACGTCAACACCGCCACCGGCCGCGAAAGCAAATGCGCTCTGACCGTTGTTTCCCGTCATCTGGGAACCCGCATGGCCGGCGCCGATGAGCACTTCTACGAAGGGCACGAAATGATCAAAATGCCGCCAATTCAGGCGAGGACCGAAAAGATAGGTCTCCTGGCTGCCCTTGAGATGGGTCGAGGTGACAGTATCTTCACCATCCGAGAAAAAGACCTGGCGGTCAAAGCTGTATGCACCTACTTCGCCGGTCAATCCCAACCACTTATTAACGTTGTAGGTGAAGGATCCAGTGGCCCCAAGATTATTGAAATTGCGAAAACCAGAACCTGGAGCAAAGTTGATATAGCTGAACAATCCGGCAACTTCATACTTCGGCGTCAACAAGCCCCAAGCATGACGGTTCCACGGATTGTTCTCCCAATCGCTGAAAATATCGGCCGGCCGAGCTGCGGCAGCCGCTGGCATTGGGAACAATCTGTTCGAAGCCGGGGCAATATTGAAATCGCCAGCTAGACTCCTGGTGGTAACTGCATTGTCCGACGAATCACTGCCGGTATTCGCTGTGCGCGCGTCCTTCTGCTGCGCACAAAGTGGCAGGGCGAGTAGAGCGCCCATTGCCAATGTTGCACACCATTTCCGCATAATATTCCTCCCTAATTTCAAAGCAAAAATCCCCTGCAGTTCACGCTGTACTACGTCCATTAATTCGCCTGTCGCGCCGAGCGAAGCGCACAGAAAAACCGCAGCGCAAAACTTGTTTCATTCAGTAGGCGGTTGGTTGCGACTGAATCCTCCCACGAATGGCGAGGTACGAATTGAAACAAGCCGCAGTGACCAAAGCATATTCTACAAGTTAATCATTCTGCAAGTGTTTCCTGCAGGCCATAGGGATTCCGGCCGGACCCCTAATTTCAATTTCGAGCTTGACTGCCTAGCGAAAAGATGCGTTAGACTGCTTCGTTGTGATTTCGACGACTCCGCTAGATTTACATTGGACCGGATGCCCACAGTCAATTGCTGCCATGCTGGTGCTTAGCGGAGCGACTAATGCCATCATCGATCCTGGACCAGCGTCGACGCTAGCGACACTGCGTGAACAACTTAATCTGCACGGTTTGGCTATCGCTGATCTAGACTGCATTTTTCTCACCCACATTCATCTCGATCACGCTGGGGCCACCGGTTCGCTTCTCAAGGAAAACCCCAACATCCAGGTAATCGTGCATTCACGCGGTGCCAAGCACATGGCGGACCCGACCGTTCTATTGCAAAGTGCAGGACGGCTGTACGGCGAGAAAATGGACGCTCTATTCGGGGAATTTCTGGCGGTACCAGAAGCCAATCTCCGTATAGTGCATGGTGGTGAAGTTTTGCCCTTAGGCGAAACGACATTGCGCGTGCTCTATACGCCGGGTCATGCGTCGCACCATGTCACGTACTTTGAGCCAACCGAGGGAACGGCCTTTGTTGGCGACACAACCGGCATTTGCGTCGAGGGCCATCCACTAGTGCTTCCTGCCGCGCCGCCTCCCGATATCGATCTAACGTTGTGGAATGGTTCGTTGAATGTGATTGAGCAACTCAAGCCGAATCGATTGTTCCTCACCCATTTTGGGTTCTCGAGTCAACCTCTCCGTCATCTGGCAAATTTTCGGGTGCGCCTGAAATTGTGGGGCGACATAGCTGCAAAAATCCTGGCAGCCGGACTCGATGACGCGAGTGCGGCGCAAGAATTTACAAGGCAAGTGTCTGCGGAGACTGAACCACTGCTCACACCGACAGAGGTTCAACACTATCGGTATAACGGGCAGTTGCCACTCTCGTGGATAGGACTTTCCCGGTACCACCGCAAACGAGCGGCGACAACTGCGACGTGAGGTGCGCTTAACGGAGTTGACCCCGGTGGAGGCAAGGAGCGGGTGGAATGAGACCTAGGATCGCAGTACGGAATTTTGCTTTGAGCGCCTTGGCCGCGCTTGCTTTCGCGTATCTCCTATTCGCGGAATCTGCCTATCGACAATCCGTTGAAAAATGGAGGCAAGAATACCAGGCCTCTCTGACTTCCGATACCGGCTGGCTGACGGTTTCCGGGCTGTTCTGGCTCAAAGAAGGGGAAAATCGTATTGGTTCTGCCGGAAACAACGACATCGTATTACCAACTTCTGCACCTGCGTTCATTGGGGTTTTCACACTTCAAGGAGGGAAAACCAAAGTGCACGTGAATCCCGGTGTCGAGATCACAATGAATGGCAAACCAGTGCAAACCGTCGAATTGAAGCCTGACTCGCGCGAGGATCGTCTAGTCCTTGGGGACCTGACGCTTTATGTGCATGCCAGTGGCGATCGGCTTGTGCTTCGATTGAGAGACAAAAATTCACAGCTTCGCAAGAACTTCACGGGACTGAACTGGTTTCCCATTGATGAGTCTTATGCGGCCAGTGGCACCTATGTACCGTATGAATCACCGAAGGAATTCGATTCGCAAAACGTTCTGGGCGATGCGATCAAGCTTAAAATAGTGGGTTATGTGACATTTTCCCTGAAGGGGCAGGAATTTCGGCTTGAGGCGGAGCAGGAAAATGCTGGAAAGAGGTTATTCATCGTGTTTCGCGACCTAACCAGCGGAAGGGAAACCTATCCGGCTTCCCGTTTCCTGGATGTGGAAACGCCAGCAGGGGTGGAAAAGGGTGCTTCCGTGCAAGTCGACTTCAACAAGGCGTACAATCCGCCGTGCGCTTACAACCCCTATACAACCTGTCCATTGCCGCTACCCGGCAACCGTTTAAAAATCGAGATTCCAGCGGGGGAGAAAGTGTATAAGCACGATCACAGTAATTAGGCGGATGTGGCGAAACTGATATTCTATTTTCCGTTTGTTCCATTGCTCAGGCCAAACTCACGGTGAAGGGCGAGCAAGGCTTTCTTCACATCTTTTTCTTCAATCACAAACGAGATGTTGCTTTCTGACGAGCCCTGGGCAATGGCAATGATGTTGACGCTATCACGGCCCATGGCATTAAATGTGCGGCCAGCCACACCTGGGGTGCCCCGCATGTTTTCGCCGACGACTGCAACGATGGCAATATTGGGATCGACGGTTACGTGTTCGACTTTCTGGTGCGCAAGGTCTTGCGCGAATTCTTTTCGCATCGCGTCCACCGTGCGTTGCGCATCCGCCGCGGAAACTATGAAGCAGATGTCGTTTTGCGAAGAGGACTGAGAAATCAGCAAGACATTGGCGCGGACTTCCGCAGTGGTCGAAAAAGTGCGGCCCACCACGTCTGGCAGGCCGACAATGCCTGGACCCCCGACGCTGATCAGGGTGACGTCGCGAATGGCCGTCAAGGCCTTTACGCCACCCCCAATGCTTCGACCTTCCGGTGTAATTTTTGTGCCTTCGCGCTCCGGTTGAAAACTGTTACGGATCCAAACAGGAATTGCCGCCTGGACAACCGGCTTGAGCGTTTTCGGATGCAGCACTTTTGCACCAAAATAGGCCAATTCCGCGGCTTCCCGATAGGATATTTCAGGAATGGTTTTGGCTTCGGAAACCAGGCGAGGATCGGCTGTCAGAACGCCATCGACATCCGTCCAGATGATGACTTCGTCGGCATCCAGCGCGGCGCCAAGAATTGTCGCAGAGTAGTCCGACCCGCCGCGCCCGAGGGTAGTGAGTTGCCCAACACTGGTGGCACCAATAAAACCAGTGACTATAGGGACAACGCCTTTTTCCAGGACGGGCCGGAGGCGCGCCTGGGATTTTTCGCGTGTCAAATCCATGATGGGCTCCGCGCCTCCATGGTATGCATCTGTAACAATCAGTTCCGTGGCCGCAAATGCCTCGCTGGCAAAACCCAGTTCCCGCACAGCTAAGGAAACCAATGGCGCTGACAATCTCTCTCCGAGGCTGGAGACCGCATCCAGCGTGCGCGGAGTCAGTTCACGCAGCAATGCTGTTCCATCACAGAGACGGTGGCCTTCAGCAAGCACTTCTTCCAATATCTTACGGACCTCGACGCGTTCCGAGTCCTTATCTGTCAAGGTGGTCAGTGCCGAATCGTGTTGCTCGCGCAAGCCGAATAGGACGGCCATGGCTTCCCCGGCATTTCCAGCTTGGGCAAGATTTGCAGCTTCGATGAGCTTATTGGTCACGCCACTCATGGCCGAAACAACCGCGACACAACCGCCTACGCGTGCTCCTTGTGCAATAATCTTTGCGGTCCGCGCGATGCAGGCCGCGTCGCCGACAGACGTACCACCGAATTTCATTACTTGTAGACGGCGTTTCATTGCTCTCCGAATCGAATACAGAATCGCGGTATAGGGCTCACCGCTGCCTTCTAGTTTAGGGCTTGCTACCGGTTGAGGGTACGGGCCCTGCGTCTCAATTATCGAATCGGATACATGCAAGTTTTAGGGAGCCAACTCAGTTAGCAGAGGAAGACGCCTCTTCGACGACCGGGGCAGCTGGAGGCGCGGGTGTGGTCAGCGCAGCCAACCGCATTGCCAGTACATCGGCCAGAAGGTCAACCAGTTTCTTCGCCGCGGAACCATCCGGATCTTTGTCTGGATTGTATTGCGCAACGTCCAGGGCGAGCAGGTTCTTATGCTTGGCAAATTCCGAAAGTGAAGTCTGAACGTCAGCAGAAGAGAGTCCTCCATTGCGGGGGACATTTACGGCAGGAAACTCTTCCTGGGCGATCACGTCGATATCCAGATGCAGAACAAACTCTCGGGAATCGGCGTGCAATTGTTCCAGAGCATACTGCGCGGATTTGGCTGCGCCTTTAGTACGAATATCCGCCGCCAAATTGTGGCGCACAGGTGAGCGCGCAAGAAATTCTTTTTCGGGATCGTCGAGCCGGTCGACACCAAAGAGCACGGTGTCTGGCTCGCGTACGATTTGTGGTTCGCCCCAGAAGCGGACCAGTTCGGGCGATCCCTTACCAATAATGGTGGCGAGTGCCATTCCATCGAGGCGTCCAGAAGGCGTGCTTGCCGGTGTATTCAGATCCGCATCGCCATCGAACCACAAAAGACTTACGTGACGGTAATAGCGACGCGCGCCGGTCAGCAATCCGATAATTTGTGTGCAGTCACCGCCAAGGACCAGGACCAAAGCGCCGGATTTAATCGCCATTTCGGCGCGAGGCTTGAGGTCGTTCAGCGAAGCAACTATGGCCGGAAGATTCCGCGCGCGCTTGTGCTCGTCATCGTCGGCGAACAAATGAGGTGCGCAATCGCCAAAGTCGGTTACTTCATATCCAATGGATTGCAGGCGTTCGACAAGGCCAGCCGCACGCAAAGCAGCGGGGGCCTTTTCACTGCCGGGCAAAAATGCAGCGGCGCTAGAGGGAGCGCCAATGAGAGTAATCTTGTTCGGCTGACGGACGATTTTGACCGCCAAAGTTCGCTCCTTTTCTGACTAACCAGAAAGTGCCAGGTTCGGTAAGTTGCACCGGTTGATTCCCTGCCGGCAAAAACTTGTCTGCACATGCTCGCAAAAAGCGACGAGCAAAAATGATAATCGAGCCGCTTTACCGGCGCGGCGCGGGAGCGATGGTCGCCAATTCCGGTGGCAACGTAAATCGCACATCTTCGCGAATAAGATCCAAATCATGCTGGTCGGTAAAGCCATGTTGCGCAAGCCGCTCACTCACCTGTTCGACGAGCACTTCCGGGGCTGACGCTCCGGCAGTTAGTCCAACCCGGCCCACACCTTCGAGCCAAGACGGATCGATATCCTCCGCGGAATCGATTAGCTTGGCTTTTATGTTGAGACGCTGAGCCAGTTCAACAAGTCGGTTTGAGTTCGAGCTATTTTGTGAGCCCACGACCAGGATCAAATCAACGTCCTTGGCAACCTGCTCGACGGCTTCCTGCCGGTTCTGGGTGGCATAGCAAATATCGTCGCTTGCCGGGCCAATGATTTTGGGAAACTTCTGACGAAGCCGGGAAACGATTTCCTGGGTGTCATAGAGGCTGAGAGTGGTCTGGGTCAAAAACGCGAGGCGTTCTGGGTCTTCCACCTGCAATGCATCTACAGCTTCCACGGAATCCACGACGATAGTGCGATCCGGAGCTTCGCCCGAAGTACCGACAATTTCTTGATGGTCTTTATGACCGATCAAAATAATGGTTCGCTTTTCGCGGGCGAATTTGAGGGCTTCGAAGTGAACTTTCGTTACCAGAGGACAAGTGGCATCGATGACGCGAAGTTGGCGTTCCTGGGCTTCTCCACGCACGGTTGGAGGAACGCCATGAGCGCTGAATACCAGCACCGCGCCATGGGGAACCTCACCAATAGTCTCCACGAAAATTGCGCCACGGCGGCGCAACTGCTCCACTACGTAGGTGTTATGTACAATCTCATGATGAACATAGACTGGTGCGCCGTATGCCTCCAGTGCCAGTTCCACAATATCGACGGCCCGCACCACACCCGCGCAGAATCCGCGTGGTCGCACGCGCAATAAGGTTTTTGCCCCAGTTAAAGTTGCCATCATTATCCTAAGCTTCTTAATTTGCAAGATTCTATCATACCAAAGGTGGCAATCCC
Organism: Candidatus Acidiferrales bacterium; assembly: GCA_963748365.1. Taxonomy (GTDB): domain Bacteria; phylum Acidobacteriota; class Terriglobia; order Acidiferrales; family UBA7541; genus Acidiferrum. The sequence goes on from CAVVJG010000024.1 coordinate 171,468, forward strand.
GTGCATTTCAGGTCCACCTGTCCCAAAAATCGCAAGGCCCCTGTCTGAAGGGCCAGCCCAAGAGGCCGGCTTTTCAGGTAAGCTTGTGTCTTAGGACTTTCTTAATTATGACGGACGGGCCAAACCGGCGTAGAAGCGAACGCGTAATGTTGCGCATGACCGTTGTGGTGTTGGCGGAGGACGAGGATCGCCGCCAAGTACAAGAGCAAGGGTTTACCCAGGTTGTGAACGCTCATGGGGGCTTGCTTCAGTTGAAGACCCACCTGCATGTGGGCCAATCGTTTCTGCTCACGAACCCCAAAACAGGCAAGGAAATGAGTTGCAGCGTGGTGCGCATAGAGGAATCCGGGATGGAGTTTTACAACATCGCGTTCGAATTTGACCGTCCTGCGCCCAACTTCTGGCCGATCGTATTTCCGCCCGCTGATTGGTGCGTACCCACGCCGGCTTTGAAATAAGCAAACCAACCCCCGGAACCCTCAATTTTTAGCACTCTCCAACTTTTTTAGGTATGCCGTGTTTGATAAGGAGTGGAGGTATGTTTCCGTGGAACTACGAAGATCGTTTTCAAGATTGGTGCTGTTCTCGGCAGTGCTGAGTGGGCTGACCCTGGTTGGATGCGACGACAATGTCGAGGTGATTCGCGACCCGGAAATACGCATCGCCAAAGGAATGACCTGGGCTTGGCGACCGATGAACATGCCAGAAACCGTGAAGCGCGGCCCGGACGGCAGACCCATTGTGTCGCGCGACGTAATCAAGCCGGAAGCGCCACCTCCGACTCAAAAGCTGGAAAGTAATCGCGACTGGAATACCGAATCGAATCGCACTCAACTGCAACAGGCCATCGAACGCGCACTGAAGGGCAAAGGACTGACGCAAGTGAACGATCCCGCGGCTGCTGATTTGCTCGTGGACTATCACGTTGCGGTTAAGACGCAAACCGCTGCTGTTCAGCGAGTGTATCCCGGCGGATACCCGGGAGTTGCATGCGGACCATACGGGTGCTGGTCAAGTTACGGAGCGTGGGGGGGCTGGGGCTGGGGCGCACCGGAAGTGGAGTATCAGAACATTCGCTACCAGGAAGGTACATTCGTGCTGGATCTGGCGCTGCGCAATCCGCGCAAATTAGCGTATAGGGCGATCAGTCGCAAAGAACTGAACAACAAAACTTCGATCACTCCGTACCAAGCAGAAGAGGCAGTGAATCATCTTTTGAATGGGCTTAAAGTTCAGTAGGTATTGCTAACACGCGGGCATAGCTGGCAGTCCAAAGGCAGGACTGGTATCGTCTTCAGTCTATGCTCCTGAAAAATAAAGTAGCACTCATTACCGGCTCAGGCCGCGGGATTGGAAGAGCGACGGCGGAGCTCTTTGCGAAGGAAGGCGCGCTTGTCTTTCTAAGCGCACGCACAGAATCGGAACTCCGTCTGACCGCGGAAGGAATTACTAAGGCGGGCGCCCAAGTGGCGTTTGTGACTGCGGATTTCGCGCAGGAAAAAGACTGCCAGAAGGTGGTCGCGGCGGCATTCAGTAAGTTTGGACGGATCGATATCCTGGTGAACAATGCGGGACACTATGGACCAGTGGTGCCGGTTGAAGAATATCCATTGGCGGAGTTCGACAAGGTAATCGCGGTCCACCTGCGTGCGGCGTTCTTGCTGAGTAAGCTGGTTCTGCCGCAGATGTACGAACGAAAATCCGGAGTGATCCTGAACATTTCCAGCCTTTCAGCCAAAGCTGCCTATGGATGGGGATCCGCGTATGCTGCCGCAAAGGCAGGGATGCTGGGATTAACACGCGTGATGGCGGCAGAAGCCTCGCGTCAGGGAGTGCGTGTAAATGCAATCTGTCCAGGACCGGTGACAGAAACTAAAATGTCAAAAGAGTTGGGAAATACGCTGGCGCAAAAATTGAGTGTCAGCCCCGAAGAACAACTGAAGGGGTTTCTCAGTTCCCTGCTACAAGGGCGGGGGCAAACGGCAGCAGAAATCGCACAAGCTGCACTGTTCCTTTGCTCTGAGATGTCCAGCGCGATGGTTGGTCAATCAATTAATGTGGACGGTGGGGCGGCTTTCTTCTAATTGCCTGGGGCAATTCAGGTCTTACACAGTTCACTTACGGCAGCTCGTTTTTGAAAACTGAACCGGCCTTCATAACGAACTTCACGCGCTGCAATTCAGTGATATCTTTGAGTGGATCGCCGGAAACCGCGACAAGGTCGGCCCACTTGCCTGGCTCGATGGTACCCATCTTGTCGCTCCAACCTAGGAGTTCCCCGGCGGTGGTAGTGCCCGTGCGAATCGCCTGCATTGGCGTCATCCCATATTTGACGTAATGCTCAAATTCTTGTGCTTCGTTCAATTTTTTCCAGTCAAAACCACCGGCATCCGTACCCAGAACAATCTTCACGCCCTTTTTAAGAGCTAACTGGAAGGCAGCTTTCTCCGTGTCCACCATTTTGGGCCAGTTGCCTCCACGTCCCGGAGCGACGTAAGCCCCGACGGCAATGGTGGGAACCCAGTACACACCTTTGCGCACCATTTCTTCCATCAGCGATTCGGTAAGCCCGTCGCCATGTTCGATGGTGTCAACGCCTGCTTTCAATGCGGCGGCGATTCCATCGCTACCAATGGCATGAGCGGCTACTTTCCTGCCAAGTCGATGGGTCTCGTCCACGATGGCCTTAGCCTCTTCATCCGTGAAATTGACATGGCTGTGCAAGACGCCGTCTGGTCCATAAAAATAGCCGTGGTCGGAATAGTATTTGATCCAGTCGGCGCCAAACATGATCTGTTCGCGCACAGCTTTACGAATTTCGTCGACACCGTCGACGTATTGGACACCGGTGGGAACTCTTAATTCCCAGGAATAGCCGAGCAGCGGATATAGCCCCGTTGGTGTCATGGCACGAGTCGCCACTTGCATTCGAGGACCTGGGATTTCGCCATTATTGATCGCATTTTTGACATCAACGTCGGCGTACATCGCCCCCTCGGTTTCCAAGTCACGAAGTGTGGTAAACCCGTGAGACAGAGCGATCTGGGCATTGCGCGCGGCCAAAATCGCTCTATAGGGAATGGACTGCTTAAGGAGTTGCGCGTCGTATTCTTCCGCGGTGATATCACCCTGCAGCAGGACGTGCGTATGCGCATCGACAAATCCTGGCAACACAGTCGCTTTCGAGAGATCGATTAATTCCACGCCCGCTGGTGGAGTCCCTCCGGGAGTGACACTCGTGATCTTGTCACCTTCGATCAGAATAAGGGCGTTTGCAACGGGTGAATCGCTTTTGCCGTCGATCAGTCTACCCGCTCGGATGGCGATGCGCTTCTGAGTGGTTGTCCCATTTGTCGTTTGACCCGCGACCGGCAATCCGGCGCTAAGCATCAATAATCCGAGAGAAAACACGAATCCTGAACGCCCACTCATTCCAATTCCTCCGTGAGTTTTGTTCACAAGAAAAAAATCTGTTGTTCACCACACCTAAGGAAACTCAAGCCCTAGAGTGGAGCGAAAATTTACTTGTATTCCCGGGAAGCAGCAAAGAGTAGCAAACGGTAGGTGAAAAGCAAAAGAAAAAGGCCAGCCGCTCTCTCAGGACGGCTGGCCCCCACAACCCTTTTTCAGGACTTACTCAATCGCAAGCGTAAATCCCAAATTGGCGTGCACTGGCATACACTGCAAAAAGCTAGATATTATTGGGAACTTCAGGGCCGGTCCGGCGAATCGGCCGGCGAACCCATTCTTCGGCGAAAGTCGTACCACGACGCATCGAAAGCACCCAGGAATTCTGACTTGCCAATAGCCGTGTCAGGCCAGATTCCCACCCCTTTTGCAGGAGGTAGAGACTCATGACAAAGGCGGCTACCACCGCAAAGCCGAGGATGAACAGGGCGAAGGCAGCCAGCAGCTCGCGTACGAAATACACTTGTAGGGCGGCGATCACTCCCATAAACAACCACATCCACTTGCGAAGCGTGTCCTTGGTCTTCATTGATCCCCTTGCTCTTTCTCTGTATTTAGCCAGCCGTCCCTCGAAGGCCGTTTCTGATCCTGCGTGCTGGGTATTAGATGCTCTACCCTGTCCGGAAGACCAATGCCGTCTACCTGTCCCATTAGACAGGAGAAGAGGAGCAAAGGCTATGGTACAGGGGTTACAAAAGTGAGGCTAAACGATCGCACCAGTACCGCCTGCAGTAGGCACTTCGGGCTCGTAATTGATTAAAAACAAGAGACTTGACAATTGCGCTAAATCACTCACTTGTATTCGAGTTTTGTTCGTACTAAGGCCCTGTGGAAAACCTGCCCTTTAGTACAGTGGGCAGGTGCCTTGCTTGGGGGCTCTGTGGGATGTTCTGCCTCAACAAGGGGATTTAGGGGGGGAAATTGAGGGATCCATGACAATCGAGAATTGGTTGGAACGCCCCTTGGCGCTCTTTTGTTTTATGTATTGCGCAGGGACTTAGTTCACTTTGAGGATGTAACCGGAGTCGAAAGGAAGCTTACCATCAACACGAAGAACTTTGACTGAACTGTTGATCGAGTACACGTCGACGAGTCCCACCGCTCCGGGGATAGAACCCACCGCTCGGATCAGGTCCTCGTCTGAATCCACGACCTTAACAATCGGGCGTGCCTCACCCTGCTTGGTGCTGGCTGGCTTTGTGTCGGTGCCGAGGGAGCCTAGGAGCTTCTCCATCGCGCTGCGCATTTCTGGAGAATCGGGGTTGCGGAGAATTAACACAAAATTGCGACCATCGGGCCAGGTTTTCTGGGTGCCCCTGCAATACTTGGAGAGGTCGCTTAGAGAGACATCCTGTAACTTACTACCAGCGGACACAACCACAGCCCAGTTCTTCATGGCAGCCAGTAAAGGCAAAGCCGCACAGAAGAGTACTGCAGCAGGAGCTGCAAATCGCAATGTCTTTCGCAAAGAGCTGGCCTTCATTTGACTCACACAGTCTACTCGGCTGGAGTACTAAGTTTCTGAAACGGAGTCGATTCGCGCAAGCCTGACTTGCGCGGGATGTGCCTAACCTGATGGCGCCCCTGGTTGTGCCGTTTTCATCACGCCCTGCTGGAGAAGTGCGCACAACTGGCCTTCCGTCCAGTATCCCGGATCTACTGGGATCGATACCTTGAAAGGACGAACGAATTGACAATGTAGGGAGCCATTTGGCTATGAAAACAAACCTGACTCGCGTATCGCTTGTGCTGTTTTTGATTCTCTTCACGACGAGGAGTTGGGCACAGCAGACCCAGCATATTCAACCGGCAAAGCCGAGCCCCGCGAAAGCACCGATAAAGACTTCCACGGGAACACAACTCCTGTACGGTTCACTTCCCCTCTCCACAAAATCGCTGTCGGCGCGACAAAATCTTGAAATGGCATTGGATCAATACGAAAACGCGGGATTTGACGAAGCCATGATGCACGCGGAGTTGGCGACTGACAAAGACCCGAAGTTTGCACTAGGGTACGCGCTTTGGTCGTTCGCGGCGCGCCGTTCGGAGCCCGCGCCGGAGGCGCTAAAAAAGGCCAAAGAGTTGGCCACGAAGTGTGCGGGAGACGAGTGCCTGATGATCAGATTCATGGTGGGAACGCAGGAAGCCAATGTGTTACCCGCTATCTCTGCAATGAACGACTTGTTGGCACACCGGCCGAAGGATAAGCATGTTCTATACCTTGCAGGGGAATGGCTGTACTTCCAGCAGGACTACGAGTATGCGAAAAAGCTCTGGATAAAATCCTTGGGGATCGATCCGGACTTCCCGCCAGCATTGAACATGCTGGGCTACATCCACGTAGAGGCCGGAGATCCGGATCCGCAAAAAGCCACTGATTACTTGAGGCACTACGCGGCTGTGCTACCCGATCAAGCGAATCCGCAGGATTCCCTGGGAGAAGTGTTGCGAATGTCGGGCGATGACGGCGGTTCACTCGCTCACTATGCTGAGGCCCTGCGAATCAACCCGCATATGATCACGTCGCAATATGGACGTGGGGACACGTACGCGATGATGGGGAATGCCAATCAAGCGAAAGTCGAGTACGAAAAGGCGCTGCAGATGTCTACCAACGTGCGAGACACATTCCACATCCAGTTCCAAATGGCGATGCTTCACCTCTGGAGCGGAGATGGGAACGGGGGACGCGAGGAATTGGCGAAGCTTTCCGAAAAGGCTTCAAAAGAAAATGACGCGGCAGTCCAGTTCGAGGTCAATTATGCCCGAGCGATTCTTTCAAGAGATCTGACAACAGAACTTCAACTCCTCCAAGTATTGGAAGCTAGCCTTGGTGAAATTCGACCGGGGATGCAAGAGGCTGATCGTAATGCCGCGCTAGCCAATGTGCTTCGGGAGGAAGTTCGTGTGGCAGTGGCCAGGCACCGGGCCGAGGAGTCTTCCATTGCCTTACAGAAATTGCAGCAGCTTTGCGATACTTCTCGGGATCGACTGGTCGAAACCGTACACGAATCAGCGATTGGCTATGTCTTGCTGGGAGAAAATAACTATGCGAAGGCTGCAGAACAACTGTCGGCAGATTTGCATTCGCCGTTGGTTGTTCGGAGTTTCATTGTAAGCCAGGAAAAACTGGGCGACGCTAAGGCTATTGAAAATGCCCGAAGGCGCTTGCAATATCTGCGCACCCCGACCGCAGAATGGTTTGCGGCCACGCACGAGGCGGGAGTGAGTTCACAAGTCGCGGCGCAGTAGAAACGAACTCGATAGGAAATCAAATCGCGCTGAGATGGGAACTTGAAGCCCACAACAGCGCGATTCTAGTCTCCTGAAACCTGCTTCAGGCCTTTTTCAGCAAACGAGAGATCCAAACCAGAATCACCGCGCCCACGAAGGCAACGATGATCGATCCGATCAGTCCGCCGCCGGGCCAGACTCCCAGCATACTAAAGAGCCAGCCTCCGACTACACCGCCCAAGAGACCGAGAATGATGTCTACGAGAACCCCGTAGCCTCCACCCTTCATCACTTGACCAGCGAGCCAGCCAGCAATTAATCCGACGACAAGCCACGTGAGTAAACCCATGCCAATCCTCCTTGGCTCCATATTCGAAGCTGAACTGGGCGGTAACCGGCTACAGTTTGGCCTTACCCCACGTTACGCGCAAGCCCGTAGAGAGGAGTAAGTCGTTGGACTTCAGACCTGGGGGGGCATAGTTAATGTAGCTGTCGCTGAAAGTGAATTGCCAGCTCAGCCATGCTTTAAATTGGGTAACCAGAGTAGCATCAAATTGCGAGCGGAAATCTCCGGTGTTCGTGAGATTTGGATAGAGACTCAAGCGCTCTGTAAATGTGCTTTGCTTGTTGAGTTTGATGTCAAATTCTTCTCCGATCACGGCGGCAGCGCTATTGGTATTTGACGCCGGTATGAAGGAGATTGGCGGTCCAAGCAGAACGTACTCACCGAAGGCGTCACGCTCGTAGCTCATACCGCCAAAGATGTCAAAGATTGTGCGCTCGGTCTTAATGACGTGGTACCCGAAACCGCCGCCGTATACTTGACGAAGATCAAGGTGCTGCAGTTCGTTGGTCTGGAAATCGGCGAAGGCGAACACGTAAATACGTGGTGTCAGATTTAAATCGCCTCGTATACCGGCGCTCAATTGGTTTGCAGTGGTCCGGTCGGGCGGAGTAGAAGAGTCTTTCCCGTAAATGTAGTTCCCATAGAGAGTGAGTTTGTCTTTCGGCGTTTCACGAACGGCTTTAGAGGCTAGAGTGAACGTAGTAGTTGAAGAGTTGCCGCGCGTGAGGGCCAGTCCAGTGTCAAACAAGCCTACCCAAAAGTAGGTAAATTTCGGATGAGCCATGCGCTCGGCCGCCAGATCGTAGGCCTTCTGCTCCGCATCATTGCGTACGGCCACGACAGTATCTTTGGTTGCCGAAGGGACGTTGGCAGCTGTAGTGGACGCTGGTGCTGCCACCACAAATTTGCCATCCTGTGTTGTAATCTTGCCGGCCAACCTGGTGCCGTCTTTCAGGGTGAGGTATACATCCTCAGAAGACTCCATGGAGGTAATTGCGTCCCATTGAACGGTGACCTCACCAGCAAATTCGGTTTTCAATAGAAGCGTCTTGCCATCTCCATTGACGATCTTGCCGGTCAAGCGATCACCATTTTTCAAGACGACCTGGTCTGCGTGCGCCAGCGAGGCCCCCAATACTACATGCAATAGACAAATCAATGCACGACGCATTTTGCGTCCTCCTAATCATTATAAGAATCTGAATCCAGAACTTGACGCGGGCGGGCGAAAAGTAAGTTCACAGAACGGATACAAAGAGCGGGTGGCATCCAGTGTAATGCGTTGCCGGGGGCACTCGCAATTCCCCAATTCATTTTGCCTATGGTTGACGTCGCGCGCTCCCTTTCCTTTATAATTTAAAAGGAAAATAGAAAGTGAGTTGGGGAGATTTTCAGCACAAGTTGGGATGTTCAAATCCATCAGAGAAATTAGTGCTACGGGGGTAATAGTGGGCAGTTGGAGCTCAAGAAGTGTTTCTCAAGGACTTCTAGTTCTTTGCCTGGTGTCCGCGGTAGGATGCAGGCCTAACGAAGCACCACGCACCAGCTCCAACGCACGCGCTACTGGCACGCGACAAACCATCGTGTTCATGACCGATTTCGGCGCAGCGAATGATGCTGCGGCAATCTGCCGAGCGGTGATGGTCGGTATCGCTCCGGACGCACGCATTATGGACGTCACACACCAGGTACCGCCCTTTTCGATTGAAGACGGCTCGCGGATGCTGGAGGGGATTACCCCGTACTATCCTGCGGGAACCGTTTTTGTAGCAGTGATCGATCCGGGCGTGGGAACATCGCGGAAGGCCGTGGTGGTTAAATCAAAGAAGGGTCAGTATTTCGTGCTGCCAGACAACGGGCTGATCACTCCAATGCTTGAACGAGACGGCCTGGATTCCGCCCGAGAAATAACTAACACCGACTGGATGATCGGCGAAACCGTTTCTTCTACGTTTCATGGGCGCGATATTTTTTCTCCGGTCGGAGCGCACCTTGCGGCAGGATGGGATTACACCATGGTGGGGCCCGAAGTTCAGCAACTGGTTAGGCTGACTCCCCGTGTAGCGGTAACAACAGATAGAGGCATTAAGGCGGAAATTATCGGCCTTGATGATCCGTACGGTTCCCTGATCACGAATATTCCCAAGAACGAGTTTCTGAAACTCGGCTATAACCTGGGGGATAAAGTAACCGTCCAGTTGAACAAAAAGCCTTTCACTCTGCCATACGCTAAAACGTTCATGGATGTGCCAGTGGGTGAACCTCTACTTTTTGTCGATTCGCGCGGGCGCATCAGCCTGGCCTTGAATGAACGCAATTTTTCCATTGTGAACAAGATCAATCCGCCGACACCTCTGTTCATTCCAAAGAAAGGCGCTGTTCCAAGCGGCATGTGATGAATACTCTGCTCTTGCTGCGCTCCTCTTTCTTATGAAGTTTGCTTTTTCAATGGCGTGGGATGAAAATCGGAAATTGAATCAGGAAAGAGGCACGTTATGCAGGAAGCCCTCATCGTTTCTTCCGTCCGTACACCTGTGGGTCGCGGATACAAAGGTTCGCTGCGAACGACAAGGCCTGACGATCTTGCGGCGCTGGTAATTAAGGAAGCACTGGCGCGCGTTCCGGAGCTCGACCCCAAAGAGATTGATGACGTCATCCTGGGTTGTGCGATGCCTGAAGGGGAGCAAGGCATGAACGTCGCGCGGATCGCAGCACTGCGCGCCGGTTTGCCTGTTGAGACTTCGGCGATGACCGTGAATCGCTTTTGTGCCAGCGGTTTGCAGGCGATTGCTTTGGCAGCCGAGCGGATTCGTAGCGGGGCGGCGCAGATTATTGTGGCTGGCGGAACGGAATCGATGTCTATGGTGCCAATGGGCGGAAACAAGATTTCGCCCAATCCCTGGCTCGTGGACCACTATCCCGATACCTATATCAACATGGGACTCGGAACTGAAAATATCGCCATCAAATTTGGAATAACGCGTGAACAGGCAGATCAATTTTCCGTGGATTCGCACAAGAAGGCAGCCGCCGCCATTGCCGCAGAGAAATTTAGTGACGAGACAATAGCCGTCGAGGTGAAAATCGTTTCTGTTCCCAATGGAAATGGAGCTAAACCAAAAGCCCCCGCAAAGAAGTCGATGCAATCGTTTATCTTTGACAAAGACGAATTACCTCGGCCTGACACTACCTTAGAAGTGCTAGCTGGACTGAAACCCGCGTTCCATATGAAGGGTGCGGTAACCGCGGGCAATAGCTCACCAATGAGCGACGGCGCGGCGGCCGTCGTGGTTATGTCCGAAGGAAAGGCGGCGCAACTAGGCCTGAAGCCGCAAGCCCGCTTTGTTGCGTATGCTACCGCCGGTGTGAAACCAGAAGAATTCGGTATCGGTCCTGTCGCGGCAATCCCCAAGGCTTTACAGATGGCGGGATTAACTCTAAACGATATTGCAGTTGTGGAATTGAACGAAGCGTTTGCCGCGCAATCACTAGCGGTAATCCAGCAGGCAAACCTTGATCCCTTGCGGGTGAATCCGAATGGCGGCGCAATCGCCCTTGGCCATCCCCTTGGCTGCACTGGGGCAAAACTCACCGCTAGCCTCATCCGCGAATTGCAGCGCCGTAATGCGCGTCACGGAATGGTTACCATGTGCATTGGTGGAGGTATGGGAGCTGCGGGAATCTTTGAACGCCTTTGATTGAGAGTTGAAGCAAGGTCCGCAAAGTGCCGTGAATTTGGTGCGCCTTCGGGTTCCAAAGTCCGAGGATATTTCTTTCAGGATCATTCATCCAGGCGAATGTACCGGTAGGAATCCCCACGGCGGGAACGAGCGTTTTGCCACGCAACCCCTGGGCCTTCTTCAAATACGCAATCTTGCGCAGGAAATCAGTAGCCACACCCGACAAGCGCATCTTGCGCAAACCTCGAATACTTTCCCCTCACGGATTTCGGCCTATTGCGGCCAAAGGCTCACCGCGGTAGAATCCCACAATTGATTTTTCAAACGATCGTTTGAATTCTGAAGCGGCGTCATGCCGCGGGGAGTGACACCATGGCGACTTCAACTTTTAGCAAGCCCGTAGCAAAGGGCGGCAGCTTCCTTCTGGAATCCCCTGCCCCGCAAGATGTGTTTACCCCCGCCGATCTGACCGACGATCAAAGACTAATCGGGCAGACCGCCGAAGAATTTGTCGTTAAGGAAGTATTTCCAGTCGTCAAGGATTTGGAGGCAAAAAAGCCGGGCCTTTTGCCACAACTGGTGAAGAAGGCGGCGGAACTCGGCCTGATGAGCGGTGGAACGCCTGAACAGTATGGTGGCGCAGGGCTTGATAAAATCGCCACGACCATCCTCACCGAAAAAATATCAATTTACGGCGGGTTTGCTACGACGCACGGCGCGCATGCGGGCATTGGCACACTTCCTATCGTTTACTTCGGCACCGAAGAACAAAAGAAAAAATATCTTCCTAAACTGGCCAGTGGCGAAATGATTGGAGCTTATTGCCTTTCTGAACCACAAGCGGGCAGCGACGCACAGAACTTGCTTACCCGTGCGGATCTGAATCCAGAAGGCACCCACTATATGCTGAACGGCCAGAAAATGTGGATCAGCAATGGTGGTTTTGCTGATCTGTTCATCGTATTCGCTAAAGTCGGCGGCGAAAAACTGAGCGCGTTCATCGTTGAAAAGACGTTTCCGGGGTGTAAGCCTGGCAACGAGGAACACAAGATGGGGCTGCACGGGAGCTCGACAACACCAGTGTTCCTGGAAAACTGCAAGGTGCCGAAAGAAAATCTACTGCACGAAATTGGCCGCGGTCACATTGTGGCCTTCAACGTTTTGAATTCTGGCCGGTTCACACTGGGCGCTTCTTGTGTGGGTGGAGCGAAATATGTTTTGATGACCGCCTCCAAATACGCAAAGGAGCGCAAAGCTTTCGGAAAGCAAATCGGGGATTTTGGACTGATTAGAGAAAAGCTCGCGGAAATGGCCATTCGGATTTTTGCCGTGGAATCGATGATCTATCGCAGCGCGGGCAACATGGAAGCAACGATGCACGCGTCAGCCGGCTCTGGCGACAACGTGCAAAACACGATGAAAGTTCTTGAAGAGTATGCGATTGAAAGCTCCATAGCTAAGGTTTACGGTAGCGAAATGCTGGACTATGTTGTCGACGAAGGCGTACAGATTTTCGGCGGCTACGGTTTCCATGAGGATTATCCGGTGTGCCGGGCATATCGCGATTCACGTGTCAATCGCATCTTTGAAGGCACCAACGAAATTAACCGCATGCTCATCATCCAGATGTTGATGAAACGCGCCATGGGCGGTCAGCTCGCGCTGATCCCAGCCGCCATGAAGCTGGCCGACGAAATCCTTGCGGGGCCCTCTTTCGAAGAGACTCCAGAGGGCGTGCTAGCTGAGGAAGCCCGTGTGGTTGGTAACACCAAGAAAATGTTCCTGCAGGCAGCAGGGGGGGCGCTTCAAAAATTCCGAGAGAAACTGGCCGACGAGCAGGAACTGATCGCTGCGCTGGCCAATATCGTGATGGAAGTGTACGCCATGGAGTCTTGTCTGTTGCGTGCTCAAAAAGCGGCGGCGGTAAAGGGAGAGGTCTGGTCTTCCGTCTTAATCGACGCAGCACGAGTGTTTATCGCCGATGCAGCAGAACGAGTTGAGCACGAAGCAAAGCGCGCCATTGCTGCGGTTCATGAAGGCGACATGCTTACCACGCAATTGGCGGTGTTGAAGCGTTTCGGGAAGCGCCCTGCCGTGGACACAATTGCCCTTCGCCGGCGTATAGCCACTGCCGTTCAGTCGCAAGATCGGTATCCTCTCGAGGGTCGCTAGTAGACACATTCGCGACAGAAACGATAAACCGTAGGCGGCTGTGCTCCAGTAGGGTTAAACGCTTCACTTTTGTTTACCCTACGACTATTTCTCAATGCAATACTCCCCTTAGGGGTTTCATTCCCTTACAATGACCATACAAACACAGCTGTGCCTCCCTAGTGCCCCTGCAATAAGAACTCTCTTACACTGGTAAAACCCGATGCACCGGGACGAACGCGTGTTTCCGAGGCCCTTTCCACGCCCGCTGGCCTTTCTGGCCTTCTCCGTCGTGACCCTTCACGTCCTCACGGTGGTGTTTCTTGGCACCCAACCCATTGGGACTCTCATCGGAAATTCGCTTCAGATATCCAGCAGCTTTCTTGCGGCCTACATGTGCTACCGCGCCGCACGCAAGCAAGAAGGATTTAGCAGATCCTTCTGGACGCTAGTCGGGTTCAGCATGGTGGTTTGGGGTGTTGCTGATATGGGCTGGGCCTATTGCGAACTGGCTCTCCATACGGTACCAAGCCCGGGTTCACTGGTTCGTTTCCTGTTCGACACGCATGGGATGTTCTTTGTGATGGCTGTTTTCCTGAATCAGGAGAAAACCGACTCCCGCGTCGGTTTGGAAGAAATCCTCGATTTTCTGCAGATCGGCATTCTGTTTTTCTTCATTTACTTCGGAATGTACTATCTGCCGGCGACGAACCTTGGCCCTAAACCCGCACTGGAACGCGAACTCGCGGTGATGATGTGGGGCCAGCTTGGCGTCGTTGTCCTAGCCTTTATCCAGTGGCAACGAGCCAGGCTCCCCGAAGCTCGAAAACTTTATCGTGGTCTTACAATTTACTTTGTTATTTATTCCACATTCGCGGGTCTTGCAGAGGTCATTCAGCTGGCTCAAGAATCGCCCACCGGGACCTGGTCTGATCTAGCATGGACAATTCCACTTCTTTGCGGCGCTTTCTGGGCCGGCACGTGGCAGCCATCCCAGCAGAAGGTGCTCCCCACACACCTGCGCTCGAAGAGTTTGCTGGAAATCTTTCTCAACAATGGGCTATTTATTTTTGCCCCATTGTTGATTCTCTACCAGGTGGCGCAACTCGGTCCGGACTGGAAATTTATTCGGTTCAGCCTGCTGGGTATTTCGTTTCTTTGCTATGCCGTCCGAATTGGCCTTACTCAATTTCGTCAACATCAGGATGAAGAAACTGTTCGCCGACAGACGCTTGCGATGGATTCTTCCGTCGACGGAATTAGCATCCTTAACGAAGAAGGCGTGCACATATACGCAAACACAACCTATGCGCACATGTTGGGCCTGGAAGGGCCGGGGCAGATCGTGGGACTTCCGTGGCGCAGCGTATACTCTCTGCAACCCATCGACAAACTTGAGCCCCAGATTCGTGCTGCACTTGCGCGGTCATATAGGTGGTCTTCGACGTTGCGACTTCAGAGACCTGACGGCCGAAACCTTGCCGTGGAATTCACCATCAACGCTATGCCTGATGGTTGTACAGCGTGTGTCTGTCGCGATCTCTCATCGCATCAAGAAGCCGAGAAGGCGCGCGCCGAAGCAGAAACCAAATACCGAATGCTGGTGGAGCATGTAAACGCCATCACCTACATCGCTGAAATCGGAATTCACGGACAGTGGTTCTATGTCAGCCCGCAGGTCGAGGCGATTCTCGGCTACACGCCGGATGAATGGCTAGCCATTTCCCGCGATTGGGATGAGTTAATTCATCCTGACGACTTGGCCGCTGTCGTCGCCGCCGAGGAAGCCAGCAAGAGTAGTCTCCCCTTCCAAGCCGAATTCAGGCTTCGCCGCAAGGACGGGCGTGAAGTATGGCTGAACGACACAGCCGTGGTGGTTCAGGGAAGCGACTCACACCCCGTGATGGAAGGCATCATGGTGGATATTACCGAGCGGAAGCAACTGGAAACGCAACTGCAACAATCACGCAAGATGGAAGCCGTTGGGCGACTGGCTGGCGGAATCGCGCACGATTTTAACAATCTACTAACCATTATCACCGGCTATACCGATCTTGCACTGAGCCGGGCCTCTATGCCGCTGGAAATTCGTGGAGACATTGAACGAATTGACAATGCGTCAGGTCGTGCCGCCGCGCTGGTGCGCCAACTACTAGCCTTCAGCCGAAAACAGGTACTTCAGCCGAAAACGATCGACCTGAATGGAATAGTCCTCAATCTGGACAAACTTTTACGGCGCTTGATGGACGAAAACATCGAGATGATTACGCACACCAATGAAGGGGTCGGCAAAGTTAAGGCCGATCCCGCACAGATCGAGCAAGTCATCATGAATCTTGTGGTCAATGCGCGAGATGCGATGCCGAGCGGCGGACGAATTCATCTGGAAACCTCCAACATCGAACTCGATGCCTTTTACGCAGATGAGCACATAAGCGTTAAGCCTGGAAAATATGTGATGTTAGCGGTCTCCGACTCTGGAATAGGAATGAGCCAGGAGACTATCGCCCATATTTTTGAACCGTTCTACACCACGAAGGAAAGTGGAAATGGAACTGGATTGGGACTCTCAACCGTATACGGAATCGTCAAACAAAGCGGCGGCTACATCTGGGTTTACAGCGAACCGGGAAAAGGCAGCACTTTTAAGGTATATCTTCCTCGGGTTGATGATGTTCTGGAACCCACCCCCGCGCTCAAACCTGCATCGCTGGAAACCAAGCGCGGTTGGGAAACCATTCTACTAGTCGAAGATGAAGAAGCCGTCCGAGACTTGATCCGAACTGTCCTGACCGAGCACGGTTACGATGTCATTCCGGCGAAAGATTCTCGGCATGCGGTTCAGCTTGCCGCGACTTACGCGCGCGAAATTCATATGCTGCTGACAGACGTTGTCATGCCAGGCATGAGTGGCCGCGAACTTGCCAACCAGGTTTCGCAGCGTCGCAAAGGGATTCGCGTTCTGTTCATGTCGGGATACACCGACAACGTGATAACTACTGGTGGGATGCTCGAAAAAGGTCTCGCCTTCCTTCAAAAACCATTTTCTCCAAACAGCCTGGTTCAAAAGGTGCGTGAAGTGCTTGCACCAGCGGCCATAAACAGGTAGTCGCAACGACTTAAGGCTTCCCCGGAGGCGTCCCCGTGTCCTTCGGTCTGTTTATTGTGTTCAGGGTTTCCACATTAAAGCGTTTGTAATCTGAATATTTTGTGACTGCATTCACCCGGAACGCTTTAACGAGCAGGACTCGAACACCCACATGAGCTTCTTCGTAAGTAGGTAACCACACTTCGTTGTTGATGTAGCCTTGTTCCAGGACGAAACTTGTTCCCTTTTGCAGGTTGGCCAACAATCCCCCGGCAATATGCACATCACCTACGAAATAGGCTTCCAACCTAGCCACGTCATGCGCTTTCTGGTCGACCCAAACGACGCCAGCCAGTTCCTTTACAACTCGTTCTTCCATGTTCTTCGGCTTATATTCCGGGTTGGGCTCGAAATCGAAGACCAGTACATCTTGCCCACGGAATCGTTCGCGCCGGGGATTCACGAATTGGCAGACGCGAAGAAATATTTCGATACCCGGATCGTCGTCCTTTGGTTGTTTGCCTTCTTCCTTAGCTTTGTGGGCCTTTTCCTCTTTCTTCTGGTCTCGCTTCTGAATTTCCTCAATGCGCTTGCGGGTACTTTCATTTTCTTTTTTCTGCTCTTCCTCGCTCAGTGCCTCTCCATCTTTCTTCACCAAGGTAGATATCTCTTCACCATCCAGGTAGAAGAACGTGTATTCCTTTAATTCCTTTTTTGTAACACTTCCGTTCTTGTCGTACTCTGTCTCTTCCTCGTTGCGTGTACCCGCATAGTTTTCCTTGATCTTGTCGATAGCTTTCTGATTTTCGTCGATTTCAGCGAACAGTTTTTTCAGATCGGGAAGTTGCACCTGGGATTTCTTGGGGAAGTCGAAGACCCGCTCTCCAATTGTTTCATTCACGGTGGCCTGCGTTACGCTGATGGAATAGGAGTTGCTTCCCCGGTGCAGATCGATTTTGTAAGGAACCTTTATCCCACTCACGTTGCGGTAATCCTCGTAGTAGACCTCATGCGAAATTCCGGCAATGGTGGCTTTTTCTTCCACGATCAAGTGGCTTTGCGGATCAAAGAACACTTCCCATTGAACGCCAGTGGGATAGGTGAGCTCTAGCTGAACGGAGTCGCGTCCCCGCACTTGCACGTGTCCTTTGAGGGCCACGCCAATCTTCTTCTTAGATAGATTTTGCATTCGAATATTAAAGTATTGCCCTGCGGCCTCCGTCTCCAACGCCTGCAGTCCAAAAAGCGTACTGATTTCGCCGCTTTCGATCTGATGCCAGGCTGATTTTCCGTTGTAAGCCTCGATCAGCGTCTTGCCGTCGATCCGAAGCTCGGAATAGTAGCGGTTGGGCTGTTTCACCCGGAGGGAGTAAGTACCGGGTTTCGCATCGCTCTCGCCACTAAATGTTCCGTCGATTGAAACCGTCTGCATTTTGGACAGAGCTTTGCTCCCGCCGGCCGCTTTAACATACTGATCGATAATCTTCGAAGCTTCCTGCGCGTAACAAACTCCTCCCGAGACGAGGAGAAATGCAAATGTGAATAGACAATGAATAGGTTTGCGCATAGGTATCCCCACTTAGATACGCAACTCCAGTTAAAAAGTTGCGTTCGCGCCACATTCCCAGTAGGGGATTGAACAGCTACAGGGGACAAGCCCGGCCGTTAGTGCCGCGGACTCGAATGCAGCTCTGTAGACTACTTCGCGGCTTTTGGCCGACTTGCGTATTTTTCGTACAAGTCTTTTTGCCGATTGTCCATCGACGTCAGTTGTCCCTTGATGAATAGGTATTTCACCTCGGTGGTCAGCTCCAGCGGGTCTCCATTTGTCACAATCAAGCTCGCGACTTTCCCGGTTTCTACGGTTCCCAGTTGTGAGTCCAGTCCAAAGATTTGAGCCGGATAGAGTGTGACAGCTTTAAGTCCATCCTCGTACGAAAGGCCATGGGCCACGGCATTCGCCGCTTGCTGTCCTAGTCGTCTGGCGAAGCTGTTGTCAAAGCTACCGAACGCCACCTTCACTCCCGCGGCTGTGAGTTCCGCGGGTTGCGTCATCAATCTGTCGTATGCATCGTCTTCTTCGCTGGGCTCTCCAAGTGTGGGACGCAGGATTACCGGCACACTTCGGGAACGCAGCAGATCCTTCACCTGATAGGCTTCCGCGCCGCCCGCAAGAATGATACGCACACGCTGTTTGTCGAAAAATTCGACGGCGCTGCGAATGTCTCGAGCGCGATCCGCAAAAACCAAGACTGGCATTTGTCCGCGTACTGCCGGAACTAGTGCCTCTAGTTTCACGTCCTTCTCAGAGCTTCCGACGGGACCTTTTTCCGTACTCTGCGCGTAATGTCGTGCCTGCTCCAGCCAATCAGCCAATTGTTCGACTTGTTTGTCGTATTCCTTTTTTGCTTCCGTGAATGGCTTCTCCTTAGTAGAGAACGTCGCAAAATCGAATGACCTGGTCTCAATTTGCGGCCAATCGACCACCAAGGCAGCATTTCTGCGGATGGCCATATCATCCATGGTCCAACCCGCCAGATAAAAAGCCGATGCTTGGCCACCCACCAGATTAGTTGCGCCTCCGCTGTCGAACCCGCCACTGGCCGGCACTGCCAGCACCTCAGTAATCCCGGCAGCGCGCACCACGGGTATATGTGCGCTGGAAGGCGAAACCGCGGTCGCCGCCACAACATCGGGATTGAATGCACCCGTTTCCGTGGTGTCTACGGTCGCGCGCACCGCACTGATCTCGCTCAATCCCATCTGGGTGATCGAGTCAAACAAACCAGGATAGACCTGCAACCCTTTGGCATCGATCACCTTTGCGTCGGAGGGAACGGCAATACCTTCGCCAATCGCCGCGATCTTTCCATCTTTGATCAGTAACGTGCCGTCATCAATCGGTTGACCCGCCAACGTAAAAATCTTGGCGTGAGTGATGGCGTAAGTGGTGGGCGCCGCGCTCTGGGCCAAAGTTGTCACGGCGATGGGCCCACACCCCATCAAAATGGTGATTGCGCCCATCATCGAATATCGAGACCTCATAGCGCACCCCCTTCCTTCGAGTCCGATTGCAGAGGCCTTGGTTTTTCATCAGCCTTTTTATCTGCGCCGGGCTTCGCTTCCACTTTGGGAGCTCCTTCGTCTTTCTTCTCCGCGTTTTTCTTCGCTTTGGCCAACAGATCCTTGCGCTCCTGTTCCAATGCGGGGCGCCCTAAGATGTCCTTATCACGGTCGAAATAGACGCGTCCGTCGATCAAAGTCTTCTGAACCACGGCATAGGCACTCATTGGGTCATGGTTGTAGATCACCAGGTCCGCATCTTTCCCCACATCAATGGATCCAACTCGCTTATCGATTCCCAATTGGATCGCCGGGTTCAGCGTGACCAACTTCAATGCTTCATCGTGAGTCAGTCCCCCATAGCGCATCGACTTTGCCGCTTCCTGATTAAGGTGTGTGGCCTCGGCTGCATCGTCGGAGTTAACGGAAACCAGGACGCCACGTCGCGTCATTAATGCAGCGTTGTAGGGAATCGCATCGTAGGCTTCGACCTTGTAAGCCCACCAATCTGAAAAGGTAGAAGCTCCCGTTCCGGCAGCGGCAATTTCGTCGGCAACTTTGTAGCCTTCCAAAACGTGCTGGAACGTTTGCACCTTGAATCCGAATTCCTTGGCTACGCGAAGCAACATTAATATCTCGTCTTCGCGATAACAGTGGGCGTGCACATATCTCTTACCCTCCAGCACTTCGACCAATGGGTCCAGCTTCAAATCCCGCCGTGGCACAATCAAATTCTTCCCGCCCGCGGCCAGTTTCTTGTTGTGCTCGTCCCAGGATTTCTTATAGTCCTGCGCCTCTGTGAATGCCGCGCGAATGGTTTCTTCCACGCCCATGCGCGTGGCAGGATACCGGTCGGCTGACCCAGGAGTCCGAAAGTTCGATCGTTTGGGATTTTCTCCCAATGCCAATTTGATTCCCGGCAGTGCGCCTTCAAAAGGCAATCTCGCCGCGGGTTGCCCCCACCGAAGTTTAATCACTTCGGTTTGCCCGCCGATCGCATTGGCTGAGCCATGAAGAATGTTCGCCGTGGTCACGCCGCCAGCCAGATCGCGATAAATACTGATGTCGTCCGAATCAAGGACATCGGCAATATTTACCATCGACGAGACGGAAATGCTTCCCTCGTTTACGCTGCCATCCACAGCTATATGCGAGTGGCAATCGATGATGCCTGGCATGACGAATTGGTCCGAAGCGTCGATGACCTGCGCGTCTGCCGGCGCCTTCAAATCTTTTCCAACAGCCGCAATCTTTCCATCCTTGATGAGGATGTCGCCCTTCTCGATCGTGCCATGCGAAGCAGTCAGAATCGTCGCATTGTGGATAAGCAAAGTGGAGGCAGCGGTCTGCGCTGCGCTGATCGCTCCTCCAGTGATCGCTAAAGCCAACAAGAGTCCCACCCCAATCATCATTCGCGTGCGCAAGTTCACTTCGCACCCCCAAATTGCGTTGCAGCAGTCCCTGGCTTGGTCCCCGTGAAGTCAAACGAGTATCCCAGCACGCTGATGTTTCCCTTCATAGTTGTACCGTCGAAGGTTCCGGAAAAATGGACATCCTGCGGATTTCCCTCGATGGGAATATTCATGCCAAAGCTGAACTTATCACTGCTTAGATAACCACTAAAAATGCTCGCCGTGCCTCGCTTGCCGCTCACTGTTCCTGACAATGTTCCGTCACTAGTCATCACCAGGTCGGCGACAGATTCTTCATCGCCTTCCGGAGTCGTATACTTTAATGTCCATTTTCCTGTGAGGTCACCTTTCGGTGGATCGCTAGGGCGAATCGGTTCGCGCACTTCGAATTTGCGCCCATCGACGAAAACCATCTTCACTTTGGTTTTCTTTTCGAAAACGTTGCCGTCGGTAACAACCAAATTGGCAATCTTTCCCTTCTCTATCGAACCGAGCTCATCTGCTACTCCAAATATTTCGGCCGGGGACAACGTTAATGCCCGTAGGGCAGCCTCCTGGCTTAGGCCCGCGTCGATCGCCTTTTTCACTGCAGGCAGCAGATCCTTGGGAGTAGTAATTGCGCCCGAATAGAACGCAAATTTAACTCCTGCTTTTTCCAGCGCTGCGGGCGTTGTTGGCGCCTTGTCGCGAAATCGCAATATCCTTAACGAAGTCACCGCCTCCGGATCACCGTCTTTCTCTGCTTCCGGCCATTTCAAATCCACCAGCACGGGAGTCTTTTTCGCAACCAACTCCGGCGCCACTTCATATCCCATCTGCCCGCCGTAGATCACAGCATTCAGCTTCCACTCCCCCGCCAGCTGCAAACTCCGTCTGATTTGCGTGGAGGTATTTCCGGGCAGCAACACCACTTCATGTTTTCCTAACGCATCCGCCAACGTCGCATTGGTGCGGTCATATTTGGGACGTTCTACTCCACGTGAGTTTTTCTCGTAGGCCGCTTCAGCTTGCGAACTCCAGTTCGCATCCAGCCAGACCTGTCGAACGTACGCTACGGCTCCCATCAGCGACCCAGGATAATCGCGAAATCCCCCCGGGGCCTGCAGAGACACCGGTACGCCGATCGGGGCTTTTACGACTAGATTGCCAGGGCGCTCTCCCGCCAAATTTAAGACGGCCGCCTGCCCTGGGAACATGCCTCCTTTGGGTGCAGCAACCACTGTCGTGAACCCGGCTGCCCTCCAACTCTCTATCCGTGGGTCAGCCAAGTTAATGTCGTCAGCAGCATTGCGCCATGGGGTTGTTGCCGGCCGATCTTCTGGCCCCCGCGAGGTGGGTTGCGGTTTGCTGGTGCCTTCACCAGCGCTAGCGCTTTGTGCTGCCGCAACCCCCACATCCGTGAAACTATCCACAAGCCCCGGATAAACGATTAGCCCTTTTCCCTCAATCACCCATGCATCTGGTGGAATTGCCACATCTTTTCCAACTGCTACAATAATTCCGCGGGATACCACTACAGTTGCATCGTCCAAGGCCGGTCCGCTGACGGGCACAATTCTTGCGCCCTTGATCGCGAAGCTTCGCGGCTCTCCTCCCTGAGCATTGACCCGCAGCGCACCCAGCATGCACAAGCACACGACAACCAGCGCTGCCCTTCGTCTCCACTGCACAGTCTCTCGCACACGCATCCGGCACTCCTTGTTAGATACATGATGG
Source organism: Candidatus Acidiferrales bacterium (assembly GCA_963748365.1). Lineage (GTDB taxonomy): Bacteria > Acidobacteriota > Terriglobia > Acidiferrales > UBA7541 > Acidiferrum. Next base: position 193,626 of record CAVVJG010000024.1, read on the forward strand.
TTCTTACGCAAGCAAAACAGGCTAGTGTCATTAGTTCGCGCCGTCAAGCGCTACACAAAAAAAGGACAAGCTGAGCGCCTGTCCTTTCTTTCTTACTCGTGCAAGATTAGCTTATCAGGGTTTTTTCTTCTTGCCCCCCAACAGTCCGCCAAGGGCGCCAACCGCACCTGCTGCCTCAGGATTCTTGACGACAGAACCGGCAATCCCTGTCGCAGCGTTTCCAGCCCCGCCCCCGCAGGTTAGTTGGGATTTCATCAAGCTGGCCGTTGCGCCGCCAACATCGGGTGTGAATTGCGGATTGGCGGTAGTACCGTGAATCTGTAACGGCACCTTAACTCCCCCGTTCTTGCAGTTTGTGGCGCCGCCGAGAACAGATCCCATTGCACCGCCGACAGCTCCGCCTGCGGCCCCACCTGCCATACTTCCTGCCGCGTTGGTCAGCAGCCCGCTGCTTACGGTCGCAACCAAATTGAAGTTCATATTGTTCTTCGAATCGAGAGTTCCGCCACCAACGACCGTGCCCAATGTCGGGACTACGACGTCCAAGTTATCGGCCTTCAATCCGTCCGGAGCCATGTGAACGTTGGTGGTCAGTTTCTCGATATCCAAATCCTTACCGCTCTTTATCCCCGCTAAGGAATCGACAGCAGACAGCTTCGATCCCAAATCGAATCCAGACAACTTTCCGTTGTACAGTCCGATGTTGCCGTCGGTCACGAGTTTGTCTGTCGGTCCAGTTATGTGCAGGTTCGTGTTTAACGTTCCAGCGGTCAGTTTCGATCCTGTGGGCAAGTTAATGCCCAGGGCGGGCAGGAAGGACTCCAAATCTGTTGCTGGCAATCCTTGCCCATTCAGCTTCATGTCCAATACAAACTGATCACCTTCAGACTTGTAAGTGCCGTTTAGATTAGACTTCGCATTCCCGATCTTCACCACCGAGGGATTCAGCACGCCAGTGCCTTTTGCCAAATCGTATTTGGTGTCAAAGTCAATCACCAAAGGAACTCCCGCTGGCTGGCCTCCGGCCACCAGAACGGCCTTAGAAAGATTCAGCTGTCCTTTGGCAGCCATTTGGCCGCCCTGACTCACCAGGGTAGCTGCGATGTCCACAATACCGCCCAATCCCAACTTGGGGTCCAGGAATCCCGTCGACGCCAGATTCAAATTGTCGACCGCAACTTTGACGTCCTGGGGAGTAAAGGAGGCGTCCTTGGGATCGACTGGACCAACTTTGCCATCGATCTTCATGCTGCCGCCGCTGGGCAGGCCCATCGAAAATACAACGGGGAATTTGTTGGCCATCGCCACGTCGCTAGCTTTCAAATTCACACTTGGGTACATCGATCGCTTTTGTGAATTGGTGTTTCCCAAGGTGATCTGCCCATCTTTCAATTCCAACTTCTTGATCGAAACAGATTGAGTAGCGCTACTCGAGGTGGGAGTAGACTTTGGCGCTGCATTATTGCTGCCGCCGATCGACGAAAAATTCCATTGTCCGCTCGGGTTCTTCAGCATGACCACCTGCGGGTTCACAATCTCAATATTCGTGACGTTTACTTGTTGAGAGAAAATCAGCGGCATCAACTCCACGCCGACTTTCACGCTTTTCGCCGTAAGAAACGGTCCGTTGCTGAACTTAGGATCGTCGGCAATGGAAATAGCATCAATTCCAAGCGAGCCACCCAAAATCGACAGACTCAAATTTCCTAGCTGCACCTTCCGCCCAAGCGTTTCGGAAGCTTTCTCTTCAATCGTCGGCCGAAATTTATTCACGGGAATCAAAAAGGGCAGGATAAACAAAATCACGATCAAGGCCACAATCGCAATCGCGACCCACTTCAGCTTGCTGCTCATGGAATCCTCCAACCGGGCAGGCGTTAGGCGGGCGCCGTTCTCGTATCGCCGGCATCTTATCACATCCGGTCTTTACCACCCTGCCGCCCATTGGAGTTTCAATCAGTTAAATTGAAAAAGCTCCGGCCGTTTCTTGCGGAAGCGGCCAGAGCGAACTTCGAGCGGAATCCAGCATCGCCCGATCAATTGTTATTGTGGTTTGGGCAATTGCAGGATCATACCGCTGCCCTGCCCCGCTTCTACCGTCGGTAGTTGCCCATTCCATTTATCGATCAGCGCGCGGTTATTTTCGATGCGCCGGAGATCAAGCAATTGCGGCGTCAGTGAATTCTGTCGAATACGATTTGCATCCGCTTCGCCTTGCGCTCGTGTGACGAGTGATTTTGCATCGCCTTCCGCTTCCGCAATCTTCTTCGCCGCTTCGGCCTGAGTAGTCGCGAGTTCGTTGCGCGCGCGTTCTGCTTGTTGTACCGCCTGCGCCTTTGCGGTAATTGCCGTGGCGATCACAGGTGGCACACGCGGAGCGCCAATAAATCCGAACTGCTGAACGCCCACACCCACGGGAGCTACTTTCTGCTGAATCATGCTCTCCACTTTGTGGAGAAACTGAGCTTTGCCCTCACCATAAATGTCTTCCACCACATACGTGGACGCGACTTCGTTAAGCGAGTTGCGAACTATATCTCGCAAAATGCCATGTGTGAACCGGTCCAGATCATCCACACGGTATTTTACGTAAAAGTCAGGAGCTTTCGCGGGATCGATCGCATAAGATAGCGACACGTCAACGAATATCTCCATACCTTCCTTGGAATTGAAGCCCATTTCCTCATTAGTCGGATGCCCTTCGCTGGTGTCTTTCGTCCATTTTACGGTTTGCACATAAGTGGGAAATTCGATGATCTGGGTGGTGAGTGGCGAGTAAACCACCCAACCCGTTCGCACGGGAATTTCCGAGGCGCCACGCTGCCGGCCCGCCAGATTGATCTCGACGCCTACGTGTCCCGCTTCGATGCGCGTCACTCTCAACACCAGTGACAGCACCAGCAGCGCCACAATTACCAGTGCCGCTAGGATAATGATGTTACGAAGACCTGGAATGTTTGGCCGTAAGGTAAATTCCGGCCCACTGTTTTCCCTTCTACGAAATACGTCCATGCGTTGTTGCCTCCATTGTCACGCGATTGCTTGCGTACTTGCATAGTAGCTCGAAATGGTTAAGGAGTTTGTGAGGACTCAAGAACGTGCAACTTGCTTAGAATTGGCGGTTGGCAGACAGGAAGGCTTGTTGAAGATGGTTTAGGATGCGACTCCTGTCACTGAAAGAAGATATTATGGGAGCACTGGATGTTTATGTTTGATGGTGGGGCTGGGGAGGCTCGAACTCCCGACCTAAGGTTTAGGAAACCTACGCTCTATCCATCTGAGCTACAGCCCCGTCGTTCTCATTCTACAACTGAACCCTAACCCTCCAAAAGACTTAGTAATCAGTGAAATTGTGTGCATCGCTGGCTTCAACGAGGCTACCCCATCTCCGCGGCACTTTCTTTCTTGACCAGGCACCGGCTAATGCTTACGCTTACAGCCTGTCTTGAGAGAAGGGGGGCGGCTCCGTATGCCCGCTCGGTTTCCATTCTCGGGTCCCGTGTCGCGGATTGTAGCTCTAGGGTTTGCGTCATTCACCTTGTCCTGCCCGTCGTTGTGCCAGAAGCCCGTCCCACATCCCAACTACCCTAGCTCCAACACACAACAAATGGACAGTCAGAGCACCGAAGTCAGTGTCAGTGTGCGTGACTCGCACGGAATTCCGCTCGGCCTGGGAGCCATAGTTCACATCGTTTCAACGGCGGGAAGCTACAACGTGACCGAGTCGACGCGCGAAGCGTCCACGGCTCATTTTTCCAATCTCCCTTCGGGCGACTATGAAATGGAAGTCACTTGCCCGGGATACCAAAAAGCGACGGAGCGTCTGAGTATCATCGGAACTCATTCGAACATGCCGGTATATGTTTACCTGGTACCTGAATCTGACGCGACACAGCCAAGCGATGCGCCTCCCGGTGTCGTCATGTCTCCACAGCTTCGAAGTGAAATCGAAAAGAGTCTGCAGGCTTTGCATAAAGAGCAGTATGAATCGGCCAGAAAAATCCTAGCCAAAGCCGCACAGAAAGCTCCTGGCAATCCGGACGTTGTTTATTTTCTGGGTGTCGCAGAACTTGGATTGCGGCATGTTGATTTGGCCCGGGAGGATTTCCAGCATGCCCTCAGCCTGAATCCTAATCATGAATTGGCCCTTATTTCCTTGGGCGAATTGCAGTTGCAGGCTGGCTCAACAGCCGATGCGATTGCATCGTTCGAAAAAGCCATCGCCACAGGCCGCGCGGGATGGCGCGCTCACTATCACTTGGCCTCCGCCTATCTCAGCGCCAAACGACTCGGCGATGCGGACTCAGAGGCTTCACGTTCCATCCGCCTCGCCAAAACTAAGGGTGCGGCACCGACCTTGTTGCTTGGACAGATTCAAGAGGCAGAAGGTAAGCAGGCCGAAGCGAAACGGACCTGGGAGTCGATTTTGTCGGGCTATCCAGCTGACCCGATCGCCGCCGAAGCAAAGAAAATGATCGCTCGTATGGAAAGTGTGGCGTTGCAGAACGATTTCGCCACTACGGCGAACCTTCCCCCTCCCTCTACCCAGGAAATCAGTCTTCTCACCGTTGTTGAACGCCCCTGGGCACCACCGGACCTCGATAGCGCCGTATACGAAATTGCCCCAGAGGCGACCTGTCAGACAGAGCAAATTCTGGATGAAGCCTTTCGGCGCATGAAATCCGAATTGGTAGACTTTGAGAAGTTCACGGCTACGGAGCATGTTGAACATCAGCAAATTGATCGCAATGGCTGGCCGGGCCCGATGAGGTCGCATGATTTCTCTTACATCGTCTTGATCTATCCTTTTGGCAAGAACTCGTTTTATCTCGAGGAATCCAGGGGCAGTGGGGGCAACGACCTCACCAATTTTCCTACTTCGCTGGCCACTGTGGGCCTGAATAGTCTCGGAGTCTCCGTTCTTCAACCGTATTATCGGGAATACTTCGATTATTCCTGCGAAGGACTAACCAAGCTACGTGGCCAGGCCGCGTGGCAAGTTCGGTTCGAGGAAAAACGTGACAGTAAAGGAGGTACTGTTCGTCTGTGGCGGCGGAGTGGTAAGACCTTCGAAATTCCTATCAAAGGCCGGATCTGGGTCTCAAGTAGCGGCTATGCTGTGCTACGGGTAGAAACGGAACTTCGAGATCCTGTCGCTGGTTTGGAACTCACCAAAGATCACTTGTTCGTTGATTATGGTCCGGTGAATTTTTCTGCTGGGAATGAGCAACTCTGGCTGCCATGGAGCGCCGATATGTACATGGAATTTCATGGCAAGCGCTACCACCATCGACACTTCTTGAGCGACTACTTGCTCTTTGGAGTTGATACTACGCACAAGATCAGCAAGCCGAAAGAATTGCCACCACCACCCGAAGAATCCTCCCCCTAGTCTTTCCATCACTATCCGCCGCAAAGTGCTGTCTCCACTAAGGAGCATCGCAGGCTTCATGGGTGTGTTCCTCCCCTCATTCATCACCGAGTCGTGTGCTCTGTCCACTTGACCCCTCCAAGTCCAATGCATAGTCTGGAAGGCGTCTGAGGAAAGAAGGGACCGCCTGGAAATGCCCGATCTGCTTGCGGAATTGGGTACGTGGGGTCGTGCCGCGGCAGTGACCTTTCTTTTCGTATTTCCTTTGTTCGATGTGTTAGGTCAACAAGCAACTAATACGGGTGGTGGTCCGCCTTCCAGCGCGGCCATGAACAACGTTAACGCAGACCTGGAAGTGGCCGTTCGCGACGCTCACGGATTTCCTCTCGAAGCCCAAGCCGTTGTTCGACTGACTTCCGTAATCGCAAACTTTCATGACACACAAACCACGCAAAGCTCTTCCAAGGCGCACTTTTCCTCCGTTCCTCAAGGTGACTACGAAGTCGAAGTGACCTCGCCTGGTTATCGCAAGTCATTGGAGCATTTCATCTTCATGGGAAACCATGTGAGTCTGCCCATCTATGTTTACTTGGTCCCCGAAGGAGAACCTGCGAGCTCCGGAGGGCCACCAAGTGGTGTGACTCTGTCGTTGCAGCTTCGAGGCGTAATGGAAAAGGGATTTGAGGCTTTGAAGAAAGAGCAGTATGAGGCGGCCAGAAGAATCTTTACCAAGGCGCTGCTGAAGGCTCCGGGAAATCCAGATGTACTTTACTTTCTAGGTGTCGCAGAACTGGGCTTGCAGCACATCGATTTAGCCCGCGAAGATTTCCAGCGCACTCTCGCGCTGGAGCCCAACCACGAGTTGGCTCTTGTTTCACTCGGACATCTTCAATTGCGGACCGGGGCAACCGCCGACGCAATAAGCCTATTACAGAAAGCCGTGACGCTTGGTCGGGCCAGTTGGCGCACCCACTACGAACTCGCTACGGCATATCTGAAGGTGAATCGCTACAGTGATGCGGAATTCGAGGCCTCACGTGCGGCTCATCTCGCCAAGGAGAACGGTGCGAATGCCACGTATCTGCTTGGGCAGATTCAATACGCTGAGGGACATCAAGACGAAGCGAAGCGGACGTTAAACTCAATTCCTATTAACTACCCCCAGGATCCGATCGTCCCCGAAATCAAGAAAGTACTGGCCCGACTGGAAAACGACGCACCGCAGAACGGGCTGGCATCCTCGGAAAAACTACCTCTTCCAGCTACCTTCGGGGTTAATCTGGGGAATGTCGTCGAACGCCCGTGGGCTCCGCCAGATATCGATGCTGCCATCTACGATGTCGCCCCAGATGTGAACTGCAAGACGGAGCCAATTCTCGACGGGGCACTGTATCAATTGAAATCGCAATTAATTGATTTTGAAAAGTTCACGGCCACCGAGCACATTGAGCACCAACAAGTTGACAGGTATGGATTGCCGGGGCCAATGAAATCCCGGGATTTCACCTATATAGTTTTCGTTCATCCATTCTCCAATGATTCAGTCTATTTGAAGGAATCTCGCGATGCCGGCGCGGACTCTTCCGACTTCCCTGCGGTCGTAACTACGACAGGGCTAAACAGCCTCGGGGTGTCCGTTCTGCAACCTGTCTACCGGGATCGATTTAACTACACGTGCGAGGGGTTGACCAACGTGCGGGGCCAAGGCTCGTGGCAAGTTCGCTTTGAAGAGAAATCAGGAGCGAAGGGAGAAGGTGTACGAAGGTGGCATAGGGGCGTCACATCGTATGAAGTGGCTATCAAGGGACGCATCTGGATCTCCAGCCTTAGTTATGCTGTACTTCGCGTTGAATCCGATCTCCGGGATCCCGTAGCTGGCCTTGGTCTGACAAAGGATCATATTCTCGTCGACTATGGGCCGGTCACTTTCTCGACAGGAAACATACGGCTCTGGCTTCCATGGAGCGCGGACATGTACCTGGAGCTAGGTGGCAAACGCTACCATCATCGACACTTCTTAAGTGACTACTTGCTCTTCGGAGTTGATACCACGCACAAGATTGAAAAACCCAAAGAATTGCCCCCGCCTCCATCTGAAGCTTCCCCTTAGATTTACTTGAGGAAGCTTCATCGCCAGATGGACTAGCCACAGACAATCGCGCACTACTTACTAGTTGTTTTATTCCGCCAATACGAACGCGACCTCATGACGCTGGCCATATTTCATGAGGTTTTCTATTTTCTCCACCGACTGGATTCCTCCTCGTGCGCCAATAGCTGTGCAGTTCAATGCCGCTGCTGCGCAGGCAAATTCCAACTGGCGCTGAAGTGGCCATCCCTGCAACTGACCGAAGATGAATCCAGCGTGAAAAGTGTCACCGGCTCCTGTGGTATCCAGTGCGTCAACACAAAATGCAGGTGCATAGTAAAAGCGTTCGCCATTCCAAGCCAACACGCCTTCTTCACCCAAAGTAGCCGCAGTCAGGCGACACCGGAAACGTTGCGCGACATTTGGTAGTGACTTGCGGAGGTCTTCTTCCTGCATGAGCCGGTATGGAATATCTCTACTGGTAATCAGGAAATCGATGTTCGGTAAAAGCTTTTCGTAGCCTTCATAGAGATCGTCAATATCCGCGATCACTGGCACTCCGGCGGCATGTGCCCACTGTGCAACCTGCGTAGCAGCTTCCGTGTCGTGGCCGTCCAAATGAAGCATCCGTGCATTCACAATCCAGGCGCGCTGCAATTCCTCGCGCAAGAGTGTCAACCGGCTGTCGCGTTTCCATAACACTGTTCGTTCGCCATTCGGAGCAACCAGAATGAAGGCCTGCTGGCTGCCGCATTCCGGCGAAGTAAATAGATGCGCCTCCACCCCCAGCCGCTCGAATTCCGCTCGATGCATTTCGCCGGCATGATCCTGGCCGATCTTGCCAACATAACGCGTGCGCAAGCCCCATTGCTGGCAAGCCACCATTGCGCTGGCCACTTGCCCTCCTAAAAAAGCATTCGCGGAATGAATTTCTACTTTTGATCCAAGCTCGGGAAAATGCGGGACAGGAATGACCGTGTCAGTGGCATTCAGGCCTACGCCAACCACATCTACTTCGGCAATATTTGTCATAGTCGACAAAATCCTCGATCAGTGAAACTGAGTGGTTCGCCAGAGTTTGCGCCCACAAAAGAAAAGTAGAATAAGCAGCGTTACAGTCAGTGCCAAAGCTGGTCCCCAATGGAATGAAAATTCCGGCACACGCGCGATCGAGGCGAAGCCGAGGAGAATCGCGGTCGTCGCCACCACAAGCGCCCAGTCCAACACGCCACGACTCGGCTGCGTCTCGCCCGCGGCCTGCCGCCCGTAGAAGCGCGCAGCTACGTAGTCCGCGGAAACGCCGTACCGTTCACTCTCCCTCTCCGCAGATGCTTTCCAGTGTTTCTGTTCCTCACCACCAGCCGAGGAGAAAGCAATTGCACCCACACCCAACATCATCAGCAGCGATCCACCGATCACCTCCAGATAGATTGTCTGGCTCTTACCGTGCAGCTCGCCAAAAACGAGTATTCCCCAGAGCAGCCCCCATAGCTGGTTTGTATTGGATAGCGGGATTCCGCGGCTGATGCCCACATATTTCGCCGCGTATTGCTGGAAAAGATCACCAATCACCCAAATGAATCCGCCGAGCATCAACCAGAACACCACGTTTCGCGCTTGTATGAGTTCGTGCCACAGCGGGGCAATTCCGATATTGCTAAGAGCCAGCGTGCCCATCATTCCCAATTCGCCAAATGTAAAAAAAGTGACAAAAGAAAGCGGATTCATTCCGGTCAGGTAGGCCTTGCGGTACGGAATATACATCGTGCCCCAAAGCACTCCCGCGCCAAGCGCCGCCCACACACCGTTGAAAGAATGGGCCGTCGACACCCCCGGGGCAGCCGAGGCAATTGCCAAGATTGCGGCGCCCACGCACATGACCACTGCTCCGCCAAGCACTCCAATCCAGCGTCGCCATCCGGCCTGCCGCAACTCATTGAAAAAGAGAAATCCCCAAATGATCCCAAGAATGCTGTTGGAATTCCACAATGGAAAGGCAATGCTCAGTCCAATGTCGCGGATCGCGAAAATTGTGAGTGTGTTTGCCACCGCCCAGAGACAACCCGCGAGCAACGCCCAGATAATCAAATGTGGCGCGCGTTTTACGTCGGCTCGAACCGATGAAGTTCCTAATACAAGGGCGGGCAGGCTCCATCGGGCAAGAAATACCCCCACAACCATGATCAGAGAAATCACGATGGGCGATACCCCAATCGACACCAGTTTGGTGGGTGCTTCCGCCGCACCTAGCCATGCACCTGCAGTGAAGCCACACAGAATTCCGAGAAGTTGCAGGCTGCGTTGCCTGTTGTTGTGATGGGGAATCGACTCTTGCGTGGTTACGACAGAAGAGGGTGCAGAATCGGCTGGCATGATCCTCCAAAGAGAAATTAGTGAATAAATCGAAGCAACAGCAACCCACAAAAAAGGATCGCTGCAGGCACCCAAAAATGAACGTCGGTGAAAATGTTGCCAGCACGGCCCCGCTTTGATTCGTCTTTGTTCATAGGCACCAACCTGACGCTCAACTAGTACACGACCGCCGCGCATTATACAACGTAGCTCTGTAACATAAGCGGTTGCATCTGGCTTCTCAAAAGGAATCGTGCCACTGCCTGTCTGCTTAAAATTCGGCCAGATCGCCTGCAAGGCTTTTCAAGACTGACTCTCTCTTGACCCGCCTGATATGCTTCCATCGAGTAGCGGGAAGCCTATCTCAGAAATCGATCCGACGGGGACTGCATGGTGCGGTAGATCCACTATATGAAGAATGTTAACAAGCTAGCCGCAATTCCATTACCAACAGCTAGATACTTTTGCGCAATGGCGCTTTTCCTCTGCAGTACCGCGGCACTCTGCGCCCAAACCGCTACGATCAAAACTCCTTCTGATCGTGTCACGGCCTTGGAAAACAAAGCCGAACTCAACTTGCGGGCCGCGAAGACAAATCCCCTTCAACTTCGTCATTTCCTGCACGGTATGCCGAAGGGCGCTGATCTGCACAATCACCTGGGCGGCGCGGTCTATGCTGAATCCTGGATTCGTGTGGCCGCGGAAGAGCATCTCTGCATCGATCCTCAAGACCACTCATTTTCTCAACCACAAACTGCGGTGGATTCCACTCATCCGGTATGCGGGACCGGCAAAGTTCCCGCCGAAGAAGCATTCAAGAATCAGCACCTTTACGATGCTCTGGTTGATGCCTTCTCTATGCGCGGCTTTGTGCCATCTCCCGGCGTTACCGGCCACGATCACTTCTTCTCTACCTTCGCCAAATTTCAGGAAGCCTCTTTTTTCCATTTGGGTGGGTATGTAGCAGAAGTAGCTTCACGGGCAGCGGAACAGAATGAACAGTATCTCGAGTTGATGCACACCCCGTCCTTCAACAAAACGGCCATGATCGCTCATGAGATTGGATGGCATGACGATCTTGCGTTCCTTCGTCAGGAGATCCTTAAGCGAGGATTCAGCGAAGATATTTCCCGTGCACGGGCAGAATTGGAAGCGGCAGAAAGAGAACGAAATCGGGCCGAACATTGTGGCCAGGCTGACGCAATCCCTGCCTGCAAGGTTGAAGTTCGCTATCTTTGTCAGGTACTGCGTGGCCACCCAAAAGAGATTGTCTTCGCGCAAACCCTCTTTTGCTTTGAGTTGGCCGGCGTCGAACCCCGTTACGTCGGGATTAACTACGTTATGCCCGAAGACGGCTATATTTCTATGAATGATTATGCGCTACAGATGCGCATGGTCGGTTTTCTTCACGATCTCTACCCCAAGATTCATGTCAGCCTTCATGCCGGCGAACTCGGCCCCGGCTTAGTTCCCTATGAAGGACTTTGCTGCCACATTAGACTGGCTATCGAACAGGCTCACGCCGAACGTATTGGTCATGGTGTTGATGTAATGTACGAGGATCGGCCGCACGAACTACTAGAGGAGATGGCTGCAAAACACGTCTTGGTAGAAATCAACCTGACAAGCAACGACTTGATTCTGGGAATCCGCGGTAAAGACCATCCGTTACCCCTCTACAGACAGTTTCACGTGCCGGTAGCATTATCCACCGATGACGAAGGAGTGTCTCGCATCGATCTGACAAATGAGTACGTCCGTGCTGTGCAAACATACGATCTTAGCTATTCAGACCTTAAACAGATGGTCCGAACCAGCATGGAGCACACGTTTCTTCCGGGCTCGAGTTTGTGGACCTCTCCCGATAACTTCACGCGCACCGCCGACGCTTGTTCGCACGAAACCTTGGGAAAAGAAAGACCAACTTCACCTTGCGCTAATTTTCTAAGGGACAATCCGAAGGCGACTGCCCAATGGGAGCTTGAACACCGCTTTAATATCTTCGAGTCTTCGCTCTAGCTTGTTCGAATTCGCCTGGGTGGCTTTAGTGCCTACCTTTTTGTCGAAAAAGCACGTCCGCAAGAACGACTGCAGAGAAATGGGAAGCCACGCCGATAGATTGCCAGGTGGAGCCATTTGCCTTTCATGCCGACGCTCAAAGACTCTCAACTTCAGCTAGATTTGTTCTGTTTGGTACTGTTGACCGCTACTTGGCAGCAGTAACAATCAGATCGTAGTCCGAATTTCCGCACATGCCATAGATTGAACCAGGATTGCATGCGCCGACGCTGTACTTGTAGCAACCGGCAACCTTGGTCATCACGGTGACCGGCCGATCGGAACCTCCACTGATAGTCCCGCCGGGATCAAACGGGGACTTCTCGCCAAAATCGACCATTATCCCGGTGTTTTTGCCATTTCCCTTCCACGTCACACTGGTGCCTGTATTGATGCAGATCACCGCGTTCTTGGGGAAGTCCGGTATGTTGGGAGTTACGGAAGCATCGACGCCTCCGCCAACTCGCTTTACCTCCAAAACACACGGCGAACTGCTGGAACCGCAGGTATTTGCAGCGGTGCAAAGGGTTTCCGGATGTGGGTTCGAGCAAACAGTCGCCTTGGGCTTCTTGTCTTTCGCCATCATGTGACCTGCCAAGAGCAAAAACGCAAGGAGGAGCAAACTGCAGACAATCGCTGGGAAGGATTTGCCTTTCATGACGCACCTCAATTCAAATTTTGAGTTCCCTTTGACTTACCACTAAGTTGCCCCCCCGCCGGAAGAGGCGAGGGGCAATACCAAACTATTATTTAGACCAGCTGAACAGGAGGATCGTGGACAATTGAACTAGTTAACCCCGGGTGTACCCTTCCAGTCCAAAACATCATTCAGCTTCCAAGCATTCTCTCGGAGCTCGATCTGCAGTTGACCTTCCTTGTCGATAACAAGTTGGCAGGCCGGAAACAACACGCCGGAGCTCTTCTTTTTATCGGTATCATTCAGATCAAACTCACCACCCGTAAGGTTGAAAGCAGTCGACTGCGAATCTGCCCAGACCTCTCCAAATCTCAGCAAGCGGTTCGTCACGAACCGAATCTTGCGGCCGGTTGGCGTTGGGATGAGATGAACGTACGCCAAGTCATAACCCAAAGTGCCAGTGATGGAAATATGTCCGACGGCGGGCATCTTTGTCAAAGCGTTGACGAGGCCCTGATTCTGACCCTTTGTGAACGCGTCCACGAGAAGTTGTCTGGATTCTGGCGATGAGTATTCATAGATCTCGACAGAGATGCTGACTATCTGACCCATCTGGGTTCCCGTGCCCATGGCGGTCGCCCCGATGGTTTCGGCTTTTGGCCTCTTCTCGGAAAACGCTGGTGAGACGGCCAACGCGAGCAACCCAGAAACCATCAAACTCAGAACAATCCACTTGTACGACTTATTGTCAATTCTCTTAGTCTGCGGCATACGATTCTCTCTCCTTGCGTACCGTGAAAAATCAGGTACTCCCCTAGTGACTTGCATTCTTGCCCCAGGCAACACGCCAACGGTATTGTCAAAAGAAACAGGGGGCCTAAATTCGCCTTAGGGCTGGTTCAACGCCTAGTCCTGCCAAAATCGGCTGATGGCTCCTGCAGCTGGCAAGCCAGTGAGTAGCTTTGCCCAAATGGTCGCAATTTGCGTCTGCATAGCGCTGCCAGTCTTGACCTAGAGCCTGACTCCTAATAACCTAACTTAACTATGCTGATGGGCATTCGAAGCAAACGAGTTGCGCAGCCTGCCGTGATTTCTGGCTGGCAGTCGTTGGTCTGTCTCCTGCTCATTGCGCTTCTTCTCTATAATCCATTTGTAGCCCTGATCCACTCCCAGGCCGGACTGACCGTTCATCACCCACCTCGGAACCGAGCCACTGTTGGGGCTTCTGAACTGCAGCATTACACTCCGGTTGGGAAGAACTTGCGTGTGGTGGCAACTCGGGAACCTTGTGCCATTGAACTGTTCGTCCAGGTCGCTGAAAAGAAAGCCCCGTTCGCTACAGAAGTTTCGCCATTTCAACCGATCCGTAGTGATTTTTCTTCGAATTTGTGGTTTCGTCCCCCACCTTCCCTATAGTTCGTCCCCTAGTTTTCTCTTCTAAATCGTAGTTCAACAAGTAGCCAGAGGCGTACTCGCTGCTGGGTCTTCTATTGTTTCTCGTTCAAGCATGAAAAACCTAAAGAGCACCATGAGGTGCGGAAAATCAAGGAAACGTATGTCACGAAAAGTCCTGGTGATTTTGGGAATCGCTATTTTGTCTGCGATCTTTTTGAGCTGGCGATGGTTTGGCCATTCGCGAACCGAGGCCAACGAATCGGATTCTGACACTTCTGAAGTAGTCGTAGCGGCAGTCGCTCGCGTGGAGATTGGCACTATCGAAAACGACTTGACCATCGCAGGCGCGTTCAAGCCATTTCAGGAAGTCGACGTCCACGCAAAAGTTGCAGGATATATCCGCAAGATATATGTGGACGTGGGCGATCACGTGTCTGAAGGGCAGAGGTTAGCGGTGTTGGAGGTTCCGGAACTCGCTGCAGAGTTGGCTGGCGCCTCGGCCGCGGTGAGGCGATCCGAACAGGAGATACATCGAGCGCAAGGCGACGTCGAGCGCGCCAAATCTACCCACGCAGCCGCCCACGCCATGTACGACCGCCTGAACCAGGCCGCACAACAGAAGGCTGGACTGGTGGCACAACAGGAAGTCGATAATGCGCAAGCAAAGGACTTGGAATCAGAAGCGGCCGTCTCCAGCGCTCAAGCGTCTCTGAGCGCGGCGCAACAAGCTCTGGAGGTCGCGCAAGCAAATCAGAATCAATACTCTGCCCTTTCTAACTACACGCGGATCGTGGCTCCCTTCGCTGGAGTGGTTACGGCCCGTTACGCCGATACCGGTGCATTACTTGCCGCTGGCACCTCTAATTCCCAATCCATGCCAGTGGTGCGACTAACAGAAGTTTCGAAACTCCGGCTAGTCCTCGCTATACCGGAATCGATTGCAGGGCAGATTCACCTGGGCGATCCGGTGAAGGTACATGTGCAGGCCTTGAATCAAGACATCGTAGGTAAAGTTTCGCGGTTCGCCGGTTCGTTGGATAGTCAGACGCGAACTATGGAAACAGAAATTGATTTCGATAACCGCAACGGAAAGCTTCTGCCGGGAATGTATACAGAGACCGTGCTGCAATTGGCGGCGCGGAACAGCGCCCTATTAATTCCAATGGAAGCGCTGGCACAGAACAATGGTGACGCTACGGTGCTGATCGTGAATACGAAGAGTGTAGTGGAAGAACGACACGTGAAACTGGGACTTCAAGGAAAGAGACGCGTGGAGGTGCTTTCCGGACTGCAGGAAAACGATCTTGTGGTGATTGGCAATCGCAGCCAATTACGGTCCGGCCAAAAAGTCGCTCCCAAGAAAGTGCAGCTCCCAGAGACTGACACGAGAGGAGCGAGCTAATGTCTGGCTTTTCCATTCGAAATCCCTATTTCATTATCGTTTGCTCCCTGATGATCACGATCGTCGGTACCGTGACGCTCGTGCGCATGCCAGTCGATCTTTTCCCTCCGATCAACATCCCTGTGGTCGTGGTCGCGACGTTCTATTCCGGAATGCCCCCGCAACAGATTGAGGCCAGCATCACCAATCCGTTCGAGCGCTTCTTCACCTTGGCGAGTGGCGTCGACCACATCGAATCGCGCTCTCTGCCTGGCGTCAGCTTGGTCAAGATTTATTTCCAGCCCGGCTCGAATGCGGATTCGGACGTGAGCACAATAGCGAACCTTGCCATGGCTCAATTGCGGCGATTGCCCCAAGGTACGTTGCCACCAGTGGTATTGAAGTTCGATGCTTCGAGTTTGCCGGTGTGTCTAGTCACGCTAAGGGGAGAAGGGTTGGACGAGACAGAGTTGCACGACCTCGGGCAGTACAACGTGCGAAATCAGATCGCCAACGTGCCAGGCGCGTCGGTGCCGCAACCTTTTGGCGGAAAGTATCGCCAGATTATGGTCTATGTCGACCCTTTAAAATTGCAGGCGCACCAACTAAGCCCTATGGATGTGGTGCGACAGATCAATGAGAGCAACCTGATCCTGCCAGCCGGCGACGTGAAGATCGGCCCGTTCGATTACAACTTGTATTCCAACGCACAGGCCCCCGACGCCACCGCGATCACGACCATGCCCCTGAAGACGATTGGTCAGTCCTCGGTGATGGTCGCGGACGTAGGCATAGCCGTTGACGCGCAGGCGATACAGACAAACGTTGTGCGTGTAGATGGGCAGCCTTCTGTTTACTTGCCAATTCTAAAGCAGGGTGGAGATACAAACACCATCGCTGTCGTGAATGGCATTCGGGATGCCCTCAAACGACTGGTTGACGTACCCCGTCAATTGGTGACTCGGGTGGTTTTCGACCAATCCGTATTCGTAAAGACGGCGATCAAGAATTTGATTATGGAAGGTTCAGTTGGATTAGTGCTGACCGGGTTGATGATCCTTTTGTTTCTTGGCAGCATGCGCGCCACCGCGGCTGTTTTTCTCTCTATTCCGCTCTCCGCCCTCGCCGCGTTTTTGGCGATCAGCGCTTCTGGCGGAACAGTGAATACTATGGTTCTCGGTGGTTTGGCATTGGTGTTCTCCCGATTGATCGATAACTCCGTCATCGTGCTCGAAAACATTTTCCGCCATTTGGAAATGGGCGAAACACCCGAGGTTGCCGCGGAAAAAGGCGGGAATGAAGTGGCGCTTGCCGTGCTGGCCGCGACGTTGGCAACCGCGATCGTTTTCTTCCCGGTTGTGTTCTTGTATGGCGTAAGCAGGTTCCTGTTTATTGCTCTGGCCTCATCGGTCATTTTCGCGTTGTTCGCATCTTATGTCGTGGCGATGACAGTCGTACCGATGTATTGCGCGAAATTATTGCACAAACATGAAGCAGACGAAGAGCTTGAGGGCGATACGGTGTCGGCCTTCGGTCGAGTCGTGAAGAGGTTCAACCTCTACTTTGAAAAAATGTTGGTGAAATACGACAAAACTCTGGCTAAAAGCCTGTTACGGCCAACCGCGACTGTTATCGGGCTCGCCGGCGTTTCCCTACTTTGTTTTACACTGTATCCCCTTTTGGGTGTCTCTTTTTTCCCGCGCACCGACGCCGGCCAATTTGTGATTAATCTCAAAGCACCTTCCGGCACACGCGTTGAACTCACAGAGGACTATGTCAAACAGGTCGAAGACATCATCCGCCAAACTATTCCGAAGGATGAATTACAGATGGTCGTCTCCAATATCGGTATCACGCCGGATTTCTCCGTTATTTACACTTCAAATTCCGCTCCACATACTGCCTTTGTTCAAGCTAGCTTGAGAGAAGGCCACAGGCTCGGAAGTTATGAGTACATGCGTCGTGTGCGGGGGCGGATTCAGAAGCAACTTCCGCAACTCACCTCTTATTTGCAATCTGGAGGACTCGTTGATGCGGTCTTGAATCTCGGCCTGCCCGCGCCAATCGACATTCAAGTTAGCGGGAGCAATATGGAGGCCACGCACGAAGTGGCGTCCAGAATCGCGTCGCAAACTCGTGAGCTTGCTGGGGTGAGCGACGTCCTGATTCCTCAGGATGTTGACTACCCTGCACTTCAGTTAAACGTTGACCGCGAAAAGGCGGCGCAACTTGGGCTTTCCCAGCGAGAAGTGGTAAACAACGTGATCACTTCTTTGACCTCCAACGCGATGATTGCACCCAACTATTGGGTGGACCCAAAGAGTGGTAATCCGTATTTGTTGACCGTGCAATATCCCGAAAACACTGTGAAGACTATGACCGATCTGAAGCAAATTCCATTGCGCGGGCCAAAGATTCAGCAGCCCACTTTTCTCGATTCAGTCGTAACCATGAAGAATATTTCGGCACCCACCGAAGTGGACCACTACCAGCTCGCGCGTGTGATGGATATCTATGTGGCGCCCAGACAGGAGAACCTGGGCAAAATCACCGGGCAGATCGAAGAGATCATCCGCAATGAAAAGCTTCCTGAAGGCGTGCGCGTGAAGTTGCGTGGATCCGTGCAAGGCATGCGCGCATCCTTTCAGAGTTTCGGTATTGGGCTGGTGCTCTCCGTTGTACTTGTCTACCTCATTCTGGTGGCGCAATTCGCATCATGGACGGATCCGTTCATTATTCTGTTGGCCGTGCCGCCCGGTCTTGCGGGAGTGCTGCTCTTCCTATTAGTCACCAACACCACGCTCAATGTGATGTCGCTGATGGGAGTTGTGATGATGGTTGGAATCGTGGTGTCCAACAGTATCTTGATTGTCGAGTTCGCTCGGCATCTCCACAAAGAGGGAAAGTCCGTTAAGGAAGCGGTAGCAACAGCATCTCGCCAGAGATTGCGTCCAGTGCTGATGACCTCACTGGCCACACTGCTCGGACTGACTCCCATGGCGTTGGGCATCGAAGCGGGAAGCGAAGCTTATGCGCCCTTGGCGAGAGCCATCATCGGCGGATTGTTAGTTTCTGTTGTGGTAACCGTTTACCTGGTACCCGCAGCTTACTTACTGGCTCATCGCAAAGATGAAATTGTGGAGGCCCAGGCATGAGACGACTGCTAACACTGTGCGCTCTCCTGCTGATAATTTGCTTGAGGGCGTCTTTCGCTCAAAGCCCGGCGACTCCCACTCAGAAGGATCCGACAGGCGCAAGAATAGGTGGCAGATCGTTGACAATTCAGGAAGCGGAAGCAATTGCGCTTCAGAAGAATCCGCAAATCACGGTCGGGAAGCTCCGTGCCATGCAGGCACACGAGATCGTGAGTGAAACCCGTTCGGCCCTGCTGCCCATTGCCAATCTCAGCGTTACTGGGGTGGAATCCAATCCGGGGAGCCGCATCGCCGCGGGCTATTTGAACAACCCGGTCATTTATCCGCGCGCGGCGGTTGGAGCGACCGTCAGCCAATTGATTACGGACTTCGGGCGCACGAACAATTTAATATCCAGTTCCGAATTTCAGGCCAAAGCCGAAGATGAAAACGCAGCGGCGACCCGGCAACAAATTGTGCTGGCAGTGGACCAAGCGTTTTACAACTCGCTTGAGTCGCAGGCCCTTCTACATGTCGCCGAAGAAACCGTTAAAGCGCGGCAACTCCTTGTCGACCAGGTTAAGGCACTTACCGAGGCGAAGTTAAAATCGGACCTTGACCTCAGTTTCAGTAACGTTGACTTGGGGCGCGCCAAGCTTCTGCAACTGGATTCGGAGAGCAATTACCAAGCCTCGCTTTCCACTCTTTCCGCCATTCTGGGATATTCCGACCTCCAGAATTTCGCCCTCGTCGAGCCTCCGGCGCAGATCGCTCCTCCTTCTCTGGATGCCGCTCCCTTAATTCAGAAGGCTCTGCAACTCCGGCCGGAGATGCGGGCATTGCAAGATGAACTCGCAGCTTCAACTAAGTTCAGCAAGGCTGAACACGACCTATGGCGGCCCACGGTCAGTGCTAGCGGTGTAGTTGGCCTCGCGCCGGTGCGGGATCCCCACATCGACAATTGGTACGGGGCAGCAGGTGTTAACATCAACATCCCCGTATTCAACGGATTCCTGTTCAACGCGAGGGCAAAAAGCGCAGATCTCGAGATCCAGGCAAAAACGCAGCGATTGCAGGATCTACAAAATAATGTGGCGCGCGACGTCCGCAACGCCTGGCTGGACACGCAAAAGGCGTACGAGCGGTTGTCGCTTACTAAACAGCTCCGCGAGCAAGCAGATCTGGCACTCGATTTGGCCCAAGCGCGATACAAATTGGGGTTGGGATCGATCGTGGAATACAGTCAGGCAAATTTGCAGAAGACAGAAGCAGATTTGCAGGACACCAACGCTCTATACCAGTATCAAATGTCGCAAGTCGTTCTAGCATACGAGATTGGATTGTCTCGCTAGCGGGTGATCGCAATTTCTGGCCTTGTAGTTCCATAAAGAAGTGCGAGAATGATGTGGTAATCTCGCTCCCTCGAGTCCTTCGAGACTAAGTCAGTCAACTGTCTGATTCACCGCGAATTTCCACTGAGGTGCTTCAATGGATTCTGCTCTGGACGTTCATCGACTGCATTTCGCCTTTACCATTACCTACCACTACTTGTTCCCTCAGCTCACCATGGGCCTTGCTCTCCTGATTGTTATCCTGAAGACCATAGCGTTGCGCACCGGGAATGAACACTACAATCGCGCGGCGCGCTTCTGGGCCAAGATTTTTGGCGTGAATTTCGCCCTTGGGGTTGTCACCGGCATTCCCATGGAATTCCAGTTTGGAACAAACTGGGCAGAATTCTCCAAAGCGGCTGGCGGAGTCATCGGCCAAACGCTTGCCATGGAAGGTCTTTTCTCTTTTTTTCTAGAGTCCACATTTCTTGGCCTTTTTCTGTTCGGCGAAAAAAAATTGGGCCGCATCGGGCACTGGTGGGCGGCCTTCTTCGTGTTCCTCGGTTCCTGGTTATCTGGTTACTTGATTGTGGCCACGGACGCCTGGATGCAGCATCCAACTGGCTACCAATTGACGCAGGGTGGTGGAATTGAGCTCACCAGTTTCTGGGGGCTGGTGCTGAACCCGTGGGCACTCGCGCAATATGCGCACAACATGCTTGGCGCGGTGCAAACCGGTTGCTTTGTTATGACTGCGGTCGGCGCCTTTTATCTTTTGACGAGACGGGAGGAAATCTTTGGAAGGACATTTGTTCGTACCGGCGTAATCGTTGGAGTAATCGCGGCCGTGCTGCAACTTGCCCCCACCGGCGACATGCAAGGGAAACTAATAAGCCAGCACCAACCGGCAACGCTTGCAGCAATGGAGGGTTTGTTTGAGACGCGCGAAGGTGCTCCGCTGGCGATCTTGGGTCAGCCTAACGTGGCCAAGCGCAAATTGGAAAACCCTCTGGAAGTTCCGAACATGCTCAGCTTTCTTACCTATAAGAAATGGAATGCCAACGTGCGTGGGCTGGATGCTTTCCCAGAAGATCAATGGCCCGACAATATCGAGCTGCTCTACTTCAGTTACCACATTATGGTTGGCCTCGGCACTATCTTCATCGCCGTGATGGCACTTTCTGCATTCCTGCTTTGGCGTAAGAAATTGTATGGATCGCGCTGGATGCTATGGATATTGATGCTTTCCGTCCCGCTTCCATATATAGCGAATACGGCTGGATGGATGACTGCCGAACTGGGGCGCCAGCCATGGCTGATTCACGGCGTCATGCGCACCATCCACGGCGCTTCACCACGGGTGGGAGCCGGCAGCGCCTGGTTTTCACTTCTGGGTTTCATGGGTTTGTATGTGGTGCTTTCGATGCTGTGGCTCTTTCTAGTTTATCGAGAAATTGAGCACGGGCCGTCTCACGATACGGAATTGACCACAGGCGCAACAGCTCCTGTGGCAGTGGACTGAGGAGAACAACATGGCAACGATCTGGTTCTGCCTCGTAGCGGTGATGATTGCAATGTATGTGTTGCTGGACGGTTTCGATCTAGGCGCCGGAGCGATTCATTTCCTCGTCGCCAAGACGCGGGAAGAGCGCCGGCAAGTTATCGCAAGCATCGGACCTGTATGGGATGGCAACGAAGTGTGGCTGCTTGCCGCGGGAGGTGCATTATATTTTGCATTCCCTGCACTGTACGCAAGTGGATTCAGCGGTTTTTATCTGCCGCTGATGATCGTCTTGTGGCTGCTCATATTGCGTGGCACTGCCATTGAATTTCGCAATCACGTAAAGAGTGACGCTTGGATCCCGCTATGGGATTTTGTTTTCTTCGCTGCCAGTCTTCTTCTGGCAGTGTTCTTTGGCGCAGCACTCGGCAATGTGGTGCGGGGTGTGCCTCTCGATGCCAGCGGCTATTTCTTTGAGCCGTTGTGGACGAATTTTCAAATGGGCGAGCATACCGGCATTCTAGATTGGTACACCATTATTGTTGGTGTACAAGCGCTGCTCGTTCTGATGATGCACGGTGGTTTGTGGGTGCAGTACAAAACTGGAGGCGCGGTAAGCGAGCGAGCGGGGAAAGTTACCAACGCCGCGTGGTGGGGAGTACTGGTGATGACGGCACTAGTCACTTTTGTCACCTTCCGCGTGCAGCCTCAAGTAACAGCCAATTTCCAAACCTGGCCAGTGGGGTACATCTTGCCGTTACTCGCTGTTGCAGGCCTGGCCGGCGTGCAGTTCGAATTGCGCCGTAAGAATCAATTGAATGCTTTTTTCGCTTCTTGTGCGTACATCCTGGGGATGTTGACGAGTGTGGTTTTCGGCGTTTATCCCATGGTCCTGCCCGCGCGTGATCCAGCATTCGCCCTTACGGTACATGGCGCGAAGGCAGGCGCGTACGGCCTTAAGATCGGGCTAATTTGGTGGGGCATTGGTATGATCCTTGCTGCGATCTATTTTGTATACGTATACCGCTCTTTCGCGGGAAAAGTGGTCGCTAACAATGAGAACCACGAGGCTGGTGACTGATCTACAGATCAGCACTCGCGGATTGACCATCTGCGGGTTCGACGGTAGTTTTGTAGTGGGTAAATGAAGAAGGGTTCTCCAAAGCGACTTCCAATCAGGCTCATTGGGGCGGCCCTTGCCTTCTGTCTGCTCCTCGTGCCTTTCCGCGTGAATTGCTGTGCACGCCTTTCCTGCGAGAGTTCCAGCCCTTCAAAGACCTCCGAATCGCGATGCCACGCGACCATGACCCCACAGCACAATGAGGCAGTTAAGTGCCAATCAACACAAGAATTGTGCGTTGATTCAGTTTTTCTCTCCCCGACGGCACGGCCTGATGAGTTTTCCGGAATGAGTAAGACTCTGCTGGAAAGACTTTTGCGGCCCTTCGCCCTTCAACCGGCAGAAATCTTTTGGGGCGAACTGCTGGCTGTCAACGGCAGCCCAAGGAGTCCAGTAAGTCTTTTGCAGCCTGATCGGTTTCCCTACTCCCCTGTCCCTTTAAAGCTCTGAGTAGTTCCCTTCCTAAACGCTGAAATCAGAAATCGAACCAAAATTCCGTTGCGCGCCGACGCGATGAATCCGTGCTAATTCGATTTGATATTTCCAGGAGGGCAATATGAGTGGTAACAGAAGGAAATTCTTTCAAGATGCGGCGGTTCTTGGCGTGGGGCTATTTGGAATGAGCCCCCGGGTCCAGGCGCAGGAGAGATCAGGTTTACGGAAGTTGCATCCGAAGCAGGACGCCAACGAGAAGCAGGTGCCCATGGTAACGCCGGATGTTCCTGATCTACCGTTTACTTTGGATGGCAGCGTCAAGGTCTTCCGCCTGATTGCCGAGCCTCTGAAGCAGAAAATCGCGCCCTTCAAAACGATTGATGTTTGGGGCTATAACGGCAGCTGTCCCGGGCCAACTATTCAGGTGACCCAAGGGGATCGCGTGCGCGTGATCTTCGAAAATGGCCTGCCGGAAAGTACTTCTCTCCACTGGCACGGCCTGGAGGTTCCGATTGAGCAGGACGGCGTGCCGTACATAAGCCAGAAACCTGTACCACCCGGCGGGACGTACACTTACGAGTTCACTGTACACCAGGAAGGTACATTTTTTTATCACGCTCACAGTGCCATGCAGGAAATGATTGGGCTCCTCGGGATGTTTATTTCACATCCCGATCGGCCATACTCGCCACACGCTGATCACGATTACGGAATTGTTTTGCAAGAGTGGGCAGTTCTGCCGGGAAACTCAGTCCCGAATACCGCCGCGATGGAATACAACTGGCTCACGTTTAATGGTGTGTCGGCTCCAGCGACAACGCCGCTGATCGTGCGGCTTGGCAGTCGAGTTCGGTTGCGATTCGTCAACCTGGGCATGGATCACCATCCCATTCACCTGCATGGACATCAATTTGTAATCACCGGAACGGAAGGTGGACGAGCCCCGGAGACTACGTGGTATCCGACAAATACCGTGCTTGTCGGGGTGGCGCAGGCGAAAGTGGTTGAATTCGAAGCGAAATATCCGGGTGCTTGGATGATTCACTGTCACCTTCCGCACCATATGATGAACAGCATGATGGACCTATTGCGCGACCGCCAAATTCAGACCGCGAATACAAATGACGAACAAGCCATGCAGCAGATGCAATCGCTTTCCGAAAGCGTTGGAGTAGAGCACTTGCATCCTTCCCCCGTTGCTGAGAACGCAAATCGAGTTCCGGGATTTCCTCAAGATGCGTTCATGGAAATGGGGATGGATTCCGCGGTGGAGAAGCCCGAGACGTTTGGGCTACCGCCGAATTGGAGCGCGGGAATGATGGGCATGATGACCATGGTGCGCGTACTACCAGACAAGGAATACGCGGAGATGCAGGAACGAATTCAACAATCTGATAAGAAGAAGGCGTAGAGGAAACTCGCATTCTGGGGGCAGCCAAACACATAGACCCGGCAAGCGAAAGAACTAACATTGATTGCTCGTGATTCAGAATCTCAGGCTAGCAAAAAAAATACCAAGAGGAGAAGTGCGATGGGCATTAATTGGGGCAAGGCGATTGTGATTATTGTGACTGGATTTGCAGCAGCCGTAAATGCAGGCACGCAAGAAATGCCTAATATGCCAGAAATGCAGCAACACTCTGGACATCAGAACATGAACCCGCACGGGGTGCCAGTCACCTATCCGCGGATGGGCCGCGCTCAAGAACAAGCTACTGGGAAACTGTTCACTCTCGAAGAAGCGAAGCTGTTGGCGAGTGAATCGAATCCCACTTTGCTGCAGGCCCAAGCAGAAATACGTTCCGCCAAAGCGCGCCAGCAGCAAGCCGGGTTATACCCGAATCCAAAAGTGGGATACATAGGCGATGAAATTCGGGGCGGTTCGGTGGGCGGAGGGAAACAGGGGTTTTTCGTACAACAAACAATTGTGACCGGCGGAAAGCTGGGGAACAATCGCTCGGTTTTGGCTAAAGAAACGCAAATTGCCTCAATCGAAGCGGAAGAGCAGAAGATTCGCGTGGAAACGGGTATAGAGATAGCTTACCTGCGGGTGTTGGCGGCGCAAGAACTGCTCGATGTCCGGCGCGATCTGTCAAAAATCGAACAGGACTACACTGAATCGCAACGACAATTGGCAAATACCGGGCAAACGGATGAGACGGAATTGCTGCTGGTAGAGATTGCCGCGCGGAAACAACGGATTGCTGCACATATGCAGGAAAACACTCTGCGGGAAGAGTGGCGTTCGCTTTCGGCTCTGATTGGCAAACCAGAAATGCCGCTGATGGTCGTCTCTGGACAATTGGAAAGTGGCTGGCCGGAAATCAACGAGGAACAAATTGCGGAAAGATTGGCGGCAGAGAGTCCGGCGACGCGAATTGCAAGAGCCACTGCTGAGCGAGCCGGCGCAGAAGTCTTAAGGGCGAAACGTGCGGCGATTCCTGATGTAGAACTGCGCGGTGGACTGCTCTACAACAACGAACTGCTGGGAACGCCACCCTACGCCAAAGGATGGGAAGGACTTGCCGAAGTTGGCGTGCAATTGCCAATCTTCAATTACAACCAGGGAAATGTTGCGGCTGCGGAGGCGGATTCGGAGCGCGCAAGGCTGGAAATGCAACGCGTTTCGCTGACACTCCGACAACGCGCTGCATCCGTGCTGGATGAATATGCCAACGCGCGGCTGATGGCGGTCGAGTACCACGAAGAGTTACTCCCGCGTGCAAGAAAGGCTTATATGCTGATGAACCAAAAGTACGGCCAAATGCTGGCGTCCTATCCTCGCGTCATCGAGATGCAACGCAAGCTTTACGAGTTTCAGTGGGAATACATACGCGCACTGGAGTCGGTATGGATCACGGGTATTTCATTAGAAGGATATTTGCTGATCGATGGCTTGGAAGCTCCTTCGCGACCTGGTGAAGTAGACCGCTCCGTTCGAGAATTGAATGTTCCCGTAACTGAGGGCCCAGCCACCGGAGTTGCACCGGCAAGCATGTCTCACCCCTGAGACCACCTGTACGAACGGCCATTAGAGTCGAGCACACTGGTACGTAGGTAGCGTTGACCCGCAGAAAAACTGCCCGTTACTCTTTCCAATGGAGACGGTTGTATCTCGACTAAGGGATAGAGGGCATGAAGACCAAGTACGAACAGGTAATCCAGGACTCTGAAATCAGGACAAAACTATGGCGTGAATTCGTTAGCAATTATCAAAGGGTGTTGGAATCAGAGCCGGAGAAATTTGCTAAATTCGCTGAGGTGTTTAGGGACCGGTACCTGCACGCCCGTTAACGCATTTCATTAACTTGGGCTCGTCCGCGTCCTTTGTCCTATCGGGAATAGCTTACGGCAGATGAACTTCGGGGCAGTTTGAAAAAACAGGGGGATCGTCCACTCGGAAGTGGCAAAGTCGGCATGGCGACAATGGTACGGGCGGGGCGTTACGAGATAACCGGTGAACTGGGCCGGGGCGCCATGGGTGTGGTTTATCGAGCGGTCGATCCGGTGATCGGGCGAAACGTCGCGGTAAAAACGATTCGATTGAGCGAAGAAGGAACTGGGCTTACGCGGCCAGAATTGTTGAAACGATTTCAGACGGAGGCGCGGGCAGCCGGACTGCTCACTCATCCCAATATCGTTGTGGTGTACGACGCCGGAGAAGAAAACGGTTTGTACTTCATCACCATGGAATTGGTGGAAGGTAAGAGTGTGCAATCGCTGCTCGACGGCGGCCATGGGTTTCCGGTTCCTCGATTGCTTCGCATCATGGAGCAGACGTGCAGCGCTCTGCAATTCGCCCACGAACGCAGCATCGTCCATCGCGACATCAAACCAGCCAATCTGATGTTGACTGCTGACGACACCGTCAAAGTCACGGATTTTGGTACCGCGAAAATTCTGCAATTTGGCACCGTTCAACAAACGACGCATGTCATGGGTACCCCCAGCTACATGTCTCCCGAACAGGTAAAGGGCCGGCCGGTGGACGGGCGTAGCGATATTTTTTCGTTGGGCGTAATGTTTTACGAAATGCTAACCGGAGAAAAGCCATTTCCGGGCCAGAGTGTGACCACGGTCATTTACAAGATTGTGAATGAAGATCCAATTCCTCCACGCCAATTGAATCCTTCCATTCATCCTGGCCTCAATGAAATCGTGATGCGTGCGCTCGCCAAGGAACCGGAAGAACGTTATCAGAGTTGCCGCGAAATGCAGGAAGATTTGAAAAATTATAGGGGCATGGGCGATGGCGGAAATAATCCCGACGCGACCATGATTTCCGCACGTCCCAATCGACCTGGAGGACTTCTACCGGCAGGTGGCGGATTGAGAGGTTTGCACGGCGAAGATCCAATGTCATCGCCAACATTGAGGTCGCTGCAGAGTCGGGTGAGCAATCCCATGCATACCCCTGCAATTCGTCGAACGGGACCGGTTCAGGCCTACGAAGAGCCTAAAAAGAATAGTCCTCTGGGCACGATTTTGGCTGCTTTGGTCTTGGTGGGCGTAATAGTCTACGGGGGATACAAGTTGCGCCCTGAATTGCAGGCTGCTCGTGAACGAAATAGTACGGACACAAGCGCGGTTGTACCTGCTGTCCCGAGCGCTCCACAAACCACAAGCACACAACCAACCACTCTACAAACAGCGATTCCACAATCCACAAATCCACAACCAGCGACTTCCCAGCCGGTGGCTACGATAGTTCCTCTATCGTCGGCCACTGACAAAGAAACTAATCCACCACCGACGGAGAAACTTTCCGATCACCCAGTTGAAATCGTCCCCAAAACGGGCCAAGCGGTGGTTCCTGATATCGAGAAGAAAACTGAAACGGCTGAAAAGCCTATGACAGAAACAAAATCTCTTGAAAAGCCAACGGCAGAGAAAAAAACTTCCGAGACTGCGTTGACGCCCCTCGCCGCGGATTATAAAGGGCGCCTTGTCGAGGCGGCTTCGCAGCAAGGATTGGGAAACCGCGTAAGAATCAGCGGCACAGGAAATACCCTGACAATTTCGGGCAAGTTGCGGCCCCAGGAACACGGTACTCTACTGCATTTCATGCGCAACGCCCCCGTTGCAGTTCACGTCGTGGACGACATTCAGTATGACGAAACTCCTATGCCAGGTGCATCGAAGGCGGATGACGCCGGGCATCCTGTGCCAGAAAAAGGAATGGCCGCGATCCACATTGTGACGGATGTGTTGGGTGCCACGGCGGCGGTCATCGGTCCAGCAGGGCGCGTAATTAGCGAGTGCCAGACACCGTGCAGTTTCGATGATCTCGTGCCTGCTCGCTATAGTCTCCAGATTAAGAAAGATGGATATCAACCAGTACAAACGGCGTTCGAACTAAGAATGGGTGACTCGCAAGATCAAAAATTCCACCTGGATTCGCTGACGAAGGGACTTTTCATCACCACTCAGCCGGCTGGAGCAGAAATATTTATTAACGGTGCAATTCAGTCTGGCAGAACCCCGGTCACGCTTCCTCTTGCTGCGGGTCAATTCAATCTGGTGGTTCGACTGAGTGGTTATGAACCTTACGTGGGGCAGGTACAGGTCAAGGACAATCTTCTAACCACCATGAATTTGGAATTGAATCCGAGAACACTACCACATGTAGCTTGGGCTCAGGTCAACACGACACCCGAGGGTGCCGAAATCTTCTTGGATGGCACTTCGAGCGGGCAGTTTTCCCCGGCGAGGGTTCAAGTTCCGTCTGGAATCCATACCTTGGGATTGAGGCTACCAGGGTTTCAATTAGCGAAGCGGGCCATACAAGTTACCGAGGGCGGAACTGTAACCGTCTCTGAATCACTCAAATCCAATGACTAATTAAGTTAAGTAACTTATTACCAATAACATGTAAAGAGCATCCTACGATGGACCCCGCTGAATGTAACAAAACGTTTCATATAAAGGACTAGAAGTACTATAGCTTTCTTTTCTCACTGAATCACACTTACAAGGGGTGTTGGATGCCGTCATCGCGCGTTTGGTGCGGGCACTCCTCTTTTCTTGAGCGGTTGCAAGTACTTAAGAGCAATTGACCAGGGATGGACCTTGGTATTTAGAGCCACAGTTCTTACCGAAGATACGAAGGCCGCAAAGCCGCGAGCCCAACGCGCGACGCTGCAAGAAGCTGCAAAACCGCGTCCGGAGCGAAGCGAGTCCGCCGATTCTCGCCTTACGGATGTCTCCCACGCCTTGCGATGCTTTCACCTTTTGTTACGAGCACATCGTCTGTACGATGCGGACCATCCTCAACTGCTCGACAGCCTAGACGTTGCATATGATGCTTTGAGGAAGGTTGCAGCAGAGTCTGGGGGACTGGAAGCGACGGCCGAAGGTGGTGGAATCCTAGTCAGGAAACTGCGCGATGCGCATTTGCCGGACGCTCGAGGGGAGTTTCATGCCTTAGCCATAGATCTGACGCGCGCTGGCGTCCAGACCATCAATTTTGCGGAAAAATTTCATGTGGGCGAATTGGACACGCTCGCACGCCTGGTTAAAGCGACCTTGCTAAGATCGGAAGAGTCGGCCAAGAGTATGGGGAGAAGTTGGTGGCCGAGTCAGCTCCGGGAGCAACGTGTGCAGGGGATCCAGGTCAACACTTTGACCGATCGAAAAGTCGACAGTATTCTGGCGAGTCTGATAGCCGCACTCGTTGCCTATGGCGGAAACGCACCACAGGAAAATGGGGAAGCACCAATTCGCGCTCCGCAACACGAAGAGCTTGCAGAGACATTGCGTCTGATTGGAAGGTTAACTCCGCCGATGGAAGTGGCCCGCGGATTGTCTCCAGAAGAAGCCGCTCGGGCGATTCATGCTCCGATGGAAAGTGCCAGTCGCGACACAGTGCGCTTGCTGCTCGGTTCGATGACGCACTACGGTCCGCAGGAAGGGGAAACTCCGCAGGGATATTTATTGCGATTGTCACAGAGCCTGATCCTGGAGTTCGTGGGCTCGGAATTTGCCGCAGGCACACTAGCGCCAATTGCTGTACGGCCAATGCTCAACCAGTTTGCAGAAGTTTTGGTCGATTCCGGGGGCTATCAAGGACCCCATGCTTCTCAGCATCTCTCTTCCTTAGCCACGGCTTGGGCCAGCGACTCCTATCGTGAACAGGTCAGTGAGCGATTTTGGCAGGAACTGCCCCCACGGGAAAAGTCGGCAGTCTTGCGCGGGCCGGAAATCTGGTGTGTTCCGATTGCACCCATCCGTCACACGATGCGTGGATTGGTCGACACCGGAGCCGATGCTCCACGACGCGAAGCTCGCACAATTCTATTGAGCTACGCACGACGGCTAGAACACACAGATCCGTTAGCGCGGCGCACGGTGGCCGCCGGGCTAAGTGAACTGACTACGTTGCTCGAGTCGCTCTGGCCAAATCAGTTGCCCGAGGAACTTAGCCGGGGAATGATGGCTGCGTTAGCCAAGGAAAAAGTCCCGGAAACAAGCGCACTTCTCGCGTCTTTCTTGGAAACACTTGGGCGAATCGCGGTAACTCGGGGAGATTTTGCGGGGTTTGAAAATATTCTGATTGGGTTGGAACGCGTGCCGAGAGACGCCGAACATGAACACATGATGGCGTTGAGCCACCGGCTAGTGGCAAATGATCGTTGGATGCTACTCGTGGATGCGGCGCTGGCAAACCGTGCCCTGGATGTGGCATTGCCCCGATTACTGCAGCGCGATCCGGATCGGCTTTTGGACCGTCTGACGCTTCTGTTAACCGATGTGCGTGGTACCGAGATGGTACCGGCCATGGCAAGGCTGCTTCGCGCGATTGGAGTCCCGGCTTTGACGGTGCTGGAGACGCGACTATTTGAAGCTCGTCGCCAGCGGGTGAGTGCCGCGATAAAGTTGCTAGCAGCAGCGGACCCCGACAGGCTACTGCGCGGACTGACGCGCGCCATGGCGAGTTGGGAATGGAATCTGCAAGACCTCGCGGTTAGTGAACTGGCGCGACCCACGAACTCTGCTTCTGCACAGAGCACTGCTTTTATATTTTCGGCAATTTTGGCGGATGCTCATCCGTTGGTCGTTCCAATGATGATCGATCAGATTGGCATTGGCCAAGAGGCTACCGCCGTTCCCATGCTGATGGAAATTGCGGCTGGCGAACACGAGACACTGCGCGATCAATTTGTACGCATCAAGGCAATCGAAGGCCTTGGGCGTTTGCGCGCCTACGAAGCAGTTGAAATGTTGCGCCAGCTAGCCGGACAACGGGAAGGACTTACTTACGTCGAGCCCGCGGGTTTGCGTGCCGCAGCGGAGGACGCACTTGCAATGATGGAAGAAGGTCCCGCATCTGCAAGAGTCCGCGCTGCATTTGAATCGCAAGCTCCTTCATTGGGAAATTTTGTTGTGCCACGCCGGTATGCACGCGTCCCGTTGGACTCTCCCTTGCGCGCTCAAATTGCTGGACCACAGATGTCGCTCGCTCGTGTGAAGACGATAAGCCTGGGAGGAGCTTATTTGGAATCGCCAAACCGTTTGAGCGTCGGCGATTCGATTCAATTGGAAGTTCGTTCTGGACTTCGCAAGATTCACTTCACCGCGGTAGTACGCAATGTTGGGCCGGACGGTGGTGGGGTTGAATTCGTTCATATGAAAGACGAAGATCGCGACCGCTTGCGCCGCCTGGTTCACAAGCATTTGTAGGATCAAACACAAACTGATCGCCTTCGACAATATTCCTTGATACTTACTTTCTGGGCAGCACGCTCCTGATCCGATGAGTTCAATTGCACTTTGCCGATTCTTCGGCTCGCTACTTTCTCGAATCGTATTTTTCGCTTCGCATGCAATTTCTGTTTAGAAAACCTACAAATGCCAGCGCTAATTCCGGTCACGCAAACCGATAACGGGTTGAGCACTTCTAAGAGGATTGAAGCAACAACAGGAAGTACCGCAGTTTACAGTTGCAAAGGCTCGTGCATTGAAGTACAAGCCAAACTATACAGATCATTTCTACAGCCATGAATTGGCGGGTGAAGCTCGCCGCCGCTAGGGGTAGCGGAGGAGTGGCCAGAACCACAAGGAGGATGGACATGCACCGCAGGCTGGGATGGTTTGTGTTCGGAGTGCTGTTGTTTGGGGTAGGTAGCGCGTTTGGCCAAGTGAATACGGCAAAATTGTCGGGACAGGTCACGGACCCGCAGGGATTGGCGGTGCGCGCTGCGAAACTTACTGTCACGAATTTGGCCACTGATGCCGAACGAACTGCCACAAGTGATGAGGAAGGACGCTATGCATTCCTGAACCTGGTTCCTGGCGAGTACAAAGTCCATGTGGAAGGTGGCGCCGACCTGGCGCCGTATGAAACTCCTTCGCTGCAAGTCAAAGTCGGACAAGAAGCCGTACTAAACATCAGACTGGAACTGGGCACGCAGAGCCAAACAATCATTGTGAATACAGAAACGGCCCCGATTGAAACAACGTCTTCAGAAACCACCAACACTATCGACAAGAGACAGATCGACAATCTTCCGATCAATGGCCGCAACTACATCAATTTCACGCTCATCGATTCCCGCACCACACGTGACGTGTCTCCCACAATCGGCCCGGCCCCAAATAGCGGGCTCAACATCAGCGGTGCCCGTGGCCGTTCGAACATGGTGAGCGTTGACGGTGCGGACGCGGTAGACAATTCGGTGAATGGCATCCGCTCTACGGTTTCTCAGGAAGCAGTACAGGAATTTCAGATCATTCTCAGCAACTACAACCCTGAATATGGGCGCGCCACAGGCGGAGTGGTAAACATCGTGACCAAGAGCGGCTCGAATGATTTCCACGGAAATGCGTTTGGTTATTTGCGGAATAGTGCATTTCAGGCTCGCAACCCTTTTTCCGGCGAGGTCAATAGCGACGGTGCGCTTGTCCCCGTCAAACAGGCGTATACCCGGGTACAGGCCGGAGCAACTCTCGGTGGCGCCATTAAGAAGAACAAGACGTTTTACTTTTTCTCCTATGAATACACGCAGCGTGAAGAAACAGGCTTCTCCAGCATCGGCGAAGGCAACTTTGGACTATCCCCTTTCCAGTGCGGAGACGGTTGTCCGTTGAACGGCTTGAACCTCACCCAGAGCCAGAGTGACGCAACACTTCAGCTATTACAAGCCGCGGCCACTGCCCCAACTCCGGCTATCGCTGCTCAACTTCAAGGTTTAGCAGGACAGTATGCAACTGTGATGGGGTCCGCATCCAGCGTGGCGACCAATCGTTTGGACTACGGGTTGGTCGCCGCCGGACTTCCGAATAGCACACTTAGTCCGGGTCCCGGTGAGCAGTTCCCCTTCCCGGTAATATGTCCTCCGACGAAAACTGTCAATGCGGTAGTGTGCAATGGATTTGCGCAATTCTCGCAATTGGGTCCCCTGTTGCCTGTTGGCGTTGCTCCGCTTCCCGCCTCATACGTCGGATTGAATGCCCTTCGCGGCAATTTCCCAGTAATGGAGAAGACCAGTTTGTGGTCGGGCCGTTTGGACCATAACTGGAATAGCCGAAATTCATCGTTTCTGCGCGTGGGCGTTTCCCCTTCGCTGGTTACTGGGATTCAATCTACATCCCAAAACCAGGTATTCGGGCAGAACGCGGGTTCGCGCACCGGCTTAAACCAGACGCGCGACTTCAACGTTACGTTCGAACACAACACCACAGCGAATGACACCACCATAAACCAGTTCCGCCTACAAGTCGCCAGGCGTGGACTTCACTTCGGGTATTCGAATCTTCCTGGTGGCAGCGATATTGGTGTGAATATTCCAGGCTACGCATACTTCGGGCGGGAGCCGTATTCGACCGTTGACCGGATCGAGCGACGTTACCAGTTCACAGACGGGATCACTTGGACGCATGGACGGCATACGTTTAAGTTCGGCGGCGATGTCAACGTGATTCAACTCCGCTCTTCCAAGGCGCAAATTTTCGAGCTTGATTTTGGCGGCGTCGCGAATTTCGGAGGTTTGTCAGCTTCTACTTTCGGTTTTCCCGACAGCGTTCCGACGCCCTGGACAAGCTCAGAAGTAATTTCCCTGCCCGGTGCAACCGGTCTGCAGTCGTACGGACTGGGCATTCCTACGACATACATTCAAGGTATTGGTCAATCAAACCAACCCTTTGACAACCTACCGTTTGCATTCTTTGCACAGGACTCCTGGCGAGTAACTTCAAAGCTAACCTTAAACTACGGTGTGCGCTACGATGTTGAAATATCTCCTTTGTTCGCCCCTGCAACTTCCGTGAATGCGGCCGCAGAAAAATCACTTGGAGTCATTGAGGGAATCCCCCGGGACTACAATAACGTGGCACCTCGGATTGGCGTCGCTTGGGATCCGAAAGGCGACGGCAAAACCGTCGTGCGAGCGGGATACGGGCTGTTCTACGATCACCCCCTACTCGCCATCGCCTTTAATTCCGTAACGGCCGATGGTGGTCGCTCCGTGCAACTCATCTCTGCGGGCGGACGGTCTACCGCGTGCGGCCTGATTACCCCGGTCTGCGGCGGTGGGCTGGATGTTCCCACCAATCTAAATGGCTCATCAATCTTCCAAGGCGTTTTGAATGCGGAGTCGATTTATCCGGCTGTCCCGAGCACTCTAACCCTTGCCTATCTTCCAGACCAGCAGCGATTCAATCCTCTCGCATCCAATTCGCTGTTCGCTAATCAGAATTATCTGACTGCCGGGTTTCCATTACCGATTCTTCCTTTTACTCTGCCTGTCGACAAGAATTTCGTGTATGGATATGCACAGCAGGCAAACCTCTCTGTGGAACGAGTCATCGCCGGGACCTGGAAGTTCAGCGCAGGATATCAGTGGACCCGTGGTTTGCATCTCAACCGTCCCGTTGACATAAACTCTACAGACCCCGTTCTACTTACGAACAATCTTCTGAACGCCGGCGCCGCAGGTCTCGAGTTCGGGAGTCCGCTTACTGTTGTTGTTCCGTCGGCCGATGTTAATCCCACCGCGACAAGTTGCGGACTGTTCGTCAGTCCTACCCACGCCCCGGGACTCCTAGGCGTCCTCGGCGGCTGCCCAGCGGCGCTAACTTCGTTTAACGGGAAATTCGTTGGCACTCCCGCATTTTTCAACTATTTCCGCCTTTCCGGGCCTAATCCATCTTTCGCAGGCCTGGTTCCAGGTGGCTATGGAACACAAGTTGCCTTGGCTGAGGCGGCGGGTTATCCAACCGGCTTTGGGGTGCCGGTTCCGTTCAACAGCGTCGACGCCCAGAAGTCCGATGCCAGTTCGTATTACAATGCCTTGACTGTGAGTGTGGAAAAGCGTTTCTCGCACCATTTCCAACTCCTCTCCACTTACACATGGTCACATTCAATTGATGACGGAACGGACCTGCAATCGACCTTGGAGCCAGCCGACAGCCGGTTCCCCTATTTCGAGCGCGGCAATTCGGTCAACGACCAACGCCATCGTTGGGTTACCAGCGGCGTGATTCAGTCTTCGCCCCACAAACCAGGCGATTCTTTCCTCCAGAGCTTCTTGAGCAATTGGACGGTAGCTCCGCTGATCGATGTTTCTTCGGGGCGCCCATTCAACGTAATCACAGGCGAAGATTCTCGACTGGACCTTGGCGCTTCGCAGATTCGGCCAGAAGCGAGCGGGGGTACGACTTCCCCCTTTATTCCGGGCGTAACATTTGGCCTACCGCAGACATGTCTTACGAACGACAAGCAGCCCTACACCGTTCCGGGAATTACGCCTCCACTTGGATGCATTGGCAACTTGGGCCGAAACAAATTTACGATGCCTAATTTCTTCCAGTTTGATCTGCGTGTAGCTAAGGGTATTAATATTGGCGAGCGGTTACGAATTGACCTCATCGCCGATGCCTTCAACGTGTTCAATCACACCAACATTCTGGCGGTAAACCAGTTATGTGACCCGTTTGCAGGTGCAAGTTGTTCTGCAGGACAACCCTCCGCAGCCTATGACGCGCGGCAAATGCAATTCGCCTTGAAAGTGAGCTGGTAGAGTCTCGTCAGCTTGACTCTCATGGTTGGGAGAAGGCCCCGGTTCGCCGGGGCTTTTTCTTTTGTGTTCCATTGCTTTCTAGTGTCAGCGGCTACACTTTCACAGTTGATGCATGTAAAGTGGTCTTAGCGTTTCCCGTTGGAGTTTCGGAGAGACCATGAATGTACTTTGGATTGTCGCGGCGATCTTCGCAGTCGTGTTGATTGGGTTGGTTGTGTGGGTGCTTGTGCAGAACGCCCAAGACCAGAAGAAAAACGAACAACTCGAATCCCAGATGAACGAGATGCGGCGAGATCTCCTCGGCCTTTCGACAGCTCAGACGCAGAGCACCACTAAACTGGAAACTATTGCCGACGCCGTCGCTTCACGACTTGAGGCGGTAACTACCGCAGTCCGGGAAGGTTTGCAGGGCTCTGCTCAGGTGACGGGGAAGATCACAGCCGAAGCTCAAGCCGCCATGTCGACTGAACTGAAGAACACTCGCGAGCAACTTAGCCAGATGCAGAAGCAGATTGGTGAGGTTCAGCAGGCTGGCGAGCAGATGCATCAAACCGCGCAAACGTTGGAAAATATCCTTGGTGGGACGAAATCCCGCGGCTCTCTCGGAGAAGTCACTCTGGAACGACTACTAGAGGACGCGCTGCCCCGCGCGCTTTATGAGATACAACATCGATTTCGCAGCGGAGAAACAGCAGATGCCGTCATTCTTCTTCGAGATAAGAAACTCGTTGCCATAGACTCGAAATTCCCTTTAGATGCCTACCTTCGCCTTACGACGGAAGGCGAAGAGGCGCGCAAAGCCTTTGTCGCGGCCGTCAAAACCCATGCAAATTCTATCGCACGCAAATATATCGTGGCGGACGAAGGCACGTTAGACTTCGCCATGCTTTTTGTTCCCAGCGAAACGGTGTATTACGAGTTGCTAATGACCGCGGATTCCAAAGGCGTAATGCTAGACGCTTATTGCCGCAACCAGAAAATCATTGCCGTCTCTCCGAATACTCTCTACGCCCACCTGTGCGTGATTGATATGGGCATGCGCGGGATGCAGATTGAGGAAAATGCCAAGCGGCTTTCCGACAACCTTCGAGGGATGCGAACGCAACTGGACAAGTTCAGCGAATCATTCGAGAAAATCGGCACGCATTTAAAGAATGCACAGCTAAGTTACGCTGAGGCGGACAAGCGTTTCGATAAGACCTCAAATACACTAGATACCATATTAAGCGGCGCAGAGCCGGCGCAGGCAACACTTGAAGATGATGGACAAGGGACTTTAGCTTTGCCGCCATTCACTGCCAAAAAAAGTGCATAGCTGAATTCCTGATCAACCGCCAGACTTAGAAGTGGGGTGGGCTCTGCGGCGCCACCAAACGAATCGAGATGACGAAATTTCCTCGCTGGCGGCCCTGTAGCTCAAACGTAGCGGTATTGTCTCTCCCACCCGTGGAGAAGACCCTTACAGTCGCGCCACCCTTCAGTGCTGCCACATCGGGGGCTAGATTGCGCGCCTCAAGGTTTATTTTCGTGGTGCTCCCGGTAACTCGTACAACCAGACTACGGTGTTCACCCGGCGCCAAGGTTGAACTGTTGGCGTCTAATTCCAAAGCAACAAAAACTACTGTGAATTCCTCCGAGATGTTCTTGCCGCAGGTGACTTGAACACGGGCAGGACCAGGAATCATTTCAGGTGGTGGCAGCACCGCAAGGTAAGCAGGCGACGCGGCTAGTACCAAGGCAGGGAGACCGCTAATAGTGACGCGATTGGTGTCGGCGTCTCCGCAGAAGCCGTGACCTAGTATCTCCATCCGGTCGGTCAGCGAGGCGACGCGGGGTACGGTAACGACCGACAAAGACGACGACGGGATATTTGCTAATGAGATGATTGTGCTCGTCACCCGTCCGCTGCGCCCCTCGATGCTTCCGTAAATATTCCCGATATTCAAGGGCGCAACAAACATGGCCCGACCAGTGGCGTCCGTTGTGATTTTGTCGCCATTTGAAAAAATGATATTCACGCCGGGCGTGAGTTTGCCGTTGACATCCAGAACTGCCAGCGTCGCCCGCTCGCCCGTGACTAGCCTGCGGGGCAAGAGGAGAATACGCGCACCGGAAGCCGCCGGCACCTGTTGCGCAGGGCCAAATGAAGCGACACAACCGATCGCAATCGCGGCAAGAATCCACTTTTGAGTAATTCGCAAGAAGATGGTCACAACGCGATTGTAAAGGAGTTCTTCACTCTGAAGAAGGGTGGCTATCATCACGGTTATAGAACCAAGGGATAAAACTACGGACGAAATTCGATTTTCTTACAAGGCCTGCTGGGTTTCGGGTATTCTTGCGCACTGGCCTTCCGGCCAGTGTGGCTAATCAGCGAGTAATCACTTGGGTGCAAAGCCTTCCAGAGCGGGTGGGTGTCTGCTAGCGTGGAGTCTATATTGTCGGCAGGGGTGTGTACGCTGGTGGTTCCACGCGTGCTCGCGGAAAGCTTGGAAGGAGAGGTCGTGGAGATCGTCAGTGGCGGTGTGAGCGACGTCGGGCGGGTACGAACCAATAACGAGGATTCGTATCGGATTCTCGATTCGTTAAACCTCTATGTCCTCTCAGACGGGATGGGGGGCGAGGCTCATGGCGAGGTTGCCAGCGCTCTAGCGGTGGAAACGATAGTGAAGTATTGCACGGATTCCAAGCAAGATTCCGACGTCACTTTGTTGGGCGGTACCCCTGATAATTTTGGAGAGAAGACAAAGCGGTTGCAATGCGCGGTGCGCCAAGCCAATTTGAGTATTTATGAATCGGCTCAGAAGAATCCTGCACAGCGAGGCATGGGCGCAACAGTTACAACTGTGTGGGCCAGTGGGGACAGGCTGAGTGTCGCTCACGTCGGCGATAGCCGGGCCTACCTGCTCCGCATGGGTAATTTGCAGCAACTGACGAGCGACCATTCCCTCGTCGCTGAACAAGTTCGGCGCGGCATCATAACGCCGCAGCAAGCGGAAGAAAGCGAGATGCAGAGCGTGCTGTTGCGCGCACTAGGCGCCCACCCGGATGTAGAGGTGGACGTAGACGAAGTGGGTATCTTTTCGGGAGACGTTTTGCTGCTGTGTTCCGACGGCCTTTCGCGCATGGTGACGGAACCGGAAATAGCCGGCACACTGCAAGCAGAAACCAGGCCCACCACCGCGGCTCAGAAGTTGGTGGATCTGGCGAATGAACGTGGCGGACTGGACAACGTAACGGTTATCGTCGTGCGCTTTCAGGAAGAAGCCAAAAGCTGGTTTTCCTGGTTGCGTCGCGGCACGGCCAAAATAGACTAAGCCTCCCTAGGAGGAGTTGCGTAATGGCGAAGCTCAGCCTGATGTTCGAAAGTAAATTGGTGAAGGAAGTGCCCATTGGAAGCCGACCGGTGACCATTGGGCGGTCTCCGGACAATGACATTCCGATCGACAATCTGGCGATCTCGAATTATCACGCCCGCGTTTATTACGAAGCGAATCGCTTGGTCGTGGAAGATCTCGACAGTTTGAATGGCACCTTCGTCAACGATCTGCGAGTGGAGCGCGCCACACTTCACGATGGCGATTCCATCTGGATCGGCAAACACAACATTAAAGTAGATGCCACCGGGGATGCGGCCATCCCCTGGGATTCTGGTCGGAAGACTGCCGCACCCAAAATTAACGAAACGATGGTACTCGATACCAAGGCCCGCCGCGATATGTTGCAACAGGCTGCTGCAATGGGAGAACGTTCACAATTTTCTCCCGGCCGCCTGAAAATGCCCACTCTGGTCGTTCTGAGTGGCAGAGTCGACCAAAAAGAATACGTCCTGACCAATCGGCTGACGGTGATTGGCAAATCTCCTATGGCCACTGTCCGCCTGCGCGGATGGTTCAAACCTAAAATGGCGGCGCAGATTAACCAGCGCGATGATGGCTACTATCTTGGGACTGGGGACAAAGTTCCCTCGGTCAACGGCACCCCCATCTCCGGAACGGTCCGGCTTAACGACGGCGATCTCATCGATGTTTGCGGCGTACGGCTGAATTTTATCTTCCGGGAATAGCAGTCCCCCTACGATGCCGAATCCGCCCGAAGGAGATCGAGAGGAGCAAAGCGCCTTCCGCGTCCGCGAACTGCTTACCTCGTGGTGGGATCACCGCGCCTCTTTCTTCATCAGCGTCTGCATCACTCTGGCGGCACTGGCTATCTATTTCTTCACCTTCCTAGGCGAACGCCCCACTCCTATATTCAATTTCTTACAGCGGCTGGAGTTGGATGCACTTGATATGCGCTTCACCTACCGGCCTGCCGGGGCCACCCCGCATGATCCCCGGATTGTAATCGTCGATATTGACCAGCACTCACAAGAAGTGCTCGGACGCTGGCCTTTCTCCCGGTCGCACTTCGCCAAAATGTTGAATGTGTTGAAAAAAGACGAAACGAAAACCGTTGCGTTCGACATCACCTTCAGTAAGCCGGACCAAAGTGGCGCCGCTGTCCGAGAACTTTGGGGCGAACTGGAGGACAGGAAGAAACGTGGCGATCCCGTCGATCAAAAGTTTGAAGCCCAGGTTAAAGAGATTGTTGCGAAATTTGACGCGGATAAGCAGTTCGGCGAAGCCATCAAGAACTTTGGCGCGGTCGTTCTCGGAAGCTATTTTCTCTACACCGACGCGGACATGCGCGGCATGGACGACGCTACACTCGATCAATACGCGGAGCAGCTGAGTTTTTTCTCTTTCCCACAAATTCGTCCTCTCGATCCGCGGCCGAAAATCGGACAGCGTGATCGCATCAATCTGATTCACGCGTTTGGCAACGAAAGCACCAGCCTTATCCCGCAAGGCGCGGAAGCCAATATATCCATACTCGCTGATTCTCTCGGCGGAAATGCATCTTCGACCGGCTTTTTCAACGCGCCACCCGATGAGGATGGCGTAGTCCGGCGCGCAACCATGGTGCTTCCGTTTGGCCGCTCCAAGGACCTGAAGGATTGGGATCTCTACGGATCGCTTGACGTAATGGCCACTTCTTCCTACCTGCGTCTCGGCGCAAATGAATTAATCCTCCAGTACGGAGAACCGGGAGTGGCGGTCATCGAGTTTGGGCCGAATCTCCGCATTATTCCGAACAACGTAGGAATGAAGACCATTAATTATCGAGGACCAGCGGGCACTTTCCCTCACTATTCAATGGCTGATGTTGTCCAAGGAAAATTCGCACAAGGTGCCTTTAAGGACAAATTAGTGCTCGTGGGAGCAACAGCAACCGGCATCGGGGACCTGAAGACCACGCCCTACGGAGGCACGAACTATCCAGGGGTCGAAATCCATGCAAATGTAGTCGACAATATTTTGAATCAGCGATTCATGCGACGCGGACAGAAACAATTCGAAACTGACGTTTTGCTGATCTTCTTGTTTGGAATTCCATTGGGAATTGCTCTCGCCCTGGTTTCGCCGAGATTCATGTGGTTTGGGCTGGCGTTGCTGATTCCATTTGGTGCGTTGAACTTTTACGCCTTCAATCAAGGATGGTGGCTAAACTTTATTATCCCGGCAAGCACTTTGACGGCGAATGTCTTGCTCGTTTCACTCTACCGGGCACTCGTTGAAGAAAAGGAAAAGCGAAAGGTGCGCTCCGCATTCGGCCAATATCTCAGCCCCGAGGTCATTCGCAGACTTCTGCTTAACCCCGAACTGGTAGAACCGCGCAAGACCGAAATTACCGTGATGTTCAGCGACATTCGAGGATTTACCACCATTTCCGAAAAACTCGACGCACAGGAACTCGCACTTTTTCTTAACAGCTATCTTTCCGACATGACCAAAATTGTCTTCGACACACAGGGCACACTCGACAAGTACATTGGCGACGCAGTCATGGCATTTTGGGGGGCGCCCTACGAAGATGCTCACCATGCCATTAACGCTTGCAACGCTGCACTGAACATGATGTGCCGCATTCACGAACTACAGACAAAATGGGCGTCAGAGGGAAAGCCGAAACTTGATATTGGGATTGGTTTGAATTCGGGAGTGGCCAGCGTAGGCAACATGGGTTCGGCTCTTCGCTATGGGTATACAGCTCTCGGTGATACCGTCAACCTCTCCTCGCGATTGGAGGGGCTGAATAAGGATTACGGGACGCATATCCTGGTAAATGAATCCACGTATCAGGCGGCAAAAGGCGGCGGATTTCTTTTCCGTGAACTCGATATTATCCGCGTAAAGGGAAAGTTGCAGGGTGTCAAGATATACGAACTCTATGATCGGATTGAAGTCTTGCAGAAAAGC
This sequence comes from Candidatus Acidiferrales bacterium, assembly GCA_963748365.1. Lineage (GTDB taxonomy): Bacteria > Acidobacteriota > Terriglobia > Acidiferrales > UBA7541 > Acidiferrum. Next base: position 235,745 of record CAVVJG010000024.1, read on the forward strand.
GACAATCTCACGGAAGTGGAGGAACGATTCGCGCTGTTTATCGAGGCGCGCGGGCTTTATGCAAGGCGAAATTGGTCAGAGGCTCAAAACGCTTTTCAAACTATCCTGGATCGCTGGCCAGATGAAGGGCCCTCGCGAATGTACTGGAAACGCTGCCAGGAATATCTATTTGATGAACCCCCTGCGAACTGGGACGGCGTTTTCACCATGACCCACAAATAGCCTTACGGGCGGCGAACGCGAACAATCTCCGGACATATGCGCAGGACCGCAACAAATGAAACCAGAAGGCCCTAACGGGGCTTACAGTGGGCTACGGTTTAGGCTGTTCCGCCTTCGGTTGCTCTGCTTTCGGTTCGGCCACCTTTGGTTCGGCGGCCTTAGGCTCTTCCTTAGGCTTGATGGAAAGCAGTTCAACTTCAAAAACGAGAGTCGAGTTGGGAGTAATGTCCGGTCCGGCAGCTCGAGAGCCATAAGCAAGTTCGGCGGGAACGAATAGTTCCCACTTGGAACCCACGGGCATGAGCTGTAATGCTTCGGTCCAGCCCTTTATCACTTGGCCCACAGGAAACGCAGCTGGTTGGCCGCGCTTGTAGGAACTATCAAACTCTTTGCCATTCAATAAGGTGCCCTTGTAATTGCACTCTACCGTATCCGCGGCAGTTGGCTTTGGTCCCGTGCCGGCTTTCAGAACTTTGTACTGCAAACCACTGGGCAGCGCAACGACGCCCTCCTTGGCCTTGTTGGCAGCGAGAAACTCATCGCCCGCTTTCTTGTTCGCGTCTCCCACAATTTTGGCTCTCGCTTCTTGCCTTGCCTTCAGGTCAGCCTGAAATTCCGTCAGAGCTGCCTGGGCCTGCTCGTCGGTTAGCTGCGTGGTTCCGGCCAAGCCGTCCTTTAGTCCTCTGGCAAGAATTGCGGGATCGATGTCGACACCCTGGTCTTTCATCCCTCTTGCCATACTCATGCCAATTGCATAGCTGGCCTTATCTTTCATCGTCTTCAAAGGCAGCGGCACAGGCTTGGTCGTCGCAGAGGCCGTCTTTCCAGCAGAGGCTTTCCCTGCCGGTGTCTTTGCCGCCGGAGTCGTCCCTGCGGGCACTTGACCAGCAGCGGTTTTGGGGGTCGGCTTGGCCGAAGGAGTTTGGGTTGAACTCGCGGGCGCTGGAGTTTGTGCGCTAACCGGAAGAACCAGCACCATCGCCGCGAACAGGGTGAGTAACATGGAGCTTCGTGACTTTGACATTTTAATATTGTCACATTGCTCCGTTGCGTTCGCAAATCGAGCCTTTTTAACTAATTGCCTCTGAATCGGCTTTCATCAGAACCACACAATTCGCGTGCTTCAGCCTCTGCACATAAAAAAATCTGCTGCCCATTATTGGCAAATGCAATGGACCGTGGTTCAATTTTGCTCGTACCCAAAACTGTGGCTTCTTGAGTCTAATAAAAAGTCATATAGTTAACCGTATTGGAAAAGCCGAGTGTGCGCTCAGACGCACGCCGTCGCCAGATAGAAGGTCATTCATTTAATTTATGTGGATTGTACGTTTAGCCCTCGCCCGACCCTACACCTTCATCGTGATGGCGCTGGTAATCATTCTCTTGACGCCAGTGGTTCTGCTGCGCACGCCTACCGACATTTTTCCGGACATCAATATTCCCGTTATCAGCCTCGTTTGGACATACAACGGTCTGCAGCCACAGGAAATGGAGCAACGAATCACTTCCCCCGTCGAGCGAGGGGTAAAGACACTTGTCAACGACGTTGAACATGTTGAATCGCAATCGCTGGGTGGCATCGCGGTCATCAAAGTATTCTTCCAGCCAGGCGCAAATATACAGACTTCTTTGGCGCAAACCGCCGCGATCTCTCAAACATTCTTGCGATTCCTGCCCCCAGGAACAACGCCGCCTCTGGTCATCATCTATTCCGCTTCCACCGTTCCAGTACTGCAGATTGGCTTGACCAGCAATACCATGAGCGAGCAGCAGATTTTCGACTACGGAAACAACTTTATTCGGACACAGTTGGCCACCGTTCCGGGTGCCGCAACTCCTTTTCCCTATGGAGGCAAACAGCGTTTGGTTTCCGTGGACATCGATTTCACAGCCTTGCAGGCAAAAAATCTTTCGGCCGTCGATATCGTCAATGCCGTCAACGCCCAAAACCTGATACTTCCGACCGGAACAGCAAAAATTGGTTCTCTCGAATACAACGTCGAGATGAACGGAAGTCCACGCAGCGTTTCCGAGATGAACGATATACCGGTCAAAACGGTGAATGGTTCAACCATTTACCTGCGCGATGTCGCTCACGTCCGCGATGGTTTTTCGCCGCAGACAAACGTTGTTCTGACAAATGGCCAACGCGGCGTACTGATGAGCATTTACAAAACGGGGAATGGCTCGACTCTATCGATTGTCGACCGCGTGAAGCAAATGTTGATTGATAACAAATCGGCATTTCCCGAGGGCTTGAACGTCACTAACTTCTTTGATCAGTCTGTCTTTGTCAGGGCTGCTATACAGGGTGTATTACGCGAAGCATTGATCGCGGCCTGTCTGACCGCGTTCATGATCTTGCTTTTCCTCGGTAATTGGAAAAGCACCCTTATCATCGCCATTTCCATCCCGCTTTCCATTCTAGTTAGTGTGCTATGCCTCAGTGCCCTGGGCGAAACGATCAATATTATGACTCTTGGGGGTTTAGCCCTCGCGGTCGGCATTCTGGTGGACGATGCTACCGTGGAAATAGAAAACATCAACAGGAACCTCGCCATGGGCAAGGAAACTGTTCAAGCAATTCTCGATGGAGCCCAACAGATTGCTGTGCCCGCCTTCGTCTCCACGCTGTGCATCTGCATCGTGTTCATCCCGATGTTCTTTCTATCCGGTGTGGCCAAATTCCTGTTCGTACCACTTGCTGAAGCTGTGATTTTTGCCATGCTGGCCTCCTATATGTGGTCGCGCACGATTGTGCCAACCATGGCGATGTATCTCTTGAGTGCGGAGGATGAATACATTGCGGAGTTGCACGTCGGCGAGAAAATGGGGCTTTTGCGGCGTTACCAACAGGGCTTCGAACATGCATTCGAGCGATTCCGCAGCGGCTATCGCCACGCGCTTTCCGCCGCACTGGACCACGCTGTCATCTTCTCCATCTGCTTCCTGACCTTCTGCGTATTCTCCGGGGGTCTCACTTTCCTCTTGGGCCGCGATTTCTTTCCGCAGGTCGATGCTGGGCAGATTCGGCTGCACCTTCGCGCTCGAACTGGTCTTCGTGTCGAAGAAACGTCACGATTGGCAGACCTGGTAAACGCAGACATTCGACGCACAATTCCTGAAAAGGATCTGGTCACTGTAATCGACAACATTGGCCTCCCCTATTCGGGGATTAACCTCACCTACAGCAACTCCGGCACGATTGGTACGTCGGATGCCGAAATTCTTGTTCAGTTAAAACCGGAACGTGGCAAATCGACAGGTGATTACGTCAATCAACTGCGGAAGCGTTTGCCTGAAGAATTTCCTGGAGTTCAGTTCTTCTTCCAGCCTGCCGACATTGTCACTCAAATCCTCAACTTCGGGACACCGGCTCCCATTGATGTCCAAATCACCGGCCAGAACCAGGCAGGCAATTACCATGCGGCGCAAAAGTTGGCAAACCAGATGCGTCACATACCCGGCGCGGTGGACGTCCACGTTCAACAGGCGTTTGACGCTCCGACACTGTTTATGGATATTGACCGGACGCGTGCGCAGTACGTGGGACTGCAGGCAAAGGATGTTGCTCAAAACGTTCTCGTCTCGCTCTCATCCAGTTTTCAGACCGCGCCCAATTTTTGGCTGGATCCAAAGAACGGCGTTAGTTACAACGTCGCAGTTCAGGCGCCCCAATATCGCGTGGATTCGCTCCAGGCTCTCCAAAATACCCCAATCACCAATACTCAAAGCTCTGGTACTCCTCAAATTCTTGGAAACCTCGTCACCACCTCCACCGTGGCTCGCCCCGCGTCGATCTCCCATTACGACGCGCAATCCATGATTAATGTCTATGCTTCGGTCAATGATCGTGACCTCGGAAGCGTTTCCAACGAAGTAATTCGCCTCAGCAAGGACATTGAGAAAGAGCTTCCGAGGGGAAGCAAATTGGTCATCCGTGGCCAAGTCCAGACCATGACCAGCTCTTTTTACGGGCTGGGTATCGGATTAGTAGGGGCAATTGTCCTGGCGTATTTATTGATTGTGGTGAACTTTCAATCCTGGCTGGATCCATTCATCATCATTACGGCACTTCCTGGGGCACTTGCTGGAATCTGCTGGATGCTGCTTCTCACTCATACTACTTTGAACGTCCCATCACTGACTGGCGCAATCATGTGTATGGGCGTCGCCACTGCCAATAGCATTTTGATGGTATCGTTCGCACGGGAACAGATGAACGAGGGTAAGTCACCTTATGAAGCGGCACTGGAGGCGGGCTTTGTGCGAATTCGCCCGGTCATCATGACTGCCCTTGCCATGATGATCGGCATGATCCCCATGGCCATCGGGCTGGGGGAAGGGGGCGAGCAGAATGCTCCTCTGGGTCGCGCGGTGATCGGCGGATTGCTGTTTGCTACCCTCGCAACGCTTTTTTTTGTGCCTTGCGTTTTCTCCATCATTCACGGCCGGTTGGAGCGTAGAAAATATCGGAACGCCGCGGCCCAGACAGTTACGCCATGAGATACGATTCTTGTTCAGGGAGATGTATCAGTCATGAGTGAAGAGCCAACCCATCAAGGTCACGACGCAGGTGCCCGATCCACAAAGAAGAGCCACGTGTTTGTGGTGTTCTTAGCGATTGCTGCTGTATTGCTGCTCGTGGCCGTTTTCTTGGTGTTCCAGCGCAAGTCACAGTTTCAGGCTCTGGCAAAAGAGACTGAAGCGTTCACAATCCCCACCGTAGCCATAGTTCGTCCAATTGCCGAATCAGGCGACGAAAATCTGGTGCTTCCAGGAACGCTTCAGGCCTACGTGGAGGCGCCTATCTATGCGCGCACCAGCGGCTACCTCAGAAAGTGGTACCACGATATCGGCTCGCGTGTGAATAAGGGCGAGGCTCTCGCCGACATCGATACGCCAGAAGTCGATCAGCAGTTAGCACAAGCGCGGGCAGACTTGGGCACAGCCCAGGCCAATGTCCAACTTGCGGAAATCACTGCTGCCCGCAATCTGGAGCTCTTGAAAACCAATGCCATCTCGAAGCAGGAAGCGGACAACTCGAACGGCGACGTGGCCGCCAAGCGCGCCATTGTTCAGTCTGCAGAGGCGAATGTGCGCAGACTGCAGGAGTTGAAGTCCTTTCAGCGCGTCTCTGCACCCTTCAGTGGGGTGATCACGCGACGAAATGTCGATATCGGTACCCTCATTAATTCCGGCAACGGTGGCACGGCCCAGCAGCTTTTCTTTCTGGCGCAAACGGATCCTATCCGCGTCTTTGTCAACGTTCCGGAATCTTCGGCCGCTTCCATCCGCCCGGGAATCGGAGCCTATCTGGAGCTCACCCAGTATCCTGGACAAAAATTCGAGGGAAAAATCGTTCGGACTTCGGAGTCAATTGATCTTTCGACACGCACGCTAAACACCGAGGTAGATGTTCCAAACAAATCCGGTCAATTACTTCCTGGTGGATTCGCGCAAGTTCATTTGCAGGTGAAAGCGACGGGGCAGCGACTGCAGGTCCCCGTCAATTCCCTGTTGTTCCGTTCAGAAGGTTTACGTGCGATCGTCATCGACTCGAACCAGAAGGCGCACTTGCGGCCTCTGGTCATCGGCAGAGACTATGGCACAACTCTGGAAGTTCTCGCCGGTATTAACGCTGATGAGTGGATTGTGTTGAATCCCCCAGACTCATTGGAGGACGGGCAGGAGGTACACGTCAAGCAGATTGCCAATCCAACAGTGGCTGCCCCATCGGCTCAACCAAAGTCGCAGAGCGGCGCTGCTACCGTCCCAAAGAAGCCCTAATGGCAAGCCGCCGGTCAGTCGGAGAGCAATTTGCGCTTCATGCAGGCTCACTACCCAACAATCTGACAGAATCGCTGTAGCGCCTATGGCTGCAAAAGAAGAGATCACAAAAGCAGTAAGTATACTGCGTTCCGGGGGACTGGTTGTGTTTCCTACGGAGACGGTCTACGGGCTGGGAGCAAACGCCCTTGACGCCGCTGCAGTACGCAAGATCTTTGAACTAAAGGGGCGACCAGCTTCCAGTCCCCTGATTGTGCACATCGCGACCATAGAGCAGGCTCGAGAACTGGCCTCAGATTGGTCGGACGTGGCCGAACGGCTGGCGCGCCAATACTGGCCGGGTCCACTCACATTGGTCGTACCAAAGAAAGCCTTCGTGCCTAACGAAGTAACCGCGAGCTTGCCTTCTGTTGGCCTTCGCATACCTCGTCACGCTGTAGCCCTGGATCTACTCAAGGCGGTGGGACTCCCGATTGCCGCACCTAGTGCCAACCGCTTCACTCAGCTTTCACCCACAACCGCCCAGCACGTTCGTGAAGCGTTTGGAACAGATACACCATTTCTGCTGGACGGCGGTCCCTGCGACGTGGGAATCGAATCTACGGTGGTTGCCGTGACCGATGACGGACTGGAAGTGCTGCGACCGGGGATGGCGTTTGTTGAGAGCGCGATAGGAGTTGAGGAGCTAGACGCTCATGCTCACCGTTCGCCAGGTCAACACAAAAAGCATTACAGCCCACGTACGCGAGTTCTATTGGTAAGTGAGGGGTATCTACCAACAGGAGGAACTGGCGCCTATCTCTTTCTGCACACGGACACTGCGGCAAAGTACACAAAGAAAATGTCAGAACATCCCGAACTCTATGCAGCGCAGCTTTACGCTTCGTTACATGAAGTTGACGTCATGGGATTTGATTGGATCGCCGTGGAATTACCGCCAGACACTCCGGAGTGGGCGGCGATTCGAGACCGTTTAACACGCGCGGCCTACTAGGCGAAATCTCACCTCCCTCATTTAAGCCATTTCGGGGTAGAATCCGCACGTCCCGAAAAAACAAGGAAGGATTTCTATGAGTCACTCGATGCCGATACGTACGGTACTGCTTTTCGCCCTTCTCATCGCAGCTATTGCCTTGGTGCTTGGCGTAGCCACTCATGCGCACGCACAGGCCCCTACAGGGTCGCAGGACAAGCCGTTTGTCATTGAGTACTACTACAAGGCGAAATGGGGACACGCGGACGAGTTTCTGACTCTATTCAAGAAAAACCACCTTCCCATTCTGAAAAAAGAAGTGGAAATGGGGCGGATGGTCCGAGTTTTTATGGTGCAACCCGTCTACCACACGACCGAAGATGGTCGTTGGGACTTCCGCGTAACCATCGTTTACAAAAACGCGGCCATCGCCCATGACGCATTCGATTCTGCTCCGCTCATCAAACAGCTCTATCCCGACCAGGAAACTTTCAAGAAAGAAGAGCAGCACCGATTTGAAATTCTGGAGGCGCACTGGGACTTGCCCATCAAAGACGTAGACCTCGACGCCCGCTGACCTAATTTTCGACATTTGCTTTGCGAGCAACAGCCCGGTCTGGCCAGATGGGCCTCTCTTGTAATTTAGAGGTTTTCTAGAAAAAACTGAGTAACACGATTCATTAATACGCGCCTGGCTGGCAGGTCGCTGACCCCATGCCCTCTGCCAGGAAACGGCATAACTTCGACGTATTTCCCGTCCTTAATCAGCTGTTCGATCAACGCCAGTGTATTGGAAAAGTGTACGTTGTCATCACCCGTGCCGTGGGCAATCAGCAGCTTGCCTTTCAGGCTTGCAGCATGTTTGATCGGCAAGGATTGCTCATAGTTTTTTTCATCCTTCGGTGGGATGCCGATGTAGCGCTCGGTGTAGATGGTGTCATAGAAGTGCCAGTCTGTAACCGGGCCTCCCGCAAATCCTGCCTTAAACAGGTCCGCGGCCTCGAACATCGCGTGAAGCGTCATGTGTCCGCCGTAACTCCATCCCCAGATCCCGATACGGCTGGCATCAACGAATGGTTGGTGGTCCAACCAGTTGACCCCATCACGTTGATCGGATAGTTCCTGCGCACCGAATCGGCTGTGAATCGGCTCCTCGAAAATGTGGCCCCGTCCCGCAGAACCGCGATTATCCAATGCAAAAATGATGTACCCATTTTGGGCCATCATTTGGTGCCATAGGAACGTGGAGCCTTCCCACGCATTGACCACTACTTGTGCGTGTGGTCCACCGTAAGTGTAGACGAGCACGGGATACTTCTTGGTCGGATCAAAATTCGGTGGCTTGATCATTGAGCAATTGAGAAGCACACCGTCGCGCGCCCTCACGCTGAAGAACTCTGTCTGGGTCAGGTGATACGGCCCTAGATCGGCCGTCCGATCGTTCGCATTAATAGTTGCCACCTTGACGCCGCTCGCATGGTAGAGATCCTGCCGCGGCGGAGTCATTGCCTCAGAAAAAGTGTCCGAATAGAAGGCAGCGTTCGATGAGAACTGGACAGCGTGCGTACCATCCTGTTTTGTCACTCGAGTATGTCCTGAGCCGTCGAGTGCGACCTGGTAAAGTTGCCGTTCGAGCGGAGATTTTTCCGTAGCAGTGAAATACACCAACCCTTTCCGTTCATCAACCGAATCCACTCCCGTGACTTCCCAGTCGCCTTTCGTGATCTGCGCGAGTTGCTTTCCACTCAGATCATAGAGATACAGATGCCGATATCCGGTACGTTCGCTGGACCAGAGAAAGTGGCTGGAGTTCTTGAAGAAATATAGATCGTCACTAACATTGACCCAATACTGATCCTTCTCGGTGAGCAGGCTGACAACCTTTCCACTGGTCGTGTCTGCAAGAAGCAGGTCGAGTACTGTTTGCTCACGATTGAGTCGCTGGATCGCCAAGTGCTTTGAATCGGGCAGCCACTTGACGCGCGGAACATAGATATTCGCCTCGCTCCCTAAATCCATGAGGTGAGCTTCACCGCCGCCTACGGATACGATCAACACACGCACCACGGGGTTGTTTCCGCCCGCAACCGGATACCGCTGCGGTTCCGCTTCACCGGTGTAAGAATTGAAATCGAGCAAGGAGAATTGGGTGACTTTGCGTTCGTCCATCTCCAAGAAAGCTACGGACGACGAATCAGGTGACCACCAATACGCCGTCGTGAGTTCCAATTCTTCCGGGTAGACCCAATCCAATTCGCCTTTGCGAATTTCTTCCGAACCACCCGTGGTTATTGCTCTTTCCTTGCCGTCGGCTGTGCCGACCAACCAGATATTGTGATCGCGCACAAAGCTTATAAATTTGCCATCAGGAGATACTTTTGTATCGCCTATATCAACTTTGCCGTTAACCAGAACACGCCCTGTTTGTGTTTTCAGATCGAACCAAGCCAGCGAGTTCGCGCCCTCGAACAGAAGCGCTTCTCCCGAAGGTGCCCACTGATATTGAGACGGCGCATGGCGTCCCAGTCCTGTAGCCTGGGATTCCTTACCTTCTGCCTGGGGTAAAACCGATTCAAGCTTCTCTGCAGGGACGAGCACGGAGCGCTGCCCAGACGCGGCGTCTATTGCCATAAGATCAGTTCTTGTCTCTTTTCCGTTTCCTGTTATTTCAAAAAACGTAAGCTTCGCGCTATCTGGAGACCACACCACTCCTCGATTGAGGCGCCCGCTCAAGCTGGGCTGGCTGTATATGCGATCGACGGTAAGGGTTCCAGGCGCTGGGACTGCGGATGCTTTCTCCGATGATTGCTGCGCGCATGATGTAAATGGCGCAATCAATGCCGCGACCCCAGCGCTGAAAATCAACCAATTCTTCTTCACGCGAACCGCAGTGAGCATCTACTATCCTCCACGAACATATCGTTCTAACTGTATTCCCTGTGCAGCAGCCGCGTTTTGCCGCTGGAGCATCCACATCTCGCATCACAGAATTCTTGTGAATTTGGAATCACGGACCGGTCACCCAGGTGGCCAACGAAAATTCCTTCCACCCAGTAAGTGAAGGTGCAGGTGAAATACCGATTGCCCCGCGCCACTTCCGTTATTGAGCACGGTCCGGTAACCCGAAAGAAGATTGCGCTCCTTGGCCAGCCTAGCGGCTACCAATTGAAGCTTACCCAGAAGCGCTTGATCGTCCGCCGTTGCGTCGTGGAGTGACGCGAAGTGTTTGCGCGGGCAGATGAGTATATGAGTCGGGGCCTGTGGACTGATGTCTTCGAAGGCGAAAACATCTTCATCATCAAAGACGAGCTTCGCCGGTATTTGCTTCGCCGCGATTTTACAGAACAGGCAGTTTTCGTTCATTTATTAACTCCTGTGGGTACGCCCTCATCCAGGCGCAGGACCATCGGCTTAAAACCTTCTTTGTCGCGAAGCCGCTCGCCAAAATCGTTCGCGGCATCTTCACCTGAAATCTTTCCAACGCGCACACGGAAGAATGTACCGTCGGCAGTCTCGACCGTTTGAATGAAAATTGGTGAGTATGACGCGTTCAAACGGTCGCGCAATCGCTCAGCATTGACCCGATCACGGAAGGCTCCAACCTGCACAGTGAAAAACCCTGCCGTGACATCGACGTTCCCCAGGACTTCCAGTCGAACAGGCACAACTCCTGGTCCGATCGACTCTATTTCTCGCGCGGCTGCTAATGAGAGATCGATGATGCGATTGTCGACGAACGGCCCTCGATCGGTAATCCTCACGGTCGTGGACTTGCCGTTGTTTAGATTGGTCACTCGCACCATCGTCTCAAACGGCATGGTGCGGTGCGCCGCCGTAAGTTTATACATGTCGTAGACTTCACCGTTCGAGGCGCGACGTCCATTAAAGGGCTCGCCATACCATGAGGCTTTGCCTTCTTCCGTATAGCCTTCAGGCAATGGTGGAGCATTCGTTTTTGAGCGCCTCGGGCGGGGCGCCCCACTGGAAGGGGCTGGAGGCGGGGCACTGGTTGCGCCGACACTCGGTGTTGCCTCACTTGTTGGCTGTGGAGTTGTGGGCACAGGCTGACGATGGTCGGCGACAGGCCGCTTGGCCGCACAGCCAGTGAGTAGCGCAGCCACTATCAACGTCAATGGAAGAAAGCGGAGCCGGTTTGGAGTCACGGTTTGGGTTCTTGAGGATTAGGAGCCTGGCGATTTGCTACGCGGGTTTCCAGCTTCTTCGATGCTTCCGCAAGTTTCTCGGACACTTCGCGAAGAAATTGCGCGGTCCGTCTCTCCGTCTCTGGTGCCACTTCGTCTTCTACATACTTGCGAAGCCGGGTAAGTTCTTCATCGAGGCGGCGACCAATTTCTTCAAATTTGTCCATGAGCCATCCTTGCGCCGGAACAATTTGCGCGATTCCGGTATTATAGGAACGCGCAAAAGAGCGTGCAAGGAGGAGTGTTGGCCCTTCCCTATCAATGGCAAATGCGCGTGGAGCGCCTGAAAAGAATGTTCGGCGGTTTCTTCGGAGGTGGCGAGAAGCGGCCCCAGCTTTGCCCTGCTTGCGGCGTGCTCGTGGGTGTCAACGCGACCCGCTGTCATGAGTGCGGCACCAATCTGCGGTTCGGTTTGGCAGCCTGGAGCAAGGGTCTCAGCGAGTTCTTTGGTGGTCATGCCCCTGTTACCTCCGCACTCTTGATCGCCAACGTTTTGATGTTTGGTGTCTGTATGATTCGCTCGATTAAAGCGGGCGGTGGTTTTGGCTTAATGGGTGGTATGAACGGTGTCGAGCTTTATAAGCTAGGCGAAAACATTCCCTATGATTGGCCGGGTTGGGGATGGTGGAGACTGATTTTAGGAACTTATCTCCATGGTGGATTGCTGCACATTGGCATGAACATGTTTGTGCTCCTCGACATTGCCCCAGTGGTAGAAGAGGTGTACGGATCAGCGCGTTTTCTGTTTCTATACACTGCTTGCGGCATTGGTGGTTCGCTCTGCAGCACTTTTTTTGGTTCAAACCCCTCGGTGGGGGCGAGTGGCGCGATTCTCGGATTGCTCGGGCTATTACTTGCGATAACCACAAAGCGCAGCGGAGCCCACATTCAAGCGATGCGATCCCGCTTGATCTCCTGGGTTGTGACTATTTTTGCATTCGGCTTTCTGGTCTCCGGTATAGACAGGTGGGGCCACTTCGGTGGATTTGTAACCGGCTTCGTTCTTGGGAAATTCTTCGCGGATCGTCTACCGGCCGCTGGCCAGGAACGGACGCGGGCATACCTGCTCGGTTGGTTGGCCTTTGCGGTCATCGCCGCTGCATTCGCCTTGATGTTCGTGCACTTGCACGATCCATTGCCGATGGAGAACTAGGGCGCCGCCTGCCGCATCAATAGGAAACATTCAGGAAGCGTGGAGTCTTCGTGCAACTACGAACGAGTAATGGAAACCAGAAATGGTTACCAGAGCAGCGACCAGGTAGATAAGATAGAGGCTGAAAAGGGTGACGCGATCACTTGGGTAAGCAGCGCCAAGCACTGCAAAAAAAACCAATCCAATTTCAAAAAAAGTAGTGGCCTTGCCAAGCAAGCTTGGGGGAAACGGCCTGTACCCCTGAATAAGCAGAATGACTACCGCGACAATTAGCATCAGCACGTCGCGGCTAAGAACCATAATTGTGAGCCACCACGGCAGTTTCTTTTGCATCGCCAAAACGATAAAGGACGATGAAAGAAGCAATTTATCTGCAATAGGATCGAGATAAGCGCCAAGCGCCGATTTTTGGTGCAATGTTCGCGCCAGCAAACCGTCTACTGCATCACTCCCAGCCGCAACCACCAGCACCAGCAGGGCCCACCGGTACTCCTCGTATAGAATCAGGATCAAAAAAAACGGTAGGATGCCGAGGCGCAGAAAAGTGATTTGATTCGGTACCGTCCAGATGCGGGCTCTCATTTCCTAGAGAATAGCGTAGTTCACGCGAACTGAGCGAGATATTCGGTCAGTGAACGCCCAAGTTTACGTTGGAATACGTCTGCCATCGATGGAATCGAGCCGGAAGGCTCGTCAAGCGAGATACGTTCCACCCGCGTCATGGGGAAAAACACGGTGGGCAATCCGACGCGTTCACCATCAGGTTCGTTTACCTGGCGCACAAAATGGTCGAAGGAGTTCAGATCGATGCCGCGTATGGTTACGCCACTGGGATTGATTTCGAGCAAAATGCCCCAAACCTTTTCTTTGGGCGTATGAAGGCTAACGATAACAATGGAATTGGGGTTCATGTCAGGCCCGTAAGTGTATCTCTCACAAGTCTACCTCACAGCCTTCAGCAAGAGGACGCTGTCCATAGTGGCAGTGACCAAGAAGAAACCGTTTCATCCCCATCTCTTAATTTTTGGCCTCTTCGTATGCTCGATTTAGCCAGAAGAGCGCGTCACGTATATCGCTCTCGGAGTTTAGCTCAAAACTAAACCACCCTTTGCCGGGGATGCGCGTGCGCATATTCAAACGAGAATCCTTCTGTGCTCGCTTTAAAAGAGATGATGGCAACGGGTCGAACTTGAGCATGAACGAGGATGGGCTTCCAAATCCTCTGGTCGTGGAAAGTGCTGCGAAGATGGATCGTTTGCGATAGAAGGACAAAAAGCCGAACATGGGTTTCGCAGTGATGCCCGGCCACGCCTGCAATTCCTCAATCAGCCTGGCAGACCACACCTTCATTTCCTCGCTGATGGGAATAAACGTCGGGCGGTTGCGCACGGCTGTTCGCGGTATTGGTTTCGCGCGTTTTGGTTGGCGCTTCTTCAATGTGTAATCCCAGATCAGCCAATCAGATAGGCATAGCCGCTGGTCCGCCATGCGGGAGTAGCAGTATTGGTTCCGTGAGGCTCTGCACATGTTCAATCGTTGTGTCGGGGGCGATCTCCCGAAGCAGCAACCCTTCGGGAGTAACGTCGATAAAAGCGAATTCCGTGACGATATGGTCGACAACCTCCACCCCGGTCAACGGCAAAGTACACTTCTTCAGTATTTTCGGCTTGTTATCACGTGTGGCATGTTCCATGGCGATGAAGACGCGTCGCGCTCCCGCAACTAGATCCATCGCTCCGCCCATGCCCTTCAGCATTTTCCCGGGGATCGCCCAGTTGGCCAGCGTTCCTTTTTCATCGACTTGAAGTGCTCCGAGGACCGTGAGATCGACGTGGCCTCCACGAATCATGGCAAACGAGTCTGCCGAAGAAAAATACGCAGTGCCGGCCAGCTGAGTGACTGTTTCTTTACCTGCGTTGATCAGGTCTGGGTCGACTTCGCCCTCTAAGGGGTACGGGCCCACTCCGAGCATTCCATTTTCTGACTGCAGGATTACTTCTATCCCCCTCGGTACATAATTTGCGACTAGTGTGGGCATACCAATTCCTAGATTTACATAAAATCCGTCACGCAATTCCTGCGCGATCCGCCTTGCGATCCGTTGCCGTTTTTGTTCGTCAGTCAGGTTCATAGTGATTCTCAATCTATGCGAGTGGTGCGTTTTTCAATTCGCTTTTGGTATCTTGTGCCCTGAAAAATCGCGTTAACAAAAACTCCCGGCGTATGAACAGTGTCAGCATCCAGTTCGCCGGGCTCAACCAACTGTTCGACTTCAGCAATGACGTAGTCAGCCGCCGTAGCCATCATGGGATTGAAGTTCCTCGCTGTTTTGCGGTACACCAGATTCCCCCAGCGGTCGCCCTTCCAGGCTTTGATAAAAGCGAAATCACCGCGCAGAGCGCGCTCCAGGACAAATGAGCGTCCATCGAATTCGCGCGTCTCTTTTCCTTCGGCCACTATCGTTCCATAACCCGTGGGCGTATAAAATGCAGGAATCCCAGCCCCACCAGCGCGCAGTCGTTCCGCCAGGGTACCTTGCGGATTAAGCTCCACCTGCAGTTCACCGCTCAGCACCAATTGTTCAAATAGCTTGTTTTCCCCCACATAGGTGGAGATCATCTTCTTCACCTGTTGGCTCTGTAGCAGCAGGCCAATGCCGAAATCGTCCACGCCCGCGTTGTTGCTGACGACGGTGAGGTCCTTCGTGCCTTTTCGCCGCAGCGCCGCAATCAGATTCTCGGGAATGCCGCAAAGTCCGAATCCGCCCATTAGAATCGTCATGCCATCGCGCAGATTATCGATGGCCTGGTCCGCCGATGCGATGCGTTTGTCCATTCTCCAGTTTCTCCAAGACTTCGCAGGACTTCTGGGAGAGTTTACCCCCTCAGCGAAGAAAACAGAATTGCGACTTTGCACTCAATCTGAGTCATCGATCAGAAACGCATCGGTAACCGCGAAGACGCCTTCATTGCCATGCCTGTTCATTGAACGCATGCAGCTGCATGCTATTAATGTCCCGCTACGCAGTGAATAGTGGCACGATGGCGGACCGTGTGGCTCAGTACTGCAATTACACTGGACCCCTTGCTACCAATTCGTTAGTGTTGTCCGTCAAACCAAAGAGCTCTGCGGGAGGTTGCGAAGATGCGAATTGGCTTGTTTCTTGGTATTTCTTTATCGATGCTGGTGTGGGCCGCTCAGTCCCCTCAGGCTACTCCGAGCAAAACTTCAGTCACCAACATACCCAGATATACCTCGGATGGTCGATTGATGTTCCCTGAAAATTATCGCGAATGGGTGTATCTCAGCACTGGTATCGACATGAACTATCGTCCGGACGCCGGCATGGGTCACTCCATGTTCGATAATGTCTTCGTCAATCCCGAAGCGTACAAGGCATTTCAGGCGACAGGTACTTGGCCAGACAAGACCATGCTGATCCTGGAAGTGCGCGCCGCCGGCAGCAAGTCCTCCATCAACAAGGCAGGACACTATCAAACAACTGAATTAATGGGACGCGAGGTTCACGTAAAGGATGAGGCACGGTTCGATGGGAAATGGGCCTTCTTTGGCTTCGAAAACGAAGGGCCCGCCAAAATGTTCATGAAGGAAATGACCTGTTACTCGTGTCACGAACAGCATGCCGCTGTGGACACAACATTTGTCCAGTTTTATCCAACACTGATCGATCTGGCAAAAAAGAAGGGAACCCTCAGCCCCGCTTACGTGAAAGAAGAGGCTGAAGGGGCAAAGTGATATCGCAGTCCGGCGGTCAGAGGCTGCGCAACAGTTTATAGAGTTCGTTGGCGGCGTCGAAATCCCCCTCGAGATCGCGGGATGCCAGGCGCTCGCGTAGTTCGTCCAGCCGGCGCGCATAGAGATCGAGCGCGGCTGAAAGTACTTCCCTGTTTGTAAGTACGATATCGCGCCAGGTGTTGTAGGAACTCCCCGCTAGGCGCAGTGAATCGCGAAGTCCTGGCCCAGCTAACGTAATGGGCAGCCCGTTTTCATCGAGATGGTCATACAAAAAAGAACCCAATGCGACTGCGGCAAGCTGGGGCAGATGCGACGCCATGCCAACCGCGTAGTCGTGCTGTTGCGCACCCAACCAAAGGGTACGCGCCCCTAACTTTTCCAGAATCTTGACAAATGCTGTTACACGTGGATCTCGGGCTTCGTTCGATGCTCCGATTAGGGCGTACGTGGCGTTGCAAAATAGGTCCGCATCCGCTTGCGTGATACCGGAAAGCTCCCGCCCCGCCATGGGATGCCCGCCGAGAAACAACGGACCTGCCTCCGGGTGAAACAATTCTGCCGCCGACTGGCTGATCCGCAGTTTGGTGCTGCATGCATCGGTGATCAAGGCGTTTGGTGCAGCGTGGCGCGCTATTTCTGGAAACAGGTCGATCGTGACGCTTATGGGCAGCGCGATATACACCAAATCGGCGTTGTTGATTGCAGGGGCGAGGTCGCCGAAAAAGACATGCTGAATTGCGCCACGGGAATGCGCTTCGCGCGCAATTTCACTGCGGTCCCAACCGGACACTTCGATATCTGGTGTGAATTTGCGCAGTGCCAGCGCGAACGACCCTCCGATCAGGCCGGTGCCGAGAACCGTAACGCGTTGGATCAAATGGGCCACAGGAGGATATACGTTATCAGGTTTTCTGGCGTCGATGGAGAGGGCATCGTTCTTTTGGCGTCGCCAAATGTTCCGCCATTTCTTCCGCTTATCAGGCGATGCTTAACCGATCGTACGACCCACCGCAGGCGCAATGATGCGTATCTCTGCCATTAGCCGCTCGAAATGCGGTGGGTCAAGCGACTGGGCACCATCAGACAATGCGTGGTCAGGATCGTTATGAACTTCGATGAGTAATCCATCCGCGCCGGCGGCCACTGCTGCGCGCGCCATAGGCGGCACTTTATCGCGGCGTCCTGTGCCGTGGGAAGGATCGGCAACAATTGGCAGGTGCGACAGCGCCTTGATGACGGGGATCGCCGCGATATCCAGCGTGTTACGCGTGTACGTCTCGAAGGTACGAATGCCGCGTTCGCAGAGAATCACATTGAAATTTCCACCCGCCAGGATGTACTCCGCGCTGAGAAGCAATTCTTCAATCGTTGCCGACATGCCGCGCTTCAGTAACACCGGTTTGTGCACTTCGCCGAGTGCTCGCAGCAGGAAATAGTTCTGCATATTGCGCGCGCCAACCTGAAAAATATCCACGTAATTGCTCATCATCAGGATCTGCGAAAGATCCATGACTTCGCTGACCACGAAGAGTTTGTATTTGTCGGCGGCTTCGCGAATCAACTCCAGTCCTTTTTCTCCCAGCCCCTGGAAAGCATACGGTGAAGTTCGCGGCTTAAAAGCGCCGGCTCTCAGAATCTTCGCGCCAGCTTTGGCGACCGATTCGGCCACCGAGTGGATCTGTTCGGCTGATTCCACAGAACAAGGTCCCGCAGCGACAGCAACTTCCGTGCCACCAATCGTCACACCGCGCCCCAAATCAACAATCGTTCCGTGCGGTTTGAACTGCCTGCTGGCCAGTTTGAAGGGTTGTGTGACGCGAACCACTTCGCGTACGCCTTCGATCAACTCAAAATCGCGGTGATCAAAATCTCGGTGAACTCCGACGGCCCCTAAAATTGTGTGGGACGCGCCCGTGGAGCGGTGCACATCAAAGCCGCTGGAAACGATGCGATCGATGACGTGCTGAATCTGCTCGTCAGTGGCTCCTTCTTGCATCACGATTACCATTTTCGTGTATCCCCTAATCTTGCATTCTTTATGACCAAGTCAGATTCTGCCTAACGTCCGGTTTTCAACAATTACACTCATTTTTTAAAACCCTCATTGGTATTCTCGCCGTGCATTGCTAAACGCTCGGCACTGCGCGCTTCGTCAATAATGCGTTCAAACAGCCGTCGGATGGCCGCATCTGAAAGTGGGCCACGATTGTTATTCTCCGCATTGGCCAGGACATCGCTTTCTCTCTCCGGTTGATAGAGGGGCATGTTGGCTTCTTGCTTCAGCCGCCCGATTTCCAGCGCACATTTGGAGCGTTCATTGAGCAGCTCCACAAGCTTCTCGTCGATTTCGTCAATGCGGCGTCGCCAGTCTGACAGGTTCATGGCGTGACCTCGCGGCGGGACAACCCCGTGCGTCCCGCCTCTTTCAGCACGCGGAGACGTTCTCGCAAAGCAACACTGGCTGCAGCAATGGATGAGGCTTGCTCAATCTCAGATACCAGCGCCGAGCCCACCACCGCGGCATCGGCAAGCCCGCCCAGCACGGAAACGTGTCCGGGAAGCGAGATTCCAAAGCCAACCACAATAGGCAGATGCGTAAAACTCCGAATCCGCCGCAAAAGCGCCGGCAGATCGTCTGGCAAAGAATCCTTCGCGCCGGTTACTCCGGTGCGTGAAATGAGGTAGAGAAAACCCGAAGAACAAGCCGCAATCTTCTGCAGGCGCTCGTCGGTCGATGTGGGCGCTGCAAGAAATATTGTGTCGAGATGATGCTGGCGCAAAATGCGCCGATAATCGTCAGACTCCTCTGGCGTAAGGTCCGTGACCAAGACGCCGTCGGCCCCAGCCAATGATGCAGCGGCGGCAAATTTCTCGAGGCCCATTTGCACAATCGGATTAAAGTAACTGAACAAGACCAGTGGAACATCGCTTGTTTTGCGAATGCGTCGGACCAGCTCAAGGACACCAGCGAGTGAGGCCCCTGCCTTCAGAGCCCGCTCCGAAGCACGCTGGATCGTCGGCCCATCCGCCAGCGGATCGCTGAACGGTACACCGAGCTCAATGACATCGGCCCCCGCTTCATCCAATGCCAGCGCAAATTCTAACGTGGCATCGAGCGTAGGATCACCGGCCGTGATGTAAGCGACGATTCCGAGTTCCCCAGCAGCGCGGAGCTGTGCAAACCTTTTCGAGATGCGAGTCGGGTTTTGGGGCGCGTTTATCATGAAGTCTTGCCGGGACTACAGCAGGCGTTTGTAGGTGTCCATATCCTTATCGCCGCGGCCAGAAAGATTGACGATCACAAGGTCGCTCGTCTTAAGTTGCGGCAGGCGCTCAATGAGTCCAGCAAATGCATGCGCCGATTCCAGCGCGGGAATTATTCCTTCTGTGTGCGCCAATAACTTGGCTGCTTCAAGAGCTGCTTCATCCGAAACCGCGGCGTAGTCTGTTCGATTCTGGTCGGCCAGCCAGGCGTGTTCCGGGCCAATTGCGGGATAGTCCAGCCCCGCGGAAATGGAATGAGTCGCCGAGATTTGTCCATCCTCGTTTTGCAGCACGTAAGTATAAGTTCCCTGCAAGACGCCCGGTCGCGCGCCAGTAAATCCTTGATGCGCGGCCAATCGGGCTGCGTGCTCGCCTAGCCCATTTCCCCGGCCGCCAGCTTCGATCCCTACCATTTTCACGTCCGCATCTTTAAGAAATTCGTAGAAAAGCCCAATGGAGTTGGAACCGCCACCAACGCAAGCATACAAGTGTGTAGGCAATCGCTTTTCTGCTAAAAGAATCTGCTCGCGAGCTTCACGCCCAATCACCGCTTGAAAATCGCGCACCATAGTAGGGTAAGGATGCGCCCCCAGCACAGAACCAAGCAAGTAGTGGGAGGTACCCACGTTTGTAACCCAATCGCGCATCGCTTCGTTAATCGCATCCTTCAGTGTGCGGCTTCCCGATTCTACCCCGGTGACTACTGCGCCCAGCATGCGCATGCGCGCCACATTCAAAGCCTGTCGAGCCATGTCTTCAGTGCCCATATACACGACACACTGCAGACCAAGATGCGCGCCAACCGTGGCCGAAGCCACACCATGCTGGCCCGCGCCAGTTTCCGCAATGATGCGCGGCTTTCCCATCTTCACTGCAAGCAAGCCCTGTCCAATCGCATTGTTAATCTTGTGAGCTCCGGTATGCAGTAGGTCTTCGCGCTTCAAATAAATGCGTGGCCCGCCAAGCTTTTTGGTCAAACCGGCGGCAAACTGCAGCGGCGTGGGGCGTCCTGCAAAGTTCTTCAGCAGGCCCTGAAATTCCGCTTGGAATACTGGGTCAGTTTTCGCAAGTTCATAGGCTCGCTCCAATTCATAGAGCGGCACCATGAGTGTTTCCGGAACGTAGCGCCCCCCGTATGGACCGAAGCGCCCGGGAGCATTGGCAGGAATCGTGAGTTGGGTGGCCATGGAACGACTATTGTCGCATAGACGCCAGCGAGTGCATATCAGACCTGGATTCGCCGGAACCTGCTATCTCGTGCGCCGGTAGAAACTGGTATTTCGAAACTTTTCTCCGGTCGGCTTGCTCCCGTACTGAATGATCCGCATGGTCTTGAGACCTGGAAGCATTTCGCGTGTCCAACGATCGATGATGTGACCGTCTCGCTTCAGGGCACTCTCGATCAGATTTTCACTAAGCCGAGTTAACACTAATACAGCATCGGTGCCTGGAACTGGCTGTTCCCGGCCGTCCAACTCCCCTCCGTAGGTGAATTTCATGGCCTTACCGTCGGCATCGTCTGCATCAAGATGGAACTGTAATCCGCCTGGGATTCGTTCGATCACATAACTTGCGCGAAGGCCTGGGCGTCCATGCTCATAGTGCAAGGTCGATGGATCCAACACCCAAGTACCGATGAAGGGATCCGGGTCGGATTTGGTCAGCAACCGGTCACTAGCCCGTCTTACTTCCTGAAAGAAGGCGCGTAATTTTCCGGAGTCTTTTTTCCCGGGGCGCGATTCCACCCCAGTGGATACGTCCACGGCGAACGGCCGCACCTTGGTGATAGCCTCGGCTACATTTTCCGGCGTCAGGCCGCCTGCGAGGACTATGTATTGATTACGCGCCGCGCGGCAGGCCATTTCCCAGTCCGTAGTTTGTCCCGTGCCGCCAAACTTGCCCGCAAGGTCCGCGTCAAGCAAGAAAGCCGATGCCGCCCGGTATTTCGAAAATGCAGGCAATGCGCTTCCCTTTCCGACACGGAGTGCCTTGATGACCGGCACCTTGTCGGCAATATCGGCCGTGGTTTGCGGTGTCTCATCGCCATGAAGTTGCGCGAAACCAAGTCGAAGCGCCTGCGCAAGTACAATCACCGGGTCAGGTGCCCAGTTCACGAAGATCCCCACCGTCGAGACAAACGGCGGCAAGTCTTGAATAATCTTTCGCGCAGCGAAAGGAGATATCGCCCGAGGGCTTTCGGGGTGAAAGTTCAAACCTATCGCATCCGCCCCCAGTTTTGCGCAAAGGTTCGCATCAGTTGAATTTGTGATACCGCAGATTTTTATTCGAACCATATTCAGTGTCGCACTGGAAGCCGCAGAGAAGACGGCCACTGCCTTCCGCGCCCTATATCTTCAACAACTGCGCTAGAGCCGCACCTGGATCTTCAGACAGCATCAGATGCTCACCAATCAGAAATGCGTCAAAACCGGCTGCTCGCAACTTTTGCAGATCCTCGTTGCTGCGCAAGCCTGATTCACATACCGCAATACAATTTTCAGGAATATCCGCGATCAGTTCGTAAGATGTTTCCATCCGAACGGTGAGAGTCTTGAGATCGCGGTTGTTTACACCGATAACGCGCGCACCAGCAGTCAGAGCGCGCTCCAACTCTTCTCGCTTGTGCACTTCAACAAGCGGCTCCATTCCTAACTCGCGCCCTAGAATAATAAGTTCTCCCAATTGGATATCACCAAGTGCTGCGACTATCAAAAGAAAACTGTCCGCATCATTTGCCCGCGATTCCCACACCTGCCACGGGTCGAATACGAAGTCCTTACGCAGCACTGCGAGATTCGTATTCTTCCGGGCATCGCGCATGTTCTTCAACGAGCCCTGAAAAAACTCTTCTTCCGTGAGCACGGAGAGTGCGGCCGCTCCAGCGCTTTCTAGTGACTTGGCCAGCTCAACAGCGTCGAAAGGATCGCGGATTACTCCCCTCGACGGCGAGGCAGGTTTCAGCTCTGCCAAAACGTTGATAGAATCTCGGGAAATGGCGGCCACAAAGTCACGAACCGGAGGCGCGGCCTGTACTCCATATTTGAGGGCCGTCTCCGGCAACACCCGTTTTCGGTGATCCACGGAAGCCCTCCGGGCTTCCATGATTCGGTCCAGTACCGTTCCAGTATTGGCATGAGCACTCATAGCAGGAACTTTGTATGCTAGAGAGGAGGCGCGCGAGTGTCAAATGCCCGGTATTGGCCGGCCTCCTAGACAGCGCCGAATAGGATGGAAGTATGGGCTACGCAAAAGTGTATGGAGCTTTGCTGGAAGAAATCGTAAACGAGGCGGACGCTATCGCCATGCGCTATTTTCGCAGTGCCGAAATGCGCGTCGAGCGCAAATACGATGGAAGCGCCGTGACACAAGGCGATAAAGCCGTCGAAGAGATGGCACGCACCAAAGTGGCGGCGAGCGGCCTGGCCTTGGATGTTCTCGGGGAAGAGATGGGCGGCGACAGTGCCAAAGAGCCCGCAAGTAACGGACGAGCGCGCATGATTATAGATCCCATCGATGGCACGGAAGAGTTTTCGCGCGGCATTCCCACTTTTGGCACGCTGTTGGGCATCGAAGAAAATGGCGAAATCGTTGCAGGCATGGCCAGCGCCCCTGCCCTCTCCAAGGGTACTCGTTGGTGGGCCTATCGGGGCGAGGGGGCCTTTCGCAATGGTCAACGAATCCACGTTTCGCCCGTGGCACTGTTGAACGAAGCGATGGTGTTCACCACTGGAACGGGCCCCAGCAAGGATCCGAAGGCCCGTGCGGCCATACGCCGCCTGGCAGATTCCGCGCGCAGCAGCCGTTCAATGGGCGGATTCTGGCAACACATGCTAGTGGCAGAAGGATCTGTGGAAGCCGCCATCGACTGGACCTCCAAACCCTGGGACCTTGCACCCTTGGGAATTATTGTGGAAGAAGCAGGTGGAAAATCTACCACCGTTGCCGGGGAGCGCTCGATCTATCGTGGGCAATTGATTAGCACGAATGGGGTCTTGCACAATGACGTGCTAAGCATTCTGCGAAAGAGTATCTGAGTTCACAACAAGCACGGAGTGTTGTCGATGAGCGTTCCTTCTCAAAAACAAAAAGCCGAACTTTTCCGACAGTTGCATGCCGGACCAGCGATTCTAGTGTTGCCCAACGCTTGGGACGTCGTTAGCGCACGCATCCTAGAGGACCTTGGTTATCCCGCAATCGCAACCACCAGTGCGGGTGTGGCTGCGGTTCTTGGCTACCCAGACGGCCAGCATGTTCCACGTGAGGAGATGCTACAAGCCGTCCGGCGAATTGCCGAAGCGGTCCACGTTCCGGTGACAGCCGACATGGAAGCCGGATATGGACCCACCCCGCAGCAAGTGGCAGATACTGCAGTCGATGTTCTCAAGGCCGGGGCCATCGGGATGAATTTGGAAGACGTGACCGAAGAGACAGCAAATTCGCAAGTTGAGCTTCCTCTGCAAGTCGAAAAAATCAAGGCGATTCGCAAGGCCGTATCTTCCCTCGATATCCCTTTAGTTCTGAATGCCCGCACCGATATCTATTTGAACAGTATCGGAGAACTCGAAACTCGCTATGAGCGCACCGTAGAGCGATTGCAGGCCTACCGACGAGCAGGCGCAGACTGTCTCTTTGCACCGGGAATTAGCGACCGCGCCACCATCGCGAGACTTGTTGCTGCGATTGACGGCCCCTTGAACATTCTGATTTCGCCCGGTTGTCCAAGCCTAAGAGAGTTGGAAGCGTTGGGTGTATCTCGAGCGAGCACAGGATCAACCGCGATGCGAGCAACCTTAGGCCTGCTTCGGCGCATCGGCAGAGAGTTACTCGAAACGGGAGTGTATTCCCATCTGTTTGAAGGCGCACTTCCCTACACGGAAGTGAATCAGATCCTGGCGCACCGAAAATAAATGACCCACAGCGAACGAGAGCTTGGTGTGTTGAACAGCGAGGTTGTGGACTGTCGAAAGTGCGCACGCTTGGTAGAATACCGCGAAAGAGTGGCCCGCGAAAAACGCCGGATGTTTCGTGATTGGGCCTATTGGGGACGCGGCATACCCGGATTTGGCGATCCTACAGCCAAATTGCTGATCCTTGGCCTGGCACCCGCAGCGCACGGCGCGAATCGTACCGGCCGCTTGTTTACGGGAGATCGTTCAGGAGATTTTCTTTACAGAGCATTGTATGAGGCCGGTTTCGCTAATCAGCCTACATCGATCAATCGCCGCGATGGCCTGCACCTGAAGCATGCCTATATCGCGGCGACAGTACGATGCGCTCCACCCGCGAATAAGCCCCTTCCTTCAGAAATTCTGAACTGCCGTGGCTATTTGGAAAGAGAGTTGGCGCTCTTGCAACCGAAAGCAGTTCTGGCGCTGGGCAAAATCGCCTGGGACGCTTACCTGGACGTTTTAAAAACAGAAGGCAAGATTTCTTCGCGGGCACCTTATCGATTTGCTCATGGTGCAGAGGCCACTTTTGCCCCCCACATGCCGCGGCTATTCGGCGTATACCATCCGAGCCAACAAAATACCCAGACGGGTCGCGTCACCGAAACTATGTATGCACAAGTATTATTGAGCATCAGAGATTTTCTCGTGGAATAGAACGCAGCCTGTCTGCGGCACCGGAGAATTAGTGCCATACTCTCAGATAGAACAAATCCTCGCTCGAGGAGCCTCACAAAGTGGCCTCAGCCCGTCTAACATTTCACGGAATCATTGTTATCGTTAGCTTCACGATTTTTGCGTTCGCCTCTAACTCCAGCGCCAACACCTCTGCTTCCACCGCCTCCCTACCTTCAATTCATGTCGATCGCTCGGGCCATTTTTTTCAGACCGCAGACGGGCGTCCTTTCTTTTGGTTGGGCGACACTGCCTGGCAATTGATCGACTCAACCACTCGAGAAGAGTGCAGCTATTACCTACACACACGTGCCCGGCAGGGCTATACCGTGATCCAGGCTGTAGTCCTTGCCGAATTTGATGGCCTGAATAAGCCTAGTGCACTTGGCGAACGCCCCTTCCTCAACAATGATCCTCAAAAGCCGAACGAAGCCTATTTCAATCGCGTGGTTGAAATTGTCGACGAAGCCGCCAGCCTGGGTCTCTACATCGCATTGCTTCCCACTTGGGGCGACAAATTGACGGCCCCATGGGGCGAAGGCCCGCGCGTGTTCACCAAAGATAATCTTCCCGTAGCTCACGGCTATGCAAAATACCTTGGCGCAAAATTAGGCGGGCGCACGAACGTAGTTTGGATCCTCGGGGGCGATCGGCCTCCACGAATCACTGTGAAAGGCAAAACTCCGGAGGATTGGACACCAATCTGGCGCGAAATTGCCGCAGGACTAGCGGAGGGCACGAACTCGGTTCCCATCATTGGTTATCACCCGTCCGGTGGAGAAACATCTTCTCTCTACCTGCACAAGGAACCTTGGCTCTCGTTCAACGGAATGCAGAGTGGCCACGGGGGCGGCCACGACGTTCCCGTATGGGAATGGGTTGCCAAAGACTACAGTTTGCAGCCTACAAAGCCGACGATGGACCTGGAACCGAATTACGAAGATCATCCTTTCAATCCGTGGCCGCGTTGGGATCCCTCCACTGGGTACTTTCGCGACTACGATGTTCGGAAACAGACCTACCGCTCCGTATTTGCCGGAGCTGCGGGTGTCACCTATGGCCATCACGCGGTGTGGGGATTTGTCGGCGCTCGCAACGATGTCATCAACCATGCGGATCGTGACTGGGTGGACGCGCTGAATCGACCTGCCGCCCGCCAAATGTACTTTCTCCGTAGTCTGCTTGAATCGCGGCCTTACTTCTCGCGTATCCCGGACCAATCCCTAATTGTGGGTGACGCGGGCAAGGGCGGATTACATTTGCAGGCCACCCGTGACTCCAACGGAACGTATGCGCTTATTTACTTTCCTTTGAACGATCAGTCCGCAACGATCGACCTTGCAAAGCTCAATGCAAAACGCGTGCGCGCGTGGTGGTACGACCCGCGGGCCGGATTCTCTATCCTTCTTGGTGAGTTTGATGGCGGCTCACTCCGTGAGTTCCGGACCCCTCCTTATGGACCCGACTGGGTCTTGGTCCTCGACGATGCCGCAACTAAATTCCCACTGCCGGGTTTACTCCCGTTGGCAAACTGACAGGCTGAAGTTCGTACTCAAAACCTAATGAAGTACAAGGGAACCTGGCAAACTTCTGCGTGCGAGGAGCATCCATGTGCAACCGAATAAGGTGCCTCATCTGTATGGTCACAATGACATTGTCGGCCGAACTTTCAACTTTCACATCACTCGTCTCGGCACAGGCTAATCACCCTTCTCAAGACGCGATTGCTGGTCAGGAGCAGGTGTCTGCGCACGATGTCGATCACCACGTAGCGGACGGCCAGCGCCACGGGTTGCCGCTCGAAACTTACGCCGTTGTTCCCGGCACTCGATTTCTAGTCCGGTTGGAACAGGATTTGAATACAAAAGAAGTTCGCCAGAATCAGCCCTTCCGGGTCCGAACGCTGGAACCATTGGAAGCGGGAAGTGGCATTTACCTCCCTTCCGGCATGGAAATTCGCGGCCATGTCAGTCGCGTCGAACCTGCCGGAACAACAGGCCGTGCAAAAATTTGGCTTACGTTTGACGAATTGCATTCCAAATTCGGTGCGCTCCCCATCGTGGCTGAAGTGGTTTCCGTACCGGGTGACCACAGCATCAAATCTGGTCCGCTGCAGGAAGGCGTCATCGAAGGCCGCAGCAGCACGCAAAAAGATGCCGCGCAAGCCGCCGCCGCTGGTGCCGCCACCGGTGCTGTTAAAGGCGTGAAGGACAAAAACAAGAAGGAAGCAGCGGAAGGTGCGGCACTCGGAGCGTTGGAAGCCTACCTGATGGAAACGGGTCGCGGGCAGGAATTAGAACTACCTAAGGGCACGAAGCTGGAATTAGAGCTGGAGCGGTCCCTATATTTAGTAAGAGAATAATTTGTTTCTGGAGCGCTCCTCTCGCCTTGCCCCTTTCATGCTATAGCGTGGTTGAGCCCCCAGAGCGCAAAGCCTCGCTTCCACAGTTCATGGTCCTCTGCTTGGCATCCTGCCAGTAGCTTGTTACAGTCGTAAAACCCAGGCGAATTAGACGAAATCGTGATATTTGTTCAGATGAGGCGAGCCGCATGGCGGAAGAGATTCGGGCGGTACGAACGGTAGAAACCGGTGAACATAAGGATCGCGTGTTGATTGTCGAGGATGAAGACAACGCGCGCAAGGGCTACGAACAACTGCTTCAACGCTGGGGCTATGAAGTGTTAGGCGTTGGCAATGCCGAAGATGCTCTGGCAAAATTTTCCACCTTCCAGCCGGATACTTTGATTGCTGACGTCGAACTGCCGGGCATGAACGGTCTCGACCTGCTAAAACAGCTGGGCGATGAACTCCTCGATGTTCCTGCGATCATCATTACCGGCAAGGGCAGCGAAGAACGCGTGGTAGCTGCGATTGAATCCGGAGCGTTTTGGTATATCGAAAAACCCCTGAAGGGTCCTGTGCTTCGAGCTTTGCTGGATCGAGCGCTCAGTAAAGCGCGAGATGCCAAAAATCTTGCCGTTTTGCAGCGGCAATTGCGCGAAGCGGGGCGCATCGGCGACCTGGTGGGCGGATCAAAACCCATGCAGGAAGTGATGCGCATCATTGAAATGGCCGCGCCAAGTTCGGCTTCGGTGCTCATTACCGGAGAGACCGGCACTGGTAAGGAAATCGTCGCACGCACGATTCACAAACTATCGCCGCGCAATTCCGGGCCATTCGTTGCAATTAACTGTTCCGCAATTCCAGAGTCGCTGATGGAGAGCGAAATCTTCGGCCATGAACGAGGCGCTTTCACCGGTGCGGCAGAGAGGCGCATCGGATGCTTCGAGTTGGCAGATGGAGGCACGCTCCTGCTTGACGAAATCGGTGAAATGCCGGCGCCAACGCAGGCGAAACTCTTACGTGTGTTGGAAGATCGCAAAGTGCGGCGGCTGGGCAGTAAAGTAGAAACCCCCGTGGATGTGCGCGTGCTTGCGGCTACCAACAAAGATCCGGAACAAGCCGTCGCCAGCGGTCAACTGCGCCAGGATCTATATTTTCGGCTGAACGTTTTTCATATTCATTTGCCGCCGCTCCGCGAGCACAAGGACGATATTTCTCCACTGGTCGAATACATGCTCCGCGATATCAACACCAAGCACGGCAAAAGCGTTCGTGGCATCGGTGCGGAAGTGCTTGATATTTTCATGGGCCACACCTGGCCGGGAAACATCCGTGAATTGCGAAATGTCTTGGAACGCGCGGCAATTATGTCCGAAAAAGACTTAATTGGCCGTTCGAGTCTGCCGGGGGAATTTGGACGACTTCCGGCAAAAGGCCCTAACGATTTGACTTCCATCAAATTTCCCATCGGAACAACTGTCGATGCGATGGAACGCGAATTGATTCTGCAGACCCTTTCTGCCACCGGGAACAATAAAACGCGGGCCGCGGAACTTCTCGGCGTCAGCCTCAAGACTCTGCACAATAAATTGAAAGAATATGGCAGCGAGCGCGCTGAAACGGAGTCGTAGCGACTATGCAGCTTGGGCTGCGTGCAAAACTGACGCTGATTATGACTGGGCTGGTGTTGCTGTCAGTCACTGTGCTCTCCAGCGTTTTTTTTGAACAACTCCTTCAGCAAGTGATGCACGACACTGATAAACGTGCTAATGAATTGGCTCGCGAAGTATTTGATTCTGCGCGTCACTCCCTTGTCGATGCCAAAGCGCAGGGCCTCCGTCCCACGTCTGATGATCCGCAGGAAACGCACGAGTATGTGAAGCGTGCGTTTGAAGTAAGCGAGGGCCTAACATCGCGGCTGCAATCGGCGACCGATTCGCCTTCGGTATACGAAATTTCTGTCGTTGATCGCGATGGAATAGTATTGGTTTCCAGCGACCCTTCACTTCCGGGAAAACCGGCTCCGCGGAGACCCCCATTTGCCCAGCTCGTGCAAAGTCCCTTCGTGCGGCAGATCCGTATCCTCGCCGAACAAGCTCACGTTTATGAAGTCGATTATCCTTTCAATGTGCGCGGGACTCCTTTTGGCGAAGTACGCGTCGCCGTTTCCACCGCGCTGCTTCTGAATGACATCAAACCGCGCTTGCGCCGCTGGGCTACTCTCGTCGCGCTAGCGCTCCTTCTTTCGACGATTTTGGCAGCGGTGGTCAGTGGGGCGGCGCTCACTCCCATTCGAGACATCCTTGCGCAACTCGAACGAATTTCGGCCGGCGTGTACGACGCGCCTTCGACTTCCCCCAAAGAACGAAGTGGAAACATCGATGAATTGGGTCAAGTACGACAGAAGATTTCACAAGTTGGCCAGCAACTCCGTGGCGTGCATGAGATTTTCAGCTCCCTAAGAGAGAACATGAATTCGGTGATGGCCGGACTGGAAGATGGCCTGCTTCTATTCACCCGAGACGCTCGAGCCGTGATGGTTAGTCCTGCGGCGGAGAAGTTTTTGGGCGCGCCAGCATCTAACTTCTTGGGCCGCCGGGTAACAGAAATTTTTCCAGCAGGTCATCCGCTTCACGAGGCCTTGCATTTGGAAGGCGACGAGTTCCACGAAGTCGCCTCCGAAACAGAATTGGAAACTCTGGAAGGCCGTAAGCGCATCAGTGTAAGTGTGCAGGAAATTCAAGAAGCCGGAGAACATATGGGAGCCTTGGTCACTTTGCGCGACTTGGATTCCATAGAAAACATCAACACACAACTCCAAGTCAGCGAGCGCTTGGCTGCCGTTGGCCGAATTACCGCGGGCGTCGCGCATGAAGTGAAGAACCCTCTAAACTCCATGCGCTTGTGGTTGGAAAATTTGAAGGAGGCCCTGCCTCCGGAAACGGATGGAATGGCACAACAGGCTGTACACGTACTTGATGTAGAGATCGATCGATTGGATGCCGTCGTAAAGCGTTTTCTTGATTTTGCGCGACCTATGGAAGTACATCTCGAACCAACACAACTCGCTGATGTCCTCCACGAAGTATTGGAAATCGCGAAACCTCAACTGCAGCAGGCCAACGTTCAGGTGGCGCAACTCATACCCATTGGCGTACCTGAAGCATTTGTGGATCGTGCGTTGTTCAAGCAGGCCGTCCTGAATCTGGTGCTGAACGCCGCGGAAGCGATGCCTCAGGGTGGGCAACTCCAATTAACCCTCAGCAGGCGTGGCGAAATGGCGGAAATCACTGTCGGCGATACTGGCAAGGGCATCCCGCTCGAAAATCGTCAGAAAGTGTTTCAATTGTTCTTTACTACGCGTCCGGGTGGGAGCGGCATCGGATTGGCCAGCACCTTCCGGATCGTACAACTTCATAACGGCTCGATAGATTTTACTTCGGAGGTTGGCCGCGGGACGACGTTCCGCATTGAGTTGCCTTTGGCCGCGTGAATATGCATCCTAGCGAAATCATTTGCACCAGGCATCGACGCGCCGCAACGCACAGAACCGCGATCCTGGTGTGGTGTGCCTGCGCTCTTTTCTGTGGCGGATGCTTTACTCGAAAGCCAGCAGCAAATCGTCCCCCAGCAATTGCGTTCGGCCATCCCGTGATATCTGCCACATCTTCGGCGACTCCGCTGGAAGCTCCTCCGGATATTGCTTTTGAAATTCCACCATCCCCACGGCTGAGCTCGCCACGAAGCGCGCCACCAAAACCAAGGGTACCCCAATCCACTCCGAGTGAGCCCGTAGTCGCGCAACAACCCGCAGACCCCATCATCGTGCCAGACCTGACGGTCGAACAGTTGAGCTCGGCACGGTCCGAAACACAGCACAGTCTTGACATCGCGGAATGGAATTTGTCGCAGACTCAAGGCAAGAAATTGAATTCTGCGCAGGAAGATGTTGCCTCCAAGATTCGCGGGTTCATGGAGACTGCGCGGGATGCTATGAAAAACAGTGATTGGCAACGGGCAAAGAATTTGGCGAAGAAAGCGGAAGTCCTTTCCCACGAATTGGTGGCGAATCTTTAGCTTCGTTCCTCCGTCACATCGCCCAAAACGTCGAGTGGCTACAATGAACTTATGTGCATATATGACGCAGTAGTGGCAGGCGGTGGCGTGATCGGCGCTTCTATTGCCCTTGAACTTGCAGAAGCAGGTCTGAAGGTAGCATTATACGATGCGCGCGAACCGGGTCGCGAAGCATCCTGGGCCAGTGCCGGAATGATTTCGCCCGCCCCAGAGAACCCGGGAATGATTCCGTTCGTACCCATCAGTCTGGCCAGCGTGGCCCTCTATCCGAATTTTATCCAAAAAGTCGAAGCCATTTCCGGAATGGATGTGGGCTACCGGAAGGACGGGGCTTTGGACGCCATTCTTGATGGCAATGTCGAAGAGGAACTCAGTACTGTGATCGCTCTCCAGCATGGAGTCGGACTTCGCGCCGAAGCTCTTACCGCGCAACAAGCTCGAGAAATGGAGCCATCTCTGAACGAGGAGATAGAAGCGGCTATCTTTCGGCCAGACGAAGCTTCTCTGGATAATCGGGTGTTCACAGATGCTGTAATCACAGCAGCGCTCTATAGAGGCGTCCAAATCTTTGCGAAAAATGGGGCGAAGGCACTATGGAAGGAAAACGGCCGCTGCAAGGGTTTGATCCTCGATAACAGTCGGGTCGAAGCGAAATGGACTATCATCGCAGCCGGTTGTTTTTCCGCACGGATCGAAGGGGTAGCGCCATACGCCCCTGTGTTTCCAGCTAAGGGTCAGATGATCGCATTGCGCTGTGATCCGGTCGAGATTGAGCATGTTTTGTGGTTGGAACACACTTACCTGGTTCCACGCAATGATGGGAAAATCATTGCCGGTTCGACAATTGAGCGCACCGGATTCGATCATGATGTCACCGCCGCAGGGATGAAGAAAATCCTTGGGGAAGCGATAAGACTTGCCCCCGAATTGCAGCAGGCAAGGATTGAGGAAACCTGGGCAGGATTGCGGCCCGACTCACCCGACCATTTGCCGATTCTTGGACCAACTGACATTGATGGATTGTTGATCGCCACAGGCCATTTCCGCAGCGGGATTTTGCTTGCTCCCATCACCGCAGTGCTTATGCGTGAATGGATTTGTTCGCAGAGGGTTAGCGTCGACTGGGAGCGATTCAGTCCCATGCGTTTTCTGGCGGCCCCAAAAGGCCAAACCGCGTAGATCGTGGGCAATCAACACTACGGATTTTGCTGGATCACCACAGTATTCGTGTTGGACTGTCCAACATTGGAGTAATGGATCTGATCAGCATCTAATTGCAGGTCACGCTCGAGCACGAGATCCATCGAAGAGCCTCGCGGAAGTTGCGCCTCTGGTCCGCGTGACAACAAGACCGCAGCAAGGCCAACAATCCCTCCCGTCCCCGCCCCAATTCCTGCACCTTTCCCACCTCCGGCTATCGCACCAATACCGGCACCTGCGACCGTTGCAGTTGCAACTTTCGCCGCATCTGCCCCTTTGCCTCCAGGCCCTGTGATTTTCCCTTCGGAATCGGTCGTCGTTTGGCTACCACTGTCCGTACTGTGCGGCCCAGCTTTCATATCTACGGTGTAGCCATTTGGCAGAATCATGGTATTTAGATGCAATCGCAGTTCGCCTTTCCCTTTGATGTGCCCTGGCCTCTTCGAGTCGCTGATTTCCCCACGAAGATACGTCCCAACCGGCACTACAACTCTGTTGTTGATCGTAATCGGAAATGAGGTTCTGAAATAGACGGAATCGCCGGGCTTAGCCGTGGCTGTAGATATGCCGTTTTCCAACACCACTCCAATCCTCGTTCCTGTTGGCACAATGACGTGCGCAACAGCTGTCGTCTGGACTTTCGGGGCCGGTTCAGTAGCAGGTACCGCTGGCGGGGGCGCATCCGATTGCGGGCCTTCCGCAACCTGGGCCGCCACACTTGCGGTATAAATTGACAATCCTGCGATGGAGACCATGACCCAACGGAAAGAATTAGCGAACTTCAAGGGAAACCTCCTGCGTGCCAAATCGGATGCGGCGTCATGACTGTTGGGATGCCTCTACGCAGCATAGTCCAAATAGTTGTTGGCACATAGAGGCAGTGCCTTTCGGTGAGGGCGGTTTCCCGCTTTGTGTCTGGTCAGGAATCTTTCCGGTGTCAATCCTACTGCATATAGATGAGCATACTAAACCGCTAATTCTTTCTGGAGCGCCTTGCCCTTGCGAAACCATGGCCGTTCCACTCGCTGCATATATCTCGGCAACGTCCGCTTCTTCGCAACCAATTTCTGCGCCCACTCGCGTGCTTCTTCTTTCCTCTCTGCTAGTTTCAGATAGTTCGCGAAGTTGTATAGCGTTTCGGGTGTGGTCGAAAATTGTGCCGCAGGAGCGAAATAGATCCCCGCTTTTTCCAAATCACCGCTTCGCGCGTAGGCGTCACCCAGCAATCCAGTCGCACGATAGTAGTCGAATTTTGCGTCCTTTCCGACGACGTACAGAAGGTCCGGAATAGCTCCCGTAAAATCGCCCAGCCCCAATGCGGACTTGGCTCGTAGATAGAAAGCATGAAGCGAGTCGCTCCTCGTCGCTATTGCCCGATTCAATTCCTCTCGTGCCTTACCATAATTCTTCTGTTCAAAATGCAGTTCGGCAAGTTCTTCCAGATTCCCGGCTGACGGATTGTCAAGAATCTGCGTTTCCAGTTCCTGAATCCGAGAGCGTCTTCCGAACCCCTGAAAGACTCCTCGAAGCAGTCCCAGGTCGGGGATCATCTCGACTACCACATACAGGCCAGCACCCAGCACACCTCCGAAAATGATGATGAATAGCCAATAGTTCTCAGGGCGCCGCTTGACGAAATGCCACAACGCGATACCTTGCACAATAAATCCCCATGGATAGATGAGGAAACTCAATCCCCCCATGCCGGGCCACCTCGCGTGCTGCTCTCAGGTTAATGACCTAAGTACCAGCTTCCTGCATCGTTCACCCGGCGTCAATTTCGACGTTGTCTCGCTTCGATCTTCAGTAACTGCCCGTTCGTCTAATTCCTGCAAATCTCCAACCGCCCTCACCAACCAATTCGCAAACGTCTGCTCAAACAAATGTGCAGGAAACTGGCCTATCTACGGCTTTGCCGGCGAATTGACGGAACCACTTAATGGCGGATACGCTGCTTAACGGCAGGATCTTTAGGAGGTGATCATGGCCAAACTGGCGCTGATTTATGGGATGCGGCTATTGCCCGTCGATGATTTGGGCGAAGTAAAAGAAGCGGTGGTGGTACTGAAAAACGGAAAGATGGCGCGCATAGCGATGCATCTGATCGAAGGCAGCAAAGAGGAAATCGAAGACACATTTCGCCGATCTATCGATGCATTCTTTGAGATGTATCCCGAGATATAGCTTCGTGTGACTTGTTCTGGTTAACGGATATCAGATTTCAGCGATCATGGATCAGGAAGAATAAGGCATCGAGCGGCGAGGGTTTTGGTTCCTGATATCTGGCATCTGATCGCTGATATCTTCGATTTCTACCTATTCCCGAAATTCTCAGGATCTTCACTTGGGTCGCCCAGATTGTCATTAATCAGCACTGTGGACTGACCCGTCAACTCGAACCTTTTTCGGCACTTATAGCAGGCCACTAGGTCGTCAAGACGCACCATGAACGAAGTCGCTTTCGCAAACTTCCGCCGGTCTTCTTCGCCAACCCCACGCGGTAATTCCTTTTTCTTGCGGCAAACTTTCCAGCGCACCGGGGCTTCAAATTCGCCGCGACAACTTGGGCAGACAAGCTTAACTTTGCGTGTCTCTTCCTTTTCTGTATAAAACGCCCGCTCGTCCATTACGCCTCGACCTCGTTCCCAAAAGCTTGGCTCATTGTAACAAATTCGAGGCCCAGGTCACGCCAACGAGGGAGCCAGTACTCCAGGGCCGCGAATGTGCGCGCGCGATCTCCGTTCTGGTGTAGATAATTGCCATCATGAAGGCAAAGAATGTCTCCACTATCCCTCTCCGGTGGGAACTTTCTCTGCGACTTAAGCCGTTGCGCATTCGTGGCGATCGGCTCCATCCGCTCTGTCAGCCACTCCACGGGTTTCAATCGCCAATCTCCCGGCAGTAGCGACCACGTAACCATGCGCATGTTGAGCTCGTGCACGATGGCCCCCAACCACGGACTCCGATAACCAAAAGGGGGGCGAAACCACTGCGGACTTTCCCAAATCACACTGAGAACCGCCTCCCGGCACCGGTGAAGTTCATGCCGAGTCTCTTGGGGCCCGCAAAAAAACAGATTGGGGTGCGTGTCTGTATGATTTCCCAGGACATGTCCACAAGAGTGGATTTCTTTCAAAAGCCCAGGGCATTCTCGCACATATTTGCCAACGACGAAGAAAGTCGCCTTTACCTTGTAGTGTTCCAGCAGTTCCAAGAGTTTCGGTGTCATCGCCGGATTTGGGCCGTCGTCAAATGTGATCGCCAGTTTTCGAGCTGAACTTGTCCTGCATATCGAAACACCGAACAATTGGGACCTCGGATGCACCGCTCCGTATGCGGTTACTCCCGCCAATCCGGCCACCGCAGTTGGCACGGCAATCCACGAGGGGTTCATCGACTGCATTCTCGCACGAGAATGGCACGCGCGCAGCTGCAGAAAGTGGGCTGCATGAAAATTGGATTCGATTGTGCTAGAAATTGGCTGTAGCTTCCGCCACAGTCGGGTAAATGTGAACAATCTTGTCGACGCTGGTCATCTGTAGAATCTCTCCCACCACTCCCGCCGCACCGGCAATGCGTAACTCTCCGCCTTCTTTCTTGATCTTGGCCTGGCTCACCACCAGGATTCCAACGCCAGTGCTGTCGAGCATGCTTACACCACTCAGATCAAAGACGATTTTCTTGGCATGATCGCCAAGCACTTCGGCCAGTTTCAATTCCACGTCACGGGCATTGTTCCCCAAAATGATGCGTCCGTTCATTTCCAGAACTGTAATGTCTGGGGCGATCTGCTTACGTTCAATGGTTAGAATCACGGGACACCTCAGTGTTGGCCTTTAGCGTCGCCGTTTGTCCAACAGGAGAAACGTCGGGGGGCGGGGCGTCCCCGGATTCTACCCCACTGACGTGTACCTTGGAATTGAATTGAGCAAATACCTGTTAGCCAGTTTGTTAGCCGCTAATCCTCTCGGGCAACCCTCGCCTGGCCTTCAGGTCTGTCAGCAACCGCTCGACTTCTGTGTCACGATCCAATCGATTCAGCCTGTCGGCAACATCGTCGGTAAGCAGTTCGATCTCCGCGGATGCCGTCGCCTCGGTATGATTCACCCGGTCTTTCAAGCGGTCAAAGCTCGCGCTTTTCGATCCGTCGCCAATCGCCACTTGTGCTTTCGCGGCTTTGTCCAGGGCTATGCTGCGACGGTGGCGAGCCAACAGCACTTCCCTTTTCGACTTCGCTTCTTCCAGTTTTTGCTCCAATTTCACAAGCGCGGTTTTCAATGTCTCCACCTGCAACTTCTGGTCGTTCACCTGTTCCTGAAAACTCTGGCCAAGTCGCTGTGCCGTCTGGTAGCGGTCTAACGCGGCTCTCGCCAGATCGTCCTGCGTCTTATCCACGGCGATCTCCGCCTTGCGCATCCAGTCCTTGCCGGTGTCTTCTTGTTCGCGTTGCTTCTTCTCCAGAATATGCTGATCGGCGATCGATACCGCCACCTGCGTTTTGACCTGCAGATATTGATTTTCCATATCCAGAATCACCTGCTTGATCATCTTCTCCGGATCTTCCGCGCGATCGACCATGTCATTCAGGTTTGCTCGAATCAAAGTGCTTACCCGTTCTAAAAGTCCCATTGCCATTCTCCCTTCACTTTCATTTCCGCATTTACTGCCCACATCTCAAATCCAGTTCTGCGATTCGATAATTCAAAACGGCGAGAAGCACCGCGAAAGCGCTGCCACGATCTGTGCCCACGCCAGACTCGCAATCACCACTCCCAATAAAATTGTCAACGCCCCGTACAGGTTTTTCTTCCTCTGTTGCATCGTCAAAGGCATTGTCATCCCCCATTGAACAAAGTACCGGGCGGGTTGTTAGGCCCGCCACGGCGGAATGAGTGTTAAGACTTACTAGGAGCTGGTTGCTCCGGCTTTGGCGTTTTATCACCGATCAATCGAACCTTGCCGAGCAGGTCCGACATCTGCATACCGGACAATGCTTCGAAAAGCGCCGGCACCTGTGCGGCTATCTTCGTTACGTCTCCAGTGATCTTGTAAACTCCGGCAGCATCGCCGTTACCCGTCGAGACTACTGTGATCTTGTCTACTTTGCTGAGCGGTTCGCTAAGAGCGCGGACAACTTCCGGAAGTCCGCTAATCAGCTTGTCTAACACTGCCGCCTGGTTGTATTCCTGGAACGCTTCGGCCTTCACATTCATCGCCCGGGCCTCCGCGTCTCCCTTCTTGAAGATGATCTCCGCTTCGGCTTCACCCTGCGCACGTGTCGCAGCGGCACGACCTTCTGCTTCGGTCATCAAGCGTTGACGTTCCGCACTCGCCAGCGTTTCAATTCGCTGGCGTTCAACCTCGGCCTGCTTCAACACCGTAGCCACCAGTTCGCGTTGCACACGCTCGATTTCGGCTTCCTGCACTTTAACCTGCGCTTCGCGTTCTACCTGTTGCACGCGGACAAGCTCGGTCACTACCGTCTGCTGCTGGCGGTTGGTTTCGATTTCGTAAGCCTTGTCGGCTTGGGCCTGAGCCTTCTTGCTGGTTTCCAGATAGCTGGCTTTCTTGATGTCCAAATCGCGTTGCGCTTCAGCCTGCTTGGCCATGGACGCGGTTTCCGCGGCGACACGTTCCTGGTCGGCTTGCGCCTTCGCAATCGCGGAAGCGCGTGACGCTTCAGCGCGCTTGATCGCGATGTCGCGATCGGCTTCGGCCGACGCGACTTCCGCGTCGCGCTTGATTCGCGCGATGTCCGGCCGTCCCATGTTGGTGATGTATTCATTCTTGTCGCGTACTTCCTTGAGTGTGAAGCTCACTACTTCGAGCCCCATTTTGCTCATGTCCTCTGCGCAGGTGGAACGCATGCGTCCGCCCACCATTTCCGGCTCTTTCACGATCTGTTCCACCGTGAGCTGCCCGATGATGCCACGTAGGTGACCTTCCATCACCAAGCGAATAAGTCCTTCACGTTCTTCGAGCCGCTTGGTTAGGAATTGTTCGGCTGCGGTTCGGATGGAGACGGGATCCGATTTCACTTTAAGCTGCGCGACCGCTTCCACGGTCACTGCGACACCTTGATTGGTATACAGGCTTTGTTGCGGTGCTACGTCGAACGACATCAGTTCCAGCGAGAGCTCCTTGCAGATTTCGACCATCGGAAATACGACGGTGCCGCCACCGTTGATGATGCGAATCTTACGAAACCCGTAAACAAGTAATGCTTCGTTGGGTCCCGCCTTCCGGTAGGTACGGGCGATCAATCCCATGATGAGCAAAACACCCACCACGATGAGCCCCGCGATAATCGCAACACTTGGAAACTCCGACATACAGACCTCCTCTTTCGCCGACCTGGAACTGTTTGTTTCGTGCTCCAGTCCCTAAACTTTTTCTCCGATAAACTCGTCCCACTTCTTTACGTAGGCAATGCCCTTCTCGTAGCGGCTGATCACCACTTCCGCGCCCTTCTCAATGGCGGTTCCATCTTCGCTGCGCGCGCCTGCGCTGCGCCGTATCCCGTGTTGTTCAAAAATCACTTCGCCCGTCTCGTTCGGACGGATCGTCATGCTGACTGTTCCCACTGCCCCTTCATGCCGGTAATCCCAATCAAACATTTCTCCGTTTTCCTTCATGAGGCGCGTCATGAATTTCAAGACCAGCGATGCAGCTACTACACCTGCTGCGATCGCGATTGTCAGACTCACAAACGCTATCAGGTGCGATTTCTTGGTAAGGATGTAACCTGTTCCGCCAAACCAGGTCAGAAACGCCAGAACTGTGAACGCGTTGAACCATGAAATGTGAGAAAGGTCGTGGCCGTGCGCCGCTCCGTGATGTGCGCCATGACCGCCAACGTGTCCTCCGGCC
Source organism: Candidatus Acidiferrales bacterium (assembly GCA_963748365.1). Taxonomy (GTDB): domain Bacteria; phylum Acidobacteriota; class Terriglobia; order Acidiferrales; family UBA7541; genus Acidiferrum. Next base: position 275,217 of record CAVVJG010000024.1, read on the forward strand.
TGCCCTCCGCCCAAATGGCCGTGGAAAGGAAAATGCATATTGAACGGCAGGTGCAGGTGCAGAGCTCCGGCAAGAAACGAGGTCAGGCTAAGTGAAAACCCCACCAGAAAGCACAACAAATAGAATTCAGACCAGGACATACTTCACCTCGAGACGCGACACCTCATCGCCTTTTGCTAGCCCCGTGAATCTCAATCCTTAATTCTGAACAGAATTCGTGGACGTTTGACCCTTTCCTGATCCGGTGCCTGGCTGCAAGACTTCGCTCAACCGTTCTGCCAGTCCTGGCGTTCGCAGAATTTCTCCCAGCAACAGCAGCGCCGCGCGAGAGTCCTTGTCTTCCGCAATCGCCAACAACGCTCTTTCCAGCTCAGGGTCCGCGGCAAACTGATCCGCCCCGCCGTATAGCCACGAATCCACGTTGGCGTCTTCCATGCGTAATTCAGACTGCAGTTCCCGCGAATAACCTGCCGGGTCATCCACCAGAAAACCGGGATATACGCGAAAGAATCGGGCCAGCAGTTCGCGCGACGTATTGGTCATGTGCGGTCGCGCGCCGCTCTCGATCTGCGAGAGGTACGCCTGGCTCAACCCGCGGCCGACTTCCGCCTTCATCGCCACAACCACTTCCGATTGGGTCATAGGGCGTCCCAGACCGCGAAGAGAGCCCTCAATAGCGCGTAGGGAGCGGAGTTTGTCGCCGAGATTCATGTGGGCCTCCTTACTTACATATTGCAATATGCAAAAGATATATAGCAATATGTAATTTGTCAAGAAGAAATCGACACGGTCGATAACTCCCGTTTTTTCTATGATTTATTGTTGTTTTTCAGGATCAACTGCCAAGTGGGATTGCTTCTTACTCGGGCTTGCGCAGTTCACTTAGATCTATCCCCAATTGCTGACACTTCTTGTACAGGTGGCTGCGCTCGAGCCCGAGCGCCTTGGCAACATTCGTCATGTGAAAATTGTGGCGCCGGATTTCCGCCAGTAACACGTCACGCTCAAATGCTTCAGTGCGCTCGACCAAAGTCCCATGTCCTTCACCCACTCTGCTAATGTTGGTAAGCGCGCTGCTCGGATCGTTTGTGGGCAAGGCAAGTCGGACAGCTTCCGGCGTGACGGTTTCTTCCATAGCGAGCAGCGCCAGCCGCTCGACAATATTCCGTAATTCGCGCACATTTCCAGGCCAGGAATAATGCCGCAATTCCGCGATCGCCTCCTCCGAAAACACTTTTTCCTTCCACCCATTCTGCTTCGCCACTTGCTTCGAAAAGTGCTCCACCAGTTCGGAAAAATCTTCCAGGCGTTCACGTAGAGGCGGCAGCGCAAGAGGAAAGACATACACGCGATGATATAGATCACTGCGAAATTCATTTCTTTTGATTAGTTCTTCGAGGTTGCGGTGCGTGGCCACCAATACGCGCGCGTTTACCTTAATTGGTTTGTCGCCCCCAACGCGTTCCACTTCTCCCTCTTCCAACACTCGCAGCAGTTTGGCCTGCATTGCAATCGGCATGTCCCCAATTTCATCCAGAAACAGCGTGCCGCCTTCGGCTTGCTCAAATTTGCCCAGATGTCGGCCGCCGGCTCCCGTGAACGCCCCTTTCTCATGGCCAAACAGCTCAGATTCAATCAATTCTGCGGGAACCGCAGCGCAGTTGAGCGTGATAAACGAGCTCTCTCGCCGGCCAGATTTTTCATGAATCGCGCGGGCTACCAATTCCTTGCCCGTGCCCGTTTCGCCGAGGATGCAGACTCGCGTTTCGCTGGCCGCCACGCGATCAACCTGTGCCAGCAGCTTTTTCATCGCCGGGCCGCTGCCCACCAGTTCGTGCTTGCCCAGACGATGCCGCAATTCTCGGTTCTCGTCTTCCAGTCGCGTCAATCGCAGTGCGTTCTCGACAGTGAGAAGAAGCTTGTCAGTGCTCAAAGGCTTTTCCAGGAAATCAAGCGCTCCCAACCGCGTGGCCTTCACCGCCATCTCAATATTCGCCTGCCCAGAGATCAATACGATGGGCGTTTGTACACCTGCATGTTTCAATTCTTCCAGGAGTTCCAGGCCGCTTTTACCGGGCATGACCACATCCGAAAGAATCAAATCAAAATGTTCGTTGCAAATTATTTCACCGGCTCGCAGCGCATTATCGCAAACCGTGGCTTCATGACCGGCCAGACGAAAGGCGCGTGCCAGCGACGCTAAGGTATTGGGATCGTCATCAATCAGTAGCAGGTGGGCCTTGCGTGGCACGGATATCCTTTCGCGGAGCCGACTAATCCGTCGCCGTGGCGGTTTGCGCCTGCTCTGTGGCGTTTTCTACCGCCTGTATTTTTGGTTGTGCGATCACGCCCGCCTGATGTTTCGGCAATTCAATTTGAAATGTCGTTCCGCGGTTTTCTTCGCTGTTCACGCTGATGGTTCCATGATGATCGCTTATCACCGACTGCACGATCGCCAGTCCCAGTCCGGTGCCCTGCACCTTTGTGCTGTAATACGGCGTGAACAGACGCAGGCATTCTTCCGGCGTCAGCCCCTTCCCCGTATCTACAACTTCGATCCGCACCGTCTCTTCGCGGTCTGAAGTTCGCAACGTCAGCGTACCCCCAGCAGGCATCGCGTCCATAGCATTCAGTACAAGGTTTTGGAACGCGCGATGCAACAAGTCCGGATCGCCATCAATTTCCGGCAAAGATTCGCTGAGAAAGAATTCGGTAGTGATTGACGGTTTGCCCACGGCCGTGAATTGTGGTTCAAACAAACGCACCGCATTGCGCAAGACTTCGTTCACCTTGACACGAACAAATTGCGGTGGCGGCATCTTGGAAAAATCACTGAAACGTCCAACAATCGAGTTAAGGTTAGCCAGCTCCGCTTTTAATGTCGCCGTACCCTCAGTGAATACTTCTTGAAATTGCTCTGGCCCCAACTGCCGCGCGCGTTGCAAATTCTCGACGGTGATTTGCAGCGGAAATAGCGGATTTCGCAGCTCATGTGCTAGCCGCCGCGCCAATTCTCTCCATGCCGCGACCCGCTCCGTCTGTACCAGTTTTTCTTTCTGTGCCGCAAGTGTTCGCGTCATCTCATTAAACGCGCCAGCCAACTGCCCGATCTCGTCGTTGCTCTTGACGTCGATCTGTGTATCCCAACGCCCGGTGGCCACTTCCCTCGCCGCGTCGGAAAGCTCTTCCACAGGACGCGTGATCCGTCGAGACACCCACCAACTCATCAGCAGTCCGATCAGCAAAGCTGCCAGCGATACCAGCCCCGCTGTCTTCAGAATGTCGCGTTTCAGCGTTATCAATTCTTTACGAGAGCTGCCCAGCAACAGAACGCCCAACAACTCGCCATTTCGCCCTTTAAGCGGCATCGCGTGAAACGTTTCAGAAGCTGCCGGGTCTCTGCTCCAATCAATGGTCTTCACTATTTCTTGCGGCTGTTTTTGGATCTGCTCGATTACAGGCTGCAAAAGATCCGCCTGCGACACCGATCCGGCAGCGTCGGTAAGTGCCGTGGCCACAAAATTTGGTTCCAGGTTCCGATACAGCAACGCTCGCATGCCGGACGGCAATATTAAAGAAGCGAGGAAATTCTGATCCAATCGGCGTCCGCCAACCACATAGAAGTTCTTATCGCCAACTGGCAAGGTTCGGACCGCAGTCATCGAAAGCGCCACGCCGTCGGGCAATTCCTCTCTCTTCAGGAATGCCTTCGAGCCGTGCCAATCTTTTGTGGCCGTAATCCAATCATTCTTGTAGCCCACGCGCGATGCATATTGCGCCGATGAAATCAGCGACCCATCTCCATTAATGAACTCCACGAAATCGAGTCCGTGGTCCTGCGCCGCTCCATTCGCATCATGCACATACAAGGAAGAATCTGCGTTGGGGCGCGCCAGGTCCAGTGCCATGCGCAACGTAATATCCGCATTGGTGATGTTTTCCACCTGTTGCACAACGGTTTCTCCGCGTTGCGCGAATTCCTGGTTGAATTGCGCTACCAGCGCCTTGCTTCGTTGCGCGTCCATCTCTTCAAACGCCTGTTGCGTGTAGTGCGTTACGCCATAAGCTACCAACGAAACCGAGGCCAGCACGGTGACCAGAAAGATCAGGAATATTTTCGTGCGAAAGCTCATAAGCGCCTCCCCGAGGTGCATGTGGTTTGCATATTCTCCGGAGACCTTGGCTGAATCGCCCAAATTAACTCTGATACCTTCACCACGACGCTTCCCCCTGAACACTTCCTTCGATTCTCATCAGCAGTCCACTTGCCACATTTACCTAATCGCCGGCCCGCAAGTCCCGGACCTCTCAAAAAGCTCCCGAATCGCCGATGATAGCACGCCACTAATTCTCCTGCGGGCCATGCATCCGATCGATAAACGCATTCGTCGTTTCTCCGGCCAAACTTGCCGGTTGAGCCGCTCGATCCTCATTCGCACCGCCTTCGGTTATCTCTGCAACCACCGTGTGACAACACCGATCTTCAAAACAAGGCCGGGCGGCGTGGCACCGCCCGGCTGGTCAGATGTAGTTCGCTTTTTCTCCTTTCATTGGCTCATGGCCGCCTGTTTGGTTTGCGTTGTGCTGTCGCTGTGGCTACTGGCGCGGGCTCTCCGGAATCTTCGTCGTTCTCCGGGGTGCCGCCAACTCGTCCGTTGTTATTTCCCATCCCGCCTGTGAATGCGGATCGCATCACGTCGGATGCGAAGAAGTTTTTACCGTCCATCGGCACCATCATGATTTGCAGTTTGTCCGACAATCTCTCTGCAATGATTTTCTGGATGAGCATCGGATTTTGCTTTAAGACACTGGCCTCAAACTTCATGCGTTCCGCGTCAGCCGCCGCGGTTACCCGAATGCGGTTGGCTTCCGCGTCGGAGAGATTCCTTTGCCGCTCCAATTCGGCCTTACTATCAATGATTTTTGCTTGTCCCGCAGCTTCGGCATTCTGCAGAGTCGCTTCCTTGCGTGCGGCCGCCTCCAGTTTGCTCTGTTCAATCTGTTTCTGTTTCAAGGGCAATGTGTATTGCATGGCGTCCGATTCTGCTTTCGCCTGCAAAACGCGCACTTGTGCCTGCGATTCGGCCTGCTTCACATCGCGCGCCTTTTGCGCATCGGCTTCGAGTTCGGCGATCCGGACCTGTTTCAGTTTAATGTCCTGTTCGGTCGTGAGGCGTTCATTCTCCTGCTCTTTCAGCAATAAACCTTCGAGGCCCTTCGCATACTCTGCTGGCAATTGGATATCCCGCAGCAGCACTTCCCGCACTACGATTCCATCCGTGGCCAGGCGAGTCTTGATCGCCTCTGCCGCATTGGCCCTAAGCTCTTCGCGCTTCAACGCAAAGATTTCTCGCGTTTCGTAACTCGGACAAAGCTGTCGGTATGTCGACGATACAACTGGACCCACCACTTGCTCGTCCACTGGCTGCGGCAAATTTTGATGAATGCTGCTTAACTTCGAAGGGTCCAACCGGTAGCGCACCGTAACCGCCAGCCCGATGTTCAAGCCTTCCCGCGCCTGCACAACCAGCACTTCCGATTTGTTTTTGGAGCCATCGTTTGCGGCCGTGGTGAACACCCGCTCCCTTGTGTCATACAGAATGACGTTTTCGACCAGCGGAGTGACCACATGCACACCTGGATACAACGTGCCCGGGCGCACGCCCGAAAACTGGCTGACGCGAATTCCCGCCGAGCCGTCTGGCACGACGATAATGCTGAGCGCCAACATTAGCGGCACTACTCCCGCCAGTCCTAAATGGAGCGCCGGCCTCCAGCGAACGGCTCTGAAAGGGCGTCGACCCTCCAGAGTGGACAGTAGGTCTGTTCCCGGCTGCTCTTCTTCTTTCTTGCGTGCGAGCAGCCAGTTCAGTTGCATCGCCCGATAGATGTCGTACACAACTATGCCCGCCGCGGTCGCGAAGACACCGAAGCTTAGAATCACCAATATATATTTCAAGGCCAGCATGATGTTCCCTTCTTTCTCTACTCCCGGTGCCACCTCGGTTTCGCTTCCCCTGTTCCGGTCCGCGCTCGCCGTTGGTCATGCCGGGAATCTCAACAATTGATTACTTGGTACGGCCATACGCTCGTGTCGCCAACTGGGTGCCGTGCTCGATAGCCACTACCGCAACTCGACGTTCGGCCGTGGCCGGCCGCATCAGCAGGAACATTCCACGCAACAGCAGCCAATCCAGGGCCAGCGCCGAAAACAGGGCCACAAGCGAAGTGACTATCAGCACAGCAAATCCGATCATCGTGTCCATTTGCGTTCTCCTTTTGTGGCTGGGGCCATTTCAGTCGACTTGCCGGAGGTCCTTGTTGCGACTCGGCGGCTTGTGAAATTTGAAATTGCAAACGTCGCACCAGACACAAAACACTGATAAAAAGAGATTTGCAGAGCCAATTGTCGGGTCACTCGTGTATGTCACAACACGATGTGTCCGGCCAGACGCGCTATTCGCGCTCCTCGTGGCAGGCTCGCCATTTGGCGCAGTTCACTTTCGGAGTTAGTCTAGAAGCAGAAGTATTTCGCGAGGGTGCAGTTTCATGGCTCAATCACAGGGTTTCCGCATCGGCCGAGTGATCGGAATCCCCATCTACATCGACTTCAGCTGGATCATCATCTTCGGTTTGATTACCTACTGGATCGAGCAGCAATTCCATCGCGATCATCCCCAGTGGGCCTCAGTTCAGCTCTGGGGCGTGGGAATTCTCACCAGCTTGCTTTTCTTTGGATCGGTTCTGTTTCACGAGTTGGCCCATAGCGTCATTGCCCAGCACTACAAGCTTAAAGTCATCTCCATTACGCTATTCATATTTGGTGGACTCGCCCGTATCAGCCGCGAGCCATCCAAAGCTTCTCAGGAATTCAACATAGCTATTGCCGGGCCCATCGCCAGCTTTCTTCTCGCGGGGGCTTTCTTCCTCGCCGCCTTGCTTTTCCCCCACAACCCGATGGTCGGCTCTGCGGCAAACTATTTGTGGCCGACAAATCTGGGCCTCGCTGTGTTCAATCTTCTGCCGGGATTTCCCCTCGATGGAGGCCGTATGTTTCGGGCCATCGTTTGGGGGGTAACAAAGGATTTCAGTAAAGCCACGCGCATCGCCGGGGGTAGCGGCAAGCTCATCGCCTTTGCATTGATTCTCGTTGGCCTGATCTCTGTCTTCACAGGTGACTGGCGAGGGATGTGGGTCGGACTAATAGGCTGGTTCCTTTTGAACGCAGCCCAGGCTAGCGTACAGCAGGTCACCATCCGTGAAACCCTTATAGGACTGACGGCAGCCGATGTGATGAGCAATGAAGTCCCCACCATTCCCGGTAATATGAGCCTCGATGAATACAGCCGGGAAGTTTTGCGAACTGGCCGGCGTGTGCACATCGTTACATCAGACGATCGTCTGGCTGGCCTAATGAATGTTGCAGCTCTGAACACAATTCCCCGCGATGAGTGGGGCATGAATTCCGTACAGGCCGCCATGGTTCCACGCGAAAAAATACTTTGGGCTTCACCTGAAGAACCGCTCCAGCGACTACTGGAACGCTTGATGGCTGCAGACGTGAACCAGATGCCTGTGGTGAAGCACGGAGAAGATGGGGCAGCCAATATCGTTGGAATGGTCACGCGCGACGCCATCCTCCGCGTGATTCAGACACGCAGCGAACTCGGTGCAGCTGTAGCCAGCCGTTGACCAGGCGCCCACAACATCCAAAAGTTTAGAAAGTTTTCCAGATACAGCCGCGGTCTCATCCTGCAAGCCGCATCGCGCAAATTCGAAACCCTCCGGTACGAAAATCAACTGACACCCGTGAAAACCCAGCCTTCGTCAGTCGTGCAAAAACAGAGCCCGGGTCCACCGGCGTGAATGTACTCCCGATGTGGCCGATATGGTGAATCCAACTGTCATTGATCTCAAACGCCAGAAACACTCCTCCGGGACGCAGCACGCGGAACGCTTGCTCAAATGCCCGTTCCTGCAGCTCTGTAGATTTCAAGTGGTGTAACACCAGGATGCAAACGGCCGAAGTGAATGACTGGTCGTCAAATGGCAGGCGGGACGCGTCTCCACACACGCCCGTATTGTTGAGCACCTTTCTATTCTTTTGCCGCAGCTTCGACAACGTGTGTGTATCGTATTCCAGCGAAGTGACACGCTCCACGCGCTCGCTCAGGTAGCTTGTTGCCGCTCCGTACCCCGCTCCAATTTCCAAAACGTGTTCGCCAAGCTGCGCCCCAGATAGCACCCACGGCAAGACCAGTCCTTGGCTCGCATATCGCCACAGCGAGGAGGAGCAAAGAAAATGTTCGAGGCCATTCATGGGATTCGAAAATGTCGAAGTTTAGAGTGTATCGTAGCATCCGTTTTAGCCGCCAAACGTGGCAATTATCCAGACGAGAGGAATCCCGTTCGAGGAACTTAATGTAGCAACGGTCGTATGCGGCGAAGTGCCGCCGCGAACTGGTCTGCATTGTACGAAGATGGATTTTCGAGTTGTTGGAACAGCTGATTGATGGATGCTCGCGCCTCGGCTGCATTTGAAGGTTTGGTATCTTTACTGTACGCAATATAGAGAGAATCCAGCGCCATGGCCGCCTGCTCCGCGGTCCGTTCATCGGATATCGCAATCTCCTCCGCGTTGTCAGTGATCCCCTGCAACATCCGCAGTGTAATGGTCTGATCGTACTTCATTGTTGCCATGCGTTCCGCAATTTGCTGCGCTAGTGGCGCCGCGCTTAGCGCCGCACTTGCCACCACAGCACGGTCCGGATTCAGCTTGCTCATTTCCGTGGAGACCGTCATCATTTGGCGCTCCAACTCCTGCGCTGACGCCGAATCAACTTGCTTGGCAAATATTCGAAATACTGCATAACGCGAAGCATTCCATCCAGGGTCGCCCGGCCGCCGTCTATCATAGCCGTGCTCCTGCCGCCAACTGTCCTTCGAGGGACCAAGCGAATGGTGGCACGCAAAACACGACTGCTCCGCGTATTCGGGCCAGGCATCTTTTTTGTCGCCGCGTTCGCCCTTCGCGCGCCACGCCAATCGTTCCATCGAGGCGCGCAACTGCACCGCTTGCCCCGTGCTCCAATCCCGCACCCCGTTCCAGGTGGCCTCGTCAACCGGCTTCCCGGGAGCCGATTCGCGCGGCACCTTCCAATGGCGCGGCATCACCGCGGAAAACGAGTCAAGCTCGAAATAGAGATCAGGGTGACCCGAGGCGATCATCTCGTGATCAACAAATTTTTCCTTCGTGCCTAGGTGGCATTCCAGGCATTTCTCTGTGCGGTGAATAACGTTTCGCGTGTCTGTCATGCCTTGCGCAATAGACTTTTCGTGTGGCCAATCTCGCGTTGTATGCGGTCCCAGCCACGCAGAAGCCGGGCCGTGACAGTTCTCGCACGACACTCCTTCTGAAATTTCAAAAGCGCGGCCACGTTGCTCTGCCGCGACTGATAGCGCGTGGCATCCCAGACACTTCTGTGATTCTTCCTCCTTGGTTCCCAGCTTCAAAATCTTTGTCATGCGCTCTCCAACTTCTCCCGTCAGGGCCTGATACGCGCGGCTGTGTCTGTCCTGCAAAATCCATGTCGAATATTCGTTTTGAAGAATACGGCTGCCCGCAACCGGCTTTACGCTGCCGTGGCAACTCGTGGCTGCACAAGAACCGGGACCGATGTATTTGATCGGTTCCGAAATGTCTGTCGCACCAGAACTACGGGGTAATACGCACAAGAAAGTTGCCGCCAAACACAGTGCGGCTCGCGAGATACAAAGGTTGTATTGGTTCGTCATCCGGCAAGATGCTGAAAGTTCAGTTTGCTTATATCGTCCAATCGCACAGCAAGTCAACCAAAAGGCACCTCCTTTTGAAGGCCATTGTGCGAAAAGACAACGGGCCTGAATTAACCAGCGCACTCCGTCTCGGTTTATGCGGAAATAGCGGGGACGATTAACCGCGCCGGGCCTGTGATTCAATACGGCGTGGTTTCCCGAGACATGCCAACGTGATCTTCGACGATCTGCGAGCCATCCAACTGCGCTTCGGGTATCTGCCAATCGCGGAGTTACAGTCCCTTTCTCAACGCACGCAGACTCCTCTCTATCAGCTTCACAGCGTCGCCAGCTTCTACCCCCATTTTCATTTGACCCCGCCAGCCAAGGCTGAAATTCACGTCTGCGCGGATATGAGTTGTCACCTGAACGGTTCCTGCGAATTGCGTGCCGATCTGGTCCGGCGATTCTCCGGTACCAATTCTGCGGACGTCCAGATAAAAGATGTCAGCTGTCTGGGCCGTTGCGATCAGCCGCCGGCCACCTCCATCAATGACGAGATTTTCACGGAAATCACGGCTGAAAAGGCCGAACAACTGGGCCGCCGTGCGATTCGGGGCGAAACTCTTCATGCCGCCTACCCGCACCAGGCTCGCGTAGCCTGCGCCTCCGATCCCTACGGCGAAGGTGAAAAATATGCCGTCGTCCGGCGCCTCGTTGCTACTCGCGATTGGGACGGTGTACTCGCCACTCTGAAGGAAGCAGAATTGCGCGGTATGGGTGGCGCGGGATTTCCCACTTCCATGAAGTGGGATCTCGTTCGCAAGCAAGCTGGCCCGGTGAAATACATCGTCTGCAACGCCGACGAGAGCGAGCCAGGCACCATCAAGGACCGCTTCATTCTCAGCCATCTGCCGCATCTTGTCGTCGAAGGAATGCTCATCGCAGGACTCATCACCGGTGCGAAGCGAGGCATCCTCTACATCCGCCACGAATACCCACTTCAGGAAGAAATCTTCGGTGAAGAGTTGCGCCGCTGCACAAAGGCAGGCTTGCTCGGCAAAGAAATTCTCGGTAGCGACTTGGATTTCGATTTGGAAGTCTTCGTCAGTCCCGGTGGGTACATCTGCGGTGAAGAAAGCGCCTTGATCGAAGCCATCGAGGGCCATCGTGCCGAACCCCGCAACAAACCGCCCTTTCCCGGTCAATTGGGCCTTTGGCAGAAACCTACAGTCATCAACAACGTGGAGACTTTTGCGAACGTACCGCAAATTCTGGCTCGCGGCGTCGAATGGTTCAAATCTGCCGGTGCTAACGGCTCTCGAGGCCTGAAATTTGTCGGTGTCAGCGGACACGTGAAACAGCCGGGCGTATTCGAAGTCCCCATGGGCACGCCCATGAGCGAAGTCATTTTCGGCCGCGCCGGTGGCATTCGCGGTGGCCGTTCGCTGAAAGCGTTTGCGCCTTCCGGCCCGTCATCGGGTTACCTGCCAGCCTCCATGGTCAATGTGCGTCTCGATTTCAAGGCTCTCGCTGAAGCTGGCTCTATGCTTGGCTCTGGGGCCATCGTCGTCTGCGACGACACCACCTGTATGTTGGACATGGCGCTGACCGCCGTCCGCTTTTATCGTAACGAGTCCTGCGGAAAGTGTGTCCCCTGCCGCCTCGGCTCGCAAAAAATGGTCGATCTGCTTTCGCGTTGGACGCAGGGAAATTTGAGCGAGCCTCAATACCGCGCGAACCTCGCCCTGCTTGACGAATTGTCGCAGGCCATGGCCCTTTCATCCATCTGTGGCCTGGGCCAAATCATTCCGGCGCCAATTCAATCTGTGCTCAAACATTTTCGCGCGGAAATCGATGACCATGTGCTAAAGGGACAGTGTCCCAGCGGCATCTGTTTCTCCGCCGCAGGCAGAATGGCTGACTTGCCTAGAGTTGGAATCACGCCTTGATGAGGGATTCTCTTTGGCGATGAATACGACGAACACAACTCCGCTCGTTGAACTCACCATTGACGGCAAGGTGCTGCAGGTTCCTGCGGGCACTACCATCTACGAGGCTGCGCGCCTGAACGGCATTAGCATTCCCACGCTTTGCCATTTGCAGAATCAAACTCCCGTCGGCGTCTGCCGCTTGTGCGTGGTCGACACCGGCGCTCGTGTCCTCAGCGCCTCCTGCGTTCGTCCTGTTGAGCCCGGCATGAAGGTCGCCACTAACACCGAGAAAGTTGTTGCCGCGCGCAAGACCCTTCTCGAATTGTTGATGGCCGATCATCCCTCTCCCTGCACGCGACAAGCAAATTCCGGTGATTGCGAACTGGAGACTTTGGCCAAGGCTGTCGGCGTCGGCACTTCACGGTTTGCGAGGCGAACTGTCTCCCGTGGCGGCGACGACTCCTCGTTAGCCATCGCCGTCGATCACGATGCCTGCATCCTGTGCGATCGTTGCATCCGCGGTTGCGACGAAATCAAGAACAACTTCGTCCTTGGCCGCATGGGTAAAGGCTATTCCGCGGGTATCGCGTTCGATCTCAACTCTCCGATGGGTGATTCGACCTGCATCTCCTGTGGCGAATGCATGGTTTCTTGCCCCACCGGCGCGCTCACTAATAAATCGGTTGTCGGCACGGAACTTTCTGTAGGCACATCCGCGCAAACTCTTAGCGCGGAACAATTACACAAATTGCCTGTCTTCGCAGGCGTCTCTGGCACGTTCCTGGAACTCAATCGTGGCGCCATCGTTCAGCGACGCTTCCGAAAAGGAGAAGTCATTTGCCGCGAGGGCGAATTCGGTTCCACTGCGTTTTTCATTCTCGAAGGCAAGGCCCAGGTCGCGATCTCAACTCCTATTGCGCACGTGAAGACCCAGGGCGGTGCTAAAGGCTTCTTCAAGCGGTTGACCAGCGTCCTCGTCGGCCGTGAACAAGACCAGCGCGACGAAGAGGCTCCGGACCGCACCATCCCCATCGACGCCTCTGTCGATCTCTCCTATGGCAATCCCGTCGCCGAACTTGGCCCTGGCGATCTCTTTGGTGAAATGACCTGTATGAATTTTTACCCGCGCTCGGCCACTGTTCGCGCCGAAACCGATGTCGTTGCGTACGAAATGCTACGAAACGTTCTCGACATCATGATGAAAAATAAAACGTTCCGCGCGCAACTCGACGAAAACTATCGCAAGCGTGCCCTGGAAACACATCTCCGCGGCGTCCCCATGTTCGCGCAACTTTCTCTCGATTTCATTGAGCACCTTAAGCAAAGTGTCGAACTGGTTCGCTATGCCCCCGGGCAGGTGATTGCACGGCAGGGTGATGCTGCGGATAGCTTCTATCTGGTCCGCATCGGTTTTGTAAAGATTTCCGAGGAGTACCCAGGCGGCGAACTGGTTCTCGCCTATCTCTCTCGTGGCGATTATTTCGGCGAAATTGGGTTGTTAGGCGGCGGCGTTAGAACCGCCACTTGCACCGCGCTCGATCACGTCGAAGTGGTCCGCATTCCGGGCGATGACTTCCGTCAAATGGTGCAGCGCTTCCCCGCTGTGCGCACCGGGCTCGAACATGTCGCCGAAGAGCGCCGTTCCGCCAATGCGGAGCGCCTGCAAATGGTTCACAACGTTCCCATCGACCAGTTTCTTTCGCAGGGATTAATGGAAGCGCAGAGCCTTCTCGTCCTGGACTTGCAGAAATGTACGCGTTGCGATGCCTGTGTAAACGCGTGCGCCGATGCCCACGATGGTGTCACCCGGCTCGTACGCGAAGGCCTGCGTTTTGAAAATTTCCTGATCGCCACTTCCTGCCGTCAGTGCCGCGATCCTCTCTGCATGGTTGGCTGCCCCGTCGGCTCTATTCGTCGCCGCAATTCTCTGGAAGTCATTATCGAAGACTGGTGCATCGGTTGCGGCCTGTGCGCCAGAAATTGTCCTTATGGCAACATCAACCTCCATCCGTTTGAAGTGATGGCTGAAGATCCTGATCACGCCGGGCGGCAAAAAGCTGTCGTGCAACAAAAAGCCACCTCCTGCGATCTTTGCACTCACTTAAAGGAACCAAGCTGCGTTTATGCCTGCCCGCATGACGCAGCACATCGCGTGGATCCCCGCAAATTCTTCGAAGGCCTCATGGGCCCAGGTTTGATCCAATGATCATGGACCCTTCCCAACGCGGCTGGGCTCTTGGTTCGCTCGGTTTTTTTCTTCTCAGCTCGCTCGCCTATTTCATCTACGTCACGAACACTCCTTCCGGCCCGCGTGGCGGCAGCGCCATTGGGATTACATTCGGTATTTTCGGGCTTGCGTTCATGCTTTTTGCTGCATTCCTTGGTGCGCGCAAACGAATCCCTACCTGGCGTCTGGGACGCGCGCAAGCCTGGATGCGCGGCCACCTGTGGTTGGGCTTTCTCAGCCTGCCTCTGATCTTCTTCCACGGCGGCTTTCATTTCGGCGGATCGCTTACTCGTGTTTTGATGTGGCTGCTGATCATCACCGTTGCCAGCGGACTTTTCGGCGCAGCTCTGCAAAATTATGTCCCTCGCCTGATGACCACCGATGTTCCCCTCGAAACCATCTACGACGAAATTAGCAATGTGCGCAAGTCGTTGCGCGAAGAAGCTGATCGCGCCGTAGAAGCACTCTGCGGCCCAATGGGATTGGCAAGCAACGCCAGCGAAGACCCTGATCGTGCGGGCGGCTATTCCGCTCTCCGCCCCATCGCGGCAACTTCCGCACCTCTTCGCACTTCGGCGGCAGTCAGCGCCGGAGCTAGTGCCGCAGTGGCTGCCGCTCCAGAGAGAGTTTTACTGAACGCCGAAGAGAGCGCACCGCTGAAGCGATTTTATCTTTCCGAAATGCGCGCCTTTTTAGAAGCGCCGAGTCGCCGCGGCCAGCGCCTGGGCGACTCCAACAAGGCACGGAGCGCCTTTGCCGGTCTACAAACCCTCTTGCCCCTCGCGGCACAAACAACGCTCAAAGATCTGGAAGAAATCTGTGATGAGTCGCGTCAATTCGTGCGTCAGGAGCGCCTCCACCACTGGTTGCATGGCTGGCTGCTCGTGCACATCCCGCTTTCGCTGGCATTGATAGTCTTGGGAGCGATTCACGCCGTGATGGCGCTGCGGTATTAGCTAGCGATATTAGGCGATTGAGGAACATAAGAAGTGGCGCGCACTCGCACTACAAAAAAACTGGCGCAGCGCATCGACCTCAACTATTTCAAGCGGCCGACGCCCTACAAGCGCGTGAAACTCTTTCTGACTGTTTTCGTGCCCCTGCTCGCCCTGGGATGGATCGTCTGGCGCGGGTTTTCGCGTGACTCACGTGTCTATTCTAGCGGCCGAATGAGTGGCGCTCACGCGATCCTCGAAAGGCAGTGTGCCGTCTGCCATCTTCAAAAAGCCGGTGAATTCTCTTCCAAAGCCGTAGACAAAGCCTGCCTCGCTTGCCACGACGGCCCCGTTCATCACGACTCACAACTGAAGGCCGACGTTCCTTCATGCGCTACATGTCACGTCGAGCATCGTGGGCGCATCAACATCCGCGCGGCGAGCAACCAAAGTTGCGCAGAGTGCCACGCAAACCTGAAAGTCACCAGTGGCACTCCTCCGTACGACGCCCACGTTCGCAGTTTTGAGGATGGTCATCCTGAATTCGCCACACTGCGCCAAAACGCAAAGGACCCTGGCACCATTCTCTTGAACCACGCCATTCACATGAAACCAATCCGCCGCGGTCCGAATGGCCCCATCGTCCAACTCGAGTGCACCGATTGCCATCGCCAAGCCGCCGTGAACGCGCAATGGACCTACGGCGACGCCAAATTCGCTACGGCCAGCGCCACTTACAAGGATGGCGACGTATTCCGCTCTGTCCAAGCAGAAGTTTTACCGCCGCGCCGCAGCTTGGACGGTCGCGAGTACATGGCCCACGTGAAATTTGCCACTGCCTGTGCCGGCTGTCACTCTCTGGCTTTCGATAAGCGCATCGATGAACCTGTGCCGCATGATAAACCGGAAGTAGTCCGCGCCTTCGTGATGAAGAAACTCCAGGAATACATCGCGGCTCATCCTTCCGAAGTTCGCGTCGTTCGTGATCCAAGTCGCGATTTGACCGGCAAACCTTTGCAACCCGAAATGCGGATCTTGACCGCCTCGCAATGGGTTGCGGAGCGCACTGCAGGCGCCGAGGAACTCTTGTGGCGCAAGACCTGCAAGCAATGTCATCGACTCGAAACAGTAGCTGGTTCGTCGTTACCACGTGTCGCTGCGGGCCAGCTCACCATACGATGGTTCCCTCACGCGAACTTTGATCACGATGCTCATCGCGGTTTCTCTTGTGTTAGCTGCCATTCTAAGGCATTCAGCAGCAGAGACTCGAGCGACGTTCTGATTCCCGGCATTGCCAACTGCCAGACGTGTCACGCCCCCGGACCAGAGCACGCAGAATCACGTTGCTTCGAATGCCACACCTATCACGATTGGTCAAAAAGAAAAGAAGTGAGCCCCAGATTCACGCTGCCAGCACTGGAAACTGGCGGAAAGTAGCGTTTCTTTCCGGCCTGTACAAATCCGTAAGGCTGAGATCTTTTGCTTTGGTGAGTGAGTTTGGCGTGTTGTCGCGTGGCGTCGGTCGCAATTAACCATTAACCCAGGTCATCATCGCCTCAGGATAACGAAGTCCCGATACCGCTCCCTTAGGCGCCACCTCCTCGATCCGCCGCAAGTCATCCGTACTTAGTTTCACTTTCAACGAGGCCACATTCTCATCAAGATACTTCCTGTGCTTCGTTCCAGGTATTGGAATTACGTCCTTACCTTGAGCCAGCAGCCACGCAAGCGCAAGCTGCCCCGGAGTGCACTTCTTCTCTCTTGCCAACGACCCGACTTGCGTTACGAGGTCAATATTCTTCTGGAAATTTTCTCCCTGAAACCAGGGCGACAATCGCCGGTAATCATCCGGAGCAAAATCGTCAAACCGCTTGATCTGCCCTGTCAGGAATCCACGCCCCAGTGGACTGTACGCCACAAACGCAATTCCCAGCTCCCGCGTTGTCTGCAATACTCCGTCTTCCGGATCACGCGACCACAGTGAATATTCCGATTGCAGTGCCGCAATCGGGTGTACTTTGTGCGCGCGGCGAATCGTTTGCGCAGACGCTTCCGACAAACCGAGGTACTTCACTTTACCTGCGCGCACTAACTCCGCCATTGCACCAACGGTCTCTTCAATCGGCGTATTCGGATCCACGCGGTGCTGGTAATACAAATCAATCGTATCCACGCCCAGACGTTTCAAGCTCGCATCGCAACTCGCTCGCACGTACTCCGGCTTGCCGCTCACCCCTCGCGCTGAAGGATTGTTTCGATCCCGGATAATCGCGAACTTCGTCGCTAGAAATACCTTTTCACGTCTATCCCGAATGGCTTTGCCAACCAGCAATTCATTGTCGCCATATCCATAGACATCCGCGGTATCCAGAAAATTTATTCCCAGTTCGAGTGCATGATGAATTGTGGCGATCGATTCGGCATCATCGCGCGGGCCGTAAAACTCAGACATCCCCATACAACCCAGTCCCAACGCAGAAACTTTCGGTCCATTTTTTCCTAATTGACGAATTTGCATGCGCGCTCCTTCGCAAATTCCTTCTTAGATTGTCATTCCTTGGATGATGCCCGGTCGCCAGGCGGTGCAACCACCGACCTGTTCAAGATTTGTCCCAACCCAGTTTTTCACGAGTTTGTCGGGGTTTCTCGCTTATCCAAATACTTCACAAGCAGCACCTCATTGCCCTGTTCGTTGTATAGAAGATCGTCTACCAGCTTTTTGGCCATTAAAATCCCAAATCCACCCGGACGAATTCCGCGACTTTCTCGTTCCGCCATATGTCGGAAAGGATCATCTGGCGGATTGGCGACTGCCGCGTGCTTGATTTCATCCAGTGAGAATCCTGTACCGGGATCCTTTACTTTGCACATGATCATCCGGCGTGTTCGCACGTACCAGATTTCCACATATTGCGTCGGATCGAAACGTCCGCCATGCTCTATGGCGTTCAACAGCATTTCACGAAATGCCGTGGCCACCTCTTCTTTTTCCACGTCGGGCAAATCCGAGGCTTCGCGGAAAAACTGTATCAGCCTGTTTGCCGTAAGAACATCGCATCTCACCGACAGCCGAACCCACTCTCGCGTCGCAGATGTGATTTCTATCCCTTCATCCCAATGCGGTTCTGCCATCGCGATTCGAATCATCTCTGCCAGTTTTTCAGTCGAAAATGGCCGCGCGAAGTAGCTGAAGGCCCTTTCACGGATGGAAGCCAGCACATCCCCGGGAATAAATTCATCTGTGAGAATAATCAGCCGTGTATGAGGCCGCACCATGCGCAGCCGTCGCAGCAACTCGATGTCTTCTTGCCCGGTGGTCTTTTCACCCGTGATGATCAGATCAAACGGTTGATCCTTGGCCAGCGAAAGCGCTTGTTTATTGTCAGCAGCAAAGTGGATGGTCCAGTCGGCATGGTCAAAAAGATTCGTCAGAAGTTGATTCAGTTCCGGACTGGAATCAACAATGAGAGCACGATGGCGCTCCGGGGAGGGCAGGTTTCCCGAATCGTAGGGGGTAGGTGACGGTGTGTCCATGGCGCCTCAAACAATCTTTCTGGGTGCGAAAACTATAGTGCGGAGTGTATGTGCTGGCAAGAAATAACCCTGCCACATTAACACTCCGCACTGTGCTCCCAGGCGCTTACGAAAGTTCACTGGTCATCAGGAAAAGAGGCTTCATCTCAAAGCTCTGGTATACGGGACGAAGTCGCTCGACGCTGTAATGTTCCTTTACGTTCACCACTTTCTTCGTCGAAGTCACCGTTTCAATCGGCATGTTGTCGTAGCGGCCGTTCTTCAGCACTACCAGTCGCCCGTGAATCCTGTTCAGAATCAGATCCAGTGCCAGATTCCCGTATGCCATCGGCACAATGGAATCGATCGCGTCGGGATCCCCGCAACGCACCAGGTATCCCAACTTCTGATTGATACAGTCAATTTTTTTGCCGTTGTTGAACTTGGGCGAAAGTTGCGTCAATTCCTCGGATACCAGGTCTCCGATTCCTCCCAGTTTTTTGTGCCCAAACGCATCGGCGGCTTCCTTCTGAAAAACCATTTCACCACCTTCAAACATGGCTCCTTCGGAAACCAGCACAATCGAATACCGGCTCGGGTTACGGTTGCGATCGTGCACCAGTAAATCTGTAAGCTGTTCGATGTTGAAACGGTGTTCAGGAATCACGCAACGGTTGGCCGCTCCGGCCATCGTCGGCAGCATCGCTGTATAACCGGCGTACCTTCCAAATACTTCCAGAACCATGAACCGCTCGTGTGATCCCGCGGAAGTCCTCAACGAATTCGTCATCTGAATCGTGCGCGTAATGCAAGTGCTGAAGCCAATGCAATAGTCGGTGCCCGGCACATCATTGTCCATCGTTTTCGGTATCGCCACTACGCGCACGCCTTCCTGGAATAGCCGCACGCCGTAGCTCAGCGTATCGTCTCCGCCAATCGGAATCATGTACTCCACGCCCAGCCACGCCAGGTTCTTCAGCACTTCCGAGGTCAGATCATTCTTCTCCGCGTTGAACGCATCCTTCAAATGGTCAGGAACGCTGTTCTTGCTGACGCGTCCTGGATTTGTACGCGAGGAATGCAGAAATGTGCCCCCAGTGCGGCCTGCGCGATTCACCACGTCTTCCGTCAGACGTTGAAAATTGTTGGAGTTGTCGTACTTCTCGTCGCGAATGATATCCACCAGACCGCCCCAGCCTCGCCGAAATCCGATCACTTCATAGCCTTCACGCAGCGCCCGGAATGTCACGGCACGAATCGCCGGATTCAATCCCGGAACGTCGCCTCCCCCCGTCAAAATTCCGATTACACCTTTTTTCACATTGATATTAGCCATGGTCAGATCAGTCACTTTCCGTGTGGAGTAGCGAACAGAAGATTATCTATCTGCAGACAGGTTTTAGGAAGTCAAAAAGAAAGATTGATTCCACTTAAGGGCACGCACATCTTGTGCCTTACCTGTGTGACCGGCGGCACTGCCATTACAACTCGATCCGTGTTCCTAGCAATGTCAGAAATTTAGCCAGCCACGCCGGATGTGCTGGCCATGCCGGACCACTCACCAGGTTGCCGTCCACCACCGCTTCGGTCACTGCGACATCAGCAAATTTGCCGCCCGCTTGCGTCACCTCCGGGCCCACCGCCGGATAACAACTGCATCGCTTCCCTTCCAATACCCCCGCGGTGGCCAGCACCTGTGCTCCGTGACAAATCGCCGCAATCGGTTTCTTCTTGGCCGCAAAGTGCCGGACAATTTCCAAAACTCGCTGGTTCAAGCGCAGGTACTCAGGCGCTCGCCCTCCCGGAATCACCAGCGCGTCATAATCCTCGCTTTTCACATCATCAAACGTCGAATTCAACGCAAAATTGTGGCCGCGCTTCTCGGAATATGTCTGGTCTCCCTCAAAATCATGGATCGCCGTCCGAACCATTTCCCCAGCCTTTTTCCCGGGACATACGGCGTGTACCACGTGGCCCACCATCAATAACGCTTGGAATGGCACCATTACTTCGTAATCCTCAACGTAATCCCCAACCAGCATTAGAATTCTCTTGCTCGCCATCATTCCCTCCTCAAATTCTCTGGGAGAATAACAATATCACTGTGCAAAGCTCAGGAGCCCTCTCTGCGCAGCGGGTTCAGCCCAAACATCGATGGGTTCACAAAAGTGAGAACAAAAATGGCTCGTCGAATCAAAATTCGCAGAAAAGCGATATTCAATCCGGCGAGCCTCAATTGTCGTGATTTTTTCGGTCTATTGCGGCTGCGTAGAGACCGCTATCGTTTCCGTGGCATCTCCGATGGTCAGCATGTCCGTCCGCATCTTGTCCCACTCGCGGACCGTCAATCCCCGCGCAGTAAAGAATCGCCGGATCTTCACGGAATCCCAGCGCAACACTTCTTCCAGTACCGGGATAAGAACACTCATTGCGTTGTCACTCAACACCGTCCGTCGTGCCACCTTGGTGATGAACTGCGCCTCAGATACAGCAATCGTCAGTCCGTCATGCTGGTTCACGTGCATCATAACCGGCAAGTCTGAACTCCCATCACCCATGTAAATGATGTGATCGTGGCTGATTCCTAGAGATGCACGAATTTCCTCCAGCACGAAGATCTTTCCCCACCCCGCCGAAGCGTGCACGATGGAATTCACCTCTCCCGTCGATTCATTCCAGCGGAATCGCGTTCCGTGAATATTTTCTGCCGGAACAATTCCCTCCAACGCCGACTGAATAATCTCCTGCGGTGATGCGGAAATCACGTGAAACGATATTTTGTATCCGTCCGAAAGGTTCTCCAGCGACTTTGCAAACAGCGACACATCATGTTTCAGCCGGATGCGCTTTCCCGTCTCCAATAGATGATCCCTGCGAACCCGCCGGAAATCCGGGTCGTGCAAAATCAGGTACGACAACTCTGCACCCTGTTGCACAAGATGAATGTCGGATAGGCCCTTCACTTTCTGGTGGAAATCGTGAAGGCCGATTAGCTCGCTCAGGACGACTCCCGAGTCGTTAAAGCTGAGGGTCTGGTCAAAATCACTCGCCAGTAGATACTGCTGCGTCATAGGGACCTACTCCTCTTTCTGCCCGTCTGTTACGGGCGCGAGCCGGCCTGACGGCTCGGAATTCCCCACGCATCCAGATTACCTCTACTGTGAGGAAGTGCCCTCACGAATAATTTTGATGGGTGCTATGCGTGGAAAAGGTCAACAAAATGTTAGTTTTTGATTAGATGCGCTCGAGCGGTAAATAGTTGACAAGAAATGGGTTAACCGCAAGAAAGGCTTAGGAATGAACGGCTTGCAGAAGGCAAGAACTTGGCATCGTTATACGAACAAAAAGCGATATACAAATGTTACGTACCATTACTTCAAATCCACTGCCGGGCTCAGCCAATAACGAATTCCCGCAAACCAGCTACGGCTCGGGGAAATTACGGCTTTGGACGAGTGTAAATGCTCTGCGGGTTCGTCGGTAACCGTATAGATCTGGCCGTTGCGCAGATACAGTCTTTCAGTCTCCGCTCGATTTAGCGGCCGCGCCCCGCGGCGCCCAAATACGGCAAGTTGGTTCCCTGACTCGTCGACCGCCCTGTCCCGGTCGATTCCTTTCGAGATTGCTAGTGCTGGCCCCTTCGTTCGGCCGGTGGCAATCAGCCTCGGCGTCAGTCTCGGGCTGAACCCAGAGAAATGCGCGGGGTCGTCCCATGGCGAAAGGATCTGCAACACTCGCAATCCATTCTTTCCATCGGCGAGAAATGCAAATGCGCTGCCTGCAACCATGCCGACTTTTACGTCATTCAAATCATTGATCTGCCCGTCGGCCGTAAAGAACTGATCCAGTTTTGGCGCCTCCGGCTTCTCCACATCAACCAGTGCTAATCCCTGTTTGCCTGCCGAAACGTATGCGTACGTCCGCGCCACATAAATATTTCTCGCATCCTCCAGTGGCACAACGGTATTCGCAACCGCTTTCGGTTGCGCCAGGTTCGTAGCGTCGAGCACCTTCATCCCTTCATGATCGACCACGAACGCATAGCGAAACTGAATCGTAATTCCTCGCGGTTCATTCAGAAATGGCGCGGTAATCGTCGCAGTCACTTTCGGGGCCAACGGATTGTCCAGATCCACCACCACCAGTGCCCTATCCGTAAGGATGTAGGCGAACGTTCCGGCAATCGTGATCCTTCTGGCTCCCGTTAACACACCATCCGGGTTGAACGCTAAAGCCCGCTTCAGAAAATTGTTCGTCGGGTTCCCGTCTAGCAGTGTTCCGACACCCGGACTCTTTGCTTTCAAATCCGGGTTCCCGACAATCACCAGTCCTTCTTCTTTGTCTGCCACATATAAGAACCCGTACATCAGGTGTATGGCCTGCTCCTCGTTCTCCGGAATCCGCACGCGTAACGGATCCACGCCCAACGTCGTCGGAGAAGCCACCGCCACGGCCTCTTTCGTCGGCAAGTAAAACTTCTGCCCTAAAGGTGAAACCGGCGCTGTCGTGATTCGTTCAGAGAATCCCTTGTTGTCCACATTCGCAGTATCGAATATGCGCAACCCGCCCTTCCCCGTCGCCGCATATGCATATTCGCCCCTCGTCTGAATATCCAGCACTGTCCCACCGTGTTCAGCCACCGCCGAGAGTTCCCGGCTTTTCCCTACGAACGTTTTGAAATTATCCGGGTACGCCACCCGCTGCAAATCACTGCCGAATATTGCTTCTGGTTCGTCATGCTCCGCCACCGCAATCGCCTCGAATCCCTTTTTTCCGGTGGCCACATACACATAGCGACCCATGAAGTTCATAAAGTTCGTGCCCTGCAAAACCAGTTGTGCCATCCACGCGTTATTGTCGTTCGCTGCGGAAACGTGGCAATCGCTGCACTGCTTCGTCTCTTTTGCCCTCACCGTATGCGGCACATACGAACTGAACGCCTGCCCCGAAAAGCCTTCCGCCGAAATCGTTTGCTGCGTGTAGTACAGCCATTCACGATTTGCATTCTGCGAACTTACCAGCACCGCACAAGACGATCTTGCCGGCGCAATGCGATGCCCCGTCACCGTTCCATCCACGCTCAGGAAGTACGCATCATCGCGCAACACCTGAAAGTTGTAGCTCGTATAGTTCTTTGTCAACAATCCTTCGTTGTGCAGCATCGGCCGCCGCGCATTTGCCGTCATCTGCAGGTGGCATCCAAAACATGTCGGCGTCCAGGAGCTGTGGCACGCATAGCACGTCATCGAAGCATTTCCATGCGCCAGTTGTCCTTCGTCACCGGGCACTTGGCCAAGCGTGACTCCATCCTTACTCATCAACTTCGCCCGGTATGACTTCATGCTGAAATGCACATTCCCTGGCGTTACAGTATCTTTCGTCTGTACGACTTCCCACTCCGTTTTTGCATCTGTCATCGAACGCTGAAATAGTTTCTCGCCGCGCCACTCGAACCGCCGCAGTCCCTCCGGTGTGCGCAGCGCTTCCAGGTGCCGCCCACGCGGCTCACCCGGCCTCGCCGCATCTGGTGCTGCCGGCCCTGAAGTCAGTAGCGTAGCCTTCTGCCGTATCGTTCCGTGGCAATCCACACAATCAATCTCTACCGCTGCTCGTGGCTCGCCATAGATCTTCCCGGTGCCGTGATTGTCCTGCGCAAAATGGCAGTCCGCGCACTGCATTCCCTTTTCCAGATGAATGTCCGCCAGGTGCACTGCCTTGTTGAATCGCTCCGGATCGTCAAATGGTATGGGCTTGCCCTCTTTATCCAGCCAATTTCCTTTTCGGTCGTGACTGTAAACTCCGCGAAACAGCCAGCCATGTCCGTGGAAATCCGCAAATTGAGTGGTCTTCAACTGCGCATTGAATTCTTTGCTTCCCGTATTCTCCAGAAATGTCTCTTCTCCCCACAGACCGCGCGCCGACGCAGCTTCGGGATTGCGTAGTGAACTCTGGTATCGTTCCTCTTCTGAGGGATTGCGCTGTTCCTTCGGATACATCTTGTCGCCATCAATTTCGTTGTCCCACCACGTCAATCCAAAATAGGTAGTCACCATGTTCGTGCCGGGATGCACATGGCAGATCATGCATTGGCTCGATGGGATTGCCCGTGTGAAGGCATGCTTGATTGGATGCCCGCGCTCGGTCTTTGAAATTGTAGGATCGGCCGACGCGCTCAATCCGGAGTGGCCATACTGCGCGTAAAACGCCGAATGTGCCCGGTCTCGATCATTCGCGTAAATCACATGACACGCCGAGCAGCCACTTGCCCGGTAATCCCCCGGGTGATCGTTTGTCCCTGGCAGGGAAAGAACTGGATCCAAAAGCCGGGTCTTCTGCAATCCCAGAAATACCGGATCGGTTCGCAATTCAGTTCCAAATCCACGATCACTTAACTGGTCGTCCGGCTTCCCCGGTGCCTCTTCCCGCGATGGATTACCAATCTCCGCCTTCTTATGACCTCCTCGTTCAAATACCCGCAACACATTGCCTGGCTGGGAAATTTCCCAGCGATAGAGTGGTGTTAGCTCAGGAAGTATTCCTTTTCTGCGTGTCAGATCTGCACTCGGGGGCGGCACCGTCTTCAGTGCCTGTGGAACTCCTTCGCGATCGTAGCTCTCTCCAAATTTCGTGTTCTTGTAGGGAAATCCGCCGTTGTTATACAGCGCCGCACCCCACAGGAATCCGGAGTGGGTCATCATGTTTGTGGAAACCGCCCGCGTCTCGCTCGGATGACAACCCGCGGTCCCACAAGTCTCCGGCGCAACCCGCAGATCGCCCGGATTCACAAATTTGATGTACTCCGCGCTTTCCTTCAGCCATTCCGTGAATGCTCGCTCCGGCACAGCAGTGCGATTTTTGAAAAATGAATTGCGCGGCTGAACGTGCGCTTTTTCTTTTGCCGCGATGTATTCAGGCGAACTGGGCGAAGTCCCGGTGATCACAGAGATCGAAAAATTACCTCCATGGCAATCCGTGCAGCCGATGTGCACTGCCTTTGATGGATGCATAGTCGGCTCATCTGTCGACGTATGGCACGTCACGCAACCTACCGATTTTCGATTCGCCTCTTCTTGCGATTGCCCTCTCATCGCATTTGCAGTTTCCTGCGCTCCCAGCCTCGATTTGCTCGAATAAATTCCCGCCAGCAGCGAACCCAGGCACACACTCATCGAAAGCAAAATCAATATTCGGGCGCGACCGTTCTCTGAACGAATCCATCGCCCCGTCGCTGACTTACGAGCAACTTGCATTCTGTCGTCCCTCAAAACGTAAACCTTGCCGAACCGAACACCGAAAACTGCGTCTTGCCCGTATAGATATCGCGAAATCCCGGCCCCGGCTGCAACATTGACGCTCCTCCTGTCAGCACGATGTTCTCTGAGAGCGGCGGCCGGTACTGCAGTCCAACTCCCAGATCCTCACCGATCCCGTGCCTGATCGGCGATTGAAACAGTACATACTCCAGCGGTTCGGTGCGCATAAACCGCAAGTAATTGAAGTTCGCAAAGCCCTTCAACTTTGGCGTGATGTCAAAATCCGCCCCGGCATTCACCAGAAAAATCCCCGGGTTAACGAAATTTGCCTGACCCTCTTCTTTGTTCGACCGCATGCTGGGCAATAGGCTGCCTTCTGGGGTCAGAGATACTCCCGATCCCGTCAATCGCAATTGCTCCCGGTTCCAGAAGCTGAATATGCCACCAGCAAAATTCGGTAAATCTACGACCGAATCGAATCCTCTCGCGCGTCCATCCCGCGGGTTCGCATCTCCTGATGTGTAGAACGTCGACACGCGATACCGTATCCAGTCGCGATCCAGAGAAAGCTCCACGGCCGCCATCTGCGCATTGACCGTCACCGGTCGCCCGGCAATCGGATTGAACGTGTCTTCACCGACCGCTTCGTAAAATGCGTGCGTCAAATTGACCCGCTTGATATGCCCGCTTCCAAGCCAGCCAAGGTAGCCAACGCGAATACCGTGCGGGATCACGCCGGTGCCCTGATTGATGACGTTCCCAATCGGAGCTGGCCGCACTAGAAATCCGTTATCGTCGTAATGCACGCTCGGATCGTCTTTATTCCACGCTCCTACAAACTCCGCCGTGTACCCGGGAAAGAAGAAATCCTGCAGATACACATTGCCAATCGCCACCTGCTGGTCGCGCAACTCAAACGTGTTCAATCCACTGTTGGTGTTTTTCTCCAGTAGATTGAAATAAGCAGCGTTGTATTCCACTCTGTCGCTGCGCAAATTTCCGAACACACGAACGCCCAACTGTTCGTTCACGAACAGAAAGCCGCGAAAATCCGCATTGAACTCCTGAATCCCTGCACGCACCGATACAAAATCGTAGTTAGGACTCAAGTCATGCAGCTTCACTTCTACGAATCCTTCCTGCAATCCCAGGTGCGTGTCGAATCGCGTGGTTCCTTTGCGAACGTCCGGGCTTACAATCCCCAACTCGCGCACATCCAGGTAATTCAGGCTCAACTCCGGCGTGATTCGAATCCGCCAGTCCACCGGCTTGAATGCTGCGTCTCCGTGAAAAAGCTCAAATGAAAATCGCAGTGATTGGTCCAGAAAGAATTGTTCGCCACGTCCAAAAAATCCCGGTGTGCCCGCTTGTGCCCCGCTGGCGTTACTTGGCGTTGGCACTCGGCGCCCTTCCAGATATGTCTCCGCCACTCCGGTAAAATTAAAAAATACCTGTTGTCCAAATACTTCTGGCCAGATCGGTTCGTCACCTTTGAACCGGTTCCGGTTAAACGGATCGTACCAGTGCGGCTTCACATAAATGTATTCGCCGCGCGGATTGTACCTTCTATAGTCCGGCTGTTCCAAAGCCCAACGGTCCGGCACCGCATTGAATACGTCCGCTACAAGAGGCAAAAAATCCGGCGCTAGCTCAACAATATAATTCGGATGGGAATCCAACCTGTGCCGAAACTCACGGTAGCTTCCTGTCAAAGCCTCCTCCGTTGCGAGTGGCGGCCCCAGGTCCGCTTGTCTGGGTAATCGGGACCGAAGTGCCACACTTCCCGTCGACACAACCGCAATCTCCAGCGTCACCACTTCATTGGCGTTCACCGCCAGCGTTGCAATGGCAAATGGCGCATAGCCGGTTGCTTGCACATCCACCTCGTAAGCCCCCGGCACGAGAGGCAATACCCGAAACACGCCATCACCAGAACTCATGGCCAACGTAGTCTGATTCGTCTGCAAATTCCGCAGCTTGATCGTGGCTCCCGCTACAGGTCGGTTCACTCCGCTCGATTCCAGTTCCCGTATCGTGCCGTCTATCGCCCCAGTAGTTGTTGCTTGTTGTCGGGGAATTCGCTTTGGTGGCCCCGCTTGACGCGATTCCTGCGCGGGGATTATCTCTCCCGGCGCAGCAGATTGCTGCGACAGTATCAGTCCAGGAATAGCCAACCCCACCGCCAAACCAAACATGATCCGGACACGGATGAGGTTTCGCGGCTTCGGGAACGAGTCAAGGCGCATGCGCTTAATAATTTCAAACTACTCTTAGCTCCGTAGTATTGCCTAACTAAACTAGAATCAGCCCCACTCGGCAACCCTTTTCCAACATCAGTGCGAATAGTCGATAACATCCCCTTCCCCCTGCCGGCAGTCACCACTTGGCCTCACCACCTTCGATTCCACATTGTGAGATTCTAATTTCCCGTGGTATCAAGGGTAGAATCTCTAATGGAACACGCCATTCACAAGCCGATCGAGTCTCGCCGGGCTTACCGGCACCGCCGTCATACCATCGGCTTTGCCATGATCCTGGCTTTGACCATCGCCGTCGCCCTGGCCGCTCTGCTCATCCCTTAGCACCGCTTCTCCATCGCGCCCGTCACCACTTCGCCTCATTCCTGTCCGAATCTGCATCCTGAATATCTCTTCCCATGCGATAACTACGAGAGAACTTTCCATGGAACACGCCTCACGAAAGGCTTACGAATCTCGGTACGCTGAAGTGCAGCATCGTCACACCTTAGTCTTCGGATTCGTAATCACCCTGGCTATTGCCGCTGCCTTGGCCTCCCTGCTCGTTGGCTGCGGTTCAACTTCATCTACCCCGAGC
This sequence comes from Candidatus Acidiferrales bacterium, assembly GCA_963748365.1. Classification (GTDB taxonomy): domain Bacteria; phylum Acidobacteriota; class Terriglobia; order Acidiferrales; family UBA7541; genus Acidiferrum. The sequence goes on from CAVVJG010000024.1 coordinate 303,688, forward strand.
CCCGTTCCGCCGACCGTGGCTGTCCCCGCTCTCAGCGCGCTTGACGTGCAAAATATCGTTGTGGCCGCAGCGGCCTCTGTCGATCTCGACACTATGGTGATCGCTGTTGTCGATCGTGGCGGAAAAGTTCTTGCTGTTTTTCGCAAGCCCGCGGCCGCCTCCACCGCCATTGGAAATTTCGGCACTCCTGTTGATGTAAATGATCTGGCCGTAGCCCTGGCACGGAGCGCCGCCTATTTCAGCAACAATCAAGCCCCTCTTTCCTCCCGCACCGTTCGCTTTATCAGTGGTGTTCACTTTCCACCTGGCGTCGACGATGCCCCGACCGCCGACCTCTATGGAATCGAAAATACCAATCGCGGGTGCTCGCTTTCCTCCAGTTATCTTCCCGGCCAGGCTGTTCAGCCTTCGCTCTCGCTCGCGGGTGGCACTGGGCTCGGCATCATCACTGGAAAATCTCAAATTGATGACAGCGATCCCAATTCCGTGAATCCCGGCGGCGTTCCTATCTTTCGAGACGGAGTCGTCGCAGGTGGAGTAGGCATAGCCGGTGTTCCAGCCGACGTCGCCGAATTTGCTGCCTTCACTGCCGCCACTTCCAACGGTTTCGGCCCCACGCCCGCTCCTCCCGGTGTAGTTTTCATCGGCGGAATCGCTCTGCCCTTCGTCAATCAAACAGCCCGCCCTGCAGGCGTTAACCCCGGCACGGCCACCGGCAACTACTATTCATCGTTCAGCCCCATCGCCAGCACTGGTCAACCTCCCGAAGGCGATCTCGTTGGACCGTCCGCTGGATTACTGGGTGGTCTCTCCAGCGCTGACGTAAAACAAATTTTGGATAACGCGGAAGCCACCGCAAATATCACCCGTGCTGCAATTCGCTTGCCCCTCGGTTCCCGCACCAGGATGGTCATTGCAATTGCTGACCTCGATGGCACCATCATCGGCCTTCGCCGCATGCAGGATTCCACCGTATTCAGTATCGACGTCGCCGCCACCAAAGCCCGCAACATGGTCTACTTCAACAGCGCTTCTCGTACTGCGGCCGACCTCAACCAGGTTCCTATCGGCACCGCCGTCACCAATCGCACGATCAGCTTCGGCGCCCAACCCCTTTTCCCGCCAGGCATCAGCGGCTCCGCTAATGGTCCCTTCTACAATTTGTTCCTGCAGGATTTGCAGAATCCTTGTACTCAGGGATTTCAGCCCGGTCCGCCCAACGTAAATAGAAGTGGAATTGTTTTTTTTCCCGGCAGCGCGGGACTTTACAGGAATGGCGTTCTTGTAGGAGGCCTTGGCGTTAGCGGTGATGGTGTCGATCAGGATGATTATGTTACTTCCGCCGGCACCACCGGCTTCGAAGCCCCCGCTGAAATCCGCTCCGATCAAATCTTTATCAACAGTGTGCGGCTGCCCTACTTTAAGTTTCCACGCAATCCCACCAACTGACCGCGCCTCTGATTTTGTCATTTCGATCGGAGAGTCAGCACCTTCTTCCCTCGCGGAGCGGAGAAATCTATTTTCGTTTTGGAACTTGAGCTTTATTTTTTCTTGCGGTGCGTCAGCGCAGCCAGGGCCTGCGAATATTCTTCCAATGTTCGGGGAACTATCTTGTTATACACAAACTGGCCTTCCCGCCGGCATTCGATCAGTCCTGCCTCTGACAATGTCTTCAGATGATGAGAAACTGTTGCCGGCGTAACCCCGCGCAGGCTCACTATCTCTCCACAATTCATTTCGTCACACGAACTGATCGCTTCAAAAATCATCAGTCGTGTCTGGTCTCCTAGCGCTTTGGAAATCTTCTCTATTTGCCCGCGGTCCATCATCTATCCCTATTCTATCCAGCCACATCCATTCGCGTAACCTTTGATTTAGATGCCCATCTAACTATCGAAGTCGCCAATCTAATTTTTAGCCCGTTGGGCGGGAGGCATCCATGAAACGATTCGAAGGTAAAGTTGCAGTGGTCACTGGCGGTAACAGCGGAATCGGTTTGGCTTCGGCCAAGCGTCTTGCCGAGGAAGGGGCCCGCGTAGCCGTTTCCGGCAGAAATCAGAAGACTCTCGATGAAGCCGTCAAGATCATTGGGCACAATGTGCTGGCCATGCAGGCCGACACATCGCTACTCGCCGAAACGGAAAAATTCCTCAAGTCCGTAAGCGAGAAACTCGGAAAAATTGATGTTCTGTTCGTCAATGCCGGCGTCGCAAAATTCGCGCCATTTACAGAAACGCCAGAAAGTATTTTCGACGAGCAATTTGGCATCAACATTAAGGGAGCATATTTCACAATTCAGAAGGCCGTTCCCTACCTCAACGATGGAGCTTCCATCATTTTGAATACTAGCGTAGCTTCCTCTACCGGCCATCCCGGAACCAGCGCCTATTCAGCCACCAAGGCAGCGTTACGCTCACTCGCCAGGACCGCCGCCGCCGAATTGGTGGGGCGAGGGATTCGCGTTAACGCTGTGGCCCCCGGTCCGATCGTAACCCCAATCTTCGGCCGCACTGGTTTACCTCAGCAAGCCATCGATGATTTCGCAAAAGAAGTCATTGAGAGTGTGCCGATGAAGCGCTTTGGTCAGCCAGAAGAAGTCGCGGGCGCTGTCGCTTTCCTGGCCTCTTCCGATTCTTCTTACATCACAGGAGTGGAACTCAACGTCGACGGCGGCTTGGGCCAGATTTAATTCCGCTTCTCGAAGTTTCCCGGGCGGCCTCTCGTTTATCGCGAACTTGCGAGAGCCGCCCTTTCTATTTTGCCGACGACGGATCAGCCGAGGACGCTGTGTTCACATCCAGAAACCATTTATGCCCGCTGTCTCCAGGTGCGTAACAGTTCCCGTCCGCCGCATAATTCGCGGGGCATTGTGCCGTGAACTCTTTCCTTCGCGGTGATTGCGCATACTGCCACACTGTCGCTTGCCCAAATCCACTCTGCGCAGAAGATGGAGCACTCGTGGGAAAGCTGCACCCTGGGGAAGGAGGGCACGCATCGTTGTAAACCCAAAATACCATCTCGCTCACCCCTGCATGGTCCTGAATATCCTTCGCCGTGGTGATGCTCAGGCCTTTCCCTTCACTTACCGGCATTCCAGAGCAGTACACGCCCGCCCGAAATCCCGATCGCCCCAAGGCCTCCGACCAACTCCTCAAGTATTCGTGATACGCGGCAGATAATCGTCCACCTTCCTCGATGTCCAGGAAAATCACTGTGCCTTTCGCGAACCCTTCGTGCTGTGCCAATCTCGTGGCTTCTTCTCCATCCGCGTTCCCTTTTTCACGTGCCAACGACTCGCTCTTCAACCTGCGGCTTTCCGGTCCGTTGAACAGCACCACAAATCCGAACCCGTGGGCCCTCAATAACTCTCTTTTGCCTGACCATGTGCTTGTCTTTTCACTCGGCGGAGGCCCAAGCCAATAGCTCGTAAACGAGAAAGTTTTCCGCAACACAGGCAGTGCTTCATCACCAGGATACGCATTCATGTCGTACCCCAGAAAAAAACGCGATTCGGCTTGCGTGGACGTGGCGACGCTGTGGCTGCTCCAAACCAGGGGAACAATGGAAAGGAGCATTAGTAAGGAAATCAATAGAGTTGCAAGCTGGCACATGGTCTGACTTTACAGCACGCACCGCTTCACCGGAAGCATAAGGACGTTGGCGTATCACGCATCCATGTAGTGTGCCGCCCCGTCTCCAAACGACCAGTTTTCCCAACTCACTTCAACAAGATTGATCAGCAAGTCTCCCGGCAGCACGCCAGGACTTTCTTTCAGGATTTCCGCCACGCGCTTGAAGAGCTTCCGTTTTTGTTGGGGCTTGCGCCCAAAACTCATCGTAATTTGAACAAAAACGATGCCGTCTGTGCGTTTCACTCCCAGATACCGTGGGTCGTATATTAGTCCTTCGCACGAATGTTCGGTGATCACTTGGAACCTATCCGCTGGCGGGATCTCCAATGCCTCGATCATTGCACGGTGTACACCGTCGCCCAACGCCTTCCTATATTCAGCCGAAGTCCCTTCTCGAAGGGAAATACGTACGAGTGGCATGGTTCTGTCCTCACGTGTACGATGCACGCAAACGCCGCTCGTCACAGATGCAGAGCTCTTATCCTTCGCGCAACTTGTGGCCCGCCAAATTCCCCAAACCATCATACGCCGCGTACTTATACAGCTCGCTCAACGTCGGATAGTTGAACACTTGCTCAATAAATTCATCGATCGTCAATCCGTTATCCAGGACCATCATTCCGATGTGAATCAGTTCCGTAGCCGACTCACCGATTACGCTCACTCCCAGCAACTCTCTATCCGCACGGGTAAAAATCAGCTTCAGCATTCCCGCCGTATCGCCCATGATGTGGCCCCGTGCGTTATTCTCGTAGTGCGCCCGTCCCACGCAGTAATCAATCTTTTTCTCAACACACGAAGCCTCTGTCTCTCCCGCCGCCGAAATCTCCGGAATCGTATAAATTCCCATCGGCAGCAGTGAAGCCACGCGTTGCTTGTACTTCAATCCGAACGCATGACAAACCGCCACGCGCCCCTGCTCCATCGATGTCGATGCCAGTGCTGGAAATCCAATTACATCGCCTGCTGCATAAATGTGTGGCACCGACGTCCGGTAGTTCTCATCCACCGCCAAATATCCCTTGTCGTTGATCGCCAATCCCGCCTTCTCCAGCCCCAATCCATCCACCGCTGCGCGCCGTCCCGCCGCAAACAACGCCGATTCCGTTTCCAGCGTTTTGCCGCTCTTCATGAAAAGGCGCACCCCACTTCCCGTGTTTTCCACTTTCACCGGCCGTTCGTTGAACATCAAGTGCATGCCCAGAGACATAAAGCGATCGCGCAGCCGTTCCGAAATCTCCTTATCCAAAAACGGCAGCAACTGATCTCGCCCGTCAACCAGCGTCACTTCCACGCCCAGCGCCATGAAGATCGACGCGTACTCACACCCGATCACTCCTCCGCCAATTACCGCTAGGCTCTTAGGAATCTTCTCCATCTGCAAAAACGTATCCGAATCAAATGTGTGAACGTCATCAAACGCAATTTCCGCCGGCCGGTGAGGCTTCGATCCTGTGGATATCAAAATCACTTCCCCGCGCAACTTTCGCAAGCCGTTTTCCGAGCTCACGATTACTGTGTGCGCATCTTCAAAGGCCGCCTGTCCACGCAGCAGTTCAATATGATGCAGCTCCAGATTCTTCAGAATCCGCCGCCGCTCCATCTCCACAACTTCCCGCTCATGATGCATGAAATCGTGCACCGTCAAGTTGTCTTTCAACGAATAATCGATCCCATACAATCCGCGTTGTTTCAATCCGGAAAAGTACAATGCCGATTCTCGCAACGTCTTGCTGGGGACCGTCCCTGTATTAATACAACTTCCCCCAACGGCAGGTGCGCGTTCAATTATCGCTACGCGCTTACCGAAGTAAGCCGCTTGTGCTCCCGCTTTTTCCCCTGCGGGTCCGCATCCAATCACAACCAGATCGAATGATTCAGCAGTCACGGAGTCCTCCGGAAGGTTCCGTAAAGTTTGGAACCAATGCAGATAGTCATGTTTGATTCTAAGAAAAGAATTCGCAGTACAATCAAAATACTCACCGCACTGTGCCGAATCAGGTCTCTTTACCTGTTGACCATTCGTCTTGCCTTCCACGACTTGCCACAACGCTCCGTCTTTGATGTGATACACCCATGAACTTGCCCCCAATCGTCCGTTGGGCTACCGGCATCCGTTGGCAGTGGAAAGTATTCATCCCCATTATTGCGGTTATGCTCGTCAGTTTGGTCGGCATGGCCGCCATGTTGCGCACTATGCAGGTTCGTGAAGCTCAGTGGATCTTAATCGCCATCGTTTCCTTCGCTATCCTTCTCAGCTTTGTTCTTCTTTCCGTGCTCCTGGTCCTCGTAGAACAGCCCCTGCGCGAGCTAATGGACACTATCTCGCGTGTACGCTCAGGAGATCTAAGCGCCCGTGTCGGATTTGCAAAGCGTGAAGACGACATCGGCGCACTTGGTCGCCAATTCAACGAAATGGTCCAGACCTTGCAACAAAATCGCTTCGAAATCGAAGAACTCCATCGCCGCGAAATGCTGCGCGCTGAGCACCTGGCCACACTCGGCGAACTCGCCGCTGGCCTGGCTCACGAAATACGCAATCCTCTCGCGGGTATCGCTGGTGTCGTCGATGTTATGGGCAAAGAACTTTCTCCCAACAGTCCCAGCCGCGCCGTCATGGAAGACGTCCAGAAGGAAGTCTTCCACATCCAGAATATTCTCAACGATCTCCTTTCTTATTCCCGCCCGCGGCCTCCTAATTTTCACCCTGCAGACTTGAGCACCACCGTCGAGCAAGCCGTCCAACTCGCTCGCCAACAAGTTCTGACCAAGCCTGTTCGAGTTCTCTTCCGACCAAATCCAGCGCTTCCCAAGGTCCTGCACGACCCCGCGCTTATCCAGCAGGTCATCCTCAACCTGCTGCTCAATGGCATTCAGGCCATCTCTGGCGAGGGTACCGTCGAAGTCCATGAATTGTTGGAGCCGGGCTTTGCTGTCATTCAGGTGAACGACACCGGCCGTGGCATTCCCAACGAAGCCCTCTCAAAAATCTTTAAGCCTTTCTTTACCACTCGCCGCGAAGGTACTGGCCTCGGTCTTTCTCTCGCCAGCAGCATCGTCCAGTCCCATGGCGGCAGAATCGATGTCACGAGTGCCCCGCAACGGGGGACCCAGTTCAGAATCTGGCTTCCCATCGCAGGTCCGCAGAACCTCATGCAGAACTCTCCTGCAAAGTGATAAAGTTAGACGATGCCGCAAAAAAGAATTTTGATTGTTGATGACGAAAAGCTTGTCCGCTGGGCGATAAACCAGAAATGTTCCGAGTTTGGCTTTTTCTGCCTCGAGGCGGAGTCTGGTCAAGCTGGCCTCCAGGCTCTTCAGACCGAGTCCGTTGACGCTATCCTTCTCGACGTTCACCTCCCCGATATGAGTGGCATCGAGGTCCTCGAAAAGCTCAAGCATGCCGGCGAAACTCGCAGCGTCATCATGATGACCGCCGATCCCCAACTCGACGACGTCAAAACCGCCCTCCGGCTCGGGGCCTACGATTTCGTCAGCAAGCCCATCAATTTCGACGAACTCAACATTACTCTCCAAAATGCTCTCGAAGCCGGCTCCCTTCGAACTGAAGTCGAGTCGCTCCGCGATGAAGTTCGTCGCCGTGCCGGATATCACGATGTCATCGGCGTTTCCCGCAAGATTTCTGAACTGATGAAGTTTGTTTACAAGGTAGCTTCCAGCGCGGCCACCACTATCCTTATCCAGGGTGAAAGCGGCACCGGCAAAGATCTCGTCGCCAAAGCTATCCACTACCGCAGTTCGCGCTCCGAACGCCCCTTCGTCGCTATAAACTGTTCAGCCATTCCCGAAACGCTGATGGAAGCCGAGCTCTTCGGCCACGAAAAAGGCGCTTTCACTGACGCCAAAGCAATGAAGAAGGGCCTCTTCGAGGTGGCCGACGGCGGCACTCTTTTCCTTGACGAAATCGGCGAACTCTCACCTCTCCTCCAGGCCAAGCTTCTTCGCGTACTTGAGGATCAGGTCATTCGTCGCATCGGTGGCATTCGCGATATTCAGGTCGAAGTCCGCGTCATCGCCGCTTCCAACCGCGACCTCGAGCGCGAGGTCCGCGAAGGCCGCTTCCGTCAGGACCTCTACTACCGCCTGGCCATCATCTCCATCTTTCTCCCCGCGCTCCGCGAACGCAAAGATGATGTCGCTCCCCTCGTAGAGTTCTTCGTCGCTCACTACAACAAAAAATTCCGCAAGAATGTCCAGGGCGTTAGTGACGAGACCCGTCGACTACTCCAGAATTACGATTGGCCCGGCAACGTCCGCGAACTCAAGAACGCTCTCGAGCGCGCCATGATTCTCGAAGAGGGTAATCTTCTCCGTCCCGACGATCTTCCCTTTTCCGTAGCCAGCGGCCGCAGCAATGCTATCGTCGAGGATAACCACAGCAGCCCTTCCTCGGAATCACCCACTGTGCCTGGCAAGCGCCGTCTGCCACCACTCTTTATTCCCGAAGGCGGCACCTCACTCGAAGATGTCGAGCACGCTCTGGTCGAACTCGCTCTTCAGCAATCCCACGGCAACCAGATCAAAGCCGCCAAGCTCCTCAACATCAGCCGCGACGCTCTCCGCTACAAAATGAAAAAATTCGGCCTCTCCCATTCCGAAGAAGAGGAACCCGCACCTCCCAGCAAAGCCTAGTGCGGCTGTGCGCCGCCTTCTTTATCTTGCCTGTGTGGCCGTCGTCTTCTGAGGTCCGACGCTCGCGCCCAGGCACGAGTTGCAGAGTAGGCACTCTTCCTGCGCACATGACTCAACGCGGCACTTGCAATCCTTCCGGTTTGCACTGGTCTTTCACTGGCCCAAAACAGTTCGCTTCCCAAAACTAAACCTGAACCAACTGCGTGAGAAAACGCCCAAGAGAGTGAAATCCCCCAAATCTCTTGTCTCCCCTTCCTCACTCAAATCCGTAACTCCATTCCGCACAATCGCTTACAATTTCCACAGTTCCACCCCACTACGGCATCCCATTTGCACTTCCCAATGTCGCTCAGTAATTAGGCAATGGAGCGATTGTCGAATTGCTGGACAGTGGGCGTTCCTTTTTCGATGGTCGAGCTCGCGGTGAAGGCTCGAAAGGATACATCGTAAAAAGGGACGCCCGCAAAAAAGTTTGGCAGCGGCCAGCCCACTGAACGAGAGTCGTATCGTCGACTGCGCGCCCGCGACACGGGCAAATCCATTGGCTGGCCGCTGCCTTTATTTTTGCCCGCTTCTTCCTTCCGCTTCTGCAACTTCCGCCCTCAAGCGTTGTTTCCACTCATTCTTTGTTGAATTCCGCGCACTGTCCTGCGCCAACTTGCTCAACTTTCTTGCTTCGACCTTAGATTTTCTTCGCAACTCTTTTGTTTACATCGACTAACGCTACTCTATTTCTGGTACCGAACGTGCACCTTCCCACTTAGAAATATATTGGGTGAACGTAGTGCGTTGTCATTTATCTGTTTGAGGAGGGCGCTATGCCGCAAGTTCTTGAGCCCACAAAGAAGGCCGTCGTGGACAGCACCAAACGTGTTTTGCTTACCAAGATTCTCGTTACTACCGATTTCTCCGAAGTTTCTGACCGCGCCTTGGATTACGCCATCGCCCTGGCACGGCGCTATGATGCCCGCATCTACCTTGCCCACGTGATCACTCCGGATCCCTTCCAGTTTGCCGAGCCCCAACTCGCGCAAGCTACTTACGAAAAGGTTCGCCAGGCTGCGGAAGAAGGCATTACCGACATTCTGATCTCTGGCAAACTCCGCGGCGTACCTCACGAAGTTCTGATGGAAGAGGGTAATGTCTGGCCTATCCTCGAAAAGCTCATCGTCGAGCACGAAATCGATCTCATTGTTGTAGGCACTCATGGCCGCGGCAAGGTCCAGAAAATCCTCATCGGCTCTGTCGCTGAAGAAATCTTCCGTCAAGCCGGTTGCGCAGTTATGACCGTCGGCCCAGGAGTCAAAGGCGACACCGCAAAGGAAATCGAACTCAAGAACATTCTCTTTGCCACCGATTTTGGCACCGGCGCCGAAAAAGCTGCTGCCCACGCCTTCTCCCTTGCCCAGGAACATGGAGCTCGGCTCAGTCTCCTTCACGTCATCGAGAGCGCCGCGGCCTATACAGAAGAAAGTGTTGCCCGCCAACGCGAGATCAATATCGTTCGCATGCGTCAACTGATGCCCAAGGGTAGTGAAAACTGGTGCGAACCTGAATTCCGCGTAACCTTTGGTGCCGCCGTCGAGGAAATCCTGCTCGCTGCGCGCGAAATCAATGCCGATCTGATCGTCATGGGCGCTAAACCGCGCAAGAGTCTTGCCGGCCATGCTCCTCTAACGATTGCTTACAACATTGTCACCAAAGCTCCTTCACCGGTGCTCACGGTACGCGGCTAGCTCTCTCCGGGGAACGGAATCCATTCAGCCGGATCCGCATCCCCCAAAATAAAGGCGGCGTTGTCTCCTCCCCCAGTCGACCAGCGCCGCCTTTATCCTCCACAACAGAGTCTTCGCAGGGACGGTTTTACGCCGCTCTTTTGGTTTGTCCTAAGTGGCACAGCCATTCTTGGCTGTGCTCTTGTGTTGCCTCTGTTTAGTCTCTCCATGGATGAACTGGAAGGTGCCCACCCATGATTGGCAAAGGTGAGTTCGACGAGCTGACGCCTCTAAACTTCCGCTCTTGACTTTATTTTAGGGAAGCAGAGCTCAGCTAGCCATAGCCTTGGCCACTGCACTTCCTTCTATCTATCTTCCCGGCATCGGATGCCCCGCCTCATCCGCATGCGGCACCAAAACCTGATACGCCGAATTCGAAATTGCCGATTGCCAATGTCCCGTAACTTTCGCGAATCCCACAATCCCTAAAAACAGCACCGCTACTCCTGCTGCCATTGCCCACCCGGGTATCGACATTGCCTTCTTCGCTCCCAACTGTGGCAACCCCATGTACAACGCGTTTTCTGCCGGGCAAACCGTTACGCACTCCATGCACCCAGTACACTCCACCGATTTGATCGACAACAACTTGTCCACCGGCAAGGAAGCAGGGCACGCTTTAGCGCACTTGCCACAATCGATGCAAGGTTCCGTCTTGCGCCGAATCTTCGTCGGACTCAACAACGATACGAACCCCAATAACGCCCCGTATGGGCAAAGGAAGCGGCACCAGAAATTTGGCACAAACACCGATGCCACCACAAAAATCCCCAGCACGATCAGCCCGGTCTCCCCAATGTGCCTGAAAAAATTCAGCATCTTCACATCGGCAATTAATCCGTACGGGCTACGCATGAAATCCTGGATTTCCAGCACCGACATCGTGGAAATCGCCCAAGCAAAAAATCCCAGCAGCAGGTATTTGAACCCGCGCATTGGCAAATCCAGCCACCGCGGCAAGGGAAAATTTCGGCCAAAAATCTTTTTCCCCGCTCTCCACAAGTATTCAGAGATTGTCCCCACCGGGCACAGCCAACTGCAGAACGCCTTGCGCAGCAAGAACGCCATCGCCAGAAACGCAATCAGCAAAAACATCGCCGCAGGATGCACTTGCGGAATTTGGCCGCTCAGAATCCAGTACTTCAAGTTCATCAAGCCCGCGATCGGCAACCAACCTTCTACCCCTGCCGGCCGTTTCAGACCCTCCGACATCACTCCCGTTTCAAACTGCCTCACCCAAACGTAGAATTTCGTTCCAAGCCACAAATTCAGCGCCAGGAATGCCAACTGGAATCCCCGCCGATACACTTGCGTGCGATCCACTTCCAACCGCCGGATCAGTTTTTTCTTTGTTTTCTGTATTGGGGCTGCAGGAAGGACTTGCCCGATCAGCACATCGACTCGTTCGTTTTGCATTACCGTTGGAAGCTGGGAGCCCATGACGTTAGCCTCAAACAAATCTTAGGCCATCACGTCACACTGGGCTGTGACCTTAGTCACTAATGCAACTCTCTTGTTTTCTTTACTTAATTGGCTCCCTGAAGACATTCTTCCGAGGCTCCCGGCTTGGGAATAGATCTCAGGTGGCACAGCCATTCTTGGCTGTGCGCTTGCCTATTCTAAATGGCCCTCTCCCGCATACCACTGTTTCTCACTTCTTTTCATCCTTCTCCGCCACCCGCGCCTTTACCATCTTCTTCACCAGCCCCACCGCTAGTGGCTTGTCCAACGGAAACTGTATCGTCCCTTTCGACGTACGCAGTTTCCCCAATTCTTTCGCGTGCGCCTCAATCACCGCCACACTCATAGGGAACAAGCTGCAATGGTCCGAAAACGCGGCGTACGCCATCAGCGCCCCCTTATACCGAAACATTGGCATTCCATAGCCGATTGCCTCCGTAGCCTCACGTGGTGCCGCTGCCCGAATCATGGTCCGCATTTTCTTCATCGTGCCACGTCCAGGCTCCTTCAGGCTCGCAATGTGCTCCTCCACCGCTTTGCGCCCGGAATCCCCTCCAACTGCCGCACTCTTCTTTGCAGACTTTGCCTTTTTCATAAATGTCTTCCTTTTCTCAGAACTGCCTTTGCTCACACTTCTCGCCCAATTTCCCAGTGGTGCCCATAGGGGTCCACTATCCGCCCGACGCGCCAACCGTGCTCCTCTCCGACGGGATGCACCGCTTTCGCTCCGGTCGCCACCGCCTTCGCAAACACCATATCCGGATCAGCCACTGTCAAAATCATCCGCACGGTTCCGCCACCAAGGGACTCGGGGCTGAAGTTTGCATGCTCCGGAGATTCACCGCCCACCCAAAATTCCGCTCCATCCACCGACAATCTCGCCACCACGCTTCCGCCACCACCCTCCAGTCGGAAGACTTCCGTCGCGCCAAACGCCCCCTTATAAAACTCCACCGCCCGCGCGCTTTTCCGCACCGATAGCCACGGCGCAATCGAACATTTGAACGAAGCGTCTTTTGCCTTATCCATCGCCATATCTCACCTCCTGCAGTAATCTAACCTCCCCTGCATCCAGCTTCTCGAACAAGGCTCGCCTCTCGCACTTGGAAATCCTATTTAGGGGGTCACGGCTTTAGCCGTGACAAAAAACTTCTGAACCAAAGTGGGGCTTCAGCCCCCGAGGACTCCGAACTCTTCAACTCCTCTTAACGCACAACACTAACACGTCCCGCCGATTGCTCCTCCTCTACTTCAACTCCGCTTCCCCATGCTATTCTTTCAATGCCGCGTGGCCGTTCGGTGCGGCTGTGGCGAAATTGGCATACGCGGTGGGCTTAAAATCCACTGGGGTTTTCCCCGTTGTCGGTTCGAGTCCGACCAGCCGCACCAAATTTTCTCCTTTTCCATTCCTACTTGGAACCCTGCACTAAAGTAAGTCCCCCTCCCTCTTTTCCCCGGTATTCATGAAACCTCTTCCCCTCCTTCCTACTCTATATTTGAAGTACAATCTTTTGGCTTATTCTGCAGGCGGTGACTTTTCACCCCTGAATCCCATCCGCGGGCACCCCCTGACCCGCTACGGAGAAATCGTGGCCGAGCCCAATCTTGACCTGCTTTGCATCAACACTATCCGCACTCTCTCCATCGACGCCGTTCAACAGGCTAACTCCGGCCATCCCGGAGCGCCTATGGGTCTCGCCCCGGTCGTCTTTTCCCTGTGGCATAATTTCTTGAATTACGATCTCACTGATCCCACCTGGCCGAATCGCGATCGCTTCGTCCTCTCCGCTGGCCACGCCTCCATGCTTCTCTATTCCACACTGCACCTCGCGGGCGTCCGCGAAGTCGACCACAAGACCGGCCAGCCTACAAAAGATCTCGCCGTTTCTCTCGACGAAATCAAGCGCTTTCGCCAACTCGGCAGCAAAACTCCCGGCCATCCCGAATCGCACATCACCACTGGCGTCGAAACCACCACCGGCCCGCTTGGTCAAGGTGTTGCCAATAGCGTTGGCATGGCCATCGCAGGAAAGTGGCTCGCCGCCAACTACAACAAGCCGGGCTTCGACCTTTTCAATTTCCGCGTTTACTCCGTCTGCGGTGATGGCGATCTGATGGAAGGTGTAGCCGGCGAAGCCGCATCTCTCGCCGGTCACCTCGGCCTCTCCAACCTCTGCTGGATCTACGACAACAATCGCGTCACTCTCGACGGGCCCGCCAGTTGGTCGTTCAGCGAAGATATGATGACGCGCTTCGTCGGCTATGGTTGGAACGTCACACGCGTTTCCGACGCCAACGACCTAATGATGCTCTCCCGCGGCTACGAAGTCTTTCTCAAGACCAACGACAAACCCACACTCATCGTCGTCGACAGCCATATCGGCTACGGTTCGCCGCACAAACAGGATTCCTACGAGGCCCACGGCGAGCCTCTCGGCGAAGCTGAAGTCAAACTCGTTAAGAAAAATTACGGTTGGCCCGAAGATGCCAAGTTCCTCGTTCCGGACGGTGTCTACGATCACTTCCGTTCCGGCGTCGGCGTCCGCGGCGGTGAAGCCCGCGAAAAGTGGAATAAGCTCTTCGCGGACTACTCGAAACAATTTCCCGATCTCGCGGATCAACTCAACAAAATCAAGCGCCGCGAACTTCCTTCCGGCTGGGATAAAAATCTTCCCGTCTTCCCCGCCGACCCCAAGGGCATGGCCACGCGCGAGAGTTCCGGTAAGGTCTTAAATGCTCTCGCACAGAATATCCCCTGGCTCATCGGCGGTTCTGCCGACCTCGCCAAATCCAATAAAACCAATCTGCTTTTCGAAGGCGCCGGCGATTTCTTAACCCACGAGTTCAAAGGCCGCAACATTCACTTTGGCGTCCGCGAACACGCCATGGGCGCCGCCAGCAACGGCATTGCCCTCACGGGACCTCGCGCTTTCTCCGCCACTTTCTTCAACTTCAGCGATTACATGCGCGCCAGCATGCGTCTCGGCGCTCTGATGGAAATCAATCCCATCTACATTTTCACCCATGATTCCATCGGTGTGGGCGAAGACGGTCCCACCCACCAGCCCGTCGAGCAACTGGCTTCCTGGCGCGCCATGCCCAACATGGTTGTCTTTCGCCCCGGCGACGCCAACGAAGTCACCGAAGCCTACAAAATTGTCGCGCAACTCAAGAATCGCCCCGCAACCATGGTTTTCAGTCGCCAGGCCATGCCCACACTCGACCGCACCAAATTTGCGCCTGCCTCCGGCGTCGCCAAGGGCGGCTACGTTCTTCTCGATGCCGAAGGCAGTAAGCCCGATGTAATCCTCATCGCCACTGGCACCGAACTCCAGCACATTGTTGCCGCCGCCGATCTCTTGAAAGCAGCGGGCATCAAAGCCCGTCTCGTCAGCTTGCCCTGTTTCGAGCTCTTCGACGAGCAGGCCGCCGCCTACCGCGATAGCGTCCTGCCGCCCAGCATCACCGCGCGCGTCTCCATTGAAATGTCCAGCACCTTCGGCTGGGATCGCTATGTCGGTCCCAAGGGTAAAATGATCGGCATGCACAGTTTTGGCGCTTCCGCTCCACTGAAGGACCTTTTGAATAAATTTGGCTTCACGCCGCAACACGTCGTGCAGGCCGCAAAAGAAGTTCTGGGCAGGTAATACGTTATGAAAATCGCCATCGGCTCTGACCACGCAGGCTTTCAGCTCAAAACTTCCATGGACTCGTTCCTCAAGTCCCTCGGTCACACCGTGCTCGATATAGGTGCCTACGACGATAAGCCTTCCGATTATCCTGACTTCGCCGAACTCGTCGGAAAGGCTATTCTCGATGGCCGCGCCGAACGTGGCATTCTCATTTGCGGCAGCGGCGTCGGCGTCAGCGTCGCAGCCAATAAAATGATCGGCATTCGCGCCGCCGTCTGTCACGATAGCTATTCGGCCCACCAGGGCGTTGAACACGACAATATGAACGTCCTTGTGCTGGGCTCACGCATCATCGGGGAGAAACTAGCCGAAGACTTGATCAAGAATTATCTAGGCGCAAACTTCACCAATGAAGAGCGCCACGTCCGCCGCCTGGCCAAAGTCCATGCGATTGAGATGCACATGTTAAAAAGTTGAAATCTGGATTTTTGTCGCCCGGCTCTGGCGTACAATCATATTTTAGGCTCGATAGTAAAGGAGAAGTCTTATGACCACCTCACCAACCATCCCCGGCGTTGCTGGGAAAAATCCTCTGAAGGCCCTGAATGATTTCGGCCAGTCTCCCTGGATGGACTACATCCGCCGCGACCTCCTCACCGGAGGTGGCCTCCAGAAGATGATCGACGAAGACGGCCTCCGCGGTATGACCTCCAACCCCGCCATCTTCGAAAAGTCCATCACCGGCAGTAAACTTTACGACGATATTCTCAATTCCCCCGACGTGAAGTCTCTCGATGCCAAGGGCATCTTCGAGAAAATCGCCATCCGCGACGTTCAAGGCGCGTGCGATATCTTCTCCAGCGTTTATCGCTCCACCAAAGCAAAAGACGGCTATGTCAGCCTCGAAGTCTCCCCCCTCCTCGCCAACGACACCCAAGGCACGCTCGACGAAGCCCGCCGCCTCTGGAAGGCCGTCAATCGCCCCAATCTCATGATTAAAGTTCCTGGTACTCCCGAAGGCATTCCCGCCGTTCGCGCCTTGCTCGAAGACGGTCTCAACATCAACATCACTTTGCTCTTCGCGCAATCTGCTTACGAAAAAGTTGCGGAAGCCTACCTCGCCGCTCTCGAAGCGCGTGCGGCCAAGGGCCTCGACAATTCCCACATCGCTAGCGTCGCCAGCTTCTTCGTCAGCCGTATCGATAGCCTGGTAGACTCCAAAGCCGACGAATTGCTCAAGGCCGCGGCGTCCCCAAAGAAGGAACTCTTGGAGAGCATCAAAGGCAAAATCGCCATCGCCAATGCCAAGCTCACCTACCGTAAGTATCAAGAACTCTTCGGCAGCGCGCGCTGGAAGGCTCTCTCCTCCAAGGGCGCTCAGGTTCAGCGTCTTCTCTGGGCCAGCACCAGCACCAAGAATCCCAAATATCGCGACGTTATCTACGTCGAAGAACTCATCGGCGCCGACACCGTCGACACTATTCCACCCGCCACCTTCGACGCGTTCCGCGATCACGGCAAGCTTCGCAACAGCCTCACTGAAAATATCGAACTCGCCACTACGCAGATGCAAAATCTCGAAACAGCCGGCATCTCCATGAAGGAAGTTACCGAAAAGCTCCTCGTCGATGGAGTCAAACTTTTTGCCGATGCCTTCCACACCCTGCTCGAAGCCACCAGCAAAAGCGCTGGTGTTCGCGCTTGACCGCAACATAGCCATTAATCAATCGTTCCAGTTTCACCACGGCCTCTAAACGCGTTATTCTGTTTTACCGGTTTCGCTACTACGTCTCGCTTCGCGGAGGGCTTCATACGATGCAACTCGGAATGATTGGTCTGGGAAGAATGGGTGCCAACATGGTTCGCCGCCTGCAAAAGGCCGGCCACAAGTGCGTCGTCTACGACCGCAGCGCGGATTCCGTCAAGCAACTTTCCGCCGAAGGCGCTACCGGATCCACTTCCCTCGACGATTTCCTGGGCAAACTCCAGAAGCCTCGCGCCATCTGGCTTATGGTTCCTGCCGCTGTGGTCGACGCCACCATCGCCGAACTTGCTCCTAAACTCGACAAAGACGACATCCTCATCGACGGTGGCAACTCCTGTTACATCGACGATATTCGTCGCGCCAAGGAACTTGCCCCTCGTGGTATTCACTACGTCGATGTCGGCACCAGCGGCGGCGTTTGGGGTCTCGAACGCGGCTACTGCCAGATGATCGGTGGCGAGAGCAACATCGTCCAGCATCTCGATCCCATTTTCAATTCTCTCGCCCCCGGACGCGGCAACATCGACCGCACTCCCGGTCGCGAAAACGCCAAAGGTACCGCCGAAGAAGGCTATCTCCACTGCGGACCCGTCGGCGCCGGCCATTTCGTGAAGATGGTCCACAATGGAATCGAATACGGCTTGATGGCCGCCTACGCAGAAGGACTCAACATCCTCAAGCACGCCAATGCCGGCAAATCACATCGCGAAGTCGACGCCGAAACCACTCCTCTTCGCAATCCCGATCACTATCAATACGATTTCAATCTTGCCGACGTCGCGGAAGTCTGGCGCCGCGGCAGCGTCGTCGCCTCCTGGCTTCTCGATCTTACCGCCATCTCCCTGCTCGAACAGCCTACCCTCGAGCGCTTCTCCGGACGCGTCTCCGATTCCGGCGAAGGTCGCTGGACCATCCTCGCCGCCATCGAATCCACCACTCCCGCTCCGGTGCTCACTGCGTCTCTCTTCGAACGCTTCACTTCCCGTGGCGAAGACGATTTTGCCTGTAAGGTGCTTTCCGCCATGCGCTTCCAGTTTGGCGGCCATGTCGAAAAAAAATCCGGGCACTGAAGTCTTCGCCAGGCTTCTCTCGCTCCTAAACAGGACGTCGCTCAATGAATCCAAATCTCCCGGACGTTTCGCTCTCCGGCGGCCCTTGCGTGATGGTCATCTTCGGCGCTACCGGAGATCTCACCAAGCGCAAGCTCATTCCAGCTCTTCTTAATCTCGCTCAGGAAGAAGTTCTTTCTAAACAATTCGCCATCATTGGCGTTGCTGTCAACGACCTCACCACCGAAGCTTTCCGAAACAATCTTGGCGAAGAAATGCCTCAATTCGCTCCTGATCCCATCGATCTCAAAATGTGGGATTGGCTCAAAGAACGCATCTATTTTATCAAAGGCGACTTTGCAGACCCCAATACCTTCCAGCGCCTCAAGGCCCAAATCGACCTCGTCGACAAAACTCATGGCACCTGCGGCAACAAATTCTTCTACCTCGCCGTAGCTCCCCGCTTCTTCGCTCCCATTGTTCAACAACTCGGCACAGCAGGCGTAACCCAGGAAGTCGATGGCAAGTGGGCGCGCGTCATCGTTGAAAAACCTTTTGGACACGACCTTGCCTCTGCCGTCCAACTCAACTGCGACCTCAAGAAAGTTCTCAAGGAAAACCAGATCTACCGCATCGATCACTACCTCGGCAAAGAGACCGTGCAGAACGTCATGGTCTTTCGTTTCACCAACAACATCATCGAACCCCTCTGGAATCGCCACTACATCGACCATGTCCAGATCACTGCCGCCGAAACAGTCGGTGTCGAACATCGCGGCGGTTTTTATGAAACTGCCGGCGCTCTACGAGACATGGTTCCCAATCATCTCTTCCAACTCCTCACCATGACCGCCATGGAACCACCTATCTCCTTCGATGCCGACGAAGTCCGCAATAAACAGGCTGAAGTCCTCCACGCCATCCAACCGCTAGCTCCCGAGGAAGTCCTCACCAACACTGTGCGCGGTCAGTATGCTGAAGGCGTGGTTGAAAACGAGCGTGTCCGCGGCTATCGCAGTGAACCCGATGTCTCTCCCACCTCCAACACCGAAACGTTCGTCGCTCTTAAACTTCTCATCGATAACTGGCGATGGGCCGGCGTTCCCTTCTACCTCCGCACCGGCAAAAGCCTCGCTCTCCGCGCAACCGAAATCGTCATCCAGTTCCGCCGCACACCCTTCGTCCTCTTCCGCAACACCACCGTCAAAAATGTCGAGACCAATCGCCTCGTCATCCACATCCAGCCCGACGAAGGCATCTCTCTCAGCTTTGGCGCCAAAGTTCCTGGTGCCGTTATGCGTCTCGGCCTCGTCAACATGGATTTCGACTACAAAACTTATTTTGGCATCGAGCACGGCACCGGCTACGAACGTCTTCTTCGGGACTGCATGGCCGGCGACGCCACTCTCTTCCAGCGCGCCGACATGGTCGAAGCCGGTTGGAAAGTTATTCAACCCGTTCTCGATGTCTGGCACGCACTTCCTCCGCGCGGTTTTCCCAACTACGCTGCCGGCTCCTGGGGCCCCGTCGAAGCCGAAGAGTTGCTCGAGAAGGATGGCCGATCCTGGCGTCGTGTGGGCGAAGAGGATCTCGATCTCCGCGGCCGCATCGCCACACGCAGCAAAACAGGAATCTTTTAATGACTGGGGCCACCAAACGCGAAGTCCGTCTTTTTCCCGATGCCGCGCCTCTTACGCGTCGTGCCGCCGAGGAATTCGTCCACGCCGCCACTGATGCCGTCGCGAAAACGGGCTCTTTCACCGTTGCTCTCGCCGGCGGCTCCACTCCCAAAGCCCTTTACTCTCTTCTTGTCGACGACCACGCCTTTCGCTCTCGTCTTCCCTGGGACAAAATGCATTTCTTCTTTGGGGACGAGCGCCACGTTCCTCCCGATCACAAAGACAGCAACTTCCGCATGGCCAGCGATGCCATGTTTTCCCGCTCTCCCCTTAATCCCGACCAAATCACTCGTATTAGGGGCGAATACGACGACACCGAAAAAGCTGCACTGGAATATCAGCACTCACTTCGCGCATACTTTAAGCTGCAGGATGGCGAGCTTCCTCGCTTCGACCTCGTGCTCCTCGGTATGGGCGATGAGGGACACACCGCGTCTCTCTTCCCGGGCACGAAGGCCTTGCACGCCTCCTTCAATCGCTTCGTGGTTCGCAATTGGATCGGTAAACTTTTCACCGAACGTAT
Organism: Candidatus Acidiferrales bacterium; assembly: GCA_963748365.1. GTDB lineage: Bacteria > Acidobacteriota > Terriglobia > Acidiferrales > UBA7541 > Acidiferrum. The sequence continues at coordinate 323,857 of CAVVJG010000024.1, forward strand.
CACTCTGACGGCTCCGGCCATCAATCAAGCGAACCAGGTCATTTTTTTGGTCACCCGCGCCGACAAGGCTCCGGCCTTGAAAGCGGTCTTGGAAGGTCCTTATGAGCCTGAGCAACTTCCTTCTCAGCTCATTCAACCAGCTAGCGGCAGACTCATTTGGCTGGTTGACCAGGCCGCCGGAAATATGCTGAGCGCGGATATTCTCGCGAACAACTAGTCTAATAGGAGAAAAACATGGCAACGGCAACAACCAGCGCAATCGAACAACTCTTAGGAGCAAAGGCGGACAGCCTCCTCGGCTTTAAGAATCCCAAAATCTCGAAAGAGCGTCTCCATATTCCCGGTCCCGATTTTATCGACCGCGTTTACGCCTCTTCCGACCGCAATCTTCGCGTCCTCAATAATCTTCATCGCCTTTTCTTCAACGGACGGCTCAGCGGCACAGGCTATCTTTCGATCCTCCCCGTCGATCAGGGCATCGAACATTCCGGCGGCGCTAGCTTCGCCAAGAATCCCGATTATTTTGACGGCGAAAATATCGTCAAGCTCGCCATCGAAGGCGGCTGCAACGCCGTCGCTTCCACCTATGGCGTTCTTGGCTCTGTTGCCCGCAAGTATGCCCACAAGATTCCCTTTATCGTCAAAATCAACCACAACGAACTCCTTACCTTCCCCAACAAGGCCGACCAGATTCTCTTTGGCACTGTCGAAGAAGCCTATGACATGGGAGCTGCCGCCGTTGGCGCCACCATCTATTTCGGCTCTGATCAGAGCGGCCGCCAGATCATAGAAATCAGCCACGCCTTCGCTAAAGCTCACGAACTCGGCATGGCCACTGTTCTCTGGTGCTATCTCCGCAACAACGCATTCAAAAAAGACAAGGACTATCACGTCTCCGCCGACCTCACCGGTCAGGCCAATCACCTCGGCGTCACCATTCAGGCCGACATCATCAAGCAGAAACTCCCCGAAAATAATGGCGGCTACGCGGCTCTCAACATCGGTGATTCCAGCTACGGTAAATTCGACAAGCGCATCTACTCCGACCTCTGCAGCGATCACCCGATCGATCTCGCCCGCTACCAGGTAGCCAACTGTTACATGGGTCGCGCCGGTCTCATCAATTCCGGCGGCGCTTCGGGTACCAACGACTTCGAAGAAGCCGTAGCCACGGCCATCATCAACAAGCGCGCAGGCGGTACCGGTCTTATCAGCGGCCGCAAAGCCTTCCAGCGTCCCATGGCCGAAGGTGTAAAACTACTCAACTCCATCCAGGACGTCTACATCTCCAAGGACGTCACCGTAGCCTAAATCGTTTTCCAACAAGAAGGCCGGTCCACAAAAAAGGGCCGGCCTTTTCTTTCGATTCCGTCGGGTGCCCCACACGTCGTTTTCACGCGTGGGGATTTTGCACTTCTCTTCTCAGTGACCTCAGTGTCTCTACGTTTTGAATCTTTCTAATTGAACTTCCCTAAACTTCTACGGAACCATAATTCTCCCAACAACATCCAATATTTACAATCTTTCAATCCCAGGAGACCTCCATGCCCAATCGTCTAGAAGGTAAATCCATCGCCATCACTGGAGGCGATCAAGGCATCGGCCGCGCCATTGCCGAACGCCTCGCTCAGGACGGCGCAGACATCGCCATCTGCTACCGCTCCAACCAGGCTGGCGCGCAGGAAGTTGTCGCCGAAATCACGAAACAAGGCCGCCGCGCAATTGCTATTCAGTGTGATGTAGGGAAGATTTCCGATGGCCAGCATTTCATCGACAACGCCATCGCTCAACTGGGCAAGCTCGATATCCTGATCAACAACGCGGGCCTCGAACATCACGCCGATTTCTGGGATGTCGCCGAACAAGACTACGACGCCGTCCTGAACGTAAATTTAAAAGGCCTGTTCTTCCTGACCCAAGCCTTCGTCCGTCATCGCATGCAATCCAAATCCGGCGGCAAAGTCATCAACATCAGTTCCGTCCACGAAGAGCTACCCTTCCCCCACTTCGCCTCTTACTGCGCCAGCAAGGGCGGCATAAAAATGCTCACCCGCAATCTCTCCATCGAACTCGCCCCTCTCGGCATCACCATTAATTCCATTGCTCCGGGCGCCATCGAAACCCCAATCAACAAGAACCTCGTAAACGATCCCGTCAAGCTCGCCGCTGTCCTCAAAAATATTCCTCTCAAGCGCCTGGGCCAACCGGCTGACGTTGCTTCTATCGCTTCCTTCCTCGCCTCCGACGACTCCTCCTACATCACCGGCACCACCTTCTTCGTCGACGGTGGCCTCCTCTGGAACTACCAGGAACAATAACGACCTTGTTCCTCCTCCCCGGGTGCCCCACTTGCCGATTCTCCGTGTGGGGCTTTTGATTTTATTCCTCTGGGCACTCAGTTCGTCTGTATTAAGCCTCTTCCTTTCTTCATTCTTCCCCGCGCCGTCGACCTTTCCACACTCATGCTTCGTATTTCTTTATTCACACTATCGAAATCTTAACCGTTGCTTCACATTCCAATACGCTAAACTCTTAATAGCAGTAGCTGAAAGGAGAATTATGATGGCAAAGACGAGGACTACGGCCTCGCCGGTAGCGCGCAAGCCGCGCGCCGCGAAAAAACTTCCCACCCAGGAGCAGATCGCTCTCCGGGCCTATCACATTTATCTGGAACGCAACGGTGCGCCGGGCGACCCGCACGCCGATTGGCTCCGCGCCGAGCACGAGCTTTTGCAGCCAAAGCCAAAAGCCAAGCCACTTCGCAAGTCCAACGTGACTCCCATCGCCGCCTGATTTACCTTACCTCAGGCGTACCTTCTCCGTCCGATCCGCTCGCTCCGCGGCCACTTTTCCTGGTGTCTTATCTTGTAGCGTTGGCTTTCATACCAGTGCTTTTTTCCTTTGCCTTCTTCCCTTGCTCTCTTTTCAAATGTCTCTGCGCGCTACTCTCCCAAAACGTGTGCGAACACATCGCGATCCACATTGGCTCCCGTCGCAATCACCGCCACTCTCTTCCCTTTTAGCTCCTCCGCTTCTTTCAGTGCTCCCGCCAATCCCGCCGCTCCTGCGCCTTCAACCACATTGTGCGTGTCCGTGAACATCGCGCGCATCGCGCTGGCAACTTCCGCGTCGCTGACCCGCACCACATGGTCCACATTCTCCAACATCACCTGCAGTGCCTCATCATCTCCTTTCCGGCACGCCAGGCCGTCTGCCAATACTGTCTTTGCAGGCGCCTCTACACTTTTTTTCTGCTCAAAGGATAGCGCGTACACTGGAGCGTGTTCGGACACCACACCAACGAGTTTCGTCTTCAATCCCAATCCATTTCTTACCGCTGCACCCGAGCAAATTCCCGATCCCATTCCAATCGGCACATATGCCACATCGATCTCCGGCACGGCTGTGAACAGCTCCAGCCAGTATGTAGCTACACCCAACAGAATATTGCGGTGGAATGGGGGAACCAGGTGGTAACCCAACTCCTCACGAAGCTCCATCGCCCTCTCCAGCGATGCTTGGAAATCCTCGCCATACTCGATCAACTTCGCCCCTTGCGCCCGCATCGCGGCGTTTTTCTCAACGCTGTTTCCGAGCGGCACCACGATCACGCACTCCAATTTCTTACGCTGCGCTGCCAGTGCTACGGACTGTCCGTGGTTTCCTCGCGTCGCCGCGATCAATCCTCGTGTGCCCGGCTCACTTTTCAGCAACTCTTCGGCATACACGATCGCTGTCCGCGATTTGAACGATCCAGTGGGCGTCTGGTTTTCGTGTTTTACCCACACTTCCGTCCCCACTCGCTCACAAAGGAGCGGCCAGCGATACTGTGGAGTCGGCTGCATCAACCTGTACACCGATTCCGCCGCTGTCCGCACTTCTTCAATACTTGGCAAACCCGCCTTCGCTAGTCCTACACTCATTGCCGCACCTCTCGTCCTTCAACGCCACTCATTCTCCAAACAATAGAAATTCTACTCGCGGCTCCAACCACCGCTAGGTCCGCTTTGGCCTGTTCTAACCCATCCACGCGCAGCCTTATCCTCCCGGCGAGCCAAGCGTTTGCCATCCAGCCCCGGCGCCGTCATATTTCGCTTTCCTTCATTCTGTCATCCCGACCGTAGCATCAGCGCCTTTTGCTGACGCGCAGTGGAGGGATCGTGGCAACACTCCTCCCCACCGAAGTCGCGCCCAATGCCTTATCCGCCACTCATCAACCGGCGCTTTTAGTCATTTACTGGATGACCAAATCCCACTCTTCCCCGCCACGCTGCAACAATGCCGCACGATCCTCCTGCAAAATCCAGCGCTGCTCAATCAATTCGTCGGTCGCACGCGTAAACCGCTCAAGGTAAGCCTCTCGATCACGGTAACGTTCCGTGACGGACTTACGTGGATCGCCCGACCGTTCACGCGCATCAGCATCCTTTGGAAATGGCAGGTACGATCCCTCAAACGCCACGCGCTGCGTTGGCGCCCCAATAGAAGGATCCCGAAGATTCCATCCCGTGTACGTTGCAAGCGGCACTAAAATCTCCGGCAGGTGCACACCTCCAATTTCGTTGCCATCGGCATCCACTTGCGGCACCAGCACGGGAAACGGCCTGCCAACTTGCGTCGGCTGCACGAGCAGTATTCCGTCGCCCCACTTCGGACCGAAATCCATACGGTACGCAGTGTTGGCTTCGCTAGGCAGTTCCGCGCCCGGAATTCGCGGAAACGCAAGTTTGTCTACTGGCACCAGAGTATGCGCGGCGATGGTGGGATACGAGCTTGCCGGGGGAACTGTGCCCCTGCGAACCCACGCATCCATGTTGGCAATCATTGCACGCCAGAAAAACCGCACCGGCAGCGGCGATTGCGGATTTTGCCCGAATAATGACGCCTCACCCCTCGCTGGTGGAAACGGTCCGGAAAAATGTTGCAGACCGGTAAAATAATAAATCCGCACGTCCGGGCCAATCGTGGCATCGCGTTTGGCATCTGCGCTCGTGTGAATGAGAGACGCCGCGCGCCCCCAATACTCATAAGAAGTATTTGAAAAGAAGATCTTAGGAACAACCCGCTCGAGTTCGGCCCGATCCAGCAACCCTCCCTTTTCCTTCGTCAGCAGATCAACTTCTGGCTCATCAGTGAACGGGAAGACATCCGTCGGGAAGAATATCGACGAGGTCGGCTGTGCATCACGCGAAGGCTGCGCGAATCGGTAGTTGAAGTTCCCCCGCCCCGCGCCGGCCACGTGCGAAAGCACGCCGTCCAGAGCCATGCGCCCATCTTCATCCGCATTGAATCCCTGGTATAAGAAATCCCGCAGGAATCGTCCGTTCTGCGAAATGCCCTCGCCAATCACGCGCGTAGCAGGTGTGACGTTGTCCGCCGTATGTTTCACATAGGAAGCAAAATCACGCATCACCGCAAATCCCAGCCCCGCCACAACCGGGTCCGCCACCACATAAACGTATTCGTAGATTCGGCCCGGCTCGAAGCCTCCATTCAGATGAATGGAACGATTATTGGGCGTCAATTTGCCATCCACCGTCGCCGCAAATTGCCACTCAGAGCGCGGAATCACTTTCCTCTTACCCTCACGCGTATCACGAACCGTCAGCGTATTTCGTGGATCATCGGGCTGCCCCACCGGATACTCTGAACCGCCGATGATCCCGGTTATCAAGTGACCCAGCGGAATTTCCTCTGCTTTTGCGGCCAACATGACGTCGCCGCGCAGCAGTCCGGTAATCGTCTTTCCGTGATCTTTCGCAATCGGTGCATACAGCCGTAGAGCTCCGGGAACAGCCGCATCCCATTGCCACCCCAGCGAGACCACTGTGAAACCGTTTCGCAGCAACCATCCATCCCCGGCACTTTTCGCCAGATCTTCATCTCCGCCATCAACTAGCGACAGAATTCGCGGCCGCCCACGATTCGGATTCTCCAGCAGCAGCGTCCCGTTCCCTTTCGACACATCCTTCGGCCGCACTGCCACAAAGTCCGCAGAGAACTCGACTTCTCCATTCTGCAGATTCACTGCATTCCCTAGGTCTACGATGCCCTTGTTGTGGATGTTCCCGACAGCCACAGCGAAATACACCCGCCCTGTAATACGTTCGTATGCCCCACTTTCGCCGAAAGTCTTACCATCAAGAACGTCGGTCCGCGAAGTGATCTCGACTCGCGTAACTCGAGCAGGCACGCAGGGAACAAAGATGAGAACGAGCAGACATAGCACCAGCAAACGTTGGGTGGGAATCATGCGCCGCAGAATATCACACACATCTGAGCTAAGCCGAACCAGTCAAATCCGAATTTGTCGCGCTGGCTTTTATGCCGGGTGCCGCACCCTACGTTTTTCAGGGTGCAGGTTTAGACTCCGGCTGAATAGACACCGCTTGCGGGCCGAAACAATGTTCCCGATACAATCCTCATTTGGCAATACCTTACTCATACCTCAACGCCACCATCGGATCCACACGCATCGCCCGCAACGCTGGTACACAACTCGCCGCCAATGCCACCACCATCAGCAACACTGTCACTCCTGCAAAAATCAGTGGGTCCGTCGGCTTCACTCCATACAACAAACTCGTCATCATCCGAGACAATCCTAGTGCCCCCACCATTCCCGCCGCCGACCCAATCAACGCCAACACCATTCCTTGTCGTACCACCAGCATCATCACATCTCGCCGGCTTGCCCCCAGAGAAACCCTTATCCCGATTTCGTGCGTCCTTCGCGATACCGAATAACTCATCACGCCGTAAATCCCCACTCCCGCCAGTACCAGCGCCACCACCGCAAATATGCCCAACAACAGCATCTCGAATCGCGGTTGCGCATTTGCCTCCTCCACCACTCCGTCCATCGTCAACACTTCCGAGATCGGCAAATTCCGGTCAAACGACCACACCGTTTCCTTCATCGCGCCCGTCAGCGCTGCCGGATCTCCCACCGCCCTTGCCACCAGCGTGATGTACGCACTGTGCGATTCCGGGCTCTCCATGAACTGCCGGTTCTGGAACGCGGCCAGATATATCTCTTCGTCAGGCTGGGCCGCCCAATCTCCCTGTTTTGCGTCTTTTACAATTCCTATTACCGTCACCCAAGTCGGATTCTCGCTATTCGCGTCAAACGAGATCCGTTTACCAATCGCGTCTTCTCCTGGCCAGTAACTTTGCGCAGCTCTCTCATTTATGACCACCACTCCAGGTGCGCTTCCATTATCCGTCGCGGAAATAGCTCGCCCACGCAAAATCGGAATCTTCATGGTCTCGAAATATCCCGGCGTTGCGATCCTGTACACCCCTACGGGGTCCTCGCCCGGCCGTGGTTTCGGTCTTCCCTCGATCGTAAACGGCCATCCCCACTGATCCCCTGCTAACGGCAAATGGTTTATCCCTCCCGCCGACTCCACGCCTGGCAACGTGCGCACTTTCTCCAGCAGTTGGCGGTAGAAAATTTCCCGGTTGCCCACTGCCGCCTCTTTCGATCCCGTCACAGACACCACCATCGACAGCACGTGATGTGGATCGAATCCCGGATCCACCGACCGCAGAGCGAAAAAGCTCCGCACCATCAGTCCGGCCCCGATCAGCAGCACCAATGCCAGCGCAAACTCTGATGCCACCAGGAAACTTCGCAGGCGGCTTCGCTGCACTCCTTCGCTTCCTCCACGCGGATTTTCTTTCAACGTGTCGCTCAAGTTTACGGCCGAAATCTGCAACGCCGGTGCCAGTCCGAATCCAATGCTGCTCAGCGCCGTGATCCCCAACAAAAACAGCACCACCCACCCATCCACTGTGACTGTCTCTACACGAGGAATATTTGCCGGACTCATCGCCACTAGCACCCGCGTTCCCCAGAACGCCAGCACCAGCCCAACCGCGCCTCCCATTCCCGCAAGCAGCAGGTTTTCCGTCAGGAATTGCCGGATCATTCGCATCCGCCCCGCTCCCAGCGCCGTTCTCACCGCAATTTCGTTCTGACGCCCCGCCGCCCTCGCCGACAGCATATGCGCTACGTTCGCACATGCCAGCAGCAGCACGAATCCCACTGCACCTAGCAGCACTAGTAGTGGCGCCGCGACTTTTCCCACCACTTTCTCTTTCAGTGATGTCACCGTCACATCCCGATTGGTCCCGGGATCCGCCTGCTCCAGTCGCGCCGTGATTGTCGCCATCTCCGCGCGCGCCTGCGCCAGCGTCGCGCCCGCTTTCAGCCGCCCAAAAATCCGCAAACTATTTCCTCCACGATTTTGAATCCTCTCCCCAAACGCCAATGGCACCCACAGCTCCGCGTGCGTTGCCCAGAATGGCGCAAAGTGAAATTCCTGCGGCATCACTCCCACCACCTTGTACGCCGCCCCATCCAGCAGGATTGTCTTCCCAATCACTCCACTGTCCCTGGTAAACCGCCGTGCCCACAATCCGAAACTGAGAATCACTTCGTGTTCTGCACCTGCCTTCTCTTCCGCTTCAACAAACAGCCGCCCCAGCTCTGGCATTGCCCCCAGCATCGGAAACAGATTTTGCGTCACTCGTAACCCGCGAATATGCTCTGGATTGTCCACTCCCGTTAAATTTGGCGACCAATACTCCGCTGCGCCCATCGCCGTATACGATTTGCTTTGGTCTCGCCAATCCACGTAATTCCCCGCCGCAACCGGTCCGTTGCCCCCATGCAGAATAGTCACAAGCTGGTCCGCATCCTTGTATGCCAGAGGATGCAGCAAGATCGCATTCACCACGCTGAATATCGCCGTATTCGCTCCAATCCCCAGAGCCAACGTCAACACCGCAATCACCGCAAAGCCGGGGCTCTTCCGCAGCGCTCGCATTCCATACCGCAAATCCTGCACCAGCATTTCCACAAAACTTATTCCTCGCGCCTCTCGACATTCCTCCTTCGCCCTCTCCATTCCGCCAAATTCTACGCGCGCCTTTCGCAACGCTTCTTCCCTCGTTGCTCCTCGCCGCTCCAAATCCCTAGCGTACTCCTCCATGTGAAATCGCAACTCCGTATCCATCTCTCGTTCCATCTGCGCGCGCGCAGTCATCGCCCTCATCCATGAACTCACTCGGCTCCAGGCACTCATACTTCCTCCGGCTTCGTCCCTAGTATCCCTGCAATGACGTCCGCCATGCGGTTCCACTTTTCCGCCTCGCTCTGCAATCTCCGTTTCCCCGCTGCCGTCAACCGGTAATACTTCGCTTTCCGATTATTTTCAGACTCGCCCCATTCGCTCGCGATCCATCCCTGGTGCTCCAGCCGGTAGAGCGCCGGATACAGCGATCCCTGCTGTATTTCTAATTGCTGTCCCGAAATTTGTTGAATGCGCAACAGAATCCCATACCCGTGCAGCGGTCCCAATGACACCGCCTTTAGGATCAGCATGTCCAGCGTCCCTTGCAGCAGCTCCAATTGTTTGTCCAAAGCGTTCTTTCTCCTAGATGGACTAGGAATATACCTTCACTCTCCTAGTCCGTCAAGGAGTAGCTCAGTGCCGGTGGACCTAGGCGATTCTTCTGACTTGTCTTTACTTAAAACTTATCACTTCAAACTTCCTACTGAGTCCCTAACCCCTTTCCCTCCCACTCTTACGAGAATTTTCTCATCCCACGCAAAAAGCGCCACTGTAAGTCCTTTAACTGCCACTCTTACAGACACCACTTCCTGTAAGTCCTTTGCATGCCACTCTTACAGAAAACGGAGGGGGGAGGGGTACTCCGCCTATTCAAGACATTGCACTTCATCTGGAATTCCGAACGCGGTGGGAACAGCTACTCTCGGCGCCTGCTACTTATTACTTACGACTTAAAACTCCTCACGCCCTTGTCAGCGTCGCCGCCCGCGCAGTCTCCAGCAACTGCGCGGCATTGGCACGAATGTCGCCTTTGCCAAACACTGCATTTCCAGCAACCAGCAATTCGGCCCCGGCTTTCACCACATCCGCCACTGTGGTCAGATCGATTCCGCCGTCCACTTCAATCCGGTACTCCAATTTCCGCTCCGCGCGCATCCGCGCCAGTGCCGCAATCTTATTCAACGAGTTCGGTATGAATTTCTGCCCGCCAAATCCCGGATTCACGCTCATCACCAATACGTGGTGCACCAGATCCAACACTTCTGTAAGCGTCTCCACCGGTGTGGCCGGATTGATCACCACTCCAGGCTTGCATCCGTGCGATGTAATCAAATGCAGTGTGCGATCCAGATTCCGGCAAACTTCCTGGTGCACCGAAATCCAGTCAGCACCGGCATCGGCAAATTCGGGAATGAACTGGTCGGGATTCTCGATCATCAGGTGGCAATCGAGTGGTACTTTGATCACCTTGCGCAGGCTCCTCACCAACGGCGGTCCCACCGTCAAGTTCGGGACGAAATGCCCGTCCATCACGTCGACGTGCAACACGCTGCCGCCACCTGCAATCGCCAGACTCGCGTCAGCGCCTAATTGCGCGAAATTCGATGCCAGTATCGATGGCAAAAGTTCAATTTTCATGGACCGTCCCTTCCAGAAACTCGGATTATACCCTTGCCCGAGCCATTTCCGCGCCTGCTCCTCTAACCAACAACTTCAACTCTATGCCACGGCAACACCCGCCTTTCGGCATTGCTTTTCTGTGCCAATTCCAGCGTCACCATCACATCCAGCACCTGTTGCGGCGTCACCAGTAATTCTGCTTTCTCCAGCAGTGCGTCACGCACATTCACATAAAAATCACGCCAACTTCCACAGGATGCCACCCTTCGTCGCACCGTTTTTCCATCTTCTACGATGCTCGCTACGCCCCAGTTCTCCTCCTCCTCCATCATCCACTCCTCATCGTCCGGCACTTGCGAGTTTCTCAGGGAGTTTTCCAGCGGATCGAACCCATTTTTCACGAAACTGCCATTCGTTCCCAAGACAACGAAACGAGACCTTGGTGTCACGCTCAGCATTGTCGCGCTTAACAGCGCTCGCATACTTTCTGGAAATTCAAGGCAAACGTCAAACGCGTCGTCGGTTATCGCCCCCTCTCGTTCCATTCTCACATCGGCAGAAATTGCTTGCGGCGTCCCAAAGAGCGTCAGCGCGTGATCGATCAAATGCGGTCCAAGATCAAATAGTATTCCGCTGCCGGGACCTGGTTTTTCTCGCCATGCGCCCGGCTTGCCCGTTGGACGATAGCGGTCATAGTGTGTTTCAAACCGCACGATGCGCCCTAATTCACCCTTCGGCAGAAATACGCGCAATCCCTGAAAATCCGCGTCGAATCGGCGACTGTGAAATACGGTGAGCAGCCGTCCACAACGTTTCGCAATGCGAAACAGCTCCACTGCATCGGCTACCGTGTTGGTGAACGGCTTATCCACCACCACATTACGCCCCGCTTCCAGGCATTGTTTCGCGAAAGGAAAGTGCGTCTTGTTCGGCGAGGCAATCACAATCAGGCGAATCGATTCGATGCCCAGCAATTCTTCCAGGCTGCGCACGATACACACATCCGGATATCGCTTTGCCGCTTCATCGCCAGTACGCTGCACAATCGCCGCCAGGTGGAGCCCCGGCACCGCGCGAATCACCTGCGCGTGGAAATATTTTCCCGCCAATCCAAAGCCAATCAGTCCGACGTCAATCATGCGCTTTTCCCCGGCGACTCAACGGTGAATACGAATCTACCAAAGCGATGGCAGTTTATCATCGACGCGCTTTCAGGGAACGCTGTGAGCGTGAGTTGGTTCCACGCCATGGCCGTTATATGCTTTTTGCGTGGACAAAAATCCTCCGGCCCAAATCGCACCAACTCGCGGACTTTATCTCGGTCTGATAATTACGCTGATTGCCGTGCTGGCGTACGCTTCGTACATCACCATGCAGTTTGCCGGTATCCGCAAATTGCAGAGCGAAATGATCGATCGGAATCGCAAAGACTCGCTGCAACTGCTGCGCATTCAAAACGACCTCAACTCCATTGGCCTGGCCATGCGCGACATGCTCGATCAATCCGATCCGTATCCGCTGATTGCGTGGAATTCTCAGTTCGATCGTATTCGCAACGACCTGCAGGTTGCCCTGCAACAGGAAGAATCGCTTACCGAAGCCGCGCGCACCAGCGATCAGCGCCGTTACCTGTTCCAATCACTCAGTCAGTTCTGGGACGCCAGCGATCGCATGTTCACCCTGGCGCAGAATGGTTCCGACGACGAAGCACGGAATCAGATTCGCGATACTCTCCAGCCCAGGCAGGCCGCACTCACATCGGCTGTCTCGCGATTATTGGTGCAAAACAATGAAGGAGAACAGCAAGCCGAAGCAAGCATTGCGCAAATCTATGAGAGAGTGCAGCGCCAGCTTTATGTTTTTCTCGGCGGAATCTTGCTGGCGATTATTCCCACCAGTCTCTACCTCATCCGCTACAACCGCCGGATATTCGCGCACGTTGCCGAACTGTCTTCACAACGCAGCGACCTTGCGCAGAAATTAATCGCCACTCAGGAATCCACGCTCCGGCACATTTCGCGCGAACTCCATGACGAATTCGGGCAGGTGCTTACGGCCGTTGGCTCTTTGCTCCGCCGCGCCGCGAAAGACGTGCCAGAAAAATCAGGCCTGCACGAGAATTTGCAGGAAGTCCGTGAGATCGCACAATCTACATTGAACAATATTCGCAGCCTCTCGCAGGCATTGCATCCCGTGCTGCTCGAGGAAGCGGGACTGGAAACCACGCTCGACTGGTACATTCTTACCGTGGAAAGGCAAACTGGCCTTGTGCTTCACTATGAAAAGTCCGGAGCATCGTTCCTGCTGGAAACTTCAGCTGGCGTTCAGGTGTACCGCATCGTGCAGGAAGCGCTGAATAATGTGAATCGCCATTCCGGCGCAAAAGAAGCATGGATTCGTTTGCACTTTAAACGCGATACTTTGGAACTGGAAGTGGAAGATCATGGCAAAGGATTTGTGCCGGTAGCGGGGCAAACGGGAATTGGATTGGTGGCGATGCGCGAGCGCGCGGAAATCCTGGGCGGAACATTGCGTGTCGCACCCGTGGAAACCGGGGGCACGCTGGTACGATTGCACATACCGCGGGAAAAGGTGGAACTGCATGGCGAATAAGCTGACAGTAATGCTAGTGGACGATCACGCGCTGGTTCGTCGCGGTTTCCGTCGCATGCTCGAGGACGAGCCTTCGTTTGAAGTTGTCGGTGAAGCCAGCGATGGGCTCGAAGCGGTGAAACGCGCTGAGGAACTCCATCCAAAGGTAATTGTGATGGATTGCGCGTTACCGCAAATGAATGGGATAGAAGCGACGCGGCAGATCCTGAAATCGATGCCAGAGACGGCGGTACTGATGCTGAGCATGCATTCAGAAGACACGCTGGTGAAACAAGCGCTGGAAGCGGGTGCGCGCGGATACATTTTGAAGAATGCCATGGACCTGGATCTGGTAAACGCGATCAAACAAGTAGCCGCCGGAAAAACGGTGCTGGACCCACAGATTTCACGAACGGGTGGACTGCGCGGGGAGCGCGACACGGGTTTGACCCCGCGAGAGTTGGAGATTCTGCAACACATCGTCGCGGGAAAATCGAACAAAGAGATTGCGACGGAACTGAGCCTGAGCGTGAACACCGTTTCCGTACATCGCGCCAACATCATGGATGCGCTTGGAATACACAAAACGGCGGAGTTGGTGGTATACGCGATCCGCAATGGATTGGTAAATCTTCCGTGAATCGTCGCGACTTCCTGCAGAGCGCACTGGGGAGCGGTGTGGCATGGGCCGCTCTTCCTTCGTTGTTACACGCCGCGCCGCCGGGATTTCGTTTTGTCGACGCGAGTGACAAGGCGGGAATCCATTTCCGGCACAACAGCGGAGCGTACGGAGGAAAACTGCTTCCCGAAACGCTGGGATCGGGCTGCGCGTTTCTCGATTACGACGCTGACGGGTGGCAAGACATTCTGCTGGTGAATGGCATGGATTGGTCCGGCCACAAGAAGCAAAGAACGACGATGAAGTTGTACCGCAATAATCGCAACGGAACCTTTACGGACGTAACGAAGAGCGCAGGGCTCGACGAAGAGATGTACGGGATGGGCGTGGCCGTTGGGGATTACAACAACGACGGATTTCCGGATATCTTCATCACCTGTGTGGGGCAGAGTCGTTTGTTCCGAAATACTGGCAAAGGCTCGTTCGTGGATGTTACGAAAGCGAGTGGCCTGTCTGGCAAGCAGGGTTTGAGCACGTCGGCGATCTGGTTTGACTATGATCGTGACGGCCTGCTGGACCTGCTGGTTTGCAATTATGTGCACTGGTCGGCGGAACGAGACGTATTCTGCAGCCTGGATGGCAAAAACAAATCGTATTGCACACCGGAGGCGTATCGGGGAGATACCTGCTGGCTGTACCACAATCGTGGCAACGGCACGTTTGAAGATGTGACGGCAACGAGCGGAATCTTTGACAGCAGTTCAAAATCGTTGGGCGTGGCGATGTTGGACTACGACCAGGATGGCTGGCCGGATGTCCTGGTGGCCAACGATACGCAACCGAACAAACTGTATCGCAACCTTCACAATGGAAAATTCAAGGATGTGGCCGTCGAAGCAGGATTGGCGTTTAGCGTGGAAGGCAAAGCACGCGCAGGGATGGGCGTAGATGTGGCCGATTTCGACAATTCCGGCAAGCCAGGGATTGTGATTACAAATTTCGACAATGAGATGATCGGGCTCTATCGCGCAACAGGAAAGGCTTACGACGATGTAGCGATGCAAACGGGTTTAGGCGCCGCATCGCGAAATACACTAGGTTTCGGATGCGTGTTTTTTGATGCGGATCTCGACGGGCTGCTGGATATCGCCATCGCAAACGGGCACATCGACGAGACAGTCCGAAATATACGCGGGAATGTGGGCTACGCACAGCCCGCGCAACTATTTATGAACCTGGGCCAAGGAAAATTCCGGGACGAGGCTGCGGAAGTTGGTGGTGGCTTCGACCAACCGAAAGTCGGACGCGGATTGGCGGTTGGAGATTTTGACCGAGATGGAGACCTGGATGTACTGCTGACGACCAACAATGGCCCCGCCTATTTATACCGGAACGACCAAATGAGCGGAAACAAGAGCATCCGTTTTCAGCTGGTGGGGACAAAATCAAATCGCGATGCGATCGGCGCAAGAGTGCAGATCTACTACAACGGTCAAATGGCCTCGAGGATGGTGCGCAGCGGATCGAGTTATCTTTCGCAATCCGAGCTGCCGGTGACGTTTGGATTAGGGAAGCAGGACCACGTAGAAAGAGTGGTGGTGCAATGGCCGAGCGGGGGAACAGAAGAATTCAACCGTTTGGCGACAAATAAAGCCTTCCAAATAACTGAAAACAAAGATGTTGTAGAAATATTCCATTTCTAGTTGTTTCGCACTATTGTAAGCGTTTACGGTTGGCTTTATAAAAGGTCCAACTGCAATCGCTTCCTTCAAGGTCTCCTACGTTTCGCCGACCCCGGAAGCACCCCAACAAACCCTGCGGCCGGAGACCATCTCCGGCCGCATTTATAATTTGGGGTAGAATTTTGACGGTAGACGTTTGATGGGGGTTACGGGGATGCAACGCTGGCGTTCGCTGAGCGTGCTAATTCTGACAATCACGGCGATCTATCTATTTGCATTTCCATCCGCCACGATTTTCTATGCTGCAAACGTAATTTTGCACATAGGGCTTGGTGTACTTGTAGGTGCCGGCCTAGTAGTGTTCTTTTTTCGCGGAATTGGGGCAGAGACTCTCGCAGCGAAACTAGGATGGCTGTTTTTGTTCGCCGGAGCGCTTGCCGGGATTGTGCTGATCCGGCTGGGTACGGCGCACCGCTTCAAGATATGGTTGTACGCGCATATCGCGCTGTGTGTAGTTGCCGTTTTCTTTCTGGCAGCGGCATGGTTAGCCCAGAAGGGCTGGCTGGGAACCGGCTTAGTGCAGCAGACCGTGAGGGTTGCACTGCTGCTCGCGGCTACTGCGGGAATTTCTGCAGGAGCCTGGTGGGGGAGGGAGTACGCGGGAAAAGATCGCTACAAGGTAAGTAATCCGGAAATTTCGCCAGCCACGATGGAGCAGGAAGGCGACGGGCCACACGGTAAGTTCTTTCCGAGTTCAGCGCAAACAACGGACGGCAAGTACATTCCATCTGATTATTTTCTGCAATCGCAAGCGTGCGAGCGATGCCACGGAGATATTTACAAGCAGTGGGACAGCTCCGCACATCATTTTTCCTCGTTCAATAATCAGTGGTATCGAAAAAGTATTGAGTACATGCAGGGCGTGGCGGGTGTACAGCCATCAAAATGGTGCGCTGGCTGCCACGACCCGGCTTTGCTGTTCAGCGGAATGATGGATCAACCGATCCAGCAAAATATCAATAAACCGGAAGCGAAGGCGGGTTTGAGCTGCCTGATGTGCCACAGCATCGTGGAAGTGAAAGGCACGATGGGCCAAGGCGATTTCACTCTGGAATATCCGAAATTGCACGCGCTAGCAGCCAGCAAGAATCCTTATGTTCGCGAGCTGCACGATTTTATGGTGCGGCTAAATCCGGAACCGCACCGCAGAGTGTTCTTGAAGCCGTTCATGCGAGATCAAGTACCGGAATTCTGCTCTGGTTGCCACAAAGTGCATCTGGACGTGCCGGTGAATCACTACCGTTGGATTCGTGGATTAAACGAGTACGACAACTGGCAGGCAAGCGGAGTTTCCGGCCAGGGAGCGCGTGCGTTTTATTACCCGGCGACTTCCATGATGTGCGCGGACTGCCACATGCCGCTGGTGCCGTCAAAGGATGAAGGAAATATCGACGGGTACGTGCATTCGCATCGCTTTCCGGGGGCGAATACCGCAGTGCCGCTTGCGAATGAAGATAAGGAGCAGTTACTGGCAAGCCAGAACTTTTTGCAGGATAAACAAGTCAGCGTGGATATTTTTGCAATATCACCTGCTGGTGCAGTAACGGAAGACTCTAAACTTTCTGGATACCCGAAACAGGAACTATCGACGGCATTTGCCGTAGGAGAGGAAGCGGATCTCGCTTTGCCGAGGGGCCCCGCAGGCGAGGCGAGGCCGCTGACAGCCCCGCTGGGCCGCGCGGATGCGGCCGTAAGGTGCGGAGATGATGTACTGGTCGATGTTGTGGTGCGCACACGGAAGGTGGGGCACTTCTTCCCGGGTGGGACTGTGGACGCATTCGATGTATGGCTGGAATTGCAGGCCACCGATGAGAAAGGCCAGATAATATATTGGAGCGGCAAAGTGGCGGATGGTGGAAACGGCCCTGTTGACCCTGGCGCGCACTTCTACAAATCGCTGCAGATCGACGAGCACGGAAATCCGATCAACAAGCGGAATGCGTGGGCGAGCCGCGCGGTAGTGTACGTTAAATTGATTCCACCGGGAGCGGCGGATACTGTCCATTTCAAGCTGCACATTCCTGAGAATACGGGTAAGAAGATAACGCTGCATTCCAAACTAAACTACCGAAAATTTCAATGGTGGAACACGCAATTTATGTTTGCGGGCAAGCAAGATCCCGCCGAAGGAAATGCAGCGGTTTCGCCGGACTACGATGACCGGAGCGTGACGTTCAACGGCGACATGTCAAATGTGTCCAGCAAGCTGAAGGGTATTCCGAATCTGCCCATCGTGGTGGTGGCGCAAGATACAAAGAGTGTCCGCGTGTTGCCAAAGACCGCGAAAGCGCCAGAACCGGAAACGGCTTGGTCAAAGGACGATTGGACGCGCTGGAACGATTTTGGAATTGGATTATTCCTGCAGGGAGATTTGAAAGGCGCGGAGCAGGCCTTTGCGAAGATTGCGGAAATGGATCCGCAAAACGCGGACGGATGGACAAATGTTGGACGTGTACGCGTACAGGAAGGGAACACGGAAGGCGCGAAGGAGGTGCTTTTGAAAGCGCTGGCGTTGAAGCCGGGATTGGCGCGGGCGAATTTCTTCTACGGACGCGTTTTGAAAGAAGAAGGAAAGTACGACCAAGCGGTACAGGTGCTGCAAGCGGTGCTGGTGCAATTTCCGCGGGATCGCGTGGTGCGGAATGAGCTGGGGCGGGTTCTTTTCCTGCAAAAACGCTATGCCGAGGCCGTGGTGGAGTTCCAGAAGACGCTGGCCATTGATCCGGAAGATTTGCAGGCCAATTACAATTTGATGCTGTGCTACACCGGACTGGGAGACGAGGCAAAAGCGGATGCACACAAAGATCGCTACATGCGCTTCAAGGCGGATGAATCGGCCCAGGCGCTGACGGGAGCGTACCGGCAGAAACATCCTGAAGATAATAATGAGAGGCAGACGGTGCATGAGCACGTGTCTGTGGCATTGGGAAAAGCTGGGAAAGCAAAACCTCTGAAGAAAACAAACGCAGTAGAAACGAAAGAGACTAAAAAGGCGGTTGCTGGCGCGGGCCGCTAATAAGGAATTTCGGGCTGAGAATTTCTGGCATGGCTAAAGCCAAGCACAAACGGCGCGAGGGAAAATAAAGATGACCTGGATCAAGACAGTCAAGATGGAAGACGATGAGCACCTGCGCAACTTAGTAATGGAACAGCGAAAACTCTATCCGCAGGAATATGCCATGCCCGTGCCAGTGGTAGACAACGGATTTGAAAACAGTATTGTGGGCTCGCACACATTGCTTCCAGAAGTTCTGTTTCATTCGTTCAGCGCATTTGGGGCGATGATGTCTCCGGATTTGCCGCTAGTGCGGCGCCAGCACGAGATGATTGCGACCATGGTGTCGGTATCGAACCGGTGCCACTATTGAATTGAGTCTCACGCAGAGTTTCTGCGTCGCACAACTTTGGATGAGAAGATGGTGCAGTCTTTGCGGCAGGACTATCGCAATGCCCCGATCTGCGAGCAGGATCGTGTGATGCTGGATTATGTGGTGAAATTGACGAAGGATGCCACGCAGTGCAGTCCCGAGGATCATAAGAAGTTGCGCGCGGTGGGATTTGACGATCGCGGGATATTACAGATAACGCTGATTGCATCTTGGTTCAATTACATCAACCGGGTCGCGGACTCACTAGGCGTGGGGCGGGATGGAAAGGCGGAGAATCCTTGAGGAAGTTTTGGGCATTGGGATGGGCATTGGCAGCGAGCAGCGGATTATTCGCGCAGACACAGGCAAGTTCCTCAATCAGTTCTCCGGTAACGTTTCGCGACATTACGCAGAAGTCCGGCATTCGTTTTATCCACAATAATGCGGCGTTTGGGAAAAAGTACCTGCCAGAAACGATGGGACCGGGCGTAGCGTTCATCGATTACGACAATGATGGCTGGCAGGACATTTTCATCGTCAATGGAATGGACTGGCCAGGGCACACGCAGAAACACACCACGCCGAAGTTGTACCACAACAATCACGATGGAACGTTTACGGACGTGACGCACAAGGCCGGGCTGGATGTGGAATTATTCGGCATGGGCGTGGCGGTGGGCGATTACGATAACGATGGGTTCGACGATTTGTTTGTTACGACGATGGGGCAGAGCTACCTGTTTCACAACAACGGTAATGGATCGTTTACCGACGTGACGCAGAAAGCGGGCCTGGCGGGGCCGAAGGAATTCAGCACCAGCGCGGCATGGGTGGATTACGACAAGGATGGCAAGTTGGACCTGGTAGTGGCGAATTATGTGCAGTGGTCGCTGGAAGGAGATCTGTACTGCACGCTGGATGGCAAAAGCAAATCGTATTGCACGCCGGAATCGTATAAAGGGACGGCGGTGAGGTTGTGGCACAACCGTGGCGATGGAACATTTGAAGATGTGACAACAAAGGCGGGATTGGGGGAGCCGACGTCTAAGACGCTGGGAATTGCGATTCTGGATTACGACGGAGACGGCTGGCCGGACATACTGTTTTCCAACGATACGCAGCCCAACAAACTTTATCGCAACAATGGAAATGGAACATTCGTCGAAAAAGCCGTTGTGGCGGGAATTGCGTTCAGCGAAGACGGCGTGGCGCGAGCGGGAATGGGTGTGGACGCGGCGGATTACGACCACACAGGAGTGGCGAGCATTCTGATCACGAATTTTGCGAACCAGATGCTTTCGTTGTATCACAACGAAGGTAAGGGATTATTTGTTGACGAGGCACCGCGGTCGGAAGTGGGGCGTGCTTCGCTGTTGACGCTGGGATTCGGTTGCTTCTTTTTCGATTACGACCTGGACGGCTGGCCGGATATTTTGATCGCGAATGGACACATCGATGGAGATATTCAACGGGTACAGCCGAATGTTAAATATGCGATGCCTCCACATTTATTCAGGAATGTGGGCAAAGGGAATTTTGAGGAAGTGACGAAGAAGATGGGGGCGGCGTTTAGCTCGGCACGCGTCGGACGCGGTGCGGCCTACGGAGACATCAATAATGATGGGCGGCTGGATCTGTTGCTCACCACTAACGGCGGACCGGCATATTTGTTTGAAAACGATGCAACGGTCAGCGCAACAAACAAAAGCTTGCGCATTAAATTGATCGGGGCGAAGTCGAATCGCGATGGGATTGGGGCAGTGGTGAAAGTGACGGCCGGTGGAGAGGTGCAATCGCAAATGATGCGGAGCGGATCGAGTTATCTGTCGGCGAGTGAATTAGTACTGACATTCGGATTGAGTCAAAGAGAACAAGCGGAGGCTGTGGAGATTCGTTGGCCGAGCGGGCAGGTGGAAAAACTGATTAATGTTAACGCGGGGCAGACGATAACGGTGACTGAAGGAAGGGGGATCACCGGGAATCGTAAATTTGGGACAAAGTAGGACCTGCGATAAGGCGAAACTGCCAGGATTTTGGAATTTTACGGCAAGCGATGCAGTGGCGCGGCACCCCTACAAAGTAGCAGTGGCGCGGAGAAGATGTGCGGCTACCAGCGCCTGGCCTAGACTGATTCCGCCGTCGCCAGCAGGAACTTCACTATGGAAGTACACTTCGAAATCGTGTTTGCGCAGCGCGGCCAGTACAAATTCAAAAAGTAAAATATTCTGAAAACAACCGCCGCTGAGGCAGACGCGGTTCAAAGCACGTTCTTCACGCAACTTGGCGGCGAGGTCTGCAAATACGAGGGCCAAGCCCTTATGAAAACGGCGGCTCATGTCGGAAATACTGGCTTGTTTACGAAGATCGGCGATGAGCCAATCGAAAAGCGGGCGCGTGCCGATTTTCCACAGAGGCCCATCCTTAGACAGATTAAGTGGGTACGCGCCTTCGTCGGTTGAATCGTGAGCAGCCATCTCAAGTTCGATGGCGGCTTGCGCTTCGTAGGTAACGGTACTACGAAGGCCGACTAGCGCAGCAACCGCATCAAAGAGACGACCACAACTGGAGGTGCGCGGCGAATGAACTTCACGGTTCATCATCTGCAGAACGACGTGCAGCTTTCGGAGGTCGATATTCTTGATGAAGGGGATATCGAGTGAGAGCAAGCCCGGCCCGTAGTGTTTAGCTAACTGGCTTACGGCCATGCGCCAGGGTTCGTGAATGGCCGCGCTGCCGCCAGGTAGCGGTACATATTGCAGATGGGCGGCACGCTCGAAGGCAGAATATTCGGCAATGAGGACTTCTCCACCCCAGATGGCACCGTCGGCGCCATAGCCTGTGCCATCGAGTGCGATGCCGATGACTTTTCCGTCGAGATGATTTTCAGCCATACAGGCCGCGATATGCGCGTGGTGATGCTGCACCGGAACATGCTGGACGTTTTCGCGTTCAAGGGCCCACTTGGTAGAAAAATAATCTGGATGAAGATCGTGCGCGATGATCGCAGGTTGAACTTCAAGAATGCGATGAAGATGCGCGGCTGCTTCCTGAAAGAAATTGTAACTTTCCAGATTCTCGAGGTCGCCGATGTGTTGGCTGAGGAAAGCCTCGGAGCCACGAATGATGCAGATGGTGTTTTTGAGTTCGCCGCCCACGGCGAGGATGGGTTGCGATTCGTGTTCGATAGTAACAGGGACGGGAACAAAGCCGCGCGAGCGACGGAGTTTCTGAGGAAGCCCGTCGGCAACTCGAATAACGGAATCATCACAACGGCGGAGAATTTCACGATTGTGGATGAGGAAGGCATCGGCGATGCCATGGAGTCGTTGCATGGCTTCTTGATTTTCGATGGCGATAGGTTCTTCGCTGAGGTTGGCGCTGGTCATGACCAGGGCTTCGAATTTGCCGCTGGCGAAAAGAAGATGATGGAGTGGGGTGTAGGGCAGGAATACGCCAAGGAAACGATTGGATGGCGCGATGTTTGCGGAGAGAGCGACTTCGGGCCGGGCCGGAAGAAGAACAATGGGGCGCTCGATGGAGAGCAATTGTTGCGCGGAGATTTCGTCGAGATGACAAAGCTGTTGGGCGATTTCCAGGCGCGGAACCATGATGGCGAAGGGCTTTTCAACGCGACGCTTTCGCTCGCGCAGCTGTTCGACGGACGCGATGTTCTTCGCATCGCAGGCCAGATGAAATCCACCCAAGCCCTTGATGGCGACGATAGAACCTTGTTGCAGGAGCCTAGCCGCTTCACGCAAAGGTTCGGCGACGTCTAGCAGGGCGCCGGATTTGCCGAGGAGTTGCAGCTGCGGGCCACAATCCCAACAAGCGTTTGGCTGGGCGTGAAAGCGGCGATTCGCGGGATCGTCGTATTCGGACTGACAGGCGGCGCACATCTTGAAAGCGTCCATGGAGGTACGGGCACGATCGTAGGGAATATCTCGAATGATGGTGAAGCGCGGGCCGCAGTTGGTGCAGTTGATGAAGGGATAGCGGAAGCGGCGGTCGCGAGGATCGGACATTTCCCGAAGACAGTCGTGGCACACGGCGATATCAGGAGAAATAAGAGTGTGTGCGGAGCGATCGATACGCGTGGTGATAATGCGGAAAGTGTGTTCGCCGAGAGATTCGAGCTCGCGATCGGATAGAGCGGTGACTCTGGCGAGTGGAGGAATTTCCTGTGGGAGGCGGTGAAGAAATTCATCAACTTTTTCGGAAGGACCTTCCACTTCGATGCTGACGCCGGCTGCAGTGTTAGCAATGAAGCCGGCAAGGGCGCATTGATTTGCGAGACGATAGACAAAAGGGCGAAAACCGACACCTTGGACGATTCCAGAAACGTCGATGGCTTTACGGAGCAAGGTCATGGGGATGTTTCTATCATACTGGAATGAGTGGAAACTTTTTGGGGAGACGAATGGGATTCTTATCGATGTGAAAAGGTGGCCGTCTGAAGGCGGTCGCTACAAGATGTTCACCTGCGGTGAGAATTTTTCGTGCCGTGCGTTTAGCCAGGATAACCACTGAGGCAGGCCTTCGCCAGTGCGGGCGGAGACGGCGAGGTACTCGATATCGGGATGGACCTTGCGGGCGTTTTCGAGGGCAAGGTTGGGATCGAAATCGACGTGCGGAAGAAGATCGGTCTTGGTAAGGAGCATGAGCGAGGCGCGGTGAAAAATGCCGGGATACTTGAGCGGCTTGTCTTCGCCTTCCGTGACGCTGAGGAGCACAATTTTGGCGGCTTCGCCGAGATCGTAACTGGAGGGACAGACGAGGTTGCCGACATTTTCAATAAAGAGGATGCCAGGGCCATGAAATCCGATTTCGTTTAGATGACGATCGATCATGCGGGCGTCGAGGTGACAAGTGCCACCGGTAACAATCTGGCGAACAGGAAAACCGTAGCGAGCGAGACGGCGTGCGTCGTTGTCGGTCTGGATGTCTCCCGTCAGCACAGCCACCGGAGTAGCAGGCGGGAAAGAAGCGAGAGTTTTTTCCAGGAGCATGGTCTTGCCGGAGCCGGGGGAACTGATGAGATTGACGCAAAGAATATTTTCGTCGTGAAAACGCTGGCGCAATTCGGCAGCAAGGCGATCATTCTCGCTGAGGACCTTCTTCTCTACGACTTCACGCATACGTCCTCCACATCGAGGTAGGCGATATCGAGTTCCGTGCCGCTGATGCAGGTGGAAGCGCCATCGCCACATTTCGGGCAATCGAATTGATAATTTTCTAGGTAAAATTCTTCGCCACAGGCCACGCATTTCTGGCGGCGAGGGCACCACTGGATTTCAAACTTCAGAGTTTGCCAGGGAGTATTGCGCGTGAGGGCGTCAAAGGCGAAGGCGAGGGCGTCTTTATCGATGTTGGAGAGTTCGCCGATGCGAAGGCCAACGGCAACGATGCGCGAGTCTGGGCGACGGCGCGCCTCAGCGTCCACCGTTTCCAGGATTGAGGATGCAATGCCGATTTCGTGCAATTGTAACTCCCGAATTAGTTTTGGGGCTAGAGCCCCAAAACCTGAGACGTAGTGTCGGGGCTAAACCTCCGGCCCCTTAAACTTGAAACCGCCAATCTGCAGCGGTACCACAGGGATGCCCCACCCGATCGTGGCGGCACCTAGCAGATGCGCGGGAGTTGATCTCCCGCAAGCATATCGACGATGCGCGTGGTGCCGAACGCCGTGCGCATAACCACCATGCGCGGGTGCTCCGCGATAACGCGACCAATGATGCAGGCATCCTTGCCCAGCGGATGACTCCGCAATGCCTGTAAGGCTTTTTGCGCGGCGTGCGGGGCAACAATGGCGACGAGTTTCCCTTCGTTGGCCACGTAAAGAGGATCGAGTCCCAACATTTCGCAGGCGCCACGCACTTGTTCCTGGACCGGGATCGAAGTTTCGTCGAGTTCGATGCCTACGCGCGAAGCAAGCGCAATTTCATTCAGCGTACTAGAAATACCTCCACGAGTCGGGTCACGCAAACAGCGAACTTCGTGAGTAGCTTGGAAGAGTCGCGCCGCAAGTGTGTGAAGAGCGGCAGAATCGCTGTGCACTTCTGTTTCAAACTTCAAGCCTTCGCGTTCGGCAAGAATGGCAATGCCGTGATCGCCCAGGGTACCGCTGACGATGACGCAATCACCGGGACGGGCCTGGCTTGCGGAGAGAGTGATGCCATCGCGGACAAGCCCAATGCCGGTGGTGTTAATGAACATTCCGTCCGCACTTCCCTTTTCGACGACCTTGGTGTCGCCGGTGATGATCTGCACACCCGCATCTTCGGCGGCTTCACGCATGGATGCGACGACACGCCGCAGGGATTCGATAGGCAGGCCTTCTTCAAGAATGAAAGCGGCGGTAAGCCAAAGGGGAACGGCTCCACCCATGGCAAGATCGTTGATGGTGCCGTGAACGGCCAGCGAACCAATGTTCCCGCCACGAAAGAAAAGTGGTTTGACGACGAAAGAATCGGTGGTAACGGCAAGGCGCGAATCTCTCAGGGACACGATAGCCTGATCCTCGAGGCGGTCCAGAACCGGATTGCCGAGTTGCGGGAGGAACACATCGCGGAGCAGATCGGCGCTGAGCTTGCCACCGCTGCCGTGGCCTAGAAGGATGCGTTCGCCCGTGGGAATGGGCAGCGGACAGGTGAACGATGCAAGGTCGCTTCCCGTGCTGTCTGGCTCTGGTTCAGAGCGTGACGAGGTGGCGGCGATATTGATAATAGGCGGCACAGGCACCCTCCGTAGAAACCATCGGTGCGCCCAGCGGTTTTTCCGGGGTGCAGCGAACGCCAAATGCGGAACATTCGGTGGGTTTCTTCATACCTAAAAGGACTTCAGCACTAATACATTCCTTCGGCTCTTCCGCGCAGACATTTTCCAAATCGAAGATGCGTTCGGCATCGAAGGCGGCATATTTTTCCTTCAAGCAGAGCCCGCTGACAGGAATTTTGCCGATGCCGCGCCATTTGCGGTCGGAAATCTCAAAGACGCTGGCAACGGCTGCTTGCGCGGGGCGATTGCCCTTGTATTGGACCGAGCGGGTGTACTGGTTTTGAATTTCGGCGCGGCCTTCTTCGAGTTGAATAACCAGCATCTGGATGGCTTCGAGAAGATCGACAGGTTCGAAGCCGCCAACAACGATCGGCACATGAAACTCGCGAACAAGATCTTCGTAATCGCGGAAACCCACAACGGCGCAAACGTGGCCTGGAGCAATGAAGCCCTGAACGCGATTGTGGGACGAATTGAGAAGAGTGCGAATCGCCGGAGGTACCAGGACATGCGAGACCAGCAGCGAGAAATTGTTAAGACCAAGGCGCTCGGCAAGAAGGAGCGCCATGGCATGGGCCGGAGCTGTGGTCTCAAAACCGATGGCGAAGAAAACGATGTGACGGTCGGGGAATTTACGGGCAAGTTCGACGGCGTCCATAGGCGAATAGACCACACGGACGTCCCCGCCTTCCGCCTTGACGTGGAAGAGGTCGGTTTCCGAGCCGGGGACGCGAAGCATGTCGCCGTAGGAGACTAGAGTAACGTCAGGGTGGCGAGCAAGTGCAATTGCACGATCAATGGTTTCAAGGGGAGTGACACAAACGGGGCAGCCGGGGCCATGGACAATTTGCACGCTGTCTTTAAGGAGATCGTCGATGCCGTAGCGCATCAGGGTGTGCGTCTGCCCGCCGCAGATTTCCATCAGCACCCAGGGCCGAGTGGAGCGGCGGCGAATTTCCGCGGCAAGCGAAATTGCGATCTTGGCATCGCGATATTCGTCGAGATACTTCATGGCTTGAGCTCCGGAGCGGGATCAAGGGCCAATTCGCCGGTAAGATAACCCATGCTTTCGAGAAGCGCGTAAGTGCGCTCGGCTTCCTCTTTATCCACAATGCTGATGGCAAAGCCGACGTGCACCAGAACGTAGTCGCCTTCTTTTACTTCAGGAACAAAGTCGAGGCAGACACGGCGTGCGATGCCGCCGAAAATGACGCGGCCGGAACGCATACCGTCGTTTACTTCGATTTGTGCAACTTTACCGGGGATCGCCAGACACATAAGCAGAAACCCCCTCTTCTGACTTTGAGGTTAGCCTGTCGCTCCACCAAATGGAAGGAGCAATCGGCGTGGCACGGAGTCTGGGCACAATGTGAAACCGGTGGAGTTCTACCATGATGGCTGTGAGAGCGGGTTCGATGGCCTCGATCATGGCGGGACTCATGACGCAACCGAGTTCGCAGGATTCGGGAACAATGCCGCCCAGCAAAACATCCTTAGGGCAGATGCCGCTCAGTTCCGCAAAAAGCAAGGCTTCAACAAGCGCGGGATCGTGAGGGCTGACGCGCATTTGGATTGGAATGTTCACCAACTGATCTTTGCGATAAAGCTTGAGGTCACCAGGACGCCCTGAAGCGCAGACGGCATCGATCAAGATCACGGCATCGTAATCGGAGAAGAAGCATGTGATGCCGAGACCGGGTGTACCAAGGTCGTCAAGGACAACCTCAGCAGGAAATTCGTAACGAGATTCGAGAATTTTGAGAATGTATGGGCCAACGCCGTCGTCGCCCATGAGAACGTTGCCAACACTTAGGACGCCGATACGTTTCTTAAGCATTACTAGGGGTTCCCTGCTTTCTTACTAAGATATTCGCCGAAAGCAACATCTTCCGAAGCGATGTGAGTGATTAGCCAATCTCGCAATTCCAAAATCAACTGTTGGCCGATCCTTTGTTCACCCTGCTGGACATTGCCGCGAATTTCGCGGACTTTTTTCATGAGCCTGGTGTGGTCTTCCACATGGGGTTCGTAGCCGGGATAGCCGTGCAGGTGCATTACGAGTTGCTCGGACAGGAAGTGCATGTCGGAAAATTCGATGAACTGGTCAAGGATCAAGCTACTCGCGGCGATCCCCTCTTCTCTCCAGGCAAGGACAAGTCAGGTGGATACCTGCGTGGAAAGCTGCAGCGTCAATTCAGTCGAGCGGAAGGTCAGGAATCGAAGCGGTCAGAGCAGCGGAGGCGCAGGGGTGAGCGAGGAGGATAGGTTCGGGCCGAGCTGCTTGATGTTCCACAGGAAGAATAAGGGCAAGGATAGTACCAAATCGAACGCTCGTTCGATTTCAGGCAAAGCGCTGAAAGGGTGGAGGGTTACCAGTGAAGAGAGTAATGAGACTGGGACACTGTGTGTGTTAGCACGCACTAGGTGATGTGATTTTCATCGCACCTGAGTGTTTCTCCACACATGAGCATGACTAGAACGATTATGGGACCTAAACAGTCCTCGATCTGAATGGAACCGGGCGAGTGGTGCAGACTGCCTGTGACTCGTGTCCTAGCGCAAGGTGGCCCAACATGACAACGTGCATTTGGACTCGTTGCTAAGGGTTGACGAGATGGATTACGTTTTAAGAATGAGCGCCCCAAATGAGGACGCCAAGTGCGAGAGCGGTGAGGGAAAACTGGAATGAAGAAACGGGCACTCGTGCTGACGTGTGGAAATCCGCAGCGAGGGGATGACGGTGTCGCGTGGCATGTAGCTGAAGCCTTGCTGGCCGGGTTTTGTGACCCAGACACAAAAGTGCGTTGCGTCCAACAATGGCTGCCAGAGATGGCGGAGGCCATCAGTGAAGTGGGCACAGTCATCTTCGTCGATGCTTCGGCGGAATTGCCCCCTGGGGAAGTTGGCTGCCAAACTGTAAAACCGCGCACCGCGTCGCCGGAGTCCCTCACGCATTCGATGGCCCCTGCGGCACTCCTGGCGTTGGCCAAACAGCTCTACGAGAGCGCCCCTAGCGCGGCCTACCTTGTGACCATTGGTGGCGCAACGTTCGAGCTTTCTGAGGAACTATCGGAGGCGGCGCGGCGCGCCATTCCGGCAGCACTTGCCCAGGTAAAGGCGCTTCTCTCTGGGGTATCGGTGCCTCACCCAGAGTCATAGACTCGCCCTGCGTAATGAACGCACGGCGTTTCGTCCATTGCATAAGACACTCGCGGTTTGACCTTCGATTCACTGAAAACGCTGCTAAAAAGTGTTTTAGCAATCAGAAGGGCAGTCGGGCCGCCGCACTGCAAAACCGTGTGTTATCGTTTTTTTGCGGATATGTTCTCCCAACGGACGCATTGGAAGCTCGCAACGAACCGGTTCACACAAGCGCTGGAGGAACTGCGCGTGGCAGGGGTGGCACTGTTGGACCTGACGGCTTCAAATCCCACGCAGTGCGGCCTGAAATACGACGGCAGAGCAATTCTCTCCGCCTTTCAAAACCCGCAAGGATTAATGTACGACCCGCAACCTAAGGGATTGTTAAGCGCCCGAAAGGAAGTGGCGCGGTACTACCTTCAGGATCATCGGACTGGGGTCGATCCGGAAGCGATATTTTTGACGACCAGCACGAGCGAAGCGTATATGTACGTGTTCCGGTTGCTATGTAATCAGCAGGACGAAGTCCTGGTGCCCAAGCCAAGCTACCCGCTATTCGATTTCCTGGGGGAGCTGCAGGATGTGACGCTCGTTCCCTACTCGCTGGAATACGCTCTGGGGTGGATGGTGGATTTTCATTCTGTGCTGCAGGCGATTACGCCGCGGACACGGGCGATTCTGCTAGTGCACCCGAACAATCCGACAGGATCGTATTTGCGGGCAGAGGAGATGGAACGATTAAACGCGATCTGCCGCGAGCGAGGGATTGCGCTGATCGTGGATGAAGTGTTTCTTGATTACACGTTTGGAGGTGGCGCACGAAAGAGCTTTGCGGGGAATCGCGAAGGGTTGACCTTTACGTTGAGCGGGCTATCGAAGATATCAGCGCTTCCGCAGATGAAAGTGGCGTGGGTAGTTTGCACGGGGCCGGATGTACTGGTGCAGGAGGCTGTCGGACGGTTGGAAGTCATCGCAGATACGTATCTTTCGCTGAACGCGCCGACGCAATTGGCGATCCCGGCTCTATTTGAACAACGACATTCGCTGCAAAAACAATTACAGGAGCGGGTGAAGATAAATCGCGACGAATTATTCCGGCAACTTACAGATACCCGCCACTGCGAACTGTTGGAAGCAGAGGGAGGCTGGTATGCGGTGCTGCGAGTTCCGGCCGATCGACCGGATGAAGAACGCGCAATTGAGTTGATGAAAAGAAAGAGCGTTGTTGTGCATCCCGGACATTTTTTCGATTTTCCGAAGGATGGCTATCTGGTAGTCAGCTTGATCACGCCGGTGGCGGAATTCGCCGAGGGAATTCAGCGCATCGCGACAGAAGAAACTGTCTCCGCGGGAAAATGATGCGCATTTCCAAGTCAAAATTCGTTGCAGGGGTACAGTGCCTGAAGCGACTGTATCTGGCAGTGCATCAGCCAGAATTGGCAGGAGAACGGGACGAGTCGGCCAGACTAGTGATCGAGCAGGGCCGCCAAGTTGGTCTGGTTGCGAAAAAGGCATTTCCGGGGGCTGTGACGGTTGAGGCCAGCCAGAAAGAGCTGGGCAAAGCACTGCTCGAAACTCGCGAACTGCTCAATAGGAATGAGGCCCCTGCAATATTCGAGGCCACTTTTGAACATGAGGGCGTTCTTGTTCGGACTGATGTTCTGAAGCGGGATCGCAGCGGTCATCACCTGATAGAGGTAAAGTCAGCAACCAGCGTGAAGCCCTACCATGCTTACGACCTCGC
Source organism: Candidatus Acidiferrales bacterium (assembly GCA_963748365.1). Taxonomy (GTDB): domain Bacteria; phylum Acidobacteriota; class Terriglobia; order Acidiferrales; family UBA7541; genus Acidiferrum. The sequence continues at coordinate 354,318 of CAVVJG010000024.1, forward strand.
CATTCAGAAGCATGTGCTGATTGGGGCGGGAGTTGAGATCCAGAAAGTAAGCCTGATGCATTTGAACCGCGGCTATGTTTTTGATGGGAGGGATTACGACGTCTCAGAATTGTTTGTGACTTCAGATATCGACGAGGGCGATGCCGTCAGTGAGGAAGAGATCGCCGACCGACTTGAAGAGCAATTTAGAATTTTGAATCGAGATAAGCCACCCGACATTAGGCCCGGCAGACATTGCAGCAATCCTGTCCAGTGTGAGTTCTTCGATCACTGCAACCCGGAAATACCCGCAGGCCACGTAAGTCGCTTGCCCAGGATTGGAGTAAGAAAGGTAAAGAAACTAGTCTCTGTAGGGATAACCTCAATCAATAAAATCCCGAGCACATTTTCCTTGACGGAGCGGCAACGCCGGGCGGTTGACTGCGTGAAGAGTGGCAAACCATTCATTGGCCCAAGGCTCAAAAACGAAATTAACGGCTTGAAATATCCGCTGTGCTTTATGGATTTTGAGACGCTTTATCCCGCGCTTCCCCGCTTCGCTAAGATGGCACCCTACGACCACATTCCGTTCCAATGGTCCGTTCACAGGCTTGAGCGCCCGGGCGCAGCATTGAAGCATTTTGAGTTTTTGGCGGAAGGCAATTCCGACCCGCGGCCCCGCTTCGTGGAAACACTTTGTGAAGCACTTGAAGAGGCGAAGAACATTGTGGTCTACAACGAAAGCTTCGAATATTCGCGATTGGATGATCTGGGGCGCTGGCTGCCGAAGTTTGCGCCGACGATTGAACGGATCAAATCGAAGATGTGGGACTTACTCGTTGTTGTCCGTCAAAACGTTTACCATTCCGCATTCGCAGGGTCATATTCGCTGAAATTCGTGTTGCCCGCATTTGTTCCAGAGATGAGTTACGAGAATTTGGAAATCGAAGAAGGGACGGCAGCCGGAATAGCGTGGGAACGATTCATAGATCCAGAGACCCCCACAGGGGAGAAAAATCGGCTGCGGAAAGCGCTGCTCGAATACTGTGCACAGGACACCCTTGCACTGGTCAGACTGCTGGAAGAGCTGCGGAAGCTGGCCTGAAACTTCGACCAATTCACATTCCTGAACTTCAGCAAATGTCGTAGTCTAATTGTTTCAGCCGGAGTCAAATGAGCGGAGTTATGAGTCACAACGAACAGCAGCGAAATGAAGTGCTGCGTGGCGCAAAGCGCATAGTCGTAAAGCTGGGAACCAGCACGGTCACGGGATCGGCGGGTGAACTCTCTCTAGAACGCATTGAACCGCTTGTGCGGGAAATTGCTGCGCTGCAATTGAACGGCCGCCAAGTCGTGCTGGTATCTTCGGGCGCCGTTGGGCTTGGACGGGGTTGGTTGGGACTGCACCCATCTCGGTTGAAAGACATGGCAACCAAGCAGGCGTGCGCCGCGGTTGGACAAAGTTTGTTGATGGAAGCGTACAAGCGGTTATTCGGCGGGCATGAGGTGAAAATTGCCCAGGTCTTGCTGACGGAAGAAGATTTCAGTAACTGGCAGCGCTATTCCAACCTGCGGCGGACGATGGAAAAACTGATCGGGTTTGGTGTGCTGCCAATTGTGAACGAAAACGACACGGTTTCAACCGCAGAACTGGAGACGGTCGGTGGAAGTTCCCGTTCCGCCGCATTCAGCGATAACGATCGATTGGCCGCGCTGGTGATGAGCGGCCTGGAGGCTGACGCGCTCATTCTGCTCACAAATGTCGATGGTCTTTTGGATACGGAAACTCTCTCCAAGCGGAAGGCAGCGGGTTCCGTAAGCCGTCCACAAGTGATTCCAGTGATTGCCAAGGTAACGCCGGAGTTGAGAAGAATGGCGAGCGGACCTTCCGAGTCCGGGCGGGGCGGCATGGTCACGAAACTGGAAGCGGCTGAAATTGCGATGAATTGCGGCGGGGTGGCGGTGATCGCAAACGGCAACCGCCCCGAGGTGCTTGCCCGGATATTTGCGGGAGAACCCGAAGGGACGGTGTTTTTGCCTTCCAACCGGATGAAGGGTAAGCGTCGTTGGCTTGCCTATGCCGCCGGAGTTCGCGGGCGCGTCGTTGTTGATGCGGGCGCACAGCGTGCCGTAGCACGCGGCAAGGCAAGCCTGCTTTCTTCGGGCGTGGTTCGGATTGAAAGGCCGTTTGGGCCAATGGACGTTGTGAGCATCGCAAACCTGGAAGGCCAGGAATTTGCACGCGGTATTGCCAATTGCGCCAGCGATTCGGCGGCGACGGCCCGCGTTTTGTTTACGCGTGACAATATTGTTCTGCTGGAGCGGGACGCATGAGCTACGAGCCGGGAACGAAACGCAGCGGGGGGGTTGCTGCCCTTGCGCACTCTGCGCGGGAAGCGTCGCGAAGGCTTGCGCTTCTCACCGACGAGAGACGCAGATCTACGCTGCTGGCAGTTGCGGACGCGCTGGAAGGAAATGCCGGGAGTATTCTGGATGCAAATGCAGTGGACTGCGCCGCTGCCGAGAAGCTGGTATCAAGCGGAAAGATGACGCAGGCGCTGTTTTTGCGGCTGCGGATTAATGTAGAGCGGCGTGGTCGAGATGGCTGCACGCGTACGCGAAGTTGCAAATCTGCAAGATCCGTTGGGAAAGCGCTTGTCAACCACGGAACTCGATGATGGCTTGATTCTGAGCAAAGAAACCTGCCCGCTTGGCGTGATTGCCGTGGTGTTTGAGTCGAGGCCCGATGTCATTCCGCAGGTTGCTTCACTGGCGCTCAAGTCTGGCAATGCGGTCTTGTTGAAAGGTGGCGCGGAGGCGGCAAACAGCAACGAACGGATCGTTGCCATCTGGAGAGAGACAATTTCCAGATTTCCCGAAGTGCCTGTCGAGTCGATCCAACTGCTGCAATCTCGTTCGGATGTTATGGAGCTGCTGCATCTGAAAGGCGAAGTGGATCTATTGATTCCGCGCGGCTCGAAAGAGTTTGTGGCCTTCGTGGAGCAGAACAGCCGCATCCCTGTGCTGGGCCACGGCGAAGGAATTTGTCATGTGTTCATTGATCGCGCAGCGGATGTAAATAAAGCTGTAGCAATTACTTTGGACTCCAAGGTTCAGTATCCCGCCGCTTGCAATTCCGTCGAGACGCTGCTGGTGCATAAAGATATTGCCACGGCAATTCTCCCGAGGGTCATCGCAGAATTGGAAAAGGCGAAAGTAGAAGTTCGTGCGTGCCCGCGCATGCGGGCGCTGCTTCCGGAGGCGAAGCTGGTGCCGGCGGTGGATAAAGATTGGTCAACTGAATATTCCGACCTGATCTTGTCGGTGAAGATTGTGGATTCGGCTGAAGAGGGACTGGAGCACATTCACAAGTATGGCTCGAAACACACGGAGTGCATTGTTACAGAGGACCATGAGGCGGCGGAGCGGTTCTTGCAGGAAGTTGATGCTGCGGGGGTATTCCACAATGCGTCGACCCGCTTTGCCGATGGCTATCGCTACGGTTTGGGCGCGGAGGTAGGGATAAGCAACGGAAAACTACACGCGCGCGGACCAATGGGGATTGAAGGGTTGACTACGTACAAGTACAAGTTGCGGGGAAACGGTCAGATCGTCGCGGAATACAGCAGCGGCGCGCGTCAGTTCAAACACAAATCGCTGGGATAGCAACTAATTCGTGTCGCACGGAAAGAACTTAATGCGGGATCGTGCGTGTACTGGGAGGTTTGTATTGGTAGCGATACCGGGATTCGAACCCGGGTTTCCGCCGTGAGAGGGCGGCGTCCTAGACCCCTAGACGATATCGCCACAGGGAAGAGTGGTTAAAGCAGGAGACATCTCACAATTTATTATCATCCCATGGCGAGGGAGTTGCTGCAACTGAAGGCAAACTAAGATGGTCTCATGGGCCGACTACGATGAAGACAAGAACAACGGCGCTGGCATAAAAGCCAGCGCTACAAAGGCAAATCGCATCGCAAGGTCGTGTCCGCTTCACGGGTGCGATCTTGAAGAGTAGTAGACTCCCTCGCGATGCTCGGGAAGACATTGTGGCGGCGAAGATGACTTACTCGGCGTTGAGGCTTTTTACGGCGATAGCGAAGCAGACGACGGCAAAGCTGGAAAAGGCGACAGCTTCGAGGAAGAGCGCGTGCGGATTACCGTAGCCGATAGTGCCGTAGCGGAGAAGATCGACTTGCCAGGTGATGGGATTGGCGAGGGCGATGAGGCGGAAGACACGCGGGAGCGGTTCTATGGGGTAGAAGAGCGAGCTGGCAAGCAAGAAGACAAAATAAAGGACAGAGGTCAGGCCGTTGAAGATGTCGTTTCGGCGGATGCGAAGAGCGAAGATAGTGTAAAAGAAAAACCAGCCGGAAGTGCCGATGAGTATCGCGGCAAAGAGAATGGGAAAGAGGTCATAGCGGAGATGGATATGCAGAAGCCAGGAACCGAGGAGCAGAGTGATGGCAGCTTGCGCGAGAGCGATGAACAGGTTGAAGGCGACTTTTCCGAGGAGATATTCGGAGCGGCTCATGGGATAGGTAAGCATTTCGTAGAAGATGCCATTGTCGCGATCCATGAAGAATGACCAGGAGCTGTTGGAAGCAATGCCGAAGCTGGCCATGCCGAGAACTCCAGCGAGGAAGAAGGAGTTGTAATTGACGCCCGGAATGGAAACGGGAGCGCCCAAAGCGGCGGACATTCCGACGCCGAAAACCAATAAGTAGGCGAGCGGATAGAAAAAATCCCAGAAGACAAAAATGATGTTGGTGGCGCGGATTTTGCCTTCGCGGTAGAGGATCGCGGAAATGGCGGACATAGAGGTTCACGCCCCCTCGGACTTCTTGGTGAGTTCGACGAAAATGTCTTCGAGACTGGCGCCACCGATCTCCACGCGAAGCACGCGGCCTTTTTTAGCGAGAGCACTGACGGCATCGAGCGCCTCCGCCTCGTCGGCTCTTACGCCAAATTCGATAGTATTTCCAGTGACAGTGGAATGCGTGGGCTTGAGCGCGGCAAGATCGGCTTCGATACCGAGCGGAAGCGACTCAAAGCTGATGACTACTTCGTAGACGCGTTCGGAAAGCAATTTCAAGGTATTGAGGTCGCCTCGGGCAATCTGCTTCCCTTTGTTGAGGATGAGGATGTCGTCGCAAAGTTCTTCGGCTTCGCTAAGAATTTGCGTGGTGAGAACAATGGTGCGGCCACGCTTGGATTCCTCGCGGAGAGAATCCATGACCGAGCGTTTGAGAATGGGATCCATGCCGGTGGAAAATTCATCAAGGAAAAGCAGTGGTGTTTGCACCATGAAAACTTTTGCGACTTGCACGCGACGGCGGTATCCACCGCTTAGGTCCTGCACTTTACGCTCAGATTCCGCGCCAAGGTCAAATAGTTCGATGACGCGGTCGGCACGGAGGCTGGATTCGCTTCCGGCCAGGCCATGAAAGCGACCGAAAGTGAGCAAATTGTCGCGAACGGAAAGAAAAAGTTCGACGGAAGTTTCCTGGAGGACCATGGAGATGCGGCGGCGAACCTGATTGGGCTGAGCGATGACGTTGAAGCCCTCGATTCGGGCCTGGCCACCGGTGGGACGACGAAGGGTAGAAAGAATTTTAAGCAAAGTGGTTTTACCGGCGCCATTGGGACCAAGCAATCCGAAAATAAGGCCGCGAGGAACCTGAAAACTGAGGCCATCGATGGCGCGCAAAGGTGCGGAGGAAGGGCCAAACAGGCTGCGGCGGCCGCGATAGACCTTTATAAGATTTTCGACTTCGAGAGCGAAAGTGGTCATCGGTTGCTCGTTTTGCGCGCAAACAATTCGAGAAACAGAATTCGATCCACACAAGAAGAAAACTGGATGCGGAGAATTCCGCCGTGTGCGCGAACGAATGCGGGCAAGTTCAAGGTAGCGGGAGGCGACGGGGGAAGTCAAGAAAAGCGGGCGGTGTTCAGCGCGTCACAGGAGGGCGTTCGCACGTCACATGGAGATGTTACGCACGAGTGGTAGATTGGAGATGTGTCTACTAATCCGCAATTTCCGCAAATCCCGCTAGCACCTCCAGTTCATCCCAAGGGAACGCGCGCGCGCGTACTGCTCAGTTCAGTGTTTGGTCCCTACGCGAAGGACGACGAATTCGGGAGCCGGGCCATCAACCCCATGGAGCTGTATCACAATCAGGTGACGCGGGCGCAGGGAGCGTTTTCTCTGCGCATGTTCCACCGTTCCTGGGGCATCATGATGATTCAAGCGAATATCACGGCGCCGTGCACGGTGCTTGACTTCCCAACTCGGAAAGCGTTTGCCAAGGAATTGATCGCGCATCAATACGATGTGGTAGGAATTTCGTCGATCATCGTGAACGTAGGAAAGGTGCGGGAGATGTGCCGGATGGTGCGTGAGCTTTCGCCGCAATCAACGATTATCGTGGGCGGGCACGTGACGGCAACACCGAATGTGGAAGCCATGGTAGACGCGGATCACTTTGTGAAGGGGGAAGGAATTTCCTGGATGCGGCGGTACCTGGGGGAGAATGACCACGCACCCATCAAGCATCCCGCAATAATTTCGGGGATACAAACGAGATCGATGGGATTGCGGCTTCCGGAACGGAGGGGGTCGACAGCGGCAACAATTATTCCGTCGGTGGGATGCCCGATGGGTTGCAGCTTTTGCACGACCTCGTCGTTTTTCGGGGGCAAGGGACATTTTTATAACTTTTACGAGACCGGCGACGAATTGTTCGAAATCATGAACAATTTTGAAACGACGCTGGGCGTGAAGACTTTTTTCATCATGGACGAAAATTTTCTGTTGCACCGCAAGCGGGCGCTGGAACTGTTGGCGCGCATGAAAGAAGCGGGGAAAAGCTGGAGCATGGCAGTGTTCGCTTCGGCGAACGCAGTGCGCAAATACACGATGCAGGAATTAGTGGAGTTGGGAATTTCCTGGGTGTGGATCGGGCTGGAATCGGAGCACGCAAGTTACTCCAAACTGCAGGGAATGAATACGCAAGAATTGACGAAAGAGATGCGCAGCCACGGGATACGCGTGCAGGGATCGACGATTATCGGACTGGAGCATCACACTCCTGGAAATATTCGGGAAGAGATTGAGCACGCCGTTAACCATGAAACCGATTTCCACCAGTTCATGCTGTATACACCGGTGCCAGGAACGCCTTTGTATAAAGAGATGAGCGAGCAGGGACGGTTGCTGGATTTTGTGGACCTGGCGGACATCCACGGACAATTCAAGTTTAATTTCAAGCACGCGGCGATTTCGCGGGAGGATTCAAAGCGTTTTCTGGATTGGGCTTTCTGGCACGATTTTGAACGAAATGGCCCAAGTCTGTACCGGATGTGTCAAACGATGCTGCAAGGCTGGCAACGCTATCGCGATTATCCCGACCCACGGGTGCGGGAACGATTCGCGCGAGAGATGGAAAAATTGAAGAGTGGGTATAACGCGGCATTGTGGGCCATGGAGCACCAATTCCGCGCGGTAAACCGAAACGTGAGCGAGCAGATTCAGAAGCTGCGTAAAGAAGTGGAGGGGGAATCCGGGATTGCAGGGCGGATTCGTTCGCGAGCTTTGGGGCGACTGCTTTTGTGGACTTCACGACGGGAAGAGCGGCGGCTGGCGGCGGGAAAGACTTATGAGCCGCCTACGTTTCTGGAACGGACGAATTGGCTGACGGCATAAAGCAATCGGGCAAGTAAATACAAACCCTGAACAAGCTGTGACGATTCTCAGAAGCATTGCATCATAGAGAGCGGCATCCAATGAGCTATTTGCGCCTTGCATATCCATGCCCTCCTGGAGGAAAGATGAACGACACAGTTGCTGAGATTTCCCGCCGGCGTTTCCTGACGCAAGCTTCGTATTTCGGGGCAGCCTATGCGATTGCAGGAGCGATTCCACTTCGGGCGAACGCCACTTCCCTTTCTGATGATGCGCGGATAGCGTCGACGCCGATTGTCGATGGGGGATTCGCATCGGTACGGAAAATCGGCGAAGGCGCGTATGCCACGATTTCGGATACCTCCAAGGGTTTGACCACAATGTGCAACGGTGGCTTCGTGCATGGCAAGGATGCGGCACTGCTAATTGAGGGATTTGTCACGGCGAACGGGGCGGCGTTTCAGATGCAAGCGCTGCGGAAAGTAACGGAGGTGCCGGCTGTCGGCGCGTTGGACACCCACTATCATTTCGATCATTCGTGCGGAAATTCATTTTACGGAGCTAACGGGATCCAATTGTGGGGGCACACGGCTGTGGGGAGGCGAATCGCGGAAAGCTATGAGCCAATGCAATTGTTGGACAAGGCAGCGATTTTGGGCCCTCTGGAAAAGCGGGTGCAAGAGGCGAAATCAGATGTAGTCAAGCGACACGCGCAAAGCGATGTGAATGCGCTGTCAGGCGTGGTGGACGTAATCAAGAAAACGACACTGACATTGCCGAATCGGCTGTTGGATCCGGCAAACTTACCGCTGAATGTGGATTTGGGGGGCTATCCAATTATTGTCGAGCATTTACCGGGGCACTCTGGGACAGATTTGATTGTGCGCGTACCGGAGCAGAAAGTAGTCTACACCGGCGATTTGGTTTTTAATGGAATGTATCCAGTATGCTTCGACGAGAAAGCCACGGTTTCGGGATGGCGTGCAACATTGAAGACATTTGCGTCCTACGACAAGGACACGATCTTCGTGCCGGGACATGGACATATCTGCGGACAGGAAGGCATTGCACAGATGCGCAGCGCGTTTGATGACATCGCGGAGCAGGCCGAAAAGATGTATAAGGCGGGCGTGCCGGTGACAGAAGCGGAGGACCGGTACGTAGTGCCGGAGAAGTTTAAGAGTTTGGGAATTTTTGCGTGGGGATTCACGATTGGCCCGGCAATAACGAAGCTATATGCGGAGTGGGGAGCTAAATAGAGTCCAGAGTTAAGAGTTAGGGGGTTACAGAAACACGCTAGATCCAGTTTGCTGCCCCCGCCCATGTCCTATCCGGGACGCACAGAACGTCCCCAGAAAGCGGCCGTTACAATCTTTCGTAACAAAAAGAGCAATATGGGAGGCCTCGCGATTACCACATGACGCGGCGTAGGTGTGCGCAGGGGCATAGGCTAAACTAATGCCGCGACGCGCATGGCGAAGAAGACGGCAATCATAATTGGAGCAGGGCCCGGTGGACTGACAGCGGCGTACGAGTTGCTGACGCGCACGGAGATTCATCCGGTGGTGCTGGAGCGCAGCGGGTTCATGGGCGGAATCGCGAGGACCATCGAATACAAGGGCAACCGTCTGGATCTTGGCGGACATCGATTTTTTTCCAAAAGCGACCGGGTCATGAAGTGGTGGCTTTCGCACATTCCGGTGGCCACGCTGGAGGAAGCAAGAGCAGTGGATTTGCGATTTCTGGTAAGAAAGAGGAAATCGCGGATCTACTTCTTGCGGCGCCTTTTTGACTACCCGGTACAGCTGACTTGGCGGACTTTGCGGAATTTCGGATTGTGGCGCACTGCTCAAATAGCTGCCAGCTATTTGCGAAGTGCGCTTTTCCCTATTAGCCCGGTCAGTAATCTGGAAGAGTTTTTCATCAACCGATTTGGGCGCGCTCTCTACAAAACATTTTTCAAGTCGTATACGGAAAAAGTGTGGGGAGTCCCGTGTGCGCAGATTCGCGCGGAGTGGGGTGCACAACGGATCAAAAAGCTTTCGTTGCGGAAGGTGATAGGACACTTTTTGCGGAATGGCGAGCGAAAAGCAGGAACCGGAGTTGCGCAGAAGAATACAGAAACCTCGCTAATTGAACAGTTTCTATATCCCAAACTGGGTTCGGGACAAATGTGGGAAGAGGTCGCCCGAAAAGCGACGAAGCTTGGCGGAGAGATCGTTTTGAAATTTGAGGTGAACACCATTGAGGTGCGGGATGGACGCATCGTTGCGGTATCTGGAAGAGATGCGGAAGGAAGTGAAAGGCGGTTTGAAGGCGACTATTTTTTCTCAACGACTTCGGTGAAAGAGCTGGTGCAAGCGATGGGTGAAACAGCGCCAGAAAATGTGCGAGAGGTTGCCAGCGGATTGCAGTACCGGGATTTCATTACCGTGGGGCTACTGGTAAAGGGACTGAAATTGCGTGAACCGGGAGGACTAGCCGGACAGTTGATTCAAGATAACTGGATTTATGTGCATGAAAAGGATGTGAAAGTAGGGCGGCTGCAAATCTTTAATAACTGGAGCCCCTTCCTGGTTGCTGATCCGGAGAGAGTGTGGCTTGGCGTAGAATATTTTTGCAGCGAGGGCGATAATCTTTGGGGGCGACCGGATGAGGAGATGGGGCGACTGGCGGTGGAGGAGTTGACCCAGATAGGTGTAATTGAAAAAGCGGATGTTTTGGACTGGACTGTGGCCCGCATGCCCAAAGCGTATCCAGCCTATTTCGGATCGTATGAAAGACTTGGAGAGTTGCGGAAGTATGTGGATGGAATTGAGAATCTATTTTTGATTGGCCGAAATGGAATGCACAAGTACAACAATATGGATCATTCGATGCTGACGGCGATGACAGCAGTGGACAATATTTGCGGTGGGAATACGACAAAGGCAAATATTTGGGCAGTGAACACGGAAGAAGAATATCTGGAGACGAAGAAATAGGGAAACGAAGCTAGCCGCAGGTGCCAGGCTAAAACCCGGCACCCGCAGAGGCAAACTCAAGAAGGCACGATGTATCGCGCCCTGTGAAGGTTAGAACTTGACCAGCATGGCCAAGTTCAGGCGATGTTCGCTTACACGCAAGTCGGGGTTGAAGTTGGGCACGACAGAGCCGGGCAGACCGGTATTTCCGCCAGGAGGTGTCACGCCACCCTTGCCCGCGAAATAAGGAACGCTGGAACCGCGATAGTCGTACTCCCACCGGAAAGTAATAAATTGCACGGGCATGTAGTCGAACGTAGCCGAGGCGTCCCATCCCTTGAACTGGTCACCCGGATTTTCTGTGAAATAGGGTGTGCCGGAAAATGCCGTGGCGCCATTTACCGGGGGAAGCAGAACCAGGTAGCGACCAGGGTTGATCATCATGCCACCGCCGAGAGTCACGGCGAAGCGATCTCGGTTGAACCAGAAGCGGTTGTAGAGCATGCCGCCCAGGAAATATTGTTTTGGCAGGCCTTGGGAATTGCTAAAGCAGGTGACGCCGCCGCCGCTTTCGCATCCCGCGTCGATGGTCACAGAAAAAGCAGACTTGTCGAAGAAGCGTTCCGGGTGGTCATAGTATTTCAGTTCAAGGCTGTTGTCGGTGTGCCAACGCGTGCGGCCAGGGACGCCTAAGGCATCCTGTCCAACGCCGTAATTATTCGAAATGATGGCAATAGAACCAGTGGGGCGGTAAACCACTTGCATGCCAAGGCCACGGCGGCCATTGGCGGTGCCGTAAGACTGCCAACCGTTGATCAGCCAGGGTTCGATCTTCAGCTTTGCAGTGGGATAGATCTGCACGCGCATGCCATTGAAGAACCAGGGAGTGTTGGAGCTGACATACGAAGGTTGATAGGTCCAGTTGTCGAAATTGTAGTAGCTGAATAACCCAACGTAGGACATAAAGATGCCCGCTTGAATGTTAATGCCGTGGAGCGCGTTGATGTGATAGCCCCCGTACGCTTCCGAAATGTAGCGGTAGGCGTTATCCAATTGCCATTGACCCTTGCCAACAGTGGGATCGTTTCGTGGCGTCATGGTGGAGTACATGCCGAACTGCGTCATCAAGCGTCCCTGGACGTTGCCAACATGGAAGTCACCACCGATACCCAGTTGTTGAACCTGGAATTCGTCCGTGCGGCCACTTTCACTAGTGCCCGTAAGGGTGTGGTCTTGCGGGTGGGCAAAATCATAGATGTAGGTCGTGTCAGCGCGAAATTCTCCGGTGAAATATTTTGTGTCGAGCGGTGAATCTTTGGTGCGGCTGTTGCCGTTGAGCCAAGTCCAATCCGCGTAAGCGAAGGGTTCGGCCTTCTTCGGCTTTTCGCCTAAGGCGGCGGAGGGAATGGTGGCCGATTTGTCTTGCGTGCCGGGGCTGACGGAATTCAACGAAGACGAGCTGGAGCCTGGAGTGATACTGGAAGTCACGGATGCGGCGACTTCGGCGGGAATAGACGCAGTCGACACCGTGGGAGGGGCCGAGCTGACAGTTTCCGTAGTGGCGGAGGAGTGCTTGGATTCCAGCTCTTCGACTCTTTTCTCGAGTTGATCGACGCGATTGAGAAGCCACCGTTCACGATCGGTCAGACCGTTTTCCGATTTACCGGCAGAAGAAGTATTGGCGGGAGCAGTGGAGGGATTGCCGCCCGCTGTGTCATTGGGTTTGGTACCATCGTTCGCACTCGCAGAGATAAAAGCGGCGGGACAAAATAGTATTGTGAGAGCAAACGCGAGACTGAATTTCCGCAAGAATGAGATTGCCATGAGTTCTCCCTGAACTGAACAGCCGACGATTATTCCGGGAATTGCAGGTGGCGATTCCCATCTGGGCACAAACACACACCGTCGCTACATATTCAGGCTAGCCAGAGCAGCATAAGAAATCCGTCAAGAGGTTATGAGCTTCGCGTAAGCAGAGTTGATGTGCGGAAGCGGAATATTAATCTGCGTGCGAAATATCCGGAGGAACGTTAAACAGAAAATGAAGAAAGGAAAAATTATGGCCAGAAATCGAAAATGAGAAAAGCTTTTCATACAGGATTCTTTAGGTATCAAGTTGATACCACGTAACATGTTGATTTTCTTACGCTTGTCTGCTGGCTGGCTGGTGAAGTGCACTAAGTAAGTGCAGGGCGAGAATGCCTATCCGCGGCATGTTTCAAAAGGTAACGGCTAAAGTTACGGTCGAGACCGAGGAGTCATATGATTCGCAAAATTTTGGGAATTTTCAGCCTGGCTGCGCTCTTGGCAATGGGCTTCGCGGGCAGGGCCAAAGCCGATGGCATAGACAATTTCACATTCACCTCTGGAGGCAACAAGTTTGTCTGGCAGTTGCCGGACGCACCGGTGCCGGATGGAGAAGTGAATCCTGGAAACGGGTTTGTGCTGAATAATGTTGCAATCTCGATGAACGGCGGAGCACCAATCTTGACCAGCATGGGTTTCTATGCAGCCTTTTTTTCTGGCGGCTTTGACTTTCTGGTCGGTGACACATACGTAGGTACCGGTTTCTGGCAACTGTACACGGGACCGGAATCGAACCCGAAATTTTCGATCGGTACTTTTCAACTGACTGATTTCGGGACGGCCGCGGACTCGCTGCCGGATGTGGGAGTGCCGGGAACACTCACAATCTCCAGTGCTCCAGTACCAGAACCTTCAACTTATTTGCTGATGATCGTCGGGTCGCTGGGTCTGCTGTTGGCCGCGCGTCGAAAAGGGTAACGGCGGACATTTTTGCAAGGAGTTTAAGAGGGCGCTGAGCGAAAGGGTTCAGCGCCTTTTGTTTATCTTGACATATTATTACTGAATGGTATTATGGAAGCAGGTAGTTTTGTGGATTCTGGATCCCCCCTCTGTACCCAAACCCGGAAATTTAGATAGTCGTAAGAAAGACCGGAAGCGGTATCCGATCAGGGGTTTGCTGTGCGCGAGGCTACTTCGGCTGCCAACAGTTTCATTTCGTCATGGATCAGGCCGTTGGACGCGAGAATGGACTTGCCGCCGAGCACGTAGGGCTGGCCATCGAGGTCGGTGATAGTACCACCCGCTTCTTCGACGATGACGACGCCAGCGGCGGTGTCCCAGGGCTTTAGACCAAATTCCCAGAAACCATCGAAGCGGCCAGCGGCGACGCAGGCAAGATCGAGAGCAGCCGAGCCGTCGCGACGCACGCCATGGGATTTCAGTGTGAAATCCCAGTAGTAGTGGATATTGGGATGTTTGAGGCGCTTGTGATTTGGAAATCCGGTGCAGAGCAGACTGTTCTTCATCTCCGTAATTTTGGAGCACTGAATCTTTTTACCATTGAAAGTGGCGCCAACACCTCGCGCGGCACAAAAGAGCTCGTCGTAAACGGGATTATAGACAACGCCGAGAAGTAGTTCGTCTTTGCGAGCCAATGCCATGGAAACGCAGAAACATGGATAGCGATGAGCGAAATTCGTGGTGCCGTCGAGGGGATCAACGTGCCAGCGATATTCAGAGCCGGTGTCTCTACCAGTTCCCTCTTCAGCGGCGACGGAGTGATCTGGAAAGAATTCCTGCAGGCGGCCGACGATGACCGCTTCGGATCGACGGTCAGCCTGAGTGACCAGGTCGAAGTCACCCTTGTAGGCGATGTCTGCGGGGCGATCCAGTTCTTCGCGGAGGACTTTGCCAGCTTCGCGGGCGATTTGTACGGCGGCTTCCAAGTAAGTTTTGTTCATAAATTTATTGCGGACCACTTAAATAGGTGGTGCGGTGTCGGGCGGTGTAACCGGGCAAGACTTTCACTTCAATTGTACGGAAGGAATTGGCAGTGCCGCGGGGATTTGGATAATAGGCGAGTCGGTACTGGGTGCGGAGTTCGCGGTCGATACGATCGAAGATCGTGGAAAGTTCCTGCCCGGAATCCGGGAAAAACATGGCGCCGCCGGTCATTTCCGTGATGGTCTGGAGGGCGTGTTCACCGGCAGTGTTGCGGCCATTTTCATTTTTCACCGGGCGAACAATTATAGTGTAGAGGAGAATTCCGGAGCGGACTGCCGCTTTGCGGGTGGAGTCGAAATCGGCGCGACTGGTAGTTTCGCCACCGTCGGTGACCAGGATGATGACCCGGCGGCGATTGTTGCCACGTCTTTCGAGAGAGGCGGAACCGAGGAGGATGGCATCGTAGATTGAGGTGCCTGCACCTTCCGGGATTCTGTTGACAGCTTCCTGCAGCTTGGAAATGTTATCGGAGTACGGTGCGATTTGCGTGACTTGCTCGTCGAAATAGAAAACCCCGAGGCGGTCTTCGGGCCGAAGCACCTGCTGGATGAAATGAGAAGCGGCCTCGCGCTCGAAGACAATTTCTTTACGGGCACTAAGACTGGCATCGACCATCAGGGCAAGATCAAGCGGTAGTTTGGTCTCCGATTCAAAGACATCGATTTTTTGTTCCACGCCCTCTTCAAAAATATGAAAGGCTTCGACAGGGAGATCGGGAGCGGGGCGATTATTTTCGTCGAGCACACTGACAAGCACGTTCACAAGGCTGACGTTAACTTTGATTGTGTTGCGGGGCGAAGCGGGTTCCTGTTTTTCCTTGGGCGGAGCTTCCGCCGGCTTTGCCTGCGGCTCACCCGTGGGTTGCGCCCATGGTGGACGATCGGGTTTCTCTTGCGCGTGTGTTTGCGGCTGCGAGTGGCGGACATCGAAGAACAATGCGAGAGCGGCTAACAGGATGAAGAGCATTCGAGGTCGGCTTATTCTCATCAAGTTATTAAGATGCCGTTTTGCGGCCAGTGGGTGGTGCGGGAGGCAATTCGCCCTCGGCCCAAACAGCACCATCGGCGAAGAATTCCTTCTTCCAGATGGGAACGGTTTTTTTGAGAGTGTCGATGGCAAAGCGGCAGGCATCGAAGGCCGCAGCACGGTGTGGAGCGCTGACGGCGATAAACACGCTGGTTTCTCCGATTTCAAGACGGCCGAGACGGTGGACAATGGCCACACGATGAATGGCAAATTTTTCGTGAAGCAGTTGGCCGATCTCCCGCATTTTTTGCAGGGCCATGGGAGTGTAGGCTTCGTACTCGAGATAGCTGGTCTGGCGGCCGTGGGATTCATTGCGAACGAAACCGTCGAAGGTGACGATGGCGCCATCGAGATCTGCGCGGACGAATTTGGCGAGCGATTTAGCGTCTATCGGCAACTGCGCTAGTTCGTACTTGTCGCGTTCGGTGGAATGGACCATGAGTTGAAAGGGCTAGCCTCCACTGACCGGAGGAAGAAAAGCGATTTCGTCTCCTGCAGCCGTGGGCGTGTCCCACGCAGCGAATTCCTGATTACGAGAAGCGACGAGCGAATTGCGGAAATTGGCAAGTTGGGGAAAACGGTTTACATATGTTGCGAATAGATCGGCTAACGTGGAGCCTTCCGGAAGCGTGGCCTGTTCCTCGGAGATGCCGGTGAGTTCCCGGAGGCGGCCAAAGAAAAGCACCTTTACCCGAAGCGTGGTAGAGACCGATGGCATATCAAAATTGTAACCTGAGGAGCGTTTGGCAACCAGCGTGGTAGATTCAAAGTCTGGGTGAAAAGTGCAAAGAGGGCGGCGAAAGCCGCCCCTGCACAAGCAAGGAAAGACGGGGGAATGAAAATACTGGTGACAGGCTCCAGCGGGCTGGTGGGCAGCGCATTGGTGGAAGAATTGAAGCGCGTGGGGAACACGGTGGTGCGGCTGGTCCGGCCGGGAACCGCAGGCACTCTGCGGGCAACCGAAGGATTTGATGTGGAGTGGAATCCGGAGACGGGAGCGCTGGGCGGAGCGGCTGTGGGCGCGGACGCTGTGGTGAATCTGGCGGGAGCTTCGATTGCGGAGGGGAGATGGAGTGACGAGCGGAAAGTAATTTTGCGCGCGAGCCGGGTAGATGCCACCAATGCATTGGTGAATGCATTGGCGCGGATGGCAATTCGCCCGCGAGTACTGGTGTCGGCATCGGCCATCGGGTACTACGGAAATCGTGGGGAGGAGCAATTGACAGAAGAGAGTGGCCCGGGCAATGACTTCCTGAGCGAGGTCGCTCGGGACTGGGAAGCTTCTGCGATGAAGGCAGAGGCGATTGGCGTTCGAGTGGTGCGAGCGCGATTTGGAGTGATTCTGGCGAAGAATGGCGGGGCGCTGGTGAAGATGGTAAGGCCATTCAAGTTTGGTGTCGGTGGGAAATTAGGCTCGGGTGAGCAGTGGATGAGCTGGGTAACGCTTGCGGATGTGGTGCGGATCTTGCGTTTGGCGTTGGAAGAAGGATCGGTGCGCGGAGCGGTGAATGTGGTGTCGCCGCAACCAGTACGCAATGAGGAGTTCACCAAAGAGATTGCGCGGGTCTTACATCGGCCAGCGATATTCGCAGCGCCGGAATTCGCGCTGAAACTGGCGCTGGGGGAAATGGCCGGAGCATTGCTGTTGGCAAGCCAGCGCGTGTTGCCCGCCCAACTGGAAAAACTGGGATACAAATTTGTGCATCCGGAGTTGGGCAGCGCGCTGGCTGCGACGATTTAGGTCGGATTACTCGATCATTTCACAACATTCAAGGTGATGTTGAGCCTTATGACTCGTCCGCTAACTGGATCGGTGGCGAAGTTTGTCTCGACTGTTTGGCCATCTTGTAGGAGCACACTGTTGTCTGCCCGGAACGAACGAATGGTCGGTTGATGAAATTGCACCTCGACAGAAGTTGGGTCCTTGGCTGTGGTTGTAGACACATCGCTTTGCACCCAGGACCGCTCAAGGTTCATGGCGAGCCGAAATCGACCATCTGGTGCGGTAGAGGCTCTGCAGTCTATGTTCGTCCCAACATCAATGTACTGAAATTGAATTCCGCCACCTTCTTTACCCGTGGCGACAGGAACGCGGTCGCCCATACGGACTTTGCTCCAATTGTAATCATTGCTCGCTACGACTAAGACCGTGTAGGGAAGGCTCTTGACCTTTTTTTCGCCTTCGTATTCGGAGAAGACGATTTGAACTTTAAGTTGCGGCCCATCTACGCGTGAAGGAGCGGTCTTTGCGTCTTCCTTGGGCGGTTTGTCCTGGCCCCTTACGGTCAACCCGGGCAACAATAGACAGGCAACGAAAAGGTAACAGATGGCGAAGCTTTTCATACTCTCCTCCAGTTCAGTTCGTACGCTGGGACACCTGCAAAAAACTAATGATCCTCAACCAGTAACGGGCGAATCTCCAAACTGGCAACTTCGAGTGGCGCGATTTCTTGGTTATCGATCGGCTTGCTAACCGACCGGGTTAGAACGACCGGATTCAGAATTGCATTGCCGACCTGCGGTTCGTGGTAAACAGTCGATGCCAGGGATTTTAGCCCACGCAATTCATCGGGGCTGATGAGAACCTCCGGAGCAAGTGCCTGCCTGTTTATGTCAGGCCGTAGAGATTTGGAAACATCAGCGAATGGCTTCAGCGATGAGGGTGGCGACAGATCAGCGGCTTTAGAAGGATTTGGCATCAGCGGTCGCAGATAAACCTGTTCACGCGTATTCGATTGCGCGGGAGCAATCGTCTGGTTGACGGGGACAATTTTGTTTCGTGACAAACTCACTGTAAGCAGACCCGCAATGACCAACACGGCGGCGGCTGGAAGCAGTACGGACAACCAATTCGCTCGGGGAACAACTTTCTCCGAACGTTCCTGCACACGGGGTAGCAGCGAAGCTGGAAAGGGCTGATTGACAATGGCGTTAAGGTCGGTGTCGATGGAGCGCATAAGATTTGTTTCCGAATCGTAAAAAAAACGGCAACTGCTACACGTGCGCAGGTGAAGGGCGAGTTCCGTGGGGAGTTCAGGCTCGCCAGCGGCCACAACATTGGAGAGCTTCTGTCGAACGTGTTCACAATTCATCGCAACATCTCCATCAAACGTTTGCGGGCCTTAAACAGACGCGACTTTACGGTACCGGTTGAGACACCGAGAATGGCGGCAGTCTCGTCCATGGAGTGACCCTGCCTGGCCGTCAGCAACATCACCAGCCGCTGGCCGTCGGGGAGCTCGTCAAGCGCGCGCGCCAAACGTTCCTGGAACTGGTTTAGTGCAGCGAGCTGCTCGGCGGACTGTGGCGGGGGACGCAGTTCAGGCCGCGCCCAGCGCGTTTCTCGATCGGTGCGGCTGCGCAAAGCACGAGAGCGATCAAGCGCCAAACGAAAGGCGATGCGCACAAGCCAACCGCGAAAGCGTTGCACATCGCGCAGAAGATGAAAGCGCCGGTAAGCGCGCAGTAACGCTTCCTGAGCGACATCCTCAGCCTCGGCAGGGTTGCGGAGAACGCCGAGTGCTACGCGATAGGCCAGTGGTGCACTGTCCGCAAGTAATTGCTCGAGGCTGCGGCGCATCTCGGCCTTTTCGGCTTCTTGCGCTGCGTTTGCCTCCAGCAATTTTCCCGGCTGGGTCAGAACCAGCTCCTGCATGCTGCCTCTTGGGCGGAGAGCCTGTCCCCGCCACGGTGTACATAAGCTAGACGACGCGAGCCAGGTTTCGGTTCACTCGAAACGGGGCACAAATTAGATGTTTAGCTGCTCGAGGAGCGACTCCAGATTGGACTCGTCCACGAGGAAAGCAACGTTTTGAGTTGAGTCTGCAGTGAGAGGGACGGAGCCTTCGTCGAAGGCCTGCAGCAGACGTATTTTGGCAACGGCGTACTCTTCGCTGCTGGTGAGGGGGCGGCCGTTGGACTTGGCCCAGTCGAATAGCGCCGACTGACGAACGATGATGCGGAGCGGGAAGGTAGTCTTGCGATTGGCGGAAACGGCGTAAATGAATTCACCGGCGGGCTGGCCTTCGTAGGTGGTGCGGCTTCCTTCATAAAAACTGTACTGGTAGACGTAACCGTTCGCAGCGGAATAACTCTTGACGCGACGAACGCCTTCGGGACGAGCCATGCGCGAATTATTGGAGTGGCGAGGGTGAAAGTCAAATAGAAGTGACGAGGCTGAGCGGGACAAATGGTTTGCAGTTGAGCTGGAGAAGAGCTTCCCGAATCGGGATTAGAGAAAAGTGGAACGGTCAGATTGGAACAAAAACAGGAAGCAGTTTCGAGCTTGACGCGCACTTGCCTCGTAATGAGTCGACTTCAAAAATAGCGCAAATAGTTCGATTTGAGCTTGTTAGCCGTCTTGTCACAAAAAGAGCAGTACAAGCTTTGAACGTAGAGTGAACCGCGGCTTCGCTGGTCCTTCGCCTGCAAATACAAAGAACATGCGGCCCCTTCCGCAAATACGCACCGAGAAAGTCGCACGACTGAGAGTTTCGCCAGAACATTGCCTGCTGGTGTCAGCTGCCGTTCTTCTCGCGACGGGTGCGTTGCTTCTGGGCTGCGGCGGGGGAGGCGCAGGCTCAGTACAGCATTGCCGGCAGCATGGGCGGGTGGAGTTGCAATGCGCCCGGCCCTGTGCAATTCGACGGAAATTAACAGATTGATCGGTTACCCGTGAATCGCAGTTACAAAATCTACGCGGAACCGTTGGATGGAGCGGTATCACCACTTGTGACGCTTTGTCGCGATGCGACTACGGATCCGGGATGGCCGCCGCTGCAAGGCTGCGTGGTTCCTGCGGCGGATACGCTGTTCACAACGCGCGTGCGACCGTAGTGGAAGACCGCCGACCGATAGCTTCACAAAAACTGCGAAACGAGTCTGCCCTTCCAGTGAACTCCATGTATGCAATTTCGAGTTGAGGAGCGGCTAACTATACAGGCCGTAAAGAATCCGCGCGGAGAATTCTCAGACTGCAGCTTAGAAAATGAAAGGCACTTTTAGGGTGAAAGGACTTTTCGGGGAAATAATCTTCCTCGCCAAATTCAAGATCAGGCTAGCTCAGGGACCATCCAGCCGCCGCCGAAGAGGAGGCCAGGGCCTAGCGAAGCGAGGAATACCGGCTTACGGTCCGCTGGGAGTTGGGCACAGGCAAGCTCCAATGCGGCGTGGAGTACGGCGCCGCAGGTGGAAGAGCCGAGATTACCGCGTGTAGCGGCAATCGGAGGAAAGGTTGCAGGAGGAACACAGAACTGTTTCGCAAGGAGAGCAATCAGGCGGGGATTAGGCTGGTGGGTGGCGAACGCGCCGACTTCCGCGCGAGAAATACCGCTGCGCCGCTCTGCCTCCGCGAGAATCTTCTCCATACGGTTTACAGCCGCACGAGACAACGCTTCCCCATCGAAGCGTACATCGAGACTGCCGTCGCCTGCTTCACTGACGCAAATAGCTTCCGAATATTTTGCAGCACATCCAAAGAAGAATTCGCCGAGACGATAGGCGACACGTTTTGCAAAGGAAGGAGTGGTGGTCAGAAGAAACGCACTGGCTCCATCGCCGAATAGTCCTCCGAATTCGCCTTTGGCGCGCCCAGGGCCGAGGGTGCGGCTGTGCACGTCAGAAGTGACCACCATGACGACCGAGGCGCGACCGGATACGAGGATGGTTTGTGCGACGGCAAGCGCCTGGACCAGAGCCACGCAACCGCTGCCAACATCGAGTGCGCTACAGTTTTCGCGGAGATTGAGGCGAGCATGAAGGCTGGCAGCGAGAGAGGGGTAGACGTGATACGTTTCACTCGCTGCCAAAATCCAATCCACGTTTTTCGCGTCTTCGCCAGTCCGTTTCAAAAGACCGGACGCGGCATCGATACCCAGGGAAATTTCGTCTTCGTGTTCACCGGCATAGGCTAAGGAATGAATACCTGCGCGATTCCTTAATTTTCCTGAGGGCATTCCAAAAGCATGATCCACCTCTTCGGAAGCGATGACACGAGAGCCGAAAGCACTATTGGAGCCGATCAGGTAAACGTCAGCAGGTGCCAAAATGAAGATCTCCCATTTATCAGCGGAAGCAGGGGGCTGCGAAGTCTGCTGAATTTCAAGGTTATCAAGCTAAGAATACTATCATCCGGCAGACGGGCGGGAATTGCCACTCTCAAGATGTAAAAAAGGTGTAGTACGGCAGTGGAGAAATCTACTAGAAATATTCAATGGCTTCGGGAGAGGTGCGGAAGGCGAATTGTTCGGATTGCATTCGTAGGGCATCTTCAAGGGCACTTTCCCTGCCGTGTGCAAATAGCGAATCACTGGTGACATCCGCAAAGCCATGCTGTTGGAGGAGTCGATCCTCGGCGTCGCGATGCGATTCTGGCGAACCACCGCGGCGGAGATGTATGGGGACGATTCCTCGTTGAACTACTGCGGGGCAGATAAGCATAAACCTGTGGCAGTGCAGCGGATCTTCTTCCGCGCACATCATGACAGTATTGTGTTGGCGAGATGCGGCCAACATGCGATCGACGGCCTGTAGAAAATCAGAAGCGGTGCGACGGGTCACATAGTCAACAAGCCCGTTCGAAAGATAGTAGGCGGGGTCGAGTGGACGTCCCCCCAGTTGATCGCCAAAAAATTCGTAGCGGATTCTGGCAGAGACGAGGCGCGTCTCGAGAGGCTCGCGATTGAATTGGGGGTAACGGAAACTTCCAGGGCGGCTGCGCACATCGCAAACGACTTTGATTTCGTGACGGATGAGGGCGCTCAACAGATCTTCCATCTCCAGATTGGAGTGGCCGATGGTAAACAATCTGCGGGCTGAACGAAGCGGGGCATTCATAAGAAATAGTATAAGAACTACAGATTGTAGCGCGTTCTAACTTTCCGCACATGTGATCCGGTTAAGAGTAATTTGAAACTTCAGTAGAGCCATCGGGACTCGTAGCCTTTGTTGCTTCACGGATTCCCGATGCTAAGGCTTTCCAGTTCGGTCACCACGCGATCTAATTCCTCGATCAGAGGACTACTCCCGGCATGGCGAAATGCGTTGATGAGTTCGCGATAATACCAAAGCGTTCCAATCTTTCTCCCGGCAAAGCGTTCGAAAACAGAATCGCCATGCAGGCGAAGTTCGTGGAGCGTTTCCCGGGCGTTAGAGAGTTTATCTGCGGCAGAAACCAGCCGGACCTCGTGATCTTCACCGGCAACGCGGGCGATGTAGGCGCGCTTGCGCTCGAGCCATTGCGATTTTGGTTCGGTGTAGGCATCGGTACAGCCATCGACAATATGGGCGACACGCGTGCCGAATTTCTTTCTGATTTCGCGAAGGCGAGGCAGGCCTCCCTGGTCCTCCACCGCATCGTGGAGAAGAGCGGCGATGGCCAGGTCTTCGTCGCCGCCGTACTCAATGACAATGGAGGCGACACCAAGCAGATGACCGATGTAGGGGCGTTCGGTGCGTTTGCGAATCTGGCGGGCATGCAACTGTGCGGCGTAACCCAGCGCGGAGATAAAGCGTTTGGAAACGACACGCGTGCGAGCCGGTTTTGGTAGTTTTCGCCGATCGGACATTGAAGGGTCAGGGACCGAGGCCGCGAACTTAGCGACGGTTCAATTTACTGAGAAGGCGCAAGATCTCTAGATAGAGCCAGATGAGCGTGACCATCATGGCGAATGCGCCATACCACTCCAGATAGCGGGGAGCGCCCATGCGTACGCCTGTTTCTATCATGTCGAAGTCGATGATCAAATTCAGTGCGGCAATGACGACGACGAACAAGCTGATGCCGATTCCCAACGGCGAACTGCTATAGAGGAAGGACATCTGTGTGTGGAAGAACAGGCTCATGATGAAGTTGATAGCGTAAACCACCGCGATTCCACCAGTGGCCGCAATGACGCCTAATTTGAATCCGCGCGTGGCCCGAACGATGCCCGTCTTGTAAGCCAGAAGGAGAACCAGAAGGACGGCAAAGGTTAGCGTGATGGCGCGGACTGCAATGCCGGGATAAGCGCGATCGAAATAGGCGGAGATGCCGCCAAGGAAAAACCCTTCGAGCAAGGCGTAGATAGGAGCTGTGAGTGGAGACCATTCCCTCTTGAACGTGGTGACCAGGGCAATGATGAATCCGCCGATGGCCCCGCCGATCATCCAGGGGAAAGCTGCCTGCGGAGTTTCAGAATGGCTGAGCCCCCAGGTCCACGCCGAGGTGGCAACCACACAAAGAAGAAGCAGGCCAGTCTTGTTAACAGTGCCTTGAATGGTCATCGTTTCGCCAGTGGAAATCTGGCTGGCGAAAGTGCCCTCTTTTAGAACGGGATTGCTGGAACGAAAAATGTCAGCCATGGGTGAGTCCTTTGGCCCGTAAATCGGGTGAAGAGTAAGGATACCATCTGCGATGGAAACCGTTAAATGGGCGGGATTATCGGGTGCAGTGGTAGTTTGG
>CAVVJG010000025.1:0-82485 GCA_963748365.1 Candidatus Acidiferrales bacterium
CTGCGGACATGGGGTGCAGCGGTGCTGCACCCCTACTCTTTGTTAAGGACAAAAACCTGGCGAGTCCACGCAGTCCCACTTTTTTGAATGTACTTATTGACTGACCCCCAGTCAATTACGTATCCTGACCGCGAGATAGAAGTCGATCAGGAGACAGGACGTGAAACAACGACGAGAGGGAGGATTCCACTCGGAGGCGGCGGGGGCAAGCGGGCCGACGAAGAGTGCGGGCTCGGTTTTCAGTCATCGGTCGTTTGCGCTGTTCTGGGCGGCGCAGATGTGCTCGGCACTGGCGGTGCAGGCGGAGAGTGTAACGATCGGGTGGCAGGTGTATAGAATCGCGCGGCAGGCGCGAATCGTGGAGGAGAGCGCATTTCTGGTGGGGATGGTAGGGCTGGCACAATTTGTGCCGCTTTTTTTGTTGAGCTTCACGGGCGGGGCAACGGCGGACCGGCGGGATCGCCGGTGGATTGTGATGGCGTGCACATGCGTGGAGATAGTTTGCGTGGTCACGCTGGCGGTACTGTCGCTGCGGACTACTCCTGGACTGGCGCCAATCTTCGTGATCGCTTCCCTTTTCGGAGCTTCGCGAGCGTTCCTTTCGCCAGCTAATGCTGCGCTGGGGCCGATGCTGGTGCCGCAGGAAGTACTTCCCTTCGCAATTGCGCGGAGTTCGCTGGGCGACCAAGTTGGTTCCGTGATTGGGCCGTTGATCGGGGGAGTATTGTGTGCAATATCGCCGGCGGTAGCTTACGGAGGAGCTGGGGTGTTGTATGGAATGGCGGTTGGAATATTGTTGTTGATGAGGGCCAACACGCAACCAGAGGGTGGAGCGGGCTCGCACTGGCACCAGATCCGGGAAGGGATTGCGTATGTGTGGAGAAACAAGATTGTGCTGGGGGCAATTTCGCTGGATTTGTTCGCGGTGCTGCTGGGAGGAGCCACCGCGTTGTTGCCGGTATTCGCGAGTGATGTGTTGAAAGTGGGGGCACATGGATTTGGAGTGCTTCGCGCGGGACCGGCGATTGGAGCGATGGCGATGGCATTCGCGCTGGACCGCTGGCCGCTAAAGCGGCGCGCGGGACGATGGATGTTCGCGGGAGTGGGAGTGTTTGGAGTGGCGACATTGTTCTTCGCGGTGTCAAAATCGCTGATATTTTCGGTGGCGGCGCTGATGGTAATGGGCGCGGCGGATATGATTTCTGTATTTGTGCGGCAGACGCTGGTGCAAATTTCGACGCCAGACGCGATGCGAGGGCGCGTGTCGGCAGTGTGCGGGTTGTTCATTGGAGCTTCGGCGGAGCTGGGTGAGTTTGAGACCGGAGTGGTGGCAAGGATTCTGGGGCCGGTAGGCGCAGCGATTTTTGGAGGAGTGGGGACGCTGGTGGTGATCGGGGCATGGTCGCGGATGTTCCCGGTGTTGCGCGACGCGGACCGGCTGGATGGGATGGAAGAACATGGTATGGTCAGTGACAAGAATTCGATGGAGGGGGTGGAGGCAACTTGAAGCGGAAGAAAGTGAAGATACGACCAAGAACGAAGGAGCCGGAAGCGCGGCGCGAAGAATTAATGAATGCAGCGCAACGTCTGTTTTTGAAGCGCGGCGTGGCGGAGACGACGATTGAGCAGATTACGTCGGGTGCGGATGTGGCGAAGGGGACATTTTATCTTTATTTCACGTCGAAAGAAGATGTGCTGGCGGCGTTGGAAGAGCGATTCGCGGAGGAATTGCTTGGAAGAATAAAAGCAGCGGTGACGAAGAAGAAGCCGCGAGATTGGAGAGGCAAGCTGGAAACGTGGAGCACGGCTTGCGCCACGGGGTATCTGGACGCGATTCGGATACACGACATCGTGTTTTATGGAAGCCGGCCGGCGACGCGGGAAGGGCTAGTCGATAACATTATTATTGATGATTTGTGTGAGCTGCTGAAAAGCGGAATGAAGGCAAAAGTGTGGTCGCTGGATGATGCGCGATTCAGCGCGGTGTTTCTTTTCAGCGGGCTGCATGCAGCGGTGGATGAGGCGTACAGCAAAGAGAAACGGATCAATCGAAAGAGATTGGCGAGGCGAGTGAAAAGGATTTGTTTTCGTGCGGCCGGAGTACATGGCCGCTGAGTTCCAGCCACCTGTTACCTGACGGAAATCCACTACATCTCTATGCAAGGCCGGAGTTGTGATATAACGGCATCTTTAACCATCCAGGGAACGCTTTGGGTTCGGCCAAAACAGAGAAAAACGGAAAAGGTAAGCCACGGGCTTGAGCTCACGTGCATTGCTGCAATGCATGGGCAGTCGAAAGCGTGAGAAGAGTCGTAGACAGAGAATGGAGGGGGGAGCCATGAAGAATAGATTCAGGTCACCGAGTGTACTAGGTCTAGGAATACTCGTTGCCGCTGGTGTGTTGGTGAGTGGCTGTGGAGGAAAAGTGGAAGGCAATACCTACGCGGGAAACGGCGGAGTGGTGCAGATTGAGTTCAAATCAGGCGGGAAAGCGTACGTATCTACGGGGCCGGTTTCGACTCCATGCACGTACACAGAGAGCGGAAAAATCGTGACACTAGTTTGCGAGGGAGATAAGACCGTGTTCACTGTAGATGATGATGCGTTGAATGGCCCACCGGGCGGGATGCTGGGCCGACTGACAAAAAAGAAATAGCGGCGGGCGAACATGAAAATACGAGGCTGAGGAGTGTTCCCGATTATGCGCGCGAGTCTTCGTTTGAAATTGCTGAAGGTGACTGCGGTTTTTGTGGGAGTTGTGTTTTGCGCTTCGATTGCGGCGGCGCAGGAACCGCTGCAGTTCAATGTGCCGTATCACTGTCCGGATGGCACCGACAACATCATTACGAAGTGCGTGACGAACGCGCGAGGGGGCCAGATCTGCTACTGGCGAGAGGAAAAGAACGGGCAACTGATTGTGGAGCGGTACAACGTGCGTGGGCAGATGGATGGATGGCTGAAGATCTGTAAGGTGCCGGGTGCGCCAAACGGCAAGCCGGGCGAGGGGGCAAGCCAAGCGAGTCAACAGAGTGCACCTGGACAGCCGATGAATCCGGCGTATTTGAGCGAGATGCCATCGGTGGAGCGCGTGAAGAAAGAGATACAGGGCGCGAACGCTGACGATACGCTAGAGCGACAGGTTGCAGTGTTTACATACCTGCCAGCAATCGTGAGTCGGAGGCAGGATCCGAGCCGAAGCGTGCGTGCACCGATGACATCCGATGAACAGCGTGTGGTGGGAGCCTACAGTCTTGCGGCATACGAGATTTCGCAGGCGTATGCCAAGATGCACACGCCGGAAGAGGCGAAAGAGTTTGAGCGGGCGCACGGACGGTACGAAATGGACGCTGCGTTCTACAAACAATGGTTCAACCAATTGTTTTCACCGGCATTTCGCGCGGAGTATGAAGAAGTGCTAAAGGGGAAAGCGGCGCATGCGCAGGCGCACGTGGATGCGGAGCGGCGAGACTTTGAGAATGCAAAAGAGCAACAGGCCGCGGCGGCAGCGGAGGCAACAAGGAGGAAAGAGGTCCAACCGGGCAGCAAGGAAGAACTTAGACGATGCATTGCGTCGGGGAGAAGTCAACGAAACTGCTTCTCGGAAGTGATGGGGAATGGATTTGATCAGATGACGGGAATCAGCACGAAGATTCCGGTCACACCCGGGTTGAAGATGACGGGAGATTATTCGAGCCCGAGCGGATTTCGACTGATATTTCAGCCAGAAAAAGCAGTCATGAGTTGCCGCGGAGTTCCCTCTCCTCAACCGTACGTGGTGGAAATAACGGAGACGCAAGCTCTGGTGAAGATTCAGAACGGAGCGAAGACGGTGGTCTTTGCACTGAGACAGGATGGAAAGCTGGAGGGATCGGGAGCAATCAAAATAACGGGGCAGGTTCCGGCTGGGTCGAGAACCGAGCAAACAATGGGAACGACGACGAAGACAACCACGACACAACGCGAGTTGACACCACTGGAGGCGCAGCAGTATCCCGATGCGAAACAAAACGGCCAGGTGTACACGAACACGGAAAGTGCAACGGAGATGGTGTATGGACCGACGGGCACGAGGACAGTAACCCAGTACGTGACGAGGACGGCAGACTGCACTCTTGGAGTGATGACGGCGACGGGCCCGACACCGCTGCCTCCAGACATTGAGAGTCCATTCGGATTGATCACAGCGATCTTCAGTGGCACATCGACAATGATGAGCGGAGGGACTCCGCAAAAGGCGCTGGGAGAGATGCTTAATCTGGATAGGGCACCAGCGCCGGGACTGCGGATGAGCGGAAAATACGCGGGGCAGAATGGATTCAGCGTGACGTTTCATCCCGAGTCTGCGACGGTAGCGTGCCGAGATGCAGAAATAGCGCACGAATATTCGATACAAAAAAATGGGGACCAGGTATTGCTTAAGGTCCAAGACAAAACAAACCCGATAACGCTTCAGTTGAAACCGGACGGATCGTTGTTTGCGGACGGAACGGTGCAGGTGAACGGCAGGGAGATTGTTGGGACGACAGAGGATCCAAAGAACCCGTTTATTTATGCGTCAAAGGTCGGTCGGTGCACATTGGGGAGGCTTGTTACGGGCGGAACGGTGGCTACCCGCTGACTCTATACGACGACGAATAACGGGCAGCCGCGATTTCGCTGAGGAAAGATGCACACATTCTTCTTGTGCGGAATTAGTGGAAAGGCTGGTGAGCTAGCAGGCTTTTCAAGCGCTTCCAGGAATCTTCGCGAGCTTTTTTGTTGGCTTCGTTGGCGTCGGGGGCTTCGCCGGCACGCATGAAGCCGTGGCCCGCGCCGTCATAGGTGACCGGGTCGAACATTTTCCCGGCGGCTTTCATTGCGGCGATGGTATCTGGAATGGTGGCATCGATACGCGCATCGTTGCCGGCGTAGAAGCCATAGACGGGGGCTTTGATGCGCGACATCGCGTCGTTGGGCGGCGGAGGCCCATAGAAAACGAAGGCCGCGGAGAGATCGACCCGATTGGTGGCGAAGCGGAAGGTCTGTCCACCACCCCAGCAGAATCCCATGACAAAAAGTCTTCCGTTGGAGGAAGGCAACTTGAGGCCGTAGTCGGAGGAAGCGTTGAGGTCCGCGGTAACCTGATCGGGATTCAGTTTGCTGACCGCTTCGGTGACCGTGCCTTGCGGAAAATCTTTGGTGCGGCCGCCATTGGGGGCCATGCCGGTGAGAAGATCGGGAGCGACGGCGATGTAGCCGGCTGCAGCAACTTCGTCGGCAAGCTCCTGAGCCCAATCGCTGAGACCGAAGATTTCGTGAATGACGAGGACAACGGGGCGCTTCTCTTTCGATTCGGGATAGACGACGAGGACATCGACGGAGCGGTTATCGTGCTTTACGGTGACCCACTCGCGATGGCGGGGAGATTTCTCGATGCGTTCGCGGGCCCAGGGCTGGGACCATTCCTGGGCGGCGGCGGATTGCGCGGCGAATAGAATTGCGACTAGTGCAAGAGTCATTCCAGAGAAAAGCTTCATGGAGAATCACCTCAGCGGAGAATTGCGCAAGTGATGATAGATTTCGGAAGGGGAGAAGGGCAAGAGATTTTCGATGGCTATTGGACTGAGAAATGGCGCAGCGTGTTTTAAGTTACGGGGAGCACCAGCTCGCGATTTCTGAAGCGTATCGGCGGTAAATAGTTGCAGAAGCGTTTTGGAGGGGTGCGTCAGGTATGGTGAAACTAAGCGTGATGTATCCGGCGACGGCGGGATCGCGATTCGACTGGGGCTATTATTTAGGGCAGCATCTTGAGCTTTCACGCAGGCTGCTGAGTTCGCGAGGATTGGTGCGGACCGAGATCGATAAGGGGATTGGCGGTTTACCTCCCGGAACGGCGGCACCTTACCATGCGCTGGGGCATCTATATTTCCAGACGATGGAAGAATTGGAGAATGCGTTGATAGCTACAGCGGCGGAGTTTGTTGCGGACGAGCGGAACTATACGGATGTGCCGAGTGTGGTGCAGATCAGCGAGGTCGTGGAGATGAATGGAGACGGTGAAACGGTTGGGAGGGAGAGTTGAGCGAGACGAGGATTTGGTTCGAACGCAAGTTTGAGTTCACGTTTCCGGTGGAGTTGCAGCTGAACGTGAGGATCAGGCTGCGTGGAACACCGGCGAGAGTGGAGGAGATGCTGAGAGGGCGTGAAAAGAATCTGCTTACACGAAAGGTGGAGAAGAAATGGTCGGCACAGGAGCACGCCGGCCATTTGTTGGATCTGGAGTCCCTGTGGCTGGCGCGGGTGGGCGATTTTGTGGCGGGGAGCGTGGAATTGACGGCGGCGGACTTGCAGAATCGAAAAACGGAAGAAGCGAGACACAATGCGCGGGAGTTGGGAGAGATTCTGAGTGAGTTTCGGGCAGAGAGGGGAAAGCTGCTGAGTCGTGTGGAGGAATTGGATGCAACATTATTTGGGCGGGCAATTCGTCACCCACGTTTGAAGACGCCGATGCGACTGGTAGACCATTTATATTTTGTGGCGGAGCACGACGACCATCATCTGGCGCGGATGTGGGAACTGGTGAATGCCGGCGGGTAGAGCGCGGGAACAGCGGGAGAAGGTGGCGGGGGAAGAAACTGAGGAGGGGCGCAGGCTAGAAAGAATGTGGCACGCCTGAGCCGCCTCCCCAGATTGTGGTCAGGAAAGGCTACTTGCTATCGGAAATGTCCGCTGGGGAAGCGTGGTTGCGTTTCTTGGCAGCGGATTCCAGGGCGGGTGTAGGAGCTACGGGAATAGTGAAAACGTGCTCGGCGGTTTCGATCCTGGTGAGGAGACGCTGCTCGCCAACTTGCTGGAAGTCGACGACTGGGGCGTCGTAGCCAATTTTGTCGTCAACGGTGGATGCAAGGACAAAAAGGTTGACGTGATTTTCAAAGCTGCTGAGAACCAGTTCCTTCTGGTCGTTGTGGCCAGCGCGATTGACTTTGTAGTCGCCCGGCGGAAGGGTTTTTCCAGCCACGACGAACTCGTAGGGAATGTTGACGACGACCTGATCGACGGCCTGGCTGCTTGCGGTAACGGCGAAGGCAGCGAGTCCAAAAACCGCACCAAGAATTCGGACGCAATGCTTGTTCATCATTTCTCCTTTGTGCGTTTGGGATGTTGTTGATGACTGCCGCAATACGGGGTGTTAGCCTGGCGCGGCGGATCCAAGAAAATCAACAATCATTCGCAGACTGCGCACATAACATGAGACGCGGCGGTGCGAGGCAATGTCACGGTGAGTTCTGTAAACATGCTGTCAACGATTTGTCACGCGAGACGACAGGATTAGAAGTTAAGAACAAACAAAGCAGAAAGCGGGATTGCGTGCGATTGTGCCAGCGGCGCAACGGAATTTGTTTTAACGGTAGAAGCTCAAGTGAGATTCATTTGATGTAACGATGAAGGATTTCCACGAGGCTCTCGGCAGCCTTTGTCTCACGAGAACCGGCCTTGGCATCCTTGCTGAGGACGCGAAATTTTATTTCGCCTTCGACAATCTCGACCAAAAGACCATTCACAGCACCGCGGCAAGTTTCTAGAAGAGAGCTGGCGCAAGATAACCGCGGACGGGGTTCCGAGGTCAACAAATATCCACTTGACATTGGAATAAAGTCGTCATAGTTTGCCTGCTGCAAACAGGCTGAGCGACCAGTTACGGAGCCGTAGTTTCTCCAACTGGACCCCTCCCCTTTCTTGAGAACACGCCTAGGTTGCTTTGCCCTAATTTGCCAGGCCCCTACCCCGGAAAACCTCTTCTCGTGATGGAGACAACAATGCGATTACTAAAGGGAATATGCGTATTGGCGTTTGGCTTGGTAACGGCTGGCTGGGCATCACCAGTATTGAAAGCAGATGACGTTACGGACTGGAATCAACATATGCTGCGAGCGGGGACAGTTGGCGGGGCGAGCCCGCTGGTCATGTCTCGCGTCGCCGCAATCGTACAGGCCTCGGTGTTCGACGCGGTGAACGGGATCGACCGAAAGTACGCGCCAGTACACGTGGCACCGGCCGGACCCGCAGGTGCATCGCGGCGAGCCGCGGCGGTGGAAGCGGCGTACACGGCACTGGTGGCACTCTTTCCCACTCAGAAGGGTACGTTTGATGCACGGTTGGCAGTGTCGCTGACAGACATTGCCAGCGATCCGCATGAGAGCAGCTCAGGAATTGCGAGCGGAATTACGTGGGGGCAGACCGCCGCAAACGGCATATTGGCTTGGCGCGCGACGGACGGTTTCACGCCCGCACCACCTCCCTTCCTGGGAGGAACATCCGTCGGAGAGTGGCGCCCCACACCACCTGCGTTTGCAGCAGGAGCCGGCCCGCAGTTCGCGTACATGACGCCGTGGGCAATTAACGCACCGTCACAGTTCAGGCCTGGCGGCCCTCCAGCGTTGACGAGCGACCGGTATACAGCCGATTTCAATGAGACGAAAACGATGGGGAGCATTTCGAGCACCACTCGCAGTTCAGATCAAACGATCTATGCGTGGTTCTGGGCAGCGAGCACCGCAACCTATTTGTGGAACAACATTGCGGATGTGCTGATCGAGCAGGATGAGGACGACCACGATTTTGGACACAGGCACGGCCGTCGCAATGCGTTGCTGGAGCATGCGCGCGTGCTGGCGCTGCTCGATATAGCTATGGCCGACGCGGCGATCGCGTGCTGGGAAGCAAAATATTACTACGTCGCGTGGCGGCCGGTGACTGCGATTCCGTTGGCGGACACGGACGGGAACCCCGCGACTATCGCGGATCCTAATTGGGCACCGCTATTTGCGACGCCAAACCACCCGGAATATCCATCGGGTCATTCGACGGTAAGCGGCGCAGCGGCAGGCGTACTTGCTAACTTCTTTGGTGAAAAGAGGCATTTCACCATGGATAACGATCTGATGATCGGCGTGACGCGCTCTTTCCATAGCTTTTCGCAGGCGCTAGATGAAGTGAAGAACGCACGAATCTTCGCGGGCATTCACTTTCGATCGGCGTGCGACGATGGTCAGACGACTGGCATCGAAGTGGCGAATTGGGTGCTGGACAATGCACTACTTCCCGTTCATTGAGGAACGCGCGGGTCAGAAACATTGAGGATGTCCAAGGTAGAAGGGCCGGCAAGTGGCACACTTGGAGACTGTTCCGACTTGAAAGTATATTTGCCGCCGAGCGGTTAGGTTTGGGATGACGAGCCGTGCCAGCTAAAACCTGGTGGGCTGGCGGAAATGGAACAGCTCAGGTGTCGACACCATGAAACGACCTTTATTTGTGACAGTCATCGGAGGATTGTTCATCGTGGCTGGCGCGGTGGGCTTTGTGTATCACCTTTCCGCCAGGCCGATGGAACAGGACATCGTGCTTATTTCCGTTATTCGGATTATCGCGGTGATTGGCGGAATTTTTTTGCTTAAGGGACAGAATTGGGCTCGCTGGGTGCTGCTGGCGTGGATGGGATTCCACGTGGTGGTGAGTGCATTTCATTCGGTGTCAGAATTTGTGCCGCACGTGGTGTTGCTGATGGTGATTGGCTATGTGCTGCTGAGGCCGCCGGCTTCGCTGTATTTTCAGCCGGTGGCAAAAGAATAAAGTGCGAGACGTCAGGCCCAGGGCCGGGAATCGTTGCGCAATTTTGCGATGTCTCTGGTGGGAGCACTACCAAAGAAACGGCTGTATTCCCTGCTGAACTGCGAAGCGCTTAAATAGCCCACGCGCTGACCTGCGGTACCGGCATCCATCATGGCGGACAACATGAGACGCCTCGCTTCCTGAAGACGCAGGACCTTTTGATAATGCAGCGGGCTCATGGAAGTGACGGACTTAAAGTGCTCGTGGAACGAAGAGACACTCATGTTCACCAGTTCGGCGAGGTGTTCCACCTTCATGGGTTGCGAAAAATTCGCACGCAGCCACGAGATTGCCTTGGCAACGCGCTCGACACTTGACTCAGCAAAGCCCATTTGCGCGACGCGGAGCCCGATGGGGCTACGGAGCAGCCGGATTAAAATTTCCTCCACCACAAGCGGAGCCAGTAGTTCAACATCCCTCGGCTGCGCGAGACATTCC
Organism: Candidatus Acidiferrales bacterium; assembly: GCA_963748365.1. Taxonomy (GTDB): domain Bacteria; phylum Acidobacteriota; class Terriglobia; order Acidiferrales; family UBA7541; genus Acidiferrum. The sequence continues at coordinate 10,087 of CAVVJG010000025.1, forward strand.
ATTAATCTCGTTGCGGCGTTGAGGACGCTGACGTCGAGGGGTGTGATGTAAACTGCGCTTCTTTCTTGAACGGGAGGCACCCCGCGGAGAAGCACCTTTAAAACCAGCTCGGCAATCTTGCGTGGCTCAAGGTCCAGCTTGAAGGAAAGGTAAGGTTTGGCAGGGCTCGCTTGCGTGACTTGGGCTGCAACGGGTAGAGCAACGGAGAAGACGATCATGCGAGCAGTGTCGTACTCGTAGACATCTTCCCCGACGATGACGGTCTTCGCACCTTGCGCGATAAGACAAAGTGAGGGCAACCGCAGGGCATGGACACACTCGCCGTTGATCCGTGAAAAGCGAGCAACGCTCAAGCCAGGAATGCGCATTTTAAAACTGCCGTCGTGAGGTGCGTAGGCGGCAATGAGTCGGGCCAACTGAGATGTGTCTGGCTCGCTAGAGCCCCCAAGTTTGCTTGCTTGCCGAATAGATACCGTTTTGCCGATGGTGCTCATGTATTCGAGAATACCCCCGTTTTGTGCAATTTGATTTGGCTTTCGATCATGGTGCGATTGGAACGGGTGATGGTCGCCGAAATTACTTCTAATAAAACCTGCGCCTTATCAAAAGACGTCACGCCGCGCTCCACCGCTGCATGGAGAAGCGCGACCATATCTTTTCTGTCTGGAATCGGAGCGTAGGAATAACTCATCCCCATGCAGCCGAGCCCGAGCGCGGTGACTTCCAGGTTGCTCTGTCCAAGTTTGCGTTCCTGCATCGTTCGCTCCGTCCTAAAGATATACATACGCCATGTTCTACACAGGCGTCCTAGTTGACTGTAACAACCCTTTATAGACTATAAGCGTGTCCATGAGCTGTGGTTCAGCAAGATCGAGCGCGACGTCATCGCACGAGGGGTATTCACTTCTGTCTCGGATCTGAAAAGAAAGCTCTTGCGCTACATCCGGCATTACAACAAATCGCCCCGTACCGTGAAGTGGAAATATGCCGATCCATCACGCCATCTCAGTACACAATCAGTTGGTACAGGCCACTAGTAATGCTCCCAGGCAACTCTCCAGTGTTCATCCGGATTCGTCGACTTCACGATCATCTGTTTGCCCGAGAGTTCGAATGCTCGCGGCAGGTCTTTGCCGATGAGGGCCCGCACCAGTGCACCCTCGACGTGAAAAATAAATGTGTGAGCGCGGTCGTCGATCTTATATGTGCCATAGGAGGCCTCGTAACCACCTTGCGCGTATTGCACTGGCGCAGAGTTGGTCGCCATTGGCGGATTCTTGAACATCACCTGCACCGACATATGCCCGTCGCGTGTGTAAACAAGCAGTCCGGTACAGTCAGCCTTGTGGATTTTTCCGTCTGCTCCTTCCTCTTCGAGCCGCACGAGCTTCCACGATCCGACAAACTGTTCCCGGACGCCCTCATTGCTATTTCGATCTTGGCTGCCCGTCAGCGTCATGGCAGTCATGCCGAACGAAAACGACACCACGACCAGCAAAAGTAGTTTTTTCATGTTCGGATCCTCGTCGGGGTTCTACTGATCACCGCGCACGTGCTGATGTACGCTTACGCCTTCAAAATTGCTTGTACATATGCCGGTTTCAGCGGAAGCCGCCGCAGCATCTTTCCGGTCGCGTCGTGCAACGCCGCTGCGATGGCGGGGGCAGCCAATGCATTCGCCGCTTCCGAGCCTCCGCCGTAACTGCCGACTTTCGGATTGTTGAGCAGCACCACTTTGATTTCGGGCATGTCGGCCATGGTGAGGATGGGATAGCCATGCCAGTCATCCTGGGTGATGGCGCTCTCGTCAAACGTTACTTCTTCCAGCATGGCCTGGCTGATGCCCATGACGGCGCCGCCTTCAACCTGCCGCTTCAACTGCGCCGGATTCACGATAATGCCGGGGTCGACAGCGATGGTGTACTTCTCAATCAGGATCGCGCCGGTGCTGGGAGTGACGGCGATCTGACAAACGCACGCCCAATAGGTACCGCTGCGAAGCAGGGACGAAACTCCGCGACCGCGTACAACTGTCGTTCCGCTGGACACAGCATCGGTGCGCGGCGAGGGCCGTGTGTCCCAACCGGAAGCATCCCGCACAGCGTTCAGCACGCCGATGAGCCGTTCTTCGCTGGCGTTGTCAATTCGGAACTGAATCGCATCCGCACCGGCTAGTGCCGCTGCCTCGCTTATTGCGGCTTCGCGCGGGTAGTTTTGCTGGAACTGCCCCGGCGTGCGCATGCTGTGGTCGCGGAGGCCGACGGCAATTGGGGAAGCTTTCTGCCCCACCTGGAATGTGCCATGGCCGCGCTCGGCCACGTTGGGAACCTGCGCATAAATCCACGGATCAGAAATGTCGTTGACGGTGGAGGTCACCGAGTCGGACTTCACCTCCGGCGCCGGCATCGTCGGCAAGCCCGCGAGGATAGCGCCAACGGGCCGGTCGTCTTGCATGGCGGGCATGAAGTGGTCAACCTGATACGCGACCATTTTGCCTTTTTCGTCGACGGCAATCTGAAGATCGGCAAAGCCAGCCGACGATTGCGTGGACCACTGCATATCGTCTGCGCGCATCCACTGCACGCGCACCGGTTTGCCGACAGCTTGCGACAAGATCACCGCCTCGTCTTCGGCGCCGGCGTTTCCGCCGTTGGACCTTCCGTAATGGCCGGGGCCGGGATACGAGTGGACGATGACATGATCCGGGGTGGTGCCAAGCATCTTGGCGATCTCTCCCCGAAGAGCCTGGGGATTCTGATTATGGGTATGCACATGAACCGTGCCATCCGTCTTCACATCGCCCACGGCCATCGTCGGGCCAATCGGCGCATGCTTCATGTAGGGCAATTGGTACGTCGCGGTCAGTTTTTTGTGCGCTGAGGCGATCGCGGCACTGGCATCCCCTTTCGTTGCGCGGCTGCTCGCGACGGGCGCGCTCGTCCAATCCGACTTTTCCCGAAGATACTCGTGAAGATTTCCAGTGCCGGGCAGACCCTTCCAGTCGGTCCACTTTGTGGCGCCAGCCACCTGCTCCGAAGCCCGGATGGCTTCCCATTCTGTGGGTGCGACTATTCCGACCAGATTGCCCTTCACAATTACTTGCGAATTCGGGAACTTGGTTTTGTCCAGAGCGCCGGCAGACACAAGCGTCGAGCCGAGCGTCTTTGGATGGACCACGCGCGCATGGAGCATGCCCGGCAGGCGGACATCCGTAGCCCACGTTTCCTTGGCCATGACTTTCGAGGTGGTGACGGAATTCGGATAGGACTTGCCGATTATGGTGTACTGGCTCACTGGCTTCATCGGCGGATTTCCGTCGACCGTCAGCCCAAAGAGGCTGGTGAGTTCTCCCTTGACGGGAATCGTCAGCTTCAACTGTTGATCTTTGACGAGATCGCCGTAGGAAATGCTCTTGCCGCCACCGGAGGCGACGCCGTCCTTAACGGAGATTTTGTCCTTCGTTACGCCGAGCCGCTCGGACGCCAGATCGAGTAGAGCCTGATAGGTGTACGCGGCGGCCTTGCGGATGTTTGGCGTTCCATGGCCGAGGAAGTCGAAGGCGCCGCTGCCGTCCGGCGTGCGATCGGTATCTCCCATCACTACTGTGGTGATGGCCTCGAAGGGCACGCTCAGTTCTTCGGCCACAATTTGCCGGTATGCGGTAAAGGTGCTGCCCTGGCCGAAGTCGGTTTTCCCAGTGCGAATCAAGATCGTGCTGTCGGGGTGAATCTCAATCCAAGAGCTTGGGAGGGTGGGATCGAGCGAGTTCTTGAGCGTAGCAGCCCTCAGGGGATCGCCCTTCGAGGAATTCCCTGCCAATCAAGGTGACTCCCACGATGAGAGCGCCGCCCGATTTCACGAAATTACGGCGCGATAGTGTTGCACCAAAAACATTCACAGATTTTTCAGTCGTGGTGGCCATCGCTTACCTCCCCTTCGCCATGAGTTCGGCGGCGTGTTTTACGGCGTCAATGATTGCGGTGTAGGTTCCGCAACGGCAGAGATTCGGAGATAGCCCGGAAGTGGTGAAGGCCTCTTTGATTTGCGCCAAGGTGGGATGTGGATTACTTTCGAGCAGTTCGGTGGCCTTGATCATCATTCCGTTCTGACAAAATCCGCATTGCGGGGTCTGCTCTGCGATCCAGGCCTGCTGCACGGGATGAAGAGTTTTTTTCGCTACTTCCGCCGAGAGGCCCTTCTGCTTTGCCCACCTTGCGGGGAGACCTTCGAGGGTGGTGATTTCCTGGTTAGGAGTGACCTCTGAGATGGTGGTGATGCAGGAGCGCACCTCCTTGCCGTCGATCAAAACGGCGCACGCCCCACACTGGGCCAGTCCGCACCCAAACTGCGGGCCAATCAACTCGAGATCGTTGCGTAAAACGTAGAGTAACGGCGTGTCGGCAGGCGCCTGCACTTCGCGTCGGACTCCATTCACAGTAATCGTGACCATAGATAATTCCTCCCAAAGGTATATTTCGAATTCAGACGAATCCAGGAGCGAATACCTGAGTCTCTCAGCCAGTCTTTGCGAAGGGGTAAAGAATCACTCCTCTTGAACCCCCAGATTAGAATTCCTCCGGTCGAGCCTTCAGCGATTCTACTACCCAAAGCGTTCGAACTGGTACCTCGCCTTGGTTATCTGGTGTGGCTCAGCGGCCCACCAACTTCTGAAGTGCTTCGGGGTAACGAGCACCTTGCACCGCGATCTTAGAGGCTGCCGTCTCCAACTGCTCGAGATCATCGCGGGTAAGTTCGACGGCAGCGGCTCCGATGTTTTCCTCGAGACGATGAAGCTTTGTGGTGCCGGGGATGGGAACGATCCAGGGCTGTTGTGCAAGGAGCCAGGCAAGCGCGACCTGGGCAGGCGAAACCTTTTTCTGTTGAGCGAACTTGCCAATCAGATCAACCATCGCCTGATTGTTCTTGCGGTTCTCCGGAGTAAAGCGAGGAACAATGTTGCGGAAGTCGGTCTTGTCGAACTGCGTGTCTTCGCTGATCTTGCCGGTGAGGAAGCCCTTGCCCAACGGGCTAAATGGAACGAATCCAATGCCGAGTTCTTCGAGTGTCGGTATTACTTCGGCTTCGGGCTCTCTCCACCAAAGTGAATATTCGCTCTGGAGAGCCGCGACGGGATGAACCTTGTGTGCGCGACGGATGGTTTCCACTCCAGCTTCCGAAAGGCCGAAGTGCTTGACCTTACCTTGTTGAATCAGGTCCTTTACGGCACCAGCGACGTCTTCGATTGGGACATTTGGATCGACGCGGTGCTGATAGAACAAGTCGATTACATCGGTTTTCAGGCGCTTCAGCGAAGCCTCGGCGACCTGTTTGATGTGCTCTGGCCGGCTGTCCAGTCCGTCCTGTTTGCCGGTGTTCGGGTCGAGTTTGAACCCAAACTTGGTGGCGATGACCACCTTTCCACGGAATGAAGAGAGCGCCTCGCCCACGAGTTCTTCATTGGTGAACGGGCCGTAAACTTCGGCAGTGTCGAAGAACGTTACGCCGCGTTCGACTGCCGCGCGAATGAGCGAGATCGCTTCCTGTTTGTCCATGGCCGGACCGTAGCCAAAGCTCATACCCATGCAGCCGAGGCCGATGGACGACACTTCAAGATTACTTTTTCCAAGTTTGCGTTTCTGCATTGATTCTCCTCGAAAGATGTTGAACGATAGAGGGCGAATGGCTTGGTGACGCTACTGAGCAGCAATCACAAGTGCCAGGGTCAACGAGGAAGAGTGTAGTCTACGTGCAGTGCGAGCGCTTGCCTATTCCGCCAGAGTATTTGCCTGATCCTCCGAGAATAGTGTGCGTCGCGTAGTGGGATCAGTGGGGCGCAGTACGCAAGTTGCCGGTTAGGGCTGCCCGTCAGGACTTGGTGCACTTCACAACGAGACAAGAATCACCTATTCTTCGTTTTGGAATGAGCTGGGTTCTCATCACAGGAAGGGCACAAGACGACCGAGAGGCGTTCGTAATCCCGGCTTAGAAATTCCTAGTGAAAGAGGCAAGTCCCGAGAAGTTGGCTTGGCGGAAAGGTTCGCACTAAAACCCACTTCTCCTCTAAGCGAGTTTCCGGGTGGCCGACAACTCACCCAGAATTGCCGTATCTGCTCCTTACTCATGAACGTCAACGACAACGTTGGGAGAAGCAAGGAGCAGATTCTCGGGCACGGGTTAATTAAGATGCCGGCAAGGGCGATTGTGCGGGTTGCGATTGCGCCTTTTTCCTCAGGACCGCGGCGGAAAGCAGCGTGATGGCAAGCCCAACCGGGAAGGGCTCCATGAAAGTCATCAGTGAGTTGAAGAGCGGGTTCTCGTACTGCTCCTTGAGTTTATTCAACTGCTGAACTTTCGCCTCAACGGCCGTGGCACTCGCGCCCGAGGCCTTAAACTTCTCGATGATATGAGCGTTGTATTTGTCCATGAAATCGGGCAGAAAGTTAAAGTAGATGACTTCCCACGTCACGACATAGAAGATGCACGAAATCAGGGTAATGGAGATGCCGACGGCAAACGCTTTGGAGAAGGTGATGTGGCCGTTGCCGACGTTGTCGCGGTACGAGCGGATGCCGAAGAATACCAGCAAGAACGAGAGCACGATGGCGGTGTAGCCGAGGACCAGGCCCCCGTTAAAGCCTATCTTGTGCAAGAACGGCAAAGTGGCCACCATCATCAGCGAGGAAAGAACGCCAGAAATCAGCCCGAAAGTCAGTATGGTTTTTTTCATAAGGTGTCTCCACTTAGATTCAGACGTGCTGATCGACTAGAATTGGGTTCCCGTCGGGGTCAATTGTAGTAAAACTCGCCGGTCCCGTGGATGCCTCGTCTGCTTCGGTTGTTAGCTTTATACCTTGAGCTTTCAATTCGCGCTGTAGATCGCGAACGTCTGTGAACGTATTGAGCTTACTAGCATTGCTGTCCCAGCCGGGATTGAAGGTTAGACTGTTCTTTTCGAACATACCTTGAAAGAGACCGATTACGTGAGGGCCGTTCTTTAGAATCAGCCAGCGCTGGGAGGCATCTCCGGCGAAGACCTTGAAGCCAAACTTCTCGTAAAATGCCCTCGAAGCTGTAATGTCTTTGACAGCCAAGCTGATTGAAAATACACCAAGTTCCATGTTCGCTCCTTCTGAAATGTAAGTACTTAAACAAATCCGTTACCGGGAATGCTAAGCGCGAATGCTGACGCACTATACCTCGTCAGGTAGGGTCGCTGTCGTCATCCTTTCGGGTGATTTTCGCTGCGGGAGAGAAAAATCATTCGTTCGCGTGAGTAATTCAAGGAAGCAGCCCGAATTCTTTGCCGAGCTGCACCGCCTGCGTCCGTCGCTTGGCTCCTAATTTGTCGAAAACACGGCTCGAATGGGTCTTCACCGTGTTTTCGCTGACGAACAGCCGGCCGGCAATCTCCCGGTTGCTCATGCCTTGGGCTATCAGCTCAAGGATCTCAAACTCGCGGCGGGTGATGCCGAGGTCTTCTCGTTTTCTCTCGTCGGGGACGAAGGGTTCCCCGGCCGCAATAAGGATTTCTTTCACAACGACCTTCTCCTTCGTCCTTGTCAGCTTGAGGCCGAGCCAGATACCAAGAACAGCAAAGGTCACCGCCGTTAGTCCACCGTAGATTTCGATCGAATGCTCGATTACCAGGAACCGATACTCAGTCCACTTCAGCACGGCAATCAGTATCCCACCGAGTAACCCGTAGATGAGCACGTGTCGTTTCATAAGTTCCGGAGGCAAAGGATTCAGGCCAAGATTATCGCGCCTGTGGTGTTGTCGATCATACTACCGCAGCGGAACATCAGTGCCTTGACCAATTTTGCCCGATCCTCCGAGAATGGTGTGCGTCGAGTAATCGAACTAGTGGGGTTCAGCACCCAAGTTGCCGGTTACGGCTGCGTTTATCAGGGTCGAAAATCACTGCGCCTGTGCTTGGCTAGGTCTGAGGTTTCGGTGATTCGATCCGATATCCCAGCTGTCGTAGTTGCCTAATCATTCTCGAGGTGCGCTTGTATTTGGATTGTTGGATGACTGCCGGGCCCCGTTCTTCGCGTGCAAACTTAATGACATGGATCTATCCGTCGGACAAACTTTTGTGGGTGACCCTGACAGAGCGTCCATGTTAGTGGAGGGTCGATTTATAAGAGTCTCAGCACTTATCGAGCTGGAAAGCCTCAACAGACTCAATCCTTGGGACATTGAGCAATTCCAAACACAAAAGCCCGAGCCTATGGTACTGCGCCCTTGCACTTACAATGTGATGACGGGTGATTATGAACATGAATGAGGAGTCGCAGGTGTTCCCAATGTCCACTTTGGCTGGTGCTTTTGACAATTCCGCTCGCCGGTCTCATCCAATAGCATACCTAGATAAGTAGTGGAGAGAGCATGAGTTCCATGGCCATCAGTTCGATTGTTTTTGCGCTTGTGTTCGGGGGCGCCCTGTTCGGAATGTGCCTGCGCGCGGTATTGCCCGAAGATTATTTGAGTGCAGACACGAAAGAGGTCGTGAAGCTGGGCATGGCATTGGTTTCCACGATGGCTGCGCTGGTGCTCGGATTGCTAATTGCATCTGCAAAAAGTTCGTATGACGCCCAGAAATACGGCGCTGGTGGAAAACTCCGCAAAAGTCGTTCTTCTGGACCGTGTCTTGGCTCATTATGGCCCTGAAACGAAAGAAACTCGGACGCTGCTGCGCAACGTGGTCGGGGGTATTCTGGAGCGAACCTGGTCGAAAAACCGACGAGAGGAAGCTTCCGGTCTGGAAGCGCCTTCTATCGAAGCGGAAGTTCTTATCGAGAAAATACAAGAACTGTCGCCGAAGGATGAAAATCAACGCTGGATTTAAGTCCCAGGCATTGAGTATCGCGTGGGTTGTAGGACAAACGCGGTGGTTGCAGTTCGCGCAGCAGGCCGTTTCGATCTCCATGCCGCTACTGGTAACGCTGGTATTCTGGCTAATCGCTATATTTGTGAGCTTTGGGTTGTTTGCCCCTCGAAATACGGCTGTGGTGGTGTGCATGTTCATTTCCGCAGCATCTGTATCTGGCGCGATCCTTATGATCCTCGAAATGTATTCGCCTTATAGGGGACTCATGCAGCTTTCAGGCGCTCCTTTGCGCGCGGCTTTTACGCAGCTTGGCAGATAGATCGGCTTCAAAACGCACCTTGGTAGTTCGCGGCCGACGGGCGCCACTTCTAACTTGCATTGGATCAGACGAGGAGTTGGTGCAGAATCAAATTGTGGATTCTGCGATGCCGAACACGCGCACCGAGTCCCCGCTTCGGACGGGCTTGCTGCGATCCTTTATTCGATGGGTTGTCATTGGCGTGGTGCTTCTTTGGTCGCTTGCCGCGCTGATCGTTGTGGCCGCCCGGTGGATCGACCCACCGACAACCGCGGTGCACATGCAGCGCCGCTTGCAGGCCTGGATTCACAACACCCCGTATCGCGAACGCTACAATTTCATTCCGCTCCACCAAATCTCCGCCGATTTTCAGCACGCTGTCATCGCCGCAGAGGATACGAACTTCTACCAGCACCATGGATTCGATTGGCACGAGATCCAAATCGCTGCCGAAGACGACTTGGAAGGCGATCGCACTCGCGGAGCTTCCACAATTACGCAACAACTGGTAAAAAATCTGTTCTTCGGAACGGGTCGCTCAATTCTCCGCAAGGGCGCAGAGGCCACCTTGGTACCGGTGGCCGAATTGGTGCTCGGCAAAAAGCGCATTCTGGAGATATATCTCAACGTGGTGGAATGGGGCCCCGGTATTTTTGGTGCAGAGTCGGCGTGTCGTTACTACTACGAAACCGCAGCCCGGAATATGGACCGGCAACAGGCCGCACGGCTGGCTGCAATTCTGCCTGCTCCCCTGAGGCGAAAACCTGAGCGCATGAATAACTACAGCGCGATCATCCTTAAGCGGATGGGCCAAATGGGTTGGTAATCGTGGCTAACATTTTAGAATCGCGCTGGGTTCTGGTCGGATGGTCACTGATTCGGAAATTGCTATCTCCATGTCGAGGCGTTTCTGTGAGCTAGCCGTTTTCGACGCGCGCCTTAATGTCGGAGTACGCTGCGTCAATGAGGGTGGTTAGCGCAGCGGCGTTTGTGACCGTTCCCGGCATCAACTTCGCATGGCGCATGAACTTGCCGGAGCCTTGCAACAGGTGAGCCGGATCCAGCAGGGCTGCCCCGTGAAAGAATCCCACGTTTACGTGCGAAGTGAATACATTGACGTAACCGAAGGGCGCATCTCCCAAACAAGCGACCGGGCAGCCGTCATGCAAAAGCTCCCGAACTTCGTCCCCGCATTTTCGCATCACCTCAAACCACTGATGCGCGATGGCTCCCAACTCACCTGCATGGTCTTTCATCCACGCATCGATGGCGGGGTCTCGCTCGACAGCGCCGTTGAATCGCAGCAAATCCGTTTTCATCATCGCTCGCTTTTCCTTTTTTCGGGTTCAATGGTACATGATGTTGAACCAAGCGTCTGAGCCCGCACAACTAATCGGGGGTTAGTTTGGGTCGGCAAGAATGCTTGGCCTCAATCCATCCAATTTGAATCGGACGCTCTCACCTGTTGATGAATCATTTGCATTTTGCCAATGAACATTTCCGGTCGCGTTGAGCAGATGGGTTCTTGGGTCGTAGATAATCTTGTTGGTTTGGACAGTCAGTAGGTTGAAAGGGTCAAAGCGACCAAGAGCTAAGCTCGGGCTCCCCGACTTAGAGCACGCTAAGTCAGCGGTACTCGTCAGTCTGCGATCCCCAGAATCACAGCGAAGCTATCGGCGATCCATTGACGATTTCGTTTGCTGGTATTGCTCCGAGCCCCGACTTCCTTTAACAAAACAGTGGTCCTGCGTTACCGGATTCACCTTGAGGGCAAATTTCTGGCACCTGGCACCATTAACGTTCGGTTGGCCGCAGTTCGCCGACTAGCGTATGAAGCCGCCGACACGGGGCTGTTGAGCCCGGAGCTTGCCGCCGGCATCCGACGCGTGAAAGGGGCAAAAAAGTTGGGAATGAGGCTTGGGAATTGGCTCACGGCAGAGGAAGCGCATGCGCTCTGGCAACTCCCCAATGCGCACACTCTCAAGGGCAAGAGGGACCGCGCCAACCTGGCTATACCGCTGGGTTGCGGATTGCGTCGCAGCGAGCTGATTACTTTGATGTTTGACCACCTCCAAAGGCGAGAGGATCACTGGGCCATTGTGGACCTGATCGGAAAGGGTACCCATATTCGGACTGTGCCGATGCCGGATTGGGTGAAGGAGACGTTAGCACGGTTTGGGGTTCGGAGATGACGGAAAAGGTAGTTTGGCACATCGTGAAGGAATATGCCGGACGGCTCGGAATCTCTAAGGTGGCCCCACATGATCTGAGGAGGTCATGCGCCAGGTTTTGTCACGAATCGGGCGGTGAATTAGAACAAATTCAATTTCTCCTAGGCCATGTCTCCGTACAGACGACAGAGAAATACTTGGGTTGCAAGCAACGACTCCGCGAAGCCGTAAATGACCGAATCGGAATCGAACCTGGCGGATAGCTCAAGATTTCAGGCTCTTTGCGGGGCATCCCCTTTCTCAAGCTCTCGGATCGAGAGTGCACGTCAACCAGTGGACTGAATGCCGAGACAAAAAAAGTATCGGCACCGGCCCAAGGGGAAGATTCTTCTCTTGACATTCCCTTATATAGGACTTCTCCGGCACTTACCAGGCACGTCAAAACCCGTCTGCCCGAGCCGCCCTTGGTAGGAACGACTGTTAACGGGGCTCGGCTACTATGCAACAGCAGATATTCCCCACCCGCGTTTCACGTTCTCTATCGTCGCCCTTCCTGGCTGCGACGTATCGATAGTGTCGGCTATAATGTGCTCCGAGCAACTGAATACGAAGTATTTACCGGGACATTTTGCGGCATAGAACTCCATTCGGCTGGATGCAGCGTCCAACCCCTCCACTACTTCGATCCATTGAGCGTTATTGTCGGTGCCGGAAAAGATGTCAAAGCGCGGAACTTTCATGTGAACCCCTCACATTTCCGTCTTTGGGCGGCAGGCTTTATGACGCTAACCAGTAGTTTTGTCCCCGTCAAGATTACTTTAGTTGACTTGTCCAACACCGGTAACTCGGAACATATAGATGTGTACCGTTTTAGCGAAGCAAGCTTTATATAATCGCGTAGAGAGTCTCGTCTACTGGCAAAAATAACAGTTCACGATACGGCAATCCTTCTTTGTATCGTCCTTCTAGTGCAGAACTCGTGTTGATATAACACAGCCAAATCGAAGGTGCACAGGAGGAAACGTGGCTCCTAATGCCTCGGTTATCGCCGCATTGGCGACATGTTGCCGGATGGTCTCAAACAGCAATCAGGTCCAATTAGCAGACAGAATAGAAGTGTTCGAGTTTCATCTCGAGTGGCTCAGCCTATGTGAGCGCGGAACAGAACTGAGCAAAGAGACGCAAGCGCAATTTGATGACTTGGCTCTTCGCATGGCACAGTACATCTTGAATCATGAATGACAACGTCGACCGGTATGACGTGAGTGGGGTTCATTCATCCTTTGCAGAGTATATTTCAACATGCCGAAACCGGACAAGTTCGTACTAGTGTGCTGTCCCGTAAATACGTTCACATAGTCGTTCGACTTTGGCGAAGATCGAATCCGCTGTGGCGGTCCAGACGAAAGGCTGCGCATGGCGGTTGGAATTCTTGACGTAGTGATCGATTTTCTTGACCAGTTCCTTCACGCTGCTAAACGTTCCCCGACGAAGAGCTTGTTGCGTGATGCGATTGAACCAGATTTCCACCTGATTGAGCCAGGAGGCATAGGTTGGAGTGAAGTGTACGTGGAACCGTGGCCGGGTGGCGAACCAGCGTCTAACTCGCAGATGCTTGTGTGTGGCGTAATTATCCACGATGATGTGCACTTCCAAGTTCTTCGGCACGTTCTTCTCAATCTCCCGGAGAAAGCTCAGATACTCCTGATGCCGGTGGCGCGGTCGACATTTCGTGAGCACTTTGCCGTTGGCCGTGTCCAGGGCGGCAAACAGTGTGGTGGTTCCGTGACGCCGATAATCGTGAGTCACTCCTTCCACATAACCCAATCCCAGCGGCAACATCGGCTGGGTGCGTTCCAACGCTTGAATTCCGCTCTTCTCATCGACGCACAGAACCACAGCATTTTCAGGGGGATTCAAATACAGCCCTACAATATCCCGTACTTTTTCTACAAAAAATGGATCGTTCGAAAGCTTGAAATGTTTTTGTCGATGCGGCTGCAAGCCAAACGCCTGCCAGATGCGGTGCACGGTCGATTTCGATACTCCCGTCTCGTCGGCAAGCTGGCGGATACTCCAGTGCGTTGCGCCTTGGGGTTTCGACTTCAACGTCTTGCGAATCAATTGAGCAACTCGCTCGTCGCTAATCGGGCGGGGGCGACCTGGGCGTAACTCCTCGTAGAGTCCTGACACCCCCTGTGCCAGGAAGCGTCGTCGCCACAGGCCCACCGTGACCTTGCTGGTCTCCAGTTGCCAGCGCGTCCCGCCTTCCGGAGCGCGGACTTGCCTTGGGTGCGATAGTCGAGCAGGAGTTTGACGTTTGCTATCACGAGGGCCATGTCTGGAAGGTTTTGATTGGTCTGGGCTGGAGTCCGCAGCGCCCGGAGGGGCGAGCACGAGAACGCAATGAAGAGCAGATCCTCAATTGGAAAAAGAACGTATGGCCAGCGCTAAAAAAAAAGCGCGCCGGGAGAGGCGTATCCTCGTGTTCATCGACGAAAGCGGACTGAGTCAGCGACCGCATCGTTGCCGCACTTGGGCCCCTCGCGGACAGACCCCCATCCTGCAATACAACTTTAATTGGAAGAGTTTGTCGGTGGCTGCCGCGCTCACCCTGCTGAACTTTTATTTTCGTATCTATGCCGGGACCATCAAGAAGGAACAGGTCGTAGACTTTCTTAAGGCCTTGGTGCGTCACCTGGACCAGCCGTTACTGATCGTGTGGGATCGTCTGCCTGGACATCGCAGCCGGCTGGTGCAGGATTACATTGCCAGTTTGCAGGGCTGGATTTCCACTGCTTATCTTCCGCCCTACGCTCCGGAACTAAACCCGGTCGAGTACATCTGGGGTTACTGGAAGCAGCACGAGTTACCCAATGTCTGCCCCAAGGACTACTGGCAACTGAACGAGGCCGCCCGACGAACGCTACGTCGCATGCGCCGCCGTCCGCGCCTGATCACCGCCTTCTGGAAGCAATCTTCTTTGTGGCCAGAATGACTTTATATTATGCGGGAGTCAGTAGGTTTCGCGTGAGGTGGTGCTTGTTGAGCTTGTCCAGGTAGAGATCTCCAAGCTCGTTGCGTACACATTGCCCTTGGGGATGCGACTGCTCTTGCGCTTGCCGGCCGATTTCATTGTTCCCCGGACAAAGTCCCGCCCAAGAGGACAGCTGTGAAACATTCTCGAACACGCCCATGTCTACGCCCAGTTCGGCGATGATTGCCGCGGCCAGCGTTTCATCTACGCCTAGTATTTCCTGTAACAAAGCGAGCTGCACCGCATACGGCTTTAGTTTTTCTTGGATGCATTGCTCGAGGATATGCGTTGCTTGTACCACAGACTGACCGTCTCCACAGACAAGTCCGCTGAACTCTATTTTCATTCATAGTGGTGCGCCCAAAGGCGCATGAGGTCTTACCGGAAATGCGGGCTCCGGTACTAAGCTGTGCGGCGAGCGTGGAAGCAGCAGTGCCTCGCAAAATCGCATATCATGGTCTTACATCGGAGGAATCATGCCTATCCAGGTCCGCAATTTAATCAAAGCCGCCCTGCTCATCGTGACGTTGACATTCCTGCCCGCGCCCACTCGCGCCAAAACTAATGTCGATCTCAATCCCAACTTCGACTTCACTAAGTACAAGACCTTCGCGTTCATCGGTGGAGTCGAACATCTAGCCATGATGCAGGTTAATCCCAATCAACTGCGCGACACCATTCACGACTCTGTCTCCCGCGGACTAACGCAGCGCGGTCTCAAGGAAGTCCGCCGCGACCAGAATCCCGACCTGGTGGTCCGTTATCTGGCCGAGAGCAATTCGCAGGTCAACTATGCGGGCGACGACAATTGGGGCGGCTACGATAAGTTCACCGCCGATTGGTGGTCATTGCAGTACACGCTCTGGTTCACGTCCACCACTCGTGAAGGCTCCCTCATGATCGACCTCATCGACGCGAAGCGCCGCGACCTCGCCTGGCGTCTCTTCCTGCAGGAGAAAATCCTCAATGTCGACAAAGCTCCGGAAAAAATTGAGAAGGAGATCGCCAAAGGTTTCGAGAGCTACCCACCCACCGAAAAGGACAAAGAAGAAGTCCGTAAGGAACACGCCAAGCCAGCCCCCAAAAATCAAAAACCTGAATTTCAGTGATCATCAGGAGTTGATGAGTTCTACTGCTCCTCTGCCAAGCCAACAGACTCAGTGCTAGATCCGCGTCAGTGAAGACATCAGCCTGATGGAGGTAAAAGTATGGAATATCCCCACTTTGGATTAACTGGGCGAGTCGCATTGGTCACCGGAGCGGCTCGTGGTTTGGGCCGCGCCATTTCTCTCGCCCTGGCGCACGCGGGCGCGGATATAGCCCTGGGCCTGCGCAGCGTGAACGCAGACTCCGGTCTGGCCGCAGAGATTCGCGCAATGGGAAGAAAAGCACTGCCGCTCCAAATGGACATGCGCGATAAGCACCAGATTTTCGCCGCCGTTGGCGCTACTGCCAAAGAGTTCGGCCGCATCGACATCCTCGTGAACAATGCTGGTATCGCGCCCGAGAATCCCGCAGAAAGCGTTCGCGAGGAAGACTTCGACGAAACGTTGGCCATCAACTTGAAAGGCACATTTTTCGCTAGTCAGGCCGCAGGCCGGCTGATGATTCAGCAGAAGAGCGGCACGATCATCAACATGAGCTCCCAAGCAGGCTTTGTCGCGTTGCCGACGGAATCCATTTATTGCATGACCAAGGCGGCCATCGCCCATCTGACCAAATGCCTGGCCGTCGAGTGGGGCAAGCACGGCATCACCGTGAACGCGGTTGCTCCCACATTCATCCACACGCCCGGAACAGAGAGCGCACTCGCAGACCCCGCGTTTCGCGCTGACACCATAGAACGCATCGCCGCGCTGCACCGTGTCGGCGAGCCCATGGAAGTCGCAGGCGCCATTGTGTTTCTGGCCTCGCCCTCTGCCTCGCTCATCACCGGCGAAACAATCCTCATCGACGGCGGGTGGACCTCCCGCTGATTGCTTCACGCAAGCGCCCGGCCAGCTTACGGCTAGGATTGAACGTTCAGCCTCCGGAGAACACAAGTACGACTAGCTGCGGTTTCATTTTCATGTTCGTCTATCTCGCGGAATGAAACCCGGGATGCCGGTGTTCACCACCTCATTCAGCCTTTCTCTGGTCTGAATTCGATTGATTTCGTCAAGCGCGTCTTCCGGAAGCGTAGAAATATCGAAATTCTCACTCGCGCGGGCCGCAGTCCTGGGCGTAGTAAGCAAAGCCGTGCCGCGCTGCACCGCCCAAGCCAGCAGCACCTGTGCCGGCGTCTTTCCAACTCGAGTGGCGATAGCCGAAATGACTGGATCTTCGAGCGGCCCCGTCCTGATTCCGTGACCTAATGGTGCAAAAGCCAGTAGCACAACGCCCCTCTCCTTGCAGAATTCCAGTAGCTCCGTTTCTGGCAGATACGGATGTGCTTCTACTTGCACCACGGCTGGCTTGATTCTCGCGGATTCATAGATGGGCTTCAGTTTGTCTAGAGTGATGTCTGAAAGTCCGATGGCCCGGCACTTGCCACGATCCACGAGACTTTCCATCGCTTTCCAGGTGTCGAGCAAAGTTACGTCGTGGTCGTAAATGACATTGCCGTTTTGATCCCGCGGGTCCTGCTCGTCCCCGGGTTGAAATGCAAATGGAGTGTGAATGAGATAGAGATCCAGATACTTGAGCCCGAGTCTGTCCAGACTCGCCTCGAAAGCGGGTTTGACGCGCTCGGGCCGGTGATTGGAGTTCCACAGCTTTGTGGTAACAAAAATGTCTTCGCGCCCAATCCCTCCACTGGCTAGTCCCGCCTGCAATGCCCTGCCTACCTCGCGCTCGTTCCCGTATCGTTCCGCGCAATCGAAGTGTCGAAATCCGGCTTCCAGCGCGTCTCTGGTCGCAGTTATAGTCACGCCTGCGTCAGGAATTAATGTGCCAAAGCCGAGTGCGGGCATATAGCCGGCTCCGTGGTGGAGTGGAATTCTCGTCATCCGAAGATCAGGAGATTCAATCATTGGTTACATCTCCAAAGCTATTTTGCATTCGGCATCACTGCCCCGATTCAAAAATTATATGCCAGGTACCGCAGACTAGTCGCCAAGTCCTCCTCAAGTCGTCAAACCGTGCATGTTTCGGCCCAGTACCCATCTATGATTGCATAACAATGTCGGCTCCCCGACCCGAGTAGACTGTCATTTAGGGCCTTCGGCCCCCGAAACCTAATGAAAGTCACTCCGAGATAAGATTGGAACGGCCGGAGCGGCGAGGTCGAAACCACGGTTCGAGCGGCGGATGTTCGGTAGCAACCCAGAGCAGCTGGCCTGACGGGAATAGCCGAATGGTGCCGGGAGCACCGCCATGGACCAACAGCAGCAGACCCTCAATGCCAAGCTCCGAGGCCACTACCAGTATTACGGACGTCCGACGAACTCTAGAAGCCTCTGGCAGTTCTATAGGGCAGTCTGCAAAATCTGGAGGAAGTGGCTCAGTCGCCGAACTCGCGGGAAGGAACTGACGTGGGAGCAGTATAACGAATTCCTCCGTCACCACCCCTTGTTGCTGCCTTGGATCACACGTTCCTGGAACTGTGCGGGGAGTGGCACCTGAGGAACCCGCTGCGTGGAAATCTGCACGGTGGGGTCTGTGAGGGGGAGAGCGTCGGTGTTGTCACGGTCGACCTAAACGGGCACGAAGCTGGAAACGGCGGATACAGCCAAGGAAGACCTACAGCACGCCAGGTTCTCCTCTACTCGGAGAGATCTGTGGAGTCGAGGTGTGACGCGGTGGTTTAGGTTCAGCCTATCTGTTGCCGACTCTTTCGTGTGTCGGTGCCTCAATAGCCAGACCATGCTTCCGTTTTCACACCCCGCTCATCGAACCGGACGTGCGGTTTGTCCGCATCCGGCTCTCGGAGAAAGTGTCACGATATCGCCCACGGGAGATTGCGCGTCCGCTGCGTAAGGCGGACGAGACCAAGCATATCGTGCAGGAATGTTTCCGAAAATCGTTCGGTCCCCGATATCACTTTGTGCTTGGCACACAACCATTGACGCAGCGTGCGGTTGAGCTTCGCTACCACTATCTCCTGATCCAGCAGAGTTTGATCTCGTCCGGTCATTTCGCTAATCGCCTCGCAGATGCGGATCACCCGCTTCTTCGAGGGAGCCGAACCCAAATATGTGCGCCCTGTCTTCGGCGAATAGCATCGACCAAACGTATAACCCAGAAAGTCGAATTTCTCTTCCGGCAGTTTACACACCCTCGTCTTTGCCAGTTGATCCATACTGCGATCACCGCTGGGACTTCCCGTGTTGCGCATGGTCCACTTTGCTTGCATGCCGTCGCTAATACCCCGGCAGGTCGGATGGAACTTGTTCGCTCGTACGATTCCATTCGCTTCGGCCTTCCCCGAAACCGGGGCGGGTCGGCTCCTGCATCACTGTTTTCGGGGCCTGCTCAGCGTTCAATCACGTTACGGCCTGCACGCTCGCCAAGTCGCCTTCGCGGCTCTCTGCACCAGAGGCTTCAGCAGTTTCGTTGCCTCCACTGCTGCTCTGATTGCTACCGGGTGGAGCGAACCAGTTCCCGGGCGGGTTTATCTCCCGCTATGGACCACCACCTTTCACGGCGCACCCGGTAACCGCGTTAGCGGCAGAAGGCTTATTGCGTGCCATATGTGCGTGGATCTGCAGCATGGCCCGCCTCGTTCAGATTTTCAGTGTCCGGTTTTGCACAGATAGCCAGGCCCGCTTCTGATTGAATTGACTAGGAATCGGAGAGCCCGTGAAGTTTCAACCAATGGATGCAAAGCAGTATGCTGCTCTTGCAGGAATGCTATGAGCCCAAAAAATTTTCGAGACGCACCGGCAGGCCAACGGACCAACGCGGAGGGAAAACAGGTAAGCAACAAAGTACTGTTGGCAACGCCCGATAGTGAATACGAGTTGATGCGTCCTGACTTAACGTATATCAACTTGCCGCATCATCTCAGCCTTCATGAGCCGACACAAAGGATCGAGTTCGTCTATTTCCCGAACCGAGGAATGGTTTCTCAAGTCGTAGTGACCAAAGACGGTCGAACCGTCGAAGTGGGAGTAGTGGGGAACGAGGGTTATGTTGGTGCAGGATTGGCAGCCGGCTTGAGCAGAAGTTCAGTGCGCGAAATCATCCAAATCGCCGGTGATGGCTTCCGAATGATGGCCAATGCCCTGGAACGTATTCTGCGGTCGGCCCCGCAATTACAGACGATATTGAACAGGCATGCGGGACTTCAAGGGATGCAGGTCGCGCAGACCGCGGCGTGCAATCGCCTGCACGATATACAGCAGCGCCTCTCAAGGTGGCTCCTCATGACTCAGGACAGGGTGGATTCCGGCGTGCTTCCGATCACACATGATTTCATTGCGACGATGATGGGTACTGACCGATCCACGGTGAGCTTAGCAGCGTCAGTTATGCAAAAAAAAGGAATCATCGACTACGTGCGAGGCGAAGTAAAAGTATTAAATCGCAGGAAACTCGAAAAATCCGCTTGTGAGTGCTACGAAGTCATTCAACAGTTCGAGGATGACCTCGGCTTGAGATAGCAATTCTTGCCCGTGTCGAATACCGCGTTATCGGGCGCGATCACATAAAACACTTCTCTGGGATGCAGCTCGATCCCATATCTCGGTACAGCGTTGTCTTATTCGTGCAGCACGACGCTCAAGAGAGAAGTGTTAATCTGAAGTCCGCCGTTGTACTTGATGAAACCGAGCTTCCTGAATTTGTTCATAAAGAAATTGACCCGAGGGCGCGTTGTGCCGATCATCTCCGCCAGCGTTTCTTGCGATACATTGGGGAGTACTCCATGGGGCTTATCCTCATTGCCGTAGCGGGCAAGCAACAGAAGAGTGCGGGCGAGCCGCTTCTCGCTCGAGTTGAATAGCTGATCGACCAAGGCTTCCTCGATTCGAATGTTCCGTGCCAGCATGAAACTGATGAACCGGTCAGAAAGCCCATGCTGCTCGTGAAGCACCTTGAACATTTCACTCTTCTCGATGACAAGCACACTGCTTGGCGTGATCGCGGCGGCCGTCCCCATGCGAACGGACTGGCCTGCCAGACAGCCTTCACCAAAGAAGTCGCCTGGTCCTAGAATGGCGACGACCGCTTCTTTGCCGCCTTCACTAACCACGGTGAGCTTCACTCTGCCTTTTTGTAAGTACATTACGCTGTCAGCGGGATCACC
This sequence comes from Candidatus Acidiferrales bacterium, assembly GCA_963748365.1. Classification (GTDB taxonomy): domain Bacteria; phylum Acidobacteriota; class Terriglobia; order Acidiferrales; family UBA7541; genus Acidiferrum. The sequence continues at coordinate 30,649 of CAVVJG010000025.1, forward strand.
TTGAGAGTAGACGAGCCCCGCCTTCTTAAAGTCTTTAACTTTTCTCGCCACGCCGGCCGAGTCGAGAAAAGCTTGCGCATCGAAAACGCGCACCTTTACCTTTTTGAGTTCTTTGACCATCGCAGCGAGGTGAGTCCGCAAACCTAATCTAATTGCGAAGAAGGAATATTGTCTGTGGGGTATCCGACAGTTCGAACCTGTTGTGGGGAAAGCCAAGACGAAGGGATGTTGCTGTCTGTCTGAGACTTGCCACGTTAGTCCCGATAAGTCTTCGTTCAAGTCGGTTTACCGATAAATTGTCATTTAGGGCCTTTGGCCCGCGAAACTTCATGAAAGCCCAGTCCAGCAAAGGAGCACACCCCGAGCACCAAGCCCTTTGTTTTCAGTTCTTCGGTGATTGTGAGCGTAGTTCTTTCGAGCCTGGGTACTGGGTCCTAGTTGTCCGGCTTGCGCGTTGATCGGGAATTGGGATTTGTTGTCTGGAGGGGAGCTCTGTCGACAGTCGTCAGGATGCCCGGAGCGCTTACGGCAAAAGAGACCGACGGACGAAGAGATCAGCCGTTCCGTCGCGCGAGACGTCCAATGACTCTAGCAGATAGATTGCTGTGCTAGGATGGCGGCTTCGATGAACAGGCTGATGCGGGACATTCGCTTCGCGCTTCGCTCTTTCGCGAAGAATCCTGGGTTCGCGCTGGCCGCGGTATTGTCGTTGGCGATTGGAATTGGCGCGAATACTTCCCTCTTCAGTGTTGCGAACGCCCTGCTGTTCCGTCCTTTGCCGTATGAAGGCGCGGAGCGATTGGTAATTTTGTGGAATCGTTCACCCGGCTTGAACATCAGTGAGGATTGGTTTTCAACGGCGCAGTATAACGACATCAAGACGAGGCACCATGGATTTGAGCAGATCGCGATCGCGATTGGCGGCAACTACAACTTGACGGGGCAGGGTGACCCGGAGCGAGTGGGCGTCATCCGTGCCTCATCGAATCTTCTCCCCATGCTCGGTGCTCAGCCGGCTCTCGGCCGTTTGTTGACACCGGAGGAAGACGCTCCGGGAGGACCGGCAGTGGCGGTGCTGACGGACGGCATGTGGGCGCGGCGATTCGGCCGCGATCTGCGGATGATCGGGAAGTCCATCGTCATTAATGGACAAACTTACGAAATAGTTGGCATCCTGCCGCGTGGCTTTTCCTTGCCGCGGGAAGTTCTCCCCTTGCTCGATGGAACGGAGCAGGCGGAGATTTTTCTACCGTTGCCGCTTGCGCCGGCTGCTTCGCAAGTGCGGACCAACGAAGATTACAACATCATCGGAAAGCTGAAGCCAACAGTTTCGCAGGCGCAAGCCCAGGCGGAGATGGATACCATCACGGCGCGGCTGCGTCGCGACTTCCCCGACAACTATCCGCCAAATGGCGGGCTGACGTTCAGTATCGTGCCGCTTCTCGAACAGGTTGTTGGCAACGTGCGCCGCTCTCTGGTTGTGCTGCTTGGGTCCGTTGGTTTCGTGCTACTGATCGCTTGTGCCAACGTGGCCAATCTCTTGTTATCGAGGGCCGTGGCGCGCCGACAAGAAATTGCGGTGCGGAGCGCATTGGGGGCAAGCCGATGGCACATCGTTCGTCAATTATTGACGGAGAGCGTGCTGCTTTCGCTGTGTGGTGGAGTGCTGGGCATGCTGATCTGCCTTCTCAGCGTAAAGTGGATTCACATACTGGGAACGAGGAGCATCCCACGGCTGCAGGGCGTGGGGATTGATGGGCGCGTGCTGCTGTTTGCACTGCTGCTCTCGCTTCTTTCCGGAATTCTCTTCGGCCTTTCGCCGGCGTTGCGGATTTCAAGGCTGGACTTAAGTTCGACGCTAAGAGACTCGAGCCGCGGCTCCGCGGGAACGAGGGCGGTATGGGGTCGCGGCAATAATGTCCGGGGGCTGCTGGTTGTTTCGGAGCTGGCGCTCTCCGTGGTCCTATTGATCGGTGCAGGGCTGCTGATCCGAAGTTTCGCCCGGCTGCAAGATGTGCAGCCGGGATTCAACCCACGCGGCGTACTGACGTTCGACCTGACGATGACCGGTCGGAAATACAACGACAAACAGACGATCTTGAATACGTATCGGGAGCTTTGGGAACGGCTGGAGCATTTGCCAGGAGCGAACGCAGCGGGCGGAGTCACGTCGCTTCCCTTGAGCCAGGCGTTTGCGTGGACGCCGATCACGGTCGAAGGACGAACACCGCTTCCCGGGGAGAAATTTCTAAATGCGGACGAACGGCTAGTTGGGGGGCACTATTTTGAAGCGATGGGAATTCCGCTGCGGCGTGGCCGATTCTTCGACGAGCAGGACGATGCGACGAAGCCAATCGTGGTCATCGTTGACGAGTACATGGCCGACGAATTGTGGCCAGGACAGGATCCCATCGGGAAGCGGATTCATATTGTGGAGCTTCCGTCGAAGGAGCCGTGGCAGACGGTGGTTGGGGTGGTCGGACGCGTGAAGCAAGACTCCCTGGACTCTAACCCGCGAATCGCATTCTACCTGCCGCACACGCAATTCCCCACGCGAGCAATGACGGTAGCGGTTCGCGGGTCCATGGAACCATCTGCTATGGTGACGTCCGTCAAGAATGAGTTGCGAAATGTCGATCCGGATCTTCCGATGTACTATGTTCGAACAATGGGACAGCGTGTGGACGAATCGCTGGCCCGCCGGCGTTTCTTGATGCTGCTGCTGGGGGGCTTCGCGGGAGTCGCGCTGGTTCTGGCAACGATTGGCATCTACGGCGTGATGGCGTACCTGGTCACTCAAGGAACTCGAGAAATTGGGATTCGCATGGCTCTGGGCGCTTCGCAACGCAACGTCCTGAGTCTGGTTCTCCGGCGGGGGATGGCGCTCGCTTTTTCCGGAGTGATGATTGGTTTGGCAGCAGCTTTTCTGCTTACCCGGCTGATGCGAAGCCTGCTATTTGGCGTGGAAGCGACCGACCCAATTACGTTTGGTGGGATTTCATTGCTGCTCTTGTTGATCGCGCTGCTCGCGAGTTACATTCCAGCGCGACGCGCCACGCGAATTGATCCCATGGTGTCGCTGCGCTGCGAGTAGCAAAGTTTTTCAGTTAGGGTCGCGCGGAGTAGAGCCCGCCGCCCGGTCTAGGCAGCGGGACCGGGAATCGGGAGCTGCGATAAAAAAAAGAGGGAACGTTTTCACGTTCCCTCTTTCGATGCGAACTACGTGGGCGGGTTCGATCGACTTAGCGGGTGATGTTGGCGGCGACAATCACGAGTTCCGTATTCGGGTGTAATTGCGTAAGTTGGACTTCCGTCCTGCCCATCGGAAACTCGCGTCCAGCAGGATTTCCTTGAGTCCAGATCTGGTACAGGAAATAGCGGTCGCCCAACCGATGGAAGACAAGCTTGGTCGTGCCGGAAGCTCTCACCGAAGTGCAGCTGTTGGAAAGCGTGATGCCCTTCGAGGAATCCTGGTCGTTGCTGATGAGAATGGGGATACCATTCTGGGAAAGGGATTTGACACTGTAATCGCCTGCAGGGTACGCCTGATTGCCGACGACAAAGTCGAAGGGGACAGTAGCCTTAACATTGGTCTGTTGAGCCTGAGCGGCCGTTGCCATCAGGAGCACAGTCAAAGAAAAAAGAATAGAGCGTAGGTTTTTCATAAAATCTCCTTTGTGCCGGAAGTAGAGAAAGGCGAAAGGGGGGTGTTTGAATGCTATTTACAACTGCTGAAAGCCCCTTTTTCTGCTTGTCTAACATTGTGTTTGCCTTTCTCAACCACCGACGCGGATAGATAATGCAGTCGAAATGCCAGAGTCGAGGGCGATAGCGAATTCCAGCCCGGGAAAGTGAAGTTGCAGATTCCATGGGAATTGGACAGAAGGCCAGAGAATCCCGATGAAAGGCGAAGCAAGAAATTACGCTGGCACGCTAACCGAACGGTTAGTGGCCCCCGCCCGCTGGTTAATGGCAACTGTTTTCCGGCGAGAATTAGAATGATAAGGTGAATTGCAGGTAAACGGACCATGGAAGCGCGCATTGTGGCGATTGCTGGTCATTTCCAAGGCTTTGTCTTTGCCTTGCCGGAAGGCGAGGTGTCGCTTGGACGCGATCCAGCAAATCAAATCTATCTGGCGGATGCCTCCCTCTCGCGACGGCACTGTGTGCTGGTACGCAAAGGTGCGGATGTGCGAGTGCGCGACCTGGGAAGCCGCAATGGCACGCGTGTAAACAGCGTGCCAGTGATGGAACGGCAGTTGGAACATGGAGACCAGCTCACGGTGGGTTCTTCACTGTTCGTAGTTCTGCTGGAGGACAAAGAAGGGGCGCAAGCGAGTCCTGTTCTTTTTGATGACACTTTAACGATTGACGGAGCAACACTTTTCTTGCCCCGGGAAGATGTGTTGTTCCCGCTGCGGGACGAAAAAGTGAATGAGATCGGTACTCCCGGGGCGGCGCGCCTGACGGCCTATCTAAATGCTCTGTTAAAAATTGCGACGGCGATTGGAACCATTCGCGATCGAGAATCGCTGCAGTGGCAACTGCTGGGATTTGTATTTGATGTGGTTCCTGCCGAGCGAGGGAGTGTTTTGTTTTTTGACGCACAGGGAGAAATGAGTTCGACGACAGCATGGGACCGCGTCCTGGGGCCTGAGCACGCCGTGCCGGTGAGCCAAGCGGTGCTGCAGCGAGTTTTGCAGGAACGTGGAGGCCTGGTAGTGAGGGATATGCGACAGGATAAAACCTTGCAAGATGCTGCCATGCTGCACGAGCATCAGGTGCGCTCGCTGCTCTGCGTACCTATGGTTGTAGGCGAAAGAGTTCTGGGAGTGATCTACCTGGACAGCAAGACACCGAAAGTCCAGTTTGACCGCAATCATCTGCAGGTGTTGCAGGCGGTGGCGCACATCGCGGCCCTTGCCTTGGAAAACCTCAATCACTGGGAGGCATTGACGCAGGAAAACCAGACGCTGAAAGCGGAAATCAGCCTGAAGCACGACATGGTGGGGAGTGGCCCAAGGATTCGCGAAGTTTTCGAATTCATCAGAAGAGTAGCGCCAAGTGATTCAACCGTGCTCATCGAAGGAGAGAGTGGAACCGGCAAGGAGCTTGTGGCACGAGCGATTCACCGAAATAGTGAACGAGCGGAGCGACCCTTCGTGGCGATCAATTGCGCCGCAATTACCGAAAGCCTGCTGGAAAGCGAGTTGTTTGGGCACGAGAAAGGCGCGTTTACCGGAGCGGTAACCCAGAAAAAAGGAAAAATCGAAGTGGCTGAGGGTGGGACGCTGTTTCTGGATGAGATCAGCGAACTTGCGCCGGGACTGCAAGCGAAACTGCTGCGAGTATTGCAGGAGCGCGAATTCGAACGCGTGGGTGGTACGCGCACCATTGCACTTGATGTGCGGCTGCTGGCGGCAACAAACAAGAACCTGTCCAAGGCCGTTGACGCGGGAGAATTTCGCAAGGACCTGTATTACAGGTTGAACGTAGTTAGCGTGAAGATGCCCCCATTGCGCGAGCGTCGGGAGGACATCGCCCAGCTCGCCGCGCATTTCATGGAAAAAGCCAGTCAGAAATGTAAAGTCCGTGCGGCAGGGATTTCCGCGGACGCGGTGGAATGTTTGAGGAATTACGACTGGCCAGGAAATGTCCGCGAACTGGAAAACGCGATTGAACGGGCTCTGGTCCTGGGGTCGTCTGAGATGATCGGTATGGATGACTTGCCGGAAGGAATTGTCGAAGCAGGGGCGACGGCGAGTGGGTCAGCAACTTATCACGGTGCACTTAAAGAAGTGAAGAAGCAGCTGATTCAGAAAGCGCTGCAAGAAGCAGGAGGCAGTTATCTGGAAGCGGCAAAAGCGCTGGGGCTACACCCTAATTCACTACTCCGACTCATGCGGAATCTAAACGTGAAAGCGGCGGCAAAAAGCGCAACCCCTCCGGCGCAAGGAAATTGAAAAGGAATTCTTGCTGAAGCAAACTTGGTGGCCAGATCGCCGGAAAAGGTTTCTCTACCGACAGCGTTGGAAGCAAGTGCGCATCACGGCGATCATGGTTTGCAGAAGTGACTAGGCAGCTCGAAGCGTTACTGGAGGCGTGGGTCCGACAATATGCGAACGAAAAATGAAGTGAATCGAAGATTATTTCTGAAATGGGCAAACCTGGTTGGGCTGGCTGCCTGGTTTCCAGCTGCAGCGGAGTTAAGTCCGCTCCCGATGCAAGACACGAATCCTGGGCATCCCGGAGCAGCTTCCCAAGCGAAGGCGCTGCATTCACCAGAAACAATTCTCCTCAAGGATTACCGTCCGAAATCGATCTATAAAATTCCCGTCACGGAGATCGACAAGGCCAAATACCCGATCATCGACATGCACTCTCATCCGTACGCCAAGACAGCGCAACAGATTAAGGAATGGATTACGAACATGGATGAGGTTGGCGTTGAGAAAACTGTCATCCTTACCATGGCCACCGGCAAAGAGTTTGATGAGATCTACCGTAAGTATTCGAAGTATCCGGATCGCTTTGAGATGTGGTGTGGCTTCGATCTATCTGGCTACAACAAGCCGGGCTTCGGCCCTGCCACCGTCAAGGAATTGGAACGCTGCCAGCAAATGGGTGCGCGCGGCGTGGGGGAAATCCATGATAAGGGAGACGGACTAGTCTCAGGCAAATCCAAAGCACCGGGAATGCACCCCGACGACAAACGCATGGATGCGCTTTGGGAGAGATGCGCCGAACTTGGCATGCCGATCAGCCTGCATGTTGCCGACCCCATCTGGATGTACCAGAAGATGGACAAGACGAACGACGGCCTCATGAACGCCTACCAGTGGCGACTGGACAATAAGCCGAACATCGTGAGCCTGTCCGGCATGATCGACATTTTTGACCGCACACTCGCGAGGCACCGAAGGACGACGTTCATCGCGTGCCACTTCGCCAACCTGGACTACGATTTGGCGCGACTGGGCGAGATGTTCGAACGCAATCCTAATCTGTATGCTGACATTTCTGCCCGTTACGCCGAGACGGCGCCCATCCCGCGGTTTGCTTCGAAGTTTTATGAAAAGTATGCGGAACGACTTGTCTATGGAACCGATATGGGTTTTGAGAAGCCGATGTACCGCGTCACGTTCAGAATCCTTGAATCACTGGACGAGCACTTCTACGAAATCGAGCAGTTTGACTATCACTGGAGTCTGAATGGATTCGGGCTCAGCGGTGAGACTCTCAAACAGGTCTATCATGCCAACGCGGCAAAGCTGCTTGCCGCGCGCACGGACCACGCCGGGTAGAACAAATAAGGGACCAGGCTTGGTTGCTTCAAAAAGCGAAACGCACTGACAGGGTGACCAGATTGCCGCGGAAATTCCGCGGCGCGTAAAGATCCTGATACGAGCCATTCGAGTCTTCGTGATATCCGTAATAATCCCAGCGGGCACGCCCGGTCCAATGTCTTGCAAAATGATAAGCCACTGAGCCGTAGGGCTGGTACCAATCCGAGTTCAACGGCCCAGCCGGCGCTGTGGCGATTGGACTCAGAGGATTAAGGTTTAGCTCGCTTCCGCTCACTCCCGATAAGTTGGCTCCCAGTTCGAACGACAAACGCTGGACCGGGGTCCAAAGTACATCCAAAAAGCCAGTGTTGATCGTACTGCGGTAGGTGGAGAACTGCTGCAGCAGTCCGGTGAGATCTGGACACGCTGGAAGTCCAGGCTGGGCTTGGCTACTGGTGAAGCAGATGAAAATGTCTGAAGTAATGTTGCTGTAGTTGTAGCCAAGCTGCGCAGAGAGTTTTTGCGAAGGGGTGAACGATGCAGAAAATCCGGCGTTGCGATTGTGCTGTGAGCCATTCACGTTCGCGACGGGGTTTTGGCCTTCGGAACCGCGATAGTAGGCGCTGAGGTTGAGCCAAGCCGCGGCCCGGTATTGTATCCGTGCCCGAAACTCCTGGTAATTCCGCGAGCTTAGTCGCGTAAACGTGTTGTCCGCACTGCCAAAATCCGCGTCGAGATTGACGCTCAAGTTTGAAATAGGCTTAAGCCACAAGCCCAACACACCCGCGTTGGAATTGATGTCTGTGGATTCTGCCGGTTCGAACGTAGGATCGGGGGTCTGGAAGGAAATCGATCCGTCGGTATTCTGCGTGCAACCGGCTGGCAAAATTCCGCCAACCAAGGCACAATTTCCGCGCGCGGCGTTGTTCGGAAAATAGATTGCGTTCTGTACGTTGAAGAAGTCGTCAGCGATTACGCGATGGGTGTACCTATAACCGAAATAAGCGCCGGCCCGTGGCGAAATTTGTACCTGGCCCTCAATCAGATTGGTGATGATTTGTTGCTTGAGGAAGTTACTGTCGACATTTACCAGAATGTCGGGAGCCGAACCGGAGGCGTGCGTCGGTGTGCCGGCGGGCAGACCGGGTGGTGTGACGCAAGAGGTGGAAGGAAGCGTTGCCGTGGGCACGAAGACGTTTGGCGGCACTATCAAACTGGTGGAGAAGAGCGAACATCGTGTCGATACATACTGCGCCGGTTCGTTCCAGTTGCCGTAGTGGAAGGAATCCACCAGGCTGAAGTCGTGGGTAATCTGCCATGTGGCGCCAAGGTCTCCGTAGGACGCGACATGCCGTCCTTGCGTCGGCCCAGACTCCGCGTAATCCGCGAGGGAACTTCGCGACACTCTTCCTGCGAAGGCCTGCTGATAGTCGTACACGTTGAAATCACTGCCCGTATAACTGAATTTTCCGGAGAGCTGAAGCGAAGGAATAAAATTGGATTGGAGGCTGATCTGCTCTGTCGGCGCATTCATCCGCGAGCGCCAGTGAGAGTCGTAGTTATAGAACCCATTGCAGGTGGCGGTGACAGTGCCACCGGGCTGGAAGGCCGGATTACACGGCGGGCCGTTCCAGGAGACTCCGAGATCCACGGGAGGAAATCCTGTTGCAACGTTGAACTGTTGGTTCTGATCGATCGTACCGGGATCTGTCTTGTAATAGCTCCAAATCTGGTCGTAGCTGATGTTGGTGCGCGGCAGGAAACGGAAGTCCACGCCGAGGCGATACTGGGTCATGGTGGCGGAAAGATTCTGAAACAAGAATTGCTCCGTGCCTTCATGAATGGAGGAGAAAGAGGGGCCAACATTGGTGTTGTGGTTATAGCCCAGGCGCAAGCGGATTTTGGAATCAGGGAGAATGGTGACGCCGTAGTTCTGCATGTTGCGGCGAGTGTTGAAGTAGTGGGGAGACATGCCCACAATTTGCGTGTTGAGAAGAGTGTTAGGCGCGTTGACGACTGGGTTGAATCCTGCGGGTGCATTTGCCGGAGGTGCCGCAGGGTTAAAGGGATTGGCGAGCGGCGAATAATCCCAGAAATTCTCGTCGTGCCGGAACATCGCGTCGAACATATACCATTTGTTCTTGCTGATGCGCAGCACGCTGACGACATTGGGATCGCCGCCATAGCCGAAGTTGCTGAAGTACAGGCGGTCCAGGAAAGTGCCGCGCTGATTGAGGGAACGCATTTCGGTAGTGAAATTCAAAAGCCGTGGGCCATCCTGCAGGTTCACCATGGTGTTGTAAGTCTGCTGATCCCCGGTGATGCTGGTGAAGCGTCCGCCGAATTCAATCGATTGCTTGATGTTGTAATTGCCCTGGTCGAGGCCTTTTTCTTCATCGGCCTGTTGCGCAAATACGCCGGGCACCGAGAGCAGAGCGAGCAGCGTGAAGGAAGCAGCCAAAAACGTACGTTGTTTTGGCCACGAGCGCAATTTGATGTGGTTCCTGTTCTTCATCGTCAATTCCCTCACGGCGTGAAGAACACGCTGCTGGTGTTAGAGCCATGAACGGCAATGTGGCAGAGCGTGCAGGACTGGTATTTCTGAGCCTGATTGTGGAATGTTGGAGTTCCCGGCGGACCAATGTCCGCGGGCAGAGCATGGCAACTCAGGCACAGCAGGTTGACCTGGTTTTGCACGAGCATGCGCTGATTCGTGGAGCCGTGAGGCGTATGGCAGATCACGCAGCCTTCGATTTTCGCCTCGTGTTGGTATACAAACGGCCCCTGCTTTTCCGAATGGCATTTGTAGCAGACTTCATCGCCCGAGGCGTTGGTGCGCAACTGCTTCGGGCGGAAAGTGCCGTGTGGGCTGTGGCAATCGTTGCACTGAATCAGGCCTTCGTTGACGCGGTGGTGGAAGGGCCGCGCGAATTGCGCGCGCACATCCATGTGGCAGGTGTAGCAGAGTTCGGGCGACTTGGCCCGCATCAGAAACTGGCTTTCTTTTGCGTGGTGCGGAGAATGGCACTGAATGCAAGCAACGCCGTTGGCTAAATGCATCGAGCGGTCATAGTTGCCATGCTCCTCGGTGTACTGATGACACCGCAGGCAGCGAGCGCTAGTTTGTTGCGGCGTGGCGTCTTTGAACGTAAAGATCTTAGACTTGTCGCCGCCGCCGTCGACGTGTTCTTTACCCGGGCCATGGCAAGCCTCGCATCCATGCCATTCGGCACCTTTGTGAGCATCGAGTTTCGCGTCCATGGTAGTGGCGAAGTGAGCGGTCGTAGCGAAGTTTGTGTAGAGATCTTCGTGGCAGGTTTTGCAGGTGTCAGAGCCTACGTAGAGCGCGGGATCGGTCGGAGCAACATACTTGGCGGTGGTTTGAGTTACCGTCTTGTTTTTGTCTGCGGAGCGATTCTTCTCGCCCGCTACGGAGACAGACCAGAAGGCAAAAAGGCATCCGAGGATGGCTGAGGAGATGACCCGAATCATCGCAAGACGATTCATACCGGCTCGTTAACCCTCATCCTGCTGGTTCGTTGCCCCGTGCTATGCGCCAAGAGACAGAAACAGCAGCCCTGGCGGAGCGGGAGTCAGGGTGGAAAGATTGGTGAGGGAAGTATACTTGCAGCATTTGATGAAAATTTCAACTCCTGATTTGTTCTATAGGAACGAGAGACCGTAGCTCTAATTTCTCCCGTGTGAACTAGACACTGTACTATCCATCCTCCCTAACTTTGACATTCCTTTTGCACCACAGTGACACTTCTCTGCAAGCATGGTTGTATTCAATCTCCTACAGACCTGAAAACAGGGCTCTGATCGCCAAGTAAAGAGGACTGCCCCAATCGTCAGCGAAGCGGACACGAGGCGGGAATCACGAGTTCTACAAAAAGATCCCTGAGAAACCTGAGTTTCGAATGATGAGATTTTGCTTCGTCAATACTGTAAGGGCTTACCGGACGTCAGCGGTTCTGCGTGCGTTACCTTGTTTGGCGGTTGCGCTTCTTGTTGCCTGCGGGGGTAGAGAGACTCCGCCAATCAACAGCGTGGATCTCGCGGTCGTTGGTCAGACAGTTACAAAGGTGCGCACCGCAGGTAACGAGGTCGTGTTTCTCGAGGAGCGACTTACATCCATAGTTGAGAACGGTCCGCAGCGTATGCTAGCGATTCTACAAAGCGACGGCCGCACGTTGCGCCCCTACTTGCCGCCTCCGGGATGGTCAGTGGTCGACTTCGCGGTGCATCCGTCCGGCGACATTTCGGCAATTCTCACCACGGCTGCGGAAGCGCGTATCGTTCGGCTTGATTCAAATGGCTTGATTCGAAGCGACCAAATATTTCTCGACCCCGCCGCCCCAACCGATCCATTCTTTGACTATGCCGGAGGCATCAAGGATGACAACGCTCTTCAGCCTGCACTAATGCATGACGCCGCGCGCGTCGCCCCACTCGGGGAAAGCTTGGCCGTTGTATTGCGGACCGGGCGTAACGCGATCGTTGCCTATCGCCTCGACGCTGACGCAAGCGGCGCATATCAGCGTGCCTGGCGGACACTCGTAGAACCCGGTAGTTCGATTCTCGGGGAGGGCATCACGAGTGGCAGCTTCGACGTGTTCGGCCAGCTCGAGAATCATCTGAGGATTTATGTGGATGTGGATGCGGAAGCACCCGCTACTCTCGCTGTCGGTGTCCTCAATGCTCCGATGCTCAACTTCACCTTCCGAGCGCACGCAGAGTATTTCAGCGAACCTATTGCAGCATCGACAGGTGTCTTGCTCACACGTGTGGCGAGCGCCGACGGTCGCCGCCTGGGAAGTACTGTGATCGACACTCACGACCGTACCGAACTGCATGGCGTGCGTGCCATACCCGGCGGCTTCGTATTGGTGGGCCGAGTTCTCTCCGAGATGCGATCAGACGGAAGTGGTTGGAATGCGTTTACTGCGTTTGTCCGGCGTGATGGCACTCCCGGCCCGTGCAGTGTGGTCGATGGTCGATCGAGGCGACGTGTTGTTTGATGTTGCAGCGTTGCCCAGCGGACGATATCTCGCGCTTGGTTCCACCGGCTATGTGCAGAACCCATCCGGCGCGAGTATATCCGAAGCTGCACAACCACTGTTGGTGGTGCTAAACAGCGACGGCTCGCTGGCCCAGAACCTCGGCTACATTGGAGGTGCCCGCCACAACCAGCTGACTACTATCGCGTCTCTGAACGGCCGCTGGCTTTTGGGGGGAATGATCAATGGTCCGGGAACGCATTCTGGCGACGCTGACCGCGAGCACATCGTCGCCGATGGATTCTTGCGAGAAGGATCCAATTTACCGACTGAGTGAGCTGCTTGCCGCGCGCACGGACCACGCCGAGTGGAACAAGGGCAAGCGCAGGGAGCCTCAAACCGAAGGCTAGTACCCACTTGATATCCGGTTACGGCTAATCGGACATCTTGCTTCTAGTGCTTGACTTGAAGTCCGGCAATCCCTAACCACTTTTCCTGAAGCGTCACTAGGGTGTAATTGTCTGGAAACCGCCATCCCAGTTTTGTGGACCCGCAGAAAGAAAGCGTCCTATCATGATTTTGTATGCACGACCAAAAACTTGCTCATACAAAACGATGGTTGAAGAATCGACGAAGCCAGCGGATTGATTTAAGCGTTCCCGTTGTCGTTTATAGACCTCCGAGGGAAGGCCCGCAGTTTTATGAAAGTACGCAGACTCTTGTGGTCAATGCGCATGGTGCGCTGATGTCCCTGACGGGCATGGTGGTGCCCAAGCAAAGGCTCCTCGTGCAAAACCCAAACAGCGGAGAAAATCTTGAGTGCCGCGTGGTCTCCGTGAAGAAGGCACTGATCGGACCACCTAGGGTTGCCGTGGAATTTACACGACCCACACCCGGTTTCTGGCGCATTGCGTTTCCCCCAGCCGATTGGAATGCAACTGCCTAGACCAGCCCCCCCGCCAGTCCCAATCTCCTATCGTCCCCACTGCCTAATATCCACTTTTCCTCTTGCGCTGGGGAAAAAGAAACTCCACCCCGTAAACACTGTGAAATTAAGCTGTACCATCTGGGAATTGCGGATGGAAGTCGATCATGAAAGTCTTGTGTATCTGGAACTGCGCTACGAATTGCAGTTTTCAAGCTACCGGAAAATTTCAGTCGTTGCCATATGCTCTATGGGAAGGCGGCGCGCAAATCGTACGCGCCGCCACTCCACTCTAACTAGCGCAGTGATCGGAAGCCCGCACGCAGCTCTTCTGAAAGGAGTTGCGGTTGTTCCCAGGCCGCAAAGTGGCCGCCTTTGGGGAGCCGGTTGTAATGAATGAGCTTGGGATACGCTTTCTCCGCCCAGCTCCGCGGCGCTGGATAGAGTTCGTCGGGAAAGACGCTCACGGCAACCGGGATGGAGACGCCTTTGGCATTGAAATACCCGAGTTTGCCCCAATTCTCCCAATAGAGACGGGCGCCAGAAAGCGCCGTGTTCGTCAACCAGGTGATCGTGATGTTGTCGAGGATGTCGTCGCGCGTGAGGCCCTCGGACTCTCCGTCAAAGACGCGCGAGATCAGCTCGTAGCTGCGCGCGTCGTGATCAAGGAAATAAGCCGCCAAGCCGACGGGTGAGTCCGCGATTCCGTATAATGTCTGCGGTCGCAGCCCCATCTGGTACCCGTAGGCGATTCCCTTTTGATATACGAACTGCAAACGCTCGTAAGCGACCTTCTCATCGGCGGAGAGGCCCGATGGCGCCGGCGCCCCGGAAAAAGCCGCCTTGTCAATGTCGTCTGGAAAGATGCCAGGCATGTTGGTGTGAATGCCGAGCAACTCCGGAGGCGCCTGCACGCCCATTTGTTCGGTGATGACCGCGCCCCAATCGCCGCCTTGCGCCACGAATTTCGTGTATCCGAGGCGCTTCATCAGCACGACCCAGGCACGCGCGATGTGGGCAACATCCCACCCGGTGGTGGTCGGTTTGCCTGAGTATCCGTAGCCCGGCATTGACGGAATCACCAGGTGGAACGCATCGGATGCACTTCCGCCGTGTGCGGTGGGATTGGTCAGCGGCTCGATGATCTTCATCTGTTCGATGATCGAGCCGGGCCATCCGTGCGTAACGATCAGCGGCAACGCATTTTCATGTTTGGAACGAACGTGAATGAAATGAATGTCGAGCCCATCGATCTCGGTGATGAATTGCGGCAGGGCGTTCAGTCTCGCTTCGCACGTGCGCCAGTCGTATTCTGTGCGCCCAATAGCGCGCGAGCGCTTGCATCGTCGCGAGCTGCACGCCTTGCGTTGCATCGGTGACCGTTTCCCGCTCGGGCCACTTTGTCGCGTTGATGCGTCTGCGCAATTCGGTAAGTTCTGTTTCCGGAACATTCACGATGAAACGGACGAATTGCATTCTTGTCAGCTGGCTGCTCGCTGCGCTGTTGTGCAGCACTGGTTTGCGTCACGATATCCTCCTTCGGGGTAGTCTTGGATTCTTCCGGCTATAGACCTGGCGATGATTGTTTTTCCGTCGTCTCGAAGGACGAGTTCCGTCAGCGAGTGGCGAAGAGCCTATCACAAAATAAGCGTCGGCAGCATTAGCTCCCGGTGAGTCAGCTAACCTGGAGTTGGCCCAGCAGTTAAACAGCTTTGGTCACGATTGTTTGTCACCCGCGCGTCGTAGAGGGATGCAGTCTCTGGTTCAGACCGACTCGCGAAAACCTGGATCAACTGCTTGTGGTCAGCAGCTCTCCAGATCAGATTTTGCAGCGTACAAGTTGGTCAGTCGATCGTGAAGATTTTGTGCCTGTGGAACGGCGCTACGAATTGCAGTTTTCAGGCTACCGTACAGGGCCCCATAGACCGGCTTGAACTTTTCCGAAACGTCGGTACTTCCTCCCCAGTTCAAACGCTGACCAATTGCCAGTAGGATTCGATCCGCTTGGAGGGGAGTTAGTTCTCCCTGCTGGCCATGCTTCACCCATTCTTGAAGCTCCCCGAGTTGTTGAACGGCGGCATCTTTTTCCGAATCCCTCATCGCGTCATTACTGATGATTTCAAGCACCGCTTGATCCAATGGTCTATCTATGGTCTCTGCCATGCTGATAGTTGCTGTTGATTCTGAAAAGAGGGCTTCTAGTCTGGAGGTGTACTCGCTGATTTTCAGGTGGATCACGGCTAACTGTCCGCCAGCGGCGTGCGCCGCCTCTCTTGCGGACTTCCCTTGCTCCAGCGCAGCCCTGTAGATCTGGAAGTCTCCTTTTGCCAAATTCCAAATAGCTTCGTCCACCATAGCCTTCGCCGAATTTCCGTATATTGAAAGGTCGCGGGGCGGGGATTTCACCCGTGCATCGGCCATCGGTCGCCTGACTTTCGTTTGTGGAAGATTACGCGCAGCGTCCGGCGAAGCAGAGCCGTTTGATTTTGTGCCGATGACCTGTTGAGTTTCGGTTCGATCCACAGGCTTGATCGGATCACCGCCAGGTTCTGCCCGTTCCGGTGGAGGCGTGATGATGCGTGCTTCTGGGCCGTGCTCGCGAGAGGGCCCCACCTGATTCGCGTGACTCCCACATACATAGATGGGTTCATTACCGCCCTGTTGCCAGCAGATTATGACTGCGGTTCCGTAGTCGCAGCCGAGCCGGTAATGCGGAGATAGAGCCTCCGCAGGCTTTCCAGTCTGCAGCCGCCATTCAGCGCGGCTTGTACAATTGCGTTTCGGCACGCCCTAATTCTAGCGAACCCGTAATATTAAGATGCCAGACGCCGAGAGCCTCGGTGACCGAACATGTACCCGGCCCAGTGGACAGGGCCAGTTCTTGTAGTATCGGATTCCCTTCGCAGTCGATTCCACATTGCGACTCTCGCTGGATGCTGATAGCAATCCCATTAACGGCCCAACTGTATTAGCATGCACTCGGGCTTGCTGTTCTCTTTTTGGCAAGAGGACAAAGGTAAGGAGAGGGACTATGAAGTGCAAAATGACGGGAGCGGCGGGGTTGGCTGGGGCGTTTGTTGCGGGGATGGTGGTGGCGACGGTGTTGGGTGGGGGGATGGTTGCGGCGGGAACGAAAACGCAAGGGACGAAACCGCAGGGGCAGCAGGTTACCCTGCAGAGGGTCTTCAGCCCGACGGTGACGGACGAGGACATTGCATTGCTGCGGAAAGATGTACGGGCAATGAAAATGCAAGTGATTGGGCAGAATATGTCCCTGTCAGATACAGAGGCGGAGAAGTTCTGGCCCATCTACAAGCACTACGCGGACGACTTGCATGAAGTGAACAACTCCAAGTATGCGCTGTTGAAGCAATACGCGGAGACGTGGGCAACGATGACGGACCAGGATGCGCTGATCTATGTGCGGCACTGGATGGAAGTTGACGCGGAAGCGCAGGCCTTGCGGCTGAAGTATGTGTCGCCGGTAACCCAGGCGCTGCCGGGTAAGAAGGCCGCCACGTTTTTTCAATTGGACCGGCGGCTGTCGATGATAGTCGATTTGCAATTGTTTTCGCAGATTCCGTTGGCGCATATGAAGGAGTCGGGGAGCCGAGATAATCAGTAATCAGATACCGGGAAGCGAAGAGAGGGGCGTGCCGCCGAATTCGGGCGACGTGCCGCTCAGAAATAGTCCAAGTGCCCAGTTGGTCTCAATGGGTCGATGCAGCTATCGATAACTTCGAGACTGTCGCGGTCAGGCACGGATTCAGAGCCTCCTAGACAGTTGGCGGTGTGGGAGGATCAAGATATTTGACTAACACCACGTCGTTTCCCTGCTCATTGTAAATCACTTCGTCAACAAGTTTTTTTGCCAGCAACATGCCAAAACCGCCTGGCCGCAACCCTTGCTGTTCACGAACCGCCATGTGCGTGAACAAGTCCTCTGGCGAGCCGCCGATGGCCGCGTGTCGAAGCTCTTCGAGCGAAAAACCCTTGCCGGGATCCTTTACACGGCACGCTATCGCGCGGCGAGCACGGATGAACGAGATTTCCACGTGCTGAGTAGGATCGAAATCTGTGCCATGCTCCATGGCGTTGACTAGAATTTCCCTGAACGCGGTTATGACTTGCTCTTTGTCAGCCTGGGGAATGTCTCCTACTCCGTGAAGGAATTGGACCAGACGATCTGCAGTAAGAAGATCGCATCTGGCGGTCAAGCGTACCCAGTTGGGGGTGGCGGAAAGGATTTCAATACTGTCGTCCCAGCAGGGCTCGGCCATCGCCGCCCGCACCATTTCGGCGAGCGCAGCAGCTTCGAACGGAGCCACGAAATAACTGAAGGCGCCTTCACGCATGGCAGCGATAACGTCTCCGGGTGTCCATTCATCCGCGAGAATGATCAGGCGGACGTGAGGGCGAGCGCTCCTGATCTTGCGAAGAAGTTCAACATCCTCGGCGCCGGAGGTCTTCCCTCCAGTGATGATTAAGTCGTAGGGGTTGTTTCTTGCGAGCGCGAGGACTTCTTGATTGTCAACAACGCGTTGAACATTCCAACCTTCGGCGGCCAAAACACTTGTGAGCAATTCATCGCTCTCGCTGCCGGAAGCAACTATGAGCGCAGTCTTTTGTGGAGTAGGCGCAACAGCACCGCTAGAAGAGGTTGTCATAGGGCCCCGATGAGGAAGAGTGCCCGACGCGAACAGCCTTTAGACTAATGCGAAACACGACCTGAATGCAATTGCTGATACGCGAAAGTGATTAAGCAGGAGCTATTCTGAACGGCCGGGCCAGGTGCTCGGTTGCTGGAGACGGTGGCCCATCGTTTTCTTCGATTCTTCGCAACGAAGCCCGTCCGATGCGAAACTAACAAAGCAGAACCTCGGTCGATCTGGCGTCCAGAACGTTGACGGCTGTCAGGCGCCGACGGCGATATGTCCCACTGGATTTCGCCACGCATTCAGGCCGGCTCGCTGAAGCACGGAAACAGCCCGATCGGCGAACTCCTCCTCGATCTGACGCGCGATCTGTTGGTAAACCGGAAGCGCCCGCGCCGGTTCGATGGGGTCGGGCGGCTCGGCGAGATGTCCGTTCTCATCGCGAACGGCCATATCTGTTTTCTGCCAACAGAGCGGTCCAACCGGGTGTCGTAATCGCGCAGAAACTCCCGATCGGACCGCAGGATTCCCAAGAGTTCCGCAAGCCGCCAGGTTTCTCGCTCGTTATCGTGCAGGGCAAACCAGACGGAATGACGGACTGTTTCCACGCCGAAGGCAAATTCCTTCTCCACTAGCCGGCCGCCCTCGTTGTGGTAGACGGAATAGTGAGCATTTAGGGATTCCGAGTCGTCCCGGCCGCAAACGAACAGTCCTCCCGGGCGCAGAACCCGAGCCACCCATTCTTCCGCCTCGCGGCGAAAATCCGCGTCGTAGTAGATGAGCACGTTGAAACTGCGCACGACTCCCGCTTGCGGCAAGTCGCTTGATCCAAATCCGCCCCTGAACGAATGTGAGGTTGGATCGCTCGTAGGCACTCAAAGGATGCCGGACCAGACGCCTGCCGCCGTGTTCCGCAGTGGATAGTGTTCCGTCATCGGTGGGAAGACTGGGGAGCAGTTGCGCGAAGGCCTGTGAAAAATGCTGAATCGTAGCGTCCCGATCGGAATACAAGCGAAGAAACTCCTCCGGGCGCCCGGCTTGAAAATAACGCAGTCTTCCAGTCTGGTCGAGACATGCATAGTTCTCGCGTTCGTCGTACAGGAGATATTGCTTCAAAAGTCGGATCCGCGCCAATGATTCGCCATTCTGGAAAGGCCTCCGCCGCTTCAATGGAAGTCTGAGGAGGAAATCCGCATCCCACGTCCAACAAGACTGTCCCTGGTTCGAAGCTCGCCCAGTCATTCGAGCGCAAATAGGCATCGATTTTCCTATGCCGCCCCGGGAGCGTGAAGGGCGGCACGATTCCTCCCCAGGCCCCGGGCAATATGCCCGGCGCGATCACTGTGAAGAAGCGTGCCACGAAGGGTGAAAAATCATGCGGGTCGAACTTCGAGAGTGCCATGAGCCGAAACGCACGCTCCACGAAATCGCGCACTTCCGGCCGTTGCTGTTCCGCGCTCTTGAGCACTTGAAGTGCGGCCTCGGATGGGCGCCCGCCCAGGTAGCGGTCGCATAATTCTTCTACAGTATTCCATCGCTCGCGCCCGGCAGTTCCCGTTCCACCTGATGCTTGCATCGAAGTCCCCTTGTTCTCGCCGATTTCCAATGCCTGATCAGCCCGAGCACTGCGTAACGTATATGCGTTTTGTGCCTTGCCGCGGTGCGCAAGGACGAAGGAGCACAAATCTACGCAGGACTAAGGCTTACCGAGCCAGGAAGGAGATATCCACTATATATTTCTGCAAACTTATGTCAACGAACCGATTGTCTCCGGTTTACCGCGCGTATTCATCTTGCGGATTTTTCAAGAATTGGCAATCGAACCGCTCCAGCCCCGATTGCTATGCGTTCAAGCTGCGTCTAGGTTTACCGACGAGGTCTTTTTTTCTTTCTGCCGCGCCCAAGCCAGCAGAAACGAAAGTGCTCCGTGAATAGCAACGGCCGGCCATAGTAGAAATCCAATTTCAGCGACGAAGCCAGCATATGCGAGGCACAGCATTGCGAGCGTGCTGTAGGTACACATGGCGTAGAACGACTGACGAGGATTGCCTCCAGGCCAACAGGCAATTGCCAAAGCGATCAGGCTGCTGCCGGCGATACGGCACACGAATATCCCAGCACCCACGATTTCGGCGCCGAATAGCAGTCTAGCGAGGATTGGCGGATACAGGAGTAGAACCAGTCCTGTTGCCGCTTCGCCAGCCGCAGCCAAGGCAAGTAGCTTCTTCATTTCGTATCCTTTTTATCACAGACAGGAGCGAGCCCTCGGGAATTAATCAGTCACTCAGCCTGCAGTCTCTACGTAACCCCCTGTTATTTTTACCAATTCCGCCTTCAGGGCAAGCCATAGAGAATACCCGGTACGGGACTTCCTCGCGCAATCGCCTGGAAGATGGAGGCATTATGAAGACGAGGGTTGCGGCTACGGCAGCTTTTGCATTATTCCTTCTCGGCGTTGGCTCCCTAATTTCCTGCAAGAAAGCTGAGGGCCCAGAATCGGTATCGACTGGCCAGACTGCGGGAAAGTCGAATATCGAGCCAGCGCCACCGCGTAACCCGGACCGGAACGCGTACTTCGGTGAAGAGCACATTCACACAAGTTGGTCGGTGGACGCCTGGGTTATAGGCAACCGGATTACCGGACCGGACGATGCGCTCAAGTTTGCTCAGGGGCAAACCATCAAGCATCCCATGGGCTACAACATTACGATCGACTCACCCATGGACTTCATGGGCGTGACCGACCACTCCGAGTACGTGGGGGTTACCAAGGAAGCGAACACTCCGGGCTCGGCGATCAGCAAGATCCCGGATGCACAACCTTTAATTTTGAAGGATCCCAATAACCCAGAAGAACAGCAGAAGGTCTTTCTGTATCTCCTGACTTTAACCGGCCGACCGCCGATCAAGGCGTTTATGGCACCAGAGGTCGCGGGCACCATCTGGAAGGAAAACGTAAAGATTGCCGAAGAGAATAATCATCCGGGTAAGTTCACTGCATTCTGTTCTTACGAGTGGACCTCCATGCCGAACAACCACAATCTGCATCGCAACATTTTCTTCCGCGACTGCGCCAATCTTCCCGAGATGCCGTACAGCTCCCTGGATTCCAACCATCCCGAAGATCTATGGAAGTGGATGGACACCCAACGCAAGTCGGGCAACGAGTTGCTGGCGATTTCGCATAACGCCAACCTGAGCGACGGGTGGATGTATCCTGTGGATCTCGACAGCTTTGGCAGGCCCATCGATGCGGCCTGGGCGTCTTCGCGCGACCGCAACGAGCGTCTGGTCGAAATTAAGCAGATCAAGGGTGCGTCGGAAACACATCCGTTGTTGTCACCTACCGACGAATACTCCAGCTACGAGATGTTCAGCGGCCTACTCGGTCTTCCTCCAAACAACGGCCGCATTGATCACATTCAAGGAAGCTTCGCCCGCCAGGCCTACAAGGATGGCATTGCCATGCAGGACACCCGCGGCTACAACCCTTACAAATTCGGCATGGCTGCGGGCTCCGACTCTCACAACAGCGCCAGCCCTTACCGTCAGGACAATTTCTTTGGCGGACACGCTGAGGTGGATGGAACTGTTGAACGGCGTTTGGCCGGAGTCATGCTGGGAAACACTATCGATTCGCGACTGGAAAACCCGGGAGGACTGACCGGCGTGTGGGCCGAGGAAAATACCCGCGCTTCGATCTGGGACGCCATGTATCGCAAGGAGACTTTTGGTGTCAGCGGTCCGCATATCAGAGTGCGCTTCTTCGGCGGTTGGAGCTACAGCAAGGACCTTCTAAACGGAAAGGAATGGGTCCATCAGTCGTATGCGAATGGCGTGCCGATGGGCGCCGATCTGCCTCCCATGAAGGGCACGGCTCCGACGTTTGTGGTGTGGGCGGTGAAAGACCCGACTTCCGGCAATCTTGACCGCATCCAGATCATCAAGGGGTGGACAAAGAACGGCCAAAGCTTCGAGAAGATATTCGATGTGGTCTGGTCCGGCGACCGCAAGGCCGATAAGTGGACAGGAAGGGTTCCTGCTATCCAGAGCACCGTTGATCTGGAGAAGGCAACCTACACCAACGCAGTTGGATCGGCGGAACTCAGAACAGTCTGGACCGATCCGGAGTTCGATGCCAGTCTGCATGCATTCTACTACTCACGCGTGCTGGAAATTCCTACGCCGCGCTGGACCCTAATTCAGGCAGTGAAGGCCGGGGTGCCACCGCCCGACATGGTGCCTCTGACCGGACAGGAACGTGCGTGGACTTCGCCGATCTGGTACACGCCAAGTACGGAGGCCCGCAAGAATGCGCAGGCGGGGATGACGGTGGCCGACCTGAAGCAGAAAGGTGGAACGGCGCTTGGTGACGCTCAACTCAAGACGCTGGTCGTGGGCAAAGCCTTCTGGGTGCGGAATAACGTGACGGGCGAGCAGTTCAGCGTCAGTTACACTGCGGAAGGTCAGAGCAATGTGTGGCATGTTGGCAGGTATTCCACAATGCCGAGCAATGTAGGGAACCCTTTGCGCGACGGCTATCAGGGAACCACCACTGCGTACAAGATTGAAAACGGGAAAGTGGTGACCATGGTTTCGCAGGATCCGATTGCGGTCGCGATTTACAAACTGGGCGACAGTTATTATGGTGCCCGCAGCAACGAATTCGGCTATGCCAACTACGAGATTATTCCGACGCCGCAGATCGTATCCAATCCGCTTACGGCGATGGTCAGCCAATTCTCGATTGAGTTGGGGCTGACTGAACAGCAGAAACAGCAGATTGTGCCGTTCCTGAAGCAGGAATTGACGCAATTGGGGGAGCTTAAGAAGAACACCTCTCTCACGCCCGTGCAGAAGTTGGAGAAGTTAAAGGAAATTAGTGGCGCCGTCGATGCCAAAATATCGCCTATCCTTAATTCGACGCAACAGGAAAAGTTCAAGACACTTCGCGAAGCGAATCGACAAAAATTGATCGAGGAGTTGGGTAGGAAGTTGATGCAGAAGACGGAGAACGAGATCAAGCAGTTGATGTAGAGGCAGAATTAAGGCATTTATAATCAAGTAGAATGCCGGTACTCTGTCGATGTGCCACCGGTGACCCACGCCGAATCCCCGGGAGTTATGTGAATGAATGATGTTTCCGTCGAACTCGACCCCGATCGGCAAAAGAATCTGTCGCGCCCCGCATTGAAACAATTACTCATTCCATTGTTGACCCGCTGGTTTCGGGAACCGCTGTTGCACTTTCTGTTGATCGGGCTCGCTGTGTTTGGGATTTACGCGTACATGCATCGAGGCCGCGGGGGAGTCGAGTCATCGCGACAGATCGTATTGAGTCTTGATGAATTACAACAGATGGACACCTATTTCGTTTCGCAATGGCATCGGCAACCGAGTCCCGCAGAGTTTCAAGCATTGGTCGAAGACAAGATCCGGGAGGAAGTCCTGTACCGCGAAGGACTAGCGATGGGGCTTGATAAAGACGATACGATCGTGAAGCGCCGCATGGCGCAGAAGATGCAGTTCCTCGCCGAGGACGTTGGGGCAGCGCATGAACCATCCACCGCGGAGGTCAAGGCATGGTTTGAGAAGAACAGCAGGAAGTTTGCACTGCCAAGCCGCTACAGCTTTCGACATCTCTACTTTTCTGAGGACAAGCGCGGAAATAACGCACAGGCCGACGCGATTAAGACGCTGATTAAGATTGCCGGTCAGCCCGAAGACTCTAAGGTCGCGGGCTCGTTGGCCGATCAATTCATGTTTCAGGACTATTATGGCGACCGGACGCCCGAGGCACTGGCGAAGGAGTTCGGACCGCAATTTGCTGTTGCGCTGGAGAAAGTGAAGCCAGGATCGTGGCAAGGTCCGATTCAATCTGGGTACGGATGGCACCTGGTGTTTGTGGATACAGTTATCCCGGGGCGCACCCCGGCGCTTGAAGAGATCGAAGGCGAAGTAAAGACTTCGTGGCTGGGGGAGCAAAAGGCGACGGCCTGGAAAAAGGCATACACGGAGATGCGCGCCAAGTACACCGTTCTTTTCCCATCTCCCAAGAGCAAATTAGATACCCAAGAGCCGGCACCTGCAGCTGCACCAAAAAAACAAGCACCTGCGCCATCGAGTGAGGAGCCGTTGTGAGGTGGTTCGGCACTCGATTCGCGCGGCTTGTGGTTTTCTTGTTGCTTGCCGTTTGGAACGTGTTGGCGCACGAGGCGCGGCCCTGTTATCTCGAACTAAAGGAAACCGCGCCCGGCCAGTTCGAAGTACTCTGGCGGACACCGGTGCTGGCCGGCATGCGTGTTCCGGTCACGCTGAGACTTCCTGAGGGAGTGAAAGATCTGAAAGAGCCGGAAGCTCAGGAACTCATCGACTCTCATGTGGAGAGACAGATTGACGCGGGGCCAAATGGACTGGCGGGAAAGCGCATCGAGTTTCCCGGGCTGCAAATCACCATCACAGACATTCTTTTGCGAGTGGAACTACTCGACGGCCGTTCGTGGACCCGCATCATTCATTCGTCGCAGCCGTATGTGGATATTGCTGCGCCGCAAAGCCACCTGGAGGTCATGGGCGGTTACATCGTTCATGGAATTCGTCATATTTTGCTAGGCGCGGACCATCTGCTTTTCCTGCTCGGACTGCTTTTGATCGTCAAGGATCGTTGGATGCTGATCAAGACGGTCAGCGCTTTTACCTTGGCGCACAGTATCACGCTGGCGCTGGCCACGCTGGGATATGCCAACGCTCCGGTGGTACCACTGAACGTGGCAATTGGGTTGAGCATACTTTTTCTTGGGCCGGAAATTGTTCGCGTATGGCGCGGGGAAACCAGTTTTACAATTCGCCATCCCTGGGTAGTCGCTTTCGCCTTCGGATTGCTGCATGGTTTCGGCTTTGCCAGTGCCCTTGCCAGCGCCGGTTTGCCTCGAACGGAATTGCCGCTTGCGCTGCTGAGCTTTAACCTTGGAGTGGAAATTGGGCAGTTGGCATTTGTGTTGCTGGTGGTGCTACTGGAAAGATCTTTTCGCACATTGGAGATTCGCTGGCCGCGCTGGGTGCAAGCTCTACCGGGATACACCGTTGGATCGCTGGGCGCGTTCTGGACGATACAGAGGCTGCTCATTCTTCTGGGTGGAGGGCAATAAACGGGCGTTTGCGATGTGCCCGGAAAAACAGGATCAGTCCAGTGAACTCAAATTAATTCCATTGCAATCGTGATTGCGGCGGAGCTAGCATAACGGAATATTGTTTCCCCGGGGGTCCCATGAGAGTTTCGGATCTGATCGGGTCTCGCAAGGAAGTCTATTTCATAACGGATGATAAGAGTGTGATGGATGCCGCACAATACCTGCGCGAGAAGCAGGTGCGGTCCGTTGGCGTCGTTGATGCACAGGGAAAGCTCACTGGCGTCATATCGCAGAGCGATATTTCGGATAAAGTAGCTGCTGAGAATAAGAATCCGGAATCGATGAAGGTTTCGGAGGAATCAGTGAGCCGCCGCCTGCTGACGGTAACTCCCGAGATGACATTTGAAGATAGTTTGCGAGCCATGGAGCAAAACGGCGTCTATCATTTATTGATACTGGATGCGGAAAACCGGTTTCAGGGAATGCTATCTGTAAGTGATTTGTTGAAGGTTATGGTAGCGGACAACAAGGAACGGGCGGATATGCTGGAATCCTGATATATTCCCGCCGAGATAAGGGAAATTGCAGGGCTAACCAACTAGAAGTACCGATGAGCAGTTTCTCCCTAAGGAACTGTGAATGCGCGTGGCGGGCTGCCGGGGAGTTCGCGGATTACGCTATCTGAGCGCTGTGTTCGCGACAACTCGTGTGACTCTGCCGCTGGCGGAGAGTTCCATGAATTCCGCCGTGTGGGTTCCCCTTTTGATTTGTGTAGAAGAGCACAATGCTGTTTAGACCAACGGTATATGCTTACGAGACGAAACTGCAGGTCCGGATAGGCTTGCAACCCTAGTTGAAAGTAAGCTTTCAAGTTCGCCTGGCCAGTCACCCTGCCATCCGGCGTCCCGAGGAGTTGGGCGGCAACCGGAGAGGTTAACTCGACGGCGTCCTCGTGGTCGGGGTCATGATCAGGTCTAAATCGTGAGCGTTCCAGGCGGCAATCCAATTGTCTGGCCAGTTTCGCAAGCGCCGTCTTCTTGTGGTCACGACAATTTCTCCAGTACGCGGGGGTGGATGAAAACTGGGTTCATTGTACGACGCCTTTGTGGATGGCGCATATTTGAGAACCGGGACGCTGGTTCCTGATTGCCGGATGAGCGGACAGATTCGCTACTGCCACGCGATTCCCTGGCGCGGAGGTGATGCAGAGCCCTTCACAGTGATAGACTGATGGCAAAAGGGGAAGCAGATTATGTCTAAGCAAGAAGAAGCGGGTTTGATCCTAAAGCTATACGAACTGCGTCGTGAAGAAACGATGCGCAAAGCGCGCAACTGGTATTTCCAGGAATTTAATCCTCAATCGATGGCCGATTTCAATGCAGCGATGTTTGGCGAGCATAGTGGACATTTGCGAATGGTTACCTCTTATTGGGATATGGCAGCGGCGCTGGTTAACAACGGAGCGATCAGTCTCGAGTTGTTCTCCGACAGTAATGGGGAACACATTGGGGTATTCGCAAAAGTGGAGTTGCTGCTGGGCGAAATTCGATCTGCCTACGGACCAAAATTCGGAGCCAACCTGGAAAAGCTGATTGATGCAATGCCGAATGGCCGGGAGCGAACCGCAGCGAGCCGCGAACAAATGAAAGCAATCCGAGCCAGGTTTGAAGCCGGGCAGGCAAAAGCCGCGAAAAACTAGCTCTCGGAAGAGGCAGAACCACCGTCGCAAAAACCAAACCCGCAAGGATAAGCCACCCGAATTATCTCAGCGCATTAAGCGTGCGGTAAAGATTCTGGGATGGGAACCACTTCGCACTGATTTCGAAGACTTTCGGTTTATAGTCAACGCATGAATCGCGATTCGAGGTCTCTCGAACCAAGGCGCCCCGGGGCATCACGGCGGTTGGGATTTTTCTGCTATTTGGAACCGTCATGGCCTTGATTGCGGGTACGACGCTGGCATGGCCCGGCACAGTACTGGATCACATGTGGATTCTGAATCGGCGCGCGTATCAGCAACTGGCGCCTTTTGGCAGAACGATAGGAATTCCCTTTCTGTTACTTTCGGTCGCCCTTGGTGCTGCGGCTGTGGGATGGTTCAATCATCGGCGTTGGGGATGGCGGTTGGTTGTGTTCATCCTCGCGGCGCAAGTTCTGGGAGACCTGGTGAACCTTTTCCTAGGGCATGTTGTTGAGGGTGGTGTAGGACTGGCGATAGGGGGTGCGCTGCTCGCTTATCTTTTAAGGGCAAACGTGAGGGCGATTTTTGGGGCGAGTGCGCTGACAAATTGAATCTAAAGTTCGACGATCAAACCGGTTTCGTCACGTCTCGTGCCGTCCAGTCGCCCGAGGGAGAATAGATCTCGATTCCAACGACAAAAGAGTTGTCCGTAGAGGGCTCACAATGGACGACGCGAGCACGAGAGTTGAGAGTTCCACGGATCGATCGAACCGAAAGCTGTTGATTGGGTTGCCAGCTCCGCTTGGTCAAAACTCGGGCACCGTGACAACTGATGTCAATGGTGGGGGCGAGCTCGAACGAGGGGTTATCTGAACTGAAAAGATTCACATACATCTTCATTGGGATACGCACTTCCTTCCGGGTCGGGAGAGGTGCGTTAGGCATCTCTATCTCCTTTGGGCCGGGAGGTCCAACGTCGGAATCGTACCATCGCGGAAATTTAGAGCAATGGTACTGAGGGATGAGCGCTTCGGGCGTAGCCGGGGGGCGATACTAACCAATTCGTGCCATGCGAGCGTCGAGGGCATCGACGGGGGTAATCCACTGGAATAGACTGAAAAAATGGACGAACAACGTCGCGGATTGAGATTTGCATTCACGGCTGATGCGGAGGTCGCTCGGGAAAGCTCACCCGCTACTTTTATTCCCGCGCGAGTAACCGAGTTGAGCTTGCGCGGTTGTCTACTGGAGAGTACTGCTTCGTTTGAGGTGAAGAGCCCTGTTTTGGTGAAGATTTTTAATGCCGGGGAGTTTCTCGAGGCTGAGGCGTCAGTTCTTTATGTGAGGCCGTCGGGAATGGGACTGGTGTTTCGGGAAATCAAGCCACACTTTCGAGCCGTCCTGCAGAAATGGATTCTGGCTGCGTTGGACAAACAAACTGAAGCACAACTGACAACGGAGTAGGTGGGTTACCGCTGACTGAGGTCGGAATCCATAAGTCCGATAGCTGCGTTGATGCACGCCTGTCGGTACGCACGAATACGGGAGCTGTGATATACCTCTCCATGATCGAAGTTATGGGTGTGCGTATAAGGAGAATCGGGATGGGCTGCTGGCTGATCAATCGAGTTTTGTGTTGCGCTGTGCTGTTGGCGTTGGATACGGCGAGCGCTGTCGCGCAGAATGCTGAGGCGAAGGCTCCGCCGGTACTCGATGTTCATGTACACGCCATGGATGGCACGTTTCCCGGGCTGGCACCGATGTGTCCCAACACCTCAAAGTTCACAGCGTCTGATCCTAAAGAGAAAGAAGAACAGTTCGGTTGGTCTAAAGATCAATGCACGCCGGCACTCTATCCGTCGGCTCCGGGCGAGTACATGAAGGATGTGTTGGCGGAGATGGAGCGGCTGAATGTAACGGCGGTTGTGTTCGGCGACCCAAAGAGCGTGCAGCAATGGAAAGACGCTGCACCCGGCCGAGTCATCCCCGGCACATCGTTTCAAAGCGGGATGGCGCTCGGGCAGCGCGTATCGCTGGAAGAGTTGCGAAAGGATTTTACAAGCGGCGGCTTTAAGGTAATGGGCGAGATCGGGCTGCAATATGAGGGCACCTCTCCCAGCGATCCTTCGGTCGATGCGTACTTCGCGCTTGCGGAGGAACTGGATATTCCCGTGGCAGTGCATATGGGCACCGGCGGCTCTGGACGAGCAAACGTGACGTTGCCAAAATTCCGCGGCTCGATGGGGAACCCGCTGCTGCTCGAGGAACTGTTGGCGCGGCACCCGAAACTTCGGGTTCAAGTGATGCACGCAGGCTATCCAATGATCGAAGAGATGCTGACGCTGCTGCAAGCGAACTCACACGTGTATGTGGACGTTGCCGGGCTGATCTGGAGCTATCCGATCAAGGAAGTGAACCGGTATATCGAGCGGCTGGTGGATGGCGGATTCGAGGACCGCGTGATGTTCGGAACCGACCAACTGCTGTGGCCCAAGTTGATGGCCTATTCGATCAGCATCATCCAGAACGCGGATTACCTGACGCCGCAACAGAAGCGCGACATTCTGTACAACAACGCGGTTCGATTTTTGAGGATGGATACCGCGCAGGGCAAGTGAGCTGTACTCGCTAATCCAGTGAAGCAAAAACTTGTGAAGCAACCGCGTGATTGCCCGCGGAGTAGTTGCTTCAATACCCCTCTCCCGTTGCGTAGTGCGCGGCCGCAAAAACCAAACCCGCAAGGGTAGGCCACGCAAAGTCATGTTTGCGCTTTGAATCCCATGCTTTCCTGGCAGCGATTGTCGTTCCGACGGAAGTACCAATCTGAGGAAATGTATAATACAGAACAGATTTCCCTTTCGTTAACGTCTATGCTTTGAATGAAAGGCCCCCCTCTCTTTGCCCGCTATCATCTTGTTCAAGCATAGTTTCGGCGTTCCCGGGTTTGGTATCTCATGTCAGACGCATCTAAGTTCAGACCAAATTCCGCCGTAGAAAGTCGCCTTGTTCACGCCCCGCATCACCTCCGTGTCCTCTTCGTTGGAAGCGAACAAGACTCAGTAAGTCTGTGTGTCACGACGCTCCAAACATCACAATACGTTGTAGACACTTTTGCGGCCCGCACTCTGGCGGACTGTACGGAAATTCTGGACCACCAGGCATTTGATCTCGTCATTGCGGAGTACCCCAGTTTGCACTGGCATGGCTCTCGGGATTTGAGACTTCTTCACCAGACGATGCAAGGGGTTCCTCTTCTCTTCCTAATCACCCGCAGTGGAAATGAATCGGCGGCGGAGCTTACCGGCCACGGAACATTCGACCATCTTGAGCGAATGCACATCGTTCAATTGCCCATGCTTGTGCGTCGTATCTTGAATGAGAAGCAACTTCGTATCGAGTTGGAAGAGGCCGGAACGGCTTTGGAACATTCCGAATCGCAATACAGAGCATTGGTGGACAACCCCGCCTACGGGATTCTTCGATGTGGGGCCGATGGGGAGTTTTTCGATGTCAACGATGCACTCTTGGCCATGCTCGGCTACCCAACCAAAGACGAACTTTTGGCGGCTAGCCGTTCAACCGATGTTTTCTTCAACTTAGGATTGGGAGCACCACATTGCCTTCCTTCACCCGTGAGAACTCGAATTGAACCTGTCGAAGTGGAATGGAAGCGAAAGAACGGCACGACATTGCGAGCAAGGATCTGCGGCCGAGCAGTAAATAACAATAGCGGACAGTTGTTGCGATACGAGGTTATTGTGGTCGATATTACGGCACAACGGGAACTGGAGAATCAGCTCCGGCGCGAGGCGTCCAGCGACTCTCTGACAGGTCTGGCCAATCGGCGAAACCTCTTTGAATTGTTACACGCGGAAATCTCGCGATCCAAGCGCACGGGGAGAGAGTTTTGCTTTGTACTACTGGACATGAATGGGTTAAAGGAGATCAATGATCGATATGGTCACGCTGTGGGTGATCAAGCTTTGTGCAGATTGGCGCACATCCTGACAGATTGCTCTCGCTCTGTAGACGTTGCAGCGCGGCAAGGCGGGGACGAGTTTTCTTTGATCTTGCCGGAAACAGGATTGGCTTCCGCAGTAATCGCAGCAAACAGGATTTGTGAACTTCTAACTAAGGACAGGG
The DNA here is from genome assembly GCA_963748365.1 of Candidatus Acidiferrales bacterium. Classification (GTDB taxonomy): domain Bacteria; phylum Acidobacteriota; class Terriglobia; order Acidiferrales; family UBA7541; genus Acidiferrum. The sequence continues at coordinate 61,469 of CAVVJG010000025.1, forward strand.
AAGAACCACCAATCTCCGTTTGTTTCGGAATCGCCAGTTTCCCCAGGGACGCCGATTCAATTGCTCCGCTCATACACGCGGCGGACGTGGCCCTGTATAACATGAAAAGCAAACGTCCGAAAAAGGCTTCGGCGGCCCTGGCTTCCTAGTTTTCAAATCTATTGGTATTTGCGCGGATTGCAGCGGAGTTTGCACTCCCTGTTACCCCCAAACCGCTTTCACTTGGACGTGGTCTTCCTTGTTCTGTTTTGACTTCTGCGCATCGACGACCATGGCTCGCTCGTAATCTAGCTAGCGGTCGGCTAAAGTGCGACGCATACATCAAGTGGGCACAGGACAACCGAGGAGCTTGCCAAACGTTGCGAGGAAAACTAAATCTAAAGGCCGAACATGGAGTTGACTCCGGCGCGCGGAGCTTCGGCAGAAGGGTCGCGGCGTTCCAGGGGGGGAAGAGGCGCCGGCTGGTCGGCTGGGGGCGGAGGTGCAGGTTGTTGCGCACCGGACTGGACCGCGGCCTGAACCGGCGCGGGCGACGGAACTGAAGGGGCCGAGGCAGGGCGTGTGGCGCTCTGGGTGGCCGCAGCAGGTTGAGCAGGCATCGTTTGTTGGGCGGCATGAGGCTCGAGATAGGCGAGGTCGTGAGGCTCTTCGGTGCCCGGCTGAACGGCGGGAAACGACAAATTCATCTGATGCTCCATGGCGCTGGCGATGCGATGCAACTGCCAGATGAGCTTTTCGAGATCTTTCGAACGGGCAAGTTTCAAATTGCGATCCCATAGAAAACGAAAGGCCAGTAAAAGGAGAATAGGCAGGCCGATAGCCAGCGTGGCGAGCACGATGTCGAAGAGCAGCGATTCGAGGGGTGTGAGGGATGGGGTCATAGGAGCCTCCAAATGCTGGGTTCTGAAGGCAGGATACCGCAGCGCGGCAGTGGTGACAAACGAATCGAGCTTGCCAGTAAGGACTGGCCAGAAGGCGGCCGCAATCAGCCAGTCAGTCTGTTTTAGATGGTGGACCGGAGGTTACGGCCATCTGCCCGCTAGGGCTCGATCAGGGGAAGCGCGCTTGCCAATTGGAGGTCGATGAGCATTTGGACGCGCCGGTCGATTTGAAAAAATAGCGCGGTGCCTTTGGCCGTGAGTCCTTTACGGAAGATGGGAATGTATTTGAGGCGGAGCTGGACGACGGATTCATCGACCGTGAGCCATCTCTTGGTGATGCTATCGGCCTGCTCCTCGGTCATGTTGGTGTTTTGCAGGTATTCCTTGATGATGGCGTATTTGGCGTCGTTGATCTTCACCAACTCGTTGACATATTGGTCGTAGATCGGCCAGAACTTCTCCGCTTCGGCGGGGGTCAACTTCATATTGGCGGCGATGATTTGCTTGCGGTTGGAGCGCAGGTCTGACCTCAACATAGCGATCTCTTGATCGACGGATGAGGCGTTTTGTTGACCGCCCGAGGGCGGTGCGGTCTGGGCTGCGGGAGTCTGCGCGAACAACAACTCACCGACGAGAAAAAGACCGCCCAGCAAAACAGATAAAGCGTTCCTCTTTAACATTTGGCCTCCCTTTTCAGAATGGGCGACAGCCACGGCTGTCGCCAAACGAAACTCCCGATTCGAGCAGCCGCGGCTCGGCAACACTGGCACTTTTCGGTACGGACGCTCTTTAGCGGGTCAAACCATAGCACAGATTGTGGATTTCTTGTGGGTGGGAAGTCCGTGGTGAGAGCCGAGGGTTGGGTTGGCTGAGGAGGCGACGCAGGACACATTGGTACGTGACGCATGGTATATGCAACCTGAATGCGCGGAGCTAAGAACATGCGGGGGACGGATTGAACTCCCGATCCTACACTCTCCGGGGGAAGCGTAGGGGACTCAGCGGCATCGCCCTCCAAAAATGGAAAAGGGAGAAAGCTATGTTTGTACGTCATATCACCCTGGGGCTGAAACTGAACGTAGCGAAGGAATTTCCGGTTATGTTCGAGAAAGAGATACTACCTTTGTTAAAGAGGCAGAAGGGATTCGTGGACGAACTGCTTCTGGTGACACCAGAAAAGAATGAGCTAGTGGCCATCAGCTTGTGGGAGAAGAAAGAGTACGCGGAGATTTACATCCGGGAGGTATATCCAAAGGTCGAGAAGATGCTGGAGCCATTCATAGTTGGAGTGCCGATCATCAAGAATTACGAAGCAGAGTATTCCACGTTCCACAAGATCGCGTTTGCGGCAACGGTTTAGTTTCTGATTTTTGACTTGGTAGAGGGGGTGAAGTTCCGGCCCCCTCTTTTTGTGTAGACTGCCGTGCAGGTTGAGGTCTGGAGATTTTGTACAGGGTTGAAGTAGTAGGCGCCCCACGCGTGGTTGGAAGTCACTGACATGCTGGGGCAGATGGGCAGAGATTGTGAGTCAGGTGGAAGGTCAGTTTGACAAAGACCCATATCTTGGGAAGGAGTACCGATGCCAGTGCAAAAGATATCGATGGAGATGATTGAGGACTTTTTGGCGCAGAAGCGCATCGCGATCGTGGGAATGTCTCGTGAAGCCGGCAGCATGAGCGCCATCCTATTCAAAGAACTTGGAAAACGTGGATACGAGGTTGTGCCGGTAAATCCAAGCGTCAAGGAAGTGATGGGGCGGAAGTGCTTTGCTTGCGTGCAAGATATCGAGCCTCCTGTGGACGCGGCGCTACTGATGACCTCACCGGCGGTGACGGAGACAGTGGTGAATGACTGCGCCGAAGCCGGAATAAAGCGGGTGTGGATGTATCGGGGTGGCGGCCAGGGGGCCGTGAGCGAGAAGGCCATCGAAGTGTGCCGGGAGCGAGGGATTAAAGTTATTCCAGGGGAATGTCCGCTGATGTTTTTGCAACAAAGCGGCGGAATTCACCGCCTGCACGGCATTCTGCGGAAGATAACGGGGCGATACCCAAAACACGCACACGCGTAGTGCGACGGTTCAAAGGCAACAACTGCTTCCGTGCTAGCTGGTCCGCAAGTCGATGAGTAATTCCCTTTTCTGGGGGCCCGCAAACGGGCAGGCACTACACAAGGCTGCCTGTGGACGATAGAATTCTGGCCGGACGAGTTGTGCCTCGTTCAAGCAGTTGGAGATGCGGATCGGGAGCAGACAGATGAAAACGATGCAAGGGCCGGGAATATTTCTGGCGCAGTTCGTCCGAGATAGCGCGCCGTTCAACTCGCTAGACGCGATGTGCGGCTGGGCGAAGAGTCTGGACTATGTGGCGGTGCAGATACCTTCGTGGGACGCTCGAGTGTTTGATTTGAAACTAGCCGGGGAGAGCAAAACATATTGCGATGAAATTGCAGGAGTAGTCGCTCGGCACGGACTGGTTATTTCGGAGCTTTCGACACATCTGCAAGGGCAGCTTGTCGCCAGTCATGCCGCCTACGACACCATGTTCGAAGGATTCGCTCCCGAGCAGGTGCACGGTAACCTGAAGGCACGGCAGGCCTGGGCGGTTGAGCAGATGAAGCTTGCAGCGCGCGCTTCGGGGCACCTTGGATTGAAAGCGCACGTAACATTTTCAGGAGCGCTGGCGTGGCCGTATGTGTATCCGTGGCCGCAGCGTCCCGCGAATCTGATCGAGACGGCGTTTGAAGAGCTGGCAAAACGGTGGCTGCCGATTTTGAACGCGTTTGAGGACGCGGGAGTCGATGTGTGTTATGAAATTCATCCCGGCGAGGATTTGCACGATGGCGTGAGCTTCGAAATGTTTCTGGAGCGGGTGGAGGGACACCCGCGGTGCAACATGCTCTACGATCCCAGCCATTTTGTGCTGCAGCAGCTTGATTATCTGCAATTTATCGATTTCTATCACGAGCGGATCAAGATGTTTCACGTGAAGGATGCGGAGTTTCGCCCAACGGGAAGGCAAGGAGTTTATGGCGGATATCAGGCGTGGCAGAATCGCGCGGGAAGATTTCGCTCGTTGGGCGACGGCCAAGTTGATTTTCGGGCGATTTTCTCGAAGCTGACGCAATACGATTTTCAAGGGTGGGCGGTTCTGGAATGGGAATGCTGCATTAAGAGCAGCGAGCAGGGCGCAAGAGAAGGAGCGCCATTTATTCGACGTCACATCATTGAAGCGGCAAAGGAAACGTTTGATGACTTTGCGGGATCGGGTGCGCAGAAGAAAGCGTTACGAAGGATTCTTGGAATAACGGAATGAGCTTTTGAGTTGAGGACACTATGAAAGCGATTGTGTGCAGGCGGTATGGGGCACCGGATGTGTTGGAGTTTGTGGAGGTGGAGAAACCAACACCGGCAGGATAATGAGGTCCTGGTGAAGATTTGCGCGGCGGCAATAAATCCGCTGGATCGTTTCTTCATGAGAGGTGCGCCGTTGATCCGGTTGATACCGGGGTTTCGCAAACCCAAAGACGTACGAATGGGAGTTGATCTAGCGGGGCGCGTGGAAGCGGTTGGCACGAACGTGAGCCAGTTCAAACCTGGCGACGAAGTGTACGGTGCGTGCCGCGGAGCCTATGCGGAGTATGTGTGCGCGAAGGAAGAAGCGTTAGCGCTGAAGCCGGGCAACCTGTCATTTGAGGAAGCGGCAGCGGTACCCGTGGCGGCAATCACAGCACTGCAAGGGCTGCGGGATAAGGGACGGATTCAGGGCGGACAAAAGGTTCTGGTGGATGGCGCGTCCGGTGGCGTGGGCACGTTTGCGGTGCAAATTGCGAAATCGTTCGGGGGGGAAGTGACGGCGGTGTGCAGCACGAGGAATCTGGAGACCGCGCGATCGCTAGGCGCGGACCAGGTGATTGACTATACGCGGGAGGATTTTACAAAGAGTGGGCCACGTTACGATCTGATTTTCGGCGCGAATGCGCATCACTCCATTTTCGACTACTGGCGCGGGCTGAAGGAGAATGGAATTTATGTGATGGCCGGAGGGGGCTTTCCGGAGATTTTCCAAGTCATGCTGCTGGGGCCTATCCTGTCGCTCATCGGAAGCAAAAAGTCTTGCTTCTTTATCGCGAAGTTGACCCAGAAGGATTTTGTGTTGCTGAAAGAACTTCTTGAGAGCAGGAAGATTGTGCCGGTGATCGACAGGCGTTACCCGTTAAACGAAGTGGCAGATGCCATCCGTTACCTCGAAGAAGGACACGCGCGCGGGAAGATTGTGATCAGCGTGGAGCAAGGAAGCGGCGCGTGACGAATCGGCGCGGCGGAGAAATTAGCGAATGAGAGCATAATAAATGACGTAGAGCCAGCTCAGGATGCCGTGAAGAATCATCCAAAGGATGGAATGATGAAGACTCCAGGAAATAGTGACGGCGAGGATGCTGCCGAAACCCCAGAAGCCGAGACCCGCTGATTGGCTTGAGTTATGCATGACAACTCCAGTGAGTGCTGTCTGTGGATGCAAAGCGGAAACATTCTACACTGCAAGGCTAGAGGTAAGGTGTGAAGGTTGGTGGGTAAGTCAATTGGGGTTCTATGCGAGAATCCCTCACCTGCTGCACGGTACACGTTTGGCGGCGTTGGCAGTGGAAAGCCGTGAGTAGGCGGGATTCGGATTTGGCCAAAGCAAAGCGCGCAGACAGGCATGGCTGTGCCACCAGGATGACAGAGGAAAGTGAGTGCAAGGAGGGGGTATGACTTCGGCCCGCAACCCGGGAAGAGTCGCCGGATTATTGTATCTGTGCTTGTGGTGCTAGCGCCGATCCGTTTGATGTATATACCCAACACTCTAATTGTGCGGGGGAATGCGAGCGCGACAGCCGAGAAGATCGTCACGCACGAGATGCTCTTCCGTTTGGGGATGGTGAGCGACCTGCTGTGCGGGGTCATCTTAATATTCCTGACGTTGGCGCTTTACCGCTTATTTAAAGGAGTGGACCACAACATGGCTGTGCTGATGGTGATTCTGCTTAGAGAGATGGCGGGTTCAGGCCTTAGCGGCGCCGGCGCGCATTTGAGCAATGCGTTCGTTGCGCAAACGGGTGATGTGCGGGACGATGCCCAGTTGGCGCTCAATGAGAAAGAGTTGCGCGCGATGATGCATTTCGTGCTCTTTGGCGCCAAGCAGCCATTCGAAACGCGACTTTGCGGTAACTCCGTCGCCTTCCGTCACCGTCTCGGCGAGAAACTCTGGGGTTAAGGTTTGGAGCCAGGCGGCAAACTGTTCCCCTTCTGTGCGAAGGAGCTCAACAATCTCCGCTTTCGAACGTGGCTTGGTCTCTTCGGCGTTGGCGCGCTCGGTCAAGGCGAAGAAGTCCAGGCCCTGCATGGTAGTGAGGCGCTGCTTGCGGTGAATGTCGTCCCAAAAGCGGTTTGCGACAGCAATGTGCGTCAGCATTTGCCCGACCGGTTTACAGTCAGGCGCGGCAACATGGCCGTAATGGGATTCCGGAATGTCTTCCGCTACCTGAATGGTGTTCTTCCTAACGGTACGAAACGCATTGGCCAATTCCTTGCCGCCGTAAATAGTCATGGTGATTCACCTCGTTGTGGAAATTTCCGTCCCACGCTGGCTCACGCTGGAGAGTTTCGCGCGCAAACAGGCAGGTGTAGTTTTCGATGCGCGACGCGTGGCGAGGGTCACGCGAGATTACACGGATTCGGCAATGGAGCGAACAGGGGCGTGAGATTTTTACCCGCTCGGGGAAATTGGGACGTAAGGATTAATTTACGCGCTTGATGTCGATAATCGTGCCTGAATTCCTGGATTCGGTTTCGACATCCACCAGGCCGTCTTTGGTGACTTTGATTTTTGCGGCGGGAATGACTTCCCCGCTGAGAGGCTGCCCGAGAGGGTCAAACTTGATGCGAACTATGGTAAAGGGATAATCGGAGGCCTTGATACCCTTGTTCTGCTCGTAGAGGGTGAGGACATGCTCCAAGATGAGAGTGAGGCGGCGGCCGTCGTCGGACTTGCGGGAGAAAACGGCAGAGATGTCGCGGCCGGACTGCCCTTCGATGTTGATGTGGCCGTGGCTCATGTTGTGCATTAAGGCGACCGCTTCGTCGGGAGTAGGTTTCTTCAGCGCTTCAGTGAGCTTGGCACGTTCGGCATCGGAGGTGTACGAGGTGATTTGGACGGTGACGCGTGCCGAGCCCCCGGAATAGCCTTCGGCAGGAATGACTGTTGCCGTGTAGCTTTCGGCGGACACTTGTGCGGAAGCGGAAGAGAGCCCCGCGAACGCGAGCGCCACGAGGGAGAAGACTAGCAATGCGGCGAGCGAATATGGCGAGCGAAAGCTCCTGCCATGGAGCGTGCGGATGGACGCGTTGAAAAGATTTGTCAAATTACACCTCGAAAGAAAATGAATGTCAGGAGCGCGACTCCTGATGGACTGAGGGAATGTTAGCACTGCGCATTCGTGGAAATGAAATGGCAGCGAAGTGGTGGGGCGGAAATGACAATGGGGTCCTTGCTGAGCATGAATCCCCTAGGATGGAGAAAGTAAGTCACCGCTCTCCAGGCATCGTCTGCAAATTCTCGTTCCGGGAGCGTGAGCGGGCATCTGGAATCAGAGTACTTGGACTCACCAGTCAAAGTATCAGTCGGGCTTGAGCCTTCTTATGATTTCAGAATTGCCAGAGACTCTTCGAGATGATCGGCCGGAACAAGAACGTACACTTCATCACCTCTTGGATGTGGGCTTGGATTGTAGTCATGCACACGGTCATAGTCCGCAATCGCAATCAGTTTGGCTTCGATGCCAGCCAGCACGAGCGTCTCCACCCATTGGTCGAATACGGAACAGGGTTGACCTGCTGCGATACTCTCGAATGATTCCATGGAGGATTTAACCCTTTCGGGGACTTGGCCAGCAGGCACGGCCGGGACCGCTGGTGGGTTCCTAAGTCGTGGAGCCAAGGAGCTCGCATAGGTAGGGTGCATGAACGCAATCGGTAAAGGAATATGTGGACGGAAACAGTCAAAGTGAAGTATGGAGGCTTCGTGCCCCGCAACTTCGGATTGGTTTCGGAACTCCTCATTGGAACAATTCTCTTGCTGGAAAGTCTGCCTGCCATGGCGGTCCCTGGTCAGGCCAACACGCCTGAAGGGCGACGGTTAGCGGAGGCAGTGGGCGTGGACCGTGCTCCAAAACTCGATGGAACGCTAGACGACCCGATCTGGCAATCAGCAAAAGCAATTACAGATTTTCGGCAGAGGGAGCCGCGGAGGGTGAACCAGCCACAGAGAAAACTGAAGTACGTATTCTGTATACCCGGCACGCGGTGTATTTCGGCATTCATTGCTTTGATTCCGCACCCTCGAGAATTGTTGCGACGGAGTTGCGCCGTGATGTGAGCCAAGACCTGGACGATCACTTCGAGATCCTGATCAATTCCAACCACGACCGTCGCGGTGGCTATGTCTTCGAAATCAATCCGCTGGGAACACAAAGCGATGGACTGGTGGAAGAGCAGAGTGCATCGAACGAAACGGACTTCGATCCGGGGTGGGACGGGGTCTGGACATCAGAGGCCCGCATTACGCCAAGACGGCTGGACCGCGACGATGGAGATCCCTTTCTCGACCTTGAATTTCACAAAGTCGAAGGATGTCAGCCTGGGGACTGAATTTCAAGCGATTCATTCGCAGGAAGAACGAAGAGGATCTTTGGGCGGCATACCGACGAACCTTTGGGATTACAAAAGTCTCGGAAGCCGGAGAACTCAGGGGCATAACGGACATCGGCAGCGGAAGGCTCTTCATCGTGAAGCCCTATGGACTGGCTGCAATACGACAAACAGACAGGCCAGAATCCAGCGTTTCCTCTGACAGGCGGATTGGACGTGAAATATGGAATTCGCTCGAACATGGTTTTGAACCTCACGGGGAACACGGATTTTTCTGCAACAGATGTGGACCAGGAACAGTTCAACCTGACGCCGTTTCCCATCTTCATCCCGGAGAAACGGCAATTCTTTCTGGAAAACGCCGATGTCTTCAACTTCGATATGGGAGACCAGGACCAGTTGTTCTTCAGCCGCCAGATCGGTATTGATTCGGTGACAGGAAACCAGGTGCCAATCAACGGAGGTGCGAGGCTGACCGGGAGTGTGGGCCGCCTGCAGTTCGGGGTCATGGATGTGGACACACGATCGAGTGGGCCGAATCCGTATGCAAATTACGCGGTCGTCCGGCTGAAGGAAGCACTCTGGGGCGGATCTTACGTTGGCGTGATGGGAATCGATAAGCGGTCCGGCGACGCGCAGGATAGCTTCAATCAAACCGGAGGCGTCGACACCCGATTGGTATTTCTAAAGGACTGGGTGGTGGATGCGCACATGGCAGGAACGCAGTCGCCCGGATATCCGAGTGGCAACAGCGACCTGGGCGCTTCGTTGTCGTACCGGTCGAACTGGCTAGATGGAACGGTGGAGCGCAGAAAGATCGGGCCGAACTTCAATCCAGAAGTGGGATTTATCGAGCGCACCGACGCCAACGAATTCTACGGTGATCTAACGTTTAAGTTGCGGCCGAAAATCTGGGGAATTCGGGAGATGCAGTTTGAAGGATTCATTCTCCACGCGCCGAGTACTCAGAATGTCGTTGAAACGCAGGAGTGGCAGAACACCTTTCGTGGCGAGTTCAACAACGGTGCGTACACCGACGATGACATCGTCGACGTGTTTACGCAGCGAATCAGAACGCCGCTGCACATTTACAAGGATGTTTTCATACCGAACGGCCTGTATCATTTCACGCGGCATCAACTTACCTACGGATCCCCGAAGGACAAGAGGTTTACGTATAGCTTCTTCGAGCGATTGGGTGGTTACTACGGAGGGACCCTGAATGAATTCCGTGTGCGGGTGAACTATCGGCCGACTGCGAAGTTTTCAATTTCCGCTTCTGAGACCTGGGATCGATTCCGCTTGCCGCTGCCAAACGGCAATTTCTCTGTGGTACTGGCAAGCCTGCAAGGGAACTATTCGTTCAATCGATTCTTGACCTTCACCAGTCTCATTCAGCTGGACACGTCAAATACCCAAGCCGTCAGCGCCAACGTCCGCCTGAGATACAATTACCGGCCTGACAGCGACCTTTACGTCATTTACAACGTCGGAACGCAGTTCGCGAGCATCGCACCGGCGAATCCTCCGGAAGTTCGGGAGACACGCTTCGCCGTGAAGTGGACCTATTCCTTCGCGCCATAATCCACAGAAGAAGAAACTGGTCAAATTCTTATCCTGCTTCATTTCCAGATTGAAGGCACGAAGGCGGGAGGGGCTCGACGTGCATCGTAGATAGAGGTCAGAATAGGAATTCTGGGGGAGGACGGTGACCGTGTTCGAATCTTGGAAATGGAATCGCTTTAGTTGGGGATTGTTTGCCGTGACACTGCTGTTGGCTGCGGGGTGCGGGGGATCGAGCACTGGCGTGATGAATCCACCGCCACCACCGCCGCCTCCACCGACGGCGCAATTTGAATTGGTGCAGGTTTCCGGTGGATTCTCGGCGCCTCTGGACATCCAGCAGCCCGCGGACAGCAGCGGGAGGCTGTTCGTGGTCGAGCAGGGTGGGCGCATCCAGATCATTCAGAGCAACGGAATGCGCGCGAGCACGCCATTCCTGGACGTTACGGGCCGGACGGGATTCACTTCGGGCGGCGAGCTGGGCCTATTGGGGCTGGCGTTTCATCCACAGTACGCGCAGAACGGGCGTTTCTTCGTGAACTACACGCGCAGCATCGGCGGGCAACTGCAAAGCGTGATTGCGGAATTTACAGCGTCGGGTACGAACGCGAATTTCGCCGATCCGGTTACGGAAAATATTCTGATGATCGTGGACCAGCCATTCGCCAATCACAAGGGGGGCGGACTGGCTTTCGGTCAGGGCGGATTTCTGTACATTGCGTTCGGAGACGGCGGCAGCGGCGGCGATCCGCAATGCAACGGGCAGAATCTGAATGTGTTGCTTGGCAAGATCCTGCGGATCGACATCGATTCGCCGACAGCGGCGGGATTGAATTATGCGATTCCACAGAGCAATCCGTTTGTGAATCAGATCGGGCGCGACGAGATCTGGTTATACGGATTGCGTAATCCCTTTCGATTCTCAATTGATAGCGCGAACGGAAATCTTTGGATTGGGGACGTCGGGCAGGACACGTTTGAAGAAGTGGACCTTCTGACACCGAATCAGGGGGGCGCAAATATGGGATGGAACATTCGAGAAGGAGCACATGCTTTTCCGGGGACAACCTGCTCGCAAACCGGGAATACGCTGACCGACCCGATCTTCGATTATGACCATTCGAATGGAGACGAAACGGTGATCGGCGGGCACGTATATCACGGACAGAAGATTCCTGTACTGGCGGGAATTTATGTTTTCGGGGATTTCATCAGCGGCCGGTTATGGACGTTAACGGAAAGTGGGCAAGCGTGGACGCCCACGCTCTTGTTGACCGTAGCGGCGAACGATTTGGCGGCAATTGGGCAAGACGAGGCGGGGGAGCTGTACGTGGCGCGCTATTCAAGTGGAATGATTGAGCGACTGCATCAGGTTGGGCAGCCTTGATCGGCTGAAATATTGAGAGAGGTAAGTGAGTTATTTGGCTGGTTTGTTTTTGGGCGGGATGGTGGCGAAACCGGGCGCGGCGGTAAGCAAATTTTTGGAGAGTTCGGCGTTGGCATCGCGAAGAGCAAAGCGAATGCCGCCGTCGAGGAGATTGAGGAAGAAGGGGTCGGACCAGTTTTCGGGACGGTCGCCGAGGGCGGTGTAGAAGACGCGTCCCTTGCCGTGCATGCGCGCCCAAGTCATGGGGTAGGGCGGACGCTGATAACATTCGCCGGCCATGCCCTTGGTATCGAGCGTGGCGATGACATGCAGGTCGGGCGAAAAGTCCTTGAGGGAATACCACTCCTCGGTAAATGGCACAGGAGAGTGAACGCCTTCGAGGCCTGGGAATTGCGGGTCGTCAATGATGACGTTGGCGGACTGCAACCGCGGAGTGCTGCCGTGAATGATGAATTCGCCGCCAAGCATGCGGAGGTAGGGATCGGAATTGTCACCGTGAGCGATGTAGCGATTGGAAAGATCCTCTGGGTCTGGCGCGGTGTGGAAGGTGTCAGCGGCGGCATGAGAGCCGACGAAGCCGGCCCCAGAGTGGATAGCGTCGAGGAGTTTCTCTTTGCCGACAGGTGACATGGGAGGATTTTTGTCTGTGCCGGGCTGGGTGAGATCGAGAGTGGTGAAAAAGAAAAAGGCCTGGAATTTGGCGAGATCGGATGAATCAAAGATGCGGCCGTCTTTGGTGCAGTGAACATCGTATCCATGCTTTTTGCAGATGTCGGTGACGGCGTTTTCGGCGATGCTGGGTTTGCCGTCGACCTGTTTCACGACAGAGTGCTCAAAGCCCGAGGACTTGGTAAAAACCAGGAGAGATTTGGGAGAGGCGAAGGCGTTGCGTGCAAACGCGGCGGATGCTCCGGTGGCGGCAAGAGTCTGAAGAAACTTTCTACGATTTTGCATGGCGAGGTTCTCCAAAGGTTCTAACTAAAATTTACCAAGTCCATTGGGACAATAGCGAGCAGCGGCATTCCCTTTCCGCAAACCGTGCAAGGATACCACGAGTGTGCGGGTAGCGCGCCGATTGCCGGTCTGAGTGAGAGGTCGGTCACGGCAAAGGCGGGAAGGCGGCGTAAAGCCGCCCCTACATCAGACAAGAGTTGCTCTAATCAGCGCGGTTGAACTTTAAAAGACTCGCGGAATAAAGCTGGCTATTTCAGTTCGATTTCGATTATGCAGCCTTGCGTGTTGCCTACGTTGGAAAGAGAGTGAGTGACTTCTGTATCGACCCAGTGAAAATCGCCGGGTTTGACTTCGTGAGAGAAGGATTGACCGTCGGGTGAAGCCATCTTCAGATTGAATGCGATGACGGAGACGCTGAGGTAAGGGCGCGCGTGTGTGTGCATGGGAGAAGCAGAGCCGGGGCCGAGAATCCATTTATAAATCCGGGCGCTGGGATTTTCACCGGCAACAGAAGCAGCGGGGGTTGCGGAGGGAGTTTCGGGGCGTTGCTGAATTTCCACGTCGATGACATCGAAGGGAGCAGACCCGACGTTGTGGACACGGTGGGTGAAGGAATTGCCGACTAAAGTGATTGCAGAAAAATCGCCGGGAGAAGTGGGCGAGGGAGAACCTTCCTGTTCATTAAGATTTTGCTGGGTGATGGAGGTGGAAGAGAGGTCGACGGCTACACGATCGTGAGTGTGGGTATGGTAGAGGGTGCGTTCGTTGGGCGGAAGGATCAAGTGCAGGATGCGAACAGAATCGTTTTTCAGAACAGTGTGGTGAAGGGGTTCGTCTTCAACGAGGATGGGGGCAGAAGCGTTTTGGCTGGTGAAGAAAGAGATGAGGAAGAAGATAAGAACGAAATAGGGCTTCACGGGAATCCTCACAAGCAGTCTGGAGATGCAGTGGGGTCGAGGGCTAGATCTTCGGCAGAAAGATGCAGATAGTCTTGCAGAATGGAAACAACCAAGGAGTGGTCTTCGCGTTGAGGCAGACCGGAGACAGTGATGGTGCCGATGCAGCCTGTGCCCGCGAGGAGAATTGGGAAACAGCCGCCATGAGTGGCGTAGTCTTTGAGGTCGAGACCGGAGACGTCTTGTAGAGAGGTGTGCTCGCGTCGATGCTTGAGGCCGATGGCGTACGAGCTGCGGTGAAAGCGCATGACGACGTTACGCTTGCGGCGAATCCAGTCCCAATTGTCTGGAGTGCTGCCGGGCATGGAGAAGGAAAAAAGGGGAAGGCCGTGGAGTTGAATATCGAAAGCGATGGCGAGTTGGCGTTTTTCGGCGATTGATTTCAGGGCGGTGCCTATGGCCCAGGCGACTTCGGAATCGAAGCGTTGGAATTGGAGGAGTCTTTCCTGTAGGGCGATCTTTTCGAGGTCGTGGTCAATGTTCATGTGGGTCCCACGGGAGACACGTTTGCTAGAGTGACGAGAAATATGTGACGGCGAGTATCATAACGCGGAATTGGTGAAGAGAATCAAGACGGTGTGGAATGGAGCGCAATTTGAATTTAAACCCGCACCCTTAAATGCGAAGGGTGCGGCACCCGCAAGAACAAGAGAGAACCCCACACAAGAAAGCGACCTTTCGGCCGTGCTCAGGGCAGACGTGTGGGACACCCCACAGCGTTGGAGAATGTTAAGGCAAGAAGGCAAGTGGATTGGAATTGACAGTCACGATCCCTCCACTGCAAGCCGCAGACTGCGCGGCTCTGCGGTCGGGATGACAGCCTGGGTGAAGCAGAGCGATCAGGCGAGGGCTTTGACTATAGTGTGGGGACTCATGGGGATGGGATGGCAGGTGGCGTTTTTGAAACCTACGCGGGCGTGCAAAGCTGGATTTTCCGAAGGCGGAAGAGTATGCACAATCGGCCATAGCGGCGACGGTAACGCAGATGCGCGATACGTCTCTGGATCATTTAACGAAGGAGGATGCTTATCAGGCCGTGCGGATCTTTGCGTTCTGGGACACGTTTGGGTGGGTGAAATTCCGGCAGGGAGAGCTGAAGGACGCGGAAAAATATGTGAACTGCGCATGGATGGTTCGCTCCATCGGTGTTATTGGGGAACATTTGGGGCAAATCTACGAACAGCAAGGTCGCAAAGAAGTTGCGATCCAAATGTATAAGATGGCGCTGGCGAGTGGCGCATCGTCGCAGGAGACACGCGATAGACTGTTAGCTCTGGCTGGACCTGATGCGAAAATTGAGACGATGATAGAGGAAGGCCGACAACTGCAAAAAGAATCCTCGACGATGAACACCAAGAATACACACCACACAGAGGGGTTCGCCGAATTCTGGATCTTACTCTCACCCGGACCAACGGTACGGGGAGTGAAATTTACAAATGGGGATGAAGAATTGAAGCCGTTCGAGAAGGACCTAGAGAGTGTGACCTATCCGAACTCATTTCCAGAGGCGACGGAATTGAAATTGTTGCGCCGTGGAAGGCTCGCCTGCATGAATTCATCGCCGGATTGCCGCCTGCAGATGGTGCCGACACAGAGTGTCCCAGTGGATGGGTTGCCGTCTTCGACACTCTCGGTGGCTGGGTCGATCGGCCGGGTGAGGTTAGGCGGCGCGGTTGGGGGCGGCGAGGCTGATCAAGAGAGTTCAGCCAAGCTACCCCCTGGAGGCACGGCACCAAAGAATTCGGGGTGTGGTGAAGTTGCACGCGATCATCGGCAAAGACGGCTCAATTCTGCAATTGCAGGTGGTCTCCGGAGATCCTTTGTTGGCGGGAGCGGCACTGGATGCGGTAAAGCAATGGAAATATCAAACGACGATGGTGAATGGATCGCCGTTGGAAGTAGACACGGAGATTGACGTGATATTCCAGCTTAGCGGGAATTAGAGGGAGGCCGTTTTAGGTGGGCTTTGAAAGAGATGAATTGTCAGGGCGGGTATGAGATTCTGTCGCACCAAGGGTGCTGCATTGGCGGAGTCGGGGAGAATTCGGAGAGAGTGAATCTAAACCCGCACCCTTGAAGGCGAAGGGTGCGGCACCCGACGGAGAAGGCTAAGAAAAATCCCCGGCCTTACGGAGCCATCGTACGGCACCCGTGGAAGAAGCCAAGAGAGGGCTTCGCCCTGACAAACTCTGAGTGGGACGCGGGGATAGAGGCTTAAAACTATTTTATTGAGGGCGGGGAGGGTGGTAGTGTGAGGATTCGGAGTGGAGATGGAAGGTGATTTAAAGAGGCTTGTTACGGCGCGGGGACTGGTAGGGGCCGGGCTGTTCATGATAGCGGGGCTGGCCTATCTGTATATATTTCGTTCGAAAATCGGGCTTTATGAGGCGTTGCTTGATATCGGGTTTCTGATCATTCTGGCGCCTGCGGCGTGTATCTGGATCAACCGCAAACCGGAACCTACCTCTGAAGGGTCCAAACTTATCCAATAAAAGTAGCGGTAGAGGGATGTGTCGCAGGTCATTGACTCTGGTGACGGAGGAGACATAGTATCGCGGGCAGGTGCGCTCCAACCTGAAGGAGAAAGACTTCAAATAGGAGAAATGACGATGGCGCACCGTCCGTGGCCGATCTTCGCAGTGGCAATCAGCGTTCTTCTTTTGGCGTGCTCGAGCGCGCCCCCCACCTCGCAAAGCGACAAACACATGACCGATGCAAGGCAGACTTTTGCCCGTTCCGATTTTGATGCAACGATGCGGAATCTGGATAAGGCGATCAAGACTGCGCCGAACGAAGCAGACCGACAGGAAGCCATAATCTTGCGTACGGTGCTGGTGACAGCGATGGCCGATGCCAACAAGCAAATGGCGGAAGCGTATTACATTGGGGCAAAACAGCCGCTGGCACAGGCGCACACAGGCCCGTTTTACAAGCAGCGTTCGGATTATTACAGCAATGCGAATTCCCTGTTGATGGACGCGATGCAATCGGTGATGAACCAGCGCTCGAAGCTGGGCGGACCAGCAATGCCGATCGAGATTGCCTTCCCCGGCTTCACGGGAACGAATCCAGGAATGGCGAAGATCAAGAGCGGAGTATTGGTGTCGGATTCGGAAAGACTGAGCGCGGAGATGCAGGCGGACCGCAACGCGCTGGCCCTGGTGCTTTCGGCGATCGCGGGTGCAGGACAGGATCCGAACAAAGGGCAACAGGTTTATGCCAGCGGGAAGGTGGAGATCGATCCGCGAGTTTACATCATCGAACTGAGCAACAGTTTTCTGCAGACCGGCGAAATGTTTGGACCACGCGGGCTGAACCAAGCGGATCGGCAGAAGACCGTGACCGAGGTCGTACACGCGAATCTGGAGCTGGCGGAAAAGATGCTGGCGGAAAAACCGGACAAGGAATTGGAAGCACGACTGAAGAAATGCAAGGCGGATTGCGATAAGGGAGTGGTCCCGAAGAAGAAGTAAAGAAGTTTCCGGCAGGACAATTCGAAAAATGAAGGTTGAAAAGCGCACCCCTATGCGAGGGCGCGTCACGGTGTCGGTTGAGATCCTTCGCCCGCAAACTGCGCGCGCTCAGGATGACAAGATTGGTGTGAGTCGGTTTGATCGAGCGTAAGGCAGTCGATGAGCGGGGTACATGTCACTTTTGACAGTTCCCGAAGAGGAGGGGTGGGGAGCAGAATCGCGCAGGGTTGGCGGTTCGCCTTGTTGGCCGCGGTGACTGGCCGGTCGGGCCGAAGGAGGTTGATCATTCCGGCGATGAGACGAAAGGCAAGACAAATATGAGTTCCCTAGCGGTCAGCGTGATTGTGTTTGCGTTTGTGTTTGGCGGCGCGTTGTTGGGAATGATGCTGCGCGCCGTTTTGCCGGAGAGTCACCTGAGCAATGAATCCAAGGACGTGGTGAAGATAGGAATGGGACTGGTGGCGACGATGTCGGCGCTGGTGTTGAGTCTGGTGATATCGTCGGCGAAAAGTTCGTATGATGCGCAGAGCGTGGAACTGACGGAAGCCTCGTCAAAGGTGATTCTGCTGGACAGGATGCTGGCGCATTATGGACCGGAAACCAAGGAAGCGCGGCAGACGCTGCAAAAAACCGTTGAGAACGTGCTTGCAAGCATGTGGAACGAAAGACAGGATGCCCCCCCGCAATTGACAGGAACTAGCAGCGGGAAAGACTACCTGTTCGAACAGATACAAGGGCTGGAACCAAAAGACGACAGGCAAAGAACGATTCAGACACAGTCCTTAAGCCTTTTGATGGGGCTGGGGCAGACGCGATGGTTGATGTACGAACAGAGGTCGACTTCGATCTCCATGCCGCTGCTGGTGATTCTGGTGTCATGGCTGACGGCGCTGTTCATCAGCTTCGGGCTGTTCGCGCCACGAAATGGGACGGTGGTGGTGAGTCTAGTGATTTCGGCGATGTCAGTGGGAGGAGCGGTATTCTTGATATTGGAAATGTATGCGCCGTATACGGGGATAATTCAGTTATCGAGCGCGCCGCTGAGAGTGGCGCTGTCGCATTTGGGGCAATAGGGGGATGGGCAGTTTTAAGTTTTAAGTTTTAAGTTTTAAGTTTTAAGTTTTAAGTTTTAAGTTTTA
Organism: Candidatus Acidiferrales bacterium; assembly: GCA_963748365.1. Classification (GTDB taxonomy): domain Bacteria; phylum Acidobacteriota; class Terriglobia; order Acidiferrales; family UBA7541; genus Acidiferrum. Next base: position 79,509 of record CAVVJG010000025.1, read on the forward strand.
AGTTTTAAGTTTTAAGTTTTAGGTTTTAAGTTTTAAGTAAGTAGTTTTAAGTAAGTAAGGGCGAGTTTGGGATGGGGTTCAGGTCCTTCGCCCGCATACTGCGCGGACTCAGGATGACATCGCTTATGGCAAAAGCGATAGTCGTCAGCATTGGACTCCGCAGCTCTGGACAATTTAAGCCTTGAGAAGGACTGTCGGGTGAGATCTTTCCGGCGCGTACTGCGCCGACTCAGGATGACAAACTCCGGGATTGCCGGTGTTCTAACCTAGCCGGGTTTCCTTTCGTCAATAATGAAGATAAGAAATGGCAAGCGGAACTTCCTAAGAATGGGCTACGTACAGTAGTGAGGGGAGGGGTCTATGCAAAACCTGTTGGGAAACTTTCGATACGCAATTCGACAGTTCAGGCATTCGCCGGTGTTCACCCTCACAGCAATTCTCACGCTGGCCCTGGGAATCGGCGGGACCACGGCTATCTTCTCGCTAATTCATGCGGTGATGCTGCGATCATTGCCGGTCAGCGATCCGGGAATGCTGTACCGGGTGGGCGAAGGGGATGATTGCTGCGTGGAAGGCGGGCCGCAGGATAAGTGGGGGATGTTCTCCTACCCCTTGTATGAACGGCTGAAAGCCGAGACGACGGAATTTGAGAGTGTAACTGCATTCCAGGCCGGGCGATGGCGGATGAGCGTGAGACGCCAGGGGGTGGAGAAAGCCGCCCGGGCTTTGCGAGCGGAATACGTCAGCGGCACCTATTTCACCACACTGGGAGTTGGAGCGTTTGGAGGGCGGGTCATCACCCCTGAGGACGACGTGGCTACGGCGCCACCGGTTGCGGTGATGAGCCATCGCGCGTGGCAGAACATGTATGGGGGAGACACGACGGTGGTGGGCTCCACGTTTGTGGTGGAAAATCACCCGTTCACGCTGATTGGCGTGGCGCCGCCGGGATTCTTTGGAGAGACGCTGGAAAGCGGCCCGCCAGACGTTTGGGTGCCATTGGCACAGGAGCCGATGATCCGAGGAAGCGAAACCAGCCTGCTGAGACAACCGGTCAGCGCGTGGCTGAGGATGATAGGGCGGCTGAAGCCAGGGGCTTCGGTGGAAGGAATGGCGCCGAGGCTAACGACGGTGCTTCGGCAATGGATGAAAACGGATTCGGGGTACCCGGCAAACTGGATGGCAGATGTGGGACGTCTGCTGCCGAAACAGACAATCAACGTGGTTCCGGCCGGGGCCGGCGTGGCGGTGATGAAGGAAGAGTATGGAAGGAGTTTACAGATATTGCTGGCGGTGTGTGGGCTGGTGCTGTTGATCGCTTGCTCGAATGTGGCGAATTTGCTGCTGGCGCGAGGAGTGTCTCGCCGGGGACAGACGGCGGTACGGATGGCGGTGGGGGCAACGGCACGGCAGTTGTGGCGCAAGCGTTGACAGAGAGCGTGCTGCTGGCGATAGGCGGCGGACTGGTGGGGATACTGGTGTCGATGGCGGCGGCGCGACTGCTGCTATTGTTGGCGTTCCGCGACGCAACGTTTCTGCCGATCAGCGTGACACCGTCATGGATCGTGTTGGGATTTGCGTTTGCGCTGGCGCTGGTGACCGGAATACTTTTTGGCGCGGCACCGGCATGGTTAGCAACTAGGACAGATCCGGCGGAAGCGCTGCACGGAGTTGGACGTGGGAACAGCGATCGGAGTTCGTTCACGCGGAAAGCACTGTTGGTGGTGCAGGCGACGCTCTCTGTGGTGCTGGTGGCAGGGGCGACAATGCTGGGGCGAAGTTTGAATAAATTGGAGCATCAGGATTTTGGATTTGAGGTGCCAGGCCGCGTGGAGGTTGACCTGAACCGGCTTCCGGCGGATTACACACCGGAAAAACTGGCGGCATTGCATCGACGACTGGAAGAAGGATTAAGAAGAATACCCGGAGTGCAGGGCGTGGGGCTGGCGCTCTACAATCCGCTGACAGATAACTGGGGCGAGTTGATTATGGTCGCGGGGCATCCACCAGCAAAACTGAATGAAGAGGCGGGCGCGTCGTGGGACCGCGTGAGCGCGAACTATCTGCAGGACTTGGGCATGAGGATGGTGAAGGGGCGAGGGTTCACCCAAGCGGATAATGAAACAACGGCACCGGTGGCGATCGTCAATGAGACATTCGTGAAACGGTTTTTAAGAGCGACGAAGATCCGATAGATCAGCATTTCGGGATAGTCATGCCGGAGAACGCGGGGACGTATCGGATTGTTGGCGTGGTGAAAGATGCGAAATTCGCAGGATTTGCGTTGCACCGCCCGGCACGGCCGATGTTTTTTGTGCCATTGGCGCAATCCGTAAAATATCCGGACAAACTGATGACGATGGTCGAGACGAGTTCGCACTCCATTGGCGGACTTCTGCTGGTGACAAACTTGCCGACGGGCGCGCTGGAGCCGCAATTGACGAGAACACTGATGGAAATCGACCCAAATCTGACGTTCAACAGCGTGCGAACAATGAAGAAGCAGATCGATCTGTCGTTTGACCAGGAACGAATGGTGGCGAGCCTGGCGGGCCTGTTCGGGATTATCGCGCTGGTACTGGCGGCGGTCGGATTGTATGGAGTGACAGCGTACTCTGTGGCGCAGAAAACAAATGAAATTGGGATACGCATGGCGCTGGGAGCGGACCGTAAGAAGGTAATGCAACTGGTGCTGGGAGGGGCGTTCACGCGGGTGGCGATCGGATTGCTGCGGGATTGCCGCTGGCGATTGGCGCGGGGAAATTGATTTCGGCGCAATTGTATGGAGTGAACTGGTGGGATCCGCCGGCGTTGAGCGTGGCGATTGGAGCGCTGATGCTGTGCTCGTTTGTTGCGGCGATTATTCCGGCGAATCGGGCCGGCATCGATATCGCCAACGGAAGCGTTGAGAATTGAGTAGGGGTAGAGGGGAAGAGTAATAAGTTTTAAATATTGAGCTTAAGAGGTGACGAAGGGG
>CAVVJG010000026.1:0-38724 GCA_963748365.1 Candidatus Acidiferrales bacterium
CTAGGGTCGGGTGTGAGACTCGCTGCCCGAAACACGCAGCGTCTAACTAACCAGCTGAGACTCGCTCTCGAATCAGAGTGTCTCGAGAACCTGACAGCCACCGCCAGAGAATTTCCCCAGGATGGAGCGGACTCGATCAGAGACACTCAAGCTGTTTGTGATTTCAGATATTTGGCGTCGAAGCTCACTCCTCACTGCCACACGATCAAGACGATGGTGGCAATCTTCCTCGCTAAGGTCAGGCGGGCCATCTCGGGTCTCATGCCCTTGGCTACCAAGGCTGCGTAGAATTCCTGGAACGGACCCGGTTTGACGGAAGCAATGGTCGCAGCACTCTTAAACACATTCTTCAAATCGTGATTGCAGTCTCGATTCAGTCCGCGAACCGAGACTTGCTTCCTGGTTCGTTCGAGTTGTCCTTTGACATTACGGTAATCGGCACTGCTGTGCATTTCGATCGCAAAGCCGCTGTACTTCCAGAACGGTCGCTTGTACGAAAACGATGCGGTGTTTGGGTCAGCGCGATCAACAGCGCCGCCCGAATCGGACCGATCGAAGGGATCTGACAGAGTAGTTTGCTCACCTTGTGTTTCTTACTCTCGGCTAGCAGTTCGCGCCTTGCTGCTTGGCGCAAGACTCTCAGGGCATCGAGTTGCTGGTAGTAAAATTCGGCCCGGCGAAGCACTCCCACCTCGGTGATCTTCGTCAACCACTCGGCACGATGACGCGGCGCATAGACTTGCTTGCCGGCACAAGGAATACCCCAACTTCGATAGATCGCCTTCACCCGGCTCATAACTCGTGCGAGATCTTTGCTGATCGTCAGATAGCTGCGTGCCAGTTCCCGCAGTGTGCGGACGCCTGCCCTGAAGTTCAGCGACGTGGACAGCCAGCGCATGGTGATTCACATTCAGGGCGGCAAGGGGCGCAAAGACCGGGACGTGATGCTGAGTTCTAAGTTGCTCGAGGAGCTTCGTGATCACTGGCACCGCCTACGGCGAAAACCAAGGCTCTGGCTCTTTCCGGGCAACCACAACCATTGCAGCGATCAGCCGATCGATACGAAAACCGTTTGGCATGCGTGTCAGGAAGCTGCCAAGAGAGCTGGGCTCCAGAGAAGCGTGCATCCCCACTTGATTCGGCATTGTTTTGCCACTCATCTACTGGAAGCTGGTGCCGATCTCCGCACCATTCAGATCCTGTTAGGTCATCGCGATCTGAAAGAGACCACTGTGTACCTGCATCTTTCACAACGTCATCTACACGCGATCACCAGTCCGCTGTATTCACTACAACTGAAATTCGAACGACGGAACGAGTAGATGAGCCGGCCGCCTCTGGCCTCTCCTCTCTCATCATCTTCAACCACCTTCTTCACCATATTTTTCGCCGTAACCAGCTTCTGCACTCCAGGTGTCAGGTGGTGCACCCTCGCGCTCGGCTGTGGCCAACCTCCACGCCGCTTCTTCCCATCATTGAATTTGCATAACATCCGCGTCCGCCGCAAACCGGGCGGCCACGTTCAAACGGCTTAATCAAACGCGCCCAGAGCACCGTGCCTCACTTTGCTCCTTCGTCGAATCGCGCGTCCGATTAAGCAGGGTCGAAAATCACTGCACCTGTGCTTGGCTGGGTTGAGGATTGGGTGGTTCGATCCGATAGCCGAGAGTTCGGAGTTGCCGAATCATTCTTGCAGTGCGCCTTTGCTTGGATTGTTTGGTGGCGGCTGGGCCGCGTTCTTCGTAACGGACTCCTTGGTGCAGGATCAACCAGATCAGGCGACACTGTCGATGAGCGATTGCCCCGATGGCCTGGTTGTGTCCCAGACGGGGGACTGAACGGCGATACACAATCTCGAAGATGCTCCCTTTGGTCCGGGCTGCAGCGTTGGCCGTTTGGTTGAGAATGCGTCGCATGTGGCGGTTGCCCTTGGGAGATCGGTGGCTGTAGTTCACGCCTGCGCTCTCTTCGTCGCCGGGGCAGGCGCCCATCCACGAGGCGAGCTGTTGCCCCGACGGAAAGGTCGCTGCGGTGGGACCGACTTCGGCAATGATCTGTTGCGCTGAATCCACTCCCAGACCCGGTACTTCCGCTAGCCGCTGGACAGCATCCTGGTGCGGATGGAGCAGAGTGGCTAGCTCTTGGTCCAGTTGAGCGATCTGCTGCTCGAGGAGTTGCAATTGCTCCAGTGCCATCTTCAGGAGCCGTCGGTACACGGGCTTGAGGTCCGTGCACGCGCCGAGCGCATCACACAATTGTTCCGGCGTAGCGCGTAATTTCTGATCGGCCAAAGCGGCCAGAGCTGCCGGACTGGTTTCTCCGTCAGCCAGCGCCTTCAACATGCGCCGGGCACTGGCGCCGAGCAGATCTGAGACCAGGCTGGACAACTTGATATGGGCCTCTTCTAGAAGTGACTCCAATTGGTTCTGCAGGCGCGCCCGGTCGCGCCTCAACTGGTACTTCTTGCGCGTTACCGTCCGCCATAGACGCTGCTCGGCATCGGGCACAAAGCTCAGCGTGAGTTCCCGGGCCACTAGCCGCTTCACCAGGCGTTCGGCATCGACGAAATCTCTCTTTCGTCCGCGCCGGCCGCGATTGGACTGCGCTTGTGCCAAATGCAGGGTTCCCGACTTACGGCGTGCGTCTTCGCGCTTCTCGCAGATCGGCTTCCAATACCTTTCCAGCGTTTCCCACACTGGTCTCCAATATTGCGCCGTTGATTCCATGACCACTTCCTCGGCCTCTTGCTCGAGCAGCCATGTGGCCAGGGCCCGCAGTTGTTCGGGGTTGCTGCCAAACATCCGCCGCTCAAACCGGTACTCACCGTCAACTTCCACGTCGGACACCACTACAGCCAGCATCTTTTTGTGGACATCAATTCCCGCTATTCCGTACGACATAAATTCCTCCTGGCCGGGAGCGGAGAGCGCGCTGCGGTTACTTTAACCAGGGTCGCGGGCTATCGCCGCTCCCCCAGGGAAGACAACGACGCCCAATTATTCACTCAAACACGCACGCTCCGGATCAGACACTAGCACGGCCTCGACTTATCCATTCTTTACTCGACCTCGCCGCTCCAGGCCGTTGCGATCTTACCTCTGCATGATTTTCATGAGGTTTCACGGGCCGCAGGCCCTAATGGACACTAGCGTAAATCAGGGCCTAGACTTCCCCAACCACTTTTCGTGAAGCGTCACTAGGGTGTAATTGTCTGGAAACCGCCATCCCAGTTTTGTGAGCCCGCAGAAAGAAAGCGGCCTATCATGATTTTGTATGTACGACCAAAAACTTACTCATACAAAACGATGGTTGAAGGATCGACGAAGCCAGCGGATTGATTTAAGCGTTCCCGTTGTCGTTTATAGACCTCCGAGGGAAGGCCCACAGTTCTATGAAAGTACGCAGACTCTAGTGGTCAATGCGCATGGTGCGCTGATGTCCCTGACAGGCATGGTGGTGCCTAAGCAAAGGCTCCTGGTGCAAAACCCAAACAGCGGAGAAAATCTTGAGTGCCGCGTGGTCTCCGTGAAGAAGGCACTGATCGGACCACCAAGGGTTGCCGTGGAATTTACGCGACCCACACCTGGTTTCTGGCGCATTGCGTTTCCCCCCGCCGATTGGAATGCAATTGCCTAGGCCAGCCCCTCGCGAGTCCCAATCTCCCATCGTCCCCGCTGGCTAATATCCACTTTTTCTCTTGCGCGGGATAAAAGAAACTCCACCGCGTGAACACCGAGAAAATAAGCTGTACCATCTGGGGATTGCGGATGGAAGTATTGGATGAACCGCTAGAACGCAATGATGTGGGCGGCTGTAAGGGCTGGGATATTAAACTGTTTTACGCCTGGTTCAGAGCGGCTCGCGAAAACCTGGATCAACTGCTTGTGATCAGCAGCTCTCCAGATCAGATTTTGCCGCGTACAAGTTGGTCAGGCGATCATGAAGATTTTGTGCCTGTGGAACTGCGCCACGAATTGCAGCTTTCAGGCTACCGTACAGCGCCCCATAGACCGGCTTAAACTTTTCCGAAACGTCGGTACTTGCTCCCCAGTTCAAACGCTGACCAATTGCCAGTAGGATTCGATCCGCCTGGAGGGGAGTCAGTTCTCCCTGCAGGCCATGCTTCATCCATTCTTGAAGCTCCCCAAGTTCTTGAACTGCGGCATCTTTTTCCGAGTCCCTCATCGCGTCATTACTGATGATTTCAAGCACCGCTTGATCCAATGGTTTATCTATGGTCTCTGCCAAGCTGATAGTTGCTGTTGATTCTGAAAAGAGGGCTTCTAGTCTGGAGGTGTACTCGCTGATTTTCAGGTGGATTACGGCTAACTGTCCGCCAGCGGCGTGCGCCGCCTCTCTTGCGGACTTCCCTTGCTCCAGCGCGGCCCTGTAGGACTGGAGATCGCCTTTTGCCAAATTCCAAATAGCTTCGTCCACCATAGCCTTCGCCGAATTTCCGTATATTGAAAAGTCGCGGGGCGGAGATTTCATCCGTGCATCGGCCATCGGTCGCTTGACTTTCGTTTGTGGAAGATTACGCGCGGCGTCCGGCGAAGCAGAGCCGTTCGATTTTGTGACGAGGACTTGGTGAATTTCGGTTCGATCCGCAGGCTTAATCGGATCACCGACAGGTTCCTGTTGTTCCGATGGAGGCGTGATGATGCGGGCTTCTGGACCGTGCTCGCGAGAGCGCCCCACTTTTTTCGCGTGACTCCCACACACGTAGATGGGTTCATTACCGCCTTGTTGCCAGCAGATTATGACCGCGGTTCCGTAGTCGCAGTCGAGCCGGTAATGTGGAGATAGAGCCTCCGCAGGCTTTCCAGTCTGCAGCCGCCACTCAGCGGGGCTTGTACAATTGCGTTTTGGCACGCCCTAATTCTAGCGAACCCGTAATATTTAGACGTCAGGCGCCGAGGGCCTAAGTGACCGAACATGTACCCGGCCCAGTGGACAGGGCCAGTTTTCGTAGAATCGGATTCCCTTTCGCAGTCGATTCCACATTGCGACTCTCGCTGGATGCTGATAGTAATCCCATTAGCGGCCCAACTGTATTAGCATGCACTCGGGTTTGCTGTTCTCTTTTTGGCAAGGGGACAAAGGTAAGGAGAAGGACTATGAAGTGCAAAATGACCGGAGCGGCGGGGTTGGTTGGGGCGTTTGTTGCAGGCATGGTGGTGGCGACGGCGTTGGGTGGGGGGATGCTTACGGCGGGGACGAAAACGCAGGGGACGAAAGCGCAGGGGCAGCAGGTTACCCTGCAAAGGGTCTTCAGCCCCACGGTAACGGACGAAGACATAGCATTGCTGCGGAAAGATGTACGGGCAATGAAGATGCAAGTGATCGGGCAGAATATGTCGCTGTCCGATACGGAGGCGGAGAAGTTCTGGCCCATCTACAAGCACTACGCCGACGATTTGCATGAAGTGAACAACTCCAAGTATGCGCTATTGAAGCAGTACGCGGAGACGTGGGCAACGATGACGGACCAGGATTCGCTGATTTATGTGCGGCACTGGATGGAGGTGGACGCGGAAGCGCAGGCCTTGCGGCTGAAGTATGTGTCGCCGGTAACCCAGGTGCTGCCGGGTAAGAAGGCCGCCACGTTTTTTCAATTGGACCGGCGGCTGTCGATGATAGTCGATTTGCAATTGTTTTCGCAGATTCCGTTGGCGCACATGAAGGAGTCGGGGAGCCGAGATAATCAGTAATCAGATACCGGGAAGCGAAGAGAGGGCGTGCGGCGGTCAGGCCCGGATGCAGAGCCAACCTAGACAGTTGACGGTGTGGGAGGATCAAGATATTTGACTAACACCACGTCGTTACCCTGCTCATTGTAAATCACTTCGTCAACGAGTTTTTTCGCCAGCAGCATACCAAAGCCGCCTGGCCGCAACCCCTGCTGTTCACGAACCGCCATGTGCGTGAACAAATCCTCTGGCGAACCGCCGATGGCCGCGTGTCGAAGCTCTTCGAGCGAAAAACCCTTGCCGGGATCCTTTACACGGCACGCTATTGCGCGGCGAGCACGGATGAACGAGATTTCCACGTGCTGACTAGGATTGAAATCTGCGCCATGCTCCATGGCGTTGACTAGAATTTCCCTGAACGCGGTTATGACTTGCTCTTTGTCAGCCTGGGGAATGTCTCCGACTCCGTGAAGAAATTGAACCAGGCGATCTGCAGTAAGAAGATCGCATCTGGCGGTCAAGCGTACCCAGTTGGGAGTGGCGGAAAAAATTTCAATACCGTCGTCCCAGCAGGGCTCGGCCATTGCCGCCCGCACCATTTCGGCGAGCGCAGCAGCTTGGAACGGAGCCACGAAATAACTGAAGGCGCCTTCACGCATGGCAGAGATGACGTCTCCGGGCGTCCATTCATCCGTGAGAATGATCAGGCGGACGTGAGGGCGAGCGCTCCTGATCTTGCGAAGAAGTTCAACATCCTCGGCGCCGGAGGTCTTCCCTCCAGTAATGATTAAGTCGTAGGAGTTGTTTCTTGATAGAGAGAGGACTTCTTGATTGTCAACAACGCGTTGAACATTCCAACCTTCGGCGGCCAAAACACTTGTGAGCAATCCATCGCTCTCCCCGCCGGAAGCAACCATGAGGGCGGTCTTTTGTGGAGTAGGCGCAACAGCACTGCTAGAAGAGGTTGTCATAGGGCCCCGATGAGGAAGAGTGCCCGACGCGAACAGCCTTTAGACTAATGCGAAACACGACCTGAGTGCAATTGCTGATACGCGAAGGTGATTAAACAGGAGCTGTTCTGAACGGCCACGCCAGGTGCTCGGTTACTGGAGACGTTGGTCCAGGGGTTTGGGTGACGGCTGTCAGGGGCCGACGGCGATGTGTCCCACCGGATTTCGCCACGCATTGAGGCCCGCTCGCTGAAGCACGGACACAGCCCGATCGGCGAACTCCGCCTGGATCTGACGCGCGATCTGATGGTAAACCGGAAGCGCCCGCGCCGGGTCGATGGGGTTAGGCGGCTCGGCGAGATGCCCGTTCTCATCGCGAACAGCCATATTGTTTTCGGCCAACAGAGCGTCCAAGCGGGCGTCATGATCGCGCAGAAACTCCCGATCGGAGCGCAGGATTCCCAAGAGCTCCGCAAGCCGCCAGGTCTCCCGCTCGTTATCGTGCACGGCAAACCAGACGGAATGACGGACTGTTTCCACGCCGAAGGCAAATTCCTTCTCCACCAGCCGGCCGCCCTCGTTGCGGTAGACGGAATAGTGAGCATTTAGGGATTCCGAGTCGTCGCGGCCGCAAACGAAGAGTCCTCCCGGGCGCAGAACCTGAGCCACCCATTCTTCCGCTTGGCGGCGAAAATTTGCGTCGTAATAGATGAGCACGTTGAAACTGCGCACGACTCCCGCTTGCGGCAAGTCGCTTGATCCAAATCCGCCCTGAACGAATGTGAGGTTGGAGCGCTCGTAAGCACTCAAAGGATGCCGGACCAGACGCCTACCGCCGTGTTCCGCAGTGGAGAGTGTTCCGTCATCGGTGGGAAGGCTGGGGAGCAGTTGCGCGAATGCCTGCGAAAAATGCTGAATCGTAGCGTCCCGATCGGAGTACAAGCGGAGAAACTCCTCCGGGCGGCCAGCTTGAAAATAGCGCAGTCTTCCACTCTGGTCGAGACATGCATAATTCCCGCGTTCGTCGTACAAAAGATATTCTTCAAAAGTCGGATCCGCGCCAACGATTCGCCATTCTGGAAAGGCCTCCGCCGCTTCAATGGAAGTGTGCGGAGGAAATCCGCATCCCACGTCCAACAAGACTGTCCCTGGCTCGAAGCTCGCCCAGTCATTCGAGCGCAAATAGGCATCGATTTTTCTATGCCGCCCCGGGAGAGTGAAGGGCGGCACGATTCCTCCCCAGGCCCCAGGCAAAATGCCCGGCGCCATCACTGTGAAGAAGCGTGCCACGAAGGGTGAAAAATCATGCGGATCGAACTTCGAGAGTGCCATGAGCCGAAACGCACGCTCCACGAAATCGCGCACTTCCGGCCGTTGCTGTTCCGCGCTCTTGAGCATTTGAAGTGCGGCTTCGGATGGGCGCCCTCCCAGGTAGCGGTCGCACAATTCTTCTACGGTATTCCATCGCTCGCGCCCGGCAGTTCCCGCTCCACCTGATGCTTGCATCGAAGTCCCCTTGTTCTCGCCGATTTCCAATGCCAGATCAGCCCGAGAACTGCCTAACGTATATGCGTTTTGTGCCTTGCCGCGGTGTGCGGTGACGAAGGAGCACAAAGCTACGCAGAACTAAGGTTTACCGAGCCAGGAAGGAGGTATCCACTATATATTTCTACAAACTTATGTCAACGAACCGATTGTCTCCGGTTTACCGCGAGTATTCATCTTGCGGATTTTTCAAGAATTGGCAATCGAACCACTCCAGCCCCGATTGCTACGCGTTCAAGCTGCGTCTACGTTTGCCGACGAGGTTTTTTTTCCTTTCTGCCACGCCCAAACCAGCAGAAACGAGAGCGCTCCGTGAATGGCAACGGCCGGCCACAGTAGAATTCCAACTTCACCGACGAAGCCAGCATATGCGAGGCACAGCATTGCGAGGGTGCTGTAGGTGAACATGGCGTAGAACCACTGGCGAGGATTGCCTGCAGGCCAACAGGCAATTGCCAAAGCGATCAGGCTGCTGCCGGCGATACGGCACGCGAATATCCCAGCACCCACGATTTCGGCGCCGAATAGCAGTCTAGCGAGGATTGGCGGATACAGGAGTAGAAGTAGTCCTGTTGCCGCTTCGCCTGCCGCAGCCAAGGCAAGTAGCTTCTTCATTTCGTATCCTTTTTATCACAGACAGGAGCTAGCGGGATGCTGATTAAGACTCAGCGCTTTTACCGTGGCGCATGCCAACGCTCCGGTCGTGCCGAGCATAATTCTTCTCGGTGGAGCCCAATGAACGGGTGTTTGAGAATGTACCCGGAAAAGCAGGATCAGTCCAGTGAACTCAAATTAATTCCATTGCAATCGTGATTGCCGCAGAGCTAGCATAACGGAATATTGTTTCCCCGGGGGTCCCATGAGAGTTTCGGATCTGATCGGGTCTCGCAAAGAAGTCTATTTCATAACGGACGATAAGAGTGTGATGGACGCCGCACAATACCTGCGCGAGAAACAGGTGCGGTCGGTTGGCGTGGTTGATGCACAGGGAAAGCTGACTGGCGTCATATCGCAGAGCGATATTTCCGATAAGGTAGCTGCCGAGAATAAGAATCCGGAATCGATGAGGGTTTCGGAGATCATGAGCCGCGGCCTGCTGACTGTAACTCCCGAGATGACATTTGAAGATAGCTTGCGAGCCATGGAGCAAAACGGCGTCTATCATTTATTGATACTGGATGCAGAAAACCGGTTTCAGGGAATGCTATCTGTGAGTGACTTGTTGAAGGTAATGGTAGCGGACAACAAGGAGCGGGCGGATATGCTGGAATCCTATATATTCCCGCCGAGATAAGGGAAATTGCAGGGCCAACCAACTGGGCGCGCCGGGGGCACGCGGGTTCACGCCTTCTGAGCGCTGTAGTTCGCGACAACCCGTGCCACTTTGTTGCTGGCTGAGAACTCCATGAATTCCGCCGTGTGGGTCCCCTTTTGATTTGTGTAGAAGAGCACAACGCTGTTTAGACCCACGAGTACGTCATGCAGACGAAACTGCAGGTCCGGATAGGCTTGCAACCCTCGTTGAAAGTAAGCTTTCAAGTTCGCGTGGCCAGTCACCTTGCCATCTGGCGTCCCGAGAAGTTGGGCGGCAACCGGGGAAGTCAACTCGACGGCATCCTCATAGTGGGTCATGATCAGGTCTAGATCATGAGCGTTCCAGGCCTCAACCCAATGCTCGGCCAGTTTCCAAGCGTCGTCTGTGGTCACAACAATTTCTCCAGTACGTGAGGTGGGTGAAATCTGGGTGCATTGTACGACGCCTTTGTGGATAGCGCATATTTGAGAACCGGGACGGCTGGTTCCTGATTGCCGGATGAGCGGACAGATCGCTACTGGCACGCGATTCCCTGGCACGGGGGTGAAGCAGAACCCTTCACAGTGATAAACTGTTGGCCCCAAGATGTTAGGGGAAAAGGTAAAAGAAGAGGGGCAACAGAATATGTCTAAGCAAGAAGAAGCTGGTTTGATCCTAAAGCTATACGAACTGCGCCGTGAAGAAACGATGCGCAAAGCGCGCAACTGGTATTTCCAGGAATTTAATCCTCAATCGATGGCCGATTTCAATGCAGCGATGTTTGGCGAACATAGCGGACACTTGCGAATGGTCGCCTCTTATTGGGATATGGCTGCGGCGCTGGTTAATAACGGAGCGATCAGCCTCGAGTTGTTCTCCGACAGTAATGGGGAACACATTGGGGTATTCGCGAAAGTAGAGTTGCTGCTGGGCGAAATTCGATCTGCCTACGGACCAAAATTCGGAGCCAACCTGGAAAAGCTGATTGATGCAATGCCGAATGGCCGGGAGCGAACCGCAGCCAGCCGCGAGCAAATGAAAGCAATCCGCGCCAGGTTTGAAGCCGGCCAGGCAAAAGCCGCGAAAAATTAGTTGCTTGTTTTTTGAGGGCGAACGTGAGGGCGATTTTTGGGGGAGTGCGCTGACGAAGTGAATCTCAAGTTTGACGATCAAACTGGTTTCGTCACGTCGCGTGCCGTCCAGTCTCCCGAGGGAGAATAGATCTCGATTCCGACCACAAAAGAGTTGTCCGTAGAGGGTTCACAATGGACGACGCGGGCACGCGAGTTGAGCGTTCCACGGATCGATCGAACCGAAAGCTGTTGATTGGGTTGCCAGCTCCGCTTGGTCAAAACCCGGGCACCGTGACAGCTGATGTCAATGGTGGGGGCGAGTTCGAATGAGGGATTATCTGAACTGAAAAGATTCACATACATTTTCATTGGGATGCGAACTTCCTTCCGGGTCGGGAGAGGTGCGTGGGGCATCTCTATCTCCTTTGGGCCGGGAGGTCCAACGTCGGAATCGTACCATTGCGGAAAATTAGAGCAATGGTACTGAAGGATAAACGCTCCAGAGGCAGCCGGGGGAGCGATACTAACCAATTCGTGCCATGCGATCGTCGAGGGCATCGACGGCTGTAGTTCGCTGGAATAGACTACAAAAATGGACGATCAACGTCGTGGATTGAGATTTGCATTCACAGCGGATGCGGAGGTCGCTCGGGAAAGCTCGCCCACTGCTTTTGTTGCGGGACGTGTGACAGAGCTGAGCTTGCGCGGGTGTTTCCTGGAGAGTGCTGCGTCCTTTGAGGTGAAGAGCCCTGTTTTGGTGAAGATTTATAATGCAGGGGAGTTTCTCGAGGCCGAAGCGTCGGTTCTTTATGTGAGGTCGTCTGGACTGGGCCTGGTGTTTCGCGAAATCAAGCCGCACTTTCGAGCCGTCCTGCAGAAATGGATTCTGGCTGCTCTGGATAAACAAACTGAAGCACAACTGACAACGGAGTAGGTGGTTACCCCTGGCTGAGGTCGGAATCCATAAGTCCGATAACTGCGTTGATGCGCGCCCTCTCGGTCTTCGCGAACGCGAGAGTTGTGATATACCTCTCCATGATCGAAGTTGAGAGTATGCGCAAAAGGAGAATCGCGATGGCCTACTGGCTCGTCAAGCGGGTATTGTGTTGCGCTGTGCTTTTGGCATTCGATACGGCCGGCGCCGCCGCGCAGAATGCCGAGGCGAAGGCTCCGCCGGTACTCGATGTTCACGTGCACGCTATGGATGGGACGTTTCCCGGCCTCGCGCCGATGTGTCCCAACACCTCAAAGTTCACCGCGTCCGATCCGAAAGAAAAAGAAGAACAGTTCGGTTGGGCGAAAGATCAATGCACGCCCGCACTCTATCCTTCGGCGCCGGGCGAGTACATGAAGGATGTGTTGGCGGAGATGGAGCGCCTGAACGTGACGGCGGTTGTGTTCGGCGATGCAAAAAGCGTGCAGCAATGGAAGGAGGCCGCACACGGCCGAGTCATCCCCGGCACATCGTTTCAAAGCGGAATGGCGCTTGGGCAGCGCGTGGCGCTCGAAGAGTTGCGAAAAGATTTCACAAGCGGCGACTTCAAGGTAATGGGCGAGATCGGATTGCAATATGAGGGCATCTCACCGAGCGATCCTTCGGTCGATGCGTACTTCGCGTTGGCCGAGGAACTGGATATTCCCGTGGCAGTGCATATGGGCACCGGCGGCTCTGGACGCGCAAACGTGACGTTGCCAAAATTCCGCGGCTCCATGGGGAACCCGCTGCTGCTCGAGGAACTGTTGGCGCGGCACCCGAAATTGCGCGTTCAAGTGATGCACGCAGGCTATCCGATGATCGAAGAGATGCTCACGTTGCTGCAAGCGAATTCGCACGTGTATGTGGACGTTGCCGGGCTGATCTGGAGCTATCCGATCAAGGAAGTGAATCGCTATATCGAGCGGCTGGTGGATGGCGGATTCGAGGATCGCGTGATGTTCGGAACCGATCAACTGCTGTGGCCCAAGTTGATGGCCTATTCGATCAGCATCATCCAGAACGCGGATTACCTGACGCCGCGACAGAAGCGCGACATTTTGTACAACAACGCGGCGCGATTTTTGAGGATGGATACCGCTCAGGGCAAGTGAGCCGTGCTCGCCAATCTACTGAAGCAAAAACTTGTGAAGTATCCGCGTGGTTGGCCGTGGAGTAGTTGGCCGCGTACTACGCAACGGGAGAGGGTTTGTTGAAGATGGACATAGTGAAACCAAGGAAGAAAGAGGAAGAGACAGAGCCCACCCTTGCAAAAAGCAAACCCGCAAGGGTAGGCCACCCAAAGTTATTTTAGCGTCTTACGCGTGCACCAAAAGATTCCTGGAGTGACTCTACTTCGCAGGGATAGTGTCAAATTTCCCTGCGCCTTCTTCGTAAAAGAGAGCGCCTTGGGTCTTATCACCGCCGCTCCAATGTTTATGACCGCCCGGGACGAAAAGGAAATCGCCAGGCCCGACACGTTTTTCGCCGGCGTCGTCTTTATAAAGATAAGCGCCTTTGATGACGACGATGGAAATGTCGTTCGTGTGGCTGTGCATGCCCGCGTCGTATCCGGGATCGAACTTGGTAAATGATGCGTGAGGGCCCTTGTCCCTGTCGCCCCAGATGTCTTGCATGGAAACGCCGCCCATCGGCATCGGTTTATATGTGCCTTGGCTTGAAGAAGCGTAGATGACCTGTTTGCCTTTCTGAGCTTGCGCAACGGCGACAAAAGCCGCGACGATGGTTAGAGCAATAACTGCCGACACGATCAGTGATTTTTTCATTTTTGATTTCTCCGTGTAGATCCAGGTGAGGATTTTGTTTAGAAGGCCCAAGTAGAGTAGTTATACACCAACGCACGGCGTGTGCGGTAAAGAATTCCTGTCCGGATGCTTCCCTCTCTGGCTTGGGACTGACATAACTGAGTACAGTCAACGCTGCAAAACGTTTTGGGGCGCCCGACGAAGTTTTCTTGGGGTTATAATCACGGCCTCTTGTTTCAATTCCAGATTCAACACAAGGCTCGCGCCACCCGCCAGCGACCGTCGTTCCGACGGCAGTACCAATCTGAGGAAATGTATAATACAGCACAGATTTCGCTTTGGTTAGCGTCTATGCTTTGAATGAAATGCCCCCCCTTCATTGCCCGCTATCATCTTGTTCAAGCATAGTTTCGGCGTTCCCGGGTTTGGTATCTCATGTCAGACTCATCTAAGTTCAGACCAAATTTTGCCGTAGAGAGTCGCCTTGTTCACGCCCCGCATCACCTCCGTGTCCTCTTCGTTGGAAGCGAGCAAGACTCAGTAAATCTGTGTGTCACGACGCTCCAAACATCACAATACGTTGTAGACACTTTTGCGGCCCGCACTCTGGCGGACTGTACGGAAATTCTGGACCACCAGGCATTTGATCTCGTCATTGCGGAGTACCCCAGTTTGCACTGGCATGGCTCTCGGGATTTGAGACTTCTTCACCAGACGATGCAAGGGGTTCCTCTTCTCTTCCTAATCACCCGCAGTGGAAGTGAATCGGCGGCGGAGCTTACCGGCCACGGAACATTCGACCATCTTGAGCGAGTGCACGTCATTCAATTGCCCATGCTTGTGCGCCGTATCTTAAATGAGAAGCAACTTCGTATCGAGTTGGAAGAGGCCGGAACGGCTTTGGAACATTCCGAATCACAATACAGAGCATTGGTGGACAACCCCGCGTACGGGATACTTCGATGTGGGGCCGACGGGGAGTTTTTCGATGTAAACGATGCTCTCTTGGCCATGCTCGGCTATCCAACCAAAGACGAACTTTTGGCGGCTAGCCGTTCAACCGATGTTTTCTTCAACTTAGGATTGGGAGCACCACATTGCCTTCCTTCACCCGTGAGAACTCGCATTGAACCTGTCGAAGTGGAATGGAAGCGAAAGAACGGCACGATATTGCGAGCAAGGATCTGTGGCCGAGCAGTAAATAACAATAGCGGACAGTTGTTGCGATACGAGGTTATTGTGGTCGATATTACGGCACAACGGGAGCTGGAGAATCAGCTCCGGCGCGAAGCGTCCAGCGACTCTCTGACAAATCTGGCCAATCGGCGAAGCCTCTTTGAATTGTTACACGCAGAAATCTCGCGATCCAAGCGCACGGGGAGAGAGTTTTGCTTTGTACTACTGGACATGAATGGGTTGAAGGAGATTAATGATCGATATGGTCACGCTGCGGGTGATCAAGCGTTGTGCAGATTGGCGCACATCCTGACAGATTGTTCTCGCTCTGTAGACGTTGCAGCGCGGCAAGGCGGGGACGAGTTTTCTTTGATCTTGCCGGAAACAGGATTGGCTTCCGCATTAATCGCAGCAAACAGGATTTGCGAACTTCTAACTAAGGACATGGAAGAACCACCAATCTCCGTTTGTTTCGGGATCGCCAGTTTCCCCAAGGACGCCGATTCAATTGCTCCGCTCATACACGCGGCGGATGTGGCCCTGTATAACATGAAAAGCAAACGCCCGAAAAAGGCCGCAGCGGCCCCGGCTTCCTAGTTTTCAAATCTATTGGCATTTGCGGGCACTGCAGCGGAGTTCGCACTCCCTGTTACCGCCAAACCGCTTTCACTTGGACGTGGTCTTCCTTGATCCGTTTTGACTTCTGCGCATCGACGACCATGGCTCTCGTAATCTAGCGGTCGGCTTCAGTGCGACCCATACATCAAGTGGGCACAGGACAACCGTGGAGCTTGCCAAACGTTGCGAGGAAAACTAAATCTAAAGGCCGAACATGGAGTTGACACCGGCGCGGGGAGCTTCGGCAGAGGGGTCGCGGCGTTCCAGGGCGGGAAGCGGTGCCGGCTGATCGGCTGGGGGCGGAGGTGCAGGTTGTTGCGCACCGGGCTGGACCGCGGCCTGAACCGGCGCGGGCGACGGAACTGAAGGGGCCGAGGCAGGGCGTGCGGCGCTCTGGGTGGCCGCAGCAGGTTGAGCAGGCATCGTTTGTTGGGCGGCATGAGGCTGGAGATAGGCGAGGTCGTGAGGCTCTTCGGTGCCCGGCTGAACGGCGGGAAATGACAAATTCATCTGATGCTCCATGGAGCTGGCGATGCGATGCAACTGCCAGATGAGCTTTTCAAGATCTTTCGAACGGGCAAGTTTCAAATTGCGATCCCATAGAAAACGAAAGGCCAGTAACAGGAGAATAGGCAGGCCGATAGCCAGCGTGGCGAGCACGATGTCGAAGAGCAGCGATTCGAGGGGTGTGAGGGATTGGGTCATTGGAGCCTCCAAATGCTGGGTTCTGAAGGCAGGATACCGCAGCGCGTCGGTGGTGACAAACGAATCGAGCTTGCCGGTAAGGACTGGCCAGAAGGCGGCCGCAGTCTTAATCAGCCAGCCAGTCTGTTTTAGATGGTGGACCGGAGGTTACGGCCATCTGCCCGCTAGGGCTCGATCAGGGGAAGAGCGCTTGCCAATTGGAGGTCGATGAGCATTTGGACGCGCCGGTCGATTTGAAAAAATAGCGCGGTGCCTTTGGCCGTTAAACCCTTGCGGAAGATAGGAATGTATTTGAGGCGGAGCTGGACGACGGATTCATCGACCGTGAGCCATCTCTTGGTGATGCTATCGGCCTGCTCCTCGGTCATGTTGGTGTTCTGCAGATACTCTTTAATGATGGCGTATTTGGCGTCGTTGATCTTCACCAACTCGTTGACATATTGGTCGTAGATCGGCCAGAACTTCTCGGCTTCGGCGGGGGTCAACTTCATATTGGCGGCGATGACTTGCTTGCGGTTGGAGCGCAGGTCTGACCGCAACATAGCGATCTCTTGATCGACGGATGAAGCGTTTTGTTGGCCGGTGGCGGGTGGTGCGGCCTGGGCTGCGGAAGTCTGCGCGAACAACAACTCACCGACGAGAAAAAGACCGCCTAGCAAAACAGATACAGCGTTCTTCTTTAACATTTGGCCTCCCTTTTCAGAATGGGCAACAGCCACGGCTGTCGCCAAACGAAACTACCGATTCGAGCAGCCGCGGCTCGGCAACACTTGCACTTTTCGGTACGGACCGCTCTTTAGCGGGTCAAACCATAGCACAAATTGTGGATTTCTTGTGGGAGGGAAGTCAGTGGTGAGAGCCGAAGGTTGGGTTGGCTGAGGAGGCGACGCAGGACACATTGGTGCGTGACGCATGGTATATGCAACCTGAATACGCGGAGCTAAGAACATGCGGGGGACGAATTGAACTCCCGATCCTACACTCTCCGGGGGAAGCGTAGGGGACTCAGCGGCATCGCCCTCCGAAAATGGAAAAGGGAGAAAGCTATGTTTGCACGTCATATCACCCTGGGGCTGAAACCGAACGTAGCAAAGGAATTTTCCGTTATGTTCGAAAAAGAAATACTACCTTTGTTAAAGAGGCAGAAGGGATTCGTGGACGAACTGCTTCTGGTGACACCAGAAAAGAATGAGCTGGTGGCCATCAGCTTGTGGGAGAAGAAGGAGTACGCGGAGATTTACATCCGGGAGGTGTATCCGAAGGTCGAGAAGATGCTGGAACCGTTTATCGTGGAAGTGCCGATCATCAAGAATTACGAGGCGGAGTACTCCACGTTCCACAAGATCGCGTTTGCGGCAACGGTTTAGTTTCTGATTTTTGGCTTGGTAGAGGGGGTGAAGTTGCCCCCCCTCTTTTTTGTAGACAGCTGGGCAGGCTGAGGTCTGGAGATTTTGTACAGAGCCGGAGGAGGAGGCGCCCCCCTCCCCGCGTGGCTGGAAGTCACTGACATGCCGGGGCAGAAGAGCAGAGATTGTGAGTCAGGTGGAAGGTCAGTTTGAGAAAGACCCAGGTCTTGGGAAGGAGTACCGATGCCAGTTCAAAAGATATCGATGGAGATGATTGAAGACTTTTTGGCGCAAAAGCGCATCGCGATCGTGGGAATGTCTCATGAAGAAAACAGTATGAGCGGCATCCTGTTCAAGGAACTTGGTAAGCGTGGATTCGAGGTTGTGCCGGTAAATCCGAACGTCAAGGAAATGATGGGGCGGAAGTGCTTTGCATGCGTGCAAGATATCGAGCCTCCTGTGGACGCGGCGTTGCTGATGACCTCAGCGGCGGTGACGGAAGCGGTGGTGAATGACTGCGCCGAAGCCGGAATAAAGCGGGTGTGGATGTACAGGGGCGGCGGCCAGGGGGCCGTCAACGAGAAGGCCATCGAAGTGTGCCAAGAACGAGGGATTAAAGTTATTCCGGGAGAATGTCCACTGATGTTCTTGCCACAAAGCGGCGGAATTCACCGGCTGCACGGCATTCTGCGGAAGATAACGGGCCGGTATCCGAGACACGCTCACGCCTAGTGCGACGGTTCAAAGACAACTGCAGCTCCCGTGCCAGCTGGTTTGCAAGTCGATGAGTAATTCCCTTTTCTGGCGGGTGCGCAAACGGGCAGGCACTACACAAGGCTACCTGTGGACGATAGAATTCTGGCCGGACGAGTTGTGCCTCGTTCAAGATGCGGACCGGGAGCAGACAGATGAAAACGATGCAAGGGCCGGGAATATTTCTGGCGCAGTTCGTCCGAGATAACGCCCCATTCAACTCGCTGGACGCGATGTGTGGGTGGGCGAAAAGTTTGGGCTATGTGGCGGTGCAGATACCTTCGTGGGATGCGCGGGTGTTTGATTTGAAACGTGCCGGTGAGAGCAAAACATATTGCGATGAAATTGCGGGGGTAGTCGCTCGACACGGGCTGGTTATTTCGGAGCTTTCGACGCATCTGCAAGGACAGCTTGTCGCCAGTCATCCCGCCTACGACACCATGTTCGAGGGATTCGCTCCCGAACAGGTGCGCGGCAACCTGAAGGCACGGCAGGCTTGGGCGGTTGAGCAGATGAAGCTTGCAGCGCGCGCTTCGGAGCACCTGGGATTGAAAGCGCACGTAACATTTTCAGGAGCACTGGCGTGGCCGTATGTGTATCCGTGGCCGCAGCGTCCCGCGAATCTGATCGAGACGGCGTTTGAAGAGCTGGCAAAACGGTGGCTGCCGATTTTGAACGCGTTTGAGGATGCGGGAGTCGATGTGTGTTATGAAATTCATCCCGGGGAGGATTTGCACGACGGGGTGAGTTTCGAAATGTTTCTGGAGCGGGTGGGGGGACACCGGCGGTGCAACATGCTCTACGATCCCAGCCATTTTGTGCTGCAGCAGCTTGATTATCTGCAATTTATCGATTTCTATCACGAGCGTATCAAGATGTTTCACGTAAAGGATGCGGAGTTTCGGCCAACCGGACGACAAGGAGTTTATGGCGGATATCAGGCGTGGCAGAATCGCGCGGGAAGATTTCGCTCGTTGGGGGACGGCCAAGTAGATTTTCGGACGATTTTCTCGAAGCTGACGCAATACGATTTTCAAGGGTGGGCGGTCCTGGAATGGGAATGCTGCATCAAGAGCAGCGAGCAGGGCGCAAGAGAAGGAGCGCCATTTATTCGGCGTCACATCATTGAAGCGGCAAAGGAAACGTTTGATGACTTTGCGGGATCTGGTGCGCAGAAGAAAGCGTTGCGAGGGATTCTTGGAATAGCGGAATGAGCTTTTGAGTTGAGGACACTATGAAAGCGATTGTGTGCAGGCGGTACGGGGCACCGGATGTGTTGGAATTTGTGGAGGTGGAGAAACCAACGCCGTCGGATAATGAGGTCCTGGTGAAGATTTGCGCGGCGGCAGTGAATCCGCTGGACCGGTTTTTTATGAGAAGCGCACCGTTGATCCGGTTGATACCAGGGTGGCGCAAACCCAAAGATCTACGAATGGGAGTTGATCTGGCGGGGCGCGTGGAAGCGGTTGGCACGAACGTGAGCCAGTTCAAACCTGGCGACGAAGTGTTCGGTGCGTGCCGCGGTGCTTATGCGGAGTATGTGTGCGCGAAGGAAGAAGCGTTAGCGCTGAAGCCGGGCAACCTGTCATTTGAGGAAGCGGCAGGGGTACCCGTGGCGGCAATCACAGCACTGCAAGGGCTGCGGGATAAGGGACGAATTCAGGGCGGGCAGAAGATTCTGGTAGATGGCGCGTCTGGTGGCGTGGGCACGTTTGCAGTGCAGATTGCGAAATCGTTTGGGGCGGAAGTTACGGCGGTGTGCAGCACGAGGAATCTGGAGACAGCGCGATCGATAGGCGCAGACCAGGTGATTGATTATACGCGGGAAGATTTTACGAAAAGTGGGCAGCGCTACGATCTGATTTTCGGCGCGAATGCGCATCACTCCATTTTCGACTACTTGCGCGCGCTGAAGGAGAATGGAATTTATGTGATGGCCGGAGGAGGCTTTCCGGAGATTTTCCAAGTCATGCTGCTGGGGCCAATCCTGTCACTGCTGGGAAGCAAGAAGTCTTGTTTCTTTATCGCGAAGCTGAACCAGAAGGATTTTGTGTTGCTAAAAGAACTACTTGAGAGCAGGAAGATTGTGCCGGTGATCGACAGGCGTTATCCGTTAAGCGAGGTTGCGGATGCCATCCGTTACCTCGAAGAAGGACACGCGCGCGGGAAGATTGTGATTAGCGTCGAGTAAGGAAGCGGTGCGTGACGAATAGGCGCGGCGGAGAGATTAGCGAATGAGAGCGTAATAAATGACGTAGAGCCAGCTCAGGATGCCGTGAAGAATCATCCAAAGGATGGAATGATGAAGGCTCCAGGAAATAGTGACGGCGAGGATGCTGCCGAAACCCCAGAAACCGAGGCCCGCTGATTCGCTTCTGTTATGCATGGCAACTCCAGTGAGTGCTGTGTGTGGAAAAAAGTGGAAACATTCTACACCGCAAGGCTAGCTGCAAGGTGTGATGGATGCGGGATTCAGTTTTGGACAAAGCAAAGCGCATAGCCAGGAATGGCTGTGCCACCAGGATGACAGGAAAGTGAGTGATGAGGAGGGAGCATGACTTCGACTCGGAACCCAGGGAGAGTCGCGGGCTTTCTGTACTTGTTGCTTGTGGTGCTAGCGCCGATCCGTTTGATGTATATACCCAGCACTCTGATTGTGCGGGGGAATGCTAGCGCGACAGCCGAGAAGATCGTCGCACACGAGATGCTCTTCCGTTTGGGGATGGTGAGCGATCTGCTTTGCGGGGTCATCTTAATATTCCTGACGTTGGCGCTTTATCGCTTATTTAAAGGAGTGGACCACAACCTGGCTGTGCTGATGGTGATTCTGGGAGGAGTGATGCCGGCCACCATCGACTTCTTGAACGTTTTGAATGATGCTGCTGCGCTGGTACTGGTGCGCGGCGCCGATTTTTTAACGGTATTCGACAAATCGCAGAAGGACGCCCTGGCGATGTTGTTCCTGCGTTTGCATCATCAGGAAATCGTTGCGGCGGAGATTCTTTGGGGGTTGTGGTTGTTTCCGTTGGCAATCCTTATATATAAGTCGCGATTCCTGCCCCGATTCCTGGGGGTGTGGCTGATCATTAATGGCTTCGCCTATTTGGCGATCAGCTTCACGGGCTTACTGCTGCCGCAATACGAAAATACGGTATCTAACGTTGCGTTCCCTGCCCTGCTGGGAGAGATGGCGTTGATGCTGTGGCTAGTGATCAGAGGGGCAAGGCCGCCTGTGGTGGACGCGGCGATCTGATTGCCGGTGGCGATCGAAGAAGTGGGACCTGCAAAAAAGTTCGCCGCGTAGAGAGATGGCGGGTTTCAGGCCTTAGCGGCGCCGGCGCGCATTTGAGCGATGCGTTCGTTGCGCATGCGGGTGATGTGCGGCACAATGCCCAGTTGGCGCTCAATGAGAAAGAGTTGCGCGCGATGATGCATTTCGTGTTCTTTGGCGCCAAGCAGCCATTCGAAGCGCGACTTTGCGGTGACTCCGTCGCCTTCCGTCACCGTCTCGGCGAGAAACTCCGGCGTTAAGGTTTGGAGCCAGGTTGCAAACTGTTCCCCTTCTGTGCGAAGGAGCTCAACAATCTCCGCTTTCGAGCGTGGCTTGGTCTCTTCGGCGTTGGCGCGCTCGGTCAAGGCGATGAAGTCCAGGCCCTGCATGGTAGTGCGGCGCTGCTTGCGGTGAATGTCGTCCCAAAAGCGGTTTGCGACAACAATGTGCGCCAGCATTTGCCCGACAGGTTTACAGTCAGGCGCGGCAACATGGCCGTAATGGGATTCCGGAATATCTTCCGCTACCTGAATGGTGTTCTTCCTAACGGTACGAAACGCATTGGCCAATTCCTTGCCGCCGTAAGTAGTCATGGTGATTCACCTCGTTGTGGAAATTTCCGTCCCACGCTGGCTCACGCTGGAGAGTTTCGCGCGCAAACAGGCAGGTGTAGTTTTCGATGCGCGACGCGTAGCGGGGGTCACGCGAGATTACACGGATTCGGCAACGGTGCGAAACAGGGGCGTGAGATTTTTACCCGTTCAGGGAAATTGGGAGGTATGGATTAATTTACGCGCTTGATGTCGATAATCGTGCCTGAATTCCGGGATTCGGTTTCGACATCCACCAGGCCGTCTTTGGTGACTTTGATTTTTGCAGCGGGAATGACTTCCCCGCTGAGAGGCTGCCCGAGAGGGTCAAACTTGATGCGAACTATGGTGAAGGGATAATCGGAGGCCTTGATGCCCTTGTTCTGCTCGTAGAGGGTGAGGACATGCTCCAGGATGAGGGTGAGGCGGCGGCCGTCGTCGGACTTGCGGGAGAAAACGGCAGAGATGTCGCGACCAGACTGCCCTTCGATGTTGATGTGGCCATGGCTCATGTTGTGCATTAAGGCGACGGCTTCGTCGGGAGTAGGGTTTTTCAGCGCTTCGGTGAGCTTGGCACGTTCGGCATCGGAGGTGTACGAGGTGATTTGAACTGTGACGCGTGCCGAGCCCCCGGAATAGCCTTCGGCAGGAATGACTGTTGCCGTGTAGCTTTCGGCGGACACTTGCGCGGAAGCGGAGGAAAGCCACACGAAAGCGAGCGCCACAAGGGAGACGAGTAGCAATGCGGCGAGCGAATGTGGCGAGCGAAAGCTCCTGCCAGAGATCGTGCGGGTGGACGCGTTGAAAGGATTTGTCAAGTTACACCTCGAAAGAAAATGAATGCCTGGAGCGAGTGAACTGTTGGACTGAGGGAATGTTAGCACTGCGCACCCGTGGAAACGGAATGACAGCAAAGTGGTGGAGCGGAAATGACAATGGCAGATGCAGGGCTGGGTGGGTTGAGAGTCAGAGCAATGCGGAAAGCGAATGTGACTTGTGAATTCCTGTTAATCCATTTCTGAATAACGAGAGGACAAGAAAAAGTCATATTGGACGCCGTCCTTGCTGAGCATGAATCCCCTAGGATGGAGAAAGTAAGTCACCGCTCGCCAGGCATCGTCTGCAGACTCTCGTTCCGGGAAGTCGCGTGAGCGGGCATCTGGAATCAGAGTACTCGGACTCACCAGTCAAAGTATCAGTCGGGCTTGACCCTCCTTATGAATTCAGAATTGCCAGAGACTCTTCGAGACGATCGGCCGGAACAAGAACGTACACTTCATCACCTCTTGGATGTGGGCTTGGATTGTAGCCTTGCACACGGCAGTCAGCGCGAACATCCGGTTGAGATACAATTACCGGCCTGACAGCGACCTTTACGTCATCTATAACGTCGGAACGCAGTTCGCCAGCCTCGCACCGGCAAACCCGCCAGAAGTGCGGGAGACGCGCTTCGCCGTGAAGTGGACCTATTCCTTCGCGCCATAATCCAGGGAAGAAGAAACTGGCCGAATTCTTATCCTGCTTCATTTCCAGATTGAAGGCACGAAGGCGGGAAAGGCTCGACCTGTATCGTGGTAGAGGTCAGAATAGAGATTCTGGGGAGGAAGGTGATTGTGATTGATGCGAGAAAGTGGATGCGCGTTTGGTGGGGAGCATTCGCGGCGGGGGCGTTGCAGCTGATGGCGGGGTGTGGGGGATCGAGCACTGGCGTGATGAATCCACCGCCACCACCGACGGCGCAATTTGAACTGGTGCAGGTTGCCAGTGGATTCTCTGCACCGTTGGACATCCAGCAGCCTGCGGACACCAGCGGGAGGCTGTTCGTGGTCGAACAGGGTGGGCGCATCCAGATCATTCAGAGCAACGGAACGCGCGCGAGCACTCCATTCCTGGACGTTACGGGCCGGGCGGGATTTGTTTCGGGGGGAGAGACGGGGCTGCTGGGATTGGCGTTTCATCCACAGTACGCGCAGAACGGGCGTTTCTTCGTGAACTACACCCGCAGCATCGGCGGGCAACTGCAAAGCGTGATTGCGGAATTTACGGCGTCGGGTACGAACGCGAATTTCGCCGATCCGGCGACGGAAAATATTCTGATGATCGTGGACCAGCCATTCGCCAATCACAAGGGGGGCGGACTGGCTTTCGGTCTGGGCGGATTTCTGTACATTGCGTTTGGAGACGGCGGCAGCGGCGGCGATCCGCAGTGCAACGGGCAGAATCTGAATGTGCTGCTTGGCAAGATCCTGCGGATCGACATCGATTCGCCGACAGTGGCGGGATTGAATTATGCGATTCCACAGAGCAATCCGTTTGTGAATCAGACCGGACGCGACGAGATCTGGTTATACGGCTTGCGCAATCCCTTTCGATTCTCAATTGATAGCGCGAACGGAAATCTTTGGATTGGAGACGTCGGCCAGAATGCCTACGAGGAAGTGGATATGCTGACACCTAACCAGGGCGGGGCCAATCTGGGATGGAATCTTCGAGAAGGAACGCATCCGTACCCCGCAACAACCTGCTCGCAAACCGGGAATACGTTTACGGACCCAATTTTCGACTATGACCGTTCCAATGGAGATGAAACGGTGATTGGCGGGCATGTGTATCACGGACAAAAGATTCCAGTGCTGGCGGGAATTTACGTTTTCGGGGATTTCATCAGCGGCCGGTTGTGGACATTAACGCAAAGTGGGCAAACATGGACGCCCACGCTTTTGTTGACCGTAGCGGCGAACGATTTGGCGGCAATTGGGCAAGACCAGGCCGGGGAGCTGTACGTGGCGCGCTATTCAAGTGGAATGATTGAGCGGCTGCATCAGGTTGGTCAACCTTGATCAGCAGAAAATATCGAGAGAGGTGGAGAGTGAGTTATTTGGTTGGTTTGTTTTTGGGCGGGATGGTGGCGTAGCCGGGCGAGGCCGTCAGCAAATTTTTGGAGAGTTCGGTGTTGGCATCGCGAAGAGCAAAGCGAATGCCGCCGTCGAGGAGATTGACGAAGAAGGGGTCGGACCAGTTTTCGGGACGGTCGCCGATGGCGGTGTAGAAGACGCGTCCCTTGCCGTGCATGCGCGCCCAAGTCATGGGGTAGGGCGGACGCTGATAACATTCGCCGGCCATGCCCTTGGTATCGAGCGTGGCGATGACATGCAGGTCGGGGGAAAAGTCCTTCAGGGAATACCATTCCTCGGTGAATGGCACGGGAGAGTGAACGCCTTCGAGGCCCGGGAATTTCGGGTCGTCAATGATGACGTTGGCGGACTGCAACCGGGGAGTGCTGCCGTGAATGATGAATTCGCCGCCAAGCATGCGCAGGTAGGGATCGGAATTGTCGCCGTGAGCGATGTAGCGATTGGAAAGATCTTCGGGGTCTGGCGCGGTGTGGAAGGTATCGGCGGCGGCATGAGAGCCGACAAAGCCGGCTCCAGAGTGGATAGCGTCGAGGAGTTTCTGTTTGCCGGCAGGAGACATAGGAGGATTTTTGTCGGTGCCGGGCTGGGTGAGATCGAGAGTGGTGAAAAAGAAAAAGGCCTGGAATTTGGCGAGATCGGATGAATCGAAGATGCGGCCGTCTTTGGTGCAGTGAACATCGTATCCATGCTTTTTGCAGATGGCGGTGACGGCGTTTTCGGCGATGCTGGGTTTGCCGTCGACTTGTTTAACGGCGGTGTGCTCAAAGCCGGAAGACTTGGTAAAAACCAGGAGAGATTTGGGCGAGGCGAAGGCGTTGCGTGCAAACGCGGCGGATGCTCCGGTAGCGGCAAGAGTCTGAAGAAACTTTCTACGATTTTGCATGGCGGGTTCTCTCCAGTGGTTCTCCATAAAATTTGGCAAGAATAATCGACGCAAGCCGAGCGGCGGTAATTCTCTCTGTACAAACCGTGCAAGGATACCACGAGTGTGCGGGAAGCGTGCCGATTGCGGGCCAGGGGAGAGTGATTGTTACTTTTGACAATTATCCATATGCGAGAGCGTTCGCACAATTATGAGGCGCTGAGCTTTGGGCGGAGATTCGTCTGCTGGCCCAGTTTGAAACATATTGGCCTGGCGCATCGCATCGATACGCGAAAAAAAAGGAAAGGCTCGGATTATGAAACTGCGATTCTCGCTCCCGCGGTTGACGGTTGTAGGTGTTGCTGTATTGTGTTTAGTGGCCGCGCCATCTACGCACGCACAGAAACCCAACTACGCAGAAATTCCAGCAGGGTTGAAGACGCCGGACCGGGCCGAGACACAGATCGGAACGCTGGAATTCAAAGATGGCGCTCCCACCGCGGCGACGGCGCAGAAGGTGTACGACAATCTGCTAGATGTGCGTGGCGTAGACGCGTTCATGAACAGCCTTTCCGGCGCGTCGGCATATGCGATCCGGCAAGGATTCCACAGCATTGGGGCCGAGGACAATACGGTCGTTATTTTCTCGGAGTTGATGGATGCGAACTCGCTGTTTTTGACGGCGAATGCGGATACGATTTATTCGCTGGCGGTCCTAGACCTGACGAAGGGGCCGTTGGTGGTTGAAGTGCCACCCAAGGCGTTGGGGACGCTTAATGATATGTGGTTCGGATGGATCATCGACATTGGTGGTCCCGGGCCGGATCGTGGCGAGGGCGGGAAGTATTTGGTGGTGCCGCCCGGGTATGACGGACCGCTGCCGGACAGCGGATTCCATGTGGGGCATTCGAAAACAACGCATGTTCTGTCTGCGGTCCGCGCATTCATGGATAACAATGATCCAAAGCCAGCGGTTGCGTTGATCAAAAAATCTCTGAAGATTTATCCGTATACGCCGGGAGCATACGGGACAAGTATTGCGACGGCGCTTGAAGGGAAAGTGCGGCTGGAGGGAAATCCACCGGTGCCGGAGACGAAATTCGTAGAGGCAAGTGGAAAGTCTTTCAACACGATTCCTCCGAATGATTATTCCTTTTTCGAGATGCTAAACGAACTGGTGCAGCTGGAGCCGGCAACTTCGTTTAATCCTGAGTTGCTGGGGCAAATGGCCGCAATTGGGATTGCGAAGGGTAAACCCTTTAATCCTGATGCAAAGGCGCGGAAGATTTTGACCGATGCGGCAGGGTGGGCAACTCCGCCGGGCGGGCGCTGAACTGGCGTGCGGCCGAGTATCCGGGCTGGTCTTACTACCCGGGTTCGATGTGGGCGAACATGTTGTGGCAAGGTGGTTTTGACTTCGAGACGCCGCCGCCGATGATTACGCGCGAGGGCTTCAAACCGTTTCCACCGACCGGGGCGAGGACGCTGGACTCGCGTACGGCGTTCTACTACGGATACACGATGGATTCGCCGGGAATGATCATGCGGTTGCCCATGGTCGGCTCGCAATACCTCATGGGATTTATGGATGCTGAGAAAAATAATCTGGATGGAGTAAAGACGTACAAAGTGACGTTGCCCGCAAATATACCCGCGGCCGCATTCTGGTCGTTCACGTTGTACGACAACCAGACGCGCTCAATTCTGCAGACGCCCCAGCGCTATCCGCGTGCGGGAAGCCAGACGTATCCGACAGCGGCTGCCGTTGCAGACTCGGATGGCTCTACAACCATTTATTTCGGCCCGACTAAGCCAGCCAACGTAAAGGACGGAAACTGGATTCAGACAACGCCGGGGAAGGGCTGGTTCACGCTGCTAAGGCTGTATAGCCCGAAGGAATCGTTTTTCGACAAGACGTGGCGGCTGAGTGAGATCGAACTGGTGAAGTGAGCGGATGAAACGAGTTGCTCCAATCAGCGCGGTTGACCTTTGAACGATGAAAAAGACTCGTTGAATAAAGCTGGCTATCTCAGTTCGATTTCGATTATGCAGCCTTGCGTGTTGCCTACATTGGAGAGAGAGTGAGTGACTTCTGTATCGATCCAGTGGAAATCGCCCGGTTTGACTTCGTGAGTGAGGGATTGACCGTCGGGTGAAGCCATCTTCAGATTGAATGCGATGATGGAGACGATGAGGTAAGGGCGCACGTGTGTGTGCATGGGAGAAACAGAGCCGGGGGCAAGAATCCATTTATAGATGCGGGCGCTGGGATTTTCACCGGCAACCGGGACGGCAGGGGTTGCGGAGGGAGTCTCGGGGCGTTGCTGAATTTCTACGTCGATGACGTCGAAGGGGGCTGGCCCGACGTTGTGGACACGGTGCGTGAACGAATTGCCGACTAGCGTGATTGCAGAAAAATCGCCGGGAGATGTAGGCGAGGGAGGACCTTCCTGTTCGTTGAGATTCTGTTGGGTAATGGAGGTGGAGGAGAGATCGACGGCGACGCGATCGTGAGTGTGGGTGTGGAACAGGGTGCGTTCGCCGGGAGGAAGGGTGAGGTGGAGGACGCGGACGGAATCATTTTTCAGAACAGTGTGGTGAAGAGGTTCGTCCTCGACGAGGACGGGGGCGGAGGCGTCCTGGCTGGTGAAGAAAGAAATGAGGAAGAAGATAAGAACGAAATACTTCACGGGAATCCTCGCAGTCAGTCTGGAGATGGTGTGGCATCGAGGGCTAGATCTTCGGCAGAAAGATGCAGATAGTCTTGCAGGACGGAAACAACCAAGGAGTGGTCTTCGCGTTGAGGCAGGCCGGAGACGGTGATGGTGCCGACGCAGCCTGTGCTGGCGAGGAGAATTGGGAAGCAGCCGCCGTGAGTCGCGTAGTCTTTGAGGTCGAGACCGGCGACGTCTTGTAGAGAGGTGTGATCGCGTCGATGCTTGAGGCCGATGGCGTAAGAGCTGCGGTGAAAGCGCATGACGACGTTACGCTTGCGACGAATCCAGTCCCAATTGTCTGGAGCGGTGCCGGGCATGGAGAAGGAAAAAAGCGGAAAGCCGTGGAGTTGAATGTCGAAGGCGATGGAGAGTTGGCGTTTTTCGGCGATTGACTTCAGGGCGGTGCCGATGGCCCAAGCGACTTCGGAATCGAAGTGTTGGAATTGGAGGAGTTTTTCCTGAAGGGTTATCTTTTCGAGGTCGTGGTCGATGTTCATGTGGGTCCCGTGGGAGATACGTTTGCAGGAGTGACGAGAAACATGTGACGGCGAGTATCATAGCGCGGAATTGGTGAAGAGAATCAAGAAGGTGTGGAGTTGAGCGCAATTTGAATGTGAACCCGCACCCTTAAGAGCGAAGGGCGCGGCACCCACAAGAAGAGGACAAGAGAGAACCCCACACGTGAAAGCGACCCTTCGGCCGTGCTCAGGGCAGGCGTGTGGGACACCCGCGGAAAAAGCAGAAGAAAAACCCACTGAGATGAATTAGTCGCCGGCTGGGACGGGCACCACTTCTTCATCGATCGCTTCCCTTTTGGACTGGCGCGTATTCAGAGTGAAGACGAAGGTGACCAGGATGAACGAGCCGATGGCGAAGAGCGTATCGCCGGGGATGCGCATCCAGCGGAGCGTTTGCATAATTGGAGTGCCGAGGAATTCAGTGCTGCGGGCATACCAATAGCCGTGATTGACGGAGGCCCACGTTTGCATGAGGCCGACGGGAAGCAGGCTGCCGACACACATAGAGAAGAGGCCGACGTTCATGAACCAGAAGGAGGCGCGCAGCCAGTTGTCGCGCCACTTGGCGTCGGGACTCATGGCGCGAAGGCAGACGAGCATGAGGCCGATGCCGAGCATGCCGTAGACGCCGAAGAGTGCGGCGTGGCCGTGGAGCGGAGTGGTATTGAGCCCTTGCATGAAATAAAGAGCGATGGGCGGATTGATCATGAAACCGAAGAGCCCGGCGCCGATCATGTTCCAGAAGGCGACGGCAACGAAAAAGTAGATGGGCCACTTGTAGCGCTGGGCCCAGACGGTGAGTCGGCCACGGCGGAGATCGTCGATGGCGCCGTAGGCGACCATGGTGAGCGGAACAACTTCCAGCGCGCTGAAGACGGAGCCAAAAGCTAGCGCGACGGTTGGCGTTCCGGAAAAATAGAGATGGTGACAAGTGCCGATGATGCCTCCCGCAAGAAAAATCGTGGCGGAGAGCAGTGCGGCTTTTGCGGCTAGCGCGGGCTTGATGAGACCGAGCCGTGTGAAGAAGAAAGCGATGACGGTAGTGGCGAAAACTTCAAAGAAGCCTTCGACCCAGAGGTGGACTACCCACCAGCGCCAATATTCGACCATAGAGAGATGGGTATGTTGTCCCCAGGAGAGGCCGGCACCGTAGAAAAGACCGATAGCGCCAGCGGAGAGGACGAAGAGCCAGAGTAAGGGGCGATGCTCGCCAGGAGTTTTGAGGGCGGGGCGAACGGCGCGAACGACCAGGAAGAACCAGATGAGCAGACCGGCGAAGAGAAGTATCTGCCAGATGCGGCCGAGGTCGACGTATTCGTAACCTTGATGTCCCCAGAGGAAGGAACCGGCGGTGGAAAGTTTGTGATGAACGCTGAGCCATTCGCCAGTCATGGAGCCAGCAACAACGACGAGGAGAGCGCCAAAGAGAACGTGAACGCCGAGGGCTTGATACTTTGGCTCGTGCTTGCTGACAAGAGGACCGATGAAGAGGCCCGAGGCTAACCACGCGGTAGCAATCCAGAAAATGCCGAGCTGGACGTGCCAGGTGCGCGTGACGCTGTAAGGAAGAATTTGCGAGAGTTTGATGCCGTAGAAGCCGTCGCCTTCGACGCCGTAGTGAGCGGTGACAACACCCATTAGGATCTGCACGAGAATTAGCGCGGACACGATCCAAAAATACTTAAGCGTGGCGCGCTGCGAAGGAGTGGCATGCCATTCGCCAAGAGGATCTGCGGCAGGAAGAATGAAAGCGGGCTCGGCTTTGTTTTCCGCCGCGTACCACCAGACCATGGCGCAGATTCCGGCGAGAAGCATGATGATGCTGACGCCGGTCCAGAGAACGCTTTCACCCGTTGGGCGATTGCCGACCAGGGGTTCGAAAGGCCAGTTGTGGGTGTAGGTGATGGTGTCGTTGGGGCGGTTGGAAGAGGCGGCCCAAGAGGTCCAGAAAATGAAGCCGGCGAACTGGCGCATGTGTTCGGCGGTGTCGACGCTACCGGGAGGGATAGCGTAGGCTTTTTCTCCATTCCTAAAGACGTCGGAAAAGTGGGCGAGACAAGCTTCGAAGGCGCGTGCACGAACCGGATCGATGACAATATTATTCGATGCGGGATCGTAAGAATTGCGGCGATACATTTCCTGGAGACGGCCCTGAAGTTTGGCTTGATTCTCCGCGGAGAGTCTTTCGTAGGGCGAGTTGAATTCTTGCACGGACCAATCGTTGAGGACGAAAGAGGCTTCCCGGTGAAGCCAGTCGGCAGTCCAGTCGGGCGCGACATAGCTACCGTGTCCCCAGATGGAGCCAACTTCCATGCCGCCGAGGGATTGCCAAACATTTTGACCGCGGCCAACGTCGCCGTCGTTTAGAACGATGGTGCCGTCCGTGGAGAGAACTTTCGAGGGGATCGGCGGCATTTGTTGGTAGATGCGTGTTCCGATCCAGCCAAGAACGGCGAAGGAGAGGGTGAACACGAGAGCAAAGCTGATCCAGAGTCTTTTCATTGGAGTCCTTTAGCAGGCAAGAAGAGCATGGAGAGAAGGTATGGTCTGGCGTCACAAGGAGCAGTGACTTAGGTCACTGGAAGGTAGCATCAACACCAGAAGGCGGCGTAAAGCCGCCTCTACATCAGAAAGAGAAAGCTTAGAGCACAGCCAGGAATGGCCGTGCCACCAAAACCAGGAAGGCAGCGTAACGCCGCACCTACCTGAAGAACACCGGATTATTCGGCAGAGGATTGTTCGCGTTGGAGCCCGGGCAGGTCTTTGACCGTGATATTGCGGCCGTCAACTTGGAGGAAGCCTTCGGCCTGCAGACGGCCGAGATTGCGGGAGACGAGTTCGCGGACGGTGCCTAATTCGGAAGCGAGTTCGTGGTGGCTCTTTGTGAGTTCGATGGAGATGCCAGCTTCTGAGGAAGCGCCATTTTCGCGAGCGAGGCGGAGGATAAGAGCGATGAGTCGTTGACGGACGGTGGTGAAGGAAAGTTCTTCGATGATGCCGACTAAACGCCGCAAGCGGGAGCCGACTACGGCGATTACTTTCAGGGCGACGTCGGGATGTTCGAGGCAGAAATTCTGGAAGTCTTTGCGGGAGATGAAGAGGAGTTCCGCATCTTCGAGAACGGAAGCGGAGGCGGGATAGGTGCCTCCATCAAAGACGGGAAGTTCGGCGAAAGAACTTCCCGGGCCTTCGACGGCAAGGACTTGTTCCCGGCCGCTGGAAGAAAGTTTGAAGATGCGAATTTTGCCGGAGGCAATAAGGAAGAGGCCAGTGCAGGGATCGCCTTCGCTGAAGAGAAGTTCGCCGCGTTCTGAGCGACGAGTGGCGACACGCCGAGCGAGTGCTTCCATTTCTTTTTCGGTAAGGCTGGCGAAGAGCGGCGTCTTTCGCAGGATTGTTTCAACGGTAAGATTCACAGTGGTGCTCCGATTGGCGGCTGAACGAAGGGACGGCTGGTCGTGAAGTGCCAGTTCGACGAAACCTCTACAACAATCTCACGAGAAGAGGCAGAGAGTCAGCAAAATGTCCTTTGCGAATTAACGCGCGGTGGTTGGCCGGTCAAAGAGAGTCACGAGAAGATCGCAGGCGGTGGCGGCGCCATTTTCGGTGCGGACCTGGGCGGCAACTTCGGCTACACGCTGCGCGTAACGTTGATCAACGAGCAAGGATTTGATTTCGCGCACGGCAGTAGCGGAATTGTATTTCTCCTGAGGAACGCTGCAGGCTACGCCGAGGCGCTTGAGGCGTAAGGCGTTGTCGGGTTGGTCGTGACTGAAGTGGACGACGAGCATGGGACGGCCCGCGCGCATGGCTTCGGCGGTGGTGCCGATGCCTCCTTGATGAACGATTGCGGCGGCGCGTGGAAAAACAGCGGCGTGGGGCGCAGCGGTGCGACAATGGAAGTACCAGACATCCATGGTGAATGGAGCGCCGGTGGAAGTAGATACGGAAATTGACGTGATATTCCAACTCAGCGGCAACTAGTAGGGGAAATAGTGAGTCCTCGGGTTGGCGAGGCCTATAGAATTTTGCGAGAGGCGGTCATCTAAACCCGCACCCTTAAAGGCGAAGGGTGCGGCACCCAGGGGAGAAGACCCAAGAAGAATCCTCATACGTAAAGGCGGCGTATGGGGCACACGCGAGATGACACGGGTAGATGTCCTATTTTCAGGGAGGTGGGAGGGTGGTAGTGTGAGGATTCGGAGTGGAGATGGAAGGCGATTTAAAGAGACTTGTTACGACGCGGGGACTGCTAGGGGCCGGGCTGTTCATGATAGCGGGGCTGGCGTATCTGTATATATTCCGTTCGAAAATCGGGCTTTATGAGGCGTTGATTGATATCGGGTTTCTGAACATTCTGGCGCCTGCCGCGTGTATCTGGATCAACCGCAAACCGGAACCTGCCTCTGAAGGGTCCAAACTTATCCAATAAAAGTAGCGGTAGAGGGATGTGTCGCAGGTCATTGACTCTGGTGACGGAGGAGACATAGTATCGCGGGCAGGTGCGCTCCAACCTGAAGGAGAAATACTTCAGATAGGAGAAATGACGATGGCGCACCGTCCGTGGCCGATCTTCGCAGTAGCAATCAGCGTTCTTCTTTTGGCGTGCTCGAGCGCGCCACCCACCTCACAAAGCGACAAACACATGACCGATGCAAGGCAGACTTTTGTCCGTTCCGATTTTGATGCAGCGATGCGGAATCTGGATAAGGCGATCAAGACTGCGCCGAACGAAGCAGACCGGCAGGAAGCCATAATCTTGCGCACGGTGCTGGTGACAGCGATGGCCGATGCCAACAAGCAAATGGCGGAAGCGTATTACATTGGGGCAAAACAGCCGCTGGCACAGGCGCACACAGGCCCGTTTTACAAGCAGCGTTCGGATTATTACAGCAATGCGAATTCGTTGTTGATGGACGCGATGCAATCGGTGATGAACCAGCGCTCGAAGTTGGGCGGACCGGCAATGCCGATCGAGATTAATTTCCCCGGCTTCACGGGAACGAATCCAGGAATGGCGAAGATCAAGAGCGGAGTATTGGTGTCGGATTCGGAAAGACTGAGTGCGGAGATGCAGGCGGACCGCAACGCGCTGGCGCTGGTGCTTTCGGCGATCGCGGGAGCGGGTCAGGATCCGAACAAAGGGCAACAGGTTTATGCCAGCGGGAAGGTGGAGATCGATCCACGAGTCTACATCATCGAACTGAGTAACAGTTTTCTGCAGACCGGCGAGATGTTTGGACCACGCGGGTTGAACCAAGCGGATCGGCAGAAGACCGTGACCGAGGTCGTACACGCGAATCTGGAGCTGGCGGAAAAGATGCTGGCGGAAAAACCGGACAAGGAATTGGAAGCGCGGCTGAAGAAGTGCAAGGCGGATTGCGATAAGGGAGTGGTCCCGAAGAAGAAGTAAAGAAGTTTCCGGCAGGGCAATTCGAAAAATGAAGGTCGAAAAGCGCACCCCTATGCGAGGGCGCGTCACGGTGTTGTATATTTCGTGGGCATCGGTTGAGATCCTTCGCCCGCAAACTGCGCGCGCTCAGGATGACAAGATTGGTGTGAGTCGGTTTGATCGAGCGTAAGGCAGTCGATGAGCGGGGTACATGTCACTTTTGACAGTTCCCGAAGAGGAGGGTGGGGAGCAGAATCGCGCAGGGTTGGAGTGCACCTTGTTGGCCGCGGTGACTGACCGCTCGGGCCGATGAAGGTTGATCATTCCGGCGATGCGGCGAGAGGCAAAGCAAATATGAGCTCCCTGGAAGTCAGTGCGATCGTGTTCTTGTTGGTATTTGGAGGCGCGGTGTTGGGAATGATGCTGCGCGCCGTTTTGCCGGAGAGTCACCTGAGCAATGAATCCAAGGACGTGGTGAAGATAGGAATGGGACTGGTGGCGACGATGTCGGCGCTGGTGTTGAGTCTGGTGATATCGTCGGCGAAAAGTTCTTATGACGCGCAGAGCGTGGAGTTGACGGAGGCGTCGGCAAAGGTAATCCTACTCGACCGGATACTGGCGCATTATGGTCCCGAATCAAAAGAAGCACGCGAAGGGTTGCGAACAACAGTTCAAAACGTGCTGAACACGATGTGGAAAGAAGAGCAGGCAGCCCCACCCCAGTTTGAAGGGCCCGTCAGTGGGAAGGACCTTCTCTACGAAAAGATTCAGGCACTGGAACCAAAAGACGAAAGGCAACGAGCGGCGCAGACGCAGGCTTTAAGTATCTTGATGGGCCTTGGGCAGACACGCTGGTTGATGTACGAACAGCGGTCGACTTCGATCTCCATGCCGCTGTTGGTGATTCTGGTGTCATGGCTGACGGCGCTGTTCATCAGCTTTGGGCTGTTCGCACCACGGAATGGGACGGTGGTGGCGAGTCTGGTGATTTCGGCGATGTCGGTGGGAGGAGCGGTATTCTTGATATTGGAAATGTATGCGCCGTATACGGGGATAATTCAGTTATCGAGCGCGCCGTTGAGAGTGGCGCTGACGCATTTGGGGCAGTAGGGGTTGGGCAGTTTTAAGTTTTAAGTAAGTAGTATTAAGTAAAGGGCGAGTTTGGGCTAAGGTTGAGGTCCTTCGCCCGCGTACTGCGCGGACTCAGGATGACATGGCTTATGGCAAAAGCGATAGTCATCAGCAATGGACTCCGCAGACTCTGGACAATTTAGGCCTTGCGAAGGACTGTCAGGTGAGATCCTTCCGCCGCGCACTGCGCGGACTCAGGATGACAAACTCCAGGATTGCGGGTCTTCTAACCTAGGCGGGTTTCCTATCGTCAATAATTGAAGATAGAAATGGCAGGCGGAACTTCCTAAGAATGGGCTGCGTACAGTAGTGAGAGGAGGGGTCTATGCAAAACCTGTTGGGAAACTTTCGATACGCCATTCGACAATTCAGGCATTCACCGGTGTTCACCCTGACGGCGATTCTCACGCTGGCTTTAGGAATCGGGGGGACCACGGCAATTTTCTCGCTAATTCATGCGGTGATGCTGCGATCCTTGCCGGTAAGCGATCCGGGAATGCTGTACCGGGTGGGCGAAGGGGATGATTGCTGCGTGGAAGGCGGGCCGCAGGATAAGTGGGGGATGTTCTCCTACCCCTTGTATGAACGGCTGAAAGCCGAGACGCCGGAATTTGAGAGCGTAACTGCATTCCAGGCCGGGCGTTGGCGGATGAGCGTGAGACGCCAGGGGGTGGAGAAAGCCGCCCGGGCTTTGCGAGCGGAATACGTCAGCGGCACCTATTTCACCACATTGGGAGTTGGAGCATTTGGAGGGCGAGTGATTACCCCTGAGGACGACGTGGCTACGGCGCCGCCGGTAGCGGTGCTAAGCCATCGAGCGTGGCGGAACATGTACGGGGGAGACACGACGGTGGTGGGCTCCACGTTTGTGGTGGAAAATCACCCGTTCACGCTGATTGGTGTGGCGCCGCCGGGATTTTTTGGAGAGACGCTGGAAAGCGACCCCCCAGACGTTTGGGTGCCATTGGCACAGGAGCCGATGATCCGAGGAAGCGAAACCAGCCTGCTGAGACAACCGGTCAGCGCGTGGCTGAGGATGATAGGGCGGCTGAAGCCAAGGGCTTCGGTGGAAGGGATGGCGCCGCGGTTAACGACGGTACTTCGGCAATGGATGAAAACGGATTCAGGGTACCCGGCAAATTGGATGGCAGACGTGGAACGCCTGCTGCCGAAACAGACGATCAGCGTGGTGCCGGCTGGTGCCGGCGTGGCGGTGATGAAGGAAGAATACGGGAGGAGTTTACAGATATTGCTGGCGGTGTGCGGGCTGGTGCTGTTGATCGCTTGCTCGAATGTGGCGAATCTGCTGCTGGCGCGAGGAGTGTCTCGCCGGGGACAGACGGCGGTACGGATGGCGGTGGGGGCAACGGCACGGCAGATTGTGGCGCAAGCGTTGACAGAAAGCGTGCTGCTGGCGATAGGCGGCGGACTGGTGGGGATACTGGTGTCGATGGCGGCGGCGCGACTGCTGCTATTGTTGGCGTTCCACGACGCAACGTTTCTGCCGATCAGCGTGACACCGTCATGGATCGTGTTGGGATTTGCGTTTGCGCTGGCGCTAGTGACTGGGATACTTTTTGGCGCGGCACCGGCATGGTTGGCAACTCGGACAGATCCGGCGGAAGCGCTGCACGGAGTTGGACGTGGGAACAGCGATCGGAGTTCGTTCACGCGGAAAGCACTTCTGGTGGTGCAGGCGACGCTCTCTGTGGTGCTGGTGGCGGGAGCGACAATGCTGGGGCGAAGCTTGAATAAATTGGAGCATCAGGATTTTGGGTTTGAGGTGCCAGGCCGTGTGGAGGTTGACCTGAACCGGCTGCCGGCGGATTACACACCAGAAAAACTGGCGGCATTGCATCGACGACTGGAAGAAGAATTGAGGAGAATGCCAGGAGTGCAAGGAGCGGGGCTGGCGCTTTACAATCCGCTGACAGATAACTGGGGCGAGTTGATCATGGTCGCGGGGCATCCACCAGCAAAACTGAATGAAGAGGCGGGCGCATCGTGGGACCGTGTGAGCGCGAACTATCTGCAGGACCTGGGCATGAGGATGGTGAAGGGGCGAGAGTTCACCCAAGCGGATAATGAAACAACGGCACCGGTGGCGATCGTGAATGAGACATTTGTGAAACGGTTTTTCAAGAGCGACGAAGATCCGATAGATCAGCATTTCGGGATAGATATGCCGGAGAACGCGGGGACGTATCGGATTGTTGGCGTGGTGAAAGATGCGAAATTCGCAGGATTTGCGTTGCACCGTCCGGCACGGCCGATGTTTTTTGTGCCATTGGCACAATCCGTAAAATATCCGGACAAACTGATGACGATGGTCGAGACGAGTTCGCACTCCATTGGCGGACTTCTGCTGGTGACAAACTTGCCGACGGGCGCGCTGGAGCCGCAACTGACGAGAACACTGACGGAAATCGATCCAAATCTGACGTTCAACAGCGTGCGAACAATGAAGAAGCAGATCGAACTGTCGTTTGACCAGGAACGAATGGTGGCGAGCCTGGCGGGCCTGTTCGGGATTATCGCGCTGGTACTGGCGGCGGTCGGATTGTATGGAGTGACAGCGTACTCTGTGGCGCAGAAAACGAATGAAATTGGGATACGCATGGCGCTGGGAGCGGACCGTAAGAAGGTAGTGCAACTGGTCTTAGGAGGGGCGTTCACGCGGGTGGCGATCGGATTGCTTGCGGGATTGCCGCTGGCGATTGGCGCGGGGAAATTGATTTCGGCGCAATTGTATGGAGTGAACTGGTGGGATCCGCCGGCGTTGAGCGTGGCGATTGGAGCGCTGATGCTGTGCTCGTTTGTTGCGGCGATTATTCCGGCGAATCGGGCCGCATCGATATCGCCAACGGAAGCGCTGAGAATTGAGTAAGGGTAGAGGGGAAGAGTAATAAGTTCTAAATATTGAGCTTAAGAGGTGACGAAGGGGCAGGCGTTGAGATCCTTCGCTTCGCTCAGGATGGCAATCGTGTTGTTGGGTAAGGACGGATTGAGAGCCGGGTTCGTGAATCGGGAAGTAGGATTGGTTGAGGTCCTTTACAGGCAAACTGCGCGGGTTCAGAATGACATTGGTGTCTGCTGGCGCGCTGGCAGACCTTGCGAACATCGAGGCAAAGTGCCTCTTGCCGCAATTTGGAGAGTTCGCTAACATACGCTTCATTCGAATAATATTCTTGAGGCGACGCCGATGCGTTCGCGTAAGCACAAAATCAAGCCCAAGGCGAAATCTTCGTTCAACGTCGAAGAGTTTCTTGAAACAGCTGGAATCGCAAGAAAAATCTTCCAATATCGGAGAGGGCAGAGGATCTATTCCCAGGGCGATCCGGTGGACGGGGTGTTCTACATTCAGAACGGCAGCGTGAAACTCTCTGTTATCAACAGTTCCGGCAAGGAAGCGGTCGTGGGGATTCTGGGTCCTCAGGAT
>CAVVJG010000027.1:0-17676 GCA_963748365.1 Candidatus Acidiferrales bacterium
TGCCTCTGAAGGGTCCAAACTTATCCAATAAAAGTAGCGGTAGAGGGATGTGTCGCAGGTCATTGACTCTGGTGACGGAGGAGACATAGTATCGCGGGCAGGTGCGCTCCAACCTGAAGGAGAAATACTTCAGATAGGAGAAATGACGATGGCGCACCGTCCGTGGCCGATCTTCGCAGTAGCAATCAGCGTTCTTCTTTTGGCGTGCTCGAGCGCGCCACCCACCTCACAAAGCGACAAACACATGACCGATGCAAGGCAGACTTTTGTCCGTTCCGATTTTGATGCAGCGATGCGGAATCTGGATAAGGCGATCAAGACTGCGCCGAACGAAGCAGACCGGCAGGAAGCCATAATCTTGCGCACGGTGCTGGTGACAGCGATGGCCGATGCCAACAAGCAAATGGCGGAAGCGTATTACATTGGGGCAAAACAGCCGCTGGCACAGGCGCACACAGGCCCGTTTTACAAGCAGCGTTCGGATTATTACAGCAATGCGAATTCCTTGTTGATGGACGCGATGCAATCGGTGATGAACCAGCGCTCGAAGTTGGGCGGACCGGCAATGCCGATCGAGATTAATTTCCCCGGCTTCACGGGAACGAATCCAGGAATGGCGAAGATCAAGAGCGGAGTATTGGTGTCGGATTCGGAAAGACTGAGTGCGGAGATGCAGGCGGACCGCAACGCGCTGGCGCTGGTGCTTTCGGCGATCGCGGGAGCGGGTCAGGATCCGAACAAAGGGCAACAGGTTTATGCCAGCGGGAAGGTGGAGATCGATCCACGAGTCTACATCATCGAACTGAGTAACAGTTTTCTGCAGACCGGCGAGATGTTTGGACCACGCGGGTTGAACCAAGCGGATCGGCAGAAGACCGTGACCGAGGTCGTACACGCGAATCTGGAGCTGGCGGAAAAGATGCTGGCGGAAAAACCGGACAAGGAATTGGAAGCGCGACTGAAGAAGTGCAAGGCGGATTGCGATAAGGGAGTGGTCCCGAAGAAGAAGTAAAGAAGTTTCCGGCAGGGCAATTCGAAAAATGAAGGTCGAAAAGCGCACCCCTATGCGAGGGCGCGTCACGGTGTTGTATATTTCGTGGGCATCGGTTGAGATCCTTCGCCCGCAAACTGCGCGCGCTCAGGATGACAAGATTGGTGTGAGTCGGTTTGATCGAGCGTAAGGCAGTCGATGAGCGGGGTACATGTCACTTTTGACAGTTCCCGAAGAGGAGGGTGGGGAGCAGAATCGCGCAGGGTTGGAGTGCACCTTGTTGGCCGCGGTGACTGACCGCTCGGGCCGATGAAGGTTGATCATTCCGGCGATGCGGCGAGAGGCAAAGCAAATATGAGCTCCCTGGAAGTCAGTGCGATCGTGTTCTTGTTGGTATTTGGAGGCGCGGTGTTGGGAATGATGCTGCGCGCCGTTTTGCCGGAGAGTCACCTGAGCAATGAATCCAAGGACGTGGTGAAGATAGGAATGGGACTGGTGGCGACGATGTCGGCGCTGGTGTTGAGTCTGGTGATATCGTCGGCGAAAAGTTCTTATGACGCGCAGAGCGTGGAGTTGACGGAGGCGTCGGCAAAGGTAATCCTACTCGACCGGATACTGGCGCATTATGGCCCCGAATCAAAAGAAGCACGCGAAGGGTTGCGAACAACAGTTCAAAACGTGCTGAACACGATGTGGAAAGAAGAGCAGGCAGCCCCACCCCAGTTTGAAGGGCCCGTCAGTGGGAAGGACCTTCTCTACGAAAAGATTCAGGCACTGGAACCAAAAGACGAAAGGCAACGAGCGGCGCAGACGCAGGCTTTAAGTATCTTGATGGGCCTTGGGCAGACACGCTGGTTGATGTACGAACAGCGGTCGACTTCGATCTCCATGCCGCTGTTGGTGATTCTGGTGTCATGGCTGACGGCGCTGTTCATCAGCTTTGGGCTGTTCGCACCACGGAATGGGACGGTGGTGGCGAGTCTGGTGATTTCGGCGATGTCGGTGGGAGGAGCGGTATTCTTGATATTGGAAATGTATGCGCCGTATACGGGGATAATTCAGTTATCGAGCGCGCCGTTGAGAGTGGCGCTGACGCATTTGGGGCAGTAGGGGTTGGGCAGTTTTAAGTTTTAAGTAAGTAGTATTAAGTAAAGGGCGAGTTTGGGCTAAGGTTGAGGTCCTTCGCCCGCGTACTGCGCGGACTCAGGATGACATGGCTTATGGCAAAAGCGATAGTCATCAGCAATGGACTCCGCAGACTCTGGACAATTTAGGCCTTGCGAAGGACTGTCAGGTGAGATCCTTCCGCCGCGTACTGCGCGGACTCAGGATGACAAACTCCAGGATTGCGGGTCTTCTAACCTAGGCGGGTTTCCTATCGTCAATAATTGAAGATAGAAATGGCAGGCGGAACTTCCTAAGAATGGGCTGCGTACAGTAGTGAGGGGAGGGGTCTATGCAAAACCTGTTGGGAAACTTTCGATACGCCATTCGACAATTCAGGCATTCACCGGTGTTCACCCTGACGGCGATTCTCACGCTGGCTTTAGGAATCGGGGGGACCACGGCAATTTTCTCGCTAATTCATGCGGTGATGCTGCGATCCTTGCCGGTAAGCGATCCGGGAATGCTGTACCGGGTGGGCGAAGGGGATGATTGCTGCGTGGAAGGCGGGCCGCAGGATAAGTGGGGGATGTTCTCCTACCCCTTGTATGAACGGCTGAAAGCCGAGACGCCGGAATTTGAGAGCGTAACTGCATTCCAGGCCGGGCGTTGGCGGATGAGCGTGAGACGCCAGGGGGTGGAGAAAGCCGCCCGGGCTTTGCGAGCGGAATACGTCAGCGGCACCTATTTCACCACATTGGGAGTTGGAGCATTTGGAGGGCGAGTGATTACCCCTGAGGACGACGTGGCTACGGCGCCGCCGGTAGCGGTGCTAAGCCATCGAGCGTGG
Organism: Candidatus Acidiferrales bacterium; assembly: GCA_963748365.1. GTDB lineage: Bacteria > Acidobacteriota > Terriglobia > Acidiferrales > UBA7541 > Acidiferrum. The sequence goes on from CAVVJG010000027.1 coordinate 2,946, forward strand.
CGGAACATGTACGGGGGAGACACGACGGTGGTGGGCTCCACGTTTGTGGTGGAAAATCACCCGTTCACGCTGATTGGTGTGGCGCCGCCGGGATTTTTTGGAGAGACGCTGGAAAGCGACCCCCCAGACGTTTGGGTGCCATTGGCACAGGAGCCGATGATCCGAGGAAGCGAAACCAGCCTGCTGAGACAACCGGTCAGCGCGTGGCTGAGGATGATAGGGCGGCTGAAGCCAAGGGCTTCGGTGGAAGGGATGGCGCCGCGGTTAACGACGGTACTTCGGCAATGGATGAAAACGGATTCAGGGTACCCGGCAAATTGGATGGCAGACGTGGAACGCCTGCTGCCGAAACAGACGATCAGCGTGGTGCCGGCTGGTGCGGGCGTGGCGGTGATGAAGGAAGAATACGGGAGGAGTTTACAGATATTGCTGGCGGTGTGCGGGCTGGTGCTGTTGATCGCTTGCTCGAATGTGGCGAATCTGCTGCTGGCGCGAGGAGTGTCTCGCCGGGGACAGACGGCGGTACGGATGGCGGTGGGGGCAACGGCACGGCAGATTGTGGCGCAAGCGTTGACAGAAAGCGTGCTGCTGGCGATAGGCGGCGGACTGGTGGGGATACTGGTGTCGATGGCGGCGGCGCGACTGCTGCTATTGTTGGCGTTCCACGACGCAACGTTTCTGCCGATCAGCGTGACACCGTCATGGATCGTGTTGGGATTTGCGTTTGCGCTGGCGCTAGTGACTGGGATACTTTTTGGCGCGGCACCGGCATGGTTGGCAACTCGGACAGATCCGGCGGAAGCGCTGCACGGAGTTGGACGTGGGAACAGCGATCGGAGTTCGTTCACGCGGAAAGCACTTCTGGTGGTGCAGGCGACGCTCTCTGTGGTGCTGGTGGCGGGAGCGACAATGCTGGGGCGAAGCTTGAATAAATTGGAGCATCAGGATTTTGGGTTTGAGGTGCCAGGCCGTGTGGAGGTTGACCTGAACCGGCTGCCGGCGGATTACACACCAGAAAAACTGGCGGCATTGCATCGACGACTGGAAGAAGAATTGAGGAGAATGCCAGGAGTGCAAGGAGCGGGGCTGGCGCTTTACAATCCGCTGACAGATAACTGGGGCGAGTTGATCATGGTCGCGGGGCATCCACCAGCAAAACTGAATGAAGAGGCGGGCGCATCGTGGGACCGTGTGAGCGCGAACTATCTGCAGGACCTGGGCATGAGGATGGTGAAGGGGCGAGAGTTCACCCAAGCGGATAATGAAACAACGGCACCGGTGGCGATCGTGAATGAGACATTTGTGAAACGGTTTTTCAAGAGCGACGAAGATCCGATAGATCAGCATTTCGGGATAGATATGCCGGAGAACGCGGGGACGTATCGGATTGTTGGCGTGGTGAAAGATGCGAAATTCGCAGGATTTGCGTTGCACCGTCCGGCACGGCCGATGTTTTTTGTGCCATTGGCGCAATCCGTAAAATATCCGGACAAACTGATGACGATGGTCGAGACGAGTTCGCACTCCATTGGCGGACTTCTGCTGGTGACAAACTTGCCGACGGGCGCGCTGGAGCCGCAACTGACGAGAACACTGACGGAAATCGATCCAAATCTGACGTTCAACAGCGTGCGAACAATGAAGAAGCAGATCGAACTGTCCTTTGACCAGGAACGAATGGTGGCGAGCCTGGCGGGCCTGTTCGGGATTATCGCGCTGGTACTGGCGGCGGTCGGATTGTATGGAGTGACAGCGTACTCTGTGGCGCAGAAAACGAATGAAATTGGGATACGCATGGCGCTGGGAGCGGACCGTAAGAAGGTAGTGCAACTGGTCTTAGGAGGGGCGTTCACGCGGGTGGCGATCGGATTGCTTGCGGGATTGCCGCTGGCGATTGGCGCGGGGAAATTGATTTCGGCGCAATTGTATGGAGTGAACTGGTGGGATCCGCCGGCGTTGAGCGTGGCGATTGGAGCGCTGATGCTGTGCTCGTTTGTTGCGGCGATTATTCCGGCGAATCGGGCCGCATCGATATCGCCAACGGAAGCGCTGAGAATTGAGTAAGGGTAGAGGGGAAGAGTAATAAGTTCTAAATATTGAGCTTAAGAGGTGACGAAGGGGCAGGCGTTGAGATCCTTCGCTTCGCTCAGGATGGCAATCGTGTTGTTGGGTAAGGACGGATTGAGAGCCGGGTTCGTGAATCGGGAAGTAGGATTGGTTGAGGTCCTTTACAGGCAAACTGCGCGGGTTCAGAATGACATTGGTGTCTGCTGGCGCGCTGGCAGACCTTGCGAACATCGAGGCAAAGTGCCTCTTGCCGCAATTTGGAGAGTTCGCTAACATACGCTTCATTCGAATAATATTCTTGAGGCGACGCCGATGCGTTCGCGTAAGCACAAAATCAAGCCCAAGGCGAAATCTTCGTTCAACGTCGAAGAGTTTCTTGAAACAGCTGGAATCGCAAGAAAAATCTTCCAATATCGGAGAGGGCAGAGGATCTATTCCCAGGGCGATCCGGTGGACGGGGTGTTCTACATCCAGAGCGGCAGCGTGAAACTCTCTGTTATCAACAGTTCCGGCAAGGAAGCGGTCGTGGGGATTCTGGGTCCTCAGGATTTTTTCGGCGAAGGATGCCTAGCGGGGCAGCACCTGCGAGTTGGAACGGCTTCAGCAATATTGGCGACGAGTGCATTGCACGTCGACAAGAAAGAGATGTTGCGAGTGTTGCTGAAAGAAAGTGCGCTGTCTGCACGGTTCATGGGGTATCTGCTTTCCAGGAATATCCGGATTGAAGAAGATTTGATCGACCAGCTGTTCAATTCCAGCGAGAAGCGGCTGGCGCGCACGCTATTGCTGCTTGCGCGGTATGGCATGAATGGGCGGACACAAGCAAAAATTCCGAAGGTGACGCAAGAGATGCTGGCGGAGATGATTGGCACTTCGCGGACGCGTGTAAATTTCTTCATGAACAAGTTCAGGAAGTTGGGATTTATCAGCTACAACGGGGGCCTCGAGATAAAGAGTTCGCTGCTGACGGTAGTGCTGCACGATTAAGAGTTACCGATTGCCAGCTTCGCAACCCCAAGAAAATGATCCACTGGCTGGATTTGCTGCCGCAGAATCTGCAGGAATGCAAGAAATGCAAGCGGCGAAAGAAACCCGGCGAAGCAGCACTCTCCCATTCGTAACTGCCTCCTGGCTCACGTCAGGCTTAATTTCCGACGAGGGTAACAATCGTAGAGTGGGGACAGTAATCACTTAGATATCATTATGGCCAGCTGTCCTGCCGAGGGGAGGACAGGCGGTACTAATTGAGCAAACAGGTGGTTTCTTGCTGGGCTTGCGAGGCGATTGCTTTCACACTGCAAATGATGCACCGGAGGCTTGGGTATGGCGCATAGGCATAGCTTTGCAGAGATGAAGGCCGAGCAGGAACGAATGACGGAAAGCTGGAAAGCGGAAGGGCGGCTGAGCGAGGCGTGGGCGGTGGCCGACCCGGAGATTGTGGAAATATTTTCGGCGGGAGTGGCGTTTGGCGTGGAGATGGGGCGGCGTGGCCGGGAAGAACCTGCCTATTCGCCGGATGAGTGGCGGAAAGCATTGCGCGAGGCGGTAGTGAAAGCGGCGGAATTAGAAGCAAAACTGGAGCAGGCCAAAGAGGCGATGGAAAAGAAGCGAATTGGAGTGACTACAGATTCTCTCAAAAGGTAGATCGCACAAGACAGGTTTCCTCGGGGGATAAAGCCCAATTCTCGCGAGAATTTGATGTCGGAGCTAAAGCTCCGACCCTTAGCAAGCGAAGCAAATCCAATAACTTTGGCAGGAGTTGCGCTGAAGTGAAGCAATCTGTACTTCCCTGTTCGAGGTGTGGGAGACTCGAAGATTGGTTGGAGTGTGCGGAGGCGAGAGGGTTATGAGATTGCAGGAGATTGCGCAGAAACTGAGTTGCCGGCTGGAAGGTAACGGGAATATCGAGATTACCGGAGTGGCGGGAATTGATCACGCGACGCGTGGGCAGATGACATTTCTGGCGAACCGCAGATACTCGCCGCTGCTGAAAACGACGAAGGCTTCGGCGGTGCTTGTGGAGGAGGGCGTGGTGTTGGAGCGCGATGCCGCGCTGGAGCCGCTGGTTACGTTGCGGACGGCGAATCCGTATCTGGCGTTTGCACAGGCGATTGAATTGTTTTACGAAGGGCCGAAGTACGAGGTGGGGATTCATCCGACAGCGGTGATTGCCAAAAGTGCGCGAATCGGCACGGGAACGCATATCGGTCCGTACTGCTTTGTAGATGAGGATGTGACGATTGGCGAGGGTGCGGTGCTACACAGCTTTGTGACGATTTATTGGGGAGCCAAGATCGGGGCATCGTTTTTTGCGCATGCGCACGCGGTGGTACGGGAATTTTGCGTAATTGGAGATCGCGTGATTTTGCAGAATGGCGTAATCATCGGCGGAGATGGATTGGGATTCGCGAAACGCGCCGATGGGACATGGTACAAGATGGTGCAATCGGGGCCGGCGGTGCTGGAAGACGACGTGGAGATCCAAGCGAACTCCTGCGTGGACCGGTCGACGGTGGGAGAGACGCGCATCGGCCGTGGAACGAAGATTGATGACCTGGTGGTGATCGGACATGCTTCGCAGGTGGGAGAAAACGGGATGATCTGCGGCCAGGCTGGATTGGCGGGCTCTACGAAGGTTGGGAACAACTGCATTTTGGCAGGACAGGTCGGCACGGCGGGCCATTTGACGATTGGAGAAGGAACGGTGATTACGGCCCAGAGCGGCGTGCCGAATGATGTGCCAGCGCGGGCGCTGTATTCGGGTTATCCAGCGGTGGAGAACCGGCAATGGTTGAAGATGATGGCGGCGCTGAATCGATTGCCGGAATTGTATAAGAGGGTCCAGGCGTTGGAGGGGAAAGAGGAGAGTAAGAAGTCTTGAGCGTTGCGTGATGAAGAGACGCTTGTAGTGAGGATTCAGTTGAGATCCTTCGCTTCGCTCAGAGGCTGTGACTTTTTAGGTGCGTTTTGACTGGTTATTGGTTATATGAAGTTCATGAGCCAATTTGAGCTAATTGCGGGTGCAAGTTCCGGTACGGATGCAGGAGCGGCAAAGACAGCAGCGGGAGCGGAGACACCAGGAGAGGTGCGTCTGCGCAGGCCAGAACGGCGACAGATGGAACTGGTGCCGCAGTGCACGGACGATTTAGTCAGTGCGACGCATCCGGTGCGGACGGTGGCGGCAGTGGTGGCGAAATTAAATCTGTCGGCATTTGGCGAGCCGATCAAGGCGCGGGAGGGAGTGGCGGGGCGGGACGCAACCGATCCGGAGTTGCTGGTAGCGTTGTGGCTGTACGCCTGCATTCGGGGCATTGGGTCGGCGCGGGAGTTGGCGCGGCGGTGCCAGGAGAGCGCCCCGTTCCGGTGGCTGTGCGGCGGAGTGGGGGTGAACCACCGGATGCTGTCGGACTTTCGCACCGATCAGGGAGAGGCGCTCGACAAGCTGTTCACGCAGGTGATCGCGACGCTGGTGGATCAGGAACTGGTAACCGCGAGCCGGATGAGCCAGGACGGCGTGCGGGTGCGAGTGAGCGCGGGAGCGGGAAGTTTTCGGCGCGAGGAGCGGTTGCAAAAACTGCTAGCGGAGAGCAAGACGCACGTCGAGCAAGTGCGGCGGCAGGTGGAGGAGCCGGAGAAGCTGTCGGGCGAAGCGGTAAAGAAGAGGGCGGCGCAGTTGCGAGCTGCCGAAGAGAGGCAGAAGCGCGTGGAGCAGGCGGTGGCGCAGTTGCCGGAGATGAAAGAGCGACAAGAAGAAACCGTGCGCCGCGCAGGCCAGGGGGAACGCGGGCAGAAGATTCGGGCCAAGCAGCTGCGCGTGAGTACGAGCGATCCGGAAGCACGAGTGATGAAGATGGCAAACGGGGGATACCATCCGGCGTTCAACGTGCAGTTGGCGACCGATGCGACAAGCCGCGCGATCGTAGGGGTGGAGGTGACGAACGAAGGCAGCGATTCGGCAGGGTTGAGCGAATCGATGCGTGAGCAGGTCGAGCGGCGCAGCGGGCGCAAGGTCGAGCAGCATTTGATGGACGGCGGTTACTTGCGCAACGACGACATTGAGCGGGCGCACGAGCAAAACGTCGAGTTGTTCGTCCCGCCGAAGGGCGCGCGCAATCCGGAAAACCGCGGACGTGAACTGGAGCCGAAGTCGCGCGACAACGCAGCGATGCGAGCGTGGAAGCAACGCATGGGCAGTGACGAAGGGAAGGAAATTTACAAGCAGCGAGCGGCCACCAGCGAAACAGTTAACGCGGACCTACGAAGTTACCGCGGCCTGACGCAGTTTACGGTACGCGGGCTGCACAAAGCGCGATGCGTGGCGTTGTGGTGCGCGCTGGCCTATAACCTGATGCATTTTGGCGCGGCCCTGCTGAAATAAAACAGTGAAAAGAATCACGGCGACAGCCAAAGAGGCGAAACAAAGGGAGTAAGAGAGAGACGATGCAAGAGAAAACTTGCCGGCCAACACCCCCGCCAAGTAGGCACTTTGCGCCACGCCCTCCCGCCAGCGACGATTTAGTCACAGACTCTCAGGATGACAACTTTTTTAGCGGTGGAGTATGGAGCGATGGCGTTGAATCTAAACCTGCACAGCCAGGAACGGCTGTGCCACAAAAGCAAACTCGAGATGGCGCCTGAAGGTGGCCGCTACGTAGTAAAGAGGGCGGCGTAAAGCCAGGGCTGTCCAAATTAGGATGGCGGCGGTGTTACGAACCTTGAAAAGATTGAGACTTTGTGCAGAGAGCATTAATTTGTGTTCAGGTTGGGTCCCTGCTGTCCTAAAGAGCCAGCTTAAATTCCAGAATCAACTGGCCGTCATGCAGGCCGTCCAAAGCCGGCCTGGAGCAAACTGAAATTCACGCGCTACTTTCACCTCCGAGGCTTTTCCTTCGGTGATGACCGCATAGCACGGCAGATGTCCATCGTGGTCCAAAACCAAGTGCAGCTTCGCCGCGCCTTTGGTTTGCTGGTATTTTGCCCAATCAAACATGGTGGCGCAGAGTTCGATGATGGTGCCGTCGATGCTCAGCAGTGGATTGCGAAAACGGAAACCGTGTCGCGTGCCCGCCGCCTGCTGGCAACGAGCAAACAAAATACCGAAGACCTTCTGATACAACTGCCAGGGTCGGTGCTCATTGGCATAGGCGAGCGTGGACTTGTTGGGCGCCTGAGGAACGCCGAGATGCTTCAGCTTGCCTTCACAACCCGCGAGGCCGCCGCAAATCTCACGCAACGAACGGGCTTGCCCCAACTGGCAAAACAGCATCGCAACGAATTGGCCCCAGCAGGTAAATCCGCGAGCATGACGCTCGGCGCGGGTCTCTCGAACAGCCTGTTCAAATTCCAGACGGGGAAAGAACTGCAATAACTGAGAAAATATGCTGCATACTCGGTTCAAGGCGGAATCTCCTGTCCTTAGCGTTGGTTCTTGTCACGGAACCCAACCAAAAGTAACAGGTCTTTCCGCCCTTCCTTGAAAACCTAATTTGGACAAGCCTGGGCGTAAAGCCGCCCCTACACAAGCTATTATTTAGGCGAGTTCAGGGAGTGGAAACTTTTTCTACTTCGGACATCAGGCGGAGAGTGTTTTCGCCGAGGATTTTTCGGACGTCGGAATCGGAGTAGCCTTTTTTCTGGAGGGCCTCGGTAATTTGCGGGAGATGGGTGACATCCTGCATGCCGATAGGCATTACGGCGCCATCGAAATCGGAGCCGAGGCCGACGTGATCGATGCCGGCAATTTTAACGGCGTGATCGATGTGATCGATGATGGCGGTGTAGTCGACCTTGGGCAGCTTCCCTGCCTGCATCATGTCTCGGACGACCTGGTCGCCAGTGACCAGAGTGCAGGCTTCGTTGTCGCCACAACGTTTCTTCACTTCAGCATTAATTTCCTTTTCGGCGTCTGGATTGTTCTTTTCGAAATCGCGAAATTCCTGACTTAGAAATCCCACGTGGTAATTGATCTGGACCACGCCACCATTTTTGGCAAGGTCGCGGAGCATGTCGTCGGTCATATTGCGCGCGGCGTTGCAGATGGAGCGGCAGGAGGAGTGCGAGGCGAACACCGGGGCTTTGCTGACGGCAAGGACATCGTAGAAAGTCTTGTCGCTGACGTGAGAGATGTCGACGATGACGCCGAGGCGATTCATTTCGCGAACAACGTCTTTGCCAAAGTCGGTGAGGCCGTTGTGTTCGGATTTGTCGGTGGACGAATCGGCCCACTCCGTGTTGCCCATGTGGGTGAGGGTAATGTAGCGGACGCCAAGAGCGGCGTATGAGCGGAGGGTAGCTAGATCGTTGTCGATCATGTGGCCACCTTCGAGTCCCATAAGCGCGGCAATTTTATTTTGTTTGTGAGCTTCGCGAATTTCGGCGGAAGTGGTGGCGAGAGCGAGATCTTTCGGATGTTTGCGGACTTGTTCGCGGACGGCATCAATTTGATCGAGGGCTTGCTTGACGGCGGTGGGACCGACGGTTTTGCTGGGGGTCCAGATGGAGAAAAAGATGGCGTTCAGGCCACCGTCGCGCATGCGTGGAACGTCGATGTTGCCATCAGCGTGGCGCTCACCGATATCGAATTTGCCGTCTAGAAAACGCTGCGTGGTGTCGTCGTGCGTGTCAACGACGATGGAGGAAAAATGGAGTTTCTTTGCTTTGTCGGAAACGGAATCGGCGGCCATGAGGAAAACTCCAAGCGAGAGAAAGGCGATGAGACAGAGAATGCGATGCATTGATCCCCCAGAGACGAAGAGAGAGTTTAGCAAGAATGGAGTGGTGGGAGAAACGGAGAAGCTTGTGATCCTTCGCTTCGCTCTGGGTGACAGAGTTGTTTGGCGGGATGGCCTCGCACGCCGTGGGATTTAAACCCGCACCCTTGGAGGCGAAGGGTGCGGCACCCGGTCAGAATGGTGGTTGCGGTTGATGGTCGCATCGGTAGAGGAGCGGAGTGGTGCTTGCCAGGATCCCTCCACTTTGCGACCCGGCGCGCTAACACTGCGCGCAAGGAAAAACCGGGTCGCTCCGGTCGGGATGACAAAGCAAGAAAAGCCAAACCCAAGACCCACACGCAAGACCGGCGTGCGGGGCACCCGGCCGATCTAAAGATCGGCCACTACACGGACAAACCCGAGAGCACAGTCAGGAGTGACTGTGCCACAAGTGCAAAGAGCGCGTGGCTATCCGGCGGCGGAGACGGCGGATTGGGGGCGCTCGGTGATGGCGGCTTTGATGTAATCACGGTTGGTGCGGGCGATTACTTCCAATTTGATTTCCTTTGGACAGGCGGCTTCGCACTCGCCGATGTTGGTGCAATTAGCAAAGCCTTCGATGTTCATTTGTTGGACCATGGCTAAGGCACGGCGGTCGCGTTCGACTTGTCCTTGCGGCAGATGACCGAGGTGCGAGATTTTTGCGCCTACGAAGAGAGCGGCGGCGGCGTTGGGGCAAGCGGCAACGCAGGCGCCGCAACCGATGCAGGCAGCGGCGTCCATGGCAAGATCGGCGTCCTGTTTCTCAACCGGAATGGCATTACCATCGGGGGCGCTGCCGGTGGGAACGGAAATAAAACCACCAGCCGCGATGATGCGGTCGAACGAGCCGCGATCAACGGCCAGGTCTTTGATGACAGGAAAGGCTTTGGCGCGCCAGGGTTCGAGATAAATTTCGTCACCATCTTTAAAATGGCGCATGTGAAGCTGGCATACAGTAGTGCCCTTGAAGCCGCCATGGGCTTTGCCGTTGATCATCATGCCGCACATACCGCAGATACCTTCGCGGCAATCGTGATCAAAGGCGATAGGATCTTCTCCCTTGGCGATGAGGGCTTCGTTGACAACATCGAGCATTTCGAGAAAGGACATGTGCTCGCTGACGTTGGGAGCGTCGTAACGTACCATGCAGCCCTTGTCGGTGGAATTTTTCTGACGCCAGACATGAAGAGTGAGTTTCACTTGTAGCTCCGTTGAGAAGGCTTCACGTAATCAAAAGTGAGCTGCTCTTTGTTGAGAACAGGAGCGCGACCTTCGCCCTGGAAACCCCACGCGGCGACGTAGGAGTAATGCTCATCGTCGCGCAGCGCTTCACCCTCAGGGGTTTGATATTCTTCGCGGAAATGACCACCGCAGGATTCTTTGCGGTTGAGCGCATCCATGCACATAAGTTCGGCGAGTTCGAAGAAGTCGGCAACGCGGCCGGCCTTTTCGAGAGACTGGTTGAACTCTTCGTTGGCTCCGAGAACACGGACATTTTTCCAGAACTCTTCGCGAAGGGCGGGGATGAGGGAGAGAGCCTTCTGGAGTCCAGCATCGTTGCGGCCCATGCCGCAGTAGTCCCAGACGATTTTGCCGAGCTCGCGATGGAAAGAGTCCACAGTGCGTATGCCGGTGCCGTTCAGTAATTTCTTGGTGATGTTGGTGGCGTTGGCGACGGCTTCCTTTGCGGCAGGCGCGTCTGTCGAAACCTTTGCTGGCTTGGCAGTGGCGAGGTAATTGCCGATGGTATAGGGAATGATGAAGTAGCCGTCGGCTAAGCCCTGCATGAGCGCGCTGGCACCGAGGCGATTGGCGCCGTGATCGGAGAAATTGGCTTCGCCGAGTACGAACAGACCAGGGATTGTGGACATCAAGTTGTAGTCGACCCAAAGACCGCCCATGGTGTAGTGGCTGGCGGGAAAGATGCGCATGGGGACTTTGTAAGGATCTTCACCGGTGATGCGGTCGTACATTTCAAAGAGGTTTCCGTAGCGCTCGGCAATTTTTGCTGGGCCAAGACGCTGAATGCAGTCGGCAAAATCCAGATAGACACCGAGACCGGATTCGCCGACGCCGCGACCGGCATCGCATTCGGCTTTGGCGGCGCGAGAAGCGATGTCGCGCGGAACGAGATTGCCGAAGCTGGGATAGCGACGCTCGAGGTAGTAGTCGCGCTCGCTTTCGGGAATCTGACTGGGGGCACGCTTATCGCCCGCCTGTTTGGGAACCCAAATGCGGCCATCGTTGCGAAGCGACTCTGACATGAGTGTCAGCTTGGATTGATATTCGCCTGCGACGGGGATACACGTGGGATGGATCTGCGTAAAGCAGGGATTGGCGAACAGGGCGCCACGTTTGTAAGCGCGCCAGATGGCAGTGGCATTGCAGCCTTTGGCGTTGGTGGAAAGATAGAAAACGTTGCCATAGCCGCCAGTAGCCAGGATAACGGCGTCGGCCATGTGAACTTCGATTTTGCCGTCGTAGAGACTGCGGGTGACAATGCCCCGAGCGTGGCCATCGACGACGATGAGGTCGAGCATGTCCATGCGCGGGTACATTTTCACAGAGCCAAGACCGATTTGGCGTTCGAGGGCCTGGTAGGCGCCAAGAAGAAGTTGCTGGCCGGTCTGGCCTCGGGCATAAAAGGTGCGCGAGACTTGCGCGCCGCCGAAGGAACGGTTGTCGAGGAGGCCACCATACTCACGGGCGAACGGAACGCCCTGCGCGACACACTGATCGATAATGTTCACGCTAACCTGAGCGAGGCGGTAAACGTTGGCTTCGCGAGCGCGGAAATCGCCGCCCTTTACGGTGTCGTAGAAGAGGCGGTAAATGCTGTCGCCATCGTTGTGATAATTTTTCGCGGCGTTGATGCCGCCCTGCGCAGCAATGGAGTGAGCGCGCCGAGGACTGTCCTGATAGCAGAAGCACTGAACGTTGTAGCCGAGTTCGCCGAGGCTGGCGGCAGCAGCGCCACCGGCGAGGCCGGAACCAACGACGATGATGTTGTACTTGCGCTTGTTGGCCGGATTGATGAGCTTGAGATCGAATTTGTGTTTATCCCAAGACTGTTCAATCGGCCCTGTTGGGGCATTGGACTTTAATTCCATCGAATCAGGCTCCCTAAACAGGCTTGATGAAACCAGCGAGAACAGCGACCGGCATGGAAATTTCGCCGATGGCTATCAGGATGGCGACAATTTTCGCAAAACGTTGCAGCCAAGGCGTGTAGACCGGATGGCTGAAGCCGAGCGATTGGAACATGCTCCACAAGCCGTGGTAGAGGTGATAACAGAGCATGATCATGGCAATGATGTAGAACAGCGAAACGGGCCAAACCTGAAAACCGTAAACGACATTGTTATACACATTGTGCGGATCAAACGGCCCGCCAGGGTGAACGGCGCCAAAAGTAAAGTGCAGCAGATGGTAGATCAGGAAGGCCAGGACGATCGGGCCGCTCCACAACATGGTGCGAGAGGCGTACGTGGAATTGAGATTGGCCTTCTTGACGTATGGAACTGGTCGCGCTTCGCGCTGCAGGAGCCAGAGTTGAAACGACGACCAGATATGCAGGCCTACCGCGATGAGCAAAGTGATGCGAGCGCTCCACAGAAGGCGGCAGCGACTCCAGGGCCGCGGAGTAGTGATTAATTTTTTCAGGAGGCAGAAAGATCTGCAGATTGCCAACCAGGTGACCGACGATGAAACCGAACAAGATGAATCCGGTGACGGCCATAATGGCTTTCTTGCCGACGGTGGTCTGCCAGAACTTTAAACTATCGGCCGTAATGTTTGTCGCCGTAACGCTCATGGGATGTAGTGGTCCTTGTGCCTGTAGTGCACGATGCTGGATAACGAATGAGACATTTTGAGAAGATGAGTTGAGACAGGCCGGGTTGCCGTAGGGGACATGCCCTCTCCGCCGCAGGTATTCCCATTAAGATGGATGGAGCGCAACAGACATTGGAGCGATGGGAATGCAGCAAAGACAGTATATGAAGTAAAGAAAAGTGTTGCAAGTGAGGCTGTGAGTTTGAAAGACACAAACATTTCTAAAAATTCTTGCGAGATGAGGGCTAGGGCCGGAAGATTGAAGCTGGATAGACGAAAGAAGTCTCCGCAGGACCCCGCTCCCTCCTGCAGGCAGTTGGAAAGAAACGTCTAAGGGAAAATATGGCCACGAGTCTAGTGTCGGAACTGGAACGCATGGCGAATGCGCTTGAAGGCGACGGGACGGAAGCGCCGGAAATACCGTTGGCGGAAATTGGCGAGCGGATCGCGAAGCATTTAGGCGTGAGGACCGACGAACTGGCGATTTTAGGCGTGTCGCACCGGTGGCGGCATTTGCATTTTCTGGTACCGGCGGCATTGAAGAATGTTGGATTTATTCCGCTGACAAGCAATTCGGCGTTGGCCGCGAGGACGGCGAGAGACAGCCGTCCGGAGATCAACAATAATTTTACGGTGGTGCGGCACGCGAGCGTGTTTGAAGGTGTGCGCACGGCGACAACGTCGGGTGAAGCGATCCAGAAAACAGTGAGCGCGCCGATATTGTGCGAAGGAAAAGTAGTGGGGGTGATGCAGGTGAGCCGCAAAGGCGTGAATGTGACGGACGCGGGGCCAGACTTCACGGCGGATGATTTGGGAAAAGTGCTGGCGTTGTGCCGGCCGTTGGGGAAATTGGTGCGGCACGTAGTGGGAAATGAAGGGGCCGCGGGGAGATTCTGACAAGGCTTGAACAAAAATCAATTGAAATGTGTACGGATGTTAATGTGTCCGGCGCAAATTAAAGCCGACAATCTTTGTTCTGCATTGACACTAAGAAACCTTCTTGTTACTTTTCCACAAGCGCATATTTTTCAGCGTTAATTCACTAACGGAGGCCGCGACCCGGCACCATGGCGTTTGTAGCTAAGAAAATATTTTTGACCAAGGGCGTCGGAAAACATCGCGAGCGGCTTTCGAGCTTTGAGCTAGCCCTGAGAAACGCGGGCATCGCAGCCTGCAACATCGTGCGCGTTTCATCGATCTTCCCGCCAAACTGTAAATTGATTTCGCGCAGCGAAGGATTGAAGCAGATCAAGCCGGGGCAAGTGGCGTTCACGGTGATTAGCGAAAACTCCACTCGTGAACCGCACCGCTTGATCGCTTCGAGTATCGGACTGGCGTTGCCGGGCGACAAGAGCATGTACGGCTATCTTTCGGAGCACCATTCGTTCGGCGAAACGGAAGAAGTGGCCGGGGAGTATGCGGAAGAGCTGGCCGCGGAAATGCTGGCGACGACGTTGAACGTGGAATTCGATCCGGATTTGTCGTGGGACGAGAAGAAGGAAGTTTACCGGATATCGAACAAGATCGTGCGGACGATGAACGTGACGCAATCGGCGGTGGGCGACAAGCGCGGGTTGTGGACCACGGTGTTGACGGCGGCCTTTTTGATTGGCGACGACGATTAAGAGAGTTTTAAGTGGCTAGTTTTAAGTTCTAAGTAGAGAAGGAATTGTGGGTTGGGCGCTTCGATGTTGAGGCGCCATTTTTTGCGTAGGGGGATGGGACGATGGCTCGCTATGGATTTGGCTGGTGGTTAATCTGGAGTTGAGGTCCTTCACCCGCGAATGGCGCGGGTGAAGGATGACCATTGTCAGGCATGGTGATCACCTGAAGATGGACGCTACTAATGAATCCTGTACGTCGATTCGTCGGGAAGAGTTTAGTACTCAAACGTCGAGAGAGTACGCCAGTCTAGCCATTTGGAAAGGTCGGCGTCAATCTGGTCGGTGGACGTCAGTTCGATGCGGTGAGTGATGCGATCTTTCTTAGCGAGGCCACCGGTGTCGATGAAACGTTTTGGGAGTTTGCCTTTGTGGGTGGTAAAGCAAAGGCCAAAATCTATGCGCGTGTTGGTAGTT